>NZ_JAPDHU010000002.1:0-1936763 GCF_031921685.1 Methylocella sp. CPCC 101449 | reverse complement strand
TTCGGCGGCAGCAACCGGATCGAGGCCAAGCGGATCGCCGATATGTTTGGCGATGGCCGCTTTCGCAGCCTCGACATCGAGCCGGGCGAGACCGCCACCGATCGGCCGTTCGGCATTGATCCGGCCGAGCACCACATTGGCATCGGTCAATGTTGGCCGATCGTTGCCCTGGCCATAGCAAACGGGTCCTGGAACGGCGCCGGCGGATTCCGGGCCGACTTGCAGCAAACCGCCGCGATCGACGGAAGCAATGGAGCCGCCGCCCGCGCCAATGGTGGTGATCTCGATCATCGGCGTGCGCACGACGAGGCCGAAATCGATGGCGGTTTGCGCGGCGAGTGCTGTTTGTCCGCCCGCAATCAGCGAAACGTCGAAGCTCGTGCCGCCGATGTCGCCCGTCACGACATTCGGAAAGCCGGCGGTTTCGGCGATATGCGCGGCGGCGATCACGCCGGCGGCAGGGCCGGAAAGCGCGGTGCGGACGGGACGGGCCTTGGCCGTCTCGATCGTCATCACACCGCCATTCGACTGCACGATCAAAAGCTGGCCGGTAAAGCCCTGCGCGTTGAGATCCGCTTCCAGGCGATCGAGATAATCGGCCACCACGGGTTGCAGATAGGCATTGAGGACAGTGGTGGAGGTTCGCTCGAATTCGCGAATTTCGGGCAGGATTTCGCTCGATATGTTCACATAGGCGTTCGGCCAGACACTCTTCAGGGCTTCGGCCGCGATGCGTTCGTTCTGTCCATTCGCGTACGAATTGATGAAAGTCACGGCTACGGCTTGAGCACCCAAGGCGAGCAGGTCGCGGGCGCGGGCCTTCACATCCTCTGGATCGATGGCTTGATGAACGGTGCCGTCGGCCAATACGCGCTCGCGTACCTCGACGCGCCGTTCGCGCGGGACGACGGGCTCGAACTGGCCCCACAGGC
Organism: Methylocella sp. CPCC 101449; assembly: GCF_031921685.1. Classification (NCBI taxonomy): domain Bacteria; kingdom Pseudomonadati; phylum Pseudomonadota; class Alphaproteobacteria; order Hyphomicrobiales; family Beijerinckiaceae; genus Methylocella; species Methylocella sp. CPCC 101449. Next base: position 1,935,831 of record NZ_JAPDHU010000002.1, on the reverse strand, counting down.
CCCAGGTTTGCGGCCGGTCGCGCCGACGCATTTCCAGCACATCGCGAAAGCCTTCGGTTGCGATGACGCCGGCCTTGCCGCCTTTGCGCTCCAGCAAAGCATTGGTGCCGACCGTGGTGCCATGGACGACGGTCGCGACCTGACTGAGATCATCGGTCCCCTGACGCACGCCGTTGAGAAAGCCGATCGCTTCGCGCCCACGCGTGGACGGCACCTTGCCGATCCAACTACGCCCGCTGGCTTCGTCGAGGAAGAAAAGGTCCGTGAATGTGCCACCAACGTCGACACCGATAACCAGTCGTCCGCTCATGCCGCGCCCTTTACGCCATAGACCGCCTGCGCCGCGTCTTTGCTCACGTAGCCATTTTCCAGATCCCGCTTCACAGCGGCGGTCGGGCGCTCGCTCACCGGGCCGTAGCCGCCACCGCCTGGCGTTTCCAGCCGCACGCGCTCGCCTTTTGCCAGTTTGATGCCGACCCATTTGGACGCCATGGGCGGGGTCTCTTCCTGGCCGTCATCTCGGTGAACCGTGAAACGGTTGAGCGCCGCTGCACCGCCGCCGAGCACGCCAGGCGGGGCGAAACGGCCGCGTTCGCCAAAGAGGAAGACGTCAGCCTGCTCTTCGAGGAGTTCGATTTCATAGATGGCGCCGAGGCCGCCGCGGCTGCGGCCGGGACCGCCACTGTCGGGCCGCAACGCCCAGCGGGTGAACATCACTGGGTAGGCCGCCTCAAGAATTTCGACCGGTGGAATTGTCGCCGTCGAAATCGGGGCATTGCCGTGATTGAGGCCATCGCCGTTGGGGTGCCCGCCATGGCCACCGCCGAAGAAGGAGAACATGACCCAGCGCCGTCCGTCCTTGCGATGTCCGGCGAGCGAGAGGGCATTGATCGTTCCGTAGGCGCAACCGTTGACGCGATCGGGGCAGGCCTGGGCCAAGGCAACGAACACGGTATCGATCATGCGCAGAATGGTTTCGGTATAACCGCCGACAGGTTTTGGCGCGGTCGCCGCGAGCAGGGTGCCTTCGGGTATGACGAAGCTGATGGGATCAAGCACGCCGGCATTGGCGGGCACATCCTGGAAGATATGTTTCAATGCCACATAGCAAGCGGCGATCGTGGTTGAGCGGGCGATGTTGAGCGGTCCGGCGCAGGCTGGCGAGCAGCGCGAGAAGTCGAACGTCATCGTTCCACCTTCGATCTTGAGATCGAGGGCAATCTTCAGCGGCTCATCCTTAATGCCATCATTGTCGAGAAAGTCTTCCGCCGAATAGGTTCCGTCTTTCAATTCGGCAATATTGGCACGCATGAGCTGCCCGGCACGTAGGCGGAGCTGCGAAAGTGCAGCAGCGATCGTGTCGTCGCCGTATTCGTCGAGCAGGGCTGAGAGGCGGCGTACACCAAGATCGAGCGCATTAATCTGGCCATTGAGATCGCCATAGGCGCTATTCGGCAGACGCGAATTGGCGGTCACGATATCGATCACGTCGGTGCGTATCTCGCCCTTGGCGAAGAGTTTGACCGGCGGGATCAGCATGCCTTCCTGAAAGCATTCGGTCGCGATCGGGTTGTAGTTTCCTGGCACATTGCCGCCGACGTCGTGCCAGTGACCGACAGAGGCGAGCCAGCAGAAAACCTGCCCATTGCGGAAGAATGGCCGCACCAATTTGAAATCAGAAAGATGTGTACCGCCATCATAGGGGTCATTGAAAATATAGACGTCACCGTCGGCAAGATAGCCCTGCCGCTTCGATTTTTCGATCACCGCTCGGACGGCGAAAGCCATGGCACCAACGAAAATCGGCAAGCCTGCCTTGCCTTGCACCAGGGTATCGCCTGTTGCCGCATGATAAAGGCCATGGCTGGCATCGCGTGCTTCCGCGATAATCGGATTGAAAGCGGAGCGGAACAGCGTCGCATCCATCTCGTCCGCGATCTGTTCGAGCCGCCCTTTGAGGACGGCGAGCGTAACAGGATCGAGATCAGTCATTTTAAAACTCCAGCTCATAAGCCCAGATAGGCTTTTTTGAGTTGCGGATTCTCGAGCAGGGTGGCGGCCGGCCCTTCCAGCGTGAAGGCGCCGTTTTCCAGCATGTAGGCGCGCGAGGCGATGGCTAGGGACTGGACCACGTTCTGTTCGACAAGAAGGATGCCGAGCCCATCCTCGCGAATGCGCTGGACCAAGCCGAACATCTCCTCGACCAAGAGGGGCGACAGGCCAAGCGACGGTTCATCTAGAATTAGAAGTTTCGGTTCCGCCATCAGGCCGCGGGCAATGGCGAGCATTTGCTGTTCGCCACCGGACAATGTGCCAGCGGCTTGGCCGGTTCGTTCCTTCAGCCTCGGGAAGATTTCGAAGGCACGCTCCAAATTCTGCCTGCGGCGGGGGCGCCCGCGCCGATAACTTCCCAATTCCAGATTTTCACGTACGTTGAGATTGGGAAAAACGCGGCGACCTTCCGGCACATGTACCAGGCCTGCTTCGACCATGGCCGCCGCATCATGACCCGTGGTCTCGACACCCTCGAAACGCACGTGGCCATTCCAAGGCGGCATCAGTCCGCTCAGCACGCGGTTGAGTGTGGATTTGCCGGCACCATTGGCACCCAGGACGGCGATCACCTCGCCCGAAGCGACATGGAGGCTGAGGCCGCGTAGCACCGGCACCACGCCATAACCAGCTTCCAGCCGGTCTACCTCAAGGAGCATGGCGCGCCTCCAGCCGGCTTTGCACACGCGCTGCAGCACCGTGACCGAGATAGGCTTCGATCACCTGAGGATCGCTGGCGATTTCGGCGGTGGTGCCGGAAGCGATGATACGGCCGTTGTTGAGAACGTAAGCACGTTCAGCGAGGCTGACGACGGCTTGCATGACGTGTTCGATCAGCAAAATGGTCACGCCACTGCCACGGATCGCCTGGATGACCGGTACGATTTCGGACACTTCCATTGGGTTGAGGCCGGCCATTACTTCATCAAGCAAAAGCAGTTTGGGATCGGTGGCCAGGGCGCGGGCCAATTCGAGGCGCTTGCGTCCGGCAACGGTCAATGTGGCGGCTGGCTGATTGAGGCGCGGGCCGAGGCCGACCTTTTCCGCCACGTCTTCCGCTCGGGCGAGTGCCTGGCGTCGGGATGCATGGTGGAGGTGCGCGCCGACGGCGATATTCTCGCGCACGGTCAAGGCGCCAAAGGGCTGGACGATTTGGAACGTCCGCACGAGCCCGCGGGCGCAGATGACGTGAGGCGGCAAGCTCGTGATGTCGCGGCCGGCCAATCGCACATTGCCGCTATCCGGCCGCACGAAGCCGGCGATGGCCGCGAATAATGTCGTCTTGCCGGCACCGTTGGGACCGAGCAGGGCGACGATCTCGTTTTCATATACGTCAAGCGACGCGGTGTTCACTGCTTGGATGCCGCCAAACCGTTTGCTCAGCTCGCGCACTTCAAGCATGGGCGCGCTCCGAAGAGCGTCGAGCCATGCGGCGAGACAACAGACCGGTTATACCATTTGGCAGGAAGCGCAGAGCCAGAATGAGCAGGAGGCCATAAAAGGCGAGGTTGAGTCCCGGGGCATTGCCAGTCACTTGTTTGGCCGCTTCGCCCAGAGCGTGCAGAACCACCGCGCCGAACAGGGGACCGAACATCGTTCCCATACCGCCAATGATCGAGACCAAGAGGGCTTCGATCGACATGGCGGGACCGAAAGCCAGGTGGCTGTCGACGAAGAGGAAATTTTGCACGTAGAAGACGCCGACGGTGGCCGCCATCGCGCCCGAGAGGGTAATGGCGAAGACCTTGGTGCGGATGAGATTGATGCCGAGGGCCTGAGCCGCATCCTCGTTTTCGCGGACGGCCATCAACCGCGCGCCGAAACGGGAATTTTCAAGCCACCAAGCAATCAAGGCACCGATTACCACGAGGGTCCAGGCGATGACGTAGAAAATCCGCCGATCCTCGAATTGAAAGTTGGCCGCTCCGCGCGCCAGTGGCACCAGCATGCCAAAGCCGCTGCCGGTATAGTCAAAAGAGGAAATAAGGATGCGGGCGACTTCAGCGAAGGCGAGCGTGACAAGCGCGAAATAGGCGCCGCGCAGTCGATACCGAAAGACGAGAAGACCCACCGCGCAGCCGACGATGGCGCCAAGCGCGATGGCGATGGCTCCAGCCGCATAAGCGTTTAGGCCATGACGGACCTGTAGGATGGCAGTGCCGAAAGCGCCGATGCCAAAGAACAGCGCATGGCCGAAGGAGAACTGGCCACCGTAGCCGCCTAGCACGTTCCACGCCTGGCCCAGGAAGGCGTACATTAGGACGAGCAGCCAGAACGACAGCCAAAATTCGGACTGAACGGCAAAGGGTACGCAGAAAAGCAATGCCAGCAAGACCGCACCTGTGATTTTGGCGGTCATGCGCGGGCTCCAAACAGTCCCATCGGACGAAACAGCAGGATGAGGATGAAAATGACGAAAATGCCGAGCTGGCCCAAGCTCTCGCCGAGATAAAGGCCGCCGAGGGATTCGACGATGCCGAGCAGGAGCCCGGCACTCAGCGCGCCGACGAAACTACCCATGCCACCGAGCACGACTGTCGTGAAGGCGACAAGCACGAAGGCATAGCCGACCTGGGGCGTGACATAGAATGTTGGCAGGAGAAAGCAGGCCGCGGCGGCCACTGCTGCCGTGCCGATGCCAAACGTCATGGCATAAACATGCTCGACGCGAATGCCGACCAGGCGCGCGCCATCACGTTCTCGCGCCACGGCCCGGATCGCTCGGCCCAGATCGGTGAAGGTGATCAACGCCCACAAGAGGGCGGCAAAAGCGAGGGCACCAAAAAAGGCGATGACCTTCGGCAGCGGGATGAAGGCAAAACCCAAGTCGACCACCTCAAACGCATACCAAGTGTCGATGGTGCGTGTCGTCGATGTCCACAGCCAGAGCGCGAGATTGTCGATGATGATGGCAAGGCCCAGGGTGACAAGGAGAATATTCTCATCACGCCCATGACTGGTTGGTTGGATGACGAAGCGTTGCAGGCCATAACCCAGAACGAAAAAGGCCGGCACCAGGATCAGCACCGCTACATAGGGATCGATGCCGGCCAGAGTATAAAGAAAGAAGGCCGCATAGAGCGCCAGCATCAATAGGCTGCCGTGCGCGAAATTGATAATGTGCAATACGCCATAGATCAGCGTCAGTCCGAGTGCGATGAGGGCGTAAATCGCCCCCGTCGTCACTCCGTTCAGCACGGCGGGTAAAAGCAGACTGAAATTGACCATTGTTGAACGCCGCGCGAAACGCCCGATCAGCCGTTTTGCGGGATCGGGAAAACGGTATTCGCTGAGGCGAATTCGTTGGGATAGATGACCTCGATATTGCCTTTGAGGATCTGCGTATTGGCCGGTTGCGCACCCTCGTTCTGACCGTTGACGAATTTCGTCGGGCCATAAGGCATGATGTGATCGTTATAGGTCGAGGAGGCGAGTGCGCTGGTGATCTTGGCGCGATCGGGCGCGGCCGCACGCTCAAGTGCGTCGGCAAGCACGCGCATGCAAGAATAATTCAGCATCACTTCATAAGTCAGGTCCCAACCCTTCTCAGCGACTTTCTTCGCAAAGGCTTTCGACAGTTCCTTGGTCGGATTGTACCAGTGGTTGCAGTCCATCATATATTCGGCGGCATCAGGGTATTGCTTGGCGAAAGCGACATTCGATGCCGCGCCTCCGAGCAGCGCGTAATTGGCCACTTTCGGCCGCACACGCTGCTGCCGCAGCGTGCGGGCCATCAGAATGAAGTCGTTCTTGTAGTTCGACGGTATGATGAGATCAGGATTGGCTTGCCTAATCTGCAGCGCGATGTTGGTGAAATCGCGTTGCGGGGTGGGGTGGCTCAGGGTCTGGAGCACCTGAATGCCAAGCCCAGGCAGCTTTTCGTTGAGAAGCTTCGCCATGCCGGCGCCGAAAGCACCATCTTCATGGACGATGACGGCCGTCTTGGCCGGATTGCCCGCCGCCGCGTTGATCTTTTGGAGCGCTTCGAGCGCGAAGGACGTGACCTTGCCGAAGCCTGGCGCAAAGCGGAACGTATTCGGCAGGCCGCGTGTCACGATCTGATCGACGACGCCTACATCGACAAGATGAGGTAGATTGTGTTTTGCCGCCGCTTGGGTCGTCGCGAGCGCGATGCCGGATGCATAAGGTCCTTGGATGGCGAGAACGCCGGCTTCGGCGAGCCGATCGACCTCGGCAGCGCCAACCTCGGGCTTCGACTGGGCGTCCGCCAGAATGGCTTCGAGCTTCGCCCCGCCCATCGATTTGATGCCGCCGGCGGCGTTGATTTCTTCCAGCGCCAGCAGCGCACCCTTGCGGCTTTGCTCGCCCTCATAGGCCAAGCCTCCCGTCACCGGATGCAAAATACCGATTTTCAAGGTCTGGTTCTGTGCGCGCAGCACGGCTGGCATGCCGATGCTGGCGAGGCCGAGGCCGGCCGTTCCCGCCATCATTCGGCGCCGCGTGATTCGAAGGTTGTTGCCTGTGCTTCTGCTCATCGCCTTTTCCCCTTCTGCATTTTTGATTGCGTCGATCGCGGTTGTGGCTTCTTTCGTTTCATGCTCGTGGTCGAAGGTTCGGCTTCGAACCGGCCGTGGCCGGCGGTCTGATCGCGCGTTAGCGACATGCGATATTCGAAGCGATCCGGACGATAGAGGATTTCGATATACTGGACCGGCTTGCCCTCCGTGTCCTTGACGCAGCGTTTCATCAAAAGGAGCGGTGCGCCGACGCCCACCTTGAGGCGAGAGGCCGTTAGAGTGTCGGCCAAGGTCGCGGTGATCGATTGTTCGGCCGTGCCGACGACCAAGCCTGCTCGCTCCAGAAGATCGATGAGTGCGGTTCGCTCCAGATCTTTCGCACCGTAAGCGCGGCCGACCCGCTCGGGTACATAAGTGGTCGATTGCGACAGCGGAGCGCCGTCGATGCTGCGCACGCGTACTGCCCGTTGCACCAGAGCGCCAGGATCGAGCGCCAGGGGGACGCGGGCAAAATCCGGTGGTTGGACATAACCGAACTCGATCACGTCGACCGAAGTTTCGCGGCCAATGGCATTCAGGCTTTCCAGCAGGCCGTCGATGCTGGCGCTGATGGGCCGCGCGCCGATAAGAGCTGCGGCTTGGCCGGTGACCGTGGTGCCACGTCCGCGCACCCGCTCGACTAGGCTTTCGGTCGCCAATTCGTCCAAGGCACGCTTGGCCGTGATGCGGCTGACGCCAAAAGCTTCGGCAAGCTCGTTTTCGCTCGGCAAAACAGATCCGGCCGGGTGGGTGCCGCTGGCGATCCGGTCGCGCAAAATGACGTAAAGCCGGTGATAGAGCGGCATCGGCGAACGCTCGGCGAGAAAAGCCGAAGCGGCGGGAGATGCGATCGACGTGTCTAACTCACGGGGCTTCATACGCACTCCAGGACAGCTATGATGGAGTTTAGCATGGAAAACACTTATTGCTATAGCTTTATAGCAACTTTAGGCTGAGCCCGTGCCGGCGACTATGGCCCGCTTCGCGTTCGTCCGTCTGCTCGGTCACGACGATGGTCGCTGTCATGCCGGCGCTCAATGTAATGCCGGGCGGAATTTGGTCGATCGCAATGCGAACGGGAATGCGTTGCGCCAGACGCACCCAGCTAAATGTCGGATTGACGTTGGCCACCAGATCGCTGCCCAGGGCATTGTCGCGATCGGTGATGGCGCGTGCCACGCTTTCGACGTGGCCGCTCATCGCCGGCTCATAGGCCATCAGTCGGATGGAGACTTTGTCGCCAGCGCGGATGCGGCGCAGTTTGGTTTCTTCGAAGTAGCCGGCGACATAATAGGAGTCGCTGTCGACAATCGCCAGCATGGCACGCCCGGCGGTGGCATAGTCGCCCCGGCCCATCAGCAGATTGGTGACGTAGCCGTTGACCGGCGTTCGCACCTCTGTCCGGGCCAGATTGAGTTTCGCAACCCTATAGGAGGCGACAGCCTGGTCATAAGCGGCCTGAGCCGCGAGCACCGCGGTGCGCGCCTGGTTGAGGGCTTCAGCCGAAATGGAGGCGGAACTCAGCTTTTCTCGCCGTTCGAGTTCCTCCTGCTTTTGGTCGAGCTGGCTTTTTGCGCCGGCTTGCGCCGCTTCGGCTTCAGAAAGGGCAAGCTGATAGCGGGCTGGATCGACGGTGAAAAGAACATCGCCGATTTTGACTTCCTGATTGTCTTTGACGCGGATGTCGATCACCGCGCCGTTCACGTCGGGCGCTACCATGACGACATTGGCCCGGATACGACCGTCTCTCGTCCACGGGCTTTCCTCATATGTGCGCCACAAATACCAGCCCGCGATAACTGCGGCGAGAGCGACCACAAGAGTGACCGGAATACGGATCCATGAACTGACACGGGGCATCGGTGGATCTCTCGTCGATATTAAAGTGTCGCGCCGACGAAGGCGCTGAGCAGAATGACGTACAAGGCGGTGTTGAACAGGGGCGGATGCCAGACAAATCGATAGAAGCCCGACCAATCGAGCAGGTAACGAATGATGTACCAGACGACGGCGGTTCCCAGGAGATAGCCGACCAGCGGTGGAAAATAGACACCGTCCAGATTGATTTCCTTGATCATGCCTCAACAGTCCCCATCGATGCGGCGGCGGGCAAGCGTTGCTCTGGCAGTCCGAAGAAGCCAGCATGTTGTCTTAAAGTTGTCTCGATGCCGTAGAGCGCTTGGGCCGTCTGGGTGAGTAAGTCATTTTCTGGCTGGGCCAGAACACGGTTCCGCGCCGCTTCGAGAAGGGACAGGGGCGATGGCATTTGTCCTTGCCGAGCCGCCTTGTCGAAACAATTCGCCAAGGCGGTGAGAGCTCTGTCGACAGCTCGGGCAGCCTGCGTCGGCAACAGCAGGCGATTTCGTCTGAGGGCCAGGATATTCAAGCCGATCCTGAGGCTGGCGAGCCCGCCTTGCATGGCCGCTCTCTGATCGGCGATGCGAGGGTCGAGCCGCATCAGCAGCGCATTGATCCGATCGAACATGCGACTTTCGAAATTGGTGCGGGATTCCGGTATCTGCCGGTTTGCGACCCGTGCTAGATCGACTCGGGTCCCGCGCATCAGGCGTTGCACGATCCACCCCGATCCCAGCGGACGCAGCAGCGCCAATGCCAAAGCGCCGATACCGATACCGGCCATATAGCCGAAGAAGTTGTTCAGGAAAGCGGCGAAATCATAGCTCATCTGGTTCGACACGCTCATTAGGCCGCCACCGATGAAGATTGCGGGGATGATGAAGGGAATAGCGGTTGGAGCAGTGAGGAAGATGCCACAAATGAGATAGAAGGGCGCCAATGCGACGACCAGCGCCGGAAAGGTGCTGAGCGGCGGCAACAGAACAAAAAGATAGAAAGCGGCGATGATGGCGCCGACCACGCTGACCTTCAGGAAAGTCATGGCCGCTGCTGCAGGATCGTCGCGCGCGCCCATGATCGCGCACATGACACCGGCAAAAGTGACAGCCGCAGGGCCGTTCGGCCAAGCGGTTTGAATCCAGAATGCGCTGGCGATCAGGACGGTAATGGTGGAGATGGCGCCACCGATCAACGCGAACATCGTATCGCGATAGGGTTGAAAGGATGGTGCCGCGCCATCGCCGGGGAGGCGAACATTGGCGGCAATATGGGTTCGTATCCAAACGATCTCCTGCCACATCGCCACGATGTCGTTGAGACGCAGGAGAATGCTGCGTGTCAGAAAGCTTTGCGGATCGCTTCTCAGGGCATGGGCTGGTGGCAGATGGGCTTGGATGTCGGCCGCCAATGAGATTTCCAGATCGGTTTCCCGTTGGGATTGTTCCGGTGTTGCAGCATTAGCTGTTTCGGTGACATGGGTGACCACGCGCTCCAGCAGTGGTCGCAGTTTTTCCGCCGCTGCCGGCTGGTCACGCTGCAAGATGGCGAACCGATCGTAGACCGCGACGAGCAAAGCGAGCAGCGACAGCAATTTGCCCTGAAATTGGCGAATGGCGGAATCGATCACGCGGATTGTTGGTGTATCGAGGGCCGCGAATATGCGCAGCGAACCGAGAGCGAGGATCGACGATATGATCTGGCGTCGATCGGCCAGGCCCTTGGTTTCGCCCTCCTGTCCGCGCAGGGCGTCGGAAACCCACTGCGCCATCGTCGGGAGCGTGGTGGCGAGGGCCTTGCGCAATGCGTCGCCGGCGCGGCGGGGAAAGACGACGTGGTGCATCAGTGCGGCGCAGGTGATGCCGAGAGTAATCTCAAGGCAGCGCGCGACGGCAAAGTCAAAGGCGGTGGCAGGCGCCAGCGCCGCGGGGAGGCCGATGATGGCGGCGGAATAGCCAGCTAGCATGCCGGTATAGGCCTGCGGCGCGTCGCGTAGATAAATGGTGATGAACGTGCCTGCGCCGATCCAAAGAGCTAGAACCAGACAGAACAATTCTGGCGCATTGGAAAAAAGCGCCACGAAAACCAGCGACATGACGGCGCCGATCAGCGTTCCGAGAACCCGAAAGATGGATTTGGCCAACACCATCCCCGCCAACGGCTGGGAGACAATGTAGACCGTCGTCAGTGCCCAGCTTGGTTGGGAGAGATTGAGATGGAAGGCGATGAACAGCGCCAGCATCGCGGCGGCGAACGTTTTGACGGAAAACAAGACGTCGCGCCACGTGAATTGCTGGATGATTTTCAGCATGGGCGGCCGCCATCTGAAGATACCGGCCGCAAACAGTGCGCTATGTGAATGAATGCATTCACGTCGATCATGTTCCCATTGGCAAAGTGCTGTGTTTCAATTGCCTTTGCGTTTCATAAACTCGTTCGGTTCGCCACTGAGTGTCAGCAACCAATCGATAAAGCGCCGTGTCGGAATTGAGACCGACTTCAAGGTTGGCCAGACGAGGTAAAAGGACGAGCCGGTCTGCACTGGCCGCTTGAACGGGCGCACAAGCCGCCCTGAGGCCAGCTCATCCTGCAATATGTCGATTTGTCCGATCGCAAGGCCAAGGCCATCGCGCGCAGCTCCGTAGGCCAGCAATGAGCTTTCAAAGCTCATACCGGCGCTATCGGGCAAGGAGACCCCGGCCGCGTCCGCCCAAAGATCCCATTCCCGCCGCCGATATTTGGCGTGCAGCAGCATGGCTCGGGACAGATCCGATGGTTTGCGGAAGCCGTCGAAGCGTTCCGCATATTCCGGACTGCAGACCACGTCGATCGTTTCGTCGAAGAGCTTGCGGCAGCGCGTTTCGCTCCATGTACCCTGGCCGAGCTGGAAGGCGAGATCGAGATGGGTGCCGCGAAAATCGAGCGGCTGGACACTCGTGTCGAGCCGCACCGAATAGCCCGGATAGCTATCGTAGAATCCTTTCAAGCGGGGCAGCAGCCAATAATGCACCAGGGTCGGATAGATCCGCATATGCACGATCGTCTCGCTCTCGTTGTGCAAAACGCGCTGGGTCGCCAGTTCCAGATCGTGGAATAAGCCGACGATCTCCCGGCTGAACGAGCGACCGACATCGGTGAGCTTCACCGAGCGGGCCCGGCGTTCGAAGAGTTTGACGCCCAGATAATTTTCCAGGATCGAAATCTGTCGGCTGATGGCGACCTGGCTGATGCCCATATGGTTCGCAGCGGCCGTGAACGTGTTGTATTGCGCTGCAATAGCAAAGGCCCTGAGCGGGTTCAGCGGCAGGTTCCTGTACTGTTCAGCCATAATTTTTTGTTTCCCATACGAGACTAGAGGCGGCGTTATCGTCCACGCGTTCTTCGGCCAGACTCAACCATAGACCAATCGGGAGCGAGCCGGGGAGCGGATGGATTTCAAACTCACGCAGGAACAGCAGATTTTTTATGATTCCATCAGGAAATTTGCCTTGTCCGAACTGGCCGAGGGTGCGATAGCCCGGGCCAATGCTAAGGAATATCCCTGGGATGTGGCGCGGAAATTTGCCGGTATGGGGTTGCTCGGGATCGCTTTTCCCGAAAAAGACGGCGGCGCCGGTGGGTCTCTGGTGGATTCGGTCCTGGCCATTCGCGCTGTGGCCGAGGTGTGCCCCAAGTCTGGCGATGTGATCCAGGCAGGTAATTTCGGCCCGATCCGGACCTTCGTGGAATATGCGACGGCTGAGCAGAAGGCGCGGTTTCTGCCGGATATTCTGGCTGGAAAGGCGCTGATCTCGCTGGGCATGTCCGAGCCAGAAGCCGGATCGGCAGTGACCGAGCTGATGACGTCGCTGACCCCGGATGGCGATGGCTGGCGCCTCAACGGCACCAAGATTTTCGGCACGAACAGCGTCGAGGCCGGGGTCTATTTGGTCTATGCACGCTTCGGCCCTGGCACGAACGGGATCGGCTCGGTTCTGGTCGAGCGTGGCATGGAAGGCTTTACCATCGGCAAGGCGTCGGATTTCATGAACGGCGAGTCTTGGTCGACGCTCTTCTTTGACAATGTCTTCATCCCGAAGAAAAACATTCTGCTGGGCGAGGGCGGTTTCAAGAAGCAGATCAGCGGTTTCAACGTCGAACGTCTAGGCAATTCTGCGCGCGCCGTGGCGGTGGGGCGCCATGCTTTCAATCTGGCGCGCGAGCACGCTTTGGTGCGCAAGCAGTTCGGCCGTCCTTTGGCTGAATTCCAGGGCTTGCAGTGGAAATTCGCCGATATGGAGCTGAAGCTGAGTGGCGCGGAGCTGCTGCTGATGCGAGCGGCGGTGAATGCGCAGGACGCGCCGAATGGTCTGCCTTCAGCTCAGGATACGGCCTTGGCCAAACTGGCCTGTAACGAAGCCGGCTTTTTCGCCGCCAACGAAGCTGTGCAGATCATGGGCGGCCTGGGCTTTTCCGAGGAAAGTACGGCGCAATATTGCCTGCGGCGCACGCGTGGCTGGATGATCGCCGGTGGCTCGCTTGAAATCCTGCGCAATCGTATTGCCGAAGGTATTTTCGACCGTCGCTTTGACCAGCGGAGGCGCGGCGACAAGTGACGCGCTACGACGATGCAACACTGCGCAAGGCGCTGATCGCACCAGATAGCGTGGCGCTGGTCGGCGTTTCCGGATCGGCGGGAAAGCTGACCGCTCGGCCGCTGGAGTTTTTGCAACGCAGTGGCTGGCGTGGGCAAATCTATCCGGTCAATCCGACCCGTGATGAGATCGCAGGACTGAAGGCTTACAAACGTGTCAGCGACATTCCCGGTGGCGTCGATCACGCCTATATTCTGGTGAATGCCGAGCCGGCGCTTGAAGCGCTGGAGGATTGCGCCAAAGCCGGTGTCAAAGTCGTCTCCATTCTGGCCGACGGTTTCGCCGAGTCCGGCGCGGAAGGCTTGGAGCGGCAAAAGCGATTGATGCAGATTGCCGAAGCGGCGGGCATGCTGATTGTCGGGCCGAATTCGACCGGCATCGTCGCTACCACGCAGGACTTCATCTGCACGACGAATGCCGCTTTCGGCGCTCGTGACATTGCTAAGGGTCGGCTCGCCGTCCTCTCGCAAAGCGGTAGCGTCATCGGCACGATGCTGTCGCGCGGGCAAGCACAGGGCACGGGCTTTTCTGTCTTGATCTCGACGGGCAACGAAGCGGGAGCCGGCGTTGGTCGCTTGGGCCAGTTGCTGCTGGACGATCCTGACACGGATGGTTTTATTCTCTTTCTTGAGACCATTCGCGATCGGACGGCGCTTACCGATTTCGCCCGTGGTGCGCAGGCGCGCGGCAAGCCGATCGTGGCTTATATGATTGGGCGCAGCGCCGAAGGACAGGCACTGTCGGTTTCCCATACCGGCGCATTGACCGGCTCAGCACGTTCGGTATCGGCTTTCCTGCGTTCGGTTGGTATTCGCGAGGTTGAAGCCTTCGAAACCCTGATCGCGGCACCACGAACCTTGTCGCGTGTCGCGCCTGTGCCATCGCGTCCGCGCGCGGTGACCGTGGTCTCGACGACAGGTGGCGGCGGCGCCATGGTGGTCGATCAACTGGCCTTGCGCGGTGTGCCTATCGCGGGCATTTCGGAATCATCTCGTGCCTCTTTGTCGGCTCAAGGCATCCCACTCGGCCACGGCAAATTGGTGGACGTGACGCTGGCCGGTGCGCGCTACGACGCGATGAAGGCGGTGATCGACACACTTTCGGCCGATCCTGCCACAGGAATGTTGCTGGTGGTGATCGGATCGTCGGCGCAATTCAATCCGGAATTGGCGGTGGCGCCGATCATTGATGCCCGTGCGGAAGCAGCGCCCGATGCCGCGCCGATCTTGGCTTTCCCGCTGCCGCATGCGCCGGAAAGTCTCGCGATGCTGGATGCCGGTGGCGTGCCGGCTTTCCGCAGTGTCGAGACCTGCGCGGAAACGATCGCCATGCTGTTCGATGCGCCGGCTAAAACGAACGCAAATGCCGAAATGACGTTGCCGCCGTCAGTAGCGAAGCTGATCGATACGCTCGGTCCTGGCACTCAAGATGAGGTCACGTCCGCGCGTGTGATGCAGGAGCTTGGTGTCGCGACGCCGGTCTCTGTCGTTCTCGATCCGAAACTGCCCGTGCCTGAAGGCATCGTGGTGCCGTTTCCCGTCGTGGCTAAACTGGTTTCATCCGATCTGCCGCACAAGACTGAAGCCGGTGCGATCCGCGTGGGTATCAAGGATCGAGCCGAGTTGATCACCGCGATCACGGCGATGAAGGCCGCGGCACAGGTACATCGGCCAGGTTATCGTCTCGCGGGCATCCTCGTGCAACAGATGTGTACGGGATTGGGCGAAGCGCTTGTCGGCCTCACACGTGATCCGGTGGCGGGCCCGATGATCACCGTCGCGATGGGCGGAGTGATGACGGAAATCTATCGCGACAGTGCCGTTCGTCCGGCACCGATCGATCTTGCAACGGCTCGTGCCATGATCGCCGAGGTCAAGGGCTTCGCTTTGCTTTCGGGTTATCGCAATCGGCCGAAAGGTGATCTCGAAGCGCTGACGCGCGCCATTGCCGCGGTCTCGCGGCTCGCGAATTCGGGTCGTATCGAAGAAGCGGAAATCAATCCGATCCTTGTTCGGCCCGAGGGGGAGGGCGTCGTCATGTTGGATGCCCTTTTGCACGTGGGAAGGGATTCCTGAAGCGCGCGGCCGGTCCGAAGAAGCGGGCCGGACACATCTGAACGCGCAGCAGATGGAGGGAGGCGAATATGGTCGTAAAAGATATCCGAGATTTGCTCGGCGGAGGGGTGCTGATCGCCATCGGCGTCATGGCCGGTTTGGCGGCGAAGAGTTATGGAATTGGTAGTCCGACAGCTGCGGAACCAGGCTTCTTTCCTGTCATTCTTTCAAGTCTTCTGACCTTGATTGGGCTTGGCGTGGCTGTCTCGGGTTTGGATTTTTCCGGCAAAGCTCCAAAGGGTGAGCCCCTGCGTTTCGATGCTTGGCATTTATGGTGTCTGGTGGTCATCGCCGGTGGCTTCGCCTTATTCGGCCTGCTGTTGCCGCTGGTCGGGCTGTTCGTCTCCTGCGCTGTCACCATCACGTTGGTCGGTTTTGGCTCGCGCTTGCTGAGCCTGCAGGGCGCCCTTGCAACCGCCTTCATCTTGTCGATCACGGCCGTGGTGCTGTTTCGTTATCTGCTGGACCTTCAGGTGCCGGCCTGGCCCTGGGGAGGCTAGGTAAATGTGGGACAATATTGCCCTTGGTTTCGGCGCGGCCGGAACGCTCGTCAATCTCGGCTATGCTCTTATAGGAGCCCTGCTGGGTACGCTGATCGGCGTGTTGCCTGGGCTTGGCCCGCTGGCGACGATCGCGATCCTCTTGCCCTTCACCTATGGATTGGAGCCGCTTTCGGCGCTGATCATGCTGGCGGGGATCTATTATGGCTCGGCCTATGGTGGATCGACCACTGCCATTCTCATGAGCCTGCCGGGAGAGACCTCGTCGACCGTGACGGTTCTCGATGGCTATCAGATGGCGCGCAAGGGCCGGGCGGGTGTGGCGATTGCAACCGCTGCGATCGGCTCTTTTGTGGCCGGCAGTTTCGGCACGCTGCTTCTTGCCGCTTTTGCGGAACCGCTCACGCGCGTGGCGATTGGCTTTGGTCCGCGAGACTATTTCGCTTTGATGACGCTCGGGCTCATCGGCGCGGTGTCATTGGCATCGGGATCGATGTTGAAGGCTGTCGGCATGGTGGTGCTCGGCCTGCTGCTTGGTCTGGCCGGCACGGACTCCAGCACCGGCACGCAGCGGTTCACCCTGGGGCTGGTTCAATTGTGGGACGGTATCGATTTTATCGTTCTGGCGGTGGGGCTCTTCGCTTTCGGTGAAATCTATTCGACCTTGGCGAGCCGCGAAGTGCCGGATGCCAAGACGAATCCAATAAACGGCTTGTGGCCGAGCCGGGAAGATTTCAAGCGGATGGCTGCGCCGATCCTGCGTGGCACGGGCATAGGGTCGCTTCTGGGTGTACTGCCCGGTGCCGGTATTTCGATGTCGTCCTTCATTGCCTACAGCGTCGAGAAGCGTGTTTCGCGTCATCCTGAGCAATTCGGCAAGGGCGCCATCGAGGGCGTGGCGGGACCGGAATCGGCTAACAATGCGGCTGCGCAGACGGCTTTCATTCCGACTTTGACCTTGGGCATCCCCGGTAGCCCGGTAATGGCGCTAATTCTTGGAGCCTTGATGATCCACAACATCCAGCCAGGGCCGAATGTGATGACCTCACGCCCGGAACTGTTTTGGGGGCTCATTGCATCCATGTGGATCGGCAATTTGATGCTGGTGCTTTTGAACCTGCCGCTGGTGGGCATTTGGGTGAAGCTGCTCAGCGTGCCCTATCGTCTGCTGTTTCCTGGCATTGTGATGTTTAGCTGTATCGGTGTTTATGCCTCCGGTTTCGCTTCGTTCGATCTCTATCTGACGGCCGTTTTCGGCATCTTCGGCGTGCTTCTGAAAATCCTCAAATTCGAGCCGGCACCGCTCGTATTGGGTTTCGTTCTAGGGCCGATGCTCGAAGAAAGTTTCAACCGGGCGCTCGTTCTGTCCGATGGCTCGTTGATGACCTTCATCAACAGTCCGTTGCCGGCGATCATGCTAGGCTTGGCGGTCGTTCTGATGCTGCTCATGGTCTTACCGCGTTTCCGCGCCAATCGTGAGGAAATGTTCGCGGACGAATAATGAGAAGCGTGTATCGAACGACGATGGTGTGGCTTGGTTTGTCCTGGCCGCGCCATTTTCATTTAGAGGCATTCGAGACTATGTGGACGCATTGTCTTTATGACTAGCGGTCTTCTCTTCGCTGGAAAATGTTCTAGGAAAAGGCATGCATTGCACTGTCTCATATTCGACGTCGGAGAAACCATGGCTCATTCTGGTGCATGGAATGCTGACCAATGCTCGCCATTGGGCGCTCAACCGCGAGCGTTTGAGCCGTGCATTCAATTTGGTTTTGGTTGATCTGCCGGGTCATGGTCGCAGTGGTGCTCCGGCCAATCCTGAAGATATCACCGTGGAGCGGCTTGTAGAGCGGCTGGACGAGACGCGTCGCGGACTCGGCATCGCGCGCTGGTATCTGTGCGGTCAGAGTTTTGGTGCGGGCCTGACGCTGCGTTATGCATTGGATCATCCCGAGCGCGTGATCGCCCAGGCCTTTACTAACGCGCGAACCGTCTATCGCGAAGCCGATGCGCCACAAGAGGTGGAAGCGCGTGCTGAACGCCTGGCGCGGCTGCGCCGCGATGGGGCGCGGGCGTTGCGAACCGAGCATTTCCATCCGCGCTTCGCCAGACGCTTTCCCGCCGACCTGCGGGAGGCGTTGAGCAGGGATGCCGATCGGATCGATCCGTCGAGTTATATCCGGCTGATCGGGGACATTGGGCCTGCATTGTCCTTGAATGGTGTGCCTGGGTCCGTGCCAAAAGTGCCTACATTGTTGGTCAACGGCCGACATGAACGGGCCTTCCAGGCCTGCCGTGCCACGTTGGCTAAGGTTTGGCCGAGCTTGGAAATCGCCGATATCGACGGGGGGCATTCGGTCAACATTGAAAATGCAGCCGGATTCGATGCGGCTCTGCTGGATTTCTTCGCCTGTCACCCGTCGTAGTCCTATCCAGCCATAATCAAACGTTTGGCATGGGTGAGAGCAGCCAAGTTGAGACCGCCTAGCGGGCGCTTTATTTTTCACCACCAGAGGAAAGGGGAGGCCGGGCTCTGGATGCCCTGCCGATCAAGGAGGCCCATGAACAAGATCGAGAGGTCGCCGCTTCAGGTGTGGCAAGATCACTTGCGCGCCGAAGAACTTGCCTATCAATTCAGTCCTGATACCAACAAGGCGGTTTTCTATCCGCGTCTTGTCTGCCCCCATGGCGGCAAAGCGCCGCTGGAATGGCGCATCAGCGCCGGGCGCGGCACGGTCTATTCGATCTCGCGTGTCTATCCGATCAAGGGTGAGCCCTATCCGGTCGCACTGATCGATCTGGACGAAGGTTTCCGCATGATGTCGACGGTCGAAGGTGCAGCGGGTGAGCCGGAAGAAATCGGCCGTCGCGTACGCGTCACCTTCCGCGCCGTGACAGGTGAAGCCGACAAATTGCCGCCACCCCTCCCAGTCTTTGTTTGGGAGGATGCATGATGACGAATTTCCCTAAGCGTGGCGGCAGCGCCATTGTCGGCGTGGCGGAAAGCGATCTTGGTGTTGTCGCTCCAGGCACGGCACCGCTTGATCTGATGGGCCAGGCGATCCAAAGCGCACTCGCCGACTGCGGTCTGACGTTGGGTGATGTCGACGGGCTTTTCGCTGCGGCAAGCCAATTGCGTATGCCGACATTGTCGCTGTGTGAATATCTCGGCATTCAGCCGCGCTATATGGACTCGAGCTATATCGGCGGTGCGTCATTCCAGAGTCTCGCGGCGCATGCGGCGTTGGCACTCGAAGCCGGGCTCTGTTCTGTCGCGGTCATTGCCTACGGCTCGACGCAGCGAAGCGCGCGCGGTTCCTTCGTGCCGCAACGCGATATCAACGAATATGATGCACCCTTCCGGCCGCGCCTGCCTGTTACAGGTTATGCTCTGGCGGCGGCGCGCCATATGCACCTTTACGGCACGACCCGCTCCGACTTGGCGGATATCGCCGTAGCGGCCCGCAACTGGGCGCAGCTCAATCCGAAGGCCTTCGATCGTCGGCCCTTAAGCATTGACGATGTTCTCAACGCACCGATGGTGAGTTCGCCGCTGGGCGTCAAGGACTGTTGCCTGGTGACGGACGGTGGTGCCGCGGTTGTTATGGTACGTGCCGATCGAGCGCAGGGCCTCCGCCAGAAGCCGGTCTATCTCTTGGGTTATGGGGAAGCTCAGGAGCACCACTCGATTTCGCAGATGGCTGACCTCACGGATACGGGTGCGGCGCGCTCTGGCGCGCAGGCCTATGCGATGGCGGGCCTCGTGGCGAAAGACATCGACGTGGTGCAGGTCTATGACGCCTTCACCATCACGACGCTTCTGTTTCTCGAAGATCTTGGCTTCTGCCCCAAGGGCGAGGGGGGGCGGTTCGTGCAAGGTGGCGCTATTGCACCAGGCGGCAAGTTGCCGGTGAACACGTCGGGTGGCGGACTGTCCTATTGCCATCCGGGCATGTTCGGTTTGTTCACCATGGTCGAAGCCGCACGGCAGTTGCGCGGCGAATGTGGTGAAAGACAAGTCGCCGATGCGCAGACGGCCATTGCCCATGGCAATGGCGGCGTTCTGGCCGGACAGGCCACCTTGATCTTCGGTACTTCATCAACTCTCTGACGGAACGAAAAGCAAAATGACCGCGAAACTTTTGCAAGGTAAAGTCATCCTCGTCACCGGCGCCGGCCGTGGCGTCGGCCGTGAAATCGCTCTGTGTGCTGCGCGCGAAGGCGCCAAAGTCGTCGTCAATGATCTCGGCGCTTCGCTGAACGGCGAAGGGCAAGATGCGAGCCCGGCTCAGGAAGTCGTCGAACTGATCAAGGCGCAGGGAGGTGAGGCGATCATCAACGGTGACAGCGTTGCCACGGCTGAAGGCGCGCTGAGCATGGTCAAAGCCGCGACTTCGAATTTCGGTCGCATCGACGGCGCTGTGCACAGTGCTGGCATTCTACGCGACGTGATCTTTCATCGTATGACGCCAGATGACTTCGAAGCGGTGTTGCGCGTGCATCTCTTCGGAGCGTTCAACTTGTCCCATGCCTGCGCGCCTCACTTCAAGGCGCAGGAAGGTGGCGCTTTCGTTTATATGACGTCGACGTCCGGCCTGATCGGGTCGTTCGGCCAGGCCAATTATGCCGCCGCCAAAATGGGGATCGTTGGCTTGTCGCGTGCCATCTCCTTTGACATGGAGAAGTTCAAAGTGCGTTCGAATTGTATCGCGCCGCACGCTTTCAGCCGCATGATCGAGACGATTCCGGGCAAAGATCCGGCGGCGATGGAACTCGAGATGGAAAAGCGCCGGACGAAAACGCGCGCCGATCAAATCGCGCCGCTGGCGGCCTTTCTGTGCTCAGATGCCGCTTCCGGGATCACCGGCCAGATTTTCGGCGCTCGCGGCAATGAGGTCTATCTCTACAGTCAGCCGCGTCCGGTGCGCACCATGCACAAGGACGATGGATGGACGGTCGAGGCCCTGGCCGAACGGCTGCCCAATGCCTGGGCTTCGGCATTTACGCCGGCTGAACGCACCCGGGACGTGATCGGCTGGGATCCTATCTAAGGAGAAGATGCCGATGGCATTGAATGTCGACGCGCTTGAAACCTGGGCGTTTCCCCGGCTGGCGCAAGACTATACCGACAGGGACAGTCTGCTCTACGCGGTCTCGCTCGGCTTCGGTCAGGATCCGATCGATCCGGCACAACTGCCCTTCGTGTATGAACGCGATCTCAAAGCGGTGCCGACCATGGCGGCGATCCTCTGCCATCCTGGTCGTTGGACGGCAGACCCGGAATTGGGTGTGACGCTGAGCAAGGTGGTGCATGGCGAGCAGCGCGTGTTCCTGCATCGCCCTTTGGCTCCATCAGGTGAGCTGTACGCGCGTGCCCGCGTGACCGCCGTCGAAGACAAAGGGGAGAAGGGCGCTGTGATCCATGCGGCGCGCACCATGTTCGATGCGCAAACTCATGAGCCGGTTGCCTCGGTTTTGCATTCGACCTTCTGTCGGGTCGATGGCGGGTTTGGCCGCAGTTTTGGTCACGCGCCTGAGGCGACGCCTTGCCCAAACCGTAAGCCTGATCTCATCATCGATGTGGTCACGCGACCGGAACAAGCCTTGCTCTATCGGTTGAACATTGATCGTAATCCGCTGCATGCCGATCCGGCCTATGCGGCCAAGGCTGGCTTCGATCGACCAATCTTGCACGGTCTGTGCATTTACGGGCTGGCGGTGCGGGCACTGTTGCCGACGGTAGCGGACAACGATCCTGCTGCGATCCGTTCGGTCGAATGCCGCTTCTCGCGGCCTGTTTTTCCTGGCGAAACGGTGCGTTTTCAGATCTGGAACGAGGGTACGCGTGCCCATTTCCGCGCCCGTATCGAAGCCCGCGATGTGACCGTACTGGATGCAGGACGTGCGCTTTTAGGCACGGGTCATGCGGCTCCCGATTACGCTTTGCTCACTGAGGAAACACCATGAGCCTGCCCGACAGTTTTCGCGGCCGCTTGCGACTTCCCATCGTTGCTTCGCCGATGTTCCTTGTTTCGGGGCATGAACTGGTGATTGCTCAGTGCAAGGCTGGCATCATCGGCTCGTTTCCATCGCTCAATGCGCGGCCCGAAGCGGAATTGCAGGTCTGGCTGTCGACGATCCAGGAGGCTTTAGCGGCGCATGACGCCAGTCATCCGCGGGCTCCCGCGGCGCCTTATGCGGTGAACCTGATTTCAAACAAATCCAACGCGCGGTTTGAGCATGATGCGGCGGTTTGTGTTGAAAACAAAGTGCCGCTGTTGCTGACATCGCTGTCGCCGCCGGGCGATCTGGTGCGTGCGGTGCATGGCTACGACGGATTGGTCTTTCACGATGTAACCACCGTGCGCCATGCTGAAAAGGCGCTGGAGCAGGGCGTCGACGGCTTGATCCTCGTCTGCAATGGCGCAGGTGGCCATGCAGGCACGGCCAATCCGTTCGCTTTCTATTCGGAGGTGCGGCGCTTCTATGACGGCATCATCGTTCTGGCGGGCGCCATCGGCACCGGCGGTAGCATTCATGCGGCGCTCAGTCTCGGCGCCGACATGGTTTATATAGGCAGCCGCTTCATTCCGGCGCAGGAAAGCCGTGCGCCCGACGACTATCGAGAGATGATCGTCGAGGCATCGTTGAAGGACGTGGTCTATACGCCGTTCTTCAGCGGTCTTCCCGCGAATTATCTACGGCAAAGCATTGTCGCCTCCGGGCTGGATCCGGAGGAAGTGGCGAGCGCCAACAAGGACAAAAGCCGTTATCAGGCCGGTGCTCGCACTTCGGCCAAGGCCTGGCGCGATATCCGGGGCGCGGGACAAGGCATTGGGCTGATCGAGCGAGTCCAGTCTTTGGCTGAGATCGCCGATCAACTTGAACGCGAATGGGTCGAGGCAAGAGTTGCTGACGATGCGGCGCGCGCCGCGCGGGCTGCCTGGCTGCGGCAGGGAGGATACTGATGGGCATTCATCTCGATAAATCGGGCGGCATCGGTCGCATCATTTTTGAAACACCTTGTCGCCGCAACGCGCTATCGCCGGAAGAGCGCTATGAAATGGCGAACATGCTGCGCGATCTGCGCTTCGATCCTGACGTACGCGTGGTGTTGCTGCAGGGAGCGGGCGAGGATTTTTGTGCGGGTGCCGATGTCTCACGCATGGGCAAGGACACGCAGAGCAGCGCCCGGGCCCGCATGCAGCGCGGTGTGGGTAGCGTCGCGCGCGAGCTGGCGGCGATGGAAAAGCCCTGCATTGCCGCGGTGCGCGGTGTTGCGGTTGGCTTCGGCTGGTCGGTGGCGCTGGGCTGCGACGTGGTGATTGCCTCGGAGACCGCACGTTTCTCGATGATTTTCGCCAAGCGCGGGCTGGCGCCCGATGGGGGCGCGATTCATTTTCTGATCCGGCATCTTGGTCAGCTACGGGCCAAGGATCTGGCCTTCTCCGCGCGTATCGTTGGGGCGGTAGAAGCCTATGATCTCGGCCTCGTCAGCCGTGTGGTGGCCAATGACCGCCTCGAGGCAGAGGTTGAGAACTATTGCAAGCAACTTCTCTCCATGCCGACCTTGGCGCTGGGCATGACGCGGCATCTGTTTGAAGTGGCCACCGCCACCGATCTCGACACCTATCTCGATGCTGAAGCCTATACCCAGTCTTTCCTCAACCAGAGCGAAGACTACAAAGAAGCGGTCAAGGCGTTCATGGAAAAGCGCCCCGGCGTTTATCACGGGCGTTGAGACACATGCCGGCCGAGACGATTGCTGATTGGAACGCCATGGCGGAGACGGATTTCCGCCAGACGCTGCGCGATTTCATCGAGACGGAATGCCCGCCTGAGCTAAGGGGCTATCCGCACCGCTTTCCCGCTCAAGTTTCCATGCCATGGTATAAAGCTTTACATCGACGGGGCTTCATCGCGCCTGGCTGGCCCGTGGAATACGGCGGTATGGGCCTTCGGCCCGAGCGGCATCTGATTTTCATTGAGGAGATGGAAGCGGCGGGAACGCCTTGGCTGCACGATGCGGGTGTACGCAATCTTGGGCCTGCCATCATCGCCTGGGGCAACGAAGCACAGAAAGCCCTCTATCTGCCCAAAATGCATGCCGGCGAACATATCTGGTGCCAAGGCTATTCCGAGCCATCGGCGGGTTCGGACCTCGCCAGCCTGCAATGCGATGGCCGCTTCGAAGGCGAAAACCTGATCATCAATGGGCAGAAGATCTGGACCACGTCGGCTCATGTCGCCACCCATATCTTCGCTTTGATCCGCACGGATCGCTCGGGGAAGAAGCAGGAGGGGATCAGTTTTGTTCTGATCGACATGAGCTTGCCCGGGATCACAGTACGTCCGATCGAAAACCTCTCAGGCCATCCGGATTTCTGTGAGGTTTTCTTCGACAATGTGAAGGTTGGCGTGGAGTGCATCCTCGGCGAGCCGAACAAGGGATGGGCGGTCGCGCGTTCACTTTTGGGATTTGAACGCATTTGGGCTGGGTCGCCGAAGCGTGCCTTCAAAGTGTTGCTAATTCTACGCCAGCGGATGGAGGAGCGCGGATTGCTGACCAGCGACTACTGGCGCGACCGGCTGGCGCAAGCGATTTTCGATACTCAGGATGCGCAGGACATGTATGCCGGCTTCGCCGATCTGGTGCGTACTGATGGTGCGGTCGGCGTTGAAATCTCGGCCCTGAAAATATGGTCGACAAGCACCTTTCAGCGCTTATCGGAGCTATTGCTCGAGGTCGCCGGAACCGACGCCACGTTGGCGGGAGAAGGTGCTGAGGATCTGCTGGCGCCTTATTACGAAAGCCGTGCACCGACGATCTTTGCCGGAACCAACGAAGTTCATCGCAACATCCTGGCGCGCTCCGTGCTGGGCCTTCCAAAATCTGCGTAGAGAGCCGTCATGACATCGGTCGACGCCGATACCCTTGTTCTTTTACGCGACGCGGTTGGGAAACACGCGGCGCGCACGGCCGATGGCCGCGCAATTCGAGCGCGACGCAACAGTCTACCGGGCTATACGCCGACGGAACTGACAATCATGGCCGAGCAAGGTTGGCTTGCCATTGGCCTGCCCGAGGAGGCTGGCGGTCTTGGTCTCGGTGTGTCGGCCGCTGCGATTGTCGCCGAAGGTCTGGCTGGATGTTTCACCGCCGATCCATTTCTTGGGCTTTTTCTTGCGGGGCGTATTCTGTCTCAAGCCAAGGGAGATGTGGATTTGCTGGCGGCGTTTGCGGCGGGCGATATTTTGCCAGCTCTTGCCTGGCAGGAACAGTCACAGAATATTCGTTCCCTGCTCTCACCGGCAACGACACTATCGGCGGATTATACGCTGAACGGAAAGAAAACTTATGTTGCTGGCGCCGCTGGAGCGACGCATTTCATCGTCAGCGCAGCTAGTTCTTCCGGGCTTGCGCTGGTTCTGACGAAAGCTGATGCAGCAGGCCTTTCTATCCATCACGATTTTCGTGCCGATGGCACGCCTATGGGGCAGCTTCACTTGGCTGCTAAGCCAGGGATCGTTCTGTGCGAAGGCGAGAAGGCGGAAGCTGCTCTACGAGCGGCGCTCGATGAGACCTCTGTGGTAATAGCAGCCGAACTCATGGGGCATGTTGACCAGATGATGGCGCTGGTCATCGAACATCTGAAGACACGGCATCAATTTGGCAAACCGATCGGTTCGTTTCAAGCACTGCAGCATCGTGCGGCCGACATGTTCGTGCAACAGCGTTTGGCGCGCGCTGTTCTCGATACGAATCTCTCGCGCATGGATGGGCTTGATGACGCTACCGCTCGGGGCATGCTCGCGGCTCGCGTGCGGGCACGGCTCAACGACACCGCCCAGTACATCGTCCGTGAAAGCATTCAGCTTTTTGGCGCGATGGGCATTACCGATGAAAACGACTTGAGCCTGCATGTAAAACGCTGCCTCAGCTTGATCGGCTGGCTAGGCAATAGCGCCGAGCAGCGCGGCTACTACATGGATATGGCTGCTCCTCAAGGAGCACGGCCGAATGGGAGAGTTTGAAATGAATGCACAAACCAATCGCAACGCCAATCCGGGCGGTCTTGATGCGCTGTTTCGCCCGCGCAGCATTGCGGTCATCGGAGCCTCAGATGACTCTCGTAAGATTGGCGGCCGCCCCATTCGTTACATGCAAGAAGCCCAGTCCGCCGTGAAGGTCTATCCAGTCAATCCGACGCGCCCGCAGGTGCAGGGATTGAAAGCTTATTCGAGCGCGGCGGTCATTGGTGAGCCGGTGGACCAGGCGATCATCGCCGTGCCGGCGCGTCAGGCCGAGGAAGCGGTCGCCGACGCCTGTGCGGCGGGCGTTCGCTCCATCGTCATGTTCACCGCGGGTTTTGCTGAAGCCGGCGAGGAAGGGGCCGCGGCGCAGGCGCGTATTCTCAAGATGATCCGTGATTCCGGAGCGCGGCTTCTGGGTCCGAACGCGATGGGCTCGTTCAATACGGCCGATCGTATTTTCTCGACCTTCTCGACGGCGATGGATCGTGGCACGCCAGCGGTTGGGCGTGTTGGCATGGTCAGCCAGAGCGGCGCGGTGGGTTCCTATCTGCAAAATCTTGTCATCAGCCGTGGCATGGCGATCTCAAAGTTCGTCGCGACGGGCAACGAAGCAGATGTGCAAGCGGCCGAATGCCTGGAGTGGATGGCACAGGATGCCGATACCGATGTGTTGATGCTCTATATGGAGGGTTGTCGCAATGGCCCGGCGTTGGTTCGCGCTTTGCGGACGGCTCGCCGCATGAAAAAGCCGGTCATCGTCTTCAAGGCTGGACGCACGGAAGCTGGACAGACGGTTGCTGCCTCACACACGGGGGCGCTCGCGGGTTCCGTGCAAGTATTCGACACGGTGTTGCGCGAAGCTGGTGCCTGGTCCTGCCAGACGCTGACCGAAATGGTCGATGTTACCTATGCATGTGCCCAGGGTCGTCTGCCGGTGGACAAGACCTTGGCGATCATCACAGTCTCGGGCGGTGTCGGCGTCATGTCGACCGATGCGGCAATGGAAGCGGGGATCGAATTGCCGCCGATCTCCAAAGCCACGCTGGCCGCCATTCAAGCCGAACTACCTCTGGCCGTTGGGCTCAATCCGGTGGATACAACGGCGCAGACCGTCGGGGATCGCACCATATTGACCCGCACGGTCGAGCGCGTGCTGCGCGATCGGCCTTTTGGTTCGGCCATGTTGTTTTTCTCCAACGTTGGTCGCAACGCGAAAGATATGGCTATTTTGGCCGAGCCCCTGGCAGCGCTGCGGGCGGAATTCTCGCAAATGCAGCTCGCGCTTTGCGTGCAGACGACGCCTGAATTCAAGCAGCAACTCGAAGGTTTGGGTTATCTGATCTTCGAGGATCCGGCGTTCTGCGTGAAAGCGCTTGCGGCGGCTGCTAAGCTTTCGCTGCTGCGCGCCCTGCCTTTAGAGCTGCCTGACGTGCGAGAGATTGAACCCATTTCGCTGCGCCAAAGCCCGGACGAGGCGCAATCGAAAGCGATCCTTGCGAAAGCTCGCCTGCCGTTCGCCGAGGAGCATGTCGCAGCGACTGCCGACGAAGCGGTTGCCGCTGCCGAAGCGGTGGGTTATCCGGCGGTGATCAAGGTGCTGTCGGCGCAGATCGCGCATAAGTCCGAGGTCGGCGGTGTTGCTCTGAATCTAAAAGATGCAGCGGCCGTGCGCGAGGCTTTTGCACGCGTCATAGGCAATGCAGGGCAGGCTGAACCGGATGCCGACATTCGTGGCGTGACGGTGGCGCCTATGATTGTTGGTGGCGTCCAGACCATTATCGGGGCCCATCGTGACTCGACCTTTGGGCCGGTGGTGATGTTCGGTCTAGGCGGTATCTATACCGAGATCCTCAAGGATACTGTCTTGCGCACGGCCCCCGTCACGCGTGAGGCCGCGCTCGATATGATCCGTTCGATCCGGACATTTTCCATTCTGGATGGCGCGCGCGGCCAGGAAAAAGCGGATCTGGATGCCATCGCCGATGCTATCGTCGCCGTGTCGCACTTCATTGCTGCGCAAGGTCCTGAAGTCGAAAGCGTCGAGATCAATCCGTTCATTGCCTTGTCAAAAGGCGGTTTCGGCGTCGATGCGCTCATCCATATCGGTCAGGCTTAAACGCTCCGCCATAACCTGAAATCACCTATTGGCAATTTCAGATCAGTTGCCCGATTGGTTCCGCCATGTACCAAATCGGGCAACGTGTCCGCTTTTGCGGATTGCGGCTCAATCGGCTTTGGGAGGAAGAGCTGAGATGGCTTTTGGCTTCAGAAGTGCAACGGCAGCGGGCCGGCGCTTGTTTCTCAAATCGACCCTGGCATCAGCTTTACCATTGGCGATGGGATCATCGTCGATAGCGAAAGCCCAAGCCACGCGGCGTACCTATGTTCTGGTTCACGGTGCCTGGCATGGTGGCTGGTGCTGGCAGCCGGTGCGCGAGCGCCTGGAGGCCTTAGGCCATCGTGTCCTCACGCCAACACTGACCGGGCTGGCGGATCGGTCGCATCTCTTGAGCGATCGGATTGTGCTTCAGACTCATATCGACGACATCGTCAATCTCTACCAGTGGGAAGATCTGACGAATGTGGTTCTGGTTGGCCATTCCTATGGGGGCTGGCCGGTTTCGGGCGCCTTGGAGAGGGTGCATGATCGTACTACCGCGGTGGTGTTCGTCGACGCTTTCGTTCCAGAAAGCGGTCAGGCGGGACGCGATCTGACGTCGCCGGGCATTCGCAAAATTCTCGATGAATCGCTGGCCAAAGGTGAGATTGCGCGTCCGGCGCCCGATGCCTCGGTGTTCAATCTGGCGAACCCGAAAGACGTTCCGTGGTTGAACGAGCGGATGACGCCGCAGCCAAATGGGGTGGCGGTAGCGCCGATCCAGTTGCGTGGCGGACGTGAGAAGGTTGCTCGCAAGATCTACGTGCGCGGCACCCGTTACGCCAATTCTAGTTTTGATGGCTACCTCGCTCAGGCGCGCCAGACACCGGATTGGCAGGCTCATGCCGTGGATTGCGGTCATCACGTCATGCTCGATCAGTCGGAAGGGCTGACGAAGATACTAACGGAGGCGTGATCCGCAGGGTCGCGCCGAATGGGAGGGAATAAGATGAAGGTTGGATTTAAGGCATTGTTGCTGGCCTGCGGGCTGGCCATGGCGGGCGCGGGCTCGGTGCGCGCGGATATTGCTTCACAGTCGACGATCCAGATCGTCGTGCCGTTCAATCCAGGCGGGTCTACCGATCCTTTCGTGCGTTTCCTGGCTGAGGAGTTGCAGCGCAAGCTTGGAAAGCCTGTCATCGTCGTCAATAAACCCGGTGCAGGGGGCATTGTCGGCACCGCCGAAGTGGCACGAGGGCCTGCCACCGGTTCGACGCTGCTCTTCTCAAGCTCGTCCTTTTTGACGGGCGCGGCCTACAATCCCAAGGCCAACTACAATCCGGTCAAGGACTTCAAGACGATTTCGGTTTTGGGCTTCAATGAATTCATGATCATTGGCGCTCCAGGTTCGGGCGTGAACACGCTCGATGATCTGTTCGCGAAGAACAAGGCCGGGCGTGTCGTCATGTCGACGGCTGGCGTCGGTTCGTCCACGCATTTCGTCGGCCAGATGGTGTCAAAAGAGTTGGGGTTGAAGCCGCGCATTCTGCACATGAAGTCTTCTGGCGAGGCGATGTTGGAAGTCATCGCGGGACGAGCCGACTATTATGTGGGCTCAGTTGGCTCCTCGGCTCCCTATCTGAAAGGTGGACGTGGCAAGGCCGTGCTCTATTTGGGTGAAGGGCGTCGCCCGGAATTCCCGGACGTACCGTCGGCGGCCGAAAAGGGTTTCCCTCAGGTCGAGGCATCGCAATGGTTCGGCTTCTTCGCCCCTGCGGGCCTAAGCGATGCGGATGTCAATATGCTGAATCGGGCGGTATCGGAAATCATGACGTCCGAACGAGGCAAGCAAGTCGTCGCCGATCAAAGCGTCCGGTTTGAAGACTGGGATGCAAAACGCTTCCAAGATTATATGGATCGCGAGTTTGCCACCTGGCAGAAGCTCTATGCCGCCGGCATGCAATGAAAATTGGCTTGTGATTTGGTGTCGTAGGCCAAAATCGTGGGGATGAGCGGGCCGAACAAGATCGGCGGCTAGAATGAGAGGAGATGCTTCGGGAACCGGCGTCGTCCCGCGCCATTCGAGATCGTGCCTCGACGATGCATTATTCGACTAAGCGTTCTATAAGCTTGTCGATGAGATGCGGCGGGTCTCCCGCCATCGTTAAGGTCGGTTTTGGGCTGGGCGGGAGCGGGCGGTGAGCTTGAAAGAAAGTTTATCGATCAAACTGCGCGTGGCGCTCTGGGCGGTTGTCGCCGTTGGGTCGGCGGTTCTCCTGAGCCTTCATGGCGAGGCTGTGGGAATTTCTCGCACGATCGGGACCTATGTTTGGGCTGCTTTCATGATCGTTCTGATCGGCCTCTTGCTGGGGCCGGTCATGGCGCGGCACATTGGTGCGCGGAAGACCATGATTTTCTTTCTCGTATTATTGGCTGCCGCCATCGGTATTTATGCCTATGTCGTGATCATGACGGAGTTTGTCCTTAAGCACTGACGGAGAGGCTATTCATGGATCGGCTTTTGTTCTTCGTCCTGCCGGTCGTTGCGGTTTGCATATTGGCTAGCGAGAGCGTTGCTGCGCCAAAGGTCGGTGGTGATGCCGATGCTCACGGCTGTTTAGCCTCGGCGGGTTACAATTGGTGCCCAAAAACCAAACGATGCGAGCGGCCCTGGGAACTGGCACGGGCTCGCAAATTCACTAATTCGGCAACAGCGTTCCGAAGGTTTTGCGGCCCGAAATAGATGAGTCAGCTGGTCTCAGCAGGTGCCTTGGGCTGTCCACTTGCCTTGAGGCCGGCCACGAACAAATCCACAGCCACCTTTCGGCGACGTTCCTCGAATTCAGGATCAAGAGGGATCCCATATAGAACGTTCCGTTTGGTGCTGCCGACAATGAGGTCGAGGAAGAGGCCGGCTGCCAGCTCTGGTTCGTCGATATGAATGCCGCATCGGTCGGCCGAGCGCCGGAACAGCACGGCCAGTGTTTGCACGGCTCGAGCCCAAGCTTCCTGGTGAGCGAGTTTGGCGAGTTCAGGGAACTGCTTGGCTTGGGCGGCTAGCATCCGTTGCACCAAAGCCGATTGAGGTTTCAAGGAGTGGCTCAGTAGATGCCGGCTGATCATATGCAGTGTCGCACAGAGATCCGCCGGATCATGTTCGTGCGAAGGGGCGGCGGCGGCAGCCATGGGCGCCAGCCAGGTCTCGATGCGCTCCCGCATGACCGCGGTGAATAGTTCGGATTTGTCACGATAGCGTGCATAGATAGTCGGTTTGCCGACCCCGGCCTTTTCGGCCACGGCGTCGATCGATGTACCCTCGAATCCTCGCTCCATGAACATGGCAGCCGCGACCTCAAGCAGACGCGCATCGCGGCGTGCTGCTTCCTCTCGGGTCGGTCGGCCACCGCTGCCTCGTCGGGCCTGTTCGGGGGGCGGTCTGGTCAGTGTCATCTCTTTCATCGGTCTGATCCGTTTCTTTGGGCCGATAGCCTAGTCCATCACAGCCGCGTGGTCACTGCCACCGGCATTCTGTGCCGTGCGCAGCAGCAGGAGCAAGGGCGCAACGGCCAGGGTTAAGACCATCATCAGTTTGAAATCATCGATATAGCTGATGATGGAGGCTTGTTGCTGAACGAGCTGGTTGAGGGCTGCGCGCCCGCCTGCCGTCCAAGGGCTCAGATAATGCAGGATTGTGCTGTTGTGGAACGCCGGATTGGTCGCGGTGATATGGGCGCTGATGGTCGCATGATTGATCTGGCCGTTGCGAACCAGCAGATAAGACAGAACCGATATGCCGATGCTGGAGCCGATATTGCGCGACAGATTGTAGAGACCGGTGGCATCGCCACGCTGTTCCGGCGAGATCGTGGCAAAAGTGACCACCGAGAGTGGGACGAACAGAAAGCCAAGGCCAGCGCCTTGCACGAAACCGGTCACGATCACTGTCCATTGCGAAACCGCTGGCGTCCACCCACTCATGTCGTACATCGCCCAGGCCGTGAGCAGCAGGCCGGTGAGGAGCAAAAGCCGGACGTCGACTTTGCCAACGAGCCGACCGACCAGAAACATACAGAACATGGTGCCCAGGCCACGAGGACCCATCACGAGGCCGGCGGTCACGACGGGGTAGCCCATGAGTGTCTGCAAATAGGGTGTCATCAGCGACATCGAGGCGTAATAAGTGAGGCCGACGATGAAGATGTAGAGCATGCCCAATGTGAAATTGCGGTCAAGGAAGAGGCGCGGATTGACGAATGAGCCTGTCTTCATCGTAAAGGTGTGAACGAGGAAGACATAGAAGGCGGCCGCGCAGACCGTCGCTTCCAGAATGATTTCGAAAGACGAGAACCAGTCGAGTTGCGAGCCACGATCCAGAAACACCTGTAAGGCAGCAATGGCGATGCTCAGGCTGCCGAAGCCGATCCAGTCGAGTTTGGTCTGCGCGTTTGCCTTGGTTTCGCTGATGAAGAACCAGACGCCAGCCAGCGCCAGAATGCCGATGGGCAGATTGATATAGAACACCCAACGCCAGCTTATGTTTTCGGTCAGCCAGCCACCGATCACCGGGCCAAGCACGGGGCCGACCATGACCGAGACGCCGAACAGTGCCATAGCTGAGCCGCGTTCTTCCGCCGAATAAATGTCGAGCAGGATCGATTGTGACAGGGGAACGAGCGCCGCACCGAAAAAGCCTTGCAGAAGACGGGCGCCGACGATCTGAAACAGAGATTGCGACATGCCGCACAGCATGGACGCGATGACGAAACCGGCGATGGCCACCATCAAAACGTATTTTCGGCCGAACCGGCTGGCGAGAAAGCCCGATGGCGGGGTCATGATCGCCGCCGCGACGATATAAGAGGTCAACACCCAGTTGATCTGGTCAGCGCTCGCCGACACGCTGCCTTGCATATAGGGTAGGGCGACGTTGGCAATCGTGGTGTCCAACGCCTGCATGACCACCGAGAGGATCAAGCACGCCGTGATCGCCGCGCGATTGGCAATGGGCGCGCTGGCGGCAGCGCTAGCCATTGTTCGCTCCCGTATGGAACCAGCCGGTGAGGAAGTTAGGCAGACCACGGCTGTGACCAGTTTCGATGTTGACCTCGACGCTCATGCCAACGCGCAGCGGCGGCGCATCGGCTGGCGTTTCCACGCGAATACGCATGGGAATGCGCTGGACGACCTTAACCCAGTTGCCGCTGGTGTTTTCGGCCGGCAGTAGCGAGAAGCTGGAAGCCGAAGCCGGGCTAATGCTGTCGACCGTACCGGTCCAGGTCTTGCCAGGATAGGTATCGACGCCAATCGTCACCTTCTGGCCGGGTTCAACATAGGTCAGTTCGGTTTCCTTCGGATTGGCCTGCACCCAAACATGGTCGGTGGAGACGATGTTGAAGGCTGTGCTTGCGGCCGTGAGATATTGGCCAGGCTGCAGCGCCGGAACGTTGGTGACAATGCCATTGTAGGGCGCATGAACGACCGTGTGGGCCAGTTCTCTGGCGGCTTCGTCACGCGCGGCCAGGGCATTCTTATAGCTGGGCAGTGTTTCGACGGGCGCATTCGGCGTGTCGTTCAAATTGGCGGAGACACCGGCGAGTTGCTGTTGCAGAGACGCGAGCTTCTGCTGCGACGTCTGCAACGTATTGCGCGATGCGTCATATGTCGCGCGCGGCGTAAAACTATTGGTGAGGAGCTGTTGCTGACGATTGAAGTTGGCGGTGTTGAATTCAACGTCTTTCTGCGCTTGTTCTACCTGCACTTGCAGATCGCGATAATTGGTCTGTTGCGCGCGAAGCGTATTGCGCGTCATGTCGAGTTGCGCTTGCGCGCGATCGAGCGCCAGTTTGAACTGCTGGTCGTCGAGCTTAAAGAGCACGTCGCCCTTGGCGACCTTTTGATTATCGTGCACGGTCACTTGACTGACGATGCCCGAGACATCGGTGGAAAGGCCAACCGTATCGGCCTGTACATAGGCGTTATCGGTCGACATCACGGCGCCGCCGGTGACGTAGAAATAACCGCCAGCGACAAGCATCACAGGCAGAAGAGCAAACAGCAGACGCCGCGTCGTCGAGCCTTTGGGCGCTTCGCCGTGTTTCACCGCGGGCTCCTCGGCAGGGGGCGGGGCAGCCGGCATCAAGTCATCGGGCCGCGCCTTGGCTTCCGGCTGGGCAACCTCATCGGCTGCCGGCAGATGGGCCTGCTGTGCAGTGCGCAGATGGCGAACATTGCTGATCTCGGTCGTGGTTTGGTCGTCGGAATCGAGGCCCGTCGTAGACATGGCAAGTCCCTTTATTGCTCTTTCCGCTGGTCGTTCAGCAGCCCATGCCAAATCGACCGGCGCCCATCCTGCGAAGGCGTGGACATGGCCCGGTGGCGCGATGCTCGTCTCGTAGAACTATTTTGAAACGATACTGTATCGTTTTGTTTTTTTCAAGGCAGAAGCTAGGCTGTTGTGGTTCATGAATTTTCTATGTTTGGCTTATATATCATAATCTTAAATGGCCCCAGTTAGACGGCTTGACAGACTCCAATCTGATATTTCACAATAATTTCAGATTTGACCCGAAGCGCGGAGCGCGGAATATCCATTTCTTAGCTTTGTCTTAACAGTACTCAGGAGCATCGGATGAGTTTCTCGGATCGTGATTTTCGCAATGCTCTGGGTCTGTTCGGCACGGGGGTCGCCATCGTCACCGCGGAGGTCGATGGGACATTGCTGGGTACGACGGTGAGTTCGTTCAATTCGGTGTCTTTGTCGCCGCCTTTGGTACTGTTCAGCTTGGCGCGCTCCGCCTTGGCGCATGGCCTGTGGACGAAGGCCGAGGCTTTCGCCGTGACCGTGCTGCGGGAAGAGCAAAACGAATTGTCCAATCGTTTCGCGCGGGCTGGCACCGACAAATGGGTGGGTCTGACGCCGGCTCGGAGCGATACGGGAACACCTTATATCGCGGGTGGCTTGGTGAGTTTCTTCTGCGACACCCATGCGGTTCATGAAGGTGGCGATCATGACATTGTCGTCGGTCGCGTGGCGTCCTTTCGCCGCGACGAAGGGGCACCGCTTCTCTTTTTCAGCGGTCGCTATCGTCGGCTTCAATCCGATCAGCCGATCGAGACGCCGGCTGATGCGGATCTCTGGCTCCACGGGTGGTGAGAACGTAGAGTTCGCAGTTGGTATTACGCGGTGCTGCTGCGAGCTTCGCGTCTGCGTCGGCGGACTTTAGCCAAGGCTTCGTCGGAATTGAGAATGAGCTGGCGAGCAACTTGCCTCGCTGTCTCAAGGGCTTCCGGATCGATGCCTTCAAACAGCGTATCATTCACCATACGGACCAAAGGCGATACATGAGCGATCGCTTCCTCGCCTTTCGTCGAGAGCGAGACATGCACGCTGCGCCTGTCGGCAGCATTTTGTCGCTTAAGCAGCAGGCCTTTGCGCTCAAGACGTCCTACTTCGGTGGTGACATGCGTGGAGGCGAGGGCCACATGCTCCGCCAGTTCCTTGATCGTGACACCTTCGGAATTCTGCCGATAGGCGACACCCATCAGCACGGCGAACTGGCTTGCCGTGAGCGACAGATCATTGCCAAAGGCATCGCGACAGGCGAGCAGGCGACTGGTGCATTGGACCATCGCATAGATGCTCTCGCGGAAGAGCCTGTCGGAGCCGTTGCGCAAATAATCGCTACGGGAAATCGTGAGCGGCGGCTTGTAGGCTTTGGCGGACATTTTTTTCATTCCAGCACGGCGCAACCGAATCCGGCGGCAATCGATCATATCTCGCATAGAGCAAGGTACGTCGTGATCAATGGCGGAGTTCTGGGGAAACGCACAATGCCGATTGACAGCTACAATATGTAGCTATATTTTGTAGTTATTATGACGGAGCCGAAGCTCAAGGGACGATCGCCTCGGTCTCTCTTGGGGGCGAGGCCAACGAACAACACGCTACATGGAGACGAGACATGAATGCGAACGCCGCCGGGCAGCTTAAAAAGCCGGCCAAGCTCGCCCCCGCCACGCCGCTGCGTAGCGGTGAAAGTTTCCTCTCGGATCTGAAGGCGAGCAAACGCACTATTTTCGTCGAGGGCGAACGGGTCAGCGATCCGGCCAATCATCCGGCTTTCCGCAACGGCGCTCGCACCGTCGCCCGTCTCTTCGATTACGCCGCTGCACCAGAGAATCTTGAGCGCATGACCTTTACTTCGCCGGATACCGGCGGTCCGGTTTGGCGTTGTTTTCAGATTCCCAAAACCCATGCCGATTTGCGCGCCAAGCGTTTGGCGGCGGAAGGGTGGGCCGAACAGACCTTCGGCTTAATGGGGCGCACGCCAGATCATGTCGCCAATTTCTTCGCCGGGTATGCAGCTAAGCCGGCCTTCTTCGCACGTGGTGGTCAGCAGTTCGCCGACAATGTGGTGAATTTCTACAAGCACATTCGCGACGAGCATAAGTATGTGGCTTATGCGATTGTACCGCCACAGATCGACCGCAGTAAACCGGCGCATCAACAGAGTGATCCGACGCTTTATGCCGGTGTGGTCAAGGAGACCGATGCGGGCATCATCGTTCGCGGCGGCCAACAGCTCGCCACCGGCGCTGTTTTTGCCGACTATCTGCAACTGAGCTGCATTCATCCGTTGCGGGCAGGTGACGAGAACTATGCAATCAGTGTGGCGTTGCCCCTCGACGCGCCGGGCGTGAAATTATTTTCGCGCCGCGCCTTCCCGCTGCAGGCGACGAGCGCCGAAGATTATCCTCTGACCAGCCGATTCGACGAGACCGATTGTTTTGTCGTGCTCGATGACGTGTTCATCCCCTGGGAGCACGTGTTCATCTATCGCAACACCGAGCTTTGCTTTGGCCAGTGGTGGCAGACCCCGTCGCATTCCTATGGCAATCATCAGGCGCAGGCGCGCTATGCAACGAAATTGCGGTTTCTGTTGGGGCTTGCCAAGCGCATGAACGAGGCGACGGGTAATGATGCGGCGCCGCCGGTTCAGGCGGAAATGGGGGAGCTTGCGGCCTATGCCTCTATCGTCGATCATATGTTGCACTCGCATGAAACCGATGCGCCGATCGACGAAGACGGGATTTTGTGGCCGTCGAAGACGGCACTCTATGCGGTGATGGCGCTGCAATCGCAGATCAACCCACACATGATCGACATCGTCAGAGAGCTGACCGGAGCGGCGATGATCACGCTGCCGTCTTCCGCCAAGGATTTCGACAATCCGGAAGCACGGCCGGATCTCGAACGTTACTTCGTTTCCGGCAAGATGAGTGCGCGTGAGCGCGTTCGGCTGATGCGATTGGCATGGGACTTCATCGGTTCTGAATTCGGCAATCGTCATCAGCAATACGAAAAATTTTACGGTGGCGCGTCTTATCTCGTGAAGATGAACATGTTCCGCGCATACGATTTTCCGCGCGCGGGACGCTTGGTTGATGCGGCGCTCGCGCTTCCGACGATTGAAGCGTGATGTTGATATGGGCCTCTTTGATGGCCCGGTCTTTGCAATGGTGGTGATGGCACATGATGCCATCGCCGGTGCGATCCGCTTTTGGGGCGAGCGGAGAGCGTCGATATGTTTCGCAACAATTGAATGGGGGCGTAGATGAGTGTTGATCATTCGATTCAGTCCGGTCCGATGCGTTCCTCAGAAGTTCCCATGACCGACGCATCGGACGTACAACCGACGAAGAAACGTTGGGCGATCGCCTTCATTCTCTTTCTTGCCGTTCTATCGGCTTTCTTCGACCGCATCAGCGTCGCGGTCCTCTTCACCAACACCGATTTCCAGAACGCCATGGGCACGGGCTTCAACCCGACTTTGCTTGGCCTTTTGATGACATCCTTCGTATTCGCCTATGGTTGTTCCGGCGTTCTGTTGAGCTTTGTCGGTGACATCTATGGCTTGCGTCGTTCTCTGGCCATCGGAACCGCTTGTTGGGGTGTGCTGATGGCACTCATGGGTGGTGCCGGGTCTTTCACGGCCATGCTGACCCTGCGCGTTCTGCTCGGCATCGCGGAAGGACCGCAATTTTCCATCACGAACTCGCTCGTGAAACGCTGGTTTCCCCGGCGCGAGCAGGCGCGCGCCAATTCGATCTGGATGGTCGGCAGCCCGCTTGGCTCGGCGATCGGCTTTCCGCTGATGATTTATTTGGAAACCGTCTATGGCTGGCGTACAGCCTTCATTCTGCTCGCGGCTCTCAATCTCGCGGTGATCCTGCCGTTGGTGCTGTTTGTCTTGCGCGACGGTCCGGCTGAAGTGGCGCCGAAGCCAGTGGCGCAGGCTGCACCACAATCTTCCTATCTCTCCCAGGTTGGGTTGTTTTGCCGCGACTGGCGCTTTTGGATGCTGGTGATCTTTAATTCGGCGGCACTGATCTATCTGTGGGGGCTCAACAGTTGGTTGCCGAGCTATCTGGTGCGCGAGCGTGGCTTTGATCCTCGTCAGACCAGTTTCTATTCCTTCCTGCCATTCTTCATGATGTTCCTCGGTGAGGT
Source organism: Methylocella sp. CPCC 101449 (assembly GCF_031921685.1). Lineage (NCBI taxonomy): Bacteria > Pseudomonadati > Pseudomonadota > Alphaproteobacteria > Hyphomicrobiales > Beijerinckiaceae > Methylocella > Methylocella sp. CPCC 101449. The sequence continues at coordinate 1,897,517 of NZ_JAPDHU010000002.1, read as the reverse complement.
GCTGGCCGCGACCTTGTCGGATCGTCTTGGTCGCCGGGCCATCGTCTGCTTCGTCGGCCTCTTCATGGCGGGTTTGTCGATGTATGCGGTCTCGGTTGTCGCCGATGCGCAGACGGCGGCTTTACTGATTGCGGTGAGTGCTTTCTTCTGGGGCGCGGCATTGCCACCGCTCTTCGCGCTTTCGCTGCAAATTCTGCCGCCCCGCGCCATCGCGGCAGGTGTGGGCATGTTCAATGGCATCGGCAATATTATTGGCGCGCTTTCGCCGTTGGTCATGGGAGCCTTGATCGCTTCGACGGGCGCGTTCAGTGCCGGCTTGATGGTGCTGGTTGGTGCCACACTCCTCGGTTCTCTAGCGATGCTGCCGCTGGTGCGCCGCTATTGAAAACATCGGTAGGCGCGGTCATTTGATCGCGTCTACCGATTAAATGCTAAATCAGCGCCTGCCTGATGGCGCGCGCGACGGGACAGTCGGGCGCCAGGGCGCCGCGCGGCAATAACGGTGGCTGAGCCAGGAAACGCGGTTCGCGGCCGCGATGCGGTTGGGCTGCGTGAACGACAAAGGGATGGCAGAGGTAGACCGTTCCAGCTCTTCCCGTGGCGAGCACTTCTGGTCGGTGAGCGGAGGATGCGAAGCCGTCACTGGCGAGATCGCGTAACGTCAATCCTTCCTCTCCGGCCGAGGCCAGTTGCCGTGCGATATCATGATGAGAACCGGCGCGGATACGCGTCGGCGCATCGTCGTCGCCCACATCGGAGAACAGGAACAACATCAGCAGCGCGCGCCCCTTCGAAGCGAGATTGACACGCCAGGACATGAAATCGGCATTGTCTTCGAAACCGAAGCTCACATCGACATGCCAGCCCGTATCGCCGGGATCATCGGGTGACGGAAAGCGGATTGGAAAAGTTCCCATGCTTCGGCAGGGGAGCCAACGGTCTTTCCCAATGAGCTGATCGAAGGCACCGTGGAGAAGGGGCGTGTTGGCAGCCCGGAGAAACGGTTCCGCACTGTACATGCCGAGACGGATGACAGGCTTCGTCCATGTTTCAGGCCTCTCGGGGTTGCATCCAGTGTCGTGCCAAAGAAGCGCTCGCGCTTCGTCGGCGGCATCGCGCGCGAATGCGTCGTCGATGCGGATGAAGCCGGTGGTGATGAATTGCTCAATCTGTGCCTCGGTGAGGGCAGGGGCTGCATGTTGATGGGTCATGATTTTGTTCCGGATGCGCCGGTCGCTTTGAGCGACGGCAGACAAGGGCTCTCGTTACGAGCAGGGCTCGTGAGGGCGTCAGCGCAACGGGAAGAAGAATGTGAACATCATGATGGATTTTCTTTAGTCCGGAGACTCGGCTTGGGCAATGAACGATCTGTAGGGCCGCCGGTCGCTCCTTTTTGGCGCGAATTGCCGTTAAGTATTGAAATATCAGCCTAAAGTATCCCACCAATTATTAGTTGACAATTTTTATGTACTAAATAGATTTTACCTCATGCAGATGAGGTGAAGCCATGTCGGGACAAATTCGGCGGCCGGAAGAGATTACAAGCGGTGGTGGGGTGCGGGAGTTCCGTACCGATGTGCTCGTTTTAGGCGGCGGGCCGGCGGGCACCTGGGCGGCGATCAGTGCCGCCCAGCGTGGGGCCAGTGTCATTCTTGCAGACAAGGGATTTTGCGGAACATCGGGTGCCACGGCGCCGTCGGGTACCGGCGTTTGGTATGTGCAGCCCGACCCCGCCAAGCGCGAGGCCGCCATGGCATCGCGCGAGGTGCTCGGCGGTTATTTGCAGGATCGGCGCTGGATGGCGCGGACGCTCAATCAGACTTTTGAAAATGTCGATCAGCTCGCTCGATGGGGCTATCCCTTCCATGACGATGGCGTCGGGTTTCAGCGCTATGGCTCGGTGATGGGGCCGGAATACATGCGCTTGATGCGCAAGCGGACCAAGCAGGCAGGCGTCAAGATTTTCGATCACAGCCCGGCGTTGGAATTGCTGCAGGATGAGAACGGGGCCGTTGTCGGTGCGAGCGGTCTCTCCCAGCAGGCGGGTGAACGTTGGAATGTGCATGCCGGCGCGGTGATCCTGGCGACTGGCGGCTGCGCCTTCTTGTCGAAGGCACTTGGCTGCAATGTGCTTACCGGCGACGGCTTGCTGATGGGGGCCGAAGTTGGTGCCGAACTGTCGGGCATGGAATTTTCCAACGCTTATGCCATGTCGCTTGCCGAAGGCTCGGTGACCAAAACACGTTTCTATGATTTCGCCGAATTCACCGATGCCAATGGCGACCCGATTCCCGGCGCCCAGTCGAAGGGTGGGCGTTCCGTCATCGCACGCTGGCTAATGAGTGGGCCGGTGTACGCCAGTCTGGTCAACGTCGATCCGGAAACGCAGCAGGCCATGCGTCGCGCGCAACCGAACTTTTTCCTGCCGCTCGATCGCTCCGGTATTAACCCGTTCACCGATCGATTTCCGGTGACCCTGCGTCTTGAAGGTACGGTGCGCGGTACGGGCGGTCTTCGACTTGTCGATGAAAGCTGCGCCACCAGCGTTGAGGGCCTCTACGCGGCGGGCGATGCAGCAACGCGCGAACTGGTTTGCGGCGCTTTCACCGGCGGCGGTAGCCACAATGCCGCTTGGGCGATGTCGTCTGGCTATTGGGCAGGCGCGGGAGCGGCGAGCTATGCGCGCACGCGCCGGGCGTTGGCGCAGCCATCGAAGGTAATCCGGTCCGGTAAGGCGGCGCTCGCCGAACAATCGCAGCGCAGCTATGATCCTTTGGCCGTGACCCAGGCGGTGCAAGACGAAGTCTTCCCCTACGATCGCAATTATTTCCGCAGCGAACTTGGTCTGAAACATTCCCTCGAACGGCTTGATCGCTTGTGGCACAAGGTCGAGAGCGCCGACAAGGCCAGTGTTTTGCACGTAGCGCAGTCTCGTCAGGCCGCGGCGATGGTGGCGACCGCGCGATGGATGTACCGCAGCGCGCTTGAACGCGACGAAAGTCGCGGCATGGCACGTCGTGTCGACCGGCCGCAACAAGATCCGGGACCTCGTTACTACGTTCGTTCAGGTGGCCTTTCCGAAGTATGGACGCGACGCGATCTGCAGCAGCCTGAAGCGCGCGTGTTGGAGGCCGCCGAATGATCGAGGTGATCGATAAGGAGCGCTGCACGGGCTGCAATATTTGCGTTCACGCCTGTCCGACGAACGTTTTTGATACCACGGCGGATATCCCGGTGATCGCGCGTCAGGCGGACTGCCAGACCTGTTACATGTGTGAAGCCTGGTGCCCAGAGGATGCGCTTTATGTGGCGCCCAATGCGGACAAGTCCGTTGCCGTTGATCTCGTCGCGCTCAAGGCTGGCGATGTTATTGGCAGCTATCGTCGCGCTATCGGCTGGTCATGACACTATCCCTTTCACTGTGAGGACATGGACTGTCCCGCGCTTGGTTCCCAATTTTGAGGTCTGATATGCGCAGTTTATTCCGTAGGTCGTTCGGCCGATCGCTCGGTCTGGCTCTGATCGCCGCCATTGTTTCTGTCATCTCGGTCAAGGCTGAAACGCCACCTTCCGTCATTCGTCTCGCAGGGCCCGGCAATGCGGCCGGTCAACCTTACGGTACAAATGTTTTGGGTGTTGTGCGTGCCAGGAAAGTCTTGGAAGAAGAGTTCAAGGCTGATGGCGTGAAAATTGAGTGGCAGTTCCCGCGCGGCACGGGGCCAGCCATTAATGAAGCTTTCGCCAATGGTCAGCTCGACTTCGCAGCTTACGGCAGCTTGCCGAGCATCGTAGGTCGTGGTGCGGGGCTGAAGACCAAGGCCATAGCCTCCTACGGCGTTTCGCCGGTATATGTGGTCGCGCGCAAGGATGCGCCGATTACTGCTATCGCCGATCTCAAGGACAAGAAAATCTCCTTGCAACGCGGCACGATCTTCGAGTGGTCGCTCAATCGCATTCTGTCGACGACGAGCCTGAAGGAGCGGGATCTGCAGATTTTCGACCTGCAAACCGCGGATCAGGTATCGGCTTTCACGTCTGGCCATATCGACGCGATTGTCGGCAATAACACCATTCTCGATTTGGTCGACCGCGATTTCGGCAAGGTGATCTATTCGACCAAGGGCACGCGCAATCCAGGCACCAGCTTCGGAGTATTTGCCGTCAGCGAGGATTTCGCCAAGAAATACCCGGAGACGACGCAGCGTGTTGCCACAGCTTTCATTCGCTCGGCGCGTTTTGCTTCTGACGATGCCAATCGCAATGAGCTTTACGATATCTGGGCTTTGACGGGCACGCCACGAACGGCTTTCGTAAAGGACTACGACAAAGACGATCTGCGTGAACGTCTGAATCCGCTTCTCGATGAGTATTTTGTTTCGAGCGTCAAGGACGGCGTCGATTTTACGCTCAATGCAAAACTGGTCCGTCGCGGCTTCAGGCCTGAGGATTGGATCGATCGTTCTTATATCGACAAGGCGATCAAGCAGCTCGGTTACGAGGGATTTTGGTCCGCTTATGATGCGAACGGCAAGCCGGCGAGCTGATCTCGCCAATGCTGAACTCTATGCATTGAACAAGGTGCGATATGACAATCCTTGCCGACGCGGGCCGTCGTCGATCTTCTTCCGTCTTATCGTTTGTCGGACACGAGGGCTTCGCTCGTATCCGCCACTCCTATAACGGTAACCGCCGGCTCCGCGCGGTGGCAACGGGGTTGGTTGTGCCCGCTGTCATTCTCGGGCTCTGGTCCCTTGCCGTTCAGCTGGAACTCTTGGCGCCGCAGATCTTGCCCGCGCCATCCTTGGTCTGGACGACCTTGAGCGATCTCCTGGTGAGCGGCGACCTGCCTTATGAGCTCGGCGTCAGCATGCTGCGTTTGGCCGTCGGAATCGCCATTGGTGCAGGGCTTGGGCTCGCGATCGGCATCGCCCTCGGTTTGTCTCGTCGCGCCGATGCCTATTTCGGTGCATCGGTGCGGGCGATCTTTCTGGTGCCATCGTTGGGCTGGTTGCCATTCTTCATGCTCATGTTCGGCATCGATGAGACATTGAAAGTGGTACTCATCGCTAAGACTTGCTTTCTGCCGCTCATGGTTGGGCCTTATCACGCTATCAGGACGATGCCGTCGAAATATGATGACATTGCCCGTTGCCTTGAGCTGAAACGCTCCGACTATCTTCGAAAAATTCTTCTGCCGGCTTTACTGCCATCGATCGCCACTGGCCTGCGCCAGGCGGTGAGCAAGGGATGGAAAGTTTTGATCCTCGTTGAAATGATCTCGTCGGCCGCGGGTATCGGCTATCTGATGATGTGGGGACGCAAGTCCTTTCAACTCGACGTGGTTTTTGCGACGATCATCGTCATCGGGCTGGTGGGCCTGTTGTTCGATCGAGGCATTCTTTGGTTCGAACGCCGCACGGCCCAATGGTCGTTGCACGCAGCGGTGTGAGCCATGGCGGCGCAACAGCCTATTTTGACCCCATCTGCCTGGCGCCCTCTCGTTGTGCCTTTGCTGCTGGTTGCGGCCTGGCTTGCCTATAGTCTGGTGCGCGACGCAGGGGATTCGGCGACATTCACGTCGCCGAATGCCTTTGCCATCGCCGTCGCGAAGGACACGGCCAGCGGCTTTCTGCCTGGAGCCATCGTCGCGACTTTGGCGCGTGCGATCGCGGGCTTTCTGATCGGCGCCGGCGCGGGGCTTACCGTCGGTTTGGCTATCGGGCTTTGGCGGCCTGTTGATCGTCTGTTGTCGCCAACGATCGACAGCGCACGCCAGGTGGCTCTTTTCGCCTGGATCCCGTTGCTCAGTGCTTGGCTGGGCAACGGCGAGGCCATGAAAGTGAGCTTGATCTCGCTGGGCGCTTTTTTTCCCGTGGCACTAGCGACAGCTGTGGCCTGCGCCAACGTCAGCCGTCACTACCTTGAAGTTGGTCAGGTTCTGGAACTGTCGCGTCGCCAAGAGGTGAGCAAGATCATTCTGCCCGCCGCGGCACCGGCCATCGTTGCCGGTTTGGAATTGGGGCTGAACATTGCCTGGCTTGGCACGATCGGCGCGGAATATCTGATCGGCACTGGCTATATCAATGGTATGGGCGACGGGCTTGGCGCTTATCTGGCACAAGCGCGGGAATATGCCCGCATGGATCGTATTCTTATTGGCGTGATCGCCCTGGCTCTCGTTGGCTTGGCGCTCGATCGCTTCGTCTCATGGTCATCAAGAAAGGTTTTCCCGTGGCACCGGCAATAGCTATTGGCGCGGCGGACGCTGGCGTCGAGATCGACCAGCTTTCAAAATGGTTTGCCGTGGATAAGCATCGCGTGCAGGCGCTCGATCGGGTGTCGCTTACGGTGAAAGATGGCGAATTCCTCACGCTGCTTGGTCCGAGCGGCTGCGGTAAGTCGACTTTGCTGCGCATGCTCGCCGGGCTCGATGTTCCCGATGAAGGCGATGTCGCGGTTTATGGTGTCCGCGTCGAGCGGCCTTCGTTGTCGCGCGGTATCGTTTTTCAGGATCATCGGCTTCTGCCGTGGTTGACCGTGCGGGAGAATATAGTCCTCAGCCTGCATAAATCTGGATTGTCGCCGCAAGAACAGGATGCGCGGGTTTCCGAACTGATTGCGCTCGTGGGGCTCACGGGATTCGACAATGCAAAGCCCTATCAGCTTTCAGGCGGTATGTCGCAACGTGCGGCGATCGCTCGCGCTTTGGCGCCACGTCCGCGTATCCTTTTGCTTGATGAACCACTCGGCGCTCTTGATTCCCTGACGCGGACGCGTTTGCAGAATGAGTTGGTGCGCCTATGGGAAGCCGAGCGGATCACTGTGGTGATGGTGACCCATGACGTCGAGGAGGCGGTTTATCTCTCCAGCCGTGTCGTGGTGATGGAGCCGCGGCCGGGGCGAATTCAGTCGATTATCGATATCGATTTACCTCGCCCGCGCAAGCGCACGGATGTGCGCCTGGTGACGTTGCGGGAGCAGATTTTGACGAGCCTGGAATGATGGTCTCGAATCTTCTGCGTCGCCTGAGCGAAGGCGCGAAAGCGTGGTGGGACAAGCAGGCGCTGCAAGCGGACTGGGAATTGGAACACCAGATCCGCTTGACCTTTCCAGAAGACGCGGCGGACTATGCTGCATCGTCCTTTGGTTCATCGGCCGCGCGGGTGCTCAAAGGCTCTGCGCTTACTGCGCGATTTCAATCTTATTCCGCCGCAACAGCCGTTACAGGTGCCTGTTCCTCTACCGCCAGCCGGCTTAGGATCTGGCGCATCATCAGACCCGGGCGATCGCTGCGGAAACTGAATTCGCGATAGTCTTCGCTTTCCGTGGTGACGATGTCGGAAATCCAGCTCAGAGCGTCGACATCTTCGACATAGGCCGCATGAGAGGCTTCATAGAGGAACTTGCTTGCGTCCTCGTCATCGAGGCCGAAATCACGGCTGTTGAACCACCAGTAGTGCAGGGTGTTCTGCGTTTCCGGCGTAAAGACATGTAGAATATTGACGCGGAATTCCTCTCGCTCATCGGCGACGGGTTCCGAGACGGTAATCTTGGCCAATGCCAGATGGCCGGCCGGGCCGAAGAAAGAGGCTTCGGACAAGCGGTCAACCATGCGCCCTTCGAGCTTCATCGGCACGGCATAGATGCCTGGTGGGAGAGACTTCTTGAGTTCGCGACGCAGGGAAACGGTGTCGCCATTCTGGCTCACGTCCAGAGGCGAGGTCGCCCATTCGGGTGTGCCGACAGAACCGGCATGCAGAAAAGTGAAGTGGGTTTGATCGAGCAAGTTCTCGTGCATCGCCACATAATTGGTGTGCATGTGGAACGAGCCTGAGACGGTCTTCCAGGTGGGCGCGGAGAGAAAAGAGAAGTCCGGAATCAAAGCGACGTCGGCTTGTTCGGCATCGCCCATCCAGATCCACACCAGCGGGGCGCGTTCAACGACGGGGAAGTTGCGGATCTTGATATTGCCACCGGCATTGGGTGCGCTTGGTACGTGCAAGCAACGGCCAGTGCCGTCGTAAGTGATGCCGTGATAGCCGCACACGATTGTGTCGTCTTGAAGCTGGCTTTTGGACAAGGGGAAGGAACGATGCGGGCAGCGATCGTGCAAGGCCGAGATCGAACCGTCCTTCTTGCGGAAGAACACGACGCGGGTCTCGAGCAGGGTGCGCGGCAGCAGATTGCGCTCGATTTCATGGGACAGGGCGGCGACATACCAGGCGTTACGCACGAGAGGCGTGGTGTGATCGGCGTGCTGGCGTTGCGAAGTGGCGGCGCTGCTCATAATCGGGCTCCCTGACCGAGTAATTGGGATCCCATGTAGATTGATTTTGGGATCCCGTCAATGCGATTTTTTATATTTAAAAGGCACTTTAAGCCAAAATTGTATCCCAAAATCGGTGAGCCGCAGGCTATTTGGCTGTTTTATTGGTTCTTTCAGGCGGTATGCGGTATCCAATTGGGAGCGGGCCGTTGAGGCTCGCTGAGCCGTGGATATAGGTTTGGGATCCAATTCGAGGGACCATGAAACACGAAGCGGATGTGTTGCAGCGCTTGCGAGACATGATCCTGCAGGGCGATCTGGCTCCGGGGCAGCGGGTGCCGGAGGCGCATGTGGCGGCTTTGCTTGGTCTTTCGCGCACGCCCGTGCGGCAGGCGTTGCCTGTGCTGGCGAAGGAAGGCCTGCTGGTGCCCGCTGGAGCACGGGGCTTTGCCGTGCGAGCCTTCACCAAGGCAGAGATCGCGGAAGGGGTTGATGCGCGCGGCCTGCTGGAGGGGTATGCGGCTCATGTGCTGGCGCAACGCGGCATGGATCCTGAGACGAAAGGGCGTTTGCAGGATCTGCTGGCACAGGGTGATGTAATCTTTGCCAAACGTCATCTTGTCGCTGCCGATGAGCGTGCTTACGGCGAGATGAATCGTGCTTTTCACGACACCATTGTCGAGGCCGCGCGGCTGCCGATCGTAAAAGGACTGCTGGAAACCCTAAACCGTATTCCGTTCGCATCGCCTGAGATGATTGCGTTCGATCGGCTTGGACTTGAAGAAATGTACGATGCGCTTTGGTATTCTCATCGTCAGCATCATCAGATCGTCGGTGCAATTGCCGCTGGTGAGGGCGCGCGAGCGGAAAATTTGTTCCGCGAACACGTCAACAATCAGATCTACAGCATGTCCTTGCGCGGTGAGGACAATCGTCGGTCGCCGATGGCTAGGCTTGAGCCGCCGGTGAACGAGAAGCCTGTGCGAGGGTCCCGTAAAAGCAAAGCGCCCGAAGTGTAGCAGTGAGTATGTAATATTACCTACGTGATATTATCGTGCCGTGCGATGCTGACTGCCTCCGCGTGATACGTAATTCGGTCGTCACAAATCCTTGGCATGTGCGGAACATTCACCACCAAAAGGAAAGGTGCCATATGCTGAAAGCTATTTTGACGAGCGCGTTTCTTGTTGCCGGAACTCTCGTTGCCGGCGCGCAAGCCATCGACAATAGCGCGCTCGACAAGTCCGACTTCCGCGCTCATGCGCGTACGTTCGGGCTGGTCTATACATTGCCGCAATCTGTCAACGACAAGCTCGCTTCGACGATTGGCGGCATGCTGCGTGAGGATCTGCTGAAGGCAGGTCTCGCGACAGAAGCGTTGATGTTCAACATTCCGCATGTCACCGTCGTGCACATCCATAACGCTGATCCGACGACGCCTGAGAAAATGTTGAAGGTGTTGCCGTCGCTGCCTGGCCGGATCGATCTGACGCTAAAGACTTTCTACACGACGGAGGCGGCTAAGGACGCTGGCCGGCCGTGGTGGCTCGATCTTGGTATCGTCAAGGAAGGCAAGGGCTACGAGAAGATGATGGCGTTTAATGTGACGGCGACGGCGGCGCTGGCGCCGCTGCGTGACGGTCCGTTGCCGCGCGTCACGGGCCCTGTCTATGCTAAGATGGGCGATGCGGCGAAGTCCCTGGTCAAGACCATGGGCGTGAGCGGCGTCAACATCATGCAGGATGGTAAGGTGACGTCAGTGCATAATCCGCATAACACGCTCGTTTATAGCATGGCCTCCTTCACACCTGCCATTCAAGCTGCGATGAACGAAACGGCCAAGAATTTCAATCAGGTTCTGCCCGAGGGTATCGAAACGGCTTTTACAACGGTTTCGATCGTTGAGCTTGCTTTCGCCGGTAACGTGTTGCGTGAAATCTATCGCATCGACCTCGAAAACGGCTCGGTGCTGGAAGTCGCGACCGGCAAAGCGATGAAATTGGCGCAAAACTAGCACCAATATTTCGTATGTTATCGAAGAAGGACGACGCCGCCTCCCTCGCGAGGCGGCGTCTTCTTGTTGAGCGCTTCCCGCTCATTTGAGCGGAACTAGCCGAGCTTGCGGACAAGCTATAGTCTGGCCGTTATTATCGAAGACAAGAACATGGAGGAGCGCTGCGATGTTAAGCTTGGATGGCACTGTTGTGCTGATCTCGGGAACGGCGGGTGGTCAGGGGCGAGCGGCAGCATTGCAGTTCGCTGCAGCGGGTGCTCGCGTTCTGGGATGCGATGTGAAAGCCATCGAGGCGGAGGAAACTGTCGATATGGTGCGACGGGCCGGGGGCACGATGGAGAGTTTTCACCCGATCGATGTCTCGGCACCCGAAGTGGCCAAGGGCTGGATCGATAGGGCTGTGGAGACATGGGGCAGGATTGACGTGCTCTATAACAATGCCGGTCAGATGCGTGCCAAGGGACCGTTTGCCGAGACCTCGATGGAGGACTGGAATCTCACCCTACAGTATGAGCTGACCATGCCTTTTGTCTGCAGCCGGGCGGCATGGCCGCATTTCGTGCGGCAGCATCATGGTCTTATCATCAATACGGGCTCGATTTCGGCGCATGTGGAACTGATGCCATTGCGGAGTTGTGCTCACGGGGCGACCAAAGCCGGGCTGCTCGGCCTTACGCGCATGCTGGCCGCCGAAGGTGCGGTCCACGGCATTCGTGCGATCAGCTTGAGCCCTGGCGTTGTTCGATCGCCGGCAACGGCGCGTTTCTGGTCTGGAGAAGACCCGCAACAAACGGCTGTCGGCGAGGCGCTTCTACGTAAGATTCCCATGGGCAGAGAAGCGTCATGCGAGGAAATCGCCAGCGTTGCCGTCTTTCTGGCGTCTCCAATGGCCGCCTATATCAACGGCACGGACATTTTAGTCGATGGTGGTCTGCTTGGCGTTGCCCATCATCCTTATGTGCCGGCCGGCTGAGAGGTCTTCGGCTCTCATCTGATACCGTGGGCGGTGTTCAGCCGTTTCGCCGATAAACCGGCGGCCTCAAGGTCGTCGGTCAGGCGTTCGGCTACCGCTGGCAACATTTGCATGCGACCCAAAGCAGCACGTACATCGATGGCGAATTCGGGGAATTCGCTTTCGAGATAGCTGACCCATTTCTTGGCGGCAGGGTCGTTACCGCGTTGATGGAGAGCGATGATCCGCGCGATGGCACCAAGAGGCGTTTTAGTGACCGAGGCGCGAAAGGCGTGACGCTTGGCTTCGGACTGGTCGCCGCTGTGATAGGCGTTCAAGAAATAATAGAATTCGAGCCAAGCGGCGTGGTTGTCAGCAATGGTGGAGACCTCATTCAGCAGCTTCATACCGGATTTGAAATCGCCGCGCAGGATATAGGCGCTGCCAACGCGGCTGCGGATTTCCATCGAATGAGGATTGAGTGCTAACGCATGTTTCGCGGCTGCAAAGGCTTCATCAAATCGACCATCGTAGAAGCGGGCCAGAAACAGGGCTCTATAGGCCTGCGAAGAATGTTGGTTGAGCTCGACCGCGGAGCTGGCCGCCTGCAAGGCATCCTCCAGGGCGCCTTCGCTCATGCTGCCGATGGCATAACCTTTGAGATGACCGTCAATCAGCATCGACGCTTTGAGGGCTTGACCCAGGCTTGACTTAGGGGTGGCGGTGACCGTGCGATTGGCGCAATCGAGGACCTGCTGGAAGGTCTTGAGCGATGGTGTATTGAAGTATTGATAGCCGTCGACAATGCAAGCAAAGCCGATGGTGGTCGTATCGGAGGGGGGCATGCGCGCATAGCGATCCGTGAACACAATGCCATATGTGCGCCCGAGAATGCTGGCCACCTTCGATACGAGGGGACGGCGGGCATTGCCGGTGAAATCAAACGGCAGATGCGGAAAAGCCTGCGACCAGATGACTTGGTCAGTTGCGGTGTGCAGCAGGCGATAATGGATCGCCAATTGTCCATCCACTTGGCTGGCATGGGCTTCGAGACGATAATCGGTACGTCGCTGCTGCGCTTCGGAGCCGAAATCATAGACGCGCAGAAAGTCAAATCCGGCGAGAGCGGCGAGGATTTCGACATCCAGTGCTCGGGCTTGAGCGGCCTGGACGAGTCTGGCGTCGTACTGCAGGGGGGTGATCGAAATCGATGGTGGCCGCTCCCAGGCCATCGTGCCCGTTTCCGCTTCGTCGTCGGCCGGTAAGCGGGAAAGCAGGGGCGCTATCGCTAAGCTGGCAATGCCTATCAGGAAAACGGCTCCCAAGGCCGCGAAAGCCGATTGAGGAACTTTCCAGCGGTTGCGGATCGCCGGCCGATTTGTCGGCGGTGAATCTCGAGAAGGATGAGGGGGGCTTTGCCGGGGCGTGAATTGGGGCACGTAAGACCCCTTCGGAAGTTGAATCTCGATCGGACTGGCGCCGGGGTTTCGGTTGTAATGGAGGGCGAGGAGTCGGCGCAGGCGGGCAGCCTCCACGCGCACTAGGGAGTTGGTTTGCGGGTTGAAATTCTCGTTGCGACCAAAAACGCTGAGGGCGATCGTGTAGGCCTTCAGCCGGGCCGAACGCCCCTCCAACGTTTCCGTTACGACATATCGCAGAAAGCGCGAGAGGCTGTCCGAGGCTGTGAAGACAGGGTCGCTCAAAACTTCATCGAGCGCATCATAAATGCGCGCTTTTTCTGAGCTTGCCCGCGAATCCAATAACCATCCCCCCGTCGATTTGGCTCGGGAAGGTCGTTCCGGAGTCGTCCAACAGTATCAGAGGTCAGCGTGGCACGATAGTTTGGCTATAGCTTAGGTGAGCCAATAACATACTGAAACAAAAGGGACTAACGGGTTTCAACGCAGGTTACAACTAGTTATAGCCTACCGCCGCTGAACCTCCCCTCCACAAGCTCTCCACCAACCCGTTGGCGAAGGCCACGGGCCTCCGGGCGCGTGACGCGATCGGACAACAAGCCGAACGAAGCCCGCGTGGGAGCGGGTGGGGGCCAGAGGAGAGCAAGGTGGATTCATTTAAAAGGGCGCTGGTGGGCGGCGCCGCTACATTCGCATGCGCAATTGCGGGCGTGTGTGTCGCAACGGCGGCAGATTTACCGTCGCGCAAAGCGGCGCCGGTAGAATATGTGCGGGTTTGCGATACCTATGGAGCAGGCTTCTATTGGATTCCCGGCACGGACACCTGCCTGAAGGTCGGTGGTCGTGTTCGAGTCGATACTTGGTACACGCCGGCCAAGAATGCGGTCGTACATCGCTCGACGGCTGGTGCGGGCATAGCGGCGAATAGCTTCGTGAGTTCGAATGCTGTTGACCAATACGGCTGGTATGCGCGTGGCATCATCAATATGGATGCACGCACCCAATCCGCCTGGGGCACAGTACAGACGGTTTTTGCTCTGCGTTTGATGTCCGCGTCGGGCCTGGGAAATACTCCACCGGGCTATACAGGCAGCGTGTTCGCGGCGGGGAATGCCAGCAGCGCCAGCATCGAAGCCGCTTATATTCGCTTTGCCGGATTCACGGTCGGTCAGGCGGCGTCGAATTTCACGTTCCTGCCGCCTTTCCAATATCACACGATGTGGACGGCAGGCTTCCCGAACGGCATTCGTCAGCTCGCTTATACCGCGACGTTTGGCGGTGGTTTCTCAGCGACGCTTGCGCTGGAAAACCGGGCCGAACTCTCCAACGGGCAGCGGCCGAATACGCTGGGCGCCAATCCGTTTACCGCGACGGCGGCAACCGCTGCGGGTGGACCGCAGCGTCTGCCCGCGATCGTCGCCAATCTGCGGGTTGACCAGCCTTGGGGTTCCGCGATGGTTTCGGGCGCCATCGTCGAGAATACGGCCACCTTCGGTAATGCGCCTTTGGCGGTTGTCGGCAATGCGGGGCCGCTGGTGCGTCGTACCGGTTGGGCCGTTAGCGGTGGTCTGCGCATTAATCTGCCGATGCTGGCTGCTGGAGACAGCATTCAAGCGTGGGCGGCTTATGGCGTCGGTGCGCTGAGCTACGTGACCAACTCGGGTATCAATACCAATCCGCCGGTGTCGGGCAGTTTTCTGGGCGGCTTCCTGCGCGCGGATCGTGATCTGACGATGTTCTGCGTCAATGCGGCTTGCTCGGTCGGTGGCGTCGAACAGACCCGCGCGTTCAGCCTTGCGGGTATTTTCACCCACTACTGGACACCGTCGCTGCGTTCGCACCTGATCGGTTCTTACGTGCAGATCACGCCGGGCAACGTGACCCGATCGACCGCTTGGGCTAACGGCGGCCTGTCGCGCGCGACCGTCTGGAATGTCATGGGTAGCCTGGTTTGGTCCCCGGTGCGTAACTTCGACATCGGTGTCGAACTCTCTTACGCCCGCTTGAACCAGAGCCTGCCGCTTTCCGTGCCTGTTGGTCTTGGCACCTTAGCCTCGGTGAGCCCGAACAACTGGACTGGACGTATGCGTGTCCAACGCACGTTCTGATCGACTTTCCGGCCGGGCTTTTCCGCAATTGCCCGGCCGGTCAGGCCTCTCCTCGTGATACCTGGACATCGGCTAGATTGATTAGCCTCCGTCAGTCCGCTCCCTCTGAGCAGCAGATCCGGGACAAATGAGGAAATGGGAGGGACTTCAGCCCCGGCGACAAGCAGCGTCGGGGCTCTTTTTGTCGGCGTTTTCGCCTTAAAGGTAGCTTGGAAATGTTTCCGCTTTACAAGCGAATGCCGGCCGTCAAAGCAATTTGCTTCCATCTGACAATATCGGCTGTAATAAACTGATCGAATTCTTTTGGAGATGAGCCGATCGGCTGCATTCCGAACTGCTCGGCTTTCTTCTTGAATTCATCGGATTTGACGAATGCGGTGACATCCGCTGCCATTCTTTCCACCAGGGCAACCGGCGTCTGCTTGGGAACAATGAGACCGAGGATGGAGCTGACTTCGTAGCCCGGTAGAGTTTCGCCTATGCAAGGATAGTGAGACGCGCTTGGAATGCGCTGTCCGTTGATGACACCCAGAATTTTAAGAGTTTTGTCATCGACGTAAGCACGAACCGAATGCCATAGGTCAAACATCAGCGGTATGCGGCCAGCCAGAACGTCGCTCAAGGCCTCGGTCGCTCCGTTATACGGAACATGCTGCAATTTGATCTGGCCGGCGCGCTGTAAAAGTTCCGCTGCCATATGAGGCGCGGTGGCTATGCCCGGAGTAGCGTATGCCAACGGTTCTGACGTCGCCCGTGCCACCTTCAAAAGACTAGGGATGTCGCTGGCGGAGAAACTGGGATGGGCGGCAAGGACCAAATAAGATGAGGCGATTTGGGTTAAGCCGCGGAGATCGGTCGTCGTATCGAAGGGCATTTTCTCGCGTACGGCGGGATTGATCATATAGGAACTGGTCACGACCCCGATCGTCGTGCCATCTGCTTCAGACCTAGCAACCACACTGGTGCCGATCATCGAGCCGGCACCTGCTCGGTTTTCGACAATTGTTCCCGCGGGCCATTTGCTTCGCATCGCATCGGCGACAATTCGCGCCAAGACGTCCGTCGGGCCGCCTGGGCCAAAAGGCACGATGAAGCGGATTGTGCGTGAGGGGGGCGCTTCCTGCGCCCATGCAGATGCAGCAAGTCCTATTGTGCTCGACGTCGAAACCTTTAAAAATGTGCGGCGATCGATCATGATCAAACTCCCTCTCTCGCATGTTGGTTTTATTGTTCGTGCCGAGCCGGTCCCTCTCAACCGGCTCGCGACGTTGCTTTTAGAAGCCGCGCTGCGGCGGCCTGCCATCATAGGACCACGCCTTGACGGGCTTGTTCTCCATGATGGCGGTCAACTCTCGTGTGAAGAGACGGCGCAGAATCGCGATGCAGACGTCGGATGCCCCGAGGCGTTCTTGACTACGATCGGCTATCGCACCTTGCCCGAGCTGCGCGATGGCGTCTTCGATGAAGACGAAGCGGGGATGATCTTTGTAATCCGTCAAAGTTTTCTTTCCAGCGAGGACGGCTTCTGCCACTTCACGGATCGAGGGGGCCGATTTTACGAATTGTCGGATCCGTTCACGAGTGGCCCAATAGTCGTCGAGCTGATTTGCCGGCACATGCACTTGGCGCGTCGAAAACAAGATGTGATTTTCGTCGTCGGTAGGCACCAGCGTTAGATAGCTGTCGCGCCAACCACCAATTTCTTTGCCGTTCGGTGCACGCTGGGGCGGGAGAAATATGCGCATGGTATTGGGAAAAATGAGATGCGCTGCCCGCTCAGGGCCACCCGAGATGGACGTGATACGCGACATGCCATAGTCGGTTTCCTGAGCGGAAAGTTTCGGCAATTCGAGTGTGCGCTTGAGGTCGTCATGCGAGCCGCCGCCGCTATGGACGAATGCGAGATGGACTTCATCGGCGAAGTTCTCATAGGTCTGAAACCAATTACATGGAAATTCGGTCACAAGATTTTCGATGATACCTCCGTCTGAGAATGGATAGGGCGGGAAAGCCGGCGGATCACCGGGGCCGAAATAGCCATAGATCAAACCGTGATATTCTCGGGCCGGATGGCCGCCGATGCTGATATCTTTGTGCGGGCCTGGCGGATTCTCCGCCGGCCGTTCGGTGCATGCGCCTGTGCCGTTGTATTTCCAGCCATGGTAAAAGCACTGAATCTCTTCGCCGCGCACCCAGCCAGTCGACATTTGCGTGCAGCGATGAGCGCAACGATACCCAACGATATATGGACTACCGGCTTCACCGCGATAGAGCGTGAAACGCTCGCCCATGATGTGGATAGGTTTGGCCGTACCGATCGGAAGATCGCGCGACGCATAAACGGGCTGCCAGAAGCGACGAAGAAATTCGCCGCCAGGAGTGCCTGGGCCGGCTGAAGCGAAGTCCATCAATCTGGACTTATGGCCGATGGGCTTACTTGTTCCACTGTCGTCTCGCAGTTGTCGGCTCTCAGCTTGCACGATCCGCTCCCGTGTCGGCGTTTTGAATTGGTCGAAGTATAGGGAGAGGAGCGACCTTGAGAAGCGAGAGCGCCTTGCTATTTATGGCGTCATTCTTATCAGAATTGTCATAAATTAAATGCTGACGGCTGAACCCCTAGATCGAGGGTTGAGGTGTTCGCTCAGGTGCTTTTGGCTGCTGCTTTGAGGTTGTCGATGAAGACTGTCTCGAGCTCCGACAGTTTTCGAGAAGCAAGCCGTGCGACGCAGACAGTCGAGGAAATATTGTCGCCGCTGACCGGCAGTATCTTAATGTCTCGTGTCGATTGTTCGAACCACTTTGCCAATCGAGAAGACATGGCTGTGAGATACTTTCCGCTTTTTAAAAACTCGATGACGTAATGCAATTCCATTGTTTCGACGACGACGGGATTGAGTTGTCCGGCACTGATACGCAAATTGCGCTCGACTGTGCGGCGCGTTGATGTTTGGACAGGAGTTACGACCCATGGATAGTTGGAAAGTTCTTTCCAGCTAAGTCGTTTGCGGCGTGCCAGCGGATGGTTTGCGGCAGAAAGAACTGAAATGTGTTCTTCGTATAGAGATTCGGCGATAAGATCCTCGCCAAACTGTCTGACGTCCAGATGGGTGAGGACCAAATCGCAACGGCCACGCATGAGGTCAACGATGAGGGCATCGGCAAAGTTACTATGGAAATGAACCACGAGCTTAGGTGCGATAGCCTGCGCCTGATTGGTGGCTTTCGCAAGAATACGTGGTGAAAACGCGCCGATAATGCCGACGTTCAATGATCCCAGATCGCCGCTGGCGATGGCGTTGAACTCCGCTTCCGCCTTGTCCAATTGGCTTAGAACCTGCTCCGCATGCCGGGCTAGATTCTGCCCCAGTGGCGTCGGTCTAAATTGCCTGGTGGTGCGTTCGAACAGTTTTGCGCCCAGCAGGGTTTCTATCTCCGCGAGAGCACGAGAAACCGCCGATTGGGATGTATAGAGAATCGTCGCGCACCGAGCGATGCTGAGTTCTTGGGCGAGAACGCTGATCAGGCGGAGATGTTTCATCGTCAGCCGCTGCTTGAAATGCACAGTAATGCTCCCTTTGCCCACCATTTCGAGTTCAATCTTTCGGTCTGCCGTCGATGTCGTCAAGACAGGTTGCGGTTCTGCCGTTGACGTTATGCCGCAAAACCGTGTTTCATTGTTTGTCGTGACCGATACGTTACGACCGGCGGAGAGCTTATGGGTAAGAACATCGTCATCTGTTGCGACGGCACCGGCAATGAGATCGGTGAGACGATGTCAAACGTGTTGAAGTTATTTCGCATTCTGACCAAGAGCGCGAAGCAACGCGTCTATTATAATCCTGGTGTCGGGACGATTGGCCAGCAGAACGCCTGGCAGCGCTTCAAGCAGCAGACCCACGGTGTTTTTGGTCTCGCGACAGGTTACGGGCTCGATGATGACGTGCTGGCGGCCTATCGCTTTCTCTGCGCGAACTACGAAAGCGGAGACAAGATCTACCTCTTTGGTTTCAGTCGCGGCGCTTATACGATTCGGGTTTTGGCGGGTTTCATCAACGTCATTGGATTGCTGCGCTCCGACCAACTCAATCTCGCAACCTATGCCTTCTCTGCTTATAAGAATTCCAGTTCGCGCGAAAGCATCATTGGGCCGAATGGTGATGCGAGCGATGATGCCCAGAGTGATGTGTCTTCTCCTGCTGTTGATCCAGCGCTCGCCGCCGCGTGGCACTTCAGCCGAGTCGCAGGAGGTTATGCGGTGCCGATTGAATTTATCGGCGTATGGGACACGGTAGCCTCGATTATCGTGCCGCGCTGGGAGCGTCTGTCGCTCGGTTTGCAGGCTCTTCGCTATACGCGCACCAATCCTCGCGTGAAGACTTTCCGCCAGGCGATTGCGATCGACGAGCGGCGGCGTATGTTTCGTCTCAATAGCTGGACCAGCCCGCAGATGTTTCGTCCTAATCCGTTCGATGCAAATTCCGAAATTGCCCAAGATATCCGTCAGGTTTGGTTCGCCGGTGTCCATGCGGATGTTGGCGGCGGTTATCGCGAGATCGAAAGCGGCCTTTCCAAATTTCCGTTGCTATGGATGATCGAGCAGGGCGCGGCGGCGGGCGTCATCATCAATCGCGCTATGGTCAATCATCTGGTGTTGGGCCGTCCACGCAAGGGCAGCAACCACGTTTATGTTCCACCATCCGCCACCGGTGTTCTGCACGATTCGATGACTTTGGCATGGCGATTGCTGGAGTACTGGCCGAAGAACGTGCGCTGGCGGGAATGGCCGCTTCGTTCGGTGTTCGCGGGGCTGTATTTCCCGCAGGCTGAGCCGCGGGTGATTCCCGATGGAGCCTTGATCCATCGCTCGGTTCTTGAAAGGCGGCGCCTGATGCCAAACTATCGTCCGGAAAACTGGAATGACAGTCATGAAATCGAGGAGGATCCCGTTCCCGACACATTCACGGCGGGAACGGATGAGACTGAAGAAACGCCTTGAAGATGCCACGGGAATGCGCTGATTGCGATCCCAGGAGATAAAAGCTGAATGGCAACACGCGAGCAAAGGCTAGCCGACTTCATTACAGAAGGCACGCCGCCAGACACGGTGCCATGCCAACTGCTTTGTGAAGACCACGTCGGTACTTATATGTTGCCGTTCGTCTGCGTATTTGTTGAGGGGCGCTGGATCAACGAGAGAACCGGCTTGCCCATCGATGCGAAGGTTGTTGGCTGGCGACCCGCAGCTCGTGGGGCGTCGATTGGTTGAAGTGGCTATCGCGTGAGAGCGCCAACCCGGCTGATTGCGGCGGCGAGACCCTCCAGCGAGAGGGAATAGACCTGTGGCACGCCGTTCTCGGCGCGTGTGACGAGGATCTTCAACGTCGTCCCCATCCGCAATTTATCCGTGGTGGCAGAATCCAGCTGCAGCGATACGAGACAACCAGCGGGGCCACAATTCCGCGGGCGGAGAGAGCGGCCAACCGGCCGCTCGTCGACCAGTAGGGTCACGCCGGCGTCGGCGATCAGACCAATGGGGAGGGCGAGAGTGCCTGTCAGAGAGTTGCCGGGGGCTGGGATCAGCTCAAGGGCGAGGAGGCGCTGACGGTTGGGCGCGGTTTGTTGCTGGGAAGCGACACAACGGCGGGGCCCAGTCTGCGAGGAGCAAACCACCTGCCAATTGTCGAAGGTTTCGTTGAGCGATTGGGCCAGAGCCGCGAAGATCGTCGACGACGACTGCGACATTGCACCCGCAGCCAACAGCGCGGCGATCGATACAGAACGGATAACGTTTCGTGTTTTTGTTTGCATGCGTAGTCCCCCTGGTAGTCTTTTGCCTTCCATTTATAAATTTTTGAATAAAATCGGGAGTTTACGCATTCTCTAGCTTATGATTCGAATATTACTCGAGCTTTAGCTGCTATTGCTACCGTTGTTAAACCAAATGCGCAATCACATGGCCTTGGGATGTGTGGGTATACTTATCGATACCGTGCGCTATTGTTACGCTCACGTCCGAATCGATCGTAAGCTGAAAATCAAGCTTGGGGGCAAGGTTGGACGCGCGCCACTTTTCGAGACTATGGCGACTCTGTGTCGTTTCTATGCCTCTCCTGGGGGCGTCCTTTGTATGGTCTGGCGAGGCGATAGCTGCCTGTAGCTCGACGGCTCCGACCAGCGGGACGACGGTGACCTGCGACACGTCGGCGCCCAATCCGTCCACCACCCCCGTTCAGGCCGCAGCTGGCAGTAACAACGTCACGGTCAATGTGCTGTCAGGCGCGCAACTGACGGTGAACGGTGCCAATGCGATCGGTCTGTTTACGTCGAGCATCGCGACGAACAGCGGGACGTTGACGATCAGCGGCAATGGCAGCACCGGCATTTACGCCGAAGGCAACGGCAATCAACTGACGAATGCGGCCGGCGGCCTCATTCAGACATCGAGTGCGAATGTCAATGCGGTTGGGGTGATCGGCAATGACAATGTGCTGGTCAACAGCGGCATGATCACTACGCAGAACGGCCAATCGCGTGGTCTCGCCGTGTTGATCCTCAACCCGGGTGACAGTAGTGATCGTAATGCGTTGACGAATAATAATTCGATCACGACCCAGGGGACGCAATCGCACGGCATGTACGTGCAGAGTGGTAACGACAGCGTCTTCGTCAATAATGGTACGATTACCACCAATGGTGGTGGCGCGCGCGCCATTTATTCGGCTGGCGCACGGGCCTTGATCACCAACAATGGCACGCTGTTGACGACGGGTTCGAACGGTGGCGGTTCGGTCAATAACACCGTTTACATGCAAGGCAGCGCGAACCATCTCATCAACAATGGGACGATCGAAGCGCGCGGTGCCAATGCCGACGGTGTGTTTTCCAACACCGCAGGTTCTAATTTCTCGGCGCTGATCGAAAATAATTCAGGTGCGCAGATCATCAGCGCGCTGGGGCCGGCAATCCGCACTCTTAACGGGCCTACCACCATCATCAATGCCGGTCTGATCAGCGGTTTGGAATCAATTCACGGCGGCAATGGCAATATCACGTTCCGCTTGCAGACCGGCTCGCGCGTCGTGGGCGCCGCCAATGGTGGCACCGGCAACAATGTGGTGGAGCTGGAAGGGACAGGCCGGGTCGACAATCCCTTCACGAATTTTGGCACGATGCGGATGAATGGCAGCGCCTGGACTTGGGCTGGCACCGGCGATTTCCGTGATGTCTTCATCAATTCCGGTGCGCTCACCTTGGAAAGCAATATCACCGGCAACATGACCATCGCTGCCGGAACGCAGCTTCTTGCCGGCAACGGCTTCAATCCGTCGATCGGGCCGGCGCCAGGCGCGCCACCGATTACGGTGACCAACGCCGGCACCATCGATCTGACCAATGGCGGTTCGCCGACTGCCAACAGCCTGACCATCAACGGCAACTATGTCGGACAGGGCGGCAGGCTCAACCTGCGTACCGTTCTTGCCGGCGATGGGGCGGCATCGGACCGGCTGATGATTTCGGGCGGCACAGCGTCTGGTTCCACCGGTATATCCGTGGCCAACTTCAACGGCGGTGGCGCTGCAACGCTCAGCGACGGCATTATGCTGGTGCAGGCGACGAACGGTGGCTCGACGGCGGCGGGCGCCTTCTCGCTGAATGGCGGATCGGTCTCCGCCGGTGCGTACGAATATTACCTCTTCCGGGGTGGTGTATCAGCTGGCAGTGCGCAGAATTGGTATTTGCGCTCGACATTGGTGGCACCACCGCCATCTCCAGATCCGTCGATTCCTCCAACGCCGGCGCCTGAACCTGCTCCGGGTACCCCGCCATTACCACCGGCACCGCCGCCTGGCTCGGCTCCTGTTCCATTGTACCGTCCTGAGGTGGCGCTCTATTCGGCGGTATCGCAAGTGGCGCGGGAGATGGGTCTCGCCATGCTCAGCACTTTCCATCAGCGCCATGGCGAACAGGCTTTGGTGGGTACGGGCACCGTCACGGGCACGGGCCTCACTCTACCGACCGTATGGGCGCGTGTTTTCGGTGAGCGCACCAATCTGCGGTGGTCGGGAGCGACGCTGCCGCAGTTCGACGGGCGGATCAGTGGCTTTCAGACCGGATTGCAGCTTCTCGGCTTCGATCATGGCGGCCATCGAGATGTGTTTGGTGCTTTCGCTGGTTACGCACGGGCTTCGGGCGGCGTGCGCGGTTTTGCGACTGGCTTCGTCGGCCTGCCGGTGGGGCGTCTTGGACTCGAAATGAGCAGCGTCGGTGCCTATTGGACCCATATCGGTCCTGGCGGTTGGTATGTCGACGGCGTCTTAATGGGATCATGGTATAGCGGCGATCAGTCCTCTTATCGCGGTATGGCTGCTCATACGAATGGGCGCGGCCTCACAGCATCCATCGAGACGGGCTATCCCATCGCTTTACCTGGCAATCTGACGCTCGAGCCGCAGGCGCAGTTTGTGTGGCAACGGCTGCAGTTCGATGCAACACGCGATACCGTGTCTTACATCACACAGAAGCCGGTCGATGCCGCCATGGGTAGGTTGGGGATGCGCCTGCAAGGACAATGGAACATCGGGTCCGCCCTCCTCATGCCTTATCTGCGTGTCGGCTTGCGGCATGATTTCCGCGGCACGGATATGCTGGTGTTCGACGGCGTGGATGCCATTCCGACACGGCGTGGTGGTACCTCGGCCGAGGTTGGTGGCGGCTTTGTTCTACGGATGAATAAAATGGTCAGCGCTTTTGCGACCGCCGATTATCGAGGTGGCGGTGGCGGCACCTATCGCCGCAGCTACGGCGGTACGATTGGGCTGCGCGTCAGCTGGTAAAAGAAAAGGGCGGCCTTGCTGCCGCCCTCCGATCTTAGATGATGTGAGCGTTCAGCTCTGCGGCAAGCGCCCGCCCGGGGTGTATTGATCGACCGCGGACGGCAGAACGCTGGACAGGCGTTGCAAGATTTCCTGTTCCGACATGCCTGTGGCTTGGGCAATGGCCTGGAGGATTTCCGGGCCCAGCGCGCTTTGCAGACTGGGCGTCGAAATTTCTTCGTTCTGGCCTGAGCCGACCCACGAGTCGGCCACTTTGCCCTGACCATTATTCTTGAACTGCTCAAGCAGTTCACCGAGGCCACCCGTCAGGAGACCGCCTGCGCCGGCGCCGCCGAGACCGGCCAACAACTTATCGAGGCCCGACAAAGGACCGGCATTGGTTTGGCCGGGCACGCTCGCCGTTTGTCCGGACGGGAGGCTTTGCGGCTGCTGACCGGGTGCGCCGCCCTTGCCGAGGCTGTTGATGATTTCAGCGATCTTATCGCGGTTTTGATAACCGGCTACGGCCAGCAGGCCGAGCAAAGCGGTGAGGGAGGGAAAGCCACGGGACGCCATCGTCAAACTCCTTGTTTACGTGCTCGGTTTACGTGCTCGATCTGCTCTGCCGAAACTATAATTCCTGCGCCTGTCGCAGCGAAGATCGATCGAGCTTCGGCGCATGACATGCAGACATGTCGCTGTCGCGCGACATTTCTGTGACTGGGTCAGGCGCGCCGACCGGCGATCATGCCCCACAGGAAGAGAACAATAATCGCGCCAACAATGGCGCCGATGAGGCCGGCGCCTTGCCCTGCCTGATAATAGCCCATGGCTTGTCCGATGAAGGTGGCGGCGAAGGCGCCGACAATGCCCAGGATGGTGGTCAGGATGAAGCCCTGCGGGTCGTTCGGGCCGGGGACGATGAATTTGGCGATCACGCCGGCGATGAAGCCGATGATGATGGTCCAGATAATGCCCATAAGAGACTCCCATTTGGCACCCGGATGCGGCAGGTGCGCCGATCACAAGGTGGCATGCTTGCTGCGCCTGCGAAAGTGGCCCGCTAGTCGGCAGCTAAAATGCTGCCGTAAAGGCGAAGCGACAACCGAGACGCGCTGAGCGGCCGGAAACAACGTGACATGGTTATTATAGTTCCGAAGCCATGGGTATGTGACTTTCGTCACGAGTTTGTTTTGGCTTTGTCACGGGTTTTGCTGATCGTGTGGGCGGATTCAGCGACCATGCCTGTGCGTTTTATTGATCTGGCCGCGAGATAATCCTATCGTCCCTTGCCGCCGCTCGTGGCGCTTGCGATGATGCAATGCCTTTTAAGGAGTAAGACATGGGTATCTTCAGCCGTATCGCTTC
This sequence comes from Methylocella sp. CPCC 101449, assembly GCF_031921685.1. NCBI lineage: Bacteria > Pseudomonadati > Pseudomonadota > Alphaproteobacteria > Hyphomicrobiales > Beijerinckiaceae > Methylocella > Methylocella sp. CPCC 101449. The sequence goes on along the minus strand of NZ_JAPDHU010000002.1, from coordinate 1,872,578 downwards.
CGCCATTTTCGGTTCTCCCGCTAAAGCGGATGAAGCCGCTCCGGCCGCAGCAGGCGCATCCGCCGGCTCGACGACTGTTGCTCAAGCTGGTGGTGCCGCCGCTGGCGCGGCCGCAGCGGCCACGCCGATGACGCGCGAGCAGGTCGAGGCGCTGATCGCCAAGATCGCCGAAAGCTCTGGCCACTCGAACTACAATTGGAAACAGTCCATCGTCGACCTGATGAAGCTGCTCAACCTGGATTCAAGCCTCGGCGCGCGCAAGGAACTGGCTCAGGAGCTCGGCTACAAAGGGGCGCTTGATGGTTCGGCCGAAATGAACCTGTGGCTGCACAAGCAGGTAATGGAAAAGCTGATGGCATCGGGCGGGGTTGTGCCTGACAGCCTGAAATAAGCCAACGTCGCTCTTGCGACTTGGAAAATTTGCGGCCGGCGTTTTCAACGCCGGCTGTTTTCCTTCAGGTAGGTAAGCTGGCCGATAATGTTTGTGCTAAGGCGTCAAACTCGGTTGGCCATGACTTACGCCATTGCGCCTTTGTCTGTTCGTCAATCCATGCGCCATCGATGCCATTGATCATGAAATGCTTGAGATATTCGGTGGTGAAGCCCAAATGGCTGAACATCAATTCCCAAGCTTCGCTTGGGTTGACTTTGTGAAGCGTGGGGTCATCCGTATTCGGGTGGATCTTCAGTCCGAGAGCCGGCATGCGTCGGATCGGATGCCGTTCCGCCCACTGATCGGGCGGGAGCGTACGCATATAATAGGAATTGGTGGGCACGACGGTGAAGACGAGGCCGCGAGTGGCATAATGTGCGGCCAACTCGGGATTGTCGACAATCGTGTAGCCATGATCGATGCGATCGACTTCTAGCAGATCGATCGCCGTTTCGACATTGCGCCAAGGCATGCCGAATTCGCCCGCATGTGCAGTCGTTCGGAAACCCGCTTTGCGGGCGTCGCGATAGGCTTTCCAGAATAATTCGGGCGGGCGATCGTTTTCGCGATAATCGATCCCAATGCCGGCGACATGGTCAGAGCGATTCTGCTTCATCCATTCGACGAGCGCGACGGCCTCGTCAGGGTCTGCCTCGCGGTCGATACTGGGAATGAGTTTTGCGGTAAGGCCGAAGTCTCTGCCGGCATCTTCGATCGCGGTGACGATAGCGCGCTGGGCGTTGGCATAAGGAATTCCAGAAACACGTACGGTACCGGTCGGATTCCAGAAAAATTCCGCATGGCGCACATTATGGCGCGCGGCATCCTCAAGATATTCATAGGTCAGACGATGCAGGTCATCTGCCTCGGTTAAAATGTATTCATCGAGGGCACGCAAAACACGTAGAACGCCGACCGGCTTTTCGTCCCGCGTATAAAACGCTTCCATCTCCTCGGTGGTGATGGGGATGGGTTTGCGTCTGGCAAGGTCGAAAAATGTATCCCGCCTCACCGCGCCAAGCAGATGGCAATGCAGTTCGACTTTCGGGATCGCGTTAAAAAATGCGCGATGCGCATCAGTGATGACGATGCCTGTTTGTGCCGGCGGGACATTGCCTGGACTTCTCATGATGCTTCACTCAACGCTTCGACAACCGCTGTTTGGAAAGATATTTGGTCCGATCAATGGGCAAACGCAACCGTGCAAAGGGACGAGTTTAACCGATATCCATGAGCGGTTGGTTCAGATATTCGATCATGAGGTGGTGTTCGCAGGCGTCGAAGAGGTCGAAGCGCCGAAGAAGCTGGGCCGCACAGGTCTGGATCGTCCAATGATCTTGCGCGGCGCGCTCGGCCATCCGGCCGATCTCACGGGCGACGTCTTCAGTCACATCGCGCAGCATATCCCCGATATGGCCCTCCAGAATGTGGAGAACGGGGCAATCGGGGAGGTTGCTATCGCAGAGCGCCTGGGCGATTTCGGCCTGAGTGGCGTGACAATCGAATTCAGTGACACTGACACAGCCGCGCCGATCCGCCTGAATGACGAAGGTGAAGCGCTCGAGGTCTCGTTTTGGGGCGGACGGGATGGGAGGTGGAGGATGTCGAGTGCTCAAAGCGGCAGATTTGATAGGCTTTCCTTTTGGACCCGCCACTGCCTGCTCCCCACTAGCTGCGAATATTCGCAGACGAGCGAATTTAATTAATACTTGATATTATGTCAACTAATTTATCAAGATATGATTGAATTTTGATCAGCGCATGGCGCAAATGCCGGTGCAGGGCTGGGCAAGGAATTGCTCGAGGGCGGTATCGATTTCCGGCCGGTCGCTCTCGGGTAGGAGGGATTGCGAGGACTTGAGTTGCGTGGCGATCTTTAGCCGGTCGCGTTGGGCCAAAGCCGGCGCAATCCGAGCCAGATTCTCAGCCAATGTTTTTGCAAGAGCGGAACGATTGGGCATCCGCAATCCTGGCAGTGCGATAATTTCATTCACGTTCTGCAGAAATGGTGCGTAGGCAACTTTGAATGAGGAGATGCCGAAGCGCTTGACGTCGTCCATCTGTCGATCTTGGATCAAGACGGAGACATCTGTGGCGACTGCCGCCAGGGCACCAACGATCTTCAATTGTACAATTTGAGCACGAACGATTTCGTCCTGAAATGTGAGAATATTACTGGCGAGCGGTGGGCGTTCCGACGAGCCGTGAGAAAAGAAGACATAGGCGCTGAGTACGCTGCGTTGCCTGGCGAGAATGGTCATCAGAGATTCGCTGTCCGCCGCTCCATAAGGAGCTTCGCCGACGAGAGCTGGATTCCAAAATGTATTGAGAAGTTCCGCATCGGCTGGCGTTGCGAGTGTTGGCATGGTGCCTTCGGCTTGCCGGGCCCTGATCCGCTGCTCAAATTTTTCGTAAAGCGCGTCGATCTTCTTGCTCGCGTCGGCTGGGACACCAGCTACAGCGGACGTACAGAGCAAGCATGCTGCGAGCCATCCTCCAGAGAGGGGCTGGCTAAGCATTGATGGCAGCAGTCTCATCAGCATCGCAACCCGGCCGTCACCTCAGGATGTCGATGTAAAAACGTGCCAGTGCCGATGAAGTTCCGCCCGATCGCTCGGGCCTTAACGTGCGCGCATACAACGTTCACAATTTTTGCGCGATCAGTGGTTAGCTAAGGCCGCGCTAGACCTGTTCTATCGTGCCGAAATCGAAGGTCTGGCCGTCCGGATTTTCGCCGATGCGCAGCACTTTATCGTTGACGTAGCGGTGTGGAGGCACGGGCAGATTATAGGGCGCGGGAACGCCGGAAAAGACGCGGCCTGCGAGATCATATTTGGAGCCGTGACACGGGCAGAAATAGCCGTCGTAACCACCGACGCTGCCGTCCGGCTTGAATTCGGGCAGGCAGCCAAGATGGGTACAGATGCCGACCAGGACGAGAAATTCAGGCTTGATCGATCGGTGCCAATTCACCGCGTAGGGCGGTTGTTGTAGTTGGCTGGATTGAGGATCGCGCAGCATGGCGAGAAGCTGAGGGTTTTGCAGACTTGCGAGTGCCATGCCACGCCATATGGCTCGCATTTGCTGTCCTGGTTCAAGCTGACTGATATCGATGTCGATGGGTACGCCCGCAGCAATGACGGAAGCGTCCGGCTGCATCTGATTGATCAGAGGCCAGAGAACGGCGCTCGTTCCGACGCCAGCCATGGCAGCCGTGGCGATATAAAGGAAGTCGCGTCGGCTTGACGTATCGGATGAAGTGAATGGCCGGGATGGATTGGGGAGAGGGCGCGTATTTTGCATCATGATCGCCTTACGTCGCCGCGAGGCTTGGAGGCCGTTCTGGCGGCTATTGCGATGTAAACGTGCCTCGCTACTGGGACAAATCTGGGGCAAATCCCCCAACATTAAGATTGTTTCACCAAGCGGCCATAAACCAGCAAGCTATCACCACTTCACGGTGCCCGATGGTTCCAGATCATCAATGCGGAAAACCTAGAAATAGGATGCGCTGCCGATACGTTCCACATCGAAAGGTGTCGTCTGGTAAATCTCATTGATCCAGTTTCCGAAGAGGAGATGAGCATGGCTGCGCCAGCGGTTCTTCGGCTGATGCTGCGGGTCATCGGCGGGAAAATAATTGCTTGGCAGTTGCATGCCATTCTCGATGTCCCGCACATATTCTTCGGCCAAAGAAGTCGAATCGTATTCGATGTGATTGAACATATGCAGGGTGCGGTGTTGCGGATCGTCTACTAGACAGAGGCCCGTTTCATCGCTGTCGGCCAATACGGTGAGATTACTGCCACGCGGAATATCGCTGCCTCGCGTTTCCGTCCAACGAGATACGGGGACGGAGAAATCGTCTGAAAAGCCGCGCATGAAAGGCGATGATGGCACGAGATTGCGCTGTCGATAGACGCCAAATGCTTTCTGCGCGAGTGCATGTTTCGGCATGCCGTGGAAATGATGCGTGGCGGCTTGCGCGCCCCAACAGATGGTAAAGGTGCGATGCACGTGCGTTTGCGTCCAGTCGAGTACGCGCTGTAGCTCGTCCCAATAGCCAACTTCCTCGAACGGCATCCGCTCGACGGGAGCGCCCGTGATGAGAAAGCCGTCGAAACGATCAGACTGCATGTCCGCCCATGGGCGGTAGAAAGCACGCATGTGATCGGCTGGGGTGTTGCGGGCGATATGGTCGGTCATACGTACCAGGGTCAGTTCGACCTGCAGGGGGGTGGCGGCAAGCAGACGCGCAATCTGTGTTTCCGTGCGGATTTTGTTGGGCATCAGATTGAGCAAACCGATCCGCATCGGGCGGATGTCCTGGCGGATTGCGTCTGTTTCGCGCATGACCATGACGCCCTCGGCATTGAGGGTGTCATAAGCAGGCAGGTCATCGGGAATTTTGATCGGCATTTCCGCGTGCGTCCTTCACTCCGGGCGAGACAGACGCGGTGGCTGGATCCGTTTGGTTGCCGGTTCGGCCACATCCTCCCTTCAGAGAGGCCACCTTGCTCGGTCAGCAGGTTGGCGTTGGGTCTCGCCCCAACTCTTGATGCGTGAACCGTTTTAGCTGGGTCGCCAGGATCATTTCAACTGGTCCGTTGCGGTATTTGCGACGTTTCAGTAAAAGACGACGGTCGAAAAAGGAGAGATCGGTGCGGTTAGCCCGATCCCCACGCAAGTGGGTCCTGGCCGTCGCTTTCGGCGTCGAGTCCCAAGACTTTCCCGCTGGCGCATGGGGTGCCGGCGTATGAAAGGTTTGGGCATGCAACAGCAAATCTCAATCATTACCATCGGCGTTGCCGATCTTGCTCGGTCGAAGCATTTTTACGGCGAAGGCTTCGGCTGGTCGCCAGTGTTTGAGAATGCAGAAATCTTCTTCTTCCAAATGAACGGCCTGATGCTTGGCTGTTTCCTCAAACCGTCGCTGGAAGCGGACATGGGGCGGCCGCTTCTGGCCGTCGCTGGCGCCTATTCCCTAGCTCACAATGTGGAGAGCGAAGCGGCGGTTATCGCCGTCATGAACCGATTGGCGCAGGCGGGCGGCCGCATTGTAAGGCCGGCGGATGCGCCTTTGCATGGTGGCTTTCGCGGCTATGTGGCTGACCCTGATGATCATGCTTGGGAGATCGCTTTTAATCCGGCCTGGACGATCGATGCGCAGGGGCATGTGACCTTCGGAATCTAGAATAAGTCGGCAGGTGAGCGGCCTCTCAACCGCTCACCCGCCAGGTCACGCAATGCTCGGTGCCGATACGCGACGCCGTGGAGCGACTGCCTGGCGGGGAGCTTCCATCAGGACAATCTGGAAGCGGCGTCGGATCCACAATGCGTCGGCGCGACAGCCGAGATAACGCAACCAACTTGGATCACGCCGATGGTCAGGCGTGAGAAAAGACCGAGAACAATTCGCCGCGTTTGATCCAGGCAATTGCGAGAAATATCAGAGCAGGAACGAGCGCATGGACGGCGTCGCGATCGAGAACCGTCAGATTGGCGGAGGTCGCCCCGATCATAATGGCCGCAGCCAGGATGGCACCGAATGCGGCCATGCCACGGGTGACGAGTAAAGCAGCGGCGGCCATCTGAATGAGACCGGTCAGAACGCGAAACCATTGTCCAGCGCCAATCGCGTTGAAGATCTCGATTGTCTGGCCGGCGCCATAAAGTTTCCCTATGCCGTCAGCGGTCAGCCAAAAAGCCAGGGCAAGCTCGATGAGGCGGAGGGTAATCGTCTTCCAGCGACCGGTAGGCGAGGGCGAGGCGACAGGCAATGACATGCGTGTCGCTCCACTCAGACGCCGTCCGCCAAAGCGAAGAGCTGGTTGCGCCGCTCCCATGCGATGGCCAGAAAGGCGACGGCAATGACCGTCGAGTGGATCATGTCGTGGCCGATGGCGAAATTGGCGAGGGTCGCAAAGGCCATGGTGATGGCGCCGAGAAGGGCGCCGAGACCGACCGTCGCGGGATAGAGCAGGGTCAGCCCGATGACGATCTCGATTACGCCGGTGAAATAGCGCAGCCATTGGCCGATCCCGATCGCGGTGAACAATTGCACCATGTCGGGGGTGCCGTAGAGCTTGGCCAGGCCCGCGCCCACGAAAAGGAGCGCCAGAGCGATGCCAAGTGCCCAGAAAACAATGTTTTTCCAGCGATAGCGGTAGATGGGTTTTGCGGTAGTGGCCGAGACGGACATGATGACACCCGTGGCACGTTTTTTCTTCGGGGTTGAAAGTGCCAGTCGAAATGTCGATGTTAGTATGCAATTACAAGTAGGATGGATTTTCTGCTGTAGTATGGAAAATATGGTGTAGTATGGAAAAGATGACTACCCAGCCGGATTGCAGCCACGTGGAATGCTTGCAGGAGCCGCCGCCTGAGATCGCGGCTACGCTCGCCGTGCTCGATGGCAAGTGGAAAATGCTGATTCTTTGGCAGCTCTTTCGGCGTACCTGCCGCTTCAATGAAATGCGCCGCGCCATCCCGGGTGTCAGTCAGCACATGCTGACGGTGCAATTGCGGGAACTCGAAAGCGAAGGGATTATCAGCCGCACCGTCTTTCCGGAGGTGCCGCCCCGGGTTGAATATGCGTTGACGGAACATGGGCGCAGTCTCGGACACGTCATGCGTGCCCTCTATGAATGGGGCGAGACCCATTTGGCGCGTGCAGTCCCATCACATCCTACCAAAGCGGATGCCGCGCAGGCAGAAAGTCGAATTTGAGAGGGGATGGCGCAAAGATTGCGCCATTCTTTCGCTTTAAATGAGTCCCTCGGCCTTCATCACGGTCTGAACGGCGGGACGTTGCTTCATACGATCGCGGAAAGCGTCGAGCGCGGCAGGCAATTGCACGCCCACTTTCTGCGCCCAGAGTGTCATGACGAACAGGTAGCAATCCGCCACGCTCAGCTTGTCGCCAAATAGATAGTTTCCCTTGAAACTGTCAGCGAGATATTTGGTGCGCCGCGTGATGTTCTCTGCTGCCTTGGCTTTTTCGTCGTCGCTTCCACCGGCGAAGAAGGGTTTGAAGTTCTTATGGACTTCGCTGCCGATGAAGGCGAGTGCCTCAAGTAGGCGCGTACGACCGAGGGATCCTTCAAGACCGAGCGCAGGCGCTTTATTGGCGACGTAGTCGAGGATCGCGGCATTCTCGGTCAGCAATTCACCGTTGCCCAGGACGAGCGCCGGCACATAGCCTTTCGGTGAAATAGCGTTGAAATCAGCACCTGAGGCGGTCTTTTTGGCGCGGAGATCGACGCGTTCGCTCTCGAACGGGAGACCTGCTTCTTGGAGGGCTATGTGGTCCGCAAGGCTGCAGGCCCCGGGACTATAATAAAGTTTCATACCGCGTACTCCTTCATTTGGGACGTTGATCGCGTTCGTCCTGCAGCGGGGTGTAGCAGCGGGTGTGTGGGTTGGTCTATCGCTTCACTTCAATTTGAGGGGCGGCAACCATGCACCACTTAATTGGGCTCTTTAGGGCCTCGCCAAGCCCAGCGAACGAGGGCCAGTGCGCTGCCTCCTGTTGCCATGCCAAGTAGATAGACGATGACAATCTGTAGCGCCAATGGGGCGGTGATCCGGAAACCAAGGAAAGATAGGGTGACGTTCTCCAGGTTCTGGAACGCGAAAATCAAAATGGCTACGACAAGAATGACGATCGTCGCTGTATTTAACCACCGCATGAGCCGCCCCCTGTTCTTTCTATTGCGAGAGAATTTCCTTATGGGCAGTCCGCGTCAAGAGGGGCTGAGGCGCCAAGTGGAAGGGTGCGGAGCCTAAGCCCCGCACCACAGTTCAAATCGCATTGAAGGCACTGAGCAGTGCCTTGACCGAAGCCGTGGCTACATCGTCGTCGATGCCAACGCCAAAGACGCGGCGATCGTCTGGCATACGGCATTCGACATAGGCGGCGGCTTGCGCGTCCGAGCCACGTCGCAGCGCATGTTCGTGGTAATCGACAATCTCGACGTCCATTTGCAACCCGTTATTCAACGCCGAGACCGCACTGGAAATAAGGCCGTTGCCGCGGCCGTTGACTGCGATCTCGCGGCCATCGACGCGGATACGGCCGGTGAAGGCGCGTGAAGAGCCACTTCGTTTGCCTCCGTCGTCGTAGTCAACGAGCTCAAATCGTTGCCGACCTCTCAAGTGATAGGCTTTTTCGAAATTACTCCAGATATCTGCGGCACTCATCTCCTTACCGGTGCTGTCAGCTATGGCCTGCACTTTGCGGCTGAAATCCATCTGCAGGCGCCGTGGCAATTGCAGGCCGCGATCCTGTTCGAGAATCCAAGCGATGCCGCCCTTGCCCGATTGGCTGTTGACGCGAATGACGGCCTCATACGTGCCTCCCACGTCGGCGGGATCGAGCGGCAGATAAGGCATTTCCCAGTAACCATCGTTGCGCGTCTCGTGGGCGGCGAAACCTTTACGAATAGCGTCCTGGTGAGATCCTGAAAAGGCGGTGAAGACCAACTCGCCGGCGTAAGGATGGCGCGGGTGGACGGGCAGGGCATTGCAATGTTCGACGGTGCGCACGATCGAGCGCATATCGTCAAAACGCAGCTTTGGATCGATGCCCTGGGTGTAGAGATTGAGCGCCAGAGTGACCAGATCGACATTGCCCGTGCGTTCGCCATTGCCGAACAGACAGCCCTCCACGCGGTCCGCGCCAGCGAGCACGGCGAGTTCGGTCGCTGCGACTCCGGTGCCGCGATCGTTATGTGGATGCACACTGATGATCACGCTATCTCGCCGTGAGATATGCCGGCAGAACCACTCGATCTGATCGGCATAAACATTGGGCATGGTCACTTCGACCGTTGCCGGCAGATTGAGAATCGCCGGATGTTCGGGCGTCGGTTGCCAGACATCGAGCACGCGCTCACAAATTTCGAGCGCGAATTCCGGTTCGGTGAAACAGAAGGTTTCGGGTGAATATTCGAACGTCCATCGGGTTCGAGGCTGTTTGGCAGCTTCTCGCGCCATGGCCTGCGCCCCGGAAACGGCCAAGGCGATGACTTCCGACTTGTCCATTTGGAAAACAACCCGTCGGAATAATGGCGCGGTCGCATTATAGAGGTGGACGATGGCTTGACGAGCCCCTTGCAACGACTCGAAGGTGCGCGCGATCAGGTCTTCTCGCGATTGCGTGAGGACCTGAACGGTTACGTCGTTGGGAATGAGGTTTCCGTCGATCAGACTGCGGACAAAATCAAATTCGGTCTGCGAAGCGGAGGGGAAGCCGATCTCCATCTCTTTAAAGCCGATTTCGAGCAGCATGTGAAAAAAGCGCAGCTTTTTCTCGACATTCATCGGATCGGCGAGGGCTTGATTTCCGTCGCGCAGGTCGGTCGAGACCCAGCGGGGAGCCGCGGTCATGGTTTTCGATGGCCATTGCCTGTCGGGCAAAAGAACTGGCGCGATGATAGGCCGATATTTGGATTCTGGATTGGTCAACATGATGCAAAGCCGTGTGCGAGTATTCGGGAAGTACGAATACGGCGCGGATACAGCCGCCGGGCTGCCGTCAGTCCCGACGGCCGCCGATAAGTCGCAGGCTCTTGCAAAGCGCCAGGGCCCTCAGGCGATGGCGATCAGTAGATGTCAATCCAATGGGAGAAACCATGACAGCACCAGCATAAACAAATCAAACGACGAAAATCCCGCCTTCCTCAGAAGGTCGGGCCTAGAAGTCGAAGGTTTGCCTGGCGCGCAAAAATCATGGTGGGTTCATATGACATTCCACAGGCTGAAGCGCAAGCCTGTGTTTCCGCTATGGCCGGAAAGTTATGTCTCTCCGCGCCGGATATCACCGTGCAAACGCTTGAGAAACCGTCGATAATCGGGCTGTTCGCGCAGCAGACGACCGCCTAGGGCAGAAAGGAAGTCGATGTCTTGGGGCGGCAGGGTTAGTCGATTGTGCAGGGTGAGAATACGTCGGGCTGCCGTCGGTTCGGCGATGTCGGCAAGAGCGATGCGGACAATTCCAATGTCGAGTTCTTGACAGCGCGCGCTGCCTTGGCACCGCCACCGTACGATTTCGTCGCGCCAGCTCGGCAGTCGTCGACGTAGTATGTCATAGCTTTGCAAACTCGGAATGTTGATCATCGCGTCGATCGCACCGACGACAGCCTCTTTGGCATCAGGTGCCGCTTCGGTTTGTGAAATGCCGCCACCAATCCGGGTCGATGCATCAGCCACGACAAAGAGTAGGTGTTTGATGCGTCGTGCTTTCGCCTCAGGGAGAGGTGCTGGTGATGGGCGGTTCATCAGATGCAGCAGGCTTTGCGTGCCGATGCCATCGACGAGGCCTCCATCATAGAGTTTGAGATAATTCAGATCCGTTGCGGAACGATAACGTTCGACGGAATCGCGATAGTATTGTTCGGTGAGCGCCGGACGAATGTAACGGCGAGATGGAGATTTTTTCTCTGTTTCGACGGGACAGGCCGCGTTGTAGTTGCGCAGGGTTATTGGGGCAAACATGACTGGAACAGCGGCGGAAGCAGCAACCGCGTAAGCAAGGGGATAGTCATCGTACTGACTGCAGATTGCGGAGAAAGAGCGACGGTCGAAAATGAACGGCGTGCGATTGTAAAGATCGGTCGCATGGATAATGAGGCGGGGACGATCCGGATGGTTCAGTGCGCCGAGGGTTGCGCCATGGAAGAGATGGCGATCAAGCCACGAGGGGAAGCCTGAGAGATCATTCACGCCACCTTGATAGCCTCGCAATAGATTGCTTGGCGTTAGGGAAGTATGCAGTTCGCCCTCTATATCCTGGTCAAGAAAGCTCTGCCGGAAAGCAGACAGGCCATCCCGCCCGTAAAGGGCAAAGTGAGCCGCGAGCACCGCTCCACCGGAGACGCCTGCGACCACCGCGACATCATCGGCCAGCGTATGTCCTTTGTCGGATGAAGTTTGACGTGCAAGCTCCGAGAGAACGCCATAGCCGAAGGCGGCCGAGCGGGCGCCGCCACCGGAAAAGACCAATACAATCGCGGCTTCCCCCGTTTCAGTCATCGTTGCAGTGGAGCGATCCGGCGTAAGGGAGCCAGTGGTCAGCGAGAGCGGCGCATTGGTCACACGCACGTCCGGTCCTGCACAGGCGGCGAGGATCAGGCAACAGGTAAAAGGGAGTAGAAGCGCTTTATGGCGAGCGAGGCGGCGAAAGAGAGCGGGCAAACGCAACCATCCAGGATGAACCGATAAACTGATAGCGTTTCAAATGGCGGCTCTTGGGTTGCGTGAGCATGTCATGAAGTGGCTCTTACATATTGATTTTGAAAGATATTTACTCGAGTATTGCAATGTTGACGCAATGTTCGCGCAATGCAGCGGCATCAGATTGGCCGAATCTGATCTGGGTGGCTCAATGTAGGACCGTAATCGATGCGCGTGTTGCTGGTAGAGGATGAGCCAGAAATGGTGTCCGCATTGCGCGCGGCATTAACCCGCCATGACATGGTGGTTGATCATGCGCCTAATTTGATCGAGGCGGAGATGAGCCTGGCTGAGGGCGTTCACGACGTGGTTCTGCTCGATCGGCAACTACCCGACGGAGACGGTTTATCGCTGATCCCGACGTTGCGGGCAGGGGGAAACCGAGTGCCGGTTTTGGTGCTCACGGCACGCGGCGATCTGGTGGATCGGGTTGCGGGTTTGGATAGCGGCGCAGACGATTATCTTGGTAAGCCTTTCGCGTTCGAAGAACTGTTGGCGCGTTTGCGGGCGCTGCTACGGCGGCCGGCCCATTTGCAATCGGATATTGTGCGTGCCGGCCGTCTGGCGTTTGATTTCGTCCATCGCGAAGCTAGTGTCGATGGCCATCCGCTTGATATGCCCCGTCGTGAACTTCTAGTCCTCGAAGCTCTCATGCGCCGCACGGGACGTATGGTGGTCCGCAATTTCCTGATGGAAGCGGTGTTCGGGCTTGACGATGAAATTCAGTCGAACGCGTTGGACACGCACGTTTCCCGTTTGCGACGGAAGCTTGCCGACGCCGGTGCGGGAGTTACCATCAATGGAATTCGGGGGGTCGGCTATCTCTTGCGTGAAACGCCGATAGAAATAGCATGACATTTGCCTGGCGCAGTCCGCGCTCTCTCAAATGGCGTCTGGTCGTTCGTCTGGTTGTTTTTCAAACGATCATGCTAACCGCGATTGTCATCCTTGCCGTCGGTGCTGTCTGGACCACGGTGCGGATCATCGATGGCTATGAGGATGGCTCCCTGGATGTATTGCGAGATGCATTGGTGCGTGACGCAGGCGGTGGCCTAGCCCTACGTTCGACTTCGGACCTCGAGCTACTGCGAACTGAGGCAAAGGGTCTATGGTTTCTGATCCGCGATGAAACGGGCAACAGGCTCGCAGAAGGCGATGTGCCGTCGGAATTCTTTCCATTGGCTCAGGAGCTCGATCATATCGCACAGGCGCGATTGACCTGGAAGCCAGGCAATTCTGGCCGACCGGACGGCCTCGTCAAATGGACTGAGAGCGCGGCCGGCAAGGTTCAGATTATGACAGGAACGCAGGGCCGCATGTCCTTGAGCCGTCTTATCGCCGGCGTTTCCATCAGTTCGCTATATATTGGCTTGCCAGTGCTCGCTCTTATGACCCTGGCGACCGTCTTGGCGACACCTTTCGTGGTGCGCAAGGCGATGGCGGGCCTCAATCTTGTAGCCGCGCAAGCGGAACGTGTTGATATCGATCAGCGTGGCGTGCAGTTATCTGTCGATCAAATCCCAAGCGAAATCGAACCGCTGGTGAAGGCTGTCAACGACGCTCTGGGAAGGCTTGATAAGGGTTATGAACGGCACCAACGCTTTCTCGCTGACGCGGCACATGAGCTACGGACGCCTATCGCCATTCTCAGCACGCGCATTGCATCGCTTCCGTCCGGCCCACAAAAGGCACAACTCTTGGAGGATGCGACACGTCTGTCGGTTCTGACAGGTCAGCTGTTGGATTTGCAGCGATTGGGTCAGAAGGCGGATGATTTCGTTCGGCTTGATCTTACAGCCATGGCGCAGCGGGTGGTTGTCGACTTGGCGCCGCTGGCCTTTGCCGCCGGCTATGAGATAGATTTTCGGGCCCATGAAAGTGTGATCCATATTTGGGGAGATCAGACGGCGTTGGAGCGGGCTTTGACTAATTTGGTGCAGAACGCCATTCAGCATGGCGGTCGGCGTGGAACGATCACAGTGCGCGTCGGGAAAGCTCTTTCAGGGGCATCTGAAGTCGAGGTTTGCGACGAAGGCGAAGGCATCCCGCCCGGAGAAGCCGAGCGGATTTTTGAGCCTTTTCATCGTCTACGTCACGATGGCAAGGGCGCTGGTCTGGGGCTCAATCTGGTGCGGGAAATCGTGCATCTGCATGGGGGCCATGTTTCGGCAGCGAATGCTCCAAACGGAGGGGCCTGCCTGAACGTCGTTCTCCCGTCCGCATTAGAGCAGAGGGTCTTGACCAATTAACGCAGTCCGTGACGCTGTCAGTCGAGATGCTTGCCATCTGCCGGCAGGTCATGTCGCTCCCATTCGCTCTGAGGAATGATATCGCCGACACGGAAAGCGAAAGCCAGAACCTTCATGTGGTCAGGTGTCACATCGCACGTGAATTTCGTATTGTACCACTGGTGCTTACTGTGGAAGGCTGCCCCGTCCGCGACGAGAGTGTTACCCTCAACCTTCGTGTCAGCCATCGCATAAGCTACGAGACTGTCGGGCTGATAGGTCTTTTGCCAAGCCTCGATCTGCGCCATGGCCTCAAGCGAGCAGATTTGTACCATCCGTTCTTCAGTTTCCAATTTTGGAAGCGTGGCGCGTGCTTTGCGACTGCGGGGATCGGCGAGAATATGATCGGAAAGCATGTGGCTTGGTCGTATCATCGCTGCGGCATCTGATGGGGCGTCATGTCTCGTCACGTTTTCTTGAGTCGGTTGTTGTGGCGGAGCGCTTGTTGCGGGAGACGATATTTCCGCGTGTGGATTTGTGCCCAGAAGGAGCGCCGACGTCTGAGGTGGGGACGGCATCGTCAGAATTTCGACGTCGATGCTATGATCGATGTTGGGCTGCAATTGCCGAATTGTGGAAAAGAAGATGAGAGTCAATCCGGCTGCCGCGTGCAGCGAGAGGGAAGCCAACCCGCTCCAGAGGATTCGCCGATCCTGCGTCATCTCCCGCACCGGCACCTCCTTAGGCCCAGTCCGCAGTGACTCACCTGAGCAAAACGGCGGTTTTGCGACAGAGCGAGGTTGGCTCGACTAGTCCTTTTTTAAATCGACTGCGATTTTCGACTGGCCGGCAGCGATGCGCTGCGCCCAGTCCTGTAGCTGTTTCATGCTGGAGTCGCCGCTGATCTGCAGTTTGCCTGCGAGGATGGGTTCCCGAACGACGGGGCTGATGACGGGGATGCCGTCAATGTTGACGGTGATCTGTTTGCCGACAAGATCCTTCGTCCACACGCCAAAGGCTGTCCGGCTATCTGGGGTCAGTTCAAGATTGAGCACCGGTAGCCCGGTTCCAGGATCGATGGTCGCTTGCGCTTTCGTGACTGACAGAGACAGGGGATCGGCGAAAACTGAGACCGTTGCGGTCCCGATCCATGCGCCGATGGCGATGGCGAAGCGAAGACGCGTTTTTCTATTGCGGTACATCAGAAGTCCCGTACGGTTTCGGAAAGAGATCGTCTAGCGAGGTGTCTACGGAAGGCCTAGCGTGCGGTCCTTGGCGAGCGACCAGGCGCCGGCGCCGACGGCGGCGAGAACGAAGAAACCGCCCGCCATCACCAGATGGTCGAAGAAGGCGGTTCTGTTTCCGAAGTGGACGAGATAGTCCGTCGCCAGACACCAGAGCGCCAGCAGAATGCTCGCGGAACGCAGGGCAAAACCTCCGACAACCGCCAGGCCGCCAATGACTTCACAGAAGCCGACGAGATAGGCGAGGGCCAATGGCGATGGCAGCCCCATTTTGGCGAGATTGCCGGAAAAGGCGGCGGCACCGGTCAATTTGAGCGCGCCCCAAATGATGAAGGGTACGCCCAGCAGCAGGCGCCCGAGCAGCAATCCGGCATTGTTCATCGATGGTCTCCGCTGGGTTCACGCTTACGTCGCGCTGTGCGTTGGATGGAAGGCACTTATGGTCAATTCAAGTCGGAGGCAGTTGCTCGCAATCAAGTCACCGTGAAGGGAGCTCCGTCGCTGCTGCCGGAAATAGTCAGTTGAACCGGATAGGTCGTTGGGTCCGCCGCTGGATCCGGAAAGGACAACTGCCGACCTGGTTCGTTCGTTCCAGAGGTGGCGGGCTGTTCGAGCATTGCGAATTTTGCATGCAGGGGCAGATCAGAACCATCTTGTGCAGTGCAAAATTCGGACAATATTAGTTGCTATCGAGAATCGGCGCTCGTTGCGCGCCGACACCACACATCGCCGTTTTGCCTAACCTGTCCCGTCTCGTGGGTATGCGAGGCGAGGGCTGCCTTTGTCGCTTTCAATCGGACCCTTGGGACCATCCATGCGCACTCATTTTGCTCGCAACGCCCTGACTCTGGGTCTCCTTTCGGCCATTGGTCCATTTGCGATCGATATGTATCTGCCTGCCTTGCCGACGCTGGGGGCTGATCTGAACGCGAGCACCTTTGGCGTGCAGATGACGCTGATGGCCTATTTCGTGGGTTTCGGCTTCACCCAGATCATTTACGGTCCGGTGTCGGACATGGTCGGCCGCAAGCCACCGCTCTACTTCGGTCTTGCCGTGTTTGCGGTGGCCACATTGGGGGCGGCACTGGCGACCTCGATCGAATGGCTGATCGTTTTCCGCGTTGTTCAAGGCATTGGTGCTGCTGCCGCGATGGTGATTCCGCGGGCCGTTATCCGCGATTTGCATACGGGGGTGGCGGCGGCGCGGCTGATGTCGCTTGTCATGTTGGTCTTCAGTGTGTCGCCTATTCTTGCGCCTCTGGCCGGCAGCGCTTTGATCGTGCCATTTGGCTGGCGGGCCGTTTTCTATGCGGTGGCGGTTACAGCGGTGATCGGCCTCGCTCTCGTTGCCTTTTCCTTGCCCGAGACACGGCCGCCGAGTGAACGGGTTAAAGGTGGCATTGGTCCAGTGTTGTCGAGCTATGGATCGTTGCTGTGGGATTGGCACTTCATGAGCCTGACGATTATCGGTGCGCTGGGCATTTCCAGCTTCATGGTTTTTCTGGCGACATCGTCTTTCATTTATATCGATCACTTCGGCCTGACGCCGATGCTCTACAGCCTGACATTCTCGCTTAATGCCATAGGTTTCATCGGCGCCTCTCAATTCAGCGCTTTGCTAGGCCAGCGTTTCGGCATGGGACGTGTCATTCTTGGTGCTGTCAGTGCGTTTGCCGCGATGGCGATGGTGCATCTTCTGCTCGTTCTAACGGGCATCGACAATGTGGTGGTGCTCATCGTCATGCTGTTTTTGACCTTCGCCTTTCTTGGTTTGGTCATTCCGGCCAGCATGGTGATGTCGCTCGATCCTCATGGTCCGATTGCAGGCATGGCATCAGCTCTTGCTGGCACCTTGCAGATGGTCATTGCGGCACTCGTGATCGTGTGCGTCAGCCTGTTCTTCAACGGTACCGCATTGGCCATGGTGGCGGCGATCGCACTGTGTGCGCTGGGCACTCTCGCGCTTGCGTGGATGAGCCTTGCTCCCAAGGCGGTGGCCGCACCGGCGGAATGACCACATTATGGCCTGAGCTGGTCGTTGATTGTCTCAGGCCGCTTGGATTTTTGGGCTATTTCATAGTCCGTCGTTTGAATAAATGGCCAGACGGTGAAATCTCCCGCGGCCTCGAGCGTCCTTTGCGCGCGATCGTTACGTGCATGAATGCGCCAATCAAGCCATAGAAGAAGGATGACGACTGGGACGGCCGCCATCCAGCCGAACTTAAAAAATGCGATCAAGGCGGCGAGAATGCCAACGGTGATGACGAAGCAGCCGAGGCCACCCGCGCCAATGAAGTCGTGAGGTGGCCACTGGTAAGGTAGATCGTTGTCGGCGAAGAGCGCAAAACGGCTAAATGCCTCGTGGCCCTCCGGTTTCAACGCGTGGCGCCATGTCAGCGTATGTTCGTAGCGGTCATCGTAAAACTGCCGGATCATGCCCTTCAGAGCGGATAGCGCCGGGTCCTCGGATCCATTCGGCCATTGATCTTCGAATTGGTCGTTGCTGATTTCGCCGTCACGGAAGCGACGGATGAGATTGGCGGCTAGGTCGCGTGCTGGGCGATCAATCGGGACGGTCATCGCCCATCGGTATAGCTTTCAGGATTGATCTTGTCGCGCTCATGCGGGGGACCGAGGCGGCAAAGCCGCGGCGTGGATATTGTCATTATAAACTATATAGTTTACTTTTGTTCTCGTCGGGTTGGAGGGGGCTGCCCGCTGAGAGAATGGAGGGGGTAATGCCGGTCACGTTGCTTAACGTGTTCATCGTTCCTGAACACAAGGAAGAAGAGTTCCTGCAACATTGGCGCAGGACCACGGAGACCTTTCGCAAGAAAAAGGGCTTTATCGAAACGCACCTGCATCGCAATACAGGCGTCGGCAATCAGACATTTCAGTTCATCAATATTGCGAAATGGGACAGCGCGGAAGCCTGGCGCTCCACGCACGATGATTACAAGCCAACCGAATATACGATTGAAGGCGTGCGCGGGCATCCCGCCATATTCGAATCCATCGTCAATGTTCACTACGATGGTGACGAGCCTCAGCCGAAGATGGATTGGTCCTGGTAGCCGATGCCTGCTAGCGTCGCTTCAAGGAGGCACCCGTTGCCTTCTTGATCAGGCGGATTTTCTCGCGCGGGGAAAGCCGTTGCCAATGGCCGGCACGGACGACGAGATGGACACGTGAGACCCATTCGAGTTTGACGCCGCGGATAGGCGGAGCATTGTAACTTTCAAGGTCGAACGTGCCTTTCTTCTGCCCTTGCAGGATGCGCTTGAGATAGCGCTTGCCGTCGGACGTACGTACCGCGGCTTCCCAACCGACGATCTCGGTCATGCTCGAGGGTTCGCCCCAGCAGATCACCACGTCGCCCGCATCATAGCGCGGAAACATGCTGTCCCCCTCGACCTGGAGCGCAACGGCTCCTTCGGGCACAGGCACCAAGACATCAATATCGTAAAGCCCGTCCGGTATCTGCTCATAGTCTGGCATGATTTCGGCGCCTGCACCGACAAGGCCGGCGACCCGCACGACGGTTTTGGATGGGGGCGTGGGATCGTGACGCGTTTCCGCATCATCCCACGACAGCTCGTCGAGGGAGACCCCCAAAAATTCCGCGAGTTTCATCACCTTAGGATATTCGGGAGTGGTTTCCCCTTTCTCCCATTGCGAAACCGCTTGCACTGAAACAGCCAGCGCTTCGGCAACATCCTTCTGAACAAGGCCTCGATCCTTGCGCAGGCGTCTCAAATGAGCGGAAAAATGACTCGCATTCATAGTCGCGATTGTAAAGCGTAACTTGAAAAAGAAAAGCAAGTTATTCTTGACTTTCGAATCAAGTTCAGCTTGAATGTGGTTATGGACGGATAGCGACGCGAATCTTCCTCGACAAGGCCCGACCTTCAGCGGCGGTCCGCCCGACGACCACCTAACAAGCAACGACAACAGCGACGCGCAAGCGGCGCGCGGACCGGCTTTGCCCGGTGAGTGGAGGCAGCATGTTTACCCACGATCTGCGCTATGAAGACGCCTATCACGACCCAGATCGGGCCCGAGCAGGCGATGGCGATCTTGTCACCGTCAGTGGCTGGGGCTGCGGCGAAGATATTCGCCCCGGCGATTATCTTCTGATCGCCAACGATGGTCCTGGCCTACGTTACAAAGTGATGCGGATGACAAGCCGCTTTGCCCGAGGCTTGTTCTTTTGGACTGCGGCTTGCGCGCCGGCGGGCGTCCCCCAAGCTAGTTCTGCAGGTACCTCTCCGCGCCGGGTGACTCCATGAGTGCGCCGATCAGCGCCCGCTGGAGGGCCGAGGACGATGCTGTTCTGTGTTCGCTTTGGGCAGAGCATGTACCGACGGCAGATATCGCATTACGGCTCGGTTGCAGCCGCAATGCGGTGATCGGTCGAGCCAATCGGCTCGCTCTTCCAGCGCGCCGGGCTTTGAACAGGATCAGCGCGGCGCCGGGACCGAACGAGAACGTTCAGACGCGACCACGCATCCCTATCGTCATCGTCAAGCCACGTCGCGTGGACGACGTTGTTGTTGCCCCGCCCGTGACTGAGGCAAAAGCGGCGACAACACGCTGGGCCGATATGACGCCAGGCCAATGTCGCAACATTATTGGCGAAGAGGAAGACGTCTTCGATCGTCTTGTTTGCGGCAATGTGGCGGAGCAGGGCTCTTCCTATTGTCCAGCATGCCGATCACGCATGTGGTGTACACCCGACCAGGTATTGGCACGTCTCAAGCGGACATCGGCATATCGACGTGGAGGTGCCGCGTGAGTGAGCACTTCGATCGGCCCCCGTACAAAGTTCCATTCAAACGTACGTCTTTCTCTGTGCAGCCGGTGATGCGAGACGGACGATGGATGATGGTCCGCGTCGAGAAGAGGGCCATTCCATGCGAAGCAAAACAGGAGGCCGAACCTCTCGTCCCGATATCAATATCCGCGCGACGATCCCACGGGCCTCTCGCGAAGGACGTGATGCATTTATTGCGCACGCGACCGCGCGCACTTTGGAGCAACAAAAGATGATGAGCAGTGGGATGGATCAGCAAACATCGCAGCCGGATATGGCGCCAGGCGGCATTGTGGATGGCCTCATGTCTCGGCGCTGGCCTGCGCGACGTATCGCCTGGGCGAGCTTTCTTTGTGGGCAAGGTGTTTCTTACGAGGCGATCGCCGCGGATCCTTGGATTCAATCTTCAGCCGCGTCGGTGCGCCGTCAACTGAATCGGCTCGGTGTGCGTATTCGAGATGTTGCCAATGGGGACATTCGCTTCAATGCCTCCAGATCGGCGCTTGGTACATTTGACGTGGCCGCTGCTCGTCGAGGGATAACCCATACTGAATTGATCCGTCGCACAGTCGAGATCCTTGGCCGCGATGGCGCTTTGCTCGAAAATGTGCTCGACGATCAGAATTGAGGAGACGATATGCGTGCCTATTCTAAGGTCGAACCGGAAAGTCTTCGCATTAACAGTCTTGAGCGTCCATATCTCGCGCAGAATGAGCCAATTCCGGAATTGTGGACACCTGACCATTTATCGCGGCGGCTCGTCGAAGCGTTTACTGTTCTACGCCGTTTGCCTCGGGTGAAAGGGCCGCGTACACCGGGCAATCATGGTCCAGCCTATATGCACGATTGGGCTGACCGCTTGGCTCAAGTGGAAGACCCCGAAATTTTGAAAGAACATCAGGCGGAGCAGAATCGTGATCGCTCTCAGCCCTCTGCGCTGGACATCCAGCGCATGGATATGTGCAATGAATTCCTGCGCAGTTTTCGCGATCAGGATGAACTTGGCGCTTTGGTTCTCGCTCGCTGGGCCTTGGCGAGCGCTTTCGGTCAGTCTGTTGCTAGAAAATCCAAAGAGATGGGAATGGCGAAAAGCTCTTTCTATGCCCGCCGGGAGAGCGGATTGAAGGCCTGCGCCGCCATGTTGAACCGGCGTGGGATCAGTGTGTTTTAAGGAGGCGCCTCCGGAGGGTGGGCTTTGTCTGCTGGTGAGTTTAGCGGTAGATTAGACCAGCTATTTCGCCTCAGCTTAAGCGCACCCTCGAAACCTATGAAAAGCCCGCCGATACCCGCTGAAGTCGCAGCCGTTTTTCGAAATTATTCGACACCGATCAAAACGTGTTTGATCGAGGTTCGGCAATTGATTTTTTCCGTGGCGGCCTCGACGGAAGGAGTTGGTCCCCTTTCCGAAACCCTGAAATGGGGTGAGCCAGCTTATCTCACGGAGATATCAAAGAGCGGTAGTACGATACGCCTCGGTTGCGTTTCAGGGCAGCCTGACCTGTGTGCCATCTACTTCAATTGCCAGACCACCTTGTTGGATAGTTTTCGGGCGCAATTTGCCGATGAGCTAATTCTGGCCAGCGATCGAGCGATCATTTTGGATCCGGGTCGGGCTCTGCCGCGTATCCCGCTCCAAATATGCCTGTCGATGGCGTTGACTTACCATCGGGCCAAGCAGCTTGCGAGCAAGAAGCGAGTGAACGTCCGTTAGCGCCAGAAGTCTCCCACATCCTCGTTAGGTGCCGGCGCGTCGCTTCGACTTATAGCGATAACACTAAGAACCGAGGCCAGGAGTGCAATGGCGACACGAAGCCAATGCAAATTGAGCCACGTATCGAGCAGGGTCGGGACCTGATCTGGTGTTATGGTACGGGCCAAGAGCTGGCTATTGACAGGAAGATGCCAGGCGAAGGTGACGATGAAGATGGCGACCAAGCAGGCGTAAATCGCAAGCCACAATCCCCGACGCCATGGATCGTTCCAGTCATACCAGAGCGAACCTGCGAGGCCGATGAAACTAACGATGACAAAAAGCGGGATCGTGCGTCCGACCAAGGGAGCATTGGCGGAAAACCATTCGAGAAAGGTTGTTGGCGGCATGCTTTGCCAATAGGCGCCAAAGGAAAAGCCGATATGGGCCATGATGCCCGTGAACATGCATATGCCACCAACGGCCAGGACATTGAAGACAAGACGCGCGGACACGGGATTCTCCTGCTGCGATCGCGCTGTTGCCGATGGCCATAATGAGAGCCAGGAAAGTGCAGGAAGCTGGGTTAACCGTCAATGGGCAGCCTTATCGGAACACGAATATATTCGCGCCTACGAAAGCGACCCGGACTATGAGGAGGGTGGCCTCTGGGGAGCTGCTGTCGGCAGCCTGGCTGGAAAGCGGAGCCGATTGGTTAGCTCAGTTCTACATGGCCGATAAAGCGCTAAACCGCTGTGTCGTCGGTCATGCTGGCGTTCTTTGTGTTGGCCTTTTGGAGCAATAGGAGCCGCAGGCCAACAGTCGTGGCGTTGACGATGGACCGGGTTGGAATGCTATACGTGCGTGGGTGAGAGGCGAGCTGCGTCTGCATGAACGAGGCCGGCGACGATTTTCGAGCCCACCTTCATTTCGCATCCGATATCCGGCAATAGCCCAACGCAATTGGTCTGCTGGGCCGTTTGCAATCTAGCTGCCATGCCATCGGTTCAACAGCCTCAATGCGACCATCATGGTCTGCATTGATTGCTGATAGCAGCCCAGAGACAGCTCCGATCGCTCAGTTTTTAGAATACGATAGTGGTGGAAGTGCCTGCGCCATAAGGGGATCATACCCGGTACCGCAAGTTTCATCGGAGCAATGTGGCACGACGAGCCTTTGCTAAAACATTGACGATGGACCGGGATGGAGTGCTATACGTGCGTGAGTGAGAGGCGAACTGCGCTTTCTGCTCGGCACGGCTGAAATTCAATCAGAGGTGCCTATGAAAGAGGAATGTGCTTCTTGTCGGTTCTGGCGTCGTTTCCGTGAGAACGATGCCGATGGTTCGTGCCGACGCCGTAGCCCACAGCCATCTTCACTCGTTGCTGAACATATTGCTGATATGTTGGGGCATATTTCTGTAGCGCAATATGCGGCTGCCGGTACGAACACGGATGAGCTGGACGATTACTATCCAGCTCCCAGCGAGAGCAGCTATCAGGCCCAGTGGCCTAGCGTCCATCAATCCGATTGGTGTGGCGATTTTGAAATCGCTCCGCTCAATGCCGCGTAAAAGCGCTCCCATCGCATCTGCGCCGTCGCAAAGCCGAGCGCCACTTGACCTGGAGATTAAAAATCTCAGCCCGCTTGATGTCATGTTACGGGCCATGCGCGAACAGGCTGCCGGTGGCAACTGGGATGCCGCAGCATCGCTTGCCAAGGATGTTGCACCTTATGTGCACCCCAAGTTGGCATCGCTGCGGCCCTCAGAAGCCGGTGACGAGCCGATCCAAACTCTGGATTTGAGCCATGCGACGGAGGAACAGCTCGCGGCGCTCGAGCAGCTCTTTGGGTCGCTCGTCCAGGGCTCTGAAGATGGCGTTACCCTCCTCGACGGTTTTGATGACCGCGGTGAAAGCGGAGAGGGCGCGTAGACTAACCGAGAAGCAGCGGAATGGTTGGCAGACAGAGATAGATATTTGTCGAACCAATATTCTGCATTGGTTCGATCATTGGATTTGGACCTACGATCCTCGATTAATTGGGAGTCGTGACGGCGCCTATGTGCGCCTAAAACTCTGGCCAAAGCAACGCGAAATTGTTGTCTGGATGCTAGCGCGCATCCAGATGGGAGAGGAAGGCCTTGTTGAGAAGAGCCGCGATGTCGGTGCGACTTATCTATATCCAGTATCCGGCCTTGATCCCCGTCGACATCTCCGCGCCTGAGTGGATCAATTCCGTCACTTATTTCTCCATGGACGGTGTGGGCAAGGCGGATTGGTTTTCCGGCAAGGCGCAGGATGTCGCGCATGTGGAACTGACGCGCGAGAAGTTCGAGACGACGGTAGCCATGGCCGCCATCGGCTACCGCTATGACCTCGACGAACTGGGCAAGGCGCAACTGCTGGGCATGAATCTCTCAGCCGACAAGGCAAATCTCGCTCGCCGTGTCGCGGAGGAGAAGATCGAACAGGTGGCTTTCGCTGGCGATACGGCTAAGGGGTTCACTGGCCTCGTCAATGCTACGACGCCGACGGCAACCACCCCGCCGGCCGATGGTACGGGGTCGGCGACGACATTCGCGTCCAAGGATCCTGATAAGATTCTGCGCGATATCAATGCCCAGCTTACTGGCATTGCCAGTGGTACGCTGGGCCGGGACATGGCTGATACGCTGCTTCTGCCCTATACGGTGCTGCTCGATCTTTCGACGCGCCGGCTTGACACGGTGAGTCCGACGACCATTCTCGATTGGATCGAGCGCAACAATATTTATACGCGCTCGACCGGTCAGCCGCTCACGGTGCGTGGCATGTTCAGCTTTCTCGATACGGCCGGGGCCGGCAGCACCAAGCGTATGGTCGCTTATCGCCGCTCGCCGGAAGTGGTAAAGCTGCACATGCCGATGCCCTTCCGCTTCCTGCCGGCTTGGCAGGCGGGGCCGATGCTGTTCGAGGTGCCGGGCATTTTCCGCCTGGGCGGCGTCGATATTCGCCGGCCGAAATCTGTGCGCTATCTCGACGGCATTTGAGGGCGTGCCATGCTTGTGACGAACCTGCAGAATGGCCCGCGCGGGTTTTACGCGCGGGATGAGTTGGTGTTGCTGGAGCCGGGCGAACGGCGAGAAGTCGCGCTGTCGGCGGTGGAGCTCAAGGTTGCCAAGGCGACAGGCTGGTTTCAGTTTGAGACTCAGACATTGGGTGCCGTGACGAACGATAACCGTCTGCAGGGTCGCAGAGGTAGCCCCAGTTCTTAGTAGGGTTTGCCGTCGGCGGCGCGTACCAGTCCGCGGATGACGCGATACAAGTGCCAAAGCGCCAGCAAAAACAAGATGACATAGCCAATCAAAGCGAGTGCGGTGATGACGCCGACGACGGCAACACCAAGGCTGATCCAAAATGTGTTGATTGCGGACCGCATGTGCGATTCAAACGGTGTGCCCGCCAAATCGCCGCGCTTCATATAGGCGATGACCAGTCCAACCAGATAGGTCAGAAAAAACGTCACATAAGAGGCGAGATACAGGCCCCAGACGATCAAAGCCCATGTTCTCGGCTTGACCGACGCGTCGGCCACTTCAGTGCTATCCGTCACCTTAACCCCCCAACAAGAAATTTCGTCCCCTTTCCACTCAAGCACAGGTGGCGAGGGCGTGACAATGCGAAACGCGGTCTTCCGGGTGGTATTATCGCAGGAGTCCCTTCATGCCGTTGCCCACTGTGACCGCCGTCGATCTGGCGGTGCGTTATCCGGCTTTTGCTAGCGTCGACTTGGGTCTGGTTACGCTGGTGCTGGATGAAGCTCGTTCGGCTGTCGACGATCGTTGGATTGTCGCTGATCAGAAGTCGGCACTGTTGGCCTATGCGGCGCATCGGTTGGCGCTGGAAGGGCATGATGGCGGCCTGGGAGAGAGCGGTCATACCGTTCCCATCGGCGATGAGACGATGAACGTCTCGGGGCCGGTGGAGATGGTTGAAGTTGGCGACACCAAGGTGAAATTCGCCGACGGGAATGGCACCGCGATTCTGGGATCCGCAGCCGCCGCCGGCAGCGGCTTCGAAGCCACTGTCTATGGCCGATACTACCTCGAGCTGCTGCGTCGCTCGCAGCCGGCGGTGCTGGTCGCATGATTTCGATCACCACCAAAATCCAGCGCCGTGGCGATGCCGACAAGGTGCTGAAGCGGCTGCGAGCGGCGCTGGAAGGGTCTTCGACTGTCAAGGTCGGCCTCATCGATGCACCGCCCGCAGTGATGGCGGCGGCGCAACGCCTGCATGAGGGCAGGGGCGCAGACAATCCGCCACGGCCTTTTATCAGCAAGGCGATGTTCGACGGCCGACCGGCTCTGAAAGCGCGTCTGCAACAACAAGGCAGGTCCATCCTGGCGGGTGATACAACGCTGGCCGATGCTCTCCCCAAGCTGGGCGAGGCGGCGCAGCAGATGATCCAGGATCGTATCGCTGCCGAGAAAGTGGCCGATGCTCCGGCCATCGCCGCGGCCATGACCTGGCAGATCGAGCCGGAGGACAAATCATGAGCGCCACCGCTCTATCGGCCCTGGCGCTGCGCTTCTACGCCCGGCCGGTGACGCGCGAGCGTATCGACGGCTCCTGGCAAGGGGGACGCTGGACCGAGGGTATTCCGCTGCGCGAGCCGATCCGGGTCGTCCTGCAAAGCACCAACGACAAAGACCTGTCGCAACTGCCGGAAGGCGAGCGCGCCGAAATCTACCGCGTCATCTGGAGCGAGGCCGAGTTGCGCACCAGCGACGACGGTAGTGCCCGCGCCGCCGACATCGTGATTACCGAACAGGGTGATCGCTACCGCATCATTCAGAGCCTGCCGCGCCACGAGGGCGGCTTCACCCGCGCCATCGGAGAAAAGATCGATGACCGAGGACGACGTATCGGCGGCCGTTGAGAACTATCTGATCGTCAGAGGATGAGGCACTGGCAGAACGTGTCAATCAGGCTGCAACACAGTTGTATCAAAAGCTGGCTCTGTTTGCGGTTACGGTTCCATCAGTGTCTCAGGTAGCTACGGCTGTCGACAATAGGAACCGCATGGTGGTTGGATGGATCAAAGGATCGAACAGCGTCACTGCCTGATGTGTTTAAGTCGCTGTAACTGATGGTTCGTCGGAACAAGATTGTCGATGGACTAATAATTAGACGCCGAAGTTGCCGGCCATCCATTTAGCCAGAAACCACTAGGTAAAAAAGCTCTTTCTATTCAATTAAGTTCGCGTTATGTTCTCATAGATGGGAGGGCTGACATGAGAACATTAGTGGCGCTGGTGATTGGAGCATTAGTCACGTGCTGGATTGGTCTGGCCGAAGCGCGAGATGATTTTGGCCTGACCGTCGATCAGGCGAAAAGGATCGTCAAGGAACTGACTGACGATGAGCTGAGATCGCGGGGTTGCAAGCCGGGGCTTGCCCATCCTGGACAGGACTGCGAGTTCGCGGGGCGTGGCCCAGGCAAGTACTTAATTGCCTGGGAATTTGAGGTATCCCCCGAGGGAAAAGTCGCGGGAGCGATGATACAATTTTTCCATGATCAAGGGATGGATCTGGGAAAGCCCGAGGACGACAGATTTCCATTGAAAGCCATTCTGGCATTGATCGGGGTGGCTGCGGGGGGAGATGATATATCCCCGCTTGCGAACTATGTCTTGGCTATATTCAATAATGAGGTGCTTCCACCTAAGCCTCCTGGCCTAATGATTTCCACTTTCTTCCTTGGCGATCGATTTCAGATTTCGGTTAAGACCCCCTACATCGGTAGCTCATCGCGTGGGTCGGGTGAGAGAAGTCGTCGTTAGGAAAGATTCGTTGGCCTTGTTGTGCACGCGATGCGCGGTAGGAATTTGGACAATACTTTCTCATGCTCAACCGCTTACTATGCTTCGGGTACTGAGATTCGAGCGTTTCGCATAGTTATTTTCTTCCCGCAGTCGGAACGCCCAAGTGGCCATCCAAGAGGTTCCCCATGCCTTGCGTCATCTTGCGTGACATTGGCGGCGTCGTGGTCGATGTCGTGCTGAAAGAGAGCATCGAGGCGGCCATGGAAGTGCCCACCCATCCGGTCGAGAGCGGCACCAAGATCGCCGATCATGCTTGGCGAACGCCGACTTCGGCGAGCCTGGAATGTGTCAGCCTCGACGTGATGGGCACCTATGAGGCTCTTTTCGCCGTGATGAAAGAAGCCGAGCCGTTTTCCATCGTCACCGGCTTCACTGTTCTCGACAATATGCTGATCGAAAAGCTGGTGCCCGAACGCGAGCCGGCTACGGGGCAGGTGCTCAAGTTCACCTGTTCCCTGAAGGAAGTGATCCGCGTTTCCTCGCAACGGACCCAGGCAAGCGGTGGCGGCAGCAAACGCAGCGGCACCCCAGGGCCTGGCAGCGATCCGCGCGGCCAGCGCCAGAACACTCGTGGCCAAGTGCAGGCGCTGGATATGACGGGTGTGTCACAGACGGCTGGTGGCTCGCAGTATATGACAGCGTAGTAAGGACCATAGCTGATTTACTTGGGGTGTTGGCTGACGGGATTTTATGCTTTTGCTGGGGAGCAAAACAATGCGTATCTCTGCTGCTTTTATTTTGATGCTCCTTTGTGTCGGAGTGGCTGAAGCTCAGGGGCCTTTGTCCAAGGACACGATGCAGGTGGTTGCGCAGGCCGTTACATTGATGTCGGACACAATTAAGGGCGACAGACGATCTGCAATTACATGTAGCGTTAAAAAATCTGTTGATGAGCAGGCTGAGTGTTTAAAGCAATGGGTGGCGCGCGCGCAGGGGCCATACAAGGCTGTGGTGGAGGCAATTGATACTTTCCGTTCGGCTATCGACGCTCCAAATATCAGCGCACAATTTCCAAATTTGCTTCCAGGCTATGATGGTCTCGCGAAATATTTCAAATCATCGTGGACTGATCTAAATTATTGTTCAAGGCAGGCGACGCCTGAGCGCCAAGCAGTCTGCCTTGCAAGTTGGATCGCACAAACGAAAGACGGTCACGAGCTCGTTCAGAAGATTGCTGGCGCGGTTTTAGCCGACTTGAAATAGACTTCGCAGTGCCTCCTCAAGAACAATAATCTGGATTTGTATTTCGCGGGGGAGCTATGGCTATTTACGAGATACCGATCATCGATGTTCCCTATCAGCGCCTGAAAACCTTTCTCAATGGCGTCGACGTGGCGCTGTCGTTGAACTGGAATGACTGGCTCGGCCGTTGGTCGCTCGATGTCGAGATCGACGATGAAACGCGCGTCGCCGGCTTGCGTCTGGTGCCGGGCACTGATCTGGTGGCCGGCTTCAATCTCGGCATTGGCCGGCTGGTGCTGGTCGACTGGGCGGGCCGGAGCGGCAATCCCGGCCGGGCGGATCTGCCCTCGGGCACCTTCCGTTTAATTTCGATGGTGTAGCGGCAGGCCGCGGGCGCTGAAAGGTCTTCAGTCATCCCCGACAGCCGCGTAGCGGCTGAGCGGGAATCTAGTGCGAGTGGTAGACTATTCGGCGGCTGACGCATGGTTATCATGCAGTGCTTTACCGCTCGCTCTGGATTTCCGCTCGCGCCTGTGGCGTGTCGGGAATGACACGGAGAGTTTTCAGCACTCTGCGACGAACCTTGCCCGCCTTTCCGACACACGCGGGGTTTTATGCTCAAATGGAAACGCAAGGTGCGCCTGACGATCTCGGGCGCCGGTGGCGGCGCCGTGTTTGAAGGCTCGCAGGCGCCGGAGGATGGTTTCAAGATCGATTTCAATGTCAAGAAAACCTTAGGCTCCAAGCAAAACAGCGGCACGGTGACGATCTGGAATCTCACCAAGTCGAACCGTGAGAAACTGGGGGAGGAATTTAAGAAGCTCACCCTCGAAGTCGGCTACGAGGACGGCGGCATGGCCGTTCTGGTGGAGGCCGACATTCGCGATGTCGAGCACGACAAATCCTCGCCCGACATTTCCTCGCAGATCTCCTTCGGCGATGGCGACAAGGGCGTGAACAAAGGCGCCGTGTCGAAAACCTTCCCCAAGGGCACCAAGCCTAAGGAGGTCATCCAGCACGTGGTCCAGCAAATGCCTTTTTGCAGGCCAGCGTATTCCGCAGACTTATATCGATGCGCAGGCTCAAGCTGTCGTCTTTCTCGACGATCTTTGTACCCATCGGCCAAGCGATGCTGCCGGTGTCTTGGAAGCAGCTCAGAAAGCTTATGCGACTATTGTCAGTATTCGAGATCGCTTCCGGGCTTAATGTATGATGGAGGCTGCCATGGCCGACCGACGTATATTACGTGGTATTCGCGATCATTTTGCAATGCGTCGCTCAGAATGGGTTTTAGCGATTATATTGGTTGGAATCGGTCTGGCGTTGGAACCTTTGCGTTTGCCGACGTCAGCCGTATCGCGGCTCGGAATGTTTGAAGGATTTATAGCGGAGCGGATCTGGGCTTGGGGCTGTTTGAGTATCGGGCTACTGCGCCTGCTTGCTCTCGCCATAAACGGGACTTTCGCACAAACTTGGTACGGTCATTGGTCGCCGCATGTGCGAGGATCGCTTGCCTTCGTAAGCTGTTATATTTGGACTGCAATATCCATTGATATGTTTAGTCTTGAAATATCGACCCTCGGCCTTTTGGTCTATCCCGGCCTGCTCGTTCTTGAGATCATCAATGTAAAAGAGGCGTGGCGGGATGCTGGCGAAGTAGATCGGAGCACTGCGGATGCAGCCATTTGATCCCACTATCGTCGAGAAGTTGCCCTGGTTGATGCAGGTTGCCGTCTATGTGGCGATTTTTATCGCGACCTCGTTGGCTGTGTTCTGGGGATATCATAAGCAGCCGAGCGAGAGGAAAGAGAAGCAAGAGACCGTTTTTGGCTCCAATTTTTCAGAGATCGCTCTCATGCGTGAGGCGGTGCAAGCGCTGACCCGCATTGCCCAACGGTCTGAGGACTTTGTTAAGTTGATCGATTTGGGGGCGCAGCGCGAGATCAGGATCGTGGATGCTGTGGAGGGAATTCTGGCGCATCTACGGGAGGAGGCGAGCTATGAGCATGGCTGGCGTGCTCGCGAACGCCGACGAGGGTAGAAAGCAGCTCCTGGAAGGACTTCGAGATATTGCGGTCTGAAAAGAGAAACCCCGCCATCGGTAAAGCCGATGGCGGGGTTCTTTTTGTTTGGGCGCTTGACGTCAGCGTTTAGTAGCTGGCGACAACCGGGCCGGCGGGGCCACCGAAGCGATAGTTGATGCCGGCGCGCACGATATGACCATTGTTCTTGAATTTTGCGGTCAGGAATTCAGCCCCGACCGGGTTGAACTGGCCACCGACCGCGGAGCGGCTACCAAGATCATAGTACAGATATTCGAGCTTGGCCGACCAGTTGTTGGAGATGGCGTATTCGACACCGGCGCCCAGTGTCCAACCCGCACGGGTGCTGTTGGAACGAGCCAGAAACTGGCGACCGGCACCGGCAAACTCGTTGAGATGAACGCTGTTGCGCACGCCGCCCAGAGCGAGACCACCGGTAGCATAGATCAGGGCGCGATCGAACGAGACACCGACGCGGCCGCGAAGCGTGCCCAGCCATTCAAGCTTGTTGGTCGCGGATGTGATAACCGCAGCACAGCCTCCGGCGATGGCGCAGGCATTGGCGGAGCCCTTGATATCGGCGCCCTGGAAGTCAACTTCGACACCATAGACGAAGCTGCCCGACTGGACATTGTAACCAATTTGGCCGCCACCGATGAAGCCGTCGCGCTTCGGCGACAGGGAGAATGGCGCCTGGCCAGCGATCTGACCATTGGTGATCAGAGGCGAACCGGAGATGTTCACAGTGCGATCGCCGCTGAACCCATAGCCAGCATTAAGACCGACATAGAAACCGGTCCAGGTGAAGATCGGAGCGACGTAGACCGGAGCGGGAGGAGCGGCGCGGCGCGGAAGATCAGCCGCCAGCGTCGCGCTCGATGCGACCGCGGCGAGCGCCGTACCAATTAAAAGCTTTTTCAACATCAATCAGTCCCCATTTCTGCTGTTGACGAGATTAGACCGCTTAAACTGTAGCATGCGTGACACTTTGATGAAAGTTAAGGCGGCTAACGATATGTCTAAAATTCTACAGATGGGTTAAATTATTATTTTCAAACAGATGCATCGTTAAAAGCGTTTGAGCTAAACGGCGGTGTTGCCCAAGAAGCACACACAAGTTGATTTACTTTGAAGCATCTTGCGGGGTTTTCGGGGTACTCTCGATTGAGGCGTGTGTCTCACCTTCTGATGTATAGCGGACGTTGTTTCGTCCTTCGGCTTTCGCGCGATAGAGCGCAGTGTCCGCATTCTGGACGAGGTCGCTCCAGCCGGCGGTCGTTCGCTCACCATGGGCGATGCCACAGCTGACAGTCAGGTGCAGGGGGGTCTCGTCGATCGTTCCGAATAAATGTGTTTGAACAACCAATCTGATTTTACGTGCGAGGGCCAGCAGGTCTGGCATATTCGTGCCCCGTACGAGAATAGCGAATTCTTCGCCGCCGTAACGTGCAACCAGATCATCCGATCGCAGAAACGTGCGCAGCAGGCCGGCCATTTCGACAAGCACTTGGTCTCCCATCATATGACCATAGGTGTCGTTGACCGCCTTGAAGTGATCTATGTCGAGAAGGATCAACCCGATCTTCGTGCCGGTGAAGTAGCGATCGTCTAGGCCTTGGCCGATCAGATCGAGAAGGCGGCGGTTGGCTAGACCGGTAAGGCTGTCCGTTTCGGCCAATTGTTGCAGCTGTTGTGTTAGCATCTTGCGTTCAATGAGCTTTGCTCGCAATCGATTGATTGCGATGAAAAGCTGAGCCATCTCTCGTGTATGCTGTTTGGAAAACGAAGCCGTCTCGAGTTTGTCTTCCGCCAGACGGAAAACGGCTTGCTGAGCCTGCATCAATGGATCGAAGACCTGCCGGCGGATGGTGATGATAATTCCGATCAATAGGGCAATGATAAGAGATGTTGTCAGGATACCCGTCAGAAGCGTGGATAACACATGATTTCTCGCTTGGGCTGCCTGGAGGAGGGCATCCTCAAGATAGTTGGCGCGAAGCGTTTCCAATGAGCGCATTGTGGGAACATAGCGCGCGGTAAATTCTGGTGATGTGATTGGATAGGCACCGTGCTCACCCTCTGCGATCAGAGTGTGAATCAAGGTGAAAGCGTCTTTTAAGAAACGTTGATCGACGTCCAGTTTATCAGGCTGAAATTGTGACTGAGCCAGAGCCGGTAGGGCGTCGATGGTCTGCCACAAAGCCGTTATCCGTCCTTCTGTACGATAGATATCGGCGATGGTTTGGTTGGGAACGGATACCCCGGCGGCCATTGGCGTGTGCAGGAGTGAACCAAGACGGCCAGCATATTCGCGCATTTCCCCAAGATTTCGACCGATGATGCTGGGGCCAGCAAGGCGCGCGTCCTGCCGAATCATCTGTTCGGCGTATTGGTCGCGGACCGCCCCAAGCCGATCTATGACTGCAAACATGCGATCGACGGCGTGCTTTATGGCAATCAGAGTGCGGTTCTGAGGCGGCGTTGCTGAAACCTGATCAACGGCTTTCCGTCCGGCGACAAGCAAAGCCCGTGTTTCGTCCAAGGCTGCGGCAAGTATCGCGTAGTCGCCAGATAAAGCTGCGACGTTTGCGAGGGCTTGATCGCTTCGGGCCCTGATGGCTGTGAGATTTTGTGCTGCTGTTGGATCGCCAGGGGTGACAGACATGCTTGTATTGGCAGGGCCGCGTTCGGCTGAGATAACGTTGGCGGCTTCTAGGATAAGAATATAAGCGCGTAGATGATCGTGATTGCGCTGCATCTGTGAGAAGTCGAGATAGCTGCGAGAAACAATCACGACGGCGAGGCAGATCAGCTGAACAATGCCAGGCCGACGCCAGTCAATACTATCCGGTCGAGGCTGCGCTGCTTTCGACGGGGCCGGAGAGTGACCTGGGAGAGAAGCGATCTCATCACAGAATGGAAATCAAATTTCATCGGCAATACGCAAAAGGCAGTGAAAGAAATATCGGCGACAGGGATAGCCGGCATATTCGGTACAAACCCTTGCTAAGGCCAGAGTAATGGCGGCTAACCCTTTCTTTGGTTACCTACTTCCAAATGAGCTTAAGTATTGGGTTGTCGTAATGGGATTGGAGGGGGCTTGATGCATCAATCAATTATGAAAAAAAACCGCCCCGATGAGTGAGGCGGGCCTGTATGAGGGCTCAACAGCCGTTCGATTTAGCTGATACTGGGCGGGGAAACGCAACCAATCAATGTGTCGGTTGGGAAATGCCTTTCAAGGCGTTGCCGGCCTTGCTTGCCGTGCTCGATAGAGCAATATCGCCCAAAGAAAGAATGCCAACCAGGCGCTTATCGCGATTGACGACAGGTAACCGGCGAATTTGAGCGTCACCCATGTTTTGGCATATATCTTCAATTTCCTCATCGTCGAAACAGTATTTGACCTCCTGGGTCATAACATCGCGCACAGGTGTGTTCGGAGGTAATCCCTCAGCGACTGCGCGCAACACAATGTCGCGATCGGTGATCATTCCGACGAGGCGGTCTTTCTCGCCGACGGGCATGGACCCCGCATCGAGTTTCGCCATTGCCAGTGCGACTTCCCTGATCGATTGATCCGGGCTCACGACGTGAACGTCGCGTGTCATCAATTTGTTGGCTTTCATGTCGCCACTCCTCACTCGGGTGAACGGGAACTTGGAGTTCCATTCAGAGACGCAGTTGATGTGTCCGACATGTTTTCAATGGACAGCGCTGGCATCGGTTCCGTCTCATCAAAGGAAACTTTGAATGCCGGTGAATGCTAGCGTGAAGTGGAGCTCTCCGACGTAGCCGGCTTGTTCTTCATTGAGGCGAAGAGCTCGGTGATTGAGCAAATGCTGACGTCGATAAGATCGAATTCTTTGCCAAAAATCAGCCAGTCGGTCCAAAGACCGTGCATCATCGCGCCGAAGACGCGAGCGGCGGTTTCGGGGGTCCAGCTTGGTGCCAAAGGTTGCTTGGCATGGGCCATGCGGAAAAGCTTGGCGATGTGGGAGCGCATCTCTCTGTCGGCCTCTTTCTGGCGCCTGAGGGCAAGCGCCATATCTCCGACGTATTCGCAGCGCATGAGCAAAATCGTGTAGACCCGCTGCATGCGCGCGTCGCTTGCGAGCGTGCGCATGCAATCGACGGCTACGTCTTCTAGGAAGCGGAGCGGATCTGGGTGCCCTGCGGTGGAGGCATTTAGAATGATGTCTTCTTGGGGCAGACGGATGCGTTGATGCATGGCCTGGAAGAGTTCGATCTTGTCGGCAAAGTGCCAATAGATTGCGCCACGCGTCACGGCGGCCTCTTCGGCGATGCGCTCAAGCGACGTCTGGGTGACACCGTGCTCGAAAAACAGTTTCTCGGCGGCGTCGAGGATTCTGTTTTTGGTTTCTTCAGCTTCGGCCTTAGTGCGGCGCGCCATTCAGTCTGCCTCTTTACATACGTTCATGTATGTATATATAATCCGCTGCGACTATAAAACCCCCAAAAAACATTATGACCGGCGATGCCATGAGCTCGAAAGCTGACGTATTTCGTATTGTCTCCGCACTAACTGTCACGCTTGTGCTGGCAGCCTGTAACAACGCGACGACACCGCCGGCAGCTCCCCCGCCGCCCAGTGTGTCAGTCACGGAAATCAAGCCGCGTGAAGTGCCGCTGCATTTCCAATACGCCGGGCGCGTGGCTGCCTTCCGCGAAGTGGAGGTTCGGGCGCGGGTTTCTGGCGTGTTGAAGGAAAAGACCTTCGTAGAAGGTTCGACCGTGAAGGCCGGCGACGTGTTGTTCCGGATCGATCCCGTATCCTTCGAAACCGAGGTGGCGCGGGCCAAGGCGCAATTGATGGATGCGCAAGCGCAAGTTTCGCGCACTCAACGCGACGCCGAACGAGCCAAGACCCTTTATGATCGGCAAGTCGGAACGTTGAAAACACGTGATGACGCATTGTCGGCTTATGAGCAGGCGCAGGCTGCCTTGGCCGGGGCCCAGGCCCAATTGCGTGCTGCCGAGATCAATCTTGGTTATACCACGGTCATGGCGCCGATTTCCGGTGTGACCAGTCTACGTATTCTGGCGGAAGGCAGTCTCGTTGGCACAGGTCAGAATGACAGTCTGCTGACCCGCATGAGCGAGATCGACAGGGTCTATGTCCACTTCTCGTTTCCAGAAACCGAATTGGCAGAAATCCGCCGTTTGATTGAGAGTGGCGAGGCCAGAGGCCCTGCGGGAGGCCGATTGCTGGCGACGATCATGCTGAGCGACGGTACGCGCTACGAGCATCAGGGCTATGTCGACTTCACCGACAGCAGTATCGATCTGCAAACAGGCACGGTACGCGGCCGCGCGCTCGTTCCCAATCCAGATCTGAAGCTGCGGCCGGGTCAATTCGTACGCATTCTGGTCGAAGGAGTGACGCGCAAGGACTCGGTTGTCATTCCGCAAGCCGCCGTGATGCAAGGGCCCCAGGGCCAGTTCGTCTATACGATCGATGATAAGAATCTTGCCTCGATCCGTCCGGTTTCGATCGGACGTGACGTGGCGGGTGGCTGGATCGTTGAGCAGGGTCTCAAATCCGGCGATCGTGTCGTGACGGAAGGCATTATTAAAGTGCGGCCGGGTTCGCCGGTCACGGCCACGGTGATGAAGGCTGAGAGCAGCGATCCGTCAAAGGTCACGCGCTGATGACGATCAATCCGTTCATCAACCGCCCGGTTTTCGCGGCGGTGATCTCCGTTGTTTTTGTGCTCGCAGGCCTTGTTGCCATGCGCGTTCTGGCGGTCGAGCAATATCCGCAGATCGTGCCGCCGCAGGTGGTCGTGCAAGCGACCTATCCCGGCGCGAGTGCTGAAACGGTGGCGCAGGTGGTCGCTGCGCCGCTGGAACAGCAGATCAACGGTGTCGAGAACATGCTGTATATGCAGTCGACCAATTCCAGTGCAGGAACGATGCGACTGACGGTGACGTTCCGGATTGGCACCAATCCGGACCAAGCCACCATCAACGTGAACAATCGCGTGCAGCGTGCTGTCTCGATCCTGCCGGCTGAAGTCACGCGCCAGGGCCTGATCGTCAACAAGCAGTCAAGTTCCATTTTGGCACTCGTGACCATGTCGGCGACGGACAAGCGTTACGATTCCATCTTCGTCAGCAATTATGCGCTGCTCAATGTTATCGATGAGCTCAAGCGCGTGCCGGGTGTCGGTGACGCCTCGCTTTTCGGTGCCAAAAATTATTCCATGCGCATCTGGCTGCGGCCGGACAAGCTGGCGCAGTATAATTTGACGCCAGGTGACGTGGCCGCTGCCATTCGCGAGCAAAATGCCCAATTCGCCGCCGGCCGTTTCGGTGAAGAACCGGTGCAGAATGATCTGGCTTTCACCTACTCGGTGAACACCGAAGGCCGGCTTCCGGACGCCAAGGCCTTTGAAGAGATCATTATCCGGTCTGACGAAAACGCCGGGACATTGCGCCTCAAGGATATTGCCCGTCTTGAACTTGGTGCGCAGAACTATGCCTTCAATGCTACCCACAACGGCACGCCGACCGTGCCAATCGGTATTTACTTGCAGCCAGGCGCCAATGCGCTGGGCACCTACGAGGCCATTCAAACCCGGATGGCTGAGCTGCAGAAAACCTTTCCGGCCGGCATAGATTACGCAATTCCCTTCGACACGACGCGCTTCGTTCGCGTTTCGATCGAAGAGGTTGTCAAAACCTTCGTTGAGGCGATGGTGCTGGTCATCGTTGTCGTCTTCGTCTTCTTGCAGAATTGGCGCGCGACTCTCATTCCGATCCTGGCGGTGCCGGTCTCGATCATCGGTACATTTGCCGGCATGTATGCGCTCGGCTTTTCAATCAATCTTTTGACCTTGTTCGGACTGGTGCTTGCCATCGGCATCGTCGTCGACGATGCGATCGTCGTTCTCGAGAATGTCGAACGTATCATGACCCAAGAGAGGTTGCCGCCGAGGGAAGCGGCGATCAAGGCTATGTCGGAAGTGACAGGCCCGGTCATCGCCATTGTTTTGGTGCTTTGCGCTGTATTCGTGCCGGTTGCTTTCATGGGTGGTTTGGCGGGCGAAATGTATCGCCAATTCGCGGTGACGATCGCGATTTCGGTGACGATCTCAGGGATCGTTGCGCTCACGCTGACGCCAGCGCTTTGCGCGCTCATTCTCAAACCCGGTCATCATGAGCCGCTGGCACCGTTCCGCTGGTTCAATCGGGCCTTCGATGCGTTGACGAGCGGCTATACCGCAGGGGTTCGCTTTTTCCTGAAGCGTGCCATGTTGGCTTTCCTGTTGTTCGCCATGCTGCTTGGTGGAACGGGTTATCTGTTCATGCGCTTGCCCGGTGCGCTGGTGCCGGATGAGGATCAGGGCAGTGTTTTCTCGGTGGCGATCTTGCCATCGGCGGCATCGTTGTCGCGTACGCAAACCGCCATGGACACGTTGAACAAAGGGATCATGGATAAATCGGCGGTGGCCGACGTGATCTCCTTCTCGGGCTTTGATCTTCTGGCCGGGGTGCAGAAGCCCAGCGCCGGCGTTTCCTTCGTGCAATTGAAGGATTGGAAGGAGCGGCCGGGCGCGGCAGACAGCGCCGCGGCATTGGCGCGCAGCTTCTTTGCCTTCAACGGTCCGATCAAGGATGCCAACATTTTGGCATTCACGCCGCCGCCGATCATGGGCATGAGCAACACCGGTGGTTTTGAGGCTTTCGTTCAGGATCGCAATGGCGGCGGCTCGCAGGCACTCGCCGCGGCGGCGCAGAGGCTTGTGGAAGCTGCAGCGAAGCGGCCGGAATTGGCTGGCGTACGCACGACTTTTCTGACCGACGTCCCGCAGTATCGCGTGCTGCTGGATCGTGAAAAGGCGAAGGCGCTTGGCGTGCCGATCTCCTCAATCTTCGAGACGATGCAGAGTACGTTCGGCAGTCTCTACGTCAACGACTTCACGCTGTTTGGACGTAACTATCAAGTCAATCTGCAAGCGGAGTCCGACTTCCGCGAACGGCCGGAAGATTTGAAGCAGGTCTTTGTCCGGTCAACGTCGGGCAGCATGATTCCGATCGATACGCTGCTGCGCGTTGAACGCATCATCGGGCCGGATCAGGTCGACCGCTTCAATGCTTTCGCATCGGCCAAGGTCATGGGCAATCCGGCTCCGGGCTTCTCGTCTGGTCAGGCTATCAATGCCATGCGCGAGATCTCCAGCGAATTGCCGGCTGGTTTCCAGTTGGCCTGGACGGGCTCGGCCTATCAGGAAATCGCGACTGGCGGTACGGGCAGTCAGGCGCTTATCTTCGGCCTCATCATGGTGTTCCTGATTTTGGCCGCGCAGTATGAGCGTTGGTCCTTGCCGTTGGCGGTCATTCTCGCGGTGCCCTTTGCTCTTTTCGGGGCGCTGGTCGCCATCTGGCTGCGGGGGCTGAACAACGACGTCTATTTCCAGATCGGTCTCGTGACCTTGATTGGTTTGGCATCGAAGAACGCCATTTTGATCGTGGAATTTGCCGTGTTGAAGCGGCAGGAAGGGCTCAGCATCAAGGAGGCGGCGCTGGCGGCCGCGACCTTGCGCTTCCGGCCTATCGTCATGACGTCCCTGGCTTTCATCCTGGGCTGCGTGCCGTTGGCGATCTCGACCGGCGCTGGCGCCGCGAGTCGTCATTCGATCGGCACCGGGGTTATCGGCGGAATGCTGGCTGCGACGTTTATCGCCATCTTCTTCATCCCGCTCTTCTACAGCCTGATCTCGGGACGTGATCGCCCGGCCAAGCAGGCGGAGGGGGAACAAAGTCGTAAGGACGCCATCGCCTAGAACGTACTGCTGACCTGCAAATGGCCCGCTACCGGTTTCCGGTAGCGGGCCATTTTTTCGTTGGAATGAGGGACTTAAGAAAAGCACTGCGGCCCAGGCGGAACCGGGCTGGCTGCAATTTGGAGGACCGGACGGCGGGGGCGCGTCTTGAACGGAGGCCGGCTCAGGGTGAACCAATCGCAAGGGATCCGCGAGATGTTTCTGGTTCCATATGCCTGTCTAATAGGCTTCTGGAACCGGGTGCGCATTTGTTCGTTATCCGGCTGAGAGGGCAGGGTCATCGGGAACCAGGCCAGAGGGGAACCGGAGCGTAAGAGCGCGGTCGCGTCATGGATAAGCGGGTCGAGCACAGTGCGGATAGACGGCTGGAAGCGGGGCATTCGCCCGTCGGTTCTCAGACGAATCCTGTCGTCCTCGTCGTCGAGGACGAGCCCTTGCAGCGGATGATGGCTGTCGACATGGTCGAGGATGCGGGCTTCGTCGCAGCCGAAGCCGCGGATGCGAGAGAGGCTGAACGCATCCTGGAAAGCCGTCGCGACATTCGCTTGGTTTTCACCGATGTCGATATGCCCAATGGGATGGACGGCATGCAGCTCGCTTCACGTATCCGTGATCGATGGCCACCAATCCATATCATCCTCACGTCGGGGCATGTGATACGGCGCGATGTGGTCCTTCCATCCGGTGCCGTTTTCTTTCCCAAGCCCTACCGGCCGGCCGAAATCATCGCGCAGATTCGGCGCTTCATGACCGAAGATTGAGTGGATCACTCCGTGGTTTCGATGGCCGAGCCGTCATCCCCGTTGTCCATCCAGTAAGGGATTGCGCCGGCTAGAGCTGCAACGGCAATGATGGTGGCCAAGAGCAGAACCAGGGACCGGGAAAGCCTGAAAGGGCGGGCCGTCCGTTTACGGGAGGAATAGCGCATTGGGCCTCACATAGGGGCGATCAGCTGGGGGCGATCAGCGGCAGTGCGAACCTTTCTTCAGTGTAGCGGCCAATATGGCTTTTTTGAAACCGGTTGTTCAGGCCTTGAGCGCGACCAGAACCGTACCGCCGGCGATCAAGGTTACCCCGAGCCAGTTGATGGCCGAAAGGCGTTCGCCAAGGAAGACGACCGCAAAGACTGCCACCAGCAGCACGCTCATCTTGTCGATCGGAGCTACGCGCGCGGCGTCGCCCAGTTGCAGGGCGCGGAAATAGCAGATCCACGAGGCGCCGGTGGCTAGGCCCGATAGGATGAGAAAGACATAGGTTCGACCGGAAATGGATGTCGGCGACTGCCAGTTGCCTGTGGCCGCCAGGATGACGGCGAGCACGCCGATGATCACCAAAGTGCGGATGAAGGTGGCGAAATCGGAATTGACGTTTTGGATGCCGACTTTGGCGAAGATGGCCGTGAGTGCTGCGAAGCCGGCCGACAAAAGGGCCCATATGATCCAGGATGTGTCCGCTTTCATGCCTAGCTCCGCTGGTGGTCGTCCATGAGCCTTCTAGCGCATTGGCCGTCTTACGGCGATTGTCTGGAGGCGATTGCAGACTGGGGTGGCCTGACCGGCGTGGGGAATTGGTCTAGTCTAGGAAGGCAAGGATCAGGAATCTGTAATGCCC
The DNA here is from genome assembly GCF_031921685.1 of Methylocella sp. CPCC 101449. Taxonomy (NCBI): domain Bacteria; kingdom Pseudomonadati; phylum Pseudomonadota; class Alphaproteobacteria; order Hyphomicrobiales; family Beijerinckiaceae; genus Methylocella; species Methylocella sp. CPCC 101449. The sequence goes on along the minus strand of NZ_JAPDHU010000002.1, from coordinate 1,831,423 downwards.
GGATCGTTTTCGTCCACGTGGAGAGCCGAGTCTCGGCGGCTCGATTTGGAGACCTGTGCGGTCGAGCTGGTCACCGCCAAGTCTCTCAACCGTCACCGCTTCTTTTATGAGGGAGATCGGGCGCTGATCGCCATCGGCCTGTCAGGCGAGCGGCGTGGTGGCGAGACCAGGACGCGCCACTTTCAGTCGTCCCATCGCGCTCTGGGCGGTTATGTGATGGCCCTGCCGGCGGGCGAACGCCTGGATGGCTGGAGTGAGCCGGCAACCCGGTGTTCGTGGCTGATCCTGTATCTGCGGGATGACTATCAACTGGCCGGCGGCCTTTCTCTTTCGACGTTGCTCAATCGCCCTTACATGCGCACCAATGCCTTCGAACTGGTGCCGCTGGCACGGCGGGCGCAAATGTTCATGGCGCGCGGATCGGATTATCTCGCGCCTTATCTGCAAAGCCTCGTGACGCTTATTCTTCTCGATGAGGACGACGATGCGGCGGCTCCCGCCGATCCGACCGACGGCCCGTTGGGCAAGAGCCGGATCGAGCGGATCAAGCGCTATGTCGATGCGCAGACGCCTGGAACAGTGACGGTGAGCGATCTGGCGAGCGAGCTCGATATGTCGCCTGATGGATTCATCCGTGCCTTCCGGCGGACTTATGGCGTCACGCCCCATCAATATCTGCTCACGCGCCGGCTGGCTGCAGCGGGATCTTTGCTTCGCACCACGGATCATTCCCTCACGCAGATCGCTATGGAAACCGGCTTTGCCAGCTCAAGCCATTTTTCCGCGGCCTTTCGCGCCGAATTTGGCTTGACGCCAAGCCAATATCGTTTGGCGCGGCGGTAAAACGTCGACGAAGTCGTTTTTCCGTAAGCGGCGTCGATTTCGTGAAAGCACGGGCGATTGTTTCCGGCACAGTCTGAGCCGGACAATCTTCGTGGAGCAACCCGTGCCACAGTATAATCCCGATCTGCAACGTCCTGCGAAGGACCGCCCGAACGGCAGCTATGAAAAGTTTGGCGTGATCGACAATGTCGTTCAGCAGACGCGCTCCGGTCCGCCAAGTGCTGCCGAAATGGCGCTGGCCATGGGGCTTGAAAAGGCTTTCCGCGAAGGCGCGACCAGCCTGTCGGGGCTGGTCGCGCATCTGAACGCCGCGGCTGTTGCGTCGCCTTACGGCAGACCTTGGGATGAGACCGAACTCGTCCGCTTTCTCGAACAGCATGGAGGGCTGGCGTGAGCGTTCATATTTCGCCGGATGCGCGAGAAGCGCGCGTCAATCTCGGCTTGCAGCAGCTCTGGTATCCTGTGTTGGCGAGCTGGCAATTGGGCCGGGAGCCGCGCGGCATTCAACGCCTCGGCCAAAACATCGCGGTCTGGCGCGATGAGGCAGGCGGCGTTCGCGCGATCGAAGACCGCTGTCCGCACCGTGGCGCGCGACTGTCGATGGGCTGTTCGCGTGGCGATAAGCTGGCCTGTTGGTATCACGGGGTTGAGGTCGATGCGGGGGGCGTCGTCACCGATGTGCCGGCGACCGATCAATCAGCCATGCGCGGCAAGAAGATTCTGCGATCCTATCCGGCACAGGAAGCCCATGGCGCGATCTTTCTGTGGTTCGGTGAGGGCGAGCCACCGCCGTTGCGTCTCCCCGAACAACTGACCTCGGATGAGTTCTCGGGCTTTCTGTGCACGGCCGTCTGGCGCTGCAACTACCGCTATGCCCATGACAATCTGATGGACCTGATGCATGGCGCCTATCTGCATGCGGTTTCTCATTCGATGTCGGGTGGCGAGAAGCAAGCGCGGATGGAAGTAGCGGATACACCAGATGGTTTCCTGTTCCGCAAAACCGATCAGGCCGACCTGAATTTCGATTGGGTGGAATTCATGGACCTCGATGCGCACTGGATGCGCACGACAGTTCCTTATGGGCCTGAGGCTGGTCCGGGCGGTCCGTTTTGGATCGTCGGTAACGTGGTGCCGATCGATGAGGAAACCTGCCAGGTGTTCTTTTGGCGGCTACGGCGGGTGATGGGATGGCAGCGTGCGGCATGGCGCTTCCTGTATCGCACGCGGCTGGAGCTCAAACATTGGAACGTGCTTGAGCAGGACAGGGAAGTGCTGGAAGGGTTGGTGCCCGCCGCGCGCCAGCACGAAACGCTTTATTCGCACGATGCCGGTCTGGTGCGGTTGCGGCGCTTCCTCAATCAAGCGGCGACACGGGAGCTGGAAAAAGTTCCGTAAAATTCATTCTTTTAGCCCGGTTGCGGCCGCTTTTGATTGGCCTCAGGATGGCGGACCCTGGCGTCCGCTGTCCTGGGGCCGTTCGCACATGGGCGGTCACATTATCGCCGCAGCTAGACCGGCGTAATCGTGCAGGACGTCAGCAGTGACAGAATGGAGGACCAATGACGAATGTCGATCTCCCCCATAAGGCTCATCTTCTGGTCTGCGATGGCGCCAAAGCCCTGTTCTTGCGCAATGATGGCAGTGCGCTGCGGCCGCAGCTCAGTGTCGAGCGCGAGCTGCGCGGCGAGACGGCGCGCACGGGAGCGTTGGCCAGCGATCGGCCCGGGCGGATGAGCACGCCGGCGGGACCAAAGAGCGCCATGGAGCCGACAGATTTACAGGCCCTCGAAGAGGAAGCATTTGTGAAAAATGCGGTGGCCGAATTCGAGACCTATTGCCGCGCGCATAAAGTCAAGCAAGTGATCATCGCGGCGCCGCCGAAATCACTGGCGGTCATCCGTCAGATCGCATCGAAGGAGCTGATGGATCGTTGTGTGGCGCAGGTGGCGAAGGATTATGTCAGCCATCCAGTGTCGGATCTGGTCCGGCTCCTGTCCCGCTGATCGAGAGGAAATGAGTCATGATCAATGACGACAAGCGTAAGGCTGACAAGGCCGAAGTCGATCAGGAACTGACCGACGAATTGAAGCAGACTTTTCCGGCCAGCGATCCGCCGACGATCACGCGCCAACCGCTCGATCGGCAGCACGTGGAGAGCGAAAAACAGGAAAAGAAAAAGAAGAGGGATTAGCGTCGACCCGCTTCCGTCGGCCGATGGGAAGAAGCCGGGCTTCGCCCGGCTTTGCCGTCCAATGCGCGCAACCGCATGGTGATGAAGTCGAGGAATTGGCTGGCGGCGGCGCTTAGCGCACGCCGGCTTGGAAACAGTGCGAAGATGTTCGCATCTGGGGGGCTCCAATCCGGCAATACGCGGACCAATTGCCCGTTGGCAAACTGTGCCTCGCAGCCGGGAAGGGGCAGGGCGACGATGCCGAGGCCGGCAACGGCGGCCGTATGCAGCGCTGAGAGTTGGGTGCTGGAAAAGCGCGGCTCAAAACGCACGTTTTCGGTCTTGCGGCCTTTCGTCAACGTCCAGCGCCAGTCCATCGTCTTGCTGCCGAAGCCGAGACAATCGCATTTCGCCAGCGCCTGGGGGCCGGTGATGGGAGGCTGCCGGGCCATGCATTCGGGACTGGCGACCAGACCATAGGGCGTCGTGAGCAATCTTTTGGCGGTCAGGTCGGAGTCGGGAAGGCCGGTCAAGGCGCCATAGATGATCATGTCGGCGGAGACGGCACGAGGGTCGAAGATCGCCGTGGTCGCATCCAGATGCAGATGCACCTTCGGCGCGATCTCCGAAAATTCGACTGCCCATTGTTCGATGAACATATGGCCGAGCATCGGCGGGCAGATGACATGCAAAGAACCGGATGCCTCTGCGGCGTTGCGATCCGCCAGCGCGAAAATGCCGTCGGCTTGCTCGGCCAGTTTGATGCAATGGGCGTAACATTCCTGGCCGAACGCGGTGAGGGCGAAGCGGCGGCTGCCACGGTGCAGGAGGGGTGAGCCAAGTCGCCGCTCGAGTTCGCTGATACGGCGCGCGACCGTCGACTTCGGCTGATGGAGGCGGCGGCTGACGGCTGCGAAGCCACCGTGATCGACAACGGATTTGAACAGATAGAGGTCGTCCAAGCCGCGCATGATTGGTCCCATTTTTGGTTCAAAATCGTCCCGAAATTAGGCCGATCGGCCAGAAACATCAATGTTACGCTCCCTTCATCAAAGCCGATCTGACGAATTGGGAGCAGCGTGGGTGGAACCGACGATCGTTGAAACGCCGTTTGGTGCGGTGAAGGGAGTGAAGAGCGGTGAGGCCATCGCCTTCCGGCGTGTTCGCTATGCGCCGGCGCCGACCGGTGCCGCGCGATTTGCCTTGCCCGGGCAGCCTGTCACTTGGACTGGTGTTCTCGACTGCACGGCGCCTGGACCTATTCCGCCGCAGAGCCCCTCGCGGCTAGCTAAAGTCATGGGCGATTATCCGGCGGCGCAGGACGAGGATTGTTTGCATCTCGACATCTGGGTGCCGGCGTCGCGCCCGCAGAAGGCGGCGGTCTTGGTTTTCATCCACGGTGGCGCCTTCATGACGGGAGGGGGTTCGCTTTCTTGTTACGATGGCGCGGCTTTGGCGGCGCGCACCGGCGTCATCGTCGTCACCATCACCTATCGTCTTGGTGCCTTGGGCTTCCTGCCGATGGAGCCGGGTGCCCCGACCAATCTTGGTCTGCGCGATCAGATCGCGGCGCTGCGTTGGGTCCAACAGGCGATCGCTTCCTTCGGTGGCGATCCAGACTGCGTGACGGTGGCCGGTCAGTCGGCGGGCGCCTACAGCATCGCGGCTCTGATGGCGTCCGGACAGAAGCTGTTCAAGCGAAGCATCGTGATGAGCGGGCCGCTCGGGCTGATGGCGCCGGACGGCGACAAAGTAGCCGCTCTGCGGCGCGCCTTTCTGCAGGCTCTGGGATTGGACGAGAACGATGGTGCCAAACTACGCGACGTGCCGATCGACGAGATTTTGAAGGCGCAAATCGATTTATTGCGACGCCCGGCGAGCTCGGCGGGCGATGTCTCGCCGCCTTTCGTGCCGATCATCGATGCTGATGTGATGCCGCGCGATCCGCTGCCGGCGCTGCTCGAAGGCGCTGGCCAGTGGTGCGATATGATGATCGGCTGGACGCGCGAGGAAATGGCGGCTTTCTATGTCGACGATCCGAGGCCAAAAGCTGAAGTGGATGAGATCGTTCGTGCGGCCTTTAAGCAGCGCTTTGGTGACCGGGGCGCGACCCTCTACCAGCGGCGCTTGAACAGCCGGGCGCCCGCCTCCTCGTTGGCGGCACTCGGCGATCTTCGTGCGTCCGATATGTTCATCGGGCCGAGCCTGGCCACGGCTGACGCCCGTCGTCGTCAAGGGCGGGCAGCCTACGTCTACCAATTCGACTGGTCGGCACCGCAGAGCGGCGTCGAGGCCTGCCATTGCATCGATCTGCCTTTCCTGTTCGGCGACTTCGGCCGCTGGGATGCTCGGATGCTGAAAGGTGCGACGCTTGAGGAAATGCGAGCCGTTAGCGCGGCTTTTCAAGATGCGCTAACGCATTTTGCCAAAACAGGCGTTCCCGATGCGGCCGATCGGCCCGCTTGGCCAGTATATGGCGAGGCAGGAAACATCATGCATTTCGACCGGCTGATCGCCGCGACGCCGTACGCGGCGTGAACTGATATTTGCGAGGGGAAGGGGCATCGATGACCGAACAGACAATTGCACATCCCACCGGTGAAGCCGCCTCACAGGCGCAAAAGATTGCGACATTGGCGGTCTGTTTCACCATCGTCACGCTCGATGGTCTCGATACCACTTCCATCGCCTTCGTGGCGCCGGTGTTGTCGCGAGCCTGGAATCTCACGCCAGCCGCGTTCACGCCAGCTTTCGTGGCTACCAGCGTTGGCGCGGTGATCGGCTATATGTTGAGCGGCCCCGTTGCTGCTCGCTGGGGTAAGCGCCAAGCGGCGCTATGGAGCGTGTTGATTTTTGGATTTGGCACGTTGGCGACAGTGTTAGCGTACGACATCGTCACCATTTCGATCATTCGTCTGATCACCGCCGTCGGCTTGGGCGGTTGTCTGCCCATCGCGGTGGCCGCCGGCGCCGATATCATGCCGCCGCGCTACAAGGAGACGGCGGCCATGCTGGTCGCGACCGGCCTGTCGGCGGGTTCGGTGATCGGCGGTTTGATCGCTTTGCCGTTGATCCGCGATCATGGCTGGACGTCGATCTTCATCATCGGTGGCATTGCGCCCTTGCTGATCCTGCCATTGTTCATTTGGGTTTTGCCCAAAGAAGCGCAGGGCGCGAAGACCGGCAATCCGGTGGCAGCGCTGTTCGGCGATGGTCTCGCCACGTCGACGATCCTGCTCTGGACGTTCGCCTTTCTGGTCTTCATCGATGCCTATGCGTTGATGTTCTGGATTCCCACCCTGCTGGTCGATTTCGGCTTCGAGCCGGCGCTCGCGCCGCTGGCGACCGCGGCCTTCGGTACGGGCGGCCTGGTTGGCAATGTGATCTTGATGCTGCTGGTGGCGCGGTTTGGCATCAAGGCTTTGCTGATCGCCATCTCCGTGTTCGCCATCGCCTGTATCGTCGCTTTGAGCAAAGGCGCGACGCCATCGATGGTCTTGCCTTTGATCGCCGGGCTTGGGGCTGGCTTCATCTGCTGTTGTGTCGGTCAGGCGGCGCTCGCGGTTTCGCTTTATCCATCCGCTTTGCGCACGACCGGTGTCGGTTGGGCTTCGGCCGCCGGCCGCGTCGGGTCGATCTTCGGTCCGGCGCTCGGTGGCTTGATGATGTCGCTTGGCTGGGCGCCGCGCGATATCATTCTGACGGCGATCGTGCCGGCCGTGTTGGCCATTCTGGTCTTGCTGGCGATGCGCGGGCTTATGCGTCCAACGGCTTGACTGCGCGCTACCGTTCGGCCTCTTCGCGTCCGATCTCGGTGAGGCGGAAGACGGAAAGGCCGATGCGCACTTGCGAAATGTCTTCGACGATATAGTCCCAGCGCAGCAAGTCGTCGAAGATGTCGGCGGCCACATAGACCACCGTACCGTTGATGAGGATGGGCGACCAGTCGGTGGCGCAGACGGAGACGATGTTCTCGTCGAGCATGAGGAAGTTGCCCTCATGGTCGGCGAGTAAACGCAGAACATCGGCGAACGAAAGCAACATCGACGCTCTCCCGTGAGCGGCGTCGCCAGCGACGTTGTCATGTGCACAGGTCGGTCAGGCGAGGCCACGCTGGCGGGCTGACGCATTCAATCATGGATCGGACATTATGTCGTCTTCACGGCACTTCGGGCCGGTGAGGGTTTGGTAGCGCTCCTCCGCTACCACATGCCCTTCACATTCCCGGCTGAATGGCGCATGGGAGGGGGAAGTTCGATCCACCGGAGTTCCCATGGCTCTCGACCCGCAAATCGTGAAGACATTGAAGGGCGTTTCGACCGCGACCATCACAACCGTGATGCTGAAAAAAGGCCTGCGGAATCTTTGGATACGCGGCGCCAAGCCTTTGAAACCCGATCAGGAACGGTTGGTCGGGCCTGCCTTTACCCTGCGCTTCATCCCGGCGCGGGAGGACCTGGCGACCCCCGAATCCTGGGGCAATCCGATTTCGACGCGGACCGCGGTCGAGGCGATGGAGGAAGGGGACATTGCCGTCATCGACGCGCTGGGCGTGACCGATGCCGGCTGCTATGGCGACATCCTCATTGCCCGCATGGCCAAGCGCAAGGTTGCTGCCTTGGTGACCGACGGCGTCGTCCGCGACATTGAAGGCGTCAACGGCACGGGATTGCCGGTCTGGTCGCAGGGTTGGGCAGCGCCGTCCTCGGTGCAGGGGCTGACCTTTGTCAATTGGAACGAACCGATTGGATGTGGCGGCGTCGCCATTTTTCCGGGCGATGTGATCGTCGCCGACAAGGATGGAGCGGTGGTCATTCCGAAAGCTTTCATCGACCACGTCCTCGATACGGGGCCGGAGCAGGAGCGGATGGAGGCGTGGATCATGCGCGAGGTTGAGCGCGGCGAAACGCTGCCGGGCCTCTATCCGATGAATGCCGAAACCAAGGCGCGTTATGACGCCTGGAAGAAGTCTCAGAATGTTTAGTCTCAAAGGTTTGTTCGATGTCTTTTGATCAAAATGCGCATGGTGTCTACGCGATCGCGGCGACGCCCTTTCACTCCGATGGCCGGCTTGATCTTGCCTCAGTCGACACGATGACAGATTTCTATCTGCGCTGCGGCGTATCCGGCCTGACCATTCTCGGCATTATGGGCGAAGCGCCGAAGCTCGATCCCGACGAATCCATGGCAGTGGTGAAGGGCGTTATCGGGCGTGCGGGTGCTATTCCGGTGATCGTCGGCGTTTCGGCGCCGGGCTTTGCGGCCATGCGGGCTCTGGCACGTTCCTCGATGGACGCGGGCGCGGCCGGCGTGATGATCGCTCCGCCGTCGCATTTGCGGACCGACGATCAGATCGTCACCTATTATCGCCAGGCGGTGGAGGCGATTGGTTCCGACGTGCCTTTCGTGATCCAGGACTACCCGCTGCTGCTCAGCGTGGTGATGCCCCCCAAGGTCATCCGCCAGATCATCATGGATCATCCCTCCTGCCGCATGCTCAAACATGAGGATTGGCCAGGGTTGGAGAAGATCAGCGCGCTGCGCGGCTTCGAAAAAGATGGTTCCATGCGGCGGACGCCGATCCTGTGCGGCAACGGCGGTCTGTTCCTCGATTTCGAGATGGATCGCGGGGCCGATGGGGCGATGACCGGCTATTGCTTTCCCGACATGCTGGTCGACGTGGTGCGCCTAGCTCGTGCCGGCGAGCGCGACAAGGCGCATGATCTCTTTGATGCCCATTTGCCGCTGGTGCGTTACGAGCAGCAGCAAGGCGTGGGCCTGGCGGTGCGCAAATATGTGCTGATGAAGCGAGGCGCCATCGCTTCCGATGCTCAGCGCAAACCCGGCAGCGCGTTGACCGCCCAGGCGCGGGCGGAGGTCGACTATCTGCTGCAGCGGCTGGCTCGCCACGACCCGCGCGCCGCCTTCTGATCGTCTCCCATGACTGTTTCCGGGAGCGAATCAGAGGTAGATTCGTTCCCGGAAGGACGTTTGACATGAGGACTGAACGCGCAGCGCTGGAACAACCAGCCGTGGCCCATGGCCGCGCGGCGGACTGGTCTGCGCCCGAAGTACGTGAAGGCGAGCTGCCGCGATTTTTCGGTCTGGCGCGATGGGCCTTCGTTGTCTTCTGCGTCGCCATCGTTTTGCGGGTGATGATCGGCGACGGCATTCTCAACCTGGTCGAGCGCTACACCAGCGAGGGTGGCAGCCTGATCGAGAAGATCCATCCTGCCGTCTATGTGATGTTCCTGTGCGGCTTCGTCATCTATGCCTCGGTGGGATTGCGTTTCCTGCCGCAGGAGCGCTCGGAAGTGCGCGCGCTTTTGATGTTAGCGGGCTTTCTGGCTCTTATCGGCGCGATCAATATTCTGGTCGGTCGCGGTTCTTCGGCGGGCTACGTCATCGACAGCTATATCACGACCCTGCTGATCGGCGTTTTGCTCTATGCCATGCCGCATAGTTGGCGCGAGACGGTCGGGTTTCTGGTCATCGGCGCCATCGTCTTCAATTCGGCCTTCATGATGGTGGAATTCGGTTTGGGGCGAACGTTGGTGCCAGCCGCGCTGGAAGCGGCGGAGTTTCGCCCGGCGGGCTTTCTCGGCACGCCGCTGACGGTGGGTGTGCTCAATCTGGCGACGGCGGTCCTGATCATTTCGTTGCCGATCAATTCATTCGTCAAAGCCGGCAGCGTGGGGCTTTTGGCTTTAGGCATTCTCATCGCGGGCGCGCGCACGGCCATGCTGGCGACAAGCCTAGTCGTCCCGATCTCGCTGGTTCTTGCGGCATGGCAGCGTCGCTCCGGCATGAGCCCCGGCGTGACGATGATTGCGATCCTGCTGGTGGCGATCATTGCCGGGCCGTTGATTTTTATCGTCGCTAACGAGCTTGGTTTCCTGGCGCGCTTCCAGGGTGGTTATATCGACGACAGCGCCCAAACGCGCATCGAGATCTACCGTGTGTTCGACTATGTCAGTTGGCGCGAAATCTTGCTTGGCAGCGACCTTCTTGAGCTGAAGCGTATCGTCAACGACAAGCTGGGTATTCAGTTCATCGAGAGCGCGATCGTCTTCTTCGTGTTTGATTTCGGCCTGATCGGCTTCATCATTTTTGCGGCGCTGTTCGGCTGGCTACTCTATGTGCTGAGCCGGCGCTCGCACATTCTTTTGCCGCTGGCGACGTTATGTTTTCTCGGGCTTGCCCTCACCAACAATACGCTGGCGACCAAAGTACCATCGCTTTTTGCGATGCTTGTCATGCTCATCGGTGTTCGGGCTGTCCACCTGCGCGCTGACGGCGGGGAGCTCAGCTGACGGCGGCGTGCTCGGCTTTTCGCCGGAGACCGAAACCAACTGCGGGCTCAACGTGCCGGCACGGCTGACGGCGTCGTAGGTGGCGGCGATCTTCTCGGCATTCGTGACGTTCACGTCAGCGGCGACGATACAGTCGGAAGCGGCTTCCGCCAGCAGCCCGATGAACGGATTCGCCGCAGCGATGCCGGCGTCGACGATCAGCATGTTGACGTTGGCGCAGAGCCGTTCGAGCCGATCGACCAGTTCGCGCCGCGCGTCACGGGAGACCGGTTTGCCGCCGGCCATGGTCGCGGGCAGGAGATGGGGTAAGCCGTTGCGCTTCCACTCAACGCTGTCCTCGATGGACTTGCCTTGTTCAAGTCGATCGTAGAGGCCCGGCTGACCGACAATGCCACTGAGCTGCGACAGGCCCATGGTCGTGGCGTCGCCATCGACGGCGATCACATCGAGCCCTTCCCACGCGAAACTGCTGGCCAGCGCCAGAGCGAATTCGCTGCCGATCTCGGCATCTTCCACCGAGCAAACAAGGATGATGCGGAGCGGATCGTCGGGGGCGAGGCGTTGAATACGACCGGCAACCTCGCTCACGGCCGGCGGCGGTGACAGAGCGCGCTGGAATTTCCGCGTCGCTACATAGTTGTGCACGAACGAGCGGTTGATGTCGGCGAATGTCGGAACGGACGTACGAAGGGTTGGTGCCGTGCGCCGCGTCGCAGGACGGGGACTGGCAGGGCCTGTTGCGCCGGGGCCAAAGAAGTGGCCTAGCAGAGCGAGGCCGATGCCGAGGGGCAGGCCAGCGATGCCACCGAGAATGGTGAGCACGGGCACGGACAGGCCGGTCGGCGACACTGGCTCATTGGCGGGGGAAATGATGCGCGTCTGATTGGGCTGGAAGCCCGATTGTTCGGTGATTTCACGCGCGCGGACGAGGAACTGTTCGTAGACGCGGCGGTTGGCATCGGCGGCGCGTTCGAGTTCGCGGATGCCGATGAGGGACTGGCCGGCGTCGGTGGTTTCCTTCCGAGTCCTGTCGAGTTGCACGTTGATCGCCTTTTCGCTGTTGAGCGCTTGGGCGAGTTCGAGTTCGGCGGCCTGTTTGCGGCGGGCCACTTCCTGATCGATGGCGCGCCGGGCTTCGGCGACGCGGGCCGCCGCCGCTACCAGTTCCGGATGCCGTGGGCCAAGACTCTGGCGCAGTTCCTGTTCCTGGCGCTGCGCTTCGGCCAGGCGCAGGCGCAATTGCACGATGGCTGGGGAATCGAGCACTTCGGCGGCGGACTCCTGCATCGGCCGATTGCCGAGTGCGCGGATCTGATCGACGCGCGCCCGGGCCCGTGCGGTGCGAGCACGCGCGAGGTTGAGCTGCGTGGTGAGTTCGGTCGCGTCCTGATCGAGGGTCAGCTTGCCATTGGCGAACGAGAGATTGTTCCTGGCCTTGTAATCTTCGACGCGCTTTTCGGCGGCTTCCACTTGCGTGCGCAGATCCTTCAGGCGGGCTGCCACTTCCTCGCCGATGCGCTTAGTGATGAGTTGGCGGGTATTGGCCTGTTCGTCGATATAGCCCTCTGCCACGGCTTGTGCGAGGCGCGCCGCTTTCGCCGGCGTGCTGGCGGCAACGGAAATATCGACGACGAAGCTGCGTTCGGAACGTCGGACAGTCAGCGCCCGTTCGAGAACGCCAGCAGCCGTGGCTTCCGGTTCGGCGGAGCCCGCGGGCCGGCCGAGAACCATGGCCCGCAGACGACCGAGCAGGCCCGGACGCGGGACGAAATCGGGATCATTGGTGAGATGTTCGCGATCGACGACCGCGCGCAGCACCGAAGTGGACATGAGAATACGCATCTGGCTTTCCAGATCCGCATTCAACGTTTCGGCATTCTCGAAGCGCTGGTTGACGTCGCCTTCGACCACTTTGAGGCCGCGTGTATCGATCAGCAATTGCGTCGTGGCGACGTAACGCTTTTGAGCGGTCAGACCGTAAATGCCGGCGGCGATGGCGAGAGCGGCGACGCAGAAGGCGATCAGCGTCCAGCGCTGCCGTAGGATGGCGAGCAGTTCACGCAATTCGAAGACCGGTGCAGGTGCCGGCGCGGCGACCGCTCGCATGGACGCGCCATTGGCCGGAGTGGTGCGAAACCAATCCTTCGCACCCAGATAGGCCGGCCCGTATCTGTCATCCATGGTCGAAGCCGATGTCCGCGATTATCGAGGAAACGCCAATGGTTACGCGTGCCCAGGGGATGGGTTGTTAATATTCCCGAAAGGTTAATTTTTATTTTTGAATTGCGTCGGCGGCAGGGCGGGCGGTTGCGCCGAGTAGCTCAGCCATGACAGTTTCTGCGGCTTGCGCCGAGCGGGGCCAGGAAAAACGGGCAGCATTTTGCCGGCCGGCGGCCGAAAGGCGGTTCCGCAGGGCTTCGTCGCCTATGACGGCGCCAATCGCATCGGCCAGGCCGCTGATGTCTTCCAAATCGACGAAAAGCGTCCCTTCCGGGGCGACCTCGCGAAACGCTGGAATGCTCGTCGCGACGACCGGGGTGCCACGGTCTTGCGCTTCGATCAGGGGGAGGCCAAAGCCCTCGTAGCTGGAACAGGACACCAAAGCGCTGGCCCCGGTCAGGATGGCATCGAGCTCCGCGTCGCCGACCGCGCCGAGAGGGATGATCAGATCAAGCGCCTTGGCCAGGACCTGATCAGGGTCGCGGCCGACATGATAGGCGGCAACGGGTTGGCCGCGCTGGCGGAGCTGCTGCAAAGCGGCGAGCAGCATACCGGCGTTCTTGTTGGGCGAGAGATTGCCGAGCAGGAGCACATAGGGCTGCTGGAGGTTGGGCGGCAGCGGCGCCTGCGGGCTGAAATGTGCCATCACGCCGGCCCCGGGGACCAGCCGTGTCTTGTTAGCCGCGTTGGGATGAAACCGGCAGACGTCATTCTCGGTGTTGCGCGACACGCAGGCGACTGCGGCGGCACCTCGGGTGGCCAGACCGAAGAAGAGGGACCACCACAGGCGGTGGCGCCGCTCGTACATGTGCGGCAGGGTCTTCATGTAGAGATCGTGCGCGGTGATGACTGTCGGAACCGAGGCCGGTGGGCACATCGGATTCATCGCATAGACGAGGCTCGCTCGTGTCGTCGTTACGGCTTCACGCAACACGGTGCGTTGGCGGATGTAATTGAGCGGCGTCGCTGCCACATGGGGAAACGTTAGAATCCGTTCCAGGCGTGATGCGATCGGTGCCGGCAATTGTTCGGCAGTGAAAGCGGAAGCCAGTGCGTAACGATAGGTGCCGCGATCGAGCAGAGCTTCGATCAACCCGAAGGCATAGCGGGTGATGCCGGTGATCTGGCCCGCCGGTTCGACAAGATGATTGATGAGAATGAGCTGCCGCGTGTCGGACTTCGATAGGCTGATGGCGGCAGGGCGATTTTCGGCGAGCGCCGGCCTCATGGCTGCTGTCCGGCGAACAGGTGCTGTTCCCATGGCGCGTTGATGAAACGGCGCAAATCAAAGCGGACGATGGCCACCAGCAGAGCGAAATACGTGCCGCCGTAAATGACGCCGCCGGCAATGAGTTGGAGCCAGGCATTGTGCGGCAGCAGCGAAAGCGCCGCGGTCACGATGGCGGCGGCGAGGAAAGCACAGGCGAGGACGCGCAGGATCGATTGCACCGGGATTTTGAATGGCCACAAGGCGCGCGAGACGAGAGCCGAGACCAGGGCCGCGGCGCAACTGCCGATCATGAACGAAATGGCGGCGCCGGCAGGGCCGTAAAGTTTTACCAAAGTGATCGACAGGGCGAGCGTTGCGAGCGAGACGCCGGCCAGATAGGCGAGCAGGAGCCAGTTGCGGCCATAGGCGTGGAAAATATTGTCGAAGACCACGTGTTTGATGCCCAATGCCACGGCGCCGATGGCAATGGGGCCGATGAGTTGCGCGGCCAGGATATGATCGAAGCTCGGGAGCACGCATTCGACGATGGGCCGCGCCAGTACGATACAAGCGCCGGCCGCGCCGAAACCGAGGATGCAACTGGCAACCAGATAGCCGGCGATCTTGCGGTCGCCTTCGCCACCACGGTCTTGTGACAGGAGCGCGGGGAAGGCCTGCTGATTGAGCGCGAACAGCACGAGGTCGACCGGCTGGCGCGCCACGGCGGTCGCCGCCACATAGAGGCCGACCATGGTCGGGCCAAGCCAGGTTTGCAGGATCAGGCGATCGACCCAGCCGAACTGGAAGGTCAGTGCGGTGACGAGAATGGTGGGGATGGCGATGGCTTTGAATGTGCCGGCGGCGAGATGTTTCGAGAGGATCTGATCGAAACTACCGCCGAGCACCGGCAGGGAGATCAGAATCGAAAGCCCGGCGGCGAAGGAAAAGGCGAGGGCGGTGTGGAAGAAATTGCCCCAGCCGCCGAGAACGGTGCCGAACACCAGAATCAGCATGGCCACGCCACGAATGCTTTCGACGAGGCCAAACAGCCCCTGCCGGTTGAGCGCCTGCAGGAGGGTAAGCACCAGGCGCAGAATGGCGAAATTCACCACATAGACCGAGACTGCCACGCTCAGTTCGAAATCCGGCGCGTCCGGCATGAAGGGTGAGATGATGCAAGCGGCAATGATGCTGAGTAGGGTCGTGCCGATGGCCAGGGCCGAGAAGCTGAAGCGGGTCGTTGGGATCGCTGGAGCGGCGGGGGCGCTTTGGACGGACTGGCGGATGAGCAGCAGCCGGAACCAGTTCGCGGCCGTCATTTCGATGATTTCACCCAGCGTGATGACGAGGGCGAACAGACCGTAATTGTGCAGGCCGATATAGGAGGGCAGCAGAATGAGAACCGCGAGCGTAGCCAGCCGCGAGCTCACGCTGCCTGACAGCGTGAACAGGTATTGAACGCGTTCGATGCGTTCGAACAAACTTTGGCGGCCTGAGGTAAGCGCCATTGTCATGGTCAGCCACGCGGGGCGGGCTTGCCTCCTACATTCGGCAAGGTGGGGCCGGAGCGGGACCGCGCCAGCATGCGCCTGATCATATCCTTCAAGAGCAGGCCAGCGAAGATCGTATTGGTGCTGAGGTAACGTTTCCACATGCGTCTTGGCTCCTGCAGGAGCCGGTAAAGCCATTCGAAGCCGGACTTCTGCCAGGCCATGGGCGCACGCTGGACGAAACCCGCGGCCACATCGAGGGTGCCGCCAATACCCATGACGAAAGGCACGTTCAGTTCGGCCCGATAAGCGGCCATGAAACGTTCCTTCATCGGGGTTGGCATGGCCAGAAACAGGCAGTCGGGCTTGGCTGCCTTGATCGCATCGACGATTTCGCGTTCCCGGCCTTTGAAATAGCCATTTTGACGACCGGCGATCTGCAAGCCGGGGTGGAGGGCTTCGATGCGGCGGCAGGCTTCGGAGAGCACTTCCTCGGTCGCGCCGAGCAGATAGGGACGGAAACCCTGCGCGGCGCAGGTCGCCATCAGATGGTCGAAGAGATCGACGCCGGTGACGCGCGGGACGTTGCGATGGCCGGCGAGCCGGAGCGCAAGCGCGATGCCGGCGCCGTCAATGCCGATCAGATCGGCTTGGCGCACGTCGCGATCGAGTTCCTCGTTGGTCCGGGCCGAGACGAGTTTGGCGACGTTCAGCGCCACGTGCTGCATGGGCTTGCGTTCGCGCATGGCCGCCGTTGCGACGTTGACCGTCTCGTCCAGGGTCAGGATATCGACCGGACAATTGAGAACCGTGGTGCGCATATCCTATTTCTCCATCACCGCGACGCATTCGCCGCAGTACTGGCGCAGGCCAGGAAAGGCGCCGAGCAGAACATCGTCAGTCCCCTTCAAGGCACGCAAGCCGGCGCGCACCACCGGATTGCCGGTGTGGGCCTGAACGATGCGCTTGCCCATGAACAGAAGCGACATCTGTTCGAGGCGATAATTGCGGAAACCTTGGGCGAAGCCGGCAATATCGGCCGGCTCGAGAATGACGTCGCCCTTGGCTTCCTCGCCGCGCATGCTGATCTTGCGCAACAGGTCGAGCACGGCATTGCCGCGCAGCGTCTCGCTGATGATCACTTTGCCGCCGGGCTTCAGCACGCGCAGGGCTTCCTCGCGCACGCCGGGATATTTGATGGCGTGGTGCAGCACTTCGTGGAAAAGGACGATGTCGAATTCTTCGTCCGCATAGGGCATGGCCGTGGCATTCGCGACCTGGAACTGGCAGGTGTCGGCGACGCCGTTCTCGCGCGCGAGCGCATTGCCGGCTTCGACGCCAACGGGAGAGAGGTCAAAGCCGCGCACCTCGGCGCCCTTCAGCGCGAAGAACACGCCATACTGACCGATGCCGCAGCCGACATCGAGAACCTTCTTGCCCTTGAGATGATCGATGTCCATCAGCTCGAACACGCGGCGCGTGCGATGACCACGATCGGGACGGGCGCCCGGTTTGAAACAATAGTCTTCCCATTTCAGCACATGGGCTGGATCGATCCGGCGCGTGCGGAGGCCGAAGGGCATCATGCCGTCATAGACACGGTCATGCTCTTCGCGCTCGATGCGTTCCCACTCTTCGGCAGAAATCGCATAGATATCAGCGGAACTGGCATTCATTTAGATCAACTCCGGTCCCTGGCACTGACCATTTTGGATAACGGGGCGGCGCAGCAGCAGGGGTGCTTTTCCGTTGGGCTCTCGTACAGGCCCATTAACCAGCACAAAACGTGCCGGAATCTCGGGGGGTAGTTTCAAGGAGAGATTGCCCTTGATCGCGGAGATGGTGGCGGGGCCATAGCCCTCGGTCGGCGCGATATAGAGGGTCAGACCTTCGTCCTGGACATAGTGAAGCTGGATCGAGGCGGCGCCACGTACGCCGCGTTGAATATGGTTGAGGCCGATGATGCGCCGGCCGTTCGGCAGGTCGATATATTCGCTGCTGCGTCCATCGATCCCATCGAAGGCTTGCTGTCCGGTGGCGATCTGCCCGAGTACGTCGGGATCGTGGCTTGGCACGCGGACGCGGTCGCCCGTGTCATAGCGGATGAAAATCTGACCATGATCCCACAGCGAGGTGGCGATGATGCGCGCCAGGCCTTCGCCATCCGGGATCAGTTCGACATGACCGTAGAAGGACAGGAAGCGGCAGCCCTGGTTGTCGATGTCGGCGGCTGCGACGATACGCTCGGCATGGCCGTAGTAGTTGACGATGCGGGCGCCGAGCATTTCACGCGCCAATTCGGCGGTGGCTGGCGAAAGCGTTTCCGAGGAGACGAAGATGACCGGAATATGCAGGCCCGCATCGATCGGTAGCGCATGCAGCAGCGCACCGAGAGAAGACGGATAGCAGAAGAGAATATCGGGCGCGAAATCATGCAGCGCCTTCACATAAGCGCTGATGTTCTCCCGATTGAGATGATGCGCCGAGAAAAGCCGTTTGCGGCGGCCTTCATCAACCCAGAAAGGCGGCGACATGTCGGCGGGATCTTTGATGGAATCGCCACGCAGGACAGCCACCCGCGAGAGTGCGCACTCGGCACCGGCCTCACGGCATAGCCTGTCGATGGTCGCTTGTTCAAAGACAACGCCAGCGGCGGTGCGCGTGACCTGCATGGGCTGGCCGGTGGTGCCGCCCGTCGCACCGGCGGCTCGGGGCAGGACGCCACGGGTGGCGAAGAGCTTTTCGCGGCCGATGAGTTGCGGTTTGGTCAGGATCGGCCAATCCGACAGGCGGGTGCTGGCCGGTGCTTGCGCATAGCCAGGCAAAGAATGTGCGCGGGACAGAATGGCAGCCAGGCGGGTTTCGCGCCAGGTCGCGAGTTCGTCCGGTGCGAGGGCGGACACACGCGCGATGGTGCGGCGCGCATAGTCATAGAGACCTGGCGGGCGGCGCAGGAGCCGGTCGGTAAGCGCTGTATGTTTCAGCGTGTCGATAATGCTCATGTCGCTCACGAGATGGCCCGCAAAGCGCGGACGTTATGTTCGAGCAGATAGAAAGCCCACAATTTGTCCGGAATATTGGTGCGGCCGCTGAGATGCCAATCGATCATTTTGTCGAGGGCACCGGGGCGGAAATAGTCACGCTGCCACGTGCTGGCGAGAGCGTCCAGCAGCCGCTCCTTCAGCGACGTGCGGAACCAGCGTGACAGCGGCAAGTCGAAGCCGACCTTGCGCCGATCGATGCAGGAGGCGGGGATGTGGCGGCGGGCCAGCTTCTTCAGGATGACCTTTTGCGAGAAGCCATTGATCAGGTGGCGATCTTCGAGGCCGGCGGCGAAATTGGCGACCGTGCGGGTGACGAAGGGCACCCGTGCTTCGACCGACGCATGCATGGTGGCGCGATCGGCGGCGGTGAGCATGTCGTCGGGCAAACGATAGCCTTGGTCGAGCAGCAGAGCTTCGCTCAGGGATTTGGCGAAGGGTGCTTCGCCCACGGGAACCGCGAACAGTTCTGGCGCCAGCCAAGGCTCGACGATCATGCTGGTGCCGTGGAAGGCGCAGTCGCCGGTGGCGAGCCGTGCCGCATGGACGAGGCGCGTGCGATGGGGCGCGAGTTTTTCCAAGCCCTGGGCGATGACCGGGAAGTGGCGTGCCGCCGGATTGAGCTTGCGTGCCATGGCGAAACGCCATTGCTGATGATAGCCGCCGAAAAACTCGTCGGCGCCTTCGCCGGCCAATAGAACCTTGTAGCCAGCCTCGCGGGCAAAGCGCGACAGGGCATAGAGCAGGACGGTGGAGGGATTGGCGACCGCATCATCCATGATGAGCGGCCAGTCGGCGATCAAACCGATGAATTCGTCATCCTCGCAATACATGACGTGGTGGCGCAGACCGTAGCGCTGTGCCACGGCGGCGGCGTGCTGGCTTTCGTCATAGGTCTTGTCGCGAAAACCGATGGTGAAGGCGGCGAGATGATCGGTATGGCGCGCGGCGAAAGCGGTCATCAGGCTGGAATCGATGCCGCCGGAAAGCAGGGCCGCGACCGGCACGTCAGAAATCAGGTGGCGTTTCACCGACGCGTCGAGGATCTGTTCGAGCTGGTCAAGCAGTTCGGTCTCGGTGCCGCGCACCGGATCGAGGCGGCGCGGCTCGGCCCATTTCAGGCTTTCCAACGTCCAGGTTTCGAGATCGAGCACGAAGGCGTAGCCGGGGGCGACCTCGATTACATCCTTGAAAATGGTGTGCGACGAACGCATGCCGCGCGAAGTGTAATATTCGACGAGCGAATCCGGATTGATCTCCTTCTTCGACAGCGCCATCAGCGGCGGCAGGGTCGAGGCGAAGGCGAAACGTTCGTCGTCCTTGTAGAAATAAACCGGCTTGATGCCGAATTCGTCGCGGGCGATGATGAGGCGTTTGCGGGTTTGATCGAGATAGCCGAAGGCAAACATGCCTTCCATGCGGTTGAGCGCCGGCAGGCCACCGGCACCGAGCGCATGCAGCAGGACTTCCGTATCCGACGTGGTGCGATAGCTGAAGGCTGGATCGCGCTGCTCACGGAAATTGTAAATCTCGCCATTGAAGACGATCGCGCCTTGGGCATCCGCCATCGGCTGAGCGCCGCCGGAAAGATCGATGATGGAGAGGCGCGTGTGGATCAGATCGACCGCGACGTCCGGTAACGGGTGATAGGTCTCATGTCCGTGCGCGTCAGGGCCGCGCAGCGCCAGATGTTCGAGAGACAGGCGGACAAATTTGTCGCGTAGCCCCGAATCCGGTTTGCGCAGCGCCAATCCCGCAATTCCACACATGCCTATATCCCGTACTTGCCCGTACTCGGCTTCTTTGGCTGAGGCATGGTCGATCGGCGTTGGTAGATCCATCTACCTTCGTCTTTGCGCACACCCTGTTCCAGAGACCTTGTCCCAAAATGGGACACGGCGTGATGACCACATTTTTTATTCCAAGTGTTGTGCCATACCTCTCATTTACAGAATGCTTCTACGATCTCAGAAAGCAGGCCCTTTCTGGCCCTGATGAGGACTTGGGGTGAGGACTGGGGCCGATGTTGGAGCGGTTGCGTTGGTATGGCGCGCGTCTGTCGACGATGAGTGTGCCGGAGATCGGCCATCGCGTCGTGGAATTGGGCCGGAAATCGCGATTTCGGGCTGAAAAGCGTGGCTGGGAGGCGATTTCCGCTGATTTTTCCGGCGCCTTCGCTGATCTGAGTGACCTGCGGGCGCGGCTGCGTCGGGTTCCTTTGTCGTGCGGCGCTGGCTTCGATCCGGCGCAGGCCTTGGGGCGCCGCTGGCCCTCTGCTCACTTTGACGGCGCGCGTCCGCGCGAAAACCTATGGTTTTTCGATCCCATATCGGAACGGTCCTGGCCCGGGGCGGAGCAGGCGGCTTTTGACATCGACGTGCGCTCTACCAGCGCCGTCCCCGACGAGCAGCGCCGCTACGGTGACGTTAAATTCGTCTGGGAGCCGGCGCGGCTCCAGGCCTTGCATTGGCTGGCGGTGCGGGCGGCTCATGGCGAGGCCGGCGCGTTCGAAGACGGGATGGCCTGGGTGCGCTCCTGGATGGCGGCTAATCCGCCGTGGCGGGGCGTCCACTGGACATCGGGTATCGAGATCGCGCTGCGCATCGTCTCGGTCACTTTGTTGATCGCCAGTGATGGCGCCGCGGCCGCACGGCCCGAATATCGTTCGGAGCTGCTGCGCTTCCTGACGGCGCATGCCATCTGGCTGGCGCGCTTTCCCTCGCTCTATTCCTCGGCCAACAATCATCGGGTGGCCGAAGGGCTTGGCCTGCTCTTGGCGGGTTTGGTTTTGCCCGGGTCCCAGCAGGCGAGAGCCTATACGCGGGAAGGCCGGCACATTCTGGAGACGGAAGCCGAACTGCAGATCCTGCCGGATGGCGTCGGCGCCGAACAATCGCCGACCTATCAAGGCTTCACCATGGAAATGCTGGCGCTGGGTCAGCTCGTGGCACGCGCGCTTAGCCGGCCGCTGGCCGGTGTCGACGAACGGCTGCGGCGCGGTGCGGCTTTTCTGGCCGCCTTGCAGGACGATGTCGGGCAGGTACCGGCGATCGGCGATGACGATGAAGGCCGGGTCGTAACCTGCTCAGGGGTGCCGGAGCCGCTTTATGTGGCTTCGATCGTTCATGCGATGGCCGGGCTGCTCGGGGAGGCGAGTTCGTCATGCGTGGCGCCGGGCTATCTGCGCGAAGCCCTGTTCGGTGCGCCTGATGCCGTGGCGCGGGCATCGCGCCGCTCGTTCAAGGACTTTGCGGCGGGCGGCTATGCCGTCGTTCGCGACGAAGCGGTGGATCATCGATATCACCTGATCTTCGATCGCGGGCCGCTCGGCTATCTGTCGCTCGCTGCTCATGGCCACGCCGATGCGCTGGCGCTTTGGCTCAATGTCGATGGCCAGCCGTTGTTCATCGATGCCGGCACCTGGCTCTATCATTCCGGACGCGAGACGCGGCATGAGCTGCGACGCTCCCTGGCGCACAATACATTGTCCATACAAGGCCGGTCGCAGAGCGAGCCTTCGAGTGCGTTCTCGTGGAAAAATATCGCCAAGACCGAAGTCCTGTTCACGTCGCCGCAAGCCTGGGCGGTGGAAGGCGCGCATGACGGCTATCTGAGCGCCTTTGGCGTGCGTCACGCGCGGCGGATCGCCCGCAACGACGCTGGTTTCGTCATTCAGGATCGGTTGATCGGTGCGCGGACGCCGCTCGCCGCTACGTGGAACTTCCTGCTTGCCGAAGATGTCGCGGCGAAAATCGTCGATGCGGCCGTGGTGTTGTCGCGCGAGGGACGTCCTCTTGCATCGATCCGCTTGCCGGCGTCGTTAACCGCTCGTGTGGAGCAGGGAACCTATGCGCCGCAATTCGGTGTATTGCGGGAAACGCAACGTATTGTGCTGGCCGGTGACATCGGCGAAGAGGGATGTATGATCGCCGTTTCATTTGCCGCGACTGAGAATTCATGACCGAAACCGGATCCGTTTCGCAGAAGCGCCTGCTTATCATCTCGCCCGTTGGCCTTTTTGGGCAGGGCGGGATCGATCGCCTGTTGTTCTATTTTCTCGACGATCTGCGCGAGAGAGGTCAGCCTATGATCTTCGACCTCATCGGCGCGCGCGGTGAGGCGAAGGGATGGCGCTGGGTGCCGCATTTCGTTTTGGCGCTGGTACGTTTCACTTGGCTGCTGGCGACGCGTAGCTACGGCCTCGTTCACATTCATGTTTCGACCGACGGCAGCGCGTTACGCAAACAGGCGTTCGGGGCTGTGGCACGGTTGCTCGGTGTGCCCTATGTCATTCATTTCCATGGCATGATCAGCGATGAAACGATCGCGCGGAACCCGCTGTGGTTGCGGGCTCTTGGTCGTCTGGCGCGAGGTTCCGATAGCGTCATCGTGCTGGGCGAGGCGTTCCGTAAACCGTTCAGGGATGCACTGCGGGTCGAGAACAGCCGCATCGAAGTCATCTATAATGGCGTGCCCGACATTCGTGCCGATGCGACAATTCCACGTCTCTACGATGGGGTCTTGTCTCTGTTGTTCTGTGGCGAGATCGGCAATCGCAAGGGGGTGGACCTTCTCATTTCGGCGCTGGCGCAACTCAAATCCGACGATTGGGAGTGCACGATTGCCGGCAATGGATCGATGCAGCCCTATGAGGCCGCCATTGCCGAAGCTGGGATCAGCGAACGCCTGGATATAAGGGGATGGTTGAGCCTGCCGGAGGTGCATCAGTTGATGCAGCAGGCGGACGTGGTCATTCTGCCGTCTCGGGCCGAGGCTTTGCCTTTGTCTCTCATCGAGGGCGCTTGCGCCGGCAACGCTTTGATCGCAACGAAGATCGGCGCGGTGGCGGAAGTGGTTCACGAGGGCGTCAACGGCTTCCTGGTGCCGCATGATCCAGCCGCCATCGTGGCGGTGATCAAACAGCTCACGCAGGAGCCGATGACACTTGCTGGCATGCAGGAGCAGTCGCGGAAGCTTTATGAAGAACGCTTCACCGTGCCTGTTTTCGTCAATGCCATCCTGGCGATCTATCGGCGCTACGGCGTGGTTTGAGGCCGCGGTCGCACGGTCAAGCCGAGCGCATTGAGCGTGCCGTCATGCAAGGGCAGGGCATTGCGCCGCTCGACGAGGCCCATCTGCGTGTCATTGATATCCCATAGGGCCCAGCCAAACCCACGGCGTTCCGCGGAGATTCGAATCGAGCGCATCCAGGCTTCACGATCATAGGCCTTAGCGCCAGGTTGATCGACCGTTTCGCGCATGATGCCGAATTCGCCAAGATAGATGCGCTCAGGCGGCACGCTGTTTTCGCTTGCCCAGGCCTCGACCTTGCCGAAATCGGTTTTGATGCGTTCCTCGGAGAATTTCGATTTGTCGTATTGTTCGACTGCCTCGATCGCCTGCTTCTTCAAGAGTTCACGGTCGGCGATGGGCGGATTCGGATCGACGTCGATTTTGGCGGCGATCAAGGCAGTGACCGCCTGAACGTTGGTGCGCTCCGCCGGCCATGCGAGGCCGGAGAGATAGCGGAAGTAAAGCATGTTGGACTGAGAGGTCACGACGCCCTGGTGAGTGAACACATGCGGGTCGTAGTAGTGGAAGCTCCAGAACAGGTTGGTGTCGTTGAAGCTGGCCGGCTCCAGCGACAGGAGCCCCGTGATGCCGCCGCCGGCGGCGCCGGAGAGCACTAGGGGAAGGGCCGGATTGGCCTGGCGGACGGCGCTGTGCATCGCACCGAGCATGCGCCGCCAGCGAGCTGCGGTGAAACCGTCATAGCCATAAGGCGGTTCGTTCATCACTTCGAGGGCAACGCGGCTCGGATCGAGCTCCCGCATGGCGTCCGCCACGGAAGCGAGGACCGCGACATAGGCCTTGAACAAGGCGCTGGTTTCGTTGCCGACGATACGTTCGGGCGCGAAACGTTCGACCTGCTGGGTGGGATGAAAGTCGACGACCACTTGCAGATCCTCGGCCAGGATTTGTTTGCACCGTTGCAGCAGGATCTGGTTCACCTGTCGCAACTGCGCCGGATCAGCCTGCAGAAAAGGGCCGGGGTCGACGGTCAAGCGGATATGATCGAGGCCGCTTTGGCGGAAGGCGCGCAGCAGTTCCGGGCTGGTGTTGAAATGGCTGGCGCCGAAGGGCGGCCAGGCATAGCGCTGCGCATTATTGGGCTCGACGTCGGCCCAGTTCATCATCGTATGGATCGATCCGCCGCGGCGCAGGCGCGGTGCAGCCGCAGGGGCCGACGATACGGGTGTCCCGATGCCGATGAATGGCAAAGTGCCGACGCAAGCCGCCCCGGCTGCTGAAGCCAGCAACATGCGGCGTGACAGGGGCTTCATGTTTCGCATCGGTCCAGTTCCGTTCGGCGACATAGCGAATGTTCTGAATTGGCACAGACAGATGTGCCCGTTCAGAAATGCCAACCGCCGTTCCTCGCACCGAGCAAATCGCGCGCCGGTGACGTTAACGATCTTATGTTGCGGGCCGATCGGACAAGGCGGCCTTTTGCAGCAAGCTTTCGCGATTGCCGCGTTCGAAACGGCTCATCAGCATATAGATCAAGGGGGTCGAATAGAGCGTCAGCAGTTGCGAGACGAGCAGGCCGCCTACGATGGCGATGCCGAGTGGCCGGCGCAGCTCAGAACCGGGACCATGGCCGAGGGCCAACGGCAGAGCGCCGAGCATGGCGGCCATCGTGGTCATGAGAATGGGGCGGAAACGCTCCCGACAGGCTTCGATGACGGCTTCGGCGGGTGTGAGATCGCGCGCGCGGCGTGCGGCGATGGCGAAATCAACCATCATGATGCCGTTCTTCTTGACGATGCCGATGAGCATGATGATGGCGATGAAGGCGACGAGTGACAGCTCCGTCTTCGTCACGTTCAGCGCCAGCAGGGCGCCAAGCCCCGCCGACGGTAGGGTGGAAATGATGGTCAGTGGGTGAATGAGGCTTTCGTAGAGAATGCCCAGCACGATGTAGACGCAGATCAAAGCGGCGACGATGAGCCAGATCTGGCTTTGCTGATTTTCGCGGAAGGCTTTCGCATCGCCGGCGAAATCGGCGGTGATCGTGTCGGGCAGGTGGAGATCGGCGACCGCTTGGCGCAGCACGCGAGTGCCCTCATCCAGTGTTATGCCAGAGGCCAGGTCATAGGTGATGGTGATCGCCGGGAAGGGGCCTTGATGATTGACGGAAAGTGCCGTCTCGCCCCGCTGGATGCTGGCGACCGCCGAGAGTGGCACCTGGGTGTTGTTGGCGCCGGGCACATAGATGCCCGTGATGTCGGTGGGGTCGCGTTGCCGTGTCGGCGTGACCTCCAGGATGACCTTATATTGGTTGCGCTCGGTGTAGATCGTCGCGATCTGGCGCTGGCTGAAGGCATTGGACAGGGCGGCCGTGATGCTTTGAATGTTGACGCCCAGGCGCGAAGCCGCCGTCCGGTCGACGACGATATTCGCCTGTAAGCCGCCATCGTCGCGGTCGCTTTCGACATCGACCAATTGCGGTGTGCGGCGCAATTTCTCCAGCACCTGTTCGGCGGCGCGATCAAGCCCAGAAAGATCGCTGCTCCATAATGTGAATTGATAGGTCGAGCGTCCTTGCCGCCCGCCCATGCGCACGTCCTGCTGGGCGACGAGGAAGGTTTGCATGCCGACGACCCGCGCGAGTTGCGGGCGCAGTCGGGCGATCACCGCTTGCGACGAGGCGCTGTTGGGTCCGCTCGTGCGCACCGAAATATTCATGCGACCGGAGCTGACCGAACTGCCGGTGCCGATGAAGGACGCAACGGCCTCAACGGCGGGATCGGCGCGGATGATGTCCGTGACCCGTTGTTGCAAGGCGAGCGTCGCCTCGAAGGACGAATCGTCCGACGCGCTGGTCCAACCGGCGAGCAAGCCTGTGTCATCCTGCGCGAACCAGCCTTTGGGTGTCGTACGATAGAGATCGACGGTGAGAACGATCACCGCCAGGAAAATCAGCAGTCCAGTGATCGGATAGCCCAGGGCGAAGCGCAGGCTGCGTTCGTAGGCCCGCAGGATCCAGGCGAAGAAGTCTTCCATGGCCTGATCGATGCGTCCGCGCTGACCATGGACCGGCGGCATGGTATGGGCGCAGAGCATGGGCGTGACCGTCAGCGACACGATCATCGAAACGATGATGGCGAAGGTCAGGGTCAGCGAGAATTCGCGGAACAGGCGGCCGGGAATTCCGCCCATGAACAGGAGGGGGATGAACGCGGCGATCAGCGACAGGCTGATCGAGACGATGGTGAAGCCGATCTGTCCGGTGCCGGCGAGAGCCGCCTGGAGCCGCCCCATCCCGGCTTCCATATTGCGATGGATGTTCTCGATCATGACGATGGCATCGTCGACGACGAAACCAACCGCCACTGTGATCGCCATCAAGGACAGGTTGTCGACGGAAAAGCCGCAGAACCACATGGCGCCGAAAGTGCCTGCGAGCGACAGCGGCACGGCCACGGCGGCCGCAGCGGTGGAGGATACGCGCCGCAGAAACAGGAACACCACCATCATCACCAGCCCGATGGAGATGGCCAATGTCATCTGCAAATCGAGGATCGATGCTCGAATGGTGGTCGAACGATCCGACATGATCGAGAAATTGACGCCCGCCGGCATCCATTTGCGCAGTTCCGGCAGAACCTCCTTCACGCCGTCGATCGTATCGATGATGTTGGCGGTCGCTTCCTTGGTGACATTGATGATGACCGCCGGCTGGCCGTTGTACCAGCCGGCGGTGCGGCTGTTACGAACGCCGGGGGTTACGGTGGCGACATCGCCGACCATCACCATGCGGCCGTTCTGCGAACGGATGGGGATGCGGGCATATTCCTCGCTCGTCTCGAGCTGACCGGCCATCCCCAATGTTTCCGCCCGGCCTTCGCTGTCGAAAGCGCCAAGCGGGGAAGTGACGGAGGCGCTGACGATGGCGGTACGGATATCGTCGAGCCCGATTCCCATGGCGGCGAGGCGGGCAGGGTCGGCGCGGACACGGATCGCCGGTTGTTCAGCGCCGCTGACCGTGACTTCGCCGACGCCGCGCACCTGCGCGATGCGCTGGGCGACCAATGTGTCGGCGACGTCATACAGCGCTGACGAGGGCAAATTGCTTGAGGTCATCGCCAGGATCAGCACTGGCCGAGATGCCGGGTTGAACTTGCGCATGCGCGGGAAGGCCGGCAGATCGGATGGCAGATTGGTCGCGGCGGCATTGAGTGCCGCCTGCACGTCGCGCGCGGCGCTCTCGATCTTCCGGTTGAGATCGAACTGAATGATGACGTTGGAGGAACCAAGCGCGCTGGTCGAGGTGATCTCGCTGACGCCTGCGATCGAGCCCAGGGCACGCTCCAAGGGTGCCGCGACCGAGGAGGCCATGGTTTCGGGATCGGCACCCGGCCGGCTGGCGGAGACGACGACGGTGGGAAATTCGATCGACGGCAGACTGGCGACCGGCAGAAAGGCATAAGCGACGAGGCCGGCGATCATCACGGCAGCCGCGAGCAGCGATGTTCCGATGGGGCGGGCGATGAACAGGGCCGACGGGTTGAGAGAGCTCATGGTGCGGCCTCGCCCTTGCGCGCTTCCGCCAGCGCCGTCTCGGCACTGATCTTGCGGCTGCCGCCGAGGCGCAGACGCAGGCGCTCCACCGCCAGATAAACCACGGGCGTGGTGTAAAGCGTCAGCAATTGGCTGAGCAGCAGGCCGCCGATAATGGAAACGCCGAGTGGCACGCGCAATTCGCTGCCGATACCCGTGTCGATGGCCAGCGGTATGGCGCCGAGCAAAGCGGCCAAAGTGGTCATCATGATCGGGCGAAAACGCAGCTTGCAGGCGCGCACGATCGCTTCGGTCGGCGACATCCCTTGTTCGCGCTCGGCCGAGATGGCGAAGTCGATCATCATGATCGCGTTTTTCTTGACGATGCCCATCAGCAGCACGATGCCGATCAAGGCGATCACCGAAAGGTCGTGTCCCATCAGGTTCAGCGCCAGCAAGGCACCGACACCGGCCGAGGGCAGGGTCGTCAAAATCGTGAAGGGATGCGCCAGGCTTTCGTAGAGCACGCCGAGCACGATGTAGATCGAGATCACCGCCGCGAGGATCAGCCACGGTTGGTTGGAGAGCGCGCGCTGGAATTCGGCCGCGTCGGCATGGAAGCTCGCCGAAATATTCGTCGGCAGGTCGATGGCGCGTTGGGCCCGTTCCACCGCATTGACCGCATCCCCGAGCGAGGCGCCTGGACGCAGGTTGAAACTGAGGGTGGACGCCGGGAATTGATCCTGATGGGCGATCAGCAGCGGAGCCGTGGTACGCACGATCCGGGTGAAGCTGTCGAGCGGCACCTGCACGCCGCCGACGCCGGCGACATAGAGGCGCGACAGCGAAGAGGGGTCGTCCTGATACGCCGGAGCGGCTTCAAGAATGACGCGATATTGGTTGGCCTGGCCATAGATCGTTGAAATCTGCCGCTGGCCGAAGGCGCTGTTCAAGGTGTCGGCGATCGATTGGATGGAAATGCCAAGACGGCCGGCCTTCTCGCGATCGATGTCGACGAACGCCCGCAAGCCGCCATCCTGACTTTCATTGGCGGGGTTGCGGATGATCGGATCGTTGCGCAGTTCGGCGAGCAGGCGCTGGCTCCAGCGGTCGACCTCGACCGGATCGGCGCCGGACAATGTATATTGATATTGCGAGCGGCTGCTGCGGGTCGAAATCTGAATGTCCTGCACCGGCTCGAGATAGATATTGGCGCCGGGCACTTCGGTGACGGCAGCGCGCAGACGCGCGGCGATTTCGGCCGCCGTACTTGTTCGCTCGTCCTTCGGGTGGAGCACGATGGTCAGCCGGCCAGTGTTCCCCGTGGCGTTCAGCGGGCCGATGCCGAGCACTGAGACGACATCGGCGACGTCCTTATCATCGCGCAGCCGGCGGGCGACGTTGGTCTGCAGGTCGGTCATCTCGCGGAAGGAGGCGTCGGGGGCGGCTTCCAGCACGGCGCTGATCAGGCCGGTATCCTGGGTCGGAATGAAGCCCTTCGGCATCGCCGCGTAGAGATAGACGGTGAGCGCCAGGGTCGCCAACGTGATCAGGATGATCAGCGGCTGATGGTGCAGCGCGCGGTCGAGGGTGCGCTCGTAAACATTCGCCATCCACTCCAAGGGTGCTTCGACCAGGCGCACGAAGGCGTTGTGCTTTTCGTCATGGCCCTCCGCCTTCAGGAGTTTGGCCGACAACATCGGCGTGATGGTCAGAGAGATGATGGCTGAGACGACGACGGCGATGGTCAGCGTCAAGGCGAATTCGCGGAACATGCGGCCGACGAGGCCGGTCATGAACAAGAGCGGAATGAAAACCGCGATGAGCGAGAAGGTCAGCGACACGACCGTGAAGCCGATCTCACGGGCGCCGTCCAGAGCGGCGTCGAGCCGATTCTTGCCTTGTTCGAGATTGCGGACGATGTTTTCGATCATGACGATGGCATCGTCGACGACGAAACCGGTGCCGATGGTCAGCGCCATCAGGGACAGGTTGTCGAGACTGAAGCCGGCCAGATACATCACGCCAAAGCTGGCGACGATCGACAGTGGCAGGGTGATGCCTGCGACGATGGTGGCGCGCATCGACCGCAGGAAGAGGAGCACCACCAGAACGACCAGGCTGATGCTGAGAATGAGGGTGAACTGCACTTCGTGGACCGAGGCGCGAATGGTTCTGGTGCGGTCCTGAACCACTGCGATTTCAACGCCAGCCGGGATCAGCCGTTGCAGGCGCGGCAGTTCATGGGTGATGCGGTCGGCGGTTTCAATGATATTGGCGCCGGGCTGTTTCTGCACGTCGAGAATGACCGCCTGGCGGCCGTTGAACCAGCCGCCGACGCGGACATTTTCCAGGCCGTCGACCACCTGGGCAACGTCGCGCAAGATGATCGAGACATTGTTGCGCGAGGCGACGACGATGTTGCGATAAGCCTCGGCAGTGGCGATCTGGTCGTTGGCGGAAATGATCCAGGATTGCGAGGCGCCGTCGAGCGTGCCCTTCGATCCGGCGACATTGGCGTTGGCGATGGCCTGGCGCAAATCGTCGATGCCAATCTTATAGGCCGCGAGCCGGGCGAGGTCGGCGCGAATGCGCACGGCCGGGCGCACGCCGCCTTGAACGGAAACGAGGCCGACGCCACTGATTTCCGACAGGCGCGGCGAAATCAGCGTATCGGCCAGGTCGCTCATCACGCGCAGCTCGACGCTGTCAGATACCAGAGCGATTGAGACGATCGGCGCGTCGGCCGGGTTCACTTTCGAGTAGATCGGTGGATAGGGCAGGGTTCTCGGCAGCAGGGCGGAGGAGGCGGAGATCGCCGCCTGCACGTCCTGCGAGGCGGCTTCGATGTCGCGGTCGAGGTCGAACTGCAGGGTGATCTGGCTGTAGCCGAAGGACGATTGAGACGACATCGACACCAGCGACGGGATCTGTCCGAACAATCGTTCGAGCGGTGCCGTCACGGTCGAGGCCATCGTTTCCGGATTGGCGCCCGGCAACTGTGTCTTGACGAGAATGGTCGGGAAATCGACCTGCGGCAGTGAGGACACCGGCAGGCGCGTGTAGCCGAGCAGGCCACACAGGAGAATGGCCACAGCCATCAGGCCGGTGGCGACCGGGCGCAGAATGAATGGTGCCGATATGTTCATCTCACCATCATGGTGCTGTTGCCCTTAAGGCGTTGCTCTGTGTTGAAACCGTTAGCCGCGGCGGCCGCCGCGACGCCGTTGTTGATTTTGACTCTCCTCAGCTGCCGGTGCCGGCTGCACCTCATCGTCGGCGGTAGCTGAAACTTTCGCCTCGTCGGTCAATCGGCCGAAGCCGGTGATGACGATACGTGCCCCCGGCTCGACGCCTTTTTCGATCACCGCCAGCTTTTCGTCCTGCCGCGTAACGGTTACGTCGGTCATTTTCACGGTGCTGTCGTCGCGCAGCACATAGACATAGGCGCCGCGGGGGCCACGCTGAATGGCGGCGGAAGGGGCGACCGTCACGCCGCGCAGCACGTCGATGAAGGCGCGAACGTTGACGAACTGGCCCGGCCAAAGGCGCAGGGTCGGATTGGCGAATTGCGACTTGATGCGCACGGTGCCGGTGGCTTGATCGACCTGATTGTCGATCACTTCCACGGTGCCGGTTTCGATCACCGTCGTATTGTCGGGCTCGAGCGCTTGCAGGACGATCTTGGCACGGGCCTGGGCGGCATTCAGGGCCCGCAACTGCTGCTGCGGCAGATTGAAGAAAATGCTCAGCGGGCGCAGTTGCGTCAGCGTGACGACGCCGGTCTGGTCCGACGAGCGGACGATATTGCCGACGTCGACCAGGCGAATACCCGTGCGCCCGTCAACCGGGGCGCGAATGGTCGTGTAATCGAGGGTGATTTTGGCGCTGTCGATGAGAGCCTGGTCGACCCGCACCTGCGCTTCCAGCTGGGCGACGAGGGCGCGTTGCGTGTCGGCTTGCTGTTTCGAGCCGAAATTGGTCTGCGCCAGCCGTGTGTAGCGTTCGAGATCGAGGCGGGCATTGGCGAGCTGCGCTTCGTCCTGCGCTTTCTTGGCGACGGCCTGGTCGTATTGCGCCTGATAGGTGCGCGGATCGATGCGAGCGATCACATCGCCGGCTTTCACATCCTGGCCTTCGCGGAAGGCGATTTCGGTGAGTTGTCCGTCGACCTGCGCCCGCACGGTGACGGTGTTGAGCGCCTGCACGGTGCCGACCGCGTCGGCCGTGACCGGAACATCGTCGGTTTTCACGCGGGTGACGAGGACCGGGATCGGCTGGCCACTCTGGCCGCCCCAACCGCCGCGTCCGCTATTGGCGGCCTGCTGCGCGCGCTGGGGGAGCCAGCCGCCGAGTGGCGACGGCAATTGGATCCAGCGGGTGAAATGGGCGTAGACGAGCACGGCAAGGAGGGCGACCGCGATGACAATCAGCCGTTTCATGGCGTGGCCTCCGCCGGAAGCGAGGCAGGGACGGTGATCGCAGGATCCGCGGCAAGCATGGGATCGACATATTCACGGGTGAAGCCGCCGCCAAGGGCCTGATAGAGGCTGACGATGGCGAGGAGGCGCTGATAGCGTACCAAGGTTAGAGCATCTTGGGCCGAGAACAGATTGGTCTGAGTGTTGAGCAAGATCACGATGTCGATGACACCTTCGTTCAAGCGCTGTTGGCTGATGTCATAAGCGCGTCGGGCCGCGGTTACCGCCATGGCCTGCAGACGTTCCTGCTCGGCATATTTGCGCACGGCGATCAGGGCGTTTTCGACGTCGGTCAGCGCGCTGACGATAGCCTTGCGATAGTTGGCCAGCAATTCGTTGCGTTGGCCCCGTCGCGCGTCGAGCTGGCCTTGCAGATTGTAGCCATCGAAGATCGGTTGGGTCAGGCTGTCGGCAACCGACAAGGCGAGGGCATCGGCGCGCAGCAAATTTTTGAGCGCGGCACTGGCAAGGCTGGCGTTGCCCGTCAAAGTGATCGTCGGCAGGAAGGCAGCGCGAGCGGCGACGATATTGGCTTCTCCCGCCAGAAGGCGCGCCTCGGAGGCGGCAATGTCGGGTCGGCGCAGCAGCAATTGGGAGGGCAGCCCGGGCTTCACCTGGGGCAGGGCCAAGGCGCTGAGCCGGCCGCCTTTGACGGTGATGCTTTTGGGCGTGCGGCCGAGCAAAGCCGCAACGACATTCTTCTGCTGTTGGGCCTGGCGCTCCAGCACCGGAATGTTGACGCGCAGATTGGCTAGCACGCTTTCCTGTTGCGCGACGTCGAGTGCTGTCCCGGTGCCGACATCGACCCGGGCGCGAATGGCGTTGAGCACCCGCTCGGCGGCGCGGATATTATCGCGCGCATAAAGCAAACGGTCTTGCGCGACGAGAACCTGGAAATAGGCATTGGCCAAGGTGGCGAGGGTCGTCACGACCAAAGTGTCATAGTCGAAGCGGCTTGCGACCGCGCCGATGCGTCCGGCCTCGGCCAGAGAGGCGTTGCGTCCCCAAAAATCGATCACATAGCTGGCTGAAAGGCCGATGTTGAAATTGCTGTTGTAGTTGGGCGTGAAGGGGCCGGAGGAGGCGCCCAAAGTGCCGGGCGAGCGGCTGCGTGAGGCGCTCTGGCTGGCATTGATCTGCGGATAAAGAGCGGCGCCAGCGATCATCATCTGGGCTTCCGCCTGCGCGAAGCGGGCGAGGGCGGCGCCGAGATCGAGATTGCCGTCCAAAGTCATGGAACCAAGTTCGGTCAGTTCCCTCGAGCCGAAGGCGGCGAGCCAATCCTGGCTGACGGCTTTGGCGGATCGGCCCGGGGCTTCACGATAGCGCCCCGCAAGCTCGGGCCCTGCGGCGCCGATGCGTTCCGAATCGAGCGCACAGCCGGAAACCAAAGATGCCGCCAGCATGATCGTCCCCGCGGGGCGCACGCGCCGTTGGGTCAAGGAACTAATGAATCGCCACACCACGCTAACCTGCCGTCTTGGCCTAACCTGTTGTCTTGGACCGTCTATGCCTGCGTCGAACGCCCTGTTCGATTCCGGGTGCAGCGATTTCATATTTAACGGAAGCGAACATGACGGGAAACTGATCGGAGCTTCGTCCGCCGACAAGTTACAAGTTGGTCATCCACGACCCGATCGACCACATCGCGTCTTCCAGATCACAATTGTGACATTCCCGCCACACGGAACAGGGGATTTTTCGGGGCACCGTGCCCCGGCAAGCCCCTCGGTAAGTCTGCGGTGCGCCCGTGGCGCCGTGCCTGGCTGGAGAATGTCCTTGTTTCGCAGGGGCCTAAATCTCGGATTCTATTTAGAAGAATTATAAAAAGCTTATTTCCAACACATTCTAATTTAGAACAAGAATAAATCTGATCGCATGCCGCTCGATTGACAGTAAAACCTGACTCAAACTAGGTCGAATTACGTCAAAATTACGAAAACCCTAGTGTTTTTGTTTCGATTCTAAAGTCTGGAGGCATGAAAAACGATGAGCGCCCCGTCCATCCCCGTGTCATTACGTCCAATTCCGCAGGTTGCCGGCGTTAAATCCAAGCGGAAAATGGATGTGCCCGCGCGGGCCATGACGGCAGCGGCGATCATTGCCGTCGCGCCCGTTGCGCCGGCGCTCGCGCAAAGCGGAAGCTCGGCTTTGCCGTCGGTCACCGTCGATGCGCCCCAGCAGAAGGCCCGTCCGGCCGCCGTGCGCGCCACCCAGCGCCCGACGCGTGCTGCCGCCGCACCCCGCCGTCGCGCGGTTCGCGCCGCTGCTCCGGCTGCTCCGGTCATCGCCGCGCCAAATCCCGCCGGCGCCGGCGTTCCCACGGTTCCCGTTGAGGCCGACGCCAATCCCTACGCCCAGCCCGGCGTGCCCTACAAGGTGAACCGGCTGGCATCGCAGAAATTCGTCGATCCGATCATCAATCAGCCGCGCACCGTCGTCGTGATCCCCAAGGAGGTCATGGAAGACAAGGGCGCGACTTCGCTGCGTGAATTGGTGCGCACGACGCCGGGCCTGACGCTGGGCACGGGCGAAGGCGGCAATGCGTTCGGCGACCGTATTTTGATCCGTGGCTTCGATGCCCGTTCCGATATCTTCATCGACGGCGTGCGCGATCCGAGCGTCGGTATCCGCGAGAACTTCAACATCGAGCAGGTTGAAATTCTGAAAGGCCCGAATTCGAGCTTCGCGGGTCGTGGCACCACCGGCGGTGCGATCAACCTGGTGACCAAGAAGGCGACCGACGAAAGCTTCCGTCGTGTCGATGTGACCTTGGGCAACGCGCGCACCAAGCGCGGCACGATCGACATCAATCAAGTGATCACACCCGAATGGGCTGTGCGTATGAACGTGATGGGCCAGAAGTCCGGCGTCGCCGAGCGTGACCGGGTCGAGGACAATCGTTACGGCGTGGCGCTCTCGACGACTTTCAAGCCGAGCGATCGGCTGAAGTTTGTCGCTGACTATACCTACATCAAGTTTGATGGGCTGCCGGATTGGGGCGTGCCCTATAACCGCACTTTGCTGAAGCCGTGGACGGAATTGGGCGTTCGCCGCAGCAACTACTACGGTCTCGTCAACCGCGACTTCCAGCGTTACGGCACGTCCGCCGGCTCCTTCGCCATGGAAGCCAAGCTAACCGATTGGATCACGCTGAATTCACGCTTCCGGGCGGGCAAGTCGATCCTCGATTATGTGGCGACGCCGCCGGAATCGGTCAACACCACCAATCCGAATCCGCTCTTGTGGACGACCCAAGGCAATCCGAAGAGCCGTTATCAGGTCACGAGTTTCTATACGAACCAGACCGACGTAACGCTCAAGTACAATACCGGCCTGGTGCAGAACACCACGGTCGCTGGCGTTGAATTCTCGCGTGAACGGACATCACGCGAGAGCTATGTAGGCTTGGCGTCGGAAGCCTTCCCGTCGCCGACGACCGCTAGCGGCTCCTATACATTCAATCTCTGGAACCCGTTCAACGACGCGGCTTTCCCGAATGAGCCGCGGCGCAACTTCCAGCCGACGGTCATCAATATCGATACCCAGGCGGCGTACCTCATTCATAACGCCAACTATAACGACTTCATCATCTTCAACGGCGGTATCCGCTACGACCACTACAATATCGCGCTACGTCCGTTCGCGCCGACGCCGGCGAGCCCGCGGTTGAGCCGTTCGGATGGCCTCTTCAACTATAACGCCGGCCTGACCATCAAGCCGCTGCCGAACGCCAGCATCTATGCGGCGATCGCGACCTCATCCAACCCGGTCGGCGCGGATGTCGACGGTGGCGCGTCGGATTACGGCGGGCTCGTCGCCGGCAATGTGGCGGCTGGTCCCGAACGTAACACGGCTATCGAAGTCGGTACCAAGTGGGAGTTCTTCAACCAGAAGCTTCTGGCCACGGCCGCTTTGTTCCAAACGACGAAAGACAATGCGCGCGAGCAGATTGGCACGGTCGTTGTGGGTTCGGGCGCTTACCGCGTGCGGGGTGTCGAATTCGGCCTCAATGGCAAGATCACCGACAATTGGAGTGTCTACGGTGGCTTGGTGTTGATGGACTCAAAGGTGACGAAGACGGCCATCGCCGCGAACGTGGGCCGGCAGCTCGCCAACGTGGCGCATCAGTCCTTCAATCTGATGAGCAAATATCGCATCAACCAGTACTTCGAGGTTGGTGGTCAGGCGACCTACACCTCCAAGCAGTATGGTGGAACGCTGGCGGCCACGACCGGCAACGTGCTGCCGTCGTCCTGGCGTTTCGATGCCTTTGCCGACGTGCACATCAACAAGATGTTCGCTCTGAAGTTTGCCGTCTACAATATCTTCAACACGCGCATCTACGATGCCTTCTATCGCAGCAACACGCCGTTCACCTATATGGCGCCGGGCCGCCTGATGACGGTGACCGCGACGATGAAGTTCTGATTTCGATCAGAGCGTCGATCCAGACAGGAACGCCGGGCATCGCCCGGCGTTTTTTTATGGGGCGCGGAGCGCCTGTTCCATATAAGTCCCGATGCGCGACCAGGTGTTGCCGGTGCCTAGCGCATCGCGATAGGAGGCGACGATTTTCGCAGTCAGCGGACTGGTCTTGGCCTTGTTCTCGATGACGGCCGCGGCCTTCTCCCGCGCTTCTTTGATGAAGTCGGCCGGGAAGGGCGTGATTTTCGTGCCGAGCTTGGCGAGTTCGATGATCGCGCCGGCGTTCATCTGTTCGGCTTCGGCAAGGCCGGCTGAATGTTCGGCCGAGCAGGCGGTTTCGATGATGCGTTGTAGATCGGCCGGCAGCTTGGCGAAGGCGGCGAGGGAGATCAGCGCTTCGCCCGCGCCATTCGGCTTGTTGAAGCCTGGCATGTAGTAAAAGGGCGCGATGCGGTAGAGGCCGAGGGGCAGATCGTTGGCGGGCGAGAGAATCTCCACCGCGTCGATGGAACCCTTTTCCAGGGCCGTATAAATGTCACCGGGCGGGATATTCTGCGGGGTCGCGCCCATGGCGGCGTAAACGTCGCCTCCCATGCCGGAGACGCGGATGCGCATGCCGGAGACATCGCGGCTGCTTTCGATCGGTTTGCGGAACCAGCCACCCATCGATGGCCCCGTATTGCCGGCCAGCAGACCCCGCACGCCACGCGGCCGGTAGAGTTCGTCCCAAAGCTGCTGGCCGCCGCGATGTTCGATCCAGGTTTGATGGGCGAGCGGCCCCAGACCGAACGGGGCGGTGGTGAAGAAGGCGGCGCCGGGCAACGTGCCATCCCAGAAGAACGAAGCGGTATGGCCCATTTCGACGGCGCCGGAAGCAACACCATCGAAAACGCCGAAGGCGGGAACGACGGCGCCGGCTGGAAAGACATCGACGCGCAGCCGGCCGCCGCTCATGGTCGTGATGCGCTCAGCCAATCGATCGGCGGAAACGCCGGGACCGGGCAGGCCCTTGGTCCAGGAGGTGGCCATGCGCCAGACAATCGGCGTTTGGGCACGGGCAACGGCTGGTGCCGCCAGCGGCAGGACAGCGGTGCCGGCCAAGATACGCCGTCGTGTCGGGTTCATCCGTGCATTCTCCCTTCCGCCTGATGAGTGTCAGGCGGGTCAATCTTGATCTTGATGTCGTGCATGCCCGTTCGGAGCCGGGCATGCAATCGTTTTATAGCGAGCTTTATTGCTTGACGTAGAGCTTGCCGCCGCCCTCAAGGAATTCGCGGCTTTTTTCGGCCATCCCTTCTAGGGCTGCTTTCTCATTGTCGAGCATGGCCGCCGCTTCCACTCGCAGATCCTGCGTGATTTTCATCGAGCAGAATTTCGGTCCGCACATCGAGCAGAAGTGCGCCGTCTTATGGGCGTCCTTCGGCAAGGTTTCGTCGTGATAGGCGCGCGCGGTATCGGGGTCGAGACCGATGTTGAACTGGTCTTCCCAGCGGAATTCGAAGCGCGCCTTGCTCATCGCATCGTCGCGGATCTGCGCCGCCGGATGGCCTTTGGCGAGATCGGCCGCATGGGCGGCGATACGATAGGTGATCACGCCGGTTTTTACGTCGTCGCGATCGGGCAGGCCGAGATGTTCCTTCGGCGTGACGTAGCAGAGCATGGCCGTGCCGAACCAGCCG
This sequence comes from Methylocella sp. CPCC 101449, assembly GCF_031921685.1. Taxonomy (NCBI): domain Bacteria; kingdom Pseudomonadati; phylum Pseudomonadota; class Alphaproteobacteria; order Hyphomicrobiales; family Beijerinckiaceae; genus Methylocella; species Methylocella sp. CPCC 101449. Next base: position 1,792,981 of record NZ_JAPDHU010000002.1, on the reverse strand, counting down.
ATCATCGCCGCGCCGATGCCGGAGGTGATGTGATCGTAGCCCGGTGCAATGTCTGTCGTCAGCGGTCCAAGCGTGTAGAAGGGCGCTTCGTGGCACTCCTTGAGCTGCTTCTCCATGTTGATCTTGATCTTATGCATCGGCACATGGCCGGGGCCCTCGATCATCACCTGACAGCCCTTTTCCCAGGCGATCTTGGTGAGTTCGCCCAGGGTTTCCAACTCGCCGAATTGGGCGGCATCGTTGGCATCGGCGATGGAACCAGGGCGCAGGCCATCGCCCAGCGAGAACGACACGTCGTATTTGCGCATGATGTCGCAAATGTCGCCGAAGTGCTCGTAGAGGAAGCTCTCGCGGTGGCCCGCGAGACACCAGCGCGCCATGATCGAGCCACCACGCGAGACGATGCCGGTGACGCGGCGGGCGGTCAGCGGCACATACTTGAGACGCACGCCGGCGTGGATCGTGAAGTAATCGACACCTTGTTCGGCCTGTTCTATCAGAGTGTCCTTGAACACTTCCCAATCAAGCTTCAGCGGGTCTCCGCCGACCTTTTCCAGCGCTTGGTAGATCGGCACCGTACCGATCGGCACCGGAGAATTGCGGATGATCCAATCGCGGATGTTGTGGATGTTGCGGCCGGTGGAGAGGTCCATCACCGTGTCGGCGCCCCAACGGATCGACCACACCATTTTCTCGACTTCTTCCGCCACCGAAGAGGTGACGGCGGAATTGCCGATGTTGGAATTGACCTTTACCAGGAAGTTGCGGCCGATGATCATCGGCTCGAGTTCCTGATGGTTGATATTGGCGGGAATGATGGCGCGGCCGCGGGCGATTTCTTCGCGGACGAATTCCGGCGTCACGAAGGCTGGAATGGCGGCGCCGAAGCTCTCGCCGTCGGCAAGCTTCTCCTGCGCGCCGGCCAGCATTTTCTCGCGGCCGAGATTCTCACGATGCGCCACATAGACCATTTCCTCGGTGATGATGCCGGCGCGCGCGAATTCATATTGTGTGACGTATTTGGCGCCTTCGCCGGAAAGCGGCTGGGTGTTGGCGGGGCAGGCCGGCACCAGCTTGTCGCCACTCACGCCGCCGTTGTCGACGTCCAGAACCGCGCGGCCTTGATAGGCCGAGAAGCCGCGGCGCTCGACCCACGGTTGGCGGATTTTCTTCAAGCCTTTCGACAGGTCGATGCCGGGATCGACTTCGGTATAGGGGCCGGACGCATCATAGACGCGCAGGGCAGGTTCGTTCGGATCCGTGAGAGTGATTTCGCGGAACGGCACATGCACGTCGGGATGGCCCTGGGGCGTGTGATAGACCTTGCGCGAGCCAGTCAGGGAGCCGGTGGTGACGGTTTCGGGAATGAGCGAACTGGGTTTGGGCTGGATATTCATGCGGCGTCTCCGTGACGCCAGACCACAAGCGTCTATCGTTCTCGACGAACCCGGAGGAAAGAATAGGCCACGCCCGCAAATAGGCTTTGCCTGCTCGCCGTCCCTCCGCTGGTGCAAACCAGATCAGGTTCTAAGGGTGTGATCTCAGCTGCCGGACAATCCGGCAGCACCCCTGGCTGTCCGAAAGCTAGCGCGAAAGGGAAGGAACGGCAAGTTTGCTTTGAACCGTTCGAAAAAAGGCAAAAGCCTTGGTTCGCATGTGATCGACCGGATGCCGATGGAACTGCGGTGGTCGGGCGATGGCGGGATTGTGATTTCCAGCCGATTGCGCCGTTTTGATCGCAGTGTTTCCATGCCCGCAACGACGGGCTGTGGCGCGCGGGAAATCCAAAGGTTCATCCCATGAAGAGTATCTTGTTTTCGGGCGTAGCGTTGTTTTTGACGGCTGCTTCAGCCGTGGCGCAGGCGCCCGGCACCTATAACGCGGTGGGTACGATCGAGCGGCTTGATTCGGCTTCGGTTGTCGTGAAGACCGACGCCAATACGGAGACTTTTGCGCTCGCGCCCAGTCTCGTCGTGTTGCAAAACAAAGTCGCGACATTGAACGACATCAAGCCGAACGATTTTGTCGCCTCGGCCGCTGTCGTGAAGGACGATGGCAAACTGCACTCGACCGAACTGCGCATCTTCCCGGAAGCCTTGCGTGGGCTTGGCGAGGGACAACGGCCGATGAGCGGCGCATCCGCCGGACAGACGATGACCAACGCCACTGTCACCGGTACGGTTCTCGCCAACGGCAGCAATACGATGAAGGTGCGCTTTCCCGGTGGAGAGTCCGAACTGGTGCTTGATCCCGGTGTGCCGGTGACGCGGATCGATCAGGTCGAGCGATCGATGTTGAAACCCGGTCTCAAAGTCCGCGTGCAGGCCGTGCGCAATGGCGAGGGCATGGTCGCAAACCGCGTGACCGTGATGTCGGATTAAGGTTTCAGGCGTCCGTAGGGCGGCGCCGGGATGTTGAGGTGCGCCTGTCGCAAAGCTGTCGACCAGCGATCGCGCAAATCATGGAAGTAGGGATCCGTGTTGTCGATGCGACCGTCGAGTGCCAGTTCGATCGCGTCACGCTTCAACACAGCCATGTCGATGGGTAGGCCGACGCTGAGATTAGAGCGCATGGTCGAATCCATCGAAATGAGGCTGAGCTTGAGAGCGTCGCTGACATTGGTGTCGTAGCTGACGGCGCGATCGAGCACCGGCTTGCCGTATTTCAACTCACCGATTTGCAAGAAGGGTGTGTCGGCGGTCGCCTCGATGAAATTGCCGGCGGAATAGATCATGAAGAGCCGCAGGCGGCGGCCTTTCATCTGACCGCCGAACAGGAACGTGGTGCTCGACGAGACATTTTCCTGCTCGAGCATTTCGCCGTTCACCGCGCGTACCCGGCGGACGGCTCGGCCGATCAACTCGGCGGCCGCGAACATGCTGGTGCAATCGAGCAACCGCTCGATCTCTTTGGTTTCCGGATTCTCCATGCCCTCGGTGATGTAGTTCACCACCGTCTGGGTCAGCGACAGGTTGCCGGCGGTGGACAGCAGCATCACCTTTTCGCCGGGCTTCTGGAAAATATGCAGCTTGCGGAAGGTCGAAATGTTGTCGATGCCCGCGTTGGTGCGGGTATCGGCAATCATCACGAGACCTTCGCGCACGAGCACGCCGCAGCAATAGGTCATGGGCGAAACCTCCGGTCCGCGAACGCGCCTGTAATTACTGGTTTTGGCTATCGACGACGTTGATGCGTACGTCAAGAGCCTCGCCGTCGCCGCCAGTCTGGGCACCACGCACCGGGGCGGCGCCCAGATGATCCAGGGCGCAGGCGACACGCACATGACTCTCTTCCGGGCATTTGCCCAGGGCTGGATCAAAACCGATCCAGCCATAGTCCGGAATATAGGCTTCGGCCCAGGCATGGGCAGCGTGCCGAACGCTGCTGTCCTCGGGCAAAGCGATATGGCCGCTGACGAAGCGCGCGGGCACATTCATCTCCCGGGCGCAGGCGATGAAGATGTGGGCGAAATCGGCGGCTACGGCCGCGCCGGCGGCATAGGCGCGGGCGGCGGTGGTGACGCCGTGGGTCGGGTCAGTGTCGAAATCGAGCTTTTCGTGCAGAGTGTCGAGGAGGGTGTGCAGGCGTGCGTGATCGCTGTCCCCCTCCATGGAGGCGGCCAGAGCCTTCAGGCGTTCGTCGGCGATGGCAAGGGGCGATTGGCGCAAATAAAGTTCGGGCGGAAAGCGTTCAACCGCATTGCGGACGAAACCGGACGTGTCGAAGGTCTCCACCTCGCCCTCGGCGCTGACGATGAGCTGAGGGATGGGGCCCATGGCCGTAAAGGTGTGAACGAGGTTGCCGAAGCCATCCTCGGACGATTTCAGGACGCAATTGGCATCGATATCGAGCCGCCAGTCGATGACGTGCTGTCCCTCATGATTGCGCGGCGTCATCCGCAGCACTTGAATCACCGAACGTGGCGGCGTCGCATAGGTGTAGACGGTTTCGTATTGGATGCGGATGCGCATGGCGGCTCAATGATGGAGATATTGTTCGGCGATCAAGGCACCGAGACGGTTGTTGTCTTCGATGAATTTGGTGACGAACTCATGCAGGCCTTGCTGGAAGATGCTTTCCATCGAAGCGCTGTCGATACGGCGCAGGATGTTGCGTGCATGGCGCTGGGCAATACCCTGCTTGCCGTAAGCCTTGCCGAGACTGTCGAGGAAGCGGGTCAGGCCGTCATAGCAATAGGCGAGCGAGCGCGGCATTTCCTTGCGCAGGATAAGAAGGTCGGCGATGAGCCAGGGTTTGACGCTCTCGCGATAGACCCAGTGATAGGCGGTCTGGGCCGAGACGGCACGCAGGATCGCCGTCCACTGGAAATAGTCGAGGGAGCCACCGACTTCCTCGGTCTTCGGTAGGAGGACGTTATATTTCACGTCCATCAACCGCGCGGTATTGTCGGCACGCTCGCAATAGAGGCCGATGCGATTGAACCAATAAGCGTCGTTGCGCAGCATGGTGCGGTAGGAAGAGCCGTCGAAATCGAGCGAAACGGCTTTGACGAATTCGAGGAACGGCTGAATGCTGTCGGCGCCCGAATATTCGCCGCCACGCCGCTTTTCCTCCATGGCTTTGAGTTCGAGCCAGCCGGCATTGATCGATTGCCACATTTCCGCGGTCAGCGCCGTGCGGATGGTCCGCGCATTGATGCGGGCCTGTTCGAGACAACGGCGGATCGATGACGGATTGGCTTCGTCGAAGGTCAGAAAGAAAACGACGTTACTTTCCGTCACTTCCGAGAAACTGGCCTTGAAGCTGTTCAGAGCGCCAACGGCCGCGAGCGCGCTTTCCCATTCGCTTCCCGAGCGGCGATAGTTCCGTGGCAAAGCAGCGAGACGCGCTGTCACCTCGATGATGCGGGCGGTGAAATCGGCGCGTTCGATATAGCGCGCGAGCCAATAGAGATTTTCTGCGGTGCGGGCGAGCAAAGGATCAAGCTCCCTGGCTCGGGTTTGCGTCTTCGATGATCCAGGTATCCTTGGTGCCACCGCCCTGGCTCGAGTTGACGACGAGCGAACCGGCGCGCATCGCCACGCGGGTCAAACCGCCCGGCACCACGTGTACGCCATTGGCGCCCGTGAGCACGAAAGGCCTGAGGTCGACGTGACGCGGCGCGATGGAATCGTCGACGAAAGCCGGGCAGGTGGAGAGCGCCAGGGTCGGCTGGGCGATGTAGTTGGCGGGATCGGCATCGAGCCGTTTGGCGAATTCGTCGATGTCGGCTCGGGTGGCGTGCGGGCCGACCAGCATGCCGTAACCGCCGGAGCCGTTGACCTCCTTGACGACCAGTTCGTCGAGATGCTCGCGCACATATTTATAGGCGTCGGGCTCTCGGCAGCGCCACGTCTGCACGTTGCCGAGCTTCGCCTCCTGTCCCGTATAAAATTTCACGATCTCGGGCATGTAGGAATAGATCGCCTTGTCGTCGGCAACGCCGGTGCCGACCGCATTGGTGATAGTCACGTTGCCGGCGTAGTAGGCGTTCATCAGTCCGGGCACGCCGAGCGCCGAATCCGGATTGAACGAAAGCGGATCGATCCAGTCGTCGTCGACCCGTCGATAGATGACGTCGACACGTTTCGGTCCTTCGGTCGTCTTCATATAGACGACCTCTTCGCGCACCGAGAGATCGTGGCCTTCGACCAGTTCGATACCGAGGCGGTCGGCCAGGAAGGAATGCTCGTAATAGGCGGAATTGTACTGGCCTGGTGTCAGTAGAACCACTGTCGGTTCGCCGCGGGCGGAGGAGGGGGTGACGGAGCGAAGTGCCGCGAGCAGAGCGTCGGCATAATTGTCGACGGGGGCGATGCGATAGGCGGAAAAGAGATCCGGCATCAATCGCATCATCACTTCGCGGTTCTCCAGCATATAGGAGACGCCGGAGGGCGTTCGAGCATTGTCTTCCAGCACGAAGAATTCGCCTTCGCCGGTGCGCACCAGATCGATACCGGCGATGTGCACCCAGACGTTGTGCGGCACACGCCGTCCCGCCATTTCCGGACGGAAGTAGGCGTTGCGATAGATGATGTCGGGGGGCAGAACGCCAGCTTTCAGAATTTCGCGGGCGCCATAAATGTCGGACAGGAACATATTGAGCGCGTTGACGCGCTGGACGAGGCCAATCTCAAGGGCCGACCATTCCGATTGGCTGACGATGCGCGGAATGATGTCGAAGGGGATGAGGCGCTCGGTGTCGTCATTGCCGCCGTAAACGGCGAAGGTGATGCCGATGCGGCGGAACATCAATTCGGCCTGGGCGCGGCGGGTCGCCAAAATGTCGGAAGGGGTTTTCTTCAGCCAGTCGGCGACGCCTGCGTAAAGCGCGCGAGTCGTCTCGCCATATCCATTCATCTCGTCAAAAAATCTGGTCTTGCTCATGCGCGCTGGAGACCCCCGTGGCCGGTTGGTTCGGCCGGAGCAATCATCGTACCAGCAGCGCGTGAGCGCAATATCCGCAATTTGACCAGTGCGCGGGCGCTCGTGCCCGCGCATTAGCCAGGTCGCCTAGACTAAGAGCAGTAGTGCGAGGAGATTATTCGGCGGCCGCGCCGGCCACTTCCGGGCGCCGCGTGCGCCGACGGCGGCGGAATGTGCGCCGGCCCCAGATGATCAGCCCGGTGGTCAGCAGCAGTGCGAAGGCCAGCGACAGAATCAGATTCACGACGCCACCCCAGATGCCGAAGAAAACGCCTTCGTGGAACGTGCGCGGCAGATTGAGGGGAGCGGGCTTCAATCCTTCCGGCGTCACCAGATAGGTGCGCTGGGTCGTGCCGTCGTTGATCCGTGCCATCTGGCGGCCGCCGCGCTCACGAATGAATTCGAGGCCCGAAAGATCGTGTTGGGCGGCGAGCATGCGCACGGCTTCGCGGATCGGCACCGGTTTGCCGCGCGGCGCGGGATCGGAAAAGGTGACGCCGAGCGCCATGAACAATCCGGAAAGGGCGCTGAGGAAAAGCAGCGGCAACAGAGTCCAGGCGGTGATTTTATGCCAGCCTGACATAGTGTTAGCCAGGCGCGGCAGGCCCATGAAAATGCCCATCGCGATGATGAACAGCATTGCCACCGTCGACCAGGTCACGACCCAACGCAGGTCGAACAGAAAATGTTCGTGCAGGCCGCGGGAGGACCGGATGACCTGGCTCAGCATGTTCCGATCCGTCGTTTCGGCGCCGGTCTGCGTATCGATCACGGTGCCACGCTCGCCCCGGCCACCGCCCAGGGTGAAGGTGCCTGCATAGGTGTCGACGGATAGGGCCCGGACCTTGTTGTCGGGATCGTATTTCTGGATCCAGCTTTCGATCTTGTCCTGCGTGAGCGAGGCCGGTTTGATGGAGCCAGCCTGGAGGAGGGGCTGTAGCGACAGCAGCAACCCGGTCACGATGATGATCGCCAGGGGAATGGCGAAAATCACCGCGATCCAGCGGTGCAGACGCAACAACAGGGCTTTCGACATCACAACCTCCAGCTCGGTCTCCTTGGATGCCAGAGCGGAGAGGTCCGCGCAAATAACTTATCGGTAATTTTACGCCTGTGTTTCCAGAAGTTTAGAGCTATTCCAAAGTGCGGGACCGGGTGTGGATCTCATCCGCTGCGAGAGGCCCTCATCGTGGAAATTGGCTTTCGTTCGCGGATGCGATATGGCAAGCGCCTCCCAGGTGGCCGTCCGGCTCCTTTTCCCGTTCCCTTTCAAGCTTTTGTTATGACCGATCCCGTCAGCCGCCGGCGCACCTTCGCCATCATTTCCCATCCCGACGCCGGTAAGACCACTCTGACCGAGAAATTGCTGCTGTTCGGCGGTGCCATTCAGCTCGCCGGTGAGGTGCGCGCCAAGGCGAACCGCCGGCAGACGCGCTCCGACTGGATGGGGATCGAGCGTGAGCGTGGCATCTCGGTCGTCACTTCGGTGATGACGTTCGAATATGGCGACTGCGTCTTCAATCTGCTCGATACGCCGGGTCACGAAGACTTCTCCGAAGATACCTATCGCACGCTGACGGCTGTGGATTCGGCCGTCATGGTCATCGACGCTGCCAAGGGCATCGAGGATCGGACGCGCAAATTGTTCGAGGTTTGTCGCCTCCGCGACATTCCCATCGTCACCTTTATCAACAAGCTCGACCGCGAAACGCGCGATCCCTTCGATTTGCTCGACGAGATCGAGAAGACCCTGGCGCTCGACGTGGCGCCGATGACCTGGCCGATCGGGCGTGGTCGCTCCTTCGCCGGCACCTACGATATTCAGGCGAGTGCCGTGCGGCCGGTCGAAGGTGAGCAGGAGCTGCGGCCGGTCAACGGACCGGAAGATCCCTCGATCGCGGAAATGCTGCCTGAACATGAGCGTGAAGCTTTCGCTGAAGAGCTGATGCTGGCGGTCGAGGGCCTCAAGCCGTTCGACAAACAGGCTTTTCTCGAAGGCCATCTGACGCCGGTTTATTTCGGCTCGGCGTTGCGCACCTTCGGCGTCAAGGATCTGATCGATGCGATGGCGGCTTTTGCGCCGCCGCCGCGTGGCCAGGAATCGGCGACGCGTCTGGTCGCGCCGCGCGAGCCGAAGATGAGCGGTTTCGTCTTCAAGATCCAGGCGAATATGGATCCGAATCATCGCGACCGCATCGCCTTCATGCGGGTGTGTTCGGGCAAGCTGGCGCGCGGCATGAAGGCCAAGATCGTGCGCACCGGCAAGCCGATGGCACTCAATTCGCCGCAGTTCTTCTTTGCCCAGGAACGTGCCATCGCCGACGAGGCCTATGCCGGCGACGTGGTGGGCATTCCCAACCATGGTGTGCTGCGCATCGGCGACACGCTGACCGAGGGCGAGGACATCGTGTTTCGCGGCGTGCCGAGTTTCGCGCCGGAAATTTTGCGCCGCGTCAAAATTGGCGATGCGATGAAGGCGCGCAAACTGCTTGAGGCCTTGCAGCAGATGGCCGAGGAGGGCGTCGTGCAGCTCTTCCTGCCAAACGACGGATCGGGCGCGCTCGTCGGCGTCGTCGGCGCGCTGCAGCTCGACGTGCTGAAAGAGCGGCTGGCCGCCGAATATGGCCTGCCTGTGAGTTTCGAGAACAGCCGGTTTGAATTGTGTCGCTGGGTTTCAAGCGATGATCGCGCCGAACTCGACAAATTCCTGCGTGCTTTCCCCTCGTCCATGGCCGCCGATCTCGATGGCGCGCCGGTCTTTATGGCAGCTTCCGCCTGGGCACTGAATTACGAGCAGGAGAAATGGCCGAAGATCGCTTTTTCGGACATTAAGGACTATCAGAAGAAAGCTGCATAAGACCGGGCGGAGGGGGCATGACTCAAATTTTACCCGTCGTGGTGTGTGGCGGTTCTGGTACGCGCATCTGGCCCCTGTCGCGCGAAAGCTTGCCCAAGCAGTTTCTGCCATTGGTCGGCTCGCAATCGACCTTCAAGACCTTGCTGTCGATCCTGGCGTCCGACGCGGCTTTCGCGCCACCGGTCGTCATCTCCAATCATGATTATCGTTTCCTGGTCGCCGAGCAGATGGCCGAGGCAGGAGTCGAGGGCGAGATCATTCTCGAAACCGCGCCGCGCGACACCGCTGCCAGTGTCGCGGTCGCCACCGAACTGGCGCTGCGCCGATCGCCAGATACGATCGTCGGCGTTTTTGCCGCTGATCATGCGATTGCCGATGCGGTAGCTTTCGAGACGTTGTGTCGGCGGGCGGCTGCGGCCGCATCGCAGGGCGAACTCGTTGGCCTCGCCGTAAAGCCCGCTTATCCGGCGACGGAATATGGCTATATGCAACCGACTGGCGCGCTTGCTTCCGGCCTTTCCAAGATCGGCGCTTTTGTCGAAAAGCCCGATGCGGCAACGGCCGCCCGTCTGATCGACGAAGGCTATCTGTGGAATTCCGGCGATCTGTTTTTCCGTGCCGATGTGATGGCCGGCGAGATCGCGACCCATGGGCCGGAACTCGCGGCCGCCGCACGCGCCTCGCTCGATCAGGCGAAGCCCGATCTGCAGTTTCTGGTTTTGCCCGCCGCGCCGTTCGAGGCAACGCCCGCTCAGTCGATCGACACGGCCGTGGTGCGTAAATCCGCCCGCGCGGCGATGATCGTCGGCGAATTCGGCTGGGCGGATACGGGTAATTGGCCGGCCGTTCACGCACTTTCGCCGCGTGACGAACGCGGCAATAGCGTGCGCGGTGACGGTATCGTGCTCGATGCATCGAATGTCTTCATCCGGTCGGAAGAAGGGCTGACCGCGGTCATCGGCGTCGACAATGTGGTGGTGGTTTCAACTGGCGACGCGGTTCTCGTGGCTAATGCCGAACAAGCGGGCAAGATTCGCGATCTCGTCGATCAGATGAAACGGGCCGGCCGGCGTGAGCCGCTGGAACACAAACGCATCTATCGTCCGTGGGGCTATTATCAGAGCGTCGATCATGGCGCGCGCCATCAGGTCAAACGCATTAGCGTCAAGCCGGGCGGCAAGCTGTCGTTGCAGAAACATTTCCACCGCGCCGAGCACTGGGTGGTGGTCAAAGGCATCGCCGAAGTGACGCTCGACGGCACGATCTCTCTGTTGAAAGAGAACGAGTCGATCTATCTGCCGATCGGCTGCATTCACCGCCTTGCCAATCCTGGCGAGATCGATCTCGAAATCATCGAGGTTCAGACCGGCGGTTATCTCGGCGAAGATGACATCGTCCGCATCGAAGACATTTATAACCGCAACTGATCGTCGCGATTTACTCTAGCCGGCGTTGGTATAGGCCTTCTGCGAGAAGACGGTCAGCAGCATGATCTTAATGTCGAACCAGAGCGACCAGTTGTCGATGTAAGTCAGATCGTGCTCGACGCGCGCTCGCATTTTCTCTTCCGTATCGGTTTCGCCGCGATAGCCGTTGACCTGCGCCCAGCCGGTGATCCCCGGCTTGACGTTATGGCGGCGGGCATAGAGCGCGATGTTGTGCATGTAGTGCTGATCGTGCGCCATGGCATGTGGGCGCGGGCCGACGAGCGACATGTCGCCCCGCACGACATTGATCAGTTGCGGTAGTTCATCGATGTTGCAGCGGCGCAGGATACGGCCGAGGCGAGTGATCCGCTTGTCGTTGGCGGTCGCCTGCTGAATGGTGCGGCCATTGTCCATGGTCGTCATGGAGCGGAACTTGATGATGTTGAACGGCACCTGATTGAAGCCGTAGCGGCGTTGCTGGAACAGGGCCGGGCCTTTTGAATCCAGCCGGATCGCCAGGCCGGTGAGCAGCAACAGCGGGCTCAGCAGAATGAGGGCCAGTGAACCGATGACGATATCGAATGCGCGCTTGGTGACGACTTCCAAGGTCGATAGCGGCCGGCGCACCAGGTGCAGGGTCGAGATATTGCCAATTCGTTCGATGTGAACGTCGCGGAAGCGGTCGAGCACACGCTCCGGGCCGAGATGAATAGCGGCGGGCACGCGCAGGAAGGCGCTGATAGAGGCTTCGATCGTTTCCTGGTTCGACCAGGGCACGAGGATGAACACTTCCTCCGGGCGCAGCACGCGGGCCGAAGCGGCGGCGAGCGCCAGATCGTCGCGAAGGCTGTCGGGCCCACGCAGGACCGAAGCGGCGACGACGCGCATGCCGATGTCCCACGGCTTGTAGGTATCGATGAAGCGCTGGATTTCCTCCTCGAAGCCGACGAGATAGATGCGCTTCTGGGCGACACTGCCGTTGCCCGAACGGTCGGCGACGATGCGCACCAGAGCCAGACGCATCAGCAGCACCGAGCCGAGGCCGCCGACGTAAAAGAAGACCATGGCGCCCCGCGAGAATTCAGCGCTGGTTTTGGCCAGGAAGGCCAACATGATCGTGCTGGCGAAGGCGACATTCCAGAGCACGACGGTGCGGCGCATGTGGCTGCGGAAGGTCAGGTAGTTGGGGAACATATACTCGCGCCGCATCATGTTCGGCACGATGAACAGGGCCGCCATCAAATAGCCCTGGGTGCCGATCGGCTGGAACGCGGGGGCGTGGGGATAGGCGAGGTAGTGATAGACGAACCAGGTGATGACGGCGCTGGCCAGAATGGCGAGGGCATCGCAGGTGGCGGCGATAATGGAGAAAACGATTCGCACCACGGCCGGAGAGACGACGGACGTGGCCGTGCCACGCCAGCGGACGAGCGATCCCGTCTTTCGGGGATATGTCACATAATCCTGCGTGGCCACCGATGCCTGCCTCAAAATGGTACACCGGCGCCCCGTCCTGACACGATCGGACCTGCTTTCACCGGGTTTGTACGGGAGGCTGCAAAGGCTGCGCCCTGGAGGACTGTCTCGAGGGGAAAAACGGCGGCGTTTCTCTTGACCGGCGGCCGGCAGAAGCGGCATCGTCGGGCGCAATTTCAGCGGTTTGCGCAGGGGGTTCGTGATGGCATCCAGAATCGGAAAATTAGCCGGAAAATTCGCGATGACGGGTGCCGCGCTGGCGCTTCTGGGCGCCATCCAGCCGACCCTGGCGCGGCCGCAGTTGCCGGCCGAGTACCGCTATCAGCCCTATACGGGCTCGCTGCCGGCCTGCTGGGACAATAGCGTGCTGGGCACCATCCAGAGCCGCTTCGCATCCAAGGAGTCGGAATACTGGAACTCGGCTTTGCAGATCGTGGCCTACGATCGCATCCACGAGACCGGCTTCCGCTCCAATGGCTCCGACTACATCCCGCGCCGTTACTGCACGGCACGCGCCTATATGAATGATGGGCGCTGGCGCCAGGTGACCTATTGGGTCGGCGAAAACCTCGGCTTCATCGGCTGGGGGTGGGGCGTCGAATGGTGCGTTGCCGGCGTCGACCGCAACTATGCCTACGGGCCGGCTTGCCGGGCGGCGCGCCGCTGACGGGACGCCCATGCCGATCCGATCTCTCCTGATCTTGCTGCTGGCGGTCTTCAGTTTGCCGGCGGTGGCGCAATATCGCGGCGGTAACAACGATTGCGTTCTCGATCGCTGCGAGGATCGCCAGGGCAATAGCGACCGCAATCAGGATCGTCGGCAGCCTTCCAATCGGGACGATCGGAGCCAGGACAACAATCGGGGTGGTTGGTTTGGCGGTCCGCGTCGCGATCAGGCGACATCAGTCGCGCCGGGGCCGTTCGATTTCTACGTGCTGGCCTTGAGCTGGTCGTCGAGTTTCTGCGCGTCCGGCAACAATGACGATCGCGATCAATGCCAGATCGGTTCGAACCATGGTTTCGTCGTTCATGGCTTGTGGCCGCAGTATGAACGGGGCTTTCCGTCGGATTGTCCGAGCCCGATCCGCAATCCTCCGGCGAGCGCCATGCGCGATGCGGAGGGTGTGTTTCCCGATCTCGGCCTTGCCCGTTACGAATGGCGCAAGCACGGCACCTGTTCCGGCCGGTCGCCGAGCGAATATTTCGCTGACGTTCGGCGGGCCCGCAACAAAGTCGAGATTCCGCAGGAATTGCAGCAGCCGCGTTCCGCCCAGCGCGTATCGCCGCTCGATATTCAGCGCGCTTTCATCGATGCCAATCGCGGTTTGCGGCCTGGCATGATGGCGGTGGCGTGCCAGCGTGGCATGTTGCAGGAAGTGCGCATTTGCCTGAGCAAGGATTTGCGCGACTTCAGGCCGTGTCCGGAAGTGACGCGTCAGGCTTGCCGCTCGCAGCAGATCAATGTGCCGCCGGTCCGTTAGCTATCCGCTATGAACTATCGCCACGCTTTCCATGCCGGCAATTTCGCCGATGTTTTCAAACACGCCATCGTCGCGCGCATCCTTCTGTATTTGATGCGCAAGGAAACGCCGCTGCGTTACATCGATACCCATGGCGGCACGGGCCTTTACGATCTGGGCGACGAGCGGGCGGTGCGCACGGGCGAATGGCGCGGCGGCATTGCCCGTATCCTCACAGCATCGCGGCCGCCCGAAATCGAGGCTTTGCTGGCAGATTGGCTTGCGGTTGTCGGCGCTGGTGACAAAGAAGGGCGCCCCGCTGTTTATCCCGGATCGCCCGCGGTGGCGCAGCGGATGCTGCGCACGCAGGATCGGTTGACGGTCTGCGATCTGCACGACGAGGACGTCCGTACCCTGGCACGCAAACTCGGGCGTGATCGGCGGCTGAAGGTGATTGGCATCGACGGCTATACGGCGCTGAAAGCCTATGTGCCGCCGGTCGAACGGCGCGGACTGGTTTTGATCGATCCGCCGTTCGAGGCCGCCGATGAATTCAGGCGCATGGGCGATGCTGTGGCCGCGGCTTGGCAAAAATGGCCGACGGGCACCTATGCGCTCTGGTATCCGGTGAAGGATGCCGATGTCGTCGACGATTTTTATGAGGGCTTGGCTGAGGCAGGTGTGACGCGTTTGTTGCGCGCCGAACTCGATGTCGGCCGCCGTGATGAAACCTCGACGAAACTGTCGGGGTGTGGGCTGGCGATCATCAACCCGCCGCATACTTTGCCGGCGGAGATCGAAACCCTGGCGCCATGGTTCGCGCAGGTGATGGCGCAGGGCCGCGCGCGCTGGACGTGTCGTTGGGCGGTGGCTGAGACGGCGTAAATACAAAAGAACCGGCGATCGAAGTCGCCGGTTCTTTGTTGGGCGTTGGCTTCCTAGAAGCGGTAGTTCAGACCAGCGCGGATGATCGAGCCGCGATAGCCCGAGTTGCTGACGATCGGGACCACGCCACCGTTATTGTTGTTGCCGACCTGGGTGTAGAGATATTCGGCTTTGGCGGAGATGTTGCGGTTGATCGCATATTCGACGCCACCGCCGATCACCCAGCCGTTACGCCAGGAATTGGCCGAGTAAACCGCCGGAACGGTGGTGTCGGTGATCGTCGAGTTGATGTTGCCGCCTGCGTAACCGCCGGTGATGTAGAGCAACGTGCGATCGAAGGCGACGACGCCGGCGCGCGCGCGGATTGTGGCGAAGCTGTTCATCTTGGCACGCATGAAGATCGGTCCGGGCAGGGTGCGGTTGGCGGTCATGCCGGCCCAGCTCATGTCGCCTTCAAGACCGACGACGAACATGTTGTTGACCTGATAGTTGTAGCCAAGCGTACCGCCGACCATGCCGCCACTGGCGGAGCCGAAATCGTTCGAGCCGCGGCCGAGACGGCCGAAAGCGCCGCCGCCGGAAAGACCGGCGTAGAAACCTGTCCAGGTGAAAGCGGGCTGGGTGAAGATGGGGGCCGGCGGCGGAGCGGGTTCAACACGGCGGGGCAGGTCGGCCGCCAGCGCAGCTCCGCTTATCATCACAAGCGCGACCGCGGCCGTCGCAACCGAATACTTTTTCATTCCGTCTCTCCAATTCCGAATCCGCATCAGGCCCGCTCGCGGCACCGGATGACGATCGTCACTTGGCCAGTGGAATGTGTCGCTGAATCGGTCGTAATCGTGCAGGTTCGGGGAGATTTCGTGCCGTCTCTGCCTTGGATGAGGCCGGCGCGCCTGCCGTTTGTGGCCCCTGCGGACGGGAAAAATCCCGCTGCTGTGAAATCCCGCCCATCTTCGCTGTCGAATTCGTGGTACTTGCCGCTATTGTGGCCCGGTGATGGCAGAAGATGGGAAAGGCGCCGCAGGCGGCGGATAGATGGTGACAGTGGAGCAGACGACGGGGGCGGGCGTTGCGCTCGTGACAGGCGCGGCGCGGCGAATCGGCCGGGCCATTTCGAAACGGTTGGCGCAGGAGGGCTATGCCCTGGCACTGCATGCCTCGGAGCGCTCGTATGCCGAGGCGGAGCTATTGGCGCGTGACATCGTACAGGCGGGTGGGCGTGCCCATGTCATCGTGGCCGATCTGATGGAGACGCCGGCGCCGGCTCTGGTCTTCGAGCAAGCAGCCCGCACTTTTGGCGGCGTGACGCTGCTCATCAACAATGCCTCTTTGTTCGAACAAGATACGCCGGCGACTTTCGATACGGACTTTTTCGATCGAGCGATGGCGGTCAACCTGCGCGCACCGTGTGCGCTGGCGGCGCTGATGGCGCAGGCTTTGCCTGAAGGTGCGACCGGCGCGATCGTCAACATCGCCGATCAACGCGTCTGGCGTCTCAATCCGCATTTCTTCAGTTACACACTGACCAAGGCGGCGCTGTGGACGGCGACGCAGACCATGGCGCAGGCTTTCGCGCCGCGCCTGCGCGTCAATGCGGTGGGGCCGGGTCCAGTCTTTCCCAACGTCATGGACGGCACCGACGGTTTCGAGCGCGAGGCGGCCAACATTCCGCTTGAACAGGCGGTCGCGGCGGAAGATGTGGCGGATGCGGTGGCCTATCTGGCGCGGGCGCGCAGCGTGACCGGCCAGATGATCGCCGTTGACGGCGGCCAGCACATCGCCTGGAAAACGCCTGACGTGACCAACGATCTTTAAAGCGTTTTCGAGCGAAGTGGATACCGGTTCGCGTGAAGAAAACGCGTCAAAACAAGAGCCTGAAGTCTTTCACCGTTTCAAAGAAACGGTGAAAGACTCTAGTGCGAGCGCGCGGCCTCGCGCCAGCCGATGCTGCGTTCAGGCGGCAGTGCGCGGCGGCCGCGAATCCGTTCCAGGATCAGCGTCTGATCCGCATCCGAGCCGGCGCTCTCGGCGAAGCTGAGGAACATCTGTTCCAGGAGATCCTGCTGCGCGTGACTGCCGCCAAGGCGGTGCATGGTGGGCAGTACCGGGCGCATCAAGTCGATCGCTTCTCTCGATCGTCCGTCTGCCTGGGCAAGGATGGCTTTGCAGAGCGGCAGCGCGATGGTGCGCACGAGCGGCGAGAGGTCGCCGACATTGCGCAGCACGAAATCCTCCATGCCTTTGATGAAATGGACCGCCTCGGCATGATGGCCGGCGCGGGCCAGCGCCAGTACCCAATGGGGCAGGGTGAAAGGATTGCGGCAATCGCCGATGCGCGGTTGCGCTTTCGCCGCGATTTCCTGCCAGCGGTCGCCGACATCGATGCCCTGCCGTTCTAAGCGCCAGAGCGCCGAGGCGGCATTCTGAATGTCGATGTAGAGATCGGGCATGGCGGTGGTGGTGATCGAATTGAGATCGCGGAAGCGATCATCGTAAAGGCGTAGTGTCTCATCGAATTCCGCGCGTTCGATATGATAGAGCGCGCGGTGCCACCACAAATGATGGAGCAGATTGTTGCCGCCTTCCCAATGCGGCTCCATCGCCGAGAGAAAAGCGATACCTTCCGCGCGGCGCCCCTGCATTTCGAAGACATGGGCGAGGGCATGGGTGGCCCACACGTCGGTTGCGTCGATGGCGATGGCTTCGCGGGCGCAATTCTCGGCGATCAGATAGCTGCCGCACTCCTCATGGGCGAACGCGCGGCAAGCCAGCACCGTGCCGTAGGCGGGAAGCTCCCGACCGTAATGCGATAAGGTTGTTTCCGCTTGCGCGAACAACAGTTCCGGCCGGCCGCACCAGAAGCCCAGCAAATGGTGCATGCGGAAAGCGAGGATGTCGTGCGGCCATTGCGTTGCGATGGCGCTCCAGGCGGCGAGCGTGCGGTCATGCTCGCCTGATATCCAATGGCTGAGAGCCGCGACATGGGCCTGTTCACGCGGGCTGGTGCGTGGCGCGAGTGTCTGAGCCTTCGCCAGCGACGTGCGGGCGAAGTCCACATTGGTCTCGTTGAACGACATCATCGAAAAGGCGCTGCGCAAGACATGCGCCATGCAGAAGTCGGGATCTTCGGCGAGGCAGGATTTCAACCGTTGCGAGACATTGAAACGGTTGAGCAAATAGCCGTCGATGGTGTGATCATAGGCGGCGGCGGCCGTGGCCGAAGCACAGGTGAGTTCGAGACCTTGCGCGTCGCGGAACATCCGCTCAGTCCGCCGTCGGCAACCGCCGGATGGTGAATTCGATGCGGCCGTCCTCCAGCTCACGCCAGAATTCGATTTCGGTCATATAGGCAGCCTTGGGGAAGCGGTCGAACCATTCGCGCGCCTTGGCGCGCGCGGCGGGGCGCGCCATGGTGAAGGTCTCGCGGCGCCAACCGCCAGCGCTTTTCGTCCGTTCGCCTAGCGCCTGGGCTATTTCGCCCGGCGACTTTCGCTGCACCCGCATACTCAACTCCGCGTTCAACGTCGCAAACATAGCGTGCCTCCGCGGTTGTTGCGAGTCGGGGGAAGCGTGCGAAATCGATGCGACCAGGGCGTGACGGCGGTTCAGCGGCGCGAATCAGTGATCGATTCGTCGATCAAACGGGCCAATGTCTCGGGGTCCTGCGGAAAACCGGCGCGAATCCAAAGGGCTTGCAACCGTTTCAAAGTGGCGCCGATGGCCGGTCCTGCGTCGATACCGCGCGCCAGAATATCGGCGCCGGTGACCGGCAGGCGGATTTCCGGCGTGTCGCGCAGGAAATGAAAGGCCGATCGCCATGCCGGATCGTCGGCGGGGGCGGTACTCGCCGCTTGCGCCAACAGAAGGCCATCGAGCGCGGCGCGTCGTCCGTGGACATAAAGAAAAGCGCTCAATTCACCATGCGGCGGCGGCATGTTGCGTCCGTGCAGGGCGGTGGCCGCCGCCGCCGCTTGGATCAAACGCTGTTCCTGCTGATTCGATAGCCGAAGGCGTTCGCGCAGACGTGCTCCATCCTCCTCCACCAGGACGCAGGCGGCAGCAAGCCGCAGAACGGCGTCTCCGGGCAGGTCATGCATCTGTTCGATGGCGATGAAGCGGGCCAGCGGCGCGGCATTGACGACCCCGGCGATCAGCGGCCCCAGAAGACCTGCCTGGGTCATGTCGGCGACGACATCTGCGGCGCGGCGGGCGAGCAGCAGTTTCAGCACTTCGGCTTGGATGCGTTCGCGCGACAGGCGTTCCAAGCCATGGCGCTCGGCGATGGCGGCCTCGACGGCCTCTTGGTCTGGCGGTCCTTCGCCATAGGCGGCGTGAAAGCGGAACAGCCGCAGGATGCGCAGATAATCTTCGCGAATGCGCTGGCGCGCTTCGCCGATGAAGCGCACATGGCGGGCGGCAACGTCGTTTATGCCATCGGTATAGTCGTAGAGTTTACCCGAGGCATCGACGGACAAAGCATTGATGGTGAAGTCGCGGCGCAGCGCATCGGCGCGGAAATCGCGGCCGAAACGCACGACTGCATGGCGACCATCCGTTGCAATATCCTCGCGCAGGCTCGTCACTTCGAACGTCGTGCCGTCGACAAGCACGGTGACCGTGCCGTGTTCGATGCCGGTTGGGATGGTGCGCAACCGGGCGGCCTGGCATCGCTCCTGCACGACGGCCGGCAAGGCGGTGGTCGCGAGATCGACTTCATGCACCGACTGACCGAGGAGGGCGTTGCGGACCGCTCCACCGACGACGCGCGTTTCCTCGCCATCGCCATTCAAGACGTCGAGCAGGAGCCGCAGTTTCGGATCGTTGAGAAAGCCGGCGCCTTCGATCCGGCCGTCGATGATCCGCGCGTTCACGCGTAAAGCCTTTCGTAGAAATTATAGAGAATGCCGGCGGTAGCGCCCCAAATGTAATGGTCGCCGAAGGGGATGGCGTAGAAAGAGCGCATGATGCCTTCGAATTCGCGATGATGCAGATGGCGATTGCCGGGCTCCATCAGGAAGGCGAGGGGCACTTCGAAGGCGGCATCCACTTCATCGGGATTAAGAGTGTAGACGAGGTCCGGCTTGATGATGGCGACCACCGGGATAATGCGATAGCCGGTGCCGGTCTGATAGGGATCGAGATAGCCGACGGGCAATGCATCGGCCGGTTGCAGGCCGACCTCTTCATAGGCTTCGCGCAGAGCCGTATCGATGGGGGTGGCATCCTCCGGATCCATGCGGCCACCGGGAAAGGCGACCTGGCCGGCATGGGCGCGCAGCTTGCTCGTGCGTTGGGTGAGCAGCATGGTCGCGCCCTGGGGATGGGCAACCACGGGCACGAGGACGGCGGCCGGCTTGCCTAGGCCGTCATAGGTAAAGCGTTCGCGGTTGAGATTGTGGTCGCCGCGTCGCGGCAGGATGCGTGTGAAGGCATCCTGTGGCAGTTCGAGGCTCAGCTTGTCACGTCCGCGCGTCTCGACCTCCGCCGCGGTAAAGGCGGCGGTCGGCGATTGAGCCTTGTCGATGCGGTCGTCCATCCAGCCTTCGCTCACACCAAACCCTCGATCTCGTCAGCCGGCGCCATGGGAAAGAAGGAACCGGCCGAGGCGATGCCGAACATGGTCCGGCCATCGATATCGCGGGTCTCGCCGCGTTCGACAAGATCATAGAAAATCGGCCGGGTGACCAGCGCCCAGAGGTCACCGCGCACGCGGATATAGGGCTTGAGGCCCTCCGAAGGTCCCGGTTCGAAGCGCAGCGGATGGTCCGCGTCGGCGCTGACATGGTCGTCCACATTGGTGCGGAAGGTCAGCGTGCCGTCCTTCTCGAGACATTCGACTGCCAGGAAGGGCGCGTCCTCGACCGCCACCGAGACTTTTTCGACCGGCGTGACCAGCATGTGGCCCTCGGGGTCCTTGCGCAGGATCGACGCGAAGAGTTTCACGAGAGGCAGGCGGCCGATCGGCGAATTCTGGTAGAACCAGGTGCCGTCGCGGGCGATGCGCAGGCCGATATCGCCGCAATAGGGCGGGTTCCACAGGTGGACGGGCGGCAGACCGCGTTCGCCGGCCACGCGAGCGGCCGAGGCCAGATTGTTCAATTCCGCCGCCGTTTCGCCGCCTGTTGTCGCCTTTGCCGCCATATTCCCGCGCGCTTTCGGTGAACACTGCCAAATGAATCACGGATGATTTGGGTTGTGGATGCCCGATTGGGAACCAATCTTGCTAGCAGAATATGCCGGGAATTCGATCCGGCGCATTTTCCTGTGGCAAAGGGCGCCAGCCCGGTGGCTGGGCGCCCGAACTGCCGGGATTGTGAAGACCCGGTCATCGACAACCGGCGAGGGGCCTCTAAACTGGCCTAAATTTCGTATCCGGCGGATCAGGAACGGTTCGCGCTGCCTGAAGGAGGCACAATGAGTGCGGTGACGGAACAGCAGCCGGTCTCCATCGAGGAGGCAGCGGTTCGACAGGCCGAACAGGCCCTGGAAAAGGTTGCCGCCGCCCGCGCCGCCATTGGGACGGTCATTTTCGGTCAGACCCAGGTGGTCGAGGAGACCCTGGTGACCCTGATCGCCGGTGGCCATGGTCTGCTGGTCGGCGTGCCCGGTCTTGCCAAGACCAAACTGGTGGAAACGCTGGGCACGGTTCTCGGCCTCGACGCGCGACGGGTGCAGTTTACGCCCGATCTGATGCCGGCCGATATTCTGGGCTCCGAAATCATGGAAGAGGCGGCCGACGGCAAGCGCGCCTTCCGCTTCGTGCGCGGACCGATCTTCGCGCAATTGCTGATGGCCGACGAAATCAATCGCGCCAGCCCGCGTACCCAATCGGCGCTTTTGCAGTCGATGCAGGAATATCATGTGACGGTGGCCGGTGAGCGGCACGATCTGCCGCGGCCCTTCCATGTGCTGGCGACGCAGAACCCGCTGGAACAGGAAGGCACATATCCGCTGCCGGAAGCGCAGCTCGACCGCTTCCTGATGCAGATCGACGTGTCCTATCCCGATCGCGCCGCCGAGCGCCGCATTTTGATCGAGACCACTGGCGAGAGTGAAGCGACACCGCGTGCGGCCATGACCGCCGAGGATCTGATGGCGACGCAGCGACTCGTGCGCCGTCTGCCGGTCGGCGATCGTGTCGTCGAAGCCATTCTCGATGTGGTGCGCACCGCTCGCCCGGGCGAAGGCGACAAGGAGATCACGCAGCATATCGCCTGGGGGCCGGGACCTCGCGCCGCGCAGGCGCTGATGCTGGCGTCGCGTGCCCGCGCTTTGGTCGGTGGCCGTTTGGCGCCGTCGCTTGACGATATCAAGGCGCTGGCTGAGCCGGTGCTGAAGCATCGCATGGCGCTAACCTTCGCCGCGCGCGCGGAGGGTGAAACGGTCGCAGGGGTCATCCAGCGTCTCGTGGAAAGGATTGGCTGACGGATGGTCGATGCCCGTCTCCTCGACAAGCAGGAGAGCGCGCTCGGTGCTACGCACAGCCACGACGCGCTGTCCCTGGCGCGGCGTCTGCCCAGTCTTGTCGTAGCCGCCAAACAGGTGGCTGCCACGGTCATGCACGGCGTCCATGGGCGTCGTCGGGCCGGCATAGGTGAGACGTTCTGGCAATTCCGTCCTTTCGTCTGGGGCGAGTCGACCACGCGGATCGATTGGCGCCGCTCGGCGCGAGACGATCGGATTTATGTGCGCGAACGCGAGTGGGAAGCGGCGCATACGGTGTGGGTCTGGGTCGATCGTTCGCCGTCCATGGCCTATGTCTCGACGCTGGCGGCGCAATCGAAGATCGATCGTGCGGTCGTGCTCGGTCTTGCCGCCGCCGATCTTCTGGTGCGCGGAGGCGAGCGCGTCGGCATTCCCGGCCTCATGCGGCCTGTCGCGGCCCGTAACGTTGTCGATCGTTTTGCCGAAGTGCTGATCGAGGAAGAAAAGCGCAACAGCTACGTCGCCGCCGAACTGCCGCCGCGAGAAGCGTTGGCACCGCGTTCGCAGGCGATCGTTATCAGCGATATGCTGTCGGATCCGGCGGAGATCGAAACGACTGTTCATGGCATGGCGGCTCGTGGCGCCATGGGCCATGTGGTGATGATCGCCGATCCGGTGGAGGAGACTTTTCCGTTCGCCGGGCATGTCGAATTTCTCGATGTCGACAGTTCCGCGCGGCTGCGCGTCGGCGAGGCGCAATCGTTCAAGGCTGAATATGTGGCGCGTCTGGCCGCCCATCGCGACCGGGTGCGGGCCATCTGCGTCTCGCGGGGATGGAGTTTCGCCATTCATCGCACCGACGTGCCAGCGTCGCAGGCTTTGCTTGCGCTGCGGCTGCGCGTTGAAGCAGCACAGGGAGGCACTTGATGCTCGGCCTTCCGCTCGCCTTCACCGCACCGCTGGTTCTGGCCTCGCTCGCGCTGCTGCCGCTGCTCTGGTATTTGCTGCGCATCACGCCGCCACGGCCGAAGCCCATCGCCTTTCCGCCGTTGAAGCTGATCCTCGATCTGCAACCGAAGGAAGACACGCCGGCTCGGACGCCCTGGTGGCTCTTGCTGATGCGCTTGCTGCTGGCCGCTGCCATCATTCTGGCGATGGCGGGGCCGGTATGGAATCCGCGCCCGGTGACCGAGACCGGCAAGGGGCCGTTGCTGGTGATCGTCGATGACGGTTGGCCGGCGGCGGTGCAATGGAATTTGCGCGTGTCGGCCGCGAGCGAGGCGATTGCCTCGGCCGCGCGTCAGGGTCGCGCGAGCGCCGTTGCCGCCGTGTCGGAAGGGGTGCGCGACATTGCCATCAGCGATCCGGCGAAGGCGACCGAACGGCTGCGCGCGATGAAGCCGGTTCCTTATACGCCGGAACGGCCAGCGGCGCTTACGGCCGTTCGAAAATTCCTCGCCGCCAATCCGCAGAGCGATGTTCTGTGGATCGCCGATGGCGTTGCTGCTGGCAATGCGCGGGGCTTTGCCGAAGGGTTGATTGACGCGGCCGGCGATACCGCCAGCGTGCGCGTGCTCACCGCGTCGCAAACGCCCTTGGCGTTGGGCGGCGCGCAAAATGCCGCCGGCGCGCTCGACGTGCGGGTGTTGCGCGCCGGGCCTGGCGGTATGGCGCAAGGCCAGTTGCGCGCTTATGACCTCAAAGGCCTGCTGATCGGTGAAACGCGTTTTGCGTTTACCAGCGGTAATAATGAAACCAGTGCGCGCTTCGAACTGCCGGTCGAGTTGCGCAATGAAATCGCCCGCATCGAAATCGATCAGGAGCATTCGGCTGGTGCGGTGACCTTGCTCGACTCGCGTGCCAAGCGGCGGCGTGTCGCCATTGTCACGGGTGTGACGGCCGATGTGGCGCAACCACTGCTATCGCCTTCGTACTATGTGACGCGGGCGCTTGGTCCTTATGCCGACGTGCGCGAGCCGCGTGCCGGCACGCGCGATCCGGTGAGCGCGGCGCTGGACGATCATCCGTCGGTGTTGGTCCTGGCCGATGTCGGTGTGGTGAGCGGTCCGGCGCAGGAGAAACTGCGTCAGTTTATCGATGAGGGGGGCGTGCTGCTGCGTTTCGCCGGCAGCCGGCTCGCCGCATCGACCGATGAATTCGTGCCGGTGCGTCTGCGCCGTGGCGGGCGCGTGCTGGGTGGCTCATTGTCCTGGGATACGCCGCGCCGGCTGGCGCCGTTCGATCGCGAGTCGCCGTTCTATGGCCTGCCGGTCAGCGAGGAAGTGGCGGTGACGCGGCAAGTGCTGGCCGAGCCGGAAGCCGGCCTGCCGGGCAAGACCTGGGCTGCGCTGGAAGACGGCACGCCGATGGTAACGGCGATGCGCAGCGGCAAGGGCATGATGGTTCTGGTGCATGTGACCGCCGACACCACATGGTCGAACCTGCCGCTGTCGGGTCTGTTCGTCGACATGCTGCGCCGGATCGTTGCCATGTCGGGTGAAAGCGCGACAGGCAGTGAAAGCGGAACGGCTTCAGGAGAAGGACAGGTGAACCGTACCGAGACGGCAGCTCCCACGCGCACGCTCGATGGTTTTGGTGTGCTCGGCACGCCGCCCGTGACGGCTAAGCCCATTCAATTGGATCACGACGGCATCGGCAGTGCCGATCATCCGCCGGGCTTCTATGGTCCGCTGACGGCTTTGATCGCGGTGAACACGTTGTCGCCGCAGGATAAGTTGGAGGCTGCCAATTTCAGCGGCCTGCGGCTGGAGAGCCAAGCCTTGCGGCCGGCCGATCCGATCGATCTGCGGCCCTGGCTGATTGCTTTGGCCTTTGCCCTTTATCTGGCGGATGCCTTGGCTTCGATTTGGCTCGGCGGCGGTCTGGCGGCGTGGCGGCGTGGCCGTAAGGTCGGCGGTGCCGCGGTCGCTGGCGGCTTGTTGCTGATGGCGTTCGCGGTCGGACAAATTGTGCAGAGCCTGCCGGCCTCGGCGCAGGCGCAGTACAGCCCGTCGCCGTTTCCGCGCCAGCCCGATTTCCGGTTTCCCGGGCGGGTGCAGGCGCCGGCCACCTTGGGTGACATTCATCCGGCTTTGGTCACGCGTCTGGCTTATGCGGTTACCGGCGATGCGCGCGTGGATGAGGCGAGCCGCGTTGGTTTGTTGGCACTGTCGCGGGCCTTGGCGGCGCGCACGGCTTTGACGCCGGGCGATCCGATGGGCGTCAATCCGGCCAAGGATGAACTGACCTTCTTCCCGTTGATCTATTGGCCCATCGTTGCTTCGGCGCCGCAGCCGTCGCCCGATGCGGTGGCGCGTATCTCCAACTTCATGAAACAGGGCGGCACGATCGTCTTCGATACGCGCGATGCGATGACGAGCCGGCCCGGTGAGGCGCCGACGCCGGAGACGCAATGGCTGCGCACGCTGCTCGCCGGCGTCGATGTGCCGGAGCTGGAAGTGGTGCCGCGCGATCATGTGGTGACGAAGACATTTTATCTGCTCGACAATTTCGTCGGTCGCACGACCGTTGGGCAGACCTGGATCGAAGCTCTGCCGCCGCCGACGGAAGATCCGGCGCAGCGTCCGGCGCGTGCCGGCGACAGCGTGTCGCCCATCATCATCACGTCGAACGATCTGGCGGCCGCTTGGGCGATCGATACCAGCGGTCAGCCGCTCTATCCGCTGATCCCGGGCACCAATCGGCAGCGGGAAATGGCGATCCGTGGCGGCGTTAATCTCGTCATGTATACGCTGACCGGCAATTACAAATCCGATCAGGTGCATGTGCGTGACCTGCTCGAGCGGCTGGGACACTAGACATGACCCAGTTCAACATCGCCCTTTCGCCTCTCGTTCCGAGCCTCGTTCTGGCGCTGCTGGCGCTGGGCGCGATCATCGTCATCGCGCTGAGCTTTTGGGCGCGGCGCAAGGGCGCGTGGCTGCGCGCGCTCGGCCTTGGGCTGATCTTGTTTTCGCTGGCTGATCCCTCGCTGGTGCGCGAAGACCGCGATCCCTTGAAGGATGTGGTCGCGGTCGTTCTCGATCGCAGCGCCAGCCAGTCGATCGGCGAGCGCACGGCGCAGACCGACCAGGCGAAGGAACAGATCGAGAAATCGCTGGCCGCGCTCGGCAATGTCGAAACCCGCGTCGTTGAAGCGGGCGGCGGCGATGCGGATGCCGATGGCACGCGTTTGTTCTCGGCCTTGTCTTCAGCCTTGGCCGACGTGCCGCCGGAGCGGGTGGGGGGCGCCTTCATCGTCACCGATGGCGTCGTCCACGATATTCCGGCGCATCCCGATCTGCTCGGCTTCAAGGCGCCTGTTCATGCCTTGATCACTGGTCATGAAGGTGAACGCGACCGGCGTATCGAACTGGTCGAGGCGCCGCGCTTCGGTCTCGTCGGTAAGGATCAGACGATCACGGCGCGCATTCTCGATTCCGCCGATCGCGGCGAGCCGGTCGAATTGGTGGTGCGTCGCGACGGTGCTGAAATCTCGCGGCAGCGCGTGCGCACGGGCGCGACCGTGCGCGTCAATGTCCGCGTCGAGCACGGTGGCCCGAATGTGGTCGAGCTGGAAGTGGCGGCTTTGGACGATGAGCTGACGGCGCTCAACAACAAGGCCGTGGTTCTCATCGAAGGCGTGCGCGACAAGCTGAAAGTGCTGCTGGTCTCCGGCGAACCGCATGCGGGCGAGCGCACCTGGCGCAATCTCTTGAAGTCGGACGCCAATGTCGATCTCGTCCATTTCACCATTCTGCGCCCGCCGGAGAAATCAGGCCTCGATGGCACGCCGATTTCGGAACTGTCCCTCATCGCCTTTCCGACGGCCGATCTGTTCGGCCGCAAGATCCGCGAATTCGATCTGATCATTTTCGATCGCTATTCGAACCAGACGGTGCTGCCGCCCGTCTATTTCGAGAATATCGTCCGCTTCGTGCGCGAGGGCGGCGCGCTGTTGATCGCCGCCGGGCCGGACTATTCCGGGCGTGACGGTCTGTTCTTCTCGCCGCTGGGCAAGATCGCACCGGCACGGCCGAGCGGCGATGTGATCGAGAAAGCCTTCCGCGCGCAGATCACCACCATGGGCAACCGGCATCCGGTGACGCGCGGTTTGCCGGGTGCCGATCAGACGCCGCCGGCCTGGAGCGAATGGTTCCGGCAAGTCGATGCGGAGCCTCTGCGCGGCACGCCGGTGATGTCGGGCATCGACAACAAGCCGTTGCTGTTGCTGTCGCGCGAAGAGAAGGGGCGTGTCGGCCTGTTGCTCAGCGATCAGATCTGGCTGTGGGCGCGCAATTATCAGAACGGCGGCCCGCATCTCGAATTGCTGCGCCGGCTGGCGCACTGGCTGATGAAGGAGCCGGAACTCGAGGAAGAAGCTTTGCGTGCGACGGCGCGCGGGCGTGAGATTTCCATCGAGCGGCAGAGCCTCAAAGACGCAATCGATCCGGTGACGGTGACGTCTCCATCCGGCAATTCGCAGATCGTCTCCTTGAAGGAAGCCGACCCCGGCATCTCGCGGGCGCAGGTGCGCGTCAGCGAGCCCGGTCTCTATCGGCTCACCGATGGCGAACTGACCGCGCTGGTCAATGTCGGCGCAGAGAATCCGGTCGAATTCCGTGAAGTGGTTTCGACCTTGGACAAGCTGCGGCCATTGGTCGAGGCGACGGGCGGCACGGTGCGGCGCATCTCGGCCGGCAGCGGCGATGCCATCAGTCTGCCGCGCTTCACGGCGATGCGGGACAGTCCGCTCTATGGTGGGTCGGATTACGTGGCGATCCGGCGTACGGGCGCCAGCGTCGTCACCGGTATCGGCGTCGCGCCGCTCGCCATCGGATTCCTCGGATTGCTGGCGCTGCTCGGCAGCGTGCTGGTCGGCTGGCTGTGGGAAAGCCGTCGGCGCGGCGAGGCCTGATCGTCATCCAATAGGTTTCCTGATTTCAGAACGTCGCCCTCGATTGCGTGCTAGTCGACGGCTGTTTGACTTAAATATAAGTTGTGACTTATATTAGCGTTGGCTTTTAAAGAGGGATCTGTGATGTTTGAAGTTGCCCATTTGTTGGGTGCCGAGGTGCGCACGGTGGTGAAGCGCGAGCACCAAGGTAAACCGGCCAACGTGGTCATCGCGACCGTCACCTATGACGCCGATCTGGAAGATCTTTGGGATGCGGTTACCAACGCCGAACGTATTCCGCGCTGGTTTCTGCCTGTCACGGGAGAGCTGCGCCTGGGAGGCCGCTATCAATTGCAGGGCAATGCCGGTGGCACGATCACCGAATGCGAGGCACCGAAGCGGCTGGCGCTGACCTGGGAGTTTGGCGGCGGCGTGAGCTGGGTGACGGTCGACCTTGCCGCTTTGGGCGATGGGCGCGCTTCGCTTCGTCTCGAACATGTCGCCGAGGCGACGGGAGATGCAGCGGAATTTTGGAGCAAATATGGACCGGGTGCCGTTGGCGTCGGCTGGGATCTCGCCTTGAGCGCGCTGGCCAAATATCTTGTCACCAAGGTCGCCGTCGATTCAGCCGCTGCGCATGCCTGGATGGCGGCGGACGAGGGCAAGGCCTACATGACGGCGAGCAGTCTCGCCTGGCGCGACGCGGCCCTGGCTTCCGGTATCTCACGCGAGGCAGCGGAAGCGATGGCGAAGGCGACGACCGCTTTCTATACGGGCGAAGGATAAAGACGATCCATGCACGCATTCGACGTCCTGGGTGATCCGGCGCGCCGGCGCATCCTGGAGCTTCTTTCAACAGGAGAATTGACCTCCGGTGCGATCGTGACGGTCATTCAGAAGGAATTTGGCATCACTCAGGCGGCGGTCTCTCAACATCTACGCGTGTTGCGCGAGAGCGGCTTTGCCGTCTCGCGGCCGGAGGGGGCGCGGCGCGTCTATTCCGTCGATCCCGCACCGTTGCAACAGGTCGATGCGTGGCTCAACCAGTTCCGGCATTTCTGGACGCGCCATCTGTCGGCGCTGTCGACGGAGATTGCGCGCGGCAAGAAACAGCGCGCGGCCGACGAGCGAAAATCCTAGAACGCCCGCCCGATCCGGCCATTGAGGGTTTCGAAAGCGCCTGGCCGCAATTCGCAATGGAGCAGGCGGGCCGGATCGACTGGGCCGGGCAGGGTGAGTTTGCCCATGGGCACTGGCTTGAAGCCAAGCCGGGCGTAATAGGGCAGGTCGCCGACCAGGATGACGACGCCGTGGCCGGCGGCGCGAGAAGCTTCGATCGAGGCCAGAGCCAGAGCTTCGCCGATGCCGCGTGAGCGATAGGCGGGTTCGACCGTCAGCGGCCCGAGCAGAACCAGCTCCTGCTCGCCGCAGCGCGCCAGGGTCATCAGATTGGCACCGATCAGGAGCGAGCCGACATAGGCGACCCGCGAAAGGTTGAAATCGGGCGCCACGCCTTCGCGCAGACGATAGGCGGAGCGCGAGAACCGGCCGGGACCGAAGACGCGTTCGTCGAGCCGCTCGATCAGCGGCAGATCGGCGGGGCGCATGGGCCGCAGATCGAGGGCGGCGAGATCAGGGGGCGGAACGGAAGGGGGGGAGCCGGGGTCGGACATGCGGTTCCCATAGACTATTTCGGTAGGGATCGGAAACCTTCACCAATGCGCGGCCGGGGGCTTGTTTTGGAAAATCTCGTCCAAACGTTCGCGGGTGCCGCGGGTGGTCGTGTCGGGTAGGCTATCGAGGGCGAAAAAGCGGGCTTCGAGGATTTCCGCATCGGCCAAGCGGGGGCCGGTCACGGTGAAATCGCGCACGATATAGAGCAGCACATGATCGCGGCGCGAGGCGCGGTGGTTGAAGAAAATGCCGTGCAGGACGGGGGCGCGGCCGACCTGGATATGGCCTTCCTCCAGCAGTTCGCGGCCGAGGGCCTCCAGGGCTGTTTCGCCCGCTTCGACGCCGCCGCCGGGCATGTGCCAGCCGGGAACATAGGAGTGGCGGACCAGGAAAATGCGGCCCTCCCTGTCGATCACCGCGCCGCGCACGCCCAGGGTGATCGGGCGGGCGAGCCGGAAATAAAGATGAAAGAGTCGATTTCTCAGGCTGTTGAGGCGATTCTTCAAGAACATGATTCAGGCTGCCAGGCGGGTTTCCCTCTCATCCGCCTGAGATTTGCGGCGAGAGCAAGCCCTTGCTTCCATCTTGAATCAAGGCAACCAGCCATCTCGCTGCAAAAGCTGTGGCATTGGTCTTAGATTTAAATTAGAACTATTCTAAATTAAATGGTGGCGGCGTGTTGGCGTTTTCGGCTGCACTGTCGCGAGTTGGAGACTGATTTTGAAATCCTTTGCCGAATTGAGCGAGCGCGAATTGCTTGCGGTGGCGATTTCCTCCGAGGAGGAGGACAGCCGGATCTACATGTCCTTTGCCGAGGATTTGCAGGACCGCTATCCGGCGACGGCCCAGGTCTTCACCGAGATGGCGGAGGAGGAGAATCAGCATCGCCGCCAGCTCCTCGACATCTATGAAGACCGCTTCGGCCAGCACCTGCCGCCGATCCGGCGCGAGGATGTGAAAGGCTTCCTCAAACGCCGGCCGGTCTGGTTCAGCAAGAACCTGCCGATCGAGACCGTGCGCAAGGAAGCCGAAACGATGGAAGTTCAAGCGTCGCGCTTCTATACCCGCGCCGCCGAGCAGACGACCGATGTCGGGATCCGTAAGTTGCTTGGCGACCTGGCGCAGGTCGAGAAGGAGCATCGTCAGACGGCCAGCCGGCTCGAGCGGGCGCATCTCACCGAAGCGGCAGTCGCCCGGGAGGACAACACCAAGCGGCGGATGTTCGTTCTGCAATATGTCCAGCCAGGCCTCGCCGGCCTGATGGACGGATCGGTCTCGACATTGGCGCCGCTGTTCGCGGCCGCCTTCGCCACGCACAGCAATTGGCAGACCTTTCTTGTCGGTCTGGCCGCTTCCATTGGCGCCGGCATCAGCATGGGCTTTGCCGAGGCGCTGTCCGACGATGGCTCGATCACCGGGCGCGGCTCGCCCTGGCTGCGCGGCGGCATTTGCGGCTTGATGACCGCTTTGGGCGGCCTCGGCCATACGTTGCCTTATCTGGTGCCGGACAGTTGGCAGAATGCGTTTTGGATCGCCACCGGCATCGCCAGTTTCATTGTCCTGATCGAACTCTGGGTGATCGCCTGGATCAGATCGCGGTTCATGGACACGCATTTCCTGCAGGCCGCTTTCCAGGTGGTGCTCGGCGGTATCATCGTATTGCTGGTCGGCATATTGATCGGCGGCGCCTGAATTTTCGTTTTGCGAGAATCGGAGCCGGGCTTTTGTTCAAGCGGCAAACGAAAACGCCGGCGCGAGGCGCCGGCGTCGTGAATGTCAGCTTGCGATCGCGTCAGTAGCAGACGCGAACCGGGCGGCGCACCGGCCCATAGGGCGACGGCACAATGCGATATTGGACCACGCAGTGCGGGCGCGGGCGAACCATTGGCGGCCGATAGTGCGGCGGACGGTGGCCCCAATGTCCGCCGTGCGGCGGCCGTTGCCAGCCTGGGGGACGGCCAGGAAAGCCGGGATTGGTGATCGGCGGCCGGGCAACCGGCGGGCGAACACCAGGGGGACGAACAGCTGGCGGCCGGGCGCCCGGGTGCCCCAGGGGCCGGGTGGTAGGGAAGCTCTGAGTCGTGGGACCGCCCTGGGCAAGGGCATCGCCAGCCACGGCAAAACCGCCCGCCAGGAGGGCGGCGCCAACCAGAGCCAGTTTGCGCAATCCGATACCCATTCTGCCAACTCCTTGATTCTGCGTTCGGTATATACACCGTACAGGAAGAATGTCGGACATCGACTGAATAGGGGTTGAATTCCCCATTCAACTCCGGTTCATATATGTTAATCAGGCGTTTAGGAGATTTTCGCCAAGAGGCTGGAACTCCTTCATTCTTCACGCGTTTTGTCTTTTGAACAGGGGCTCACAGGCGATCACGGATCGTCCTAGAACAAAAGCGCGCAAGCAGCTTTGGCTGGCAGACAGGAGACGAAGATGACGATAGCAGGATTGGCTGCTGTTCTCCCTCAACGTCGAACGCGGGCGTTGTCGCAGAAGGCGACGGCCGAACCGGAGACACCACACCACGATCTGGCGACCGCATATGTGATGCGGTTTCTCGGTGCCATGACCGTGGCCATTGTTATCCTGGGTATTGCCGCGTTCCTGGTTTGAGGACCAGACGAAAAACGGGGTAGTTCGACCAACAGACGCGCGCTTCGCTTCCGGCGGAGGGCGCGTTGTTTTTTCTGGCATCTAGGGGCTGGCCGGTGCCGGATGAGGGGATTGAACCCCCGACCTTCGGTTTACAAAACCGCTGCTCTACCGCTGAGCTAATCCGGCTGCCGGTGCCGATCAGCTAGCAGCGTGAGGGCGCCGGTGCAATCGGGCCAAGGCAATTTTTCAGGCCAATTCCATCGGCGAAACATGAAACCCTCCGGCTGGAGTGCAGCCGGAGGGTCCTTCGCCAAGCGGGCGGAGAGGGCAGTCTAGCCCGCCGGTGCGAAATCAGTAGCAGACACGCACCGGGCGGCGGTAACCGACCACATCACCCCAGGCATTGTAGATCGGACGCTGGCGCAGTTCGCAGCCATAGCCATAGGCCGGAGCGGCGTAGCTCGATTGCGAGGCGGCGATGGCGCCACCGACGATGGCCGCGCCGAGCAGGCCGACGGCGAGGCCGCCATGGTGATGATGCTTCCAGCCGGCCGAGGCAGGCGTGGAGGAAACCGCGAAGGTCGCAACCAAAGCGAGGGCGCCCAGGGTGGCGGTGAAGGTCTTCTTCGAAATCGCGTTCATGATGCTCTCCCACAAGTCCTGGCGTTGAGATCATTCCCGAGCGCCGATGATTGCAGGATAGGCGGCGTGCGCGAGGACGGCTGTGCGGCCGCGCACGAGGCGAAGAGCAACGAAAAAGCCCCGCGGTTTCCCGCGGGGCTTCTGTCTCAAGGTCTCGCGAAGACTACTTGCTGTCGTCGGCGTAGATGTCGCGGTTCTTCGTTTCCGGCAGCAGGAGCAGACCGATCACGAAGGTCATCAGCGCGACGATGATCGGATACCAGAGACCGGCGAAGATATTGCCGCTGGCTGCCACGATGGCGAAGGCTGTGGGTGGCAGGAAGCCACCAAACCAGCCGTTGCCGATGTGATAGGGCAGCGACATGCCGGAGTAGCGGATGCGGGTCGGGAAGAGTTCGACCAGCAAGGCTGCGATCGGCCCGTAGACCATCGTCACGAAGATGACGAGGATGAACAGAATGCCGATGGCTGTGAGCGAGCGGCTATTGCTGAGTACCTCGCCGACGGACGGCGTCTTGAGGATGGTCGCGTCATTGGGCGCTGGGTAGCCGGCCTTGATGGCCGCGCCGACCAGTTCAGCCGGGACCGACGGTGCATCGGCACCATTGATCGTGGCCTTCAGCGGTGAGCCAGCGGGACCGGGCACAAGATCATAATGGATCGAGCTTGTGGCCAGTGTCCGACGGATCACGTCACACGGCTTGGTGAAGGTGCGCACGCCCACCGGGTCGAAGAGCACACTACACTCGGCGGGATCGGCGGTAAGGGTGAGTTTGACCGTCTCCGTCGCGTTGATCAGCTTGGGATTGGCCGTCTTGGCCAACATGGTGAACAGCGGGAAGTAGGTCAGCGCCGCGATGAGGCAGCCTGCCAGCAGAATCGACTTGCGGCCGATCTTGTCCGACAGCCAGCCGAAGAAGATGAAGAACGGCGTACCGATCAACAGGGAAACCGCGATCAGTAGATTGGCTGTCGTGCCGTCGACCTTCAACGTTTGTGTGAGGAAGAACAGGGCGTAGAACTGGCCCGTGTACCAGACCACGGCCTGACCGGCGGTGCCACCGAGCAGCGCGATGAGCGCGATCTTGGCGTTGTCCCAGCGACCAAAAGCTTCCGTCAGCGGCGCCTTGGAGGCGGTGCCTTCGGCTTTCATCTTCTGGAAGGCCGGCGATTCAGCAAGCTGCAACCGGATCCAGATCGACACGGCGAGCAGCAGGATCGAGACCAGGAACGGAATGCGCCAGCCCCAAGCGTTGAACGCTTCCGGCGACATGCTGAGACGCAGCGTCAGAATAACGATCAGCGACAGGAACAGGCCGACGGTGGCCGTTGTCTGAATCCACGATGTGTAGAAGCCACGGCGATCTTGCGGGGCATGTTCGGCGACGTAAGTAGCCGCGCCGCCATATTCGCCACCAAGGGCCAGACCTTGCAGCAGGCGGCAGATGATGAAGGCTGCGGGCGCCAGATAACCGATCGTATCAAAGCCAGGCAGCAGGCCGATGACGAAGGTGGCAATACCCATGATCGTCATGGTGACGAGGAAGGTATATTTGCGACCGATCAAGTCACCGAGACGGCCGAAGAACAGAGCGCCGAAGGGGCGAACGGCGAAGCCCGCCGCGAAGCCGAACAGCACGAAGATGAATTTCGCGGTGTCGTTGGTGCCGGGCACGAAGGTCGCCGCGATATTCGCCGCAAGCGAACCTGCCAGATAGAAGTCATACCATTCAAAGACCGTACCGGCGGAGGAGGCGACGATGACCTTGCGCTCCTCCTTGGTCATCGGCCGCGCCTTTCCATCGGCCGCGATGCTCGCTGTGCTCATTTTCAGCTCCACTTTTTCGCAGGCGATACTGGCTCGGGTTACGGCGCAGGTGTCGCGTGCGGGCCCTCCGTTTGAATTTGGTCGCCGGCACGAGCCATGCGGCCTGAAGCGAAGCCGGGACGGCATTGGCGCCCCGGAGCTTCGATTCAATCCGGCCTTATGGTGCCGAACGTCATCTGCTTTACGACTGGGCTGTTGGGAGTCCATGCATCAAGGTTAAATACTTCGTCTAATGCGAGTATATCGGGCGGTGCGGAAAGAGATATTTGTGCCTGCGGCGCAGGGCTTTTTCTTGCTTACTCGACTTTTGTCGAGTGTCGATGGAAGCAGGCCCTACTATTGGGGATGAAAGTAGAGCCTTAGTCTTTGATCGTTCGCCTAAAGTCTAAGGCTCAAGACAACTATCAGTAGTTCGACGGTGGTGTGATCGCGCGATCGTATGGCGTGGATGGCAAAGATTGTTTGGCTTTGTGACGGCCGATCGCGTTAAGATGGCGGTGAGGAGGCCACCTCGCGTCGGAGTTTTTCAATGCGATCCTCTTCTCTCAAGATGGTCCTTGCGGTGGGCGCCTGCGCGACCGTTCTCACGGGCGCCTATCCCATCGCAGCGAAGTCCGGTGCCATGGCGGCACCAGCCGTTGCTGTCGGTCGGCCTGCGCCGGCACCTGTCGTGCAGCGACCGATTGCGCCTCGACCAAATCCATCTGGGCCAATCGCACAGCCGGGGCACCCGACGCCGGGGATGCAGGGGCAAATGCGCCCGCCCCATCATCATCCGGGATGGCCAGGGCGCCGCTTCACCAGCGTCGTTCCCGGTGTGCCGTTTTCCGCTTATTCGATGGGATGGGCAGAGCCGCTGACCCAATCCTCTGAGCCGCTCAACGCAATCTATGAGGCGCCCTATGGCGGCTATTATCGCCCGCCGACGCCTTGCGTGCCGCCAACCATCATTATCATCGGTAGTGGCATGAAGGGCGCGGTGACACCGCCGACCGCAAACGGTGGCTGCACCACGCCGCAGGTCGTCTATCAGAAGCGTGCGGATTTGCGGCCGGCTGAGCCGCGCCGCAACAAGAAGCGGACGCGCTACTGACGGGCGAGGCTGGCGCGCACCAAAGTGAGCGCTACGGCGCAGGCATTGGAGACATTCAGGCTGCGGATCGGGCCTGGCATGTCGAGCCGTGCGAGCACATCGCAATTCTCGCGCGTGAGACGGCGAAGTCCTTTGCCTTCGGCCCCGAGCGCCAGTGCGAGCGGCGCATGCAGCACTGTCGCTTCGAGCGAGGCGGGTCCATCGGAATCAAGGCCGACCCGCAAAAAGCCTTCGCGACCGAGATATTCCATCGCCCGTGCCAGATTGACCACGCTGATGATGGGAACATGTTCGAGGGCGCCGGAAGCGGCCTTGGCGAGAATGCCGGTCATAGCCGGCGAGTGCCGTTCGGTGGTGATCAGGGCCTTGACGCCGAAGGCGGCGGCGGTGCGCAGGATGGCGCCGACATTGTGCGGATCGGTGACCTGATCGAGCACGAGCACGACGCCTTCCGGCGCCAGATCGGTGATGTCGAGGGTTTCGAGGGGGCGAGCCTCGACCAATATGCCTTGATGCACGGCATCGGGCGGCAGGCGCTGGGCGATCTCCTCGGTCTCGACGACGAGCGGGGAAATTTTGCGCGCCGCCAATTCCTGTTCGAGGCGTTGCGCCGCCGCCGGCGTCGCATAGACGCGGACGATTTTCCGTCGTTCGGCCTTCAGGGCTTCGGTCGCGGCGTGAAATCCGAAAATCTGGACGATGTCGGGATCCGGCCGATGGCTCGGCTGGTGCGACCGGCTGCCGCGCTCGGCGTGGAATCGCCCTTGGCGAGCGGGGTGGGGGCGGCCGTCGGACTGTTGGCCGCGCCGGTTTTCCCCGCCCTTTTGCCCGCCTTTATTGCCGCTGAAATGTTTGGCCAAAACGCTCTCACCCCATGAATTCGGTGGGTCTCTTCTCACGGGTGGCCCAGATAGGCAAATGAAGGCGCGCAAGGGGTTGACAGGGGCGGAGCGGCTTTCCATAAGCGGCGCTCACGGAGACGCCCCGTTCGCGGGGTCCGTCCAGCCGGCCCCGGCCGGCATGCCAGTCCCCTCGGGACAGGATGGCTCCGGGGGAATGTCCCGAGCGGCAAAGGGGGCGGACTGTAAATCCGCTGGCTATGCCTTCGCAGGTTCGAGTCCTGCTTCCCCCACCATTCTCTTTTAGAGCTTGAGAACTCTTTAGCTTCGAGCCCGGCGGATCGAAGCGCTATTTCGAATATCTCAGGATGACGTAGAGCCCGAGAGGGTTCGTCAGCGCGTAGCGCCAGAAAAGGCGGCGCGGCTCCATGAGCATGCGCCAAAACCATTCGAAGCCAGCCTTCTGCATCCACAGCGGCGCGCGCAAGGTCTTGCCGGCCAAGTGATCGAAAAGTCCGCCTGAGGTTTTAATGAGGCCCACATTGGTGAGCTGGGGGGCGAAGGCGCGCACGAAAACCTGCTCTCTTGGGACACCGAGACCGAGCCATAGGATATCGGGTGCCAGCGCGTCGATCTCCGCGAGTTTCGCCTTAAGCGCGTCGCCGATGAGGTAGCCATGGCAGTGACCGGCAATGCGCAAGCCAGGATAACGGGCTTTGACCGTCTCGACGGCCTTCTTGTTTTCGCTCTCGCTCGCTCCCAGAAAATAGAAGCTGACGCCTTCGCTTTCGGCGAGGCTCGCGACATCGTGAAAAAGATCCGTCGTCGCGACGCGTTCCGGCAAGGGCATGCTGCACAGCCAGCGCGAGGCAATGACAAGCGGTTGCCCGTCCGCCAAGATGTGATCGGCGTCTCGAAAGAGCGCGGCGATTTCCTTGCTCGTATGTGCTCGCGCGATCACCTCGCCGTTGGCGGAGGTGGAATAATAGGGCAAGCGACCCGAGCGAGGCCTTCGCCCCACGTCGATCATAAAAGATGCCGCGTTCTTGCGATCCATCA
Source organism: Methylocella sp. CPCC 101449 (assembly GCF_031921685.1). Lineage (NCBI taxonomy): Bacteria > Pseudomonadati > Pseudomonadota > Alphaproteobacteria > Hyphomicrobiales > Beijerinckiaceae > Methylocella > Methylocella sp. CPCC 101449. The sequence continues at coordinate 1,755,395 of NZ_JAPDHU010000002.1, read as the reverse complement.
CTGTGATCGGCATGCCACCAAGTAAGATCGTGGGAAACGAGCCAGCGGAGTCGAGATCCGCCTGGTCTCGCTTCGCAAATGTATCGGTTGCCACGAATGCGAAAGAAGCCGAGCCTTGCTTCGGGCAAAGCTCGTTAGGTCCGCTGACAACCAGATCCCGTCCGCCAATCTTACGTTGAAAAAGCCGTATGAAATTAACCATTTCAAACGTTCCGCCTAATCCAACCTAATTGGTATCATTATCTTTTTTGGCGGTGAGCGGGTGGTCTATCTGTCCGGGTAGTAAACAGTCATGATTACCGACGTGCTAATGAACTTCCTCAAGAGTGTTTTAAATAGCTGGTATCTGGCTCGTTTAAGCATATCGGCCGTAGAGACTTCTGAAGCGTGCGCTGCAGGCGCAACACTGCGCTTTGTCGTGATCGTCGAGCGCTGAAGTAACCATGCGCAAGGCTCGCGCTGGTTAATCCGTACATTTGTATCTATCACTTGAGCAAGGAATAGAGCCCCTTCGAACGTGAGCGGTAACCGCGTTCTTTGCCGAAGGATTATTCCATTGGCTGACGATGCAAGTAAGCATGAAGCTCCGATCGATCACCATGCGGCTGCCAGCCGCGTGCGTGCGTCGCTCATTGCGCTTGCTAAGGATGGTGCATCTGCCACGTTGATCAAGCTTGCCAGCGCGGCGCTTTCGTTTGTCTTGTTCGTCGCTGTCGCGATGGTGACAGATGAGCGCCAATTCGGCCTCTACAGCGCCGCCTATGCGGGTGCCAGTTTGGTTTCTTTCTTTGCTTCGGTCGGGCAGCAAGGGACGGTTCTGCGGTTTTGGCCTCAATATGCCGGAAACAACGATTTGAGTTCCGCGCATGGCATCATGTTGCGGGCAATTACCGTGGCTTTGTCCGGCCTGATACTCTTCAGCCTTCTCATTCTGGTGATCGGCATTCTACCGATCGCGAGCCGAGACGTTCCCGAGTGGCGTGCGCTGTGCACGGCGACGGCGCTTCTTGCATTTGCTCTTGGCTGGTCGGAATTCACGTGTGGCGCTTTCAGGGCGAAAGGCTTGCTTCTTTTCGGCCTTCTTCCGCGCGACATCGTATGGCGCGTCATCTCCATCATTGCCTTCGGCGCGATCTACCTTCTCCATTCCAAGATCGATGCCGTTACGGCCGTCTATGTCACCGCCGCCTTGCTGATCGTGGCGGTCATTCCTCAAACCTTTCTTCTGCTGCGCGATACATGGCGTGCGGCCCCGAGCCCGCTTACGGCCCGGCAAAAAGCAGACTTCCAGCGCGTCACTCTTGGCATTTGGGGCGTGACGTCGATCCCGCCGGCGCTGGCGCAAGTGAGCACTCTGCTCGTCGCGGCGATCCTGGGACCGGAAATGGCCGGTGCCGTTTTCGTTGCCGACAGAACCACGCGGCTCGTCGTGCTGGCGCTGAACGGCATCAATCAGGCGCTGGCGCCGCAGATCTCCGGTGCCTTCTACACCGGCGACGTGCCTCACGTGCAGCGCATCACCAGTCTTGCCGCGCTTGGCGGCTTTGTCATCGCGCTTTTCGTACTCGCCACGTTCTGGATCTTCGGCGAAGCCATTTTCGCGATCTTCAATCCGGCTTATGCGACGCCCACCATGCATACGACGCTGGTCATCTTCTGCCTTGGAGCGACGATTGGAACGGCTTGCGGCCCAACCGAAATTCTCTTGCAAATGACCGGCCTGCAGCATGCGTTGTTCAAATTGCTGGTGGCCGTCAATGTCGTCGGGCTGTGCGTGACGGCTGCTGCGACTTATGCCCTGGGCCCCGTGGGGGCCGCGATGGGGATTGCTGGCACGGTCATCGTTTGGTGTTTGATCGCCGTATCGATCGCCAAACGGAAGATCGGCGTCGATCCCTCCATTCTCGGCCTCTTCGGACATAAGGATGGATTTTCTGTTCGTCTGTTTTCCAATCGTCTGTTTCCCAGGGCTCGCACGTGAAAATCGTCCAAGTCCAAACTCAGGCGGAAGCGGCTGGCGCCCAACGCATCTCCGACATGGTCGGCCATGGCCTGCGGGAACGCGGGCATGAGGTCAGGACGGTCTTCATGTATCGGAAGACCCACGCCTTCGATCTCGATCCCTATGCCGACTTCATCTTGCGGGAGGAACCGCGCGGAGTGTTGGGACGCACACGCGCTGCTTTTGGATTGGCCCGATATCTCAGTCGAGCGCGTCCCGATGCGGTCATCACCTTTCAGCACTATGGCAATATCATTGGCGCTGTCGCGGCGCGTTGGGCTGGCGTCCGCAGGGTCGTCGCCAATCAAAGCGGCGCGCCGCAGACCATGGGAATATTGGCCTCGATCGACAAGGTCATCGGCTCCGTCGGTCTCTATCAGGCCAACGTCGTCAATTCGGAATGGACCAAGGCGCAGTTCGATCACTACCCTTACGGCTATCAAAAGATCATCTCGCATATCAATCATGGTGTTCCGATCTCATCGACCCGTTTCGATAAGGCGGAGGCAAGAGCCAAGTTTGGATTGCCGCAGCACGTCTGGCTGGTCGTGACATCGGGCAGAATTGTAAAATCGAAGAACCATCTCGTTCTGGTGGCGGCGCTCGAATCTCTTCCAGACGTTCATATGGCGCTGGCCGGTGTCGGGCCGGAACAGGAGGCGCTTGTGGATTGCGCTGGAAGACACGGTGTTCTGGATCGGGTGCATCTGGTGGGGGAGGTGCCGCCGGAGCAGATGTTCGAGTTTCTGGCGACAGGGGACGCCTATGCATTTCCCTCTTTGACCGAGACGTTTGGCCTGGCCGCCGTTGAGGCCGCCATGGCTGGATTGCCGATCGTAGCCAATAATCTCGATGTTCTTCGCGAGGTTCTGACGACGCAAGACGGACGATCGGCCGCCTTGTTCGTGGAAGCCAATGCGCAAGATATGGCCCGCGGACTTGCCGAACTGAAAGCGCAGCCGCAAATGGCCGCCGCTCTTTCATCGGCCGGTTTGCAACTCAAGCAAAAATATTCGGTATCGCGGATGTGCGCCGGCTATGAGGCGCTACTTCGTGCGTGAGCTTTTGCGCATGGCGCCGATGCCGTCGATGACCTCCAGCTGGCCGCTCCGATTCAGCGTGTGGATTTGCAGGTAGAGCCAATCGCCCTCCGTCGCGATCGGTTGCGGTGAAGAGAGGCGCATTTTCTCCCGGTCGAGATGCACGAGTTCGGCCAGACCAAGACCGCCGCCATAGCCAAGCGATCCGTCTTGCAGGGGAAGAACGAGGCGCCCGGATCGGGTGCGCACGAAGGCTCCGCCGGGGCGCGCCATGCGGTGGTCGATGACGATCGGATTGAGGGCATGCTGTTTCCACGGGCCCCGGAGTTGAGATGCGTAGAACACCGCGAGCGTATCGGACGTGCTGCCATATCCGTCGCGCAGGGTGGCAAACAGCCAGAGGAGGCCGTTGTGATCGAGCAGGGTGGCGTCGGAGATCTCGCCCTCCAGCAGGATCGTGTCCGGCGTCCAACGGTACGGAAATTCAACGGCGCGGTAGAGCGTCAGCCGTCCGCTGGCGCTGGCCTCGGGCAGCATCCAGATCACGCCGTCACGTTCAAACACCTGCGGATAGGAGAGATGATGCGGCTCCTCCAGGACGATTTGAGGTTGTTGTGGCGTTTGACGGGAGTCGAACGGAACGACGGAGATGACCGCCTTGCCTGTCGCGTGGGGATAATCCTCGACGAAGAGGAAGTCCTGCCCCTGCCACTGAAAGGCGAAAGGGTCGGCATAGAAATGATCGGCGGGGCTTGGCAGAACCGACCATCCCGTTCCGAGCTTGCCGTCCTCCGCAACGCTGGCAACGGCGTCGAAACGATAGCCGACGTGCCAGTGAGCATGACGATAGGATAGGCGACGGATGGCTTCGCGTGTCAGGCGGGGCAGGGCTTGGGTCAGATACGAGCGCAGGAACGGCGAGGCGTCGCCCCCGTCAAAGCCTTCGCCCAGTTGAGCCTGAGTGCCGATCCGGCCGTCAAAGAAGCTGTGAACGACGGAAACGGCGAGGGTGACCGCGCGCGCAAAGATGTCTTCCGCCGCCAAGGCCGTCGATTCCCGTCTGTCGATCATTGGCCGCGCGCGGCCGATGACGGTCGTTCGATCCAGACGGGCCTCGACAACGGGCATGGTGCCCGCCGCCGCCGTCGTCGCGACGGACGTATCCAGATCATGTCCGTTGAACGTGAAAGAGATGGTTGGCGTTTCGGTGGGAGCCGCCGATCCCGTGAGGTCGAGGCGCAGGCTGGGGCGCCGAGGCCGCAGTGCTTGCGGGATTTGCGGGGTTGGCGCAGCCAGGCTGAAGGCTTTTCGGCGGAAGAGACGTCGTTCCAGGGCTAGGATGGAGGTCGTGGTGAGGGGCCAGCGCGCCGCTTCGGGCTGATGCAGGACGGCGACATCATGTCCTTCCGCCTGAAGGCGCTCGATGAGAAGCTTCTGCCAGCCACGCGGCGCGATCGGCGGAACGATGACATCAATGGCCGGCATAGCTCCGCCCGCAGCTTGGTGGCCAGGACCCGCTTCGCCGCAAAGGTTACTCCGGGATTGTTTTACCAATGGCTAATGTTCGAGCGGCCACGGTTCTCGGCGGCAAGAATTCGTTAGAAGCCAAACTGTATCATGATCAGTCACCAAGGAACGTGTCGCTCCAGAGGTGACCATGGCAGTGCTTGGCAAGATACCGGTTGGTCTGAATTGCCGCCCGATCGCTGAAGCCGATTGGGAGGAGGTCATGAGCTGCCTGTGCCGGGGATTTCCTCAGCGCGATCGCGGCTACTGGGCGCAAGCGCTTTCCCGGCAGTCGCAGATGCCGGCGGTGGCCGACTTTCCCCGCTATGGTTTCGTCTTGGAGATCGAGGGCAAGGTCGTCGGCGTCGTTCTGACGATCTATGTTCTTCACCAGGGGCCGGAAGGAGAGCATGTTCGCTGCAATCTTTCGAGCTGGTACGTGGATGTCGACTATCGTCCCTACGCGAGCAAAATGATCGCGGTGCTTTTGCGGCAGAGGACCGTGACCTTCATCAATGTCTCGCCGGCGCCCGATACGAGAAAGGTCAACGAAGCACTCGGCTTTCGTCTCTTTTCCAAAGGGCAGTTCGCTTTCCTTCCGGTGTTGAATTCGATGCGCTCGTCCTATCGCGTCTTGGAGGTCAAGCCGGACTTGCCGGAGCTGGCGATGCTGCCTGAGAGCGAGAGGCGCATGCTTCTCGAACATGCAGCCTTGGGATGCTGGTCTTTGCTCTGCGTGGACCAGGAAGCGGCCTATCCGTTCGTATTGATGTCGCGCAAAAGTTGGGGCGGCCTGGTGCCGACGTGCCAGGTCATCTATTGCCGCGATATGACGGAGCTGAGCCGCTGTGCCGGCGCGCTTGGGCGGTTCCTTCTGCGGAAAGGAATGTTCATCACACTTGTCGATGCCGTTGCATCGGTGCCCAATCTCGTCGGGCGCTATTTCGACGATCGGGGCGTTAAGTATGTCAAAGGGCCAAATCCTCCGCCCCTGGGGGATTTGACGTTTACGGAGCTTGTTTTGTTCGGTCCTTGACGGAATACCGAGGTATTCAATTATAGCGGATGTATCTGAAAACTCTGGGATACTTGACCCCCACGACGGTTCTATGCTTCAAACCTGTGCGGCTCGCTTCTAGCCACTCGTTGTTGCAATAGTTTGGCCAGATTTCTCGGCTAGCGGAACCCGGCGCAATTCCACGTTTTGCAGATCGTTTCGATGTCCGTCTTCAAACATCTATTCTCTTACATCCTTCCGCATGGCGTCGGTATTCAATCGAATATTCGTCATTGGTTGCTGAGGCTCCGTGCGCGCCAGACCGTAGCGGTTCCGCTTCGCGTTGCTCTCGACTACGACGTCATGACTTTCGTCGCCGAACGGCAAAAGGTTGCGACGCACGATTTTCTCGGTGCTCTCGCCCGTTCCGAAGGCCAGGCGCATGTCTGGTTTTTGGAAGAGGCTGATGCTCTGCTTTTCAAGCAGGAATTCGCCAAATACGATCTGAGCATTGCTGCGGACTATCTGCATCAGGCGGGCAAGCCTATCGACAAGCCGGTGGCTTTCTAAGTCGGCCAAGATCGTTGCTGTTCCGGCGATCCCGTTTCATTTGCCGAAAAACGGGCTATCCTCATATTCAATGATTTAACGTCCTGCCTTTACCGTACAGGCAAGGCGTCTATCGTCACGGCCACATTTCTTAAGCGCAGCCTCTGACCGTGACCGCCTGCTCGTTTGGGGCTTCTTCCCCATCCTCGAGAAACTCGTCGGCCGTCGTGTCTAACAATAGCTCTCGCAGCGGTTTAGATCACATGTTCGAGGTTACGATCGAGAATTCATTCGATTTCCGATCGAAGGAATATGCGGCTCTCTTCTCGAATTCGGCGGCAACGGCGTTTCAGCATCCCATTTGGCTCACCAATCTTTACGAGAAGATCATAGCGCGTGGCGATGTCGAGCCGCTCGTTATCGCCGTGCGGGAGCGGTCCGGTGCCCGCCTCGCCATGGTACTCCCCATGGTGAAACGCCGATACGCCGTGCTTAAAATTGTCGGTTTCGCCGACATGGACGTCTGCGATTACATCTCGCCGGTCGTCGACCATGCGACTTTTCAGCGTATCATCGAAGATGCGGCCGTGACTGCCGCGATCCGCAATTGCATCAAGCCCTACGATATTCTGCGTATCGGCAAGATCGTCGACCCGTTTCTGCCATTGGAGCGTCTATTTAACGTCAATGGGCGCGCCAGCATGAACGTGAGTGCCTATGCCAGTAAATTGGAATCCAGCTTCGCGGCCTGGCGAGAGGCGCGTCTCAGTCGATCCTATCGAAAACGGTTGGACAAGAAATCGCGGCAGCTTCACCGCATGGGGGACGTATCGTTTTCCAGCGTCGAGAAGCCAGCGGCGATCCAAACGATATGCGAGGCTTTGAGGGTTTATCGGGGCAAGCGTTTCGACGGGAGCAGGGGGCCCGCAGATCTTCTTCAATTGCCATCCTACTACGCGTTCTACGCGGCGGTGGCCACGGAGGGACTGGGCCGTTTCGCCCGCACCTATGCCATTTGGATGGATGGTCGGCCGATCGCCGGCGCGCTTGGACTGGCGCATCGAAACGCCTTTCTCGTCATCCTGGTCGGCTTCGATGCGGCGACCTACGCCAAGCAGTCGATCGGCAGTTTGCTGTTCGAGAAGATCGCAGAAGATTGCATCAGACGCGGCGAGGCCTACCTCGATTTCACGATTGGCGACGAGCCCTATAAGCGCAAGTTTGGCGGGCTGGCATCGCCGATGTGGCAGGTTCATCAGATCGGCAGCTTCCTGGGCGGCGCGACACAGCTGGTGATCGACAAGCTGCCGCTGAGCAGAGCCGTCGCCGGACGCCTGATCCGAGGTCGTTCCAAAAGCCGATCGGAGCCCGCTTCGTAGGCCATCCCCTTCAGGAAAGAGGCTGCAGTCCCTCTTGTCATGTTAAAGCTTCTGAGCTGGCCTGTGTTCCCGCCATTCATTTGATAAAGCGCATATATTCTCCTTTCGCATGCCGACGGGTAACCTTAACGAACGGCTAATCTTAGCTCGGTATACTGCGGTAGCCTGAAATCGGGAGTTTGCGCGCGCGTCGGGGAAAACGGATGACATCGGCCAATTCGGACGAGCACGCGCTGCCGCCGCTGTTCGACTTCCATGCGACCTGGCATATCCTCTGGGCGCGCCGCAGGGCCGTATTGGCAACGATGGTCATCGCTCTGCTCGCGGCCCTTCTCTATCTCGCCGTGACCAAGCCTCGATATACGGCGACGGCTTCCGTCCTGATCGATCCACGCGATTCACGCGCCACCAATCTGAGCAGTGTCCTTCCCGGGATCGGCGCGGACAGCGCCGCCATCGCCAGCCAGGTTTTCGTCATTGAATCGAGGAACCTGCTGATCGACGTTTTCAAGACCCAGGGCATGGACAAGGATCCCGAATTCGCTGATCGGGGCCTCCTGGCGCGTCTGTTCTCGCTGTTCGGTTCGGAGGATAGTTCAGAGGCGGCCTTTAAGCGCTTTCAGGACAAAGTCTCGGTCGAGCGCAAGGGACTGACCTATGTCGTCAACGTCAACTTCGCGTCTGAATCGTCCGACAAAGCGGCTCGGATCGCCAATGCCATCGTCAATCATTACAAAGCGAGCCTGTCGAAGGAGAGAGAGCTTGCCAATAACGATGCAAATACGCTTCTGACCGAAAGAATAGGCAGCCTGCAGAAAAGCGTCAGCGATGCCGATCGTGCGATCGAAGACTTTAAAGTCGAGCATAATATTCTGACCGGTACGGCCGGTGGCACGCTGCAATCTCAGATCGATCAACTGACGACGCAGCTCATCACCGCACAGAACGATGTCGATCAGGCGCAGGATAAATACAATCTGGCGCAAGCGGCGGGCACATCTGTCAATGGCCTGGCGCGGCTCTCGCGGGTTGTTTCGAGCGGCGCCATCGATCGTCTGCGCGACGATTACAATCAGCGCGCGACAGCACTTGCCAATTCGGCGATGGTCTATGGTCCTCGCCATCCCGTCATCGAGCGCCAGCAATCCGAATTGGAGCGCGTGAGATGGCTGATGGCGGCGGAGGCTGGGAGAATACAACAGGAGCGCAAGTCCGAATATAATCTTGCCGTGCAAACCGCCAAGAAGCTGCAGTCGAAGCTCGATGATCTCAGAAATCAGTCCAAGAGCTCCGACATCGCGCAAGTGCAGCTTCGGCAATTGGAAGCCCGGGCGCAGGCGGCTCGCGTGGTCCTGGATGATTTTCTGAAGCGCGCGCAAGAGACGTTGCAGATGCAGGGGCTGCAACCTTCCGAGGCGCGGGTTATCGCGACTGCTACGGCGCCGGCACGTCCGACTTGGCCGAGGCCGTCGCTGATCCTTCCGGCCAGCGCATTGCTCGGTCTCATTTTCGGATCGGGCCTGGCCCTGATGCTCGGGCCTCTAAAGCAGAAATGAGGAAGCGGGGCTGGCCATGAAAGGGCGATCTGCCGGCCGACCTGCGAATGTCCCTCGGCGAGGAACGGCCTTATCGCGGCGAGAAACCCTGCTCGGCGCGCTTGCTCTTTCTGCCTCCGGACATGCCAGCGCCGCGCCCGCGCGTCCGATGCCATCGCGCGGTTTCAATCTTCCGGGCTGGGTCGACAAAGCGCAAGGGCTTGCGCCAGGGCGCGATGTTTTGGAAAAACTCCGTCAAACCGGCTTTGAGACCGTCCGGCTTCCGGTGGATGGCGACTTGATTATTGCCGACAGCAAGGCGTTTCCCCGCCGCCTTCACGAAGCGATTGCCGAGCTGACGAAGCTTGGTTTCGCGGTGATGGTCGACATGCATCCATCAGCCAATCTTCATGGCGCCTTTCAGAAGGATGCAACCGCGGCGGCCGTCAGAGTCGAGCAGGCGTGGGCCATTCTTCGCGCCGTCATCGCCGATCTACCGACAGCAACCGTTTATCCTGAATTGCTGAATGAGCCTCCCATGGAACGGACGGCTTGGCTGGGACTGCGCGACAGGCTTGCCGAGAGCGTGCGGGCGAAATGTCCGCTTCACACGCTGATTTGGGGACCGGCGCGCTTTCAAGGGACTTGGGAAATTGAACATACGCCGCCGCTGGCGGATCAAAATCAAATCGCCGCCATTCACTATTACGCGCCGCTGGCCTTCACGCATCAATGCCAGACCTGGGAGATGTCGCCCCTGGCCCGTATCTCCAATCTGCCATTTCCGGCGACGAAGACGCTTCCGCAAATTCAGCAGCTCATTGCCGCGCGCCGCGCGGCGGGAGATGTCGAAGCCGCGGACCTGATCGAAAAAGAGCTGGCGGTGCCCTGGACAACCGATCGGATTTCCTCGGACTTCAAGGCGCTTCAGCGCTGGTCCGCCAAGACGGCATGTCCGGTCATCGTCAACGAATTTGGCGTGCTCAACTTTTGTGTCGATGCCAAGAGTCGAACGACGTGGGTGCGCAGCGTCCGCCAGGCGGCGGAGGCCAATCGGATCGGCTGGACTTATTGGGAGCTCGATCAGGGTTTTGGTTTCATTCGCAGCCGCCAGAGCACGGCGGTATTCGACACATCAATGATCACAGCGCTTTTAGGCAAGTAGAAGCGGCGAGCTAAGGCGGTTCGGCAATGAGCAGCTCAAGTGCAACATCGTCGATCGAGGCACGTCGGCGCCGCTTGAGCTCGTCTCAAATCGAGGCGCTCCTCGACATATGTATCGCGATCGTCGTAACGATGGCCTCGATCGTGGCTATCGCGATCTGGCCGCCGTTCGGCATTTTGGCGACATTCATCCTGACCTTGGTTGTTGTGGTCGTCATCCCGACGAGCGTTCCGGTCATCGTCATTTGTGCTTTTCTCTACCAAAATCTCATCGTTGCCTGGCTGACGCCCTATGTCTCCAGCAATGAGACGTTCGATGCCCTCAGAGGATCCAACTTCGTTATCTTGATGACGGCGTTCGCGCTGTTCTTTTTTGCTTCCTTGCAGCAACGGGCTCGCGCGATCATCGAACTTAGACCATGGTTTTTTCTCAGTATCGCACTTGGTGGCGTGATCGGCTTTTATCTTCTGATCGGGGTTGTGCGGGGCGATCCGAGAGATGCGGTTGTCTATTTTCGTAACACGATCATACCGCTTGCCTGTTTCTATATCGCCCTGATTGCCGCGAGCCTCTATCGCATAGATATCAGGCGGAGCTTGCGTTGGCTCGCTGCCTTGGTGATCGTTTATGGCTATGCCGAGCTGACGTTCACGATGAACTTCCTCGGTCTCTTCCACGGCGATCTTTACATCGAGCGGGGTATCACACGGCAAATCGAGACGGGCGTATGGGAGAAGGCGCTCAGGGATACGGGTTACGTTTTCCTCGGCCTTCAGGACGTGATGATCGCAAATTTTTTCAATACATCGTTTTTCGGCGATGCCTTACCGAAGGTCTTTCGTGTCGGCGGTCCTAATTTCCATCCGATCAGTTTTGCTTATGCTCTCAGCATCATGTCGGCGTGGCTTCTCTTTCGCGGCCACTGGCTTCTGCCCCTCGCGGCGCTGCCGTTGCTTCTGGTCATCGGCTCCAAAGGCGCGATGTTCATGTTGCTCGTGGCGCTCGGCGCGCGTCTCATCTATCGACCGGCCTTGGCCAATTTCACGCTCGCCGGCGTGGTTCTCATCTCCGTGGCCTGGTCCTTGGCCGCCGTGCTCTACGGCATGACCTATGGTGACTACCACGTCTTGGGACTCATCGCAGGCATCCGTGCGTTTCTCGCCAATCCCTTTGGACAGGGGCTGGGCCTTGGTGGCAATTTGTCGACCACGAGTTTCAATCTGAGCTGGGACCAGGCTCAAGCAGCCGGTGCCGCGTCGCTTCCTGTCGAAAGCGCTGTTGGCGTGATGCTTTATCAGATGGGGATCGGCAGCTTCGTTTTCTTCGGCTTCCTCATGGCCATCGCCTTTGTCGCGCGACGGCTTTTGTTGACGACGCGAAACCCCGAATTCCTCTTCGCCTTTGTCAGCGTGATCACGCTCTCGGCCAATGCCGTTCTGCAAGAGGAAGCGTTCTATTCTCCCTTGGCGCTCGGGTTCTGTCTCTTGCTCGCGGGTCTGTCGTTGGGGACGTATTACCGTGAAGCCCAGCCACGGCGAAAGAGACCGCAACCCTCAGAAATCTAGGCTGACGGTGATGCGGGAACACTCCCGCACCGGTTAAGATGCGTCTGGCGCGCGCCTGCTGCTGGAGAGTGTTGGCATGGTGATGGAGGGCAGGGTGGGGGCCGCTGTCGCGACAGCCGACTTCTCCGACGCGCCCATCAGATCGAACCGGCGTTGCAGTCCGACTTGCACTTGGCCCGACCAGAAACTCGGCTGGCCCTGATATTTGGTGTGGCGGGCTGCGACCGTCAGGCTACCGACCAAATCCATCGGGAGGCGGTAGCCATACTCCACGCCGAAGAGATAAGCGGTCGTGACGGCATCCAGTCCCAAATAGTCATCCTGCTTCCAGCGGGCGAAGGCGCCAATCGCACTGGTGGGCGAAAGCTTGTAGGTGCCGCGCAGATCGTAGGCCGTGGACATCACGAGCGCCGAGAACGGCAACGTAGTGTCGAGCATGGTGCGCGAGGCGACGGCTTCGAATGAGAAATCACCAATCGGCAGCTTGGCCCGTCCGGTGTAGAGCACTTTCTGGATATTGGCGAAGTCCCAGGTCGAAGCGAAGCGCGCATTGAAATAGGACAGCGACCCTTCCAGGCTCACGGGGCCGAGCTGACTGTTGAAGAAGAAATTCGGCTGGATGCGATTATGATTGCGCTGCAGGCCGATATAATCGAGCCGCGCGTAACGAACATGCGACAGCAGAAGCGAAAGCCCGAACTCGCCGAACTTGGTTTTGACGGCGCCGCCAGTCAAAGAGCTGAATGTTGCGAACACTTCCGGGTCCGGCAAAAAGCCGCCAAGCGCGAATATGTTTCTTTCGTTCAGCGACGTGATCTTGGTTTCGATGCTGGAGAACGCGCGGAAATCCTTGGTGTCATAGTCCGCGCGCAGGCGCGCGAGCGCATTGGTGGATTGGCGCGAGAAGCCTGTTTCCGTGTTGGCGCTCATCGTGCCGCGAAGTCCGAAATCGTCTTTGAGCGCGACACGCCCTTCCACCGTCATGCTGTGCGCGGACTGCGGCGGCGAAACCGTCATCGAGTAAACATTCGCTCCGGAATCCGCCTTGATCGAAAGCGTTGAATCCGAAGTCGCGCGCAGCATTTCAAAGGACAATGTCTGACCAGCGAATGGGCTCGCCTGTCCATCCAGGATATCGATGGGGTTCGTATCGAAACCGCCGCGCAATCCGATTGTTGCCGCCGCTGTGATATCGGCGCTGTTTTTCTTTTCCTCGGCATGTGCTGGAACGGCAGCGATGACGGCCAAGATTATCAGCCTACGCATGCTTTCCCCAAGCCAGTTATTTCAAATGTTCACGTTAGAAATACTAGTCCTTTAAGGTTAATGATTTATTATTAAAGAGTGTTCTGTTTGAAATTAAAATATAGATCGTATTTAAAATAAAACGCCTCACGAGATGGGGTAATTTGTGGGAGAAATGTTATGAAGATTATAGCATTCGCGACTGCCACTGCTCTTCTCGCTGCGTCTCCGGCTCTGGCCGGCGGTCGAGGTGGTGGTGGGTTGCTCACCGGTGTTATCGGTGGTGTCACCGGCGTTGTTGGTGGCGTTACTTCGGTGGTGTCGGTGGCCAACGTGTCCAACACGCTCAACGGTGTTCGCGTGTTGAACAACTCCCCTATCCTCAATGGTACGACCGTGGCCGTGCCGATCTCGCTCAATGTGTCTAGGAACAGCATCCTGACGCGGGGTCTTCTGTCCGGCGGTGGCGGCGGTCATGGTTGCGGTTGCAACTGAGCATCTGCTTGCCAATGCTTGATAAAAAGGTGTGGGGGGACAACGGGGACGCTGCCCCCCTTCACGAGGAATAGGATCAGTAATCGAAAGTGCCGAATGGGCATTTTCGTCGTATCTATACTTGCTTTTACTTTAGATCCGTAACGCCTGTATCCGTTTCCCGGTCGGCGTCATCCCGGATCCAGCCGCTGAGAACGGTGCGCAATTCGCCTGCTTCATAGACGTGGCTAAACCGATCGAACGTGCCGACGCGTCGGCACATATCATGAAAAAATGAGCCCACCGGCGCACAAGCGCTTTTGTCGTAGCTCGATCGACGAAAGAACTCGTGCCAGAGGTGCAGAAAGGTCGCGTCGTGCGTGGCTTTATCGACGGCACGTCGATAATCCGGCAGCAGAGGCTTCCAGAAATGGTCGAAGACGATTGGATAAAAATGCGGGATATCGCGCGCCTGCGCGTCGAGACCATGGACCTTGGTCATTTCCGTCAGCAACGTCGGCCCAATAACGCCCCAGAGCTGATCGAGGTCGACCGATGCTTTGGCGCGATCGACGAGGTCGGCGACGATGCGATGATCTTTCGGAAGTTTCAGGACGGCATTGTTGATCGATGAAGCGTCGGATGGGTCGAGTTGGCGACCAAAGACAAAAGCCTCATTGGAAAAGTCTGGCTTGCGCAGACAAATGATATCCGTATCGACCCAGCATGATCCAGTTTGTTGGATCATCTCATAGCGAAACAGATTCGAAAATTTTGCATCGGACACACGTCCGTCCGCGATATAGCGGCCGACGAGTGTTTCATCCCGGCAGATCGATCGGGCGTCCGCGATCTCCACACCATCAGGAACGTCGATATCTGCTGCATAGGTGTAGAGCCGCAGGCGCGCGCCGTAATAAGGAAAAGAGGCCAGGCAACTATAGGTCAGGGAGTCGAGCGGCCCGTTCCAGAACGTGGCGAATTCAGGTGGTCGCAGCCGAGGAAGCCGGCGACTGAAGTTCCGCCAAAAGTGCTTGGCACGTTGAAGGCCATTCACCTGCGGCGATTGTTGGGACGTCATGATGTGTCGTTTTCCGGTGATCCTGCGCGATGTTTAAGGCCAGAGGCCTGGCCCGAGCTCAGCCACCCGTGCTCGGCTCGAAGATGGTCAGATGGCTGACTTTCAAACTTGGCTGGCCGTTGCAGAGGAGGCGGACCTCGACGCCCGACGTCGACTGCTCCAGCTTAAGGTTGAGCGTTAAAAGGGCGGGAATGCCAGTAATCAAATCTGGATCGCGAATGGTTCGCGTTGCGAGAATGATACGTCCCTGCTGAGCGGCTATCTCGAGCTTTGCAGTCGCTGAGCCACAGAATGTGGCCAGTTTCTCGAGTTCGAAGCCCGCGAAATAGCGGCCGGCTTGTAAATTGATGTAGGGGCCGTAACTCAAAAAGCCATTCTGTCCGAGGCCGATCCGCGAACCGTCGGCTTGGTTTTCACCGATCTCGTACGGCAACGTACTGGCTGGTTGGTGGTGGTAAAACATTGGCTGTTGAACAAGCATGCGCGAGATGAGCCTGGCGTTGTCCCGCTGAAATCGGGCGTGTAGAATCGATCCGAAGAATTTAGGCTTTTTCCATCAGGCGTATCAACGATTACGGTTCTACGCTCTTTAGCTGGGCACAAGGGCATTCGCGTCCCATGAATTTCTTTCAGCGTTTTTTGGGCGGGCAGCACCGTGCCGATCTTTTGGTCGCGCAGGCGCACATCTCGACAAGAGTGAATCATCTTGCGGCTGGGTTCAATGCCGAGATCACTCTTCTCAAGGATGAAGTCCGCGCATTACGCGAACAGGTCGCGCAATCTCAGGCGCTTGCTGCGGAAGCCGAAGCGGTCATTCAAAACCTCAAGAGCGAAATCAGTGCGCTTCAAGCACCTATGCCGCAATTGCTCAATGCTGCTGCGACGGTGCCTGCCTTGGCTGAACAATTGCTGCGGTTGGACGGTGGCTCAGTCGTGAAACTGGCAAAGCCGGCTGCGATCGCCGAAACGGTTTCGGAACGCCCGCGCTCCGCTCAACCTTCGAACGAGAGATAAGCGCTCCGTGTCCCGTCATCGATCGTTCTCCGTCGTGATCTCCACCGATGGTCGCAGAGAGAGCCTTGCGCAGACTTTGGAGAGCCTACGGCATCTCGATTACCCTAATTTCGAGGTTTGCGTGGTCGTAGGACCCACGCGCGATGGCACCTTGGAGCTTTTGGAGATGTGGCGTGACAAGATAAAAATCTTGTCGTGTCCGGTTCGCAATATCTCAATCTCCCGCAATCTGGGCATAGGGCTCGCAGCCGGTGAGATCGTGGCCTTCCTCGATGATGATGCCATTCCCGAAAGCGATTGGCTGATGCGGCTCAACGAAGCCTATCAGGAAGACCATGTGACCGCCGCCGGCGGATTTGCCTACAATCCAGATGGCGTCAGTTACCAATGGCGCTTTGGCACGATCGATCGTCTTGGCCGGGCCAATGTTGCATGGCAAGGCGCTGCACCTGAATTCAACTTTCCGCTCAGTGCCAGCTTCCCGTCTCTTCTCGGGGCCAACAGCTCCGCTCGTCGCGCGCCGGTCATCGAGATTGGTGGGTTCGATGAAACTTACGAATACTATCTCGATGAAACCGATCTATGCTGTCGTCTCGTCGATCATGGGGGGCATGTCGCGCAACTGGACGGAGCTTGTGTCCATCACAAATTTCGGCCGAGCCATATCAGAGATGAAGCGCGGATCATCAGAGACTGGTATCCGATCATCAAGAGCAAGATTTACTTCTCCTTGGTCAACAACCGGGGCCATTATCCGCTCTCGGTCGTTTTCGAAGACACTCTTTCATTCATTCGGCAATTTAGCGGTCAGATCGATTGGGCGATTTCGGCAGGGCTGGTCGATGAATCCGAGCGTAATCGTTTCAACGAGCATATCGAGCGAGCTTGGCGCGATGGCTTGTCAGCCGGGTTGGCCGGGCATCGAAAATTGCGATCGAAGGCCGAGTTCGAAAAGCTTCAGATGCCGTTCTTACCTTTCAAGACTTTCGAGCCCGCTGGCGCCCGCCGCGTGTTTTGCTTCGTGTCTGCCGCCGCGGAAAATGGGCGGGCAGATCGAAAATCCATGGAGGTCGCGTCGGCGCTGTCGAAGCTGGGACACGAAACGCATGTTTTTGTCAGTGCCGGTGAAAGCTCCACGGTTGATTTCGAAGGCGGTGTTTGGATGCATCGCATTGCTCCGCCTTCAGAGGCGTCTCTTTCGTCTTCCCATGGCGCGGAGATTCCGAATTTCATTCGAAATCGCGTATTAGGCTTGGCGGCCGCCGTGCGGGAGTTGTCAACGCGCAAATCTGTTGCCGCTGTTTTCGTGCCGCTATGGGGATGGGAAGGCCCGGTGTTGCGTGACGAGGGTTTTTCTATCGTTGCGTTGGCGCACGAGTCCCTCCGGTCCTATCTGGGCATTCTTCCGGCGCGAGATTTTGAACACCAAGCCGTGCTCAATGCTTGTCTCCTTGCTCGTGAAGCAAAATGCATTTTGGCGCATAGTCCGTCTGTTGTCCGCGATCAAGAATGCCACTCTTTGTCCATCGATCCTGGTCGTGTGATTTTTATTCCAGAGGGCATGGAGGGCCGGGACCCCATCGCCGAAGCTTCAAGATCAATGATCGAAGAGGGCGATGCATTCTCTCGACAACTCCAAGCAGCGCTTGAAGGGCAGGAGATTGCCATATCCGCCCCTGTCGAAGAGGTTTGATTTTCTGTGTGGATCAATCGCACTTTATGTGTCGGATGTGACTAAAGTCACGGCTGCTCCAGGCGTCATGTAATGTTCATGTAAGGTCGCCCTGCCAAGAGATCATTCAGGCAAGATTCTGGCGCAAATAGAGTCACTTCGCGAGTAGCGCGGTGCGCGGTTCGATACTTGTCATCGTCAACTGGCGCGTGAAATAGGGATTTTCGCAGATATACAGCGTCGAAAGTACCGTCGTGATTGGCCCCTGATCGGGATTTTCACTTTCGGTTAAAGTGCTGGCTCTATATCTCGCGATGATGATGCTTCACGTGCTCGTCCTAGTGTGATGAGGATCAGCCATGAGAAATCTGAGCGACCAGAAATTGATGTGGCTCTCGGTCGTTGTGATGGGCGGCTTTGCGCTGACTTTTATCTCCATTCTCTACATCTATCCGATTCAATAACGACCGGCCTTGTCAAGTATTTGAAAGATGTTTGCCGTCAGCGCTTTTCGATCTGTCGCTGTTCGGCGGTCTTGGTCCACAAAGCAATTTCCTGCTCGATCTGCAGCCGCATTTCCTCCGGTGTCGAAGGATCGGGCATCACGCCCAGGCGATTGAGCTGCGCTTCGATCTCGGGCATGGCGAGGACGGCCCGGGTCTCGCGGTTGACGCGATCGACGATCGAGCGTGAAGTTCCCGGAGACATGGTGAAGCCGAGCCACGACATGGCTTCGACGCCAGGCAGGGTCTCGCTCATGGTCGGAATCTCCGGCGCCAGGCCATAGCGCTTGGGCGAGGAGACGGCGAGCGCGCGCATTTCGCCGGAGCGAATGCGTTCGAACGAGGATGTCGCCGTGTCGAACATGGCGTCGATCCGGCCTCCCATCAAATCGAGGATCGATGGCGGGCTGCCTGGATAGGGGACGGAAACGATCGATATGCCCGCTTCGTGGCTGATCAATTGCGCCAGCAGATAGTGGATGCTGCCGACGGTGTTGGTGCCCCAGGACAGTTTGTCGGGTGCGGCCTTGGCACGCGCGACAAGATCGCCGAAAGAGGTGATCGGCGAGTCCGGCTTGGTCAGCAGCACCATCGGATAAGCGACGACCTTGGTGACCATGGCAAAGTCTTTGACCGGATCGTAGGGCAGGGATTTGCGCGTGGCGACGGTACCGGGATGAGAAGCGGTCAGCATCAGCAGCATGTGGCTATTGGCCGGCGCCTTGGCGACCATGTCATTGGCGACGGTGCCGCCGCCGGCGGGTACGGATTCGACGACGATGCGCTGGCCGAGACGAGGCCCGAGTTTGTCGGCGACGATACGGCCGACGATATCGGGACTGGTGCCGGGAATGAAGCCGATGATCATACGGATGGGCTGGCTTGGCCAATCCTGCGCCAGGGCCGTGTTGCCCTGGGTGATCGAAGCGAATGCGAGGCCAAGCGTCATGGTGCGCAACAGGCGCAATGCCAAGCGGCGATCGAATGTCATGTTTCCCTCCCTGTATGATGCATTCTATCTCATATGCGCTTGCCTCAGGGCGCGTTTGTCCGGCTTGCCGAGAGGCGTCAGCGGAATCTGGTCGACGAAGGCCAAGGACTTGGGCGCATGTACCGGCCCTTTATGTTGGCGCACCAGGGCGATCAGATCGGCGGTCGAGACTTTGGCGCCGGCATGCAGCCGGACGCAGGCCGTGACCGCTTCGCCCCATTTCGGATCGGGAATGCCGTAAACGGCCGCAGCGGCGACATCGGGGTGCTGGGTCAGTACGTCCTCGATCTCGCGCGGATAGACATTGAAGCCGCCGGAAATGATCATGTCCTTCTTGCGGTCGACGATGAAGTAATAGCCCTCGCTGTCGCGGTAGCCGACATCGCCGGTGTGCAGCCAATCGCCCTTAAGGGTTTCGGCTGTTTGCTCGGGTTGCTGCCAATAGCCGCTCATCACCAGCGGTCCCCGCACGCAGATCTCGCCGGCTTCGCCAGCCGCCACCGGTTGGCCGTCGTCGCCGAGCAAAGCGACTTGGACGCCCGGATAGGGACGTCCTGCCGAGCTGAGGCGCTTGTCATCGCCGCTGATGTGATCGCTCTGGTTGAGCATCAGCACCGTATTGGGGGCCTCGGTCTGGCCGTAAGACTGAATCAGAACTGGCCCCAGCATATCGAGGGCTTCGCGCAGGCGCGCGGGCGCGGCAGGCGCGCCGCTATAGACCAAGGCGCGAAGGCTGGCGAGATCGCGGGCGCGGTGTTTCGCCTTGTCGAGCAGGTCGTAGATCATGGTCGGCACCAGCCAGGTCAGCTCCGCCTGGTGCTTTTGGGCGGCATCGACAAAGTTCTCGACGTTGAAGCCCCGCAGCAGGATGGCGCAGCCGCCACGCGCCAGGGTTGGAAACATCAGCGATCCGGCGCCATGGGAAATCGGCGCGGGACAGAGGTAACGCACGCCGTCGGGCAAGGGGATGCCGGCGAGCCAGGCCATCGTATTGGTCATCAAAGTGCGATCTGACAGCATGACACCTTTGGCCCGGCCTGTCGTGCCGCCCGTATAGGCCAGACGGATAATATCTTCGCAGGATGTGCGGGCAGCCAAAGGTTCGATCGCGCACTGGGAGGCTTCCTGCCAGAAACCCGGCACCGCGTCGTCTTCGTCATGCGAATACCAATGCGGAATCTGCGGGCTTTGCGCACGCAGATCGCTCACGCGTTCGGTATGATATTTCTCGCCGACAAACAGTTTCGGGCTGCAATCGGCGAGGACGTGTACGTGATCGCTGAGGCCAGCGGTGGCATGGAGGGTGACCGAGCGCAGCCCGAAGATGTAGGCGGCGGCGATGATGGTGAAAACTTCTGGCCGATTGCCGGAAAGTTGTGCCACGGCATCGCCCGGCTGCAGGCCGCGTTGACGGAACAGCCCGATGGCTTGAGCGATCTGGGCGCCCAAGGCGCGATAGGTGATGGAGCGCTCATCCTGGATGAAAGCGGTGCGCTCGGGATAGCGCTCGATGCTGTTGACGATGAGTTCGCCCAGTGTTCCGGCGCTGCGGATCGTGCCCCAATTCATCGTGTGGCCCTCACGCGCGCCCCAGAATGGTGACGGCGGCGACAGCTTCCTCGCCATCGTAGAAGCCGCCACCGTTTTCGGCGATGGCGATGCGGGCGTTCGGCACCTGGCGCTTGTCAGCTTCGCCGCGCAATTGCGTCACCAATTCGTGCAGTTGGATGGCGCCGGTGGCGCCGATCGGATGGCCTTTACAGATCAGCCCGCCGGAGGTGTTGACGGGCACGCGGCCGCCCAACCGGGTCTCGCCGCGTTCGGCGCATCTGGCGCCATCGCCGATTTCGCACAGGCCGAGATTTTCCACGTGGCGGATTTCTGCAAAGGAGGTCGCATCATGAACTTCCGCGACCGAGATATCGGCGGGACCGATGCCGGCTTGTTCGTAGGCTTTGCGGGCGGCGATGCGCCCGACATGGTTCTCATAATCCTCGGGCGCGCGTTTGCGGCCGCTGGCGAGTTGGGTCGCCAGGACCTCGATGGCGCGCGTGCGATCGAACCGATCGAGGGCGCTCTCGGAGCAGAGAATGATGGCGCCAGAGCCATCGGAAATCGGCGCGCACATGGCGCGGGTCAGGGGCCAACTCACCATCCGATCGGCGAGCACTTCGTCTGGCGTCATCGGATGGCGATATTGTGCGAGTGGATTGAACTGCGAAACCCAGTGGTTCTTGGCGGCGACCGCCGCGATCTGCTCTGGACTGGTGCCATAGAGTTTCATGTGATGGCGCGCCATGGCGGCGTAGCTGTCCATGAAGACGCTGTGATCGCCGGTATTGGCCAAGGGCGGCGGCGCGCAGGGCAGATCGGTGGATAGGGCCAGGAGCTGTTTGATCTGATCGCCGGCTATCTCGCGGTCCATGCCGCCGAGGAAGGCTTCGAACATCAGCTCGCGCTTTTCCGGATAGTTCATTTTCTCCGTGCCGACCACGAGCGCCACCTCGTAGAGGCCGGCGCGGATGGCTGCGTAAGCCTGATTGACGCCCGTGGAAGAACTGGCGCAGGCATTGTCGCAATTGACGATCGGGATTTCCTCGAAACCCATGGCACGCAGCGCGCATTGGCCGCGAATACCGTGCTGCCCTTCCATGACGCCCTGGCGCGTGTTGGAAAACCAGGCGGCTTCGATCTGATTCTGTCGGGCGCCGGCATCGGCAAGGGCGGCATTCACGGCCATGGCGGTGAGCTGTTTGACCGATTTATCGAGATGCTTGCCGAGAGGCGTCATGCCGACGCCGACGATATAAACGCGAGTCATGGTTCTGTCTGGCCCTCCCAGGCTGAAAAGCCATGTTCCCGTCTCCCGACGACTTTGGCAACCTAGGCGGGGATCGCTCTTTTTTGCGCCGGGGCGGAATTTCCGCTTAATTGCCGGATGTGATCTGTGGAGCGAGTTGGTCGGGGCATAGTGTGTTGGGAATTATTGAGGTTTTTACCCGCCGGCTGGTTTTGATCTTAGCCCTTGGATTGAACTGCACGCCGGCCTTCGCGGCCGAGTCGCAGCTCGACGGGCGGGCGCTGGGCGCCATTTGGGTTCTTCCTTTCGCCGGCATGCTGCTGTCGATCGCCTTGATGCCTTTGCTGCTCCCCGTTTTCTGGCATCGTCATTACGGCAAGGTGTCGGCCTTCTGGGCTCTGGCCTTTCTGCTGCCGGCGACTTTTCTGTTTGGAGTGCCTTCGACCGGCCATGAGCTGCTTCACGTGCTGGCGCTCGAATATATTCCGTTCCTCATCCTCATCGGCGCGCTCTACTGCGTCACCGGGCACATTTACATTCGGGGCAATCTGCACGGATCGCCGGGGTTGAACACGGGCCTTCTGGCGCTGGGAACGGGGCTGGCGAGCATCATGGGCACCACGGGGGCGGCCATGTTGCTGATCCGCCCGCTGATCCGCGCCAATGACGATCGCCGTTACAACGTGCACGTGATCATCTTCTTCATTTTCCTTGTCGCCAATATCGGTGGGTCGTTGACGCCGCTGGGCGATCCGCCGCTGTTTCTTGGCTTTCTTCAGGGCGTCAGCTTTTCCTGGACGCTCAGTCATCTCCTGGCGCCGATGCTGCTGACGTCGGTCATCCTGCTGGCAATCTTCTTCGCGCTCGATTTCCATCTCTATCGGAAAGAGGGCCGGCGCCGGCCGGATCCGACGCCCGACAGCAAAGTGTCGATCGAAGGCGCTCGCAATCTATTGCTGATCCCCGCCATTCTCGTGGTCGTTCTGGCCAGCGGCAGTTTCAAACTGGGCGAGATCCATGTTCTGTCGCTGACCTTGGAGGTTCAAAACATCCTGCGCGATCTGCTGCTGCTGTTGATCGCCTATGTTTCCTTTACGACCACGCCGCATGGAACTCGTCTGGCCAATGGCTTCAATTTCGAGCCGGTGATCGAAGTGGCGAAATTGTTCGCGGCCATTTTCATCACCATCGTGCCGGTCATCGCCATGTTGAAAGCCGGCCGGGACGGGGCTTTGGCTTCCGTCATCGCGTTGGTTACGACGCCCGAGGGTCAGCCGATCAACAGCATGTATTTTTGGCTGACAGGTGGCTTGTCGAGCTTTCTCGACAATGCGCCGACCTATCTGGTGTTTTTCAATGCGGCTGGTGGCGACGCACAGCAACTCATGGGGCCGTTGGCTTCGACGCTCACGGCGATTTCGGCCGGGGCCGTCTTCATGGGCGCCAACAGCTACATCGGCAACGCGCCCAATTTCCTCGTCAAATCCATCGCCGAGAGCCGTGGCATAACGATGCCGAGTTTCTTCGGCTATATGCTGTGGTCGGGCTGCCTGCTGTTGCCGATCTTCGCCGTGTTGACGGTGATCTTCTTTCGCTAGTGCTTCATTGCGCCGCGATGCCGGCGGCCTTGATCACGTTGTCCCACTTGTCGATTTCGCTGTTCCAAAACTTCTGTGCCTCGGCTTCGTTGTAGAAGGTGGCATCCATGCCCTGCTGGTTGACCAGCCGCTGGAAGTCCGGATTTTCCGAAATCGTCTTGAAGCTCTTGTTCAATGTGTCGATGACGCTCTGGGGTGTCTTGGCCGGCGCCATGATGCCGAACCAGGAGATGACCTCCGCGTCCTTGACGCCGAGTTCGCTCAAGGTCGGCACGTCGGGCAGGGACCTGTGCCGTGTCGGTGCGGCGACCGCGAGGGGGCGGAGCTTGCCGGCGGCGATATTGGGCAGGGCGGTCGAGAGATTGTCGAACATCATGTCGACTTCGCCATTGACGGTTCCCGCGACACAATCGGCCCAGCCGCGATAGGCGATATGAACGATCGACGTGCCGGTGCGCAGCTTGAACAATTCCCCCGACAAATGCAGGGTCGTGCCGGTGCCGTTGGAGCCGATGTTGAGCTTGCCAGGACTGGCTTTCGCCTCGGCGATGACCTCGGCAACACTGTTGGCTTTCAGGCGGGGGCCGGCCACCAGCATGTTGGGAACGCTGGCGAAGATGGCGACGGGAATGAGGTCGGTGCGCGGGTTGTAGCTTGGTTTTTTCTGCAATGTGGCGGTGATGGTGACGAAAGCGCCGCCGAGCAGCAGCGTGTAGCCGTCAGGCGCCGCGCGCGAGACATATTCCGAGCCGAGATAACCGCCGGCACCGCCGCGCGATTCCACGATGACCGTCTGTTTGAGTGTTTCCTGTAATCCGGGCTGGATCAGGCGCGCGACGATATCGGTGCTGCCGCCGGGGGGCGCGGGCGAGACGATTTTGATGATCTGATTGGGATATTGAGCCGCGGCGGCGGTCATGGTCGCGGTCAGAGCCGTCAGGGCGCAGGCGAAACGGGATATCGATCGACGCATATATCCTTCCCTCCCAGATGTCGTCAGCTCGACAGGCCGGCGATCTCCAATGCTGTTTTATGGTCTTGCAGAATGGCGGGAATTTCATCGGGCGCGATGCGTCCGAAGCCGCAATAGGCCGCGATGCCGAAGTCGGGCAGGAATTTGCGGGCTGCTTGGAGGCGCTGGGCGAAGCTGTCCATGCTGTGGATGAGACCGAGATAGACGCGGGCCTCGCCGACGTCGAGATCCGCAAGAGGCGCGTAGAACGCATCGTCCGTTCGATCGAGAGCGGGGATGTGAACCCAATCGACGCGCCGGCCGGTGGCTTTGACAGCCGCATTGACGAGAGCTACCGCGCGATCGAGATCGTCGGGCGCGAAGCGCGGCCAGCCGCCGAACGTGCCGAAGCAGAAGTGAAAGCCGAGGGCCACCGCCTCCGGCAGCCGTCGCGACAGCCGGCCGATCGGGGCCGTGTGCGTTTCGATATCGCCTTCGCCCGGATAACCGTCCGGCGGATTGTAGACGGCTGAGACCTCCCAGGCGCAGTCCCATTGGATGGCGAGATCGTCATGGGGAATGGCGGCGAGAATGGCATCGAGTTCCGCGGCGATGGCCTCTTCGTAGCCCGGTCGGATGCGGGCGAGATCGGCGGCTTCGGGAAAAGTCAGCGGCCGGACGACGCTGTTGACCATCGGCATGGAAATTTGAAAGCGCATGCCTTGAGGTATGATCCCCTTCTCGCGCAGGGTTTTGAAGACGAAGTACGAATTCACCGCATCCTTGGCATAGCCGAGGCGATAGCCTGGGTTGCCGAAGCGAACCATGTCGACACCGGGCTTGACGCGAAACAACCATACGTCCTCGCGGCTGCGCGGCATCAATTGTTCGACGCCATTGACCCGCTCGGGACGTTTGATGGTTTCGAGATCGATGTGGCCGTTGAAGACTTGATAGGAGAGACGCAGCACCCACGAGCGACGTTCGCCGACTTCGCCATCAGGGAGGGCCGCAAGATGCGATCCGAGGGCGCCGCTGCAGTTGCGCATCACATCTTCGACGGTGTCGAACGGAACGCTGCCCACGAGAAGGACATCATGGCCCATCGGCGCTTACTCCCTATGACGTGCCGACTATGTTGTCAGCCTCTGCTTGCGCGGGAGCCTAGCAGGTTATGTCATGCGCACAATTGGCGGTGGCCCACACGCGCATGCTTGTGTCGGTGGAGCGCGCACGATGCATCAACGTGCGCGATGTCGATGGAAGGAATGCTGCTAATGAAGGTGCAGCTTCAACTCACTTCTTGCCGGATCGCTTGATCGATTTGATGACGCGCGGCGGCTGGCCGGATTGGACGGCGATGTCGCGGTCCTGCGCCTCGATGATCGCCTTGGCCGGAGCATCGCCATCCAGGCCACCCACGGCGGAGGCGGGAACGCGCCGATTGGAACGAATGGCGCCATCCTCGTAGACGACGTCAAACAGCACGAATTCGCTCTCGCTGGATTTTTTGTTTTTGCTGGCCAAGGTAGAGCTTCCGAAAAACGACGGCTGCGGGAGTTGTGCCGTGCTGGGTCTAAAAGGAAGGCGCTCGCGCCGCCGGCTGTGGTGTAGGCCTCTCCCAGCCTGGGGGCAAGGCGATCCGGTATTCTATTGTGCAGATGCGAGAGCTCGTTCGCCAATCTGTGATGGCTCTCGCCGCCGGCCACGCATGACGGCGAAGCTTGATGAGGCATAAATATCTATATATTTCAGATATTTATTTTCTTTTGTGCGGCGCCGTTGTGGACGGTCCGGGTGGTGGCATTGGGACTTGCTGAATCGGCCGTGCAGGCGCATGTATAGGAGCATGAGCAATCTCCCTGAACTGAAACTGATCGAGGCGCTGAAACAGGTCGATGCGCACGGTGACGTTGCGCCTCCCCATGTTCAGGACCCGACCACGATGGTGATCCGTCAGCTCGCCGTACAGAACGACCTGATGCGCTGGGATGGCGATCGGGGCCGCTTCGTGCTGACCAGCACAGGCCGCAGCCGGATCAGCAAACGGGCCCCCGTGACGGGAACCGTGCTGCGCTTCCGGGCCCGCGAGAAAGACGGCTCCTCGGCCCGCCAGAAGATCTGATCGAGCAGGCCGGGCGGTCTGTCACCTGTTACTGTGAATTGCCAGTCGCGGGACCCAACTGCATAGTGCCGTTGATGCACATGGAGGGTGGGCGTCGATGGGTCAGGTTGTTCTTGCGGCAAAGATCACGCACGTACCTTCAATCCTGATTTCCGAACGGCCGGGGCCGTTGTTTGGCCAGCGCGCTGAAGCGATCCAATCCTTGCGCGAACTCGGTCAGCGCGCCCGCGCGCGCCAAGCCGACACGTTCGTGATCTTCGACGTGCATTGGATTTCGAATTTCGGTTGTCACATGAACGCCAATGCCCGGCATGTCGGCACTTACACCTCGCACGAGGCGCCGCACATGATTCAGGACATGGCTTACGACTATCCGGGCAATCCGGATCTCGGTGAAGCCATCGCAGTGGAAGCAAAGAAAGACGGGCTCGATGTCATGGCCCATCAGGTGCCGACCCTGCCGCTCGAATATGGCACGATCGTCCCGATGCACTACATGAACGAGGACGGGCATTTCAAAGTGATCTCGGTGGCCGCGCCGATCTTCGCCACCTGGCAGGAAAACCGGAAATTCGGCATCGCCGTGCGGCGGGCGATCGAGGCTTCTCCCTATCGGGTCGCGGTGCTCGCCAGCGGTTCGCTCTCGCACAAGCTGGTCAGCAATGAACAAGTGGGCGACGATCAATGGGACGTGGTTGGCAGCGAGTTCAATCGTCAGGTCGATCTGCGCGTGCTCGATCTGTGGCGCGAACGCCGCTATGCCGAGTTCTGTCGGATGCTTCCCGATTATTCGACCAAGTGCAATGGCGAGGGGTTGATGGTCGATACGCACATGCTGTTTGGCATGTTGGGATGGGACAAATATGCCGGCCGGGCTGAAGAATTATGCCCCTATTTCCCGTCCAGCGGCAGCGGCCAGATCACGGTCGAATTTCATCTCGACGCATAGACCCTTTAGCGTTTCTGCTTTTGATGGAATCATCGAAAGCAAAGAAGACGCGTCAAAACAGGAGACTAAAGCAAATCACGTTTCTATCGAAACGTGATTTGCTTTAAACGACGGCGATCGCGGTGACGCCGTGGCTTTGCCGGGCGGCGATGCAGTTGCGGCCCGCGTGTTTGGCCTCGTACAGGCTGTGGTCGGCCGCTTCGAGCAGTTTGCGCGCGTCCCAATCGGTGTCGGCTCTGCCGGCCGTCGCCACGCCAATGCTCATGGTCAGCATGCCATTGATGCCGTGGCTGTGCAGAATCTCCTGTTGGGCGAGGGTGACGCGAATGCGTTCGGCCACGGCGAGAGCGCCATCGGCATCGGTGTCCGGCAAGATGAGCGCGAATTCCTCGCCGCCGTAGCGTGCGGCGACGTCGATCTGGCGCCGCGCTTCGGTTTCGATGATGCGGGCAACGAGCGAGAGCGTGCCGTCGCCGGCGGGATGGCCGTAATGGTCGTTGTAGGCCTTGAAGTGATCGATATCGATCAGCAGAAGCGAGAGGGGCGCGCGCTCGCGATGGTGGCGGGCCCATTCCCGTTCGAAGGCGATATCGAAGCTGCGGCGGTTGGCGAGGCCGGTCAGGCTGTCCGTCAGCGAGAGATGTTCGAGTTGGCGTGCGGCCTTCTGTAAGGCCAGTTCGGCTTCCCGGCGCCGGTCGAGCTCGCTGGAGAAGCGCAGCAGCAGGATGGCCGCCAGCGTCAGCAGCAAGATCATCGCCAGGACAATGATCATGGCGCGCCATTTCCAGTCGGCGAGGATTTCCGCCTTCGACTCGGAAATGGAGAGGACGATCGGAAGTTTTTCAAGCCGCGCGTAGGCGTAGAGGCGTTCCTCCGCGTTCGACTTGGCTTCGAAGACGCCACGTGTTTCGCGATCGACGACCTGCAACAGATCTTTGACGGGGAGACCCATCGTCGGATCGGAGGTACTTGGCGAACGGACCAGAAGCGTCCCGTCGGTTCGCACGAGAGAGGCGCTGCCGCGTCGGCCCAGATCGAGCCGGTCGAGAAGCGCTTGGAGATAGGAGACGCGTAGCGCGCCGGCGACGACGCCACCAAACCCGCCGTCCGCAGCGGCGAAGCGGCGCGAGAAGACGATCACCCATTCGCCGGTCTGGCGTCGCTTGAACGGCTCGCTGACATAGAGGCCGACATCATCGCGTTTGGCGTGAACATCGAAGAAGCTGCGATCCTGCAGGGTCGTGGTGGCGATGTCTCCTTCACGCAGTCCCAATGTTTCGTCGCGCGAATTCATGATGACACGGCCGGTGGCATCGATGATGTTGATGCCGCTGAACTGCGGTGCGAAGACGGAACGGTCGAACAGGATCGCCCGTTGTACGGCGGGCGGATAGCTCGTGACGTCGAATTTCTCGAGGCCGAAGACGACCGCATCGAGCGACAGTTCGAAAGAATGAATGATGCTGTCCAGGCTGCTTTCGGCGGTCGAGCGCAGATTGCCCAAATGCAGTTTGGCGCGGTCGATGGCGTCGGAGCGTTCCTGCACGAGGATCAGGCCGATCAGCCCGACGAAGCTCGCAAACAGCAAAAGCACCGCTCCGATGAGCAGCGCTGTTTTGCGAAATCTCGAGAGACGTTCCATCGGCAGACCCCAGAAAGGTCAACCTAAAACAATCGCTAGGTCGTTCAGGTTAAATAGAATCAATTACCTACGAACATCGAAAACGAATTCTTACCAAGACCTAGGGGTCAATTCCGCGAGCTGGTTCCTGGCAAAACCAGTGCCGTAGGCTGCTCGAGCAATTCCTTGATGGTCGAGGCGAAGTCCTTTCGATCCGCTTCCGATAGCGGACTCAGCCCATGCATTTCAAGACCACGCAGGCCCTCGACGGCCAGCCAGGCCAGAAGGGCGGCCTTGGGGTTTTCCGCATCGGCCAAGAGCTGGGTGTAAGCCTCATCGATAATGTGGCGGACGGGGGAGAGAAGTTCGCGGTTCTCGCCGAAAGCCGACAGGATCCCCAGGGCCAGATCCTCGGCCTCCGGCTCCCGCATCTCTAAAAGCACGGTGGTGATGACGCGCGCTTCAAGATTTGGCCCAGATTTCAAGGTAGTTCGCAGGTGATCTTTTCGGATTGCGACTTCATCGACGATTCGCTGGATCATGCCCTGGAGCAGGGCATCCTTGGAGGGGAAATTATACAAGAGACCGCCTTTGCTAATCCCCGCGCGCTGGGCAACAGCGTCGAGGGTGAGACGGCTGGCGCCGACCTCCCGGATGATCTGGGCGGCGGCATCGAGTATTTTTGTGCGCGAATTGATGCGCTTAGCGGTGGGGATTGCTGACATCGATCTCTTGTGACTTTACCGTCCAGTCGGTATAGGAAGCGCTCGGTGCTGGGTCAATAACGTTCCTGTTCACATCAACGCTACATCTGGAGTTGCGACGGCTATGAAGCGGCGTCTCGTTGTATCCGCAGTTTTCCTTCTCGTCGCGCTGATCTGCGGTGGGCTGATCTGGTTCAACTTCTTCAAAGAGAAGATGATTGCCCAGTTCTTCGCCAATATGCAGCCGCCGGCTCAAGTGGTGTCAGCGGCTCCGGTGGAGCGCAGGGCCTGGAATCCCGTCATTCCGGCCATTGGCACCGGCCGCGCCTGGAACGGTGTCGACCTTGCCGTGCAGGTGGCCGGCGTTCTCAAGAAGATCAATTTCAAGCCGAACCAGCGCTACAACCAGGGCGACCTGTTGTTGCAGATCGACGATACGGTCGATCAGGCGGACCTGGCCAATGCGCTGGCTTCCGTGAAGCTGTATGAGGCCAATTACGAGCGTTCGAAGACGCTGGCCAATCGCGGCTTTGCCTCGGATGCGACCCTGGATCAGGTCGCCTCGCAGCTTGCGACCGCCCGCGCCCAGGAAGCCCGCGCTCGCGCCGTGATCGATCTGAAAGCCCTGAAGGCGCCGTTCCCCGGCGTGATCGGCATTTCGCGCGTCGATGAGGGGCAATATCTGCAAGCCGGCACGAGTGTCGCCACTTTCCAGAACCTCGACTCGATGAGGATCGACTTCACGGTGCCCGAACAGTCGGCCGATCAGGTGAAGCTCGGGCAGGAGGTGCGTGTCGGCACCAAGGAAGGCAATCTTCCCTATACGTCAAAGATCATCGGTATCGATCCGAAGGTCGATCCGAAAACGCGGCTCGTTTCGGTTCAGTCGCTGATCGAAGACAACCGCAAGATCGGCATCCTGCCGGGCCAGTTCCTGCAGGTCGAAGTGGTGCTACCCGAACAACCCAATGTTCTGACCGCGCCGCAGACGGCGGTCGTGACTTCGCTCTACGGCGATTATGTCTTTGCCGTCGTCGAAGAGGATAAGAATGGCCAGAAGCAGATGACGGCACGGCAGATGTTCGTGAAGACCGGGCGGCGTCAGCGTGGCTCGATCGAAATCCTGTCCGGTGTCGAACCGGGACAGCAGGTCGTCGTCTCCGGCCAGAACAAGATCCAGTCGGGCTCGCCGATCAAGATCGACAATTCCGTCGATGTGACGAAGTTCAATCCTGACGCCCTGCAGTCGGCAAAGTAGGCCCAGCATATGAGCCCGATCGAACTTTTTATTCGTCGTCCGGTTCTGGCGACGGTCGTCAGCCTCCTGATCCTGCTCTTGGGTGCGCAGGGACTGAAGAGCGTGCAGATCCGTCAGTATCCTGAAATCAAGGAAACGACGGTCACCATCACCACGTCCTACGTGGGCGCCAGCGCGGACCTGATGCAAGGCTTCATCAGCAATCCGATCGCCAAGGCCGTGTCGAGCGCCGAAGGCGTCGATTATGTCACATCGCTCAGCCGGCTCGGCACCAGCACGGTGTCGGTACGTATGCGCTTGAACACCGATCCCAATGCGGCGCTGACGGAAGTGATCGCCAAGGTGCAGCAGGTGCGCGCCTTGCTGCCGCCCGATGCGCTCGATCCGGTGGTGGTGAAGGGCACGGGCCAAACTTTCGCGCTGATGTATCTGACCTTCGCTTCGACGGAAATGAATCCGGAAGAAGTGTCGGAATATCTGACGCGCGTGGTGCAGCCGCGCTTCGCCACCCTGCAAGGCGTCGGTTCCGCCGATATCCTCGGCGGTCGCGACTTTTCCATGCGCGTTTGGGTCGATCCGGTGCGCCTTGCGTCGCTAGGCGTCACCGCGACCGACGTGGTCTCGGCGATCAATACGAGCAACTTTCTTGCCGCGCCGGGCAAAACGCAGAACGAATATGTCGCTTACGCACTGCAAATGCAGTCGACCTTCCAGACACCGGAGGCGTTCGGATCGCTGCCGGTGCGCTCCGATGGCGACAAAGTGATCCGTTTGCGTGACGTAGCGGACGTCTCCCTGGGACCGCGTAGCATCGATGTGCGTGTTGCCTTCAACGGCAAGGAAGGCACGTTCATCGGTATCGTGCCGTCTCCGTCGGCCAATCCGCTTGACGTGGCAAAAGAGGTCACCCGCTCGATCAACGAGATCAAGAACACCCTGCCGAAAGGCATGTCGGTCGAAATCGTCTATGATGCGTCGAGCTTCATTTCGGCTTCGATCTATGAAGTGTTCAAGACCATCGGCGAAGCGGCGCTCATCGTCGTGTTCGTCATTCTGCTGTTCCTGGGGTCGTTCCGTTCAGTCTTGATCCCGATCGTCACCATCCCGCTGTCGCTGGTCGGTGTCTGTTTCGTGCTGTTCGCACTGGGCTATTCGATCAACCTGCTGACCCTGCTGGCGATGGTGCTGGCGATCGGTCTCGTCGTCGACGATTCGATCGTCGTGGTCGAGAACATCCATCGCCATATCGAGGAAGGGCTCAGTCCGGTCGATGCGGCGATCGTCGGCATGAAGGAGATCTTCGTGCCGATCGTCTCGATGACGATCACGCTGGCGGCGGTCTATGCGCCCATCGGCTTCGTGCAAGGCTTGACGGGTTCGCTCTTCCGAGAGTTCGCCTTCACTTTGGCCGGCGCGGTGATCATTTCCGGTATCATCGCCGTCACGCTGTCGCCGATGATGTCGTCGCGACTGCTCAAGCCGCATGGCGCCGGCGGGCAGACTGGCTTTGCCGGCGCGGTGGATCGCTATTTTACCAAGATTGAAAATTGGTATGCGCGTCGCCTCTCCGGTTCGCTGGTTTATCGCTGGGTGACATTGGCGATGGTCGTGATGCTGTTGGGCACGACCGCCTTCCTGTTCATGAAAACGCCGTCCGAATTGGCGCCTGAAGAAGATCAAGGCGCTTATTTCGGTCTCGCGCTCACGCCGCCCTATGCGACGGTCAATTATACGGCCGCCTTTGCCGAGAAGGTGCTGACGCCATTCGAGCGCATTCCCGAAATCGATGCGAGCTTCCTGATCTCCGGCATCAACGGCGATGGCGGCGGCTTCATCGGCTACAAGCTGAAGGAATGGAGCGAGCGCAAGCGTAAAGGCCCGGCGATCAAGCAGGACATTCAGACGATGCTGAATGAGAACGCCGGCATTCAGGCGTTTGTCTTCGCGCCGCCATCCTTGCCAGGTTCGAGCGGCGGTCTGCCGATCCAATATGTGCTGCGCACCACCAGCGATCCGGCGCAGGCCTATGAAGTGGCCGAGCAGGTGAAAGTGAAGGCGATGGCGACGGGCAAGTTCATCGTCGTGCAGAATTCGGTCACCTATCAGACGCCACGCGCCCGCATCGTCGTCGATCGCGATCGTGCGGCGGCACTCGGCGTACAGGTGCGCGAAATCGGCAATACGATCAACGCTCTGGTCGGCAACGTGCTGACCGCACGCTTCGACCGCGACAACCGCAGCTACGACGTGGTGACCCAGGTCGAGCAGATCGATCGTCTCAATCCGGAACTGCTCGGCTCCTATTACGTCCGTGCGGCCAACGGCACGATGGTGCCGCTGTCGGCGCTGATCACGGTACAGACAGGGGCTTCACCGGCGGCGATCGAGCAGTTCAACCAGCTCAATTCGGCGACGATCTCGGCCCTGCCGCTGCCTGGTTTGACGACCTCCGAAGGTTTGGCGACGTTGCAGAAAATCGCCCGCGAGATCATGCCGACCGGCTTCTATGAGGATTATGCCGGCCAGTCGCGTCTGGAAGTGCAGGAAGGCAGCTCGCTGCTCGTCACCTTCGCACTCGCCATCATCATCATCTATCTGGTGCTGGCGGCCCAGTTCGAAAGCTTCCGCGACCCGTTCATCATCATGATGTCGGTGCCGTTGTCGGTGTTCGGCGCGATGGTCTTCCTCAACCTTGGGCTTGCGACGCTGAACATCTACACGCAGGTCGGCCTGATCACGCTCGTGGGCCTCATCACCAAGCACGGTATTCTGCTGGTGGAGTTCGCGAACGAGTTCAAGCACAAGCATCGTGTGTCGAACATGCAGGCGATTCAGGAAGCGGCGCGCGTGCGTCTGCGGCCGATCTTGATGACGACGGCGGCCATGGTGCTGGGCGTCGCGCCGCTGATCTATGCCTCTGGCGCTGGCGCTGCGGCGCGTTTCTCTATGGGCCTGGTGATTGCGGCGGGCATGTCGATAGGCACGATCTTCACCCTGTTCGTGGTGCCGATGTTCTATACGTTCATCGCCCGCGAATTGCCGAAGGAAGAGCTGGACAAGGGCCCGATCGCGGAGCCCGCGCCGGCGCATTAAGAGTAAAGGGAGCCGTCAGTCGATTTTAAAGTCTGACGGCTTCCACGGCATTTTCGGATATTTCAGCCCCATATTGTCGAGCGTATCGCGGACGATGGCGGCAATGATCGCATTGCGTGCCCATTTGCGATCCGCCGGGACGATGTACCAGGGTGCGTGATCGGTCGAGCAGCGCGCCAGCGCCACTTCATAGGCCGCCTGAAAATCATCCCAGAGACCGCGGTCCTCGAGATCGGACGGGTTGAACTTCCAGTTCTTGTTTGGATCGTCCAGCCGTTCTTGCAGGCGCTCGCCCTGTTCCTTCTTGGAAATGTGCAGCATGAATTTCAGGATCGTCGTGCCGCTCTGCACCAGCAGCTTCTCGAAATCGTTGATCTGCTCGTAGCGCTGCTCGATCACGTCTTTCGGCGCCAGCTTGCGCACTTTTCCAACCAGCACGTCCTCGTAGTGGGAGCGGTTGAAAATACCGATCGAGCCGTGGCGCGGGCACACCGCGTGAATGCGCCACAGGAAATCGTGCGCCAGCTCGACCTCGCTTGGCTTTTTGAAACCATTGACCGACATGCCGAGCGGGCTGGTCTTCGAGAACACGCCGCGGATCGTTCCGTCCTTGCCGCTCGTGTCCATCCCTTGCAGGATGACGAGGAGCGACTTGGTGCCGTCCGAGAACATATGATCTTGCAGCTTGTCGATGGCGACGACGTCTTCGTCGAAAGCCGCCCGGACGTCCTTTTCCGGTCCGAGAAAGTCGACGTCGCGTTGGTCGATCTTCTTCAACACCGGCTTGGTGCCGGGTTTGACACGGATCCGATCGGCGATCTTGGCGGCGGCTTTCGACATGCTGGTGTCCTCCTGCGTCAGGCCGGGTCCCAACGGTCATGTGCCTGGGCTTCGCCGACGGCGATCGCCGTCATGTTGACGATGCCACGCACGGTGACCGAGGGCGTCAGGATATGAGCGGGCTTCGCCGCGCCCATCAGGATCGGGCCGACGGGTAAAGCATCCGCCAGCACTTTCACCAATTGAAAGCCGATGTTGGCGGCCTCAAGCGAGGGGAACAGCAGGACATTGGCCTCGCCCTTCAGGCGCGAGTTTGGCAGGACACGATCGCGGATCGCTTGCGACAGTGCACTGTCCGCCTGCATTTCGCCGTCTATTTCCAATTCGGGCGTGTCATGGCGGATCATGGCGAGGGCCTCGCGCATTTTCAGCGCGCCGGCCGAGTTCAGGCCGCCGAAATCGCTATCGGAGAGCAAAGCCATTTTCGGTTTCAGGCCGAAGCGCTTCACATGTTCGGCGACCTGGATCGCCATGGCGGCGATGTCGCTTGCCGACGGATTGGCGGTGACATGGGTGTCGGCGAAGAAGAAATGGCCACGCGAGGTGATGAGCAGCGACAAGGCGGTCATGGCGCGGGCGCCGGGCGCCAGGCCGATGATGTCGCGGATCAAGCGCAAACGCGTGTCGAAGCGGCCTTCGAGGCCGCAGAGCATCGCGTCGGCATCGCCACGCTGCACCGCGAGCGCGCCGATGACGGTCATATTGGTGCGCACCATGTTGCGCGCCGCATCGGGCGTGATGCCCTTGCGGCCGGCAATCTGCTGCAGGGTTTGCACATAGTCGCGATAGCGGTGGTCGTCTTCCGGGTTGATTACCTCGAAATCGCGGCCGGCAACGATGGACAGGCCGAAGCGCTTGATGCGGCTTTCGATCACCGGCGGGCGGCCGACCAGGATCGGCACGGCCATGCGTTCTTCGAGAACCGCCTGGGTGGCGCGCAACACGCGCTCGTCCTCGCCGTCGCAATAGATGATGCGGCGCGGATCTTCCTTCGCCTGGGCGAAGATCGGCTTCATGATGAAGCCGGAGCGGAAGACGAAACGGTTGAGGCTGTCTTCGTAGGCGTTGAAGTCGGTGATTGGCTTGCGCGCCACGCCGCTGGCCATGGCCGCCCTGGCGACGGCCGGGGCGATGCGCAGGATCAGGCGCGGATCGAAGGGCGAGGGGATCAGCGAGGCCGAGCCGAACAGGGGTGCGGAACCGCCGTAGGCTTTGGCGACGATGTCGGAAGGCGCTTCGCGGGCGAGTTGGGCGATGGCTTCGACAGCGGCGAGCTTCATTTCCTCGTTGATCGCCGAGGCCGACACATCAAGCGCGCCACGGAAGATGTAGGGGAAGCACAGGACGTTGTTGACCTGATTGGGATAGTCGGAGCGCCCGGTGCAGATCATCGCATCGGGGCGCGCTTCCTTGGCGACCTCCGGCATGATCTCGGGTGTCGGATTGGCGAGCGCCATGATCAAGGGCTTTTCGCCCATGGTCTTGACCATCTCGGGCTTCAACACGCCGGCGGCGGACAGGCCGAGGAAAACGTCGGCGCCAGGAATGACGTCGGCGAGGGTGCGCGCCTTGGTGTCCTGCGCATAGACCTCTTTCCAGCGGTCCATAAGCGTGTTGCGACCTTTGTAGACGACGCCGTCGATATCGCTGACGAAAATATTGCTGCGCTTGGCACCCAGCGCGACGAGAAGGTTGAGGCAGGCGAGCGCCGCGGCGCCGGCGCCGGAGCAGACGATTTTCACGTCGGCGATTTTCTTGCCGGCCAGTTCCAGCGCATTGCGGACGGCGGCAGCGACGATGATGGCGGTGCCGTGCTGATCGTCGTGGAAGACCGGGATCGCCATGCGCGCCCGCAGCTTCTCCTCGATCTCGAAACATTCCGGTCCCTTGATGTCCTCAAGGTTGATGCCGCCGAACGTCGGCTCCAGGGCCGCGACCACATCGACGAGTTTGTCGACATTTTTTTCCGCCACTTCGATGTCGAATACATCGATGCCGGCAAATTTCTTGAACAGAACGGCCTTGCCTTCCATGACGGGCTTGGAGGCGAGGGGGCCGATATCGCCCAGGCCAAGCACGGCCGTGCCGTTGCTGACCACGGCGACGAGATTCTGGCGGGCGGTGAGATTGGCGGCTTCCGACTCATCGGCGACGATGGCTTCGCAGGCGACGGCGACGCCGGGAGAATAGGCCAGGGCCAGATCGCGCTGGTTGCCCAGGGGCTTGGTGGCTTGGACTTCGAGTTTTCCGGGTTTCGGATAGCGGTGATAGACGAGCGCGCCGGTGCGCAGATCGTCGGAAATGTTGTTCGCCATGGTCTCCTCACGCGCCGCTACCAGCGGCTGCGGAGGCAGTTAAGGCGAGCGGGCCTGATGGTACAAGGCTTTTCGTCGCTCGATCAGGTGGTGTGACGTTTAAACCATGCCCCCAGGCGAATGGCGGTCAAGAGAGACAGGCCGTGGACGACAAAACCAATGGCAATCGCGACAAACAGCCACGTCAGTGAGCCTGTCAGATAGAGAGCGGCCCAGCCGCCGATGACCGCGATTCCGAGACGGAAGAATCCCGCCGCCAGAGGCCACAGCAGCCGGCCGGCGCCCTGGGAGGCGAAATAAAGGCCCATGGCTAGGCCGAAAAATCCAAAGGCGGGGCCGACGATGCGCAGGTAAGTCGCGCCTGTCTCGATGACATGAGGATCGCTGCTGAATTGTGACATCCACGCGTGGGGCCAGATCGCTGCCGTGAGGCCGACGAGTTCGGTGGCTAAAAATGTAATGGCGCCGCCGATATAGGCGATGCGCAGAGCGCGTTCCTTCTGCCCGGCGCCGATGTTGACGCCGACCATGGCGACAAGCGGTGCGCCGAGGCCGAAAGCGAGGGGCACGAGCAAATATTCGAGACGCGCGCCCGTGCCATAGCCGGCGGCGGCCGCAGCGCCGGCCGTGCTGGCGGCGAGCGCTGTGGTCAGGGCGATGATGACATTGGTCTGCAGCGATGTGATCGAGGCGACGGCACCGACCGAAAGAATGTTCTTCAGCATCGGCCAGCGCAGACGCGTCCAGCGGAAGCGCGCGGGATTGCGACCCGACAGGACATACCAACCGAGGGCTATGACAGCTCCGACATAGTACAATGTGAATGCAAGGCCGCCGCCGGCGACGCCAAAAGCGGGAATGGGACCGAAGCCGAAAATCAGCGCCGGCGACAGCGGCACGAGCACGATCACGCCGAAGCCCGTCACCATGGCGGGCATCAGCATATTGCCGGTGCCGCGAATGACGCTGGCCAATCCATTGGTGAGCCACAGGAGAATATTGCCGGCGAAAATGACGTTGGAATAAGCCAGTGCCGCATCGAGTTCGGCGCCCGAACCGCCGAGGAGGCGATAGATGTCGCGGCCGAACGACAGCATCGTCACGGTGAAGAACAGGCCGATGGCGCCGTTGATGAACAAGGCATGCAGGACGAGGGCATCGGCATCGTCGCGACGGCCGGCGCCGAGCGCGCGGGCGATGGCGGAGGAAATGCCGCCGCCCATGGCGCCGCCCGAGATCATTTGGGTGAGCATGACGCCGGGAAAAACAAGGGCCATGCCGGCCAGGGCATCGGTGCCGAGCTTGGCAATAAACCAGGTTTCGATCAGGCCCGTGGCCGCCTGGGCGATCATGACCACGAGATTGGGGCCGGCCATCGCCAGCAGCGTCGGCAGAATAGGGCCGTGCAGCAGCCGCTGGGTACGGGCATCCATGGGCCGAGCGTTCGGGCCTGCGGCCGTGATGTCGCGGGGGTGGGCGGTCATGCTGAGGGTCGCTTGTCGACGGGAGGGCGTCTGATCTCGCCGGTTTTCATGTTCTTGACGAGATAATGGGGTGCCCGGATCGGCTCGCCGGTGGCCGGGTCGACAAGAATCGGGTCGACCGGTTGGCCGGTCCGTGTATCGATGACGGTCACGTTCGGGCCTTCCGGTGCGAAATGACGATTGCCCCAGGACATCAAGGCGAGAAGGACGGGGCGGAAATCGCGGCCGCGCTGGGTCGGCACATATTCGTGGCGGGGCGGGCGTTCCGAATAGAGCCGGCGTTCCAGTAGGCCGGCGTCGACCAGAGCATTGAGACGGCGGGTCAGCATGTTGGGGGCAATGCCCAGGCTGCGCTGTAAATCGTCGAAGCGGCGCAAGCCATTGAGGGTGTCGCGCATGACCAGCATGCTCCACCATTCGCCCACATGTTCCAGGCCACGGGCGATGGGGCACGACATCCCGGCAAAGCTTTTGTGTTGCATGAGATCTGATACGCCAGTAACTATCATGATGCAAGTAACGAAAGGGTGAGGCCATGTCGAGTGGCAAGTCGGACGACCGCGCGCTGTACTATCTGGACGATCTTCAGGCTGGGCAGCATTTCACCACCGGGAGCCATGCGCTCGATGCAGCGCAGATCAAAGCTTTTGCGGTTCAGTTCGATCCGCAGCCCTTCCATCTCGATGAAGAGGCGGCGAAAGACAGTCTGTTTGGCGGCCTGGCGGCCAGCGGCTGGCATACGATGGGCATCACCATGAAGCTGCTGGTCGAATCCGGCGCGCGACTCGCCGGCGGCATTATCGGTGCGGGTGGAGAAGTGACTTGGCCGCGCCCGACACGCCCTGGCGACGTGCTGACCGTCGAAAGCCATGTCGTGGAGGTCACGCCATCAAAATCGCGCCCTGATCGCGGCATGGTGTTGATGCGCAACGAGACGAAGAACCAGAAAGGCGAGACCGTTCAGGTGATGACGGCGAAACTCATCGTGCCAAAACGACCTCGATAAAGGCGGCCACAATAAAGCCGGCCGAAATAACGGACATATAGTTCACCCTTGACCGCTACGGCATCTGTCCTAGAACGGCGCCAGCAATACAGGTGTCGCAAAACTAAGGTCGGAGGAATACGCCGTGGTGGAGAAGGTTCTCGCAGCCGTTAGAACTGCGCCGAGCAAGACCGAGATTCTCGAATATCCGATGCCCGACGTGCCCGTCGATGGCGCGTTGATGAAGATGGAAGTGGCCGGTATCTGCGGCACCGACGTCAAGCTTTACGCCCATCCGCCGACCAAGGCGCCGGTGATCATGGGCCACGAAAACATCGGCTATATCGCCAAGGCTGGGCGCGAATTCACCAAGCGCAAAGGCTTCAAGGAAGGCGATCTGGTTTTCGTCGAGCACTACGTCATGTGCGGCAAATGCGAATGGTGCCATCGCGGCGAATATCGCCATTGCGAAAACACAGACTGGCGCAACAATCCTGACAGCATCCGCTATGGCTATACGTCGGCCGAGAAGGCGCCGCATCTGTGGGGCGGCTTCTCGCAATATGTCTATCTGCCGTGGAATGCCGTCGTTCACCATGTGCCCAAGGGCGTGTCGCCGGAACTTGCGGGCCTCGTGACGCCGATGGCGAATGGGATCGAGTGGTCGTTGTTCGAAGGCGGGGTTGGCTACAATTCAACCGTCTTGATTCAGGGGCCTGGCCAGCAGGGTCTGTCGCAGACGGTGATCTGCAAACAGGCGGGCGCCAAGAACATCATCATCACCGGCACGTCGAAGGATGGCGCGCGGCTGGAAGTGGCGAAGAAACTCGGCGCCGATCACACGATCGACGTGCAGAAGGAAGATCCGCTCGAAAAGATCATGCAATATACCGAGGGCAAGGGCGTCGACGTGGTCCTCGACTGCACGGCGGGGGCGGGCACCGTACCGATCCTGCTCGGCATCGAAGCGCTGAAGCGCAAGGCCGGCGTCATGGTCGTGCAAGGGGAAATGCCGGAGTTTCCGAACTTCCCGATCGGCAAGATGACGACGAAATACATCACCCTGCGTAGCGCACGCGGCCACAGCTACCGCGCCTGCGAACTGGCGCTGGAACAGCTTGCGTCCAAGCGCTTCCCGCTGGAACTGGTGACCACGCACAAGTTCGGCTTGAAGGATGTCGATCTCGCCATCAGGTCGGTGGGCAACAAGGACGGCGCCGTAAAGGATGTGATCCACGCTTCGCTGATGCCGTGGATGTGATCGGCTGACGCTATTATCCTCGTCTCGGTCGCTCCATGCAGGAGCGACCGAGACTGCGCTCAAATTCTGCTTGATTGGGAAGAACCATGTCCGAGCCCGTCACCATTCCGATGCTGCAGCAGATGAAACGCGACGGCAAAAAGAGCATTGGCGTCGTCGCCTGGGACTATCCGACGACGCGCTTCGCGGAACGCGCTGGCGTCGATTTCATTTCGATTGGCGATTCCGTTGGCGCCAATCTGTGGGGCCACAGCAATCCGCTGCAGGTGACGCTCGATGAAATCCTCATCTGCTGCAAGGCCGTGCGGCGGGCCGCGACGCGGGTACTGGTCTCCTGCGACATGCCTTATGGGCCATTGCAGGAGGGGATCGACAGCGCCCTCAAGGCTGCGGTGCGCATCGTCAAGGAAGGCGGTGCCGACATGATCAAGCTCGACGGCTCGGCCGATTATCCGGAAGCCGTCGAGGCTTTGACGCGTGCCGGCATTCCGGTGTTCGCGCAATTTGGTTTGACGCCGCAGACGGCGATGAAGTTCGGCATCCCCTATAGCGCGCAGAATTCGGCCGGCGCGCAGGCGAGCGCGGAAGCCGCCGAGCGTCTGGTCGAAGAAGCGAAGATGCTGGAAGATGCCGGTGCGGCTCTGCTCGACTTCACCAATTCAGGCCCGGTCGCCGGCAAAGCCGTGGTGGAGGCCGTTGATATCCCGGTGATTGGCGGGTTCGGTGGCGGCCCGTGGCTCGACGGTCGCGTGCGGTTGGCGCAGACGGTTCTCGGCTATGGCGAGAAGTGGCTGACCTCGAAAACCGAGACCTATTTCAACACGGCGCAGGGCACGGTGGATGCTTTCGCGGCGCTGGTCGCCGATGCGAGAGCGGGCAAGCAGATCAAGGGTTGAATGCAGGGGTTGAATGAATGGACATCGTGGATATCGACGGCATCGCAACGCGCTATCAGGTCATCGGCTCCGGTGATCCGCTGTTGATGTATGCGCCCGGTGGTTTCGATGCGACCTTGGAAAAATGGTCGACCCAAGGCGTTTATGCGAAGATCAAACCGGTCGAT
This sequence comes from Methylocella sp. CPCC 101449, assembly GCF_031921685.1. Taxonomy (NCBI): domain Bacteria; kingdom Pseudomonadati; phylum Pseudomonadota; class Alphaproteobacteria; order Hyphomicrobiales; family Beijerinckiaceae; genus Methylocella; species Methylocella sp. CPCC 101449. The sequence continues at coordinate 1,713,629 of NZ_JAPDHU010000002.1, read as the reverse complement.
CATCTGTCGCGCCATTATTCCTGCATCATCTTCGACCGGCGTGAATGCGGCCACTCGGGCGGTCGCGTCGAGAAGGTCGGCTTCTCTGATTATGTGCAGCAAGGCATCGGCCTGCTCGATCATCTGAAGATCGACAAGGCGTATCTCATGGGCGGCTGCATGGGCTGCTGTCCGGTGGCGGCTTTCGGCGTCATGCATCCTGAGCGCGTGCGCAGCATGGTGCTGTTCTGGCCGGTGGGCGGGGCGAAATACCGTCTGGCGAGCTTGCAGCGTTTCGCCGAGCATTTGGGTTTCGTGCGTGCCAACGGCTTGCAGGCAGTGGTCGATCTGGTGAAGGCCGAGGGCAAGGCCTTCAATGCCGATTCACGTGGCGGTCCGTGGGCTTCGGTGATCAAGCATGATGCCAAATTCGCGGCCGACTATGTGCAGCAGGATGTCGGGCGCTATGCTCTGATCGTCGAGGCGTTCGGCCGCACCATGTATGATCGCGATACGGCACCTGGTGCCGAGCCGGAAGAAATGTTGGCCTGTCAGGTGCCCGCGTTGGTCGTGCCCGGCAATGATGCGTCCCATGCGACTTCGGCAGCGTGGTATCTGCACGAATGCCTGCCGAAGTCGGAATTCTGGAACGTGCCAGTGTCTGAGCAGACCGAAGCGGCGACCAATCCGGTTCTGCTCGATTTTCTCAAGAAGTTTTAAGCCTTCGTCTCCGGCAATCCCAAAGCGGCAAGAGCCGCCTTGGCGACGATGACATCTTCTTCCTGCTTGGCCCCGCCGGCGCCGATGCCGCCGATCACCTGGCCATCATAGACGATCGGGAAACCGCCGGGCATGTTGGTGAAATCGCCATCCATGCGGATCTGCATGCTCAGCACCTGCTCCGGTGCCGCATAGCCGGTCGGCAGTCTCTGCGAGGCGGCTGTCATGGCTTTCTTGGTGGTGGTGCGGGCGGCAAAGAAGCGCGCGCCGTCCATCACCAGATAGCCGAGAAGCTGGCAGCTCTGATCGCACACCGCGAGCGCGATCTTGACGCCGATCTCGTCCGCCTTCGCGACGCCGGCAGCGAGCATTTTCATGGTCGCTTCGTGGGTGAGGCGGTGGGTGGGGACGATATCGACCATCAGCCGACGAGCCCCGTGGTGCCCTTGGCGAACAGATCCTCGACTTTGACCTTCTGCTTGATGATACCCTGTGTCAGCGCATGGTCGATGAGGTTTTCGATGACCTTGCGATTAGGCTCGACGCCATAGGGCAGGGGCTCGCCGGTGATGTCGAGGACGTGTTTATGGACTTCGTCGACATCGGTCATTTTATCGATCTGGCCGGCTTTCAGCTTCTCGACATAAAGCCGTTTCGACTCGGCGAAGGCGTTGAACACGTCGGCGGCGAGATCGGGATGTTGTTCCAGCAGCTCGTCCTTGATGACGACGAGATGATTGATCGGATAATGGCCACGCTCGCGCAGAGCCTTCAGGCCCGCTTCCAATGCATTGGGAATAAGCGGCTGGATGTCGGGATGTTTGACGTCGACACCGATCGCGGCGACGAGTTCGCCGGAGATCAGCAGGTCTTCCATCTTCTTGCCGGCTTCGATCGGCACCACATTGGCCGGCGGCACATATTCGGCGACATGCTCGTCGCCGGAGAGAACCCAGGTGATCTTCGACAGGTCGACGCCATGTTCTTCTTGCAGGATCGCACGGGCCCACACGCCGGTGGTCACCGTATAGCCGCGGTTGACGCCGACCTTCTTGCCTTCGAGATCCTTCGGCGTCTTGATGCCGGCCTTGGCGTTGACGAGGATGGCGCCGTGGTGGAAGGCGCGCACCAGCGGCGTCGCCACGGCGGTTATCTTCTTCCCGTGCGCCTTGGCGCAGATATAGGTGGTGATCGCCATCTCGCAGATGTCGAATTCGGAGGCGCGCACCATGCGGCGGAAGCCGGCGATCAGCGGTTCCACTTCGACGAAGTCGAATTCAAAGGTCTTCGGCTTCACCGTGCCGTTTTTGACGGCGGCATTGTTGCCTTGCGTGCGGGTGACGGTCTTGAGTTGGGGGCCGCTCATGTGACGTTTCGCTCCATTTGTCTGTTTTTGCTGTGTCGCCGGTGTTTTATGGGAAACATGGCCATGGGGAAAGGGGTTCCCGCGGTGGTTTTGCCGCCATGGCAGTTCATGCTAGGACCCCGCTGACCTGATTTGCATGGAATCCCGATGTCTGAAGAATTTCCTGATCGCCTGTCCACCAATCCGCAGAGCCCGTTTTACAACGAGGCCATTCTGTCGCGTGACGTGGGCATCCGCTTCAACGGCGTCGAGAAGAACAATGTTGAAGAATATTGCATCAGCGAGGGCTGGATCCGCGTTTCCGCCGGCAAGGCCCGGGACCGCTACGGCAATCCGATGACCATCAAGCTGACGGGCAAGGTGGTTCCCTATTATCGCGATGCCAAGCCGGAAGCTTAAGAGCCTTCAACAGCAGTCGCAGCCGAAACTGTCGTGGATGATGAGCGCTTTCTTCATCCATCGCGGCGGCAGATCGTCTTCGCTTACCTCGATCGCTGGCTTGAAAATCTTGATATGATGGCGATCGGCGCCATCGTTCGTCCAGAAGGCGATGACGGTTTCCAGCGGCGGGCAGCCGGGCAGGCCGCAGGCGAGTTCGGCGACGAGGATGGTTTCATCCTCGCCCAGTTGGAAGCGCTCGCGGGTCCATTGCTTGATGTGCCGCAGAGCGGAACGCTGCGCCGGGCTTTTGCGCAAGGACAAGCCGCCACCATGGCCGGTCGGGTCAAAGCCCTGCCATAGCGCCAGCTTCTCTCTGTCTTTGCTTCTGTCCTCGACCAGATCGTCCAAATTCGTTCTCCGCAGAGAACGTTATGCCTCTTTTTCGGCAAAAAAGCGATTTGACGGGCGCGGCAGATCGAGGTTTTCGCGCAGGGTCTTGCCTTCATATTCCGTGCGGAAAATGCCGCGCCGCTGCAGTTCCGGAACGACGAGGGTGACGAAGTCTTCCAGGCCGCCGGGCAGATAGGGGAATTGCACGGTAAAGCCGTCGGACCCCTCGGTGACCAGCCATTCCTCCATCTGGTCGGCGATCGTCTTGGCCGTGCCGATGAATTGCAGGCCGGTGTGGCCGCCGATGCGCTGGGCGAGCTGGCGTACGGTGAGATTTTCGCGGCGGGCGAGTTCGATGGTGCGTTCGCGGCCGCTCTTGCTGGCATTGGTGTCGGGAATGTCGGGCAGCGGTCCGTCGAGGTCGAAGCCGGAGGCATCCATGCCTAGCGCGATCGAGAGCGAGGCGAGGCCGCTGTCGTCATGGACGAGGCTATCAAGCAGGGCGCGCTTGCGTTCGGCTTCATCGAGCGTCTCGCCGACCATAACGAAAGCGGCGGGGAGGATTTTCATGTGATCGGGCGAGCGGCCGAGTTTGGCCATACGGCCCTTCACGTCCTTGTAGAAGGCCTGGCCGACGGCGAGGTTCGATTGGGCGGTGAAGACCGCTTCGGCGGTTTCGGCAGCAAGCTGACGGCCGGGCTCCGAGGAGCCAGCCTGGACGATGACCGGCCAGCCCTGGATCGGCCGGGCGATGTTCAGTGGCCCGCGCACGGAGAGGAATTCGCCCTTGTGGTCGAGCACATGCATCTTGTCGGGATCGAAGAAAATGCCGTTCTCGACGTCGCGCACGAAAGCATCGTCGGCCCAGCTATCCCACAGGCCGGTGACGACATCGAAGAATTCGCGGGCGCGGCGATAGCGCGCACCGTGTTCCATATGTTCGTCCAGGCCGAAATTCAAAGCCGCGTCCGGATTGGAGGTGGTGACGACATTCCAGGCCGCGCGGCCGCCGCTGATGTGATCGAGCGAGGCGAAGCGCCGTGCGATATGATAGGGCGTATCGAAGGTGGTGGAGGCGGTCGCCGCAAGGCCCAGGCGTTCGGTGGCTTGCGAGAGCGCTGATAGCAGCGTGAACGGCTCGAAGGATGTTGCCGTATGGCTGCGCTTCAGCGCCTTGGCCGGCATGTTCAGCACGGCCATATGGTCGGCCATGAAGAAGGCGTCGAATTTGGCCTGTTCCAATCTTTGCGCCATCTGCTTGATCTTGGCGAAGTTGAAATTGGCGTCAGGCCAGCCGCCGGGATAGCGCCAGGCGCCGGTGTGGATGCTGGCCGGGCGCATGAAGGCGCCGAGCCGCAGCATTTTCTTGTCTGCCATGGGAATTCACCGTGAGAATCTGGAGGTTTGGTCATTAGCCAAGCTCCCCAGGGTGGAGCTGTCAATCCAGGCCGTGCGGCCGCAGCCGTTGCTGGTGCGGGCTGAAGAGTTTCAAGGTCGATCAAATCATCTTGAAGCTGCCGATCGGCGACTGTCCCGCAGGGCGGGCGAGGTGCCGCATGATCCTGATCGGACGGGAGGTGGCACGTTCCGCCTTGCGGACAATCGGCAAATTCCGCCTTGCGGCTCCTCCCGAAAAAGTGCCAGCATACCGATGAGGGCAAGTCACGCGGGCGTGGCTTGAAAGGGAGAGCGTCGGGAAACCGCTGTCTGCGCGGAACGCTCTTATGGGAGAAGCGCATGGTATCAGGAAAATTGTTATTTGCCCTGGCGTCGGTGGCGACGCTCGGGTCCGTGACGACTGCGTCGGCGCAAACCATCAAGATCGGCTGGGTCAATAGCTATTCAGGCTTTCTCGCCCAGGCCGGCGATCAGATGGAAAAGGGCCTGAACCTTTACGTCAAATTGCATACCAAAGACCTGCCGCCCGGCGTCAAGGTGGAGTTCGTTCGTCGCGACGACACGGGCGCGCCTGAGGTCGGCAAGCGCGTCGCACAGGAATTGATCACGCGCGAGCGCGTGCAGATGCTGATGGGCGTCGTCGCTTCGCCGGTGGCGGCGGCGATCGCGCCGCTGACGGCGGAAGCGAAAATTCCCTTCGTCATCACCAATGCGGGTGGCGTCGCGATCCCGCGTATCTCGCCTTATGTGACGCGCTTCTCCTTCACGCTCTGGCAAACCGCTCTGCCGATCGGCACGTGGTCGGTGAAACAGGGATGGAAGCGTGGCTTCTCCGCCGTCGCCGATTTCATTCCCGGTCATGACGCGGAAGGCGCTTTCATCAAGGGCTTCACCGATGCCGGCGGTCAGATGCTGGGCTCGGTCCGCTTCCCGCCCGCGTCCGCCGATTACGCGCCGTTCATGCAGCGCATCAAGGACGCCAAGCCCGACGTGGCTTTCGTCTGGGTACCGGCGGGGCCGGCGGCCACCGCGATCATGAAGGCGATCAAGGATCTGGGCCTGCGCGAGGCGGGGATCAATATCGTCTCCGCGCATGATCTGCTGCCGGACGAAGAATTGCCGAATATCGGTGCCTTCGGCGCCGATATCGTAACTGCCGGCAATTATTCGACCACCGGTGTTCGGCCCGCCAATACGGCGTTCCTGAAAGCCTGGGATGAGGAATACAAAGGCAAGGCTATTCCGAATTTTACCTCGGTGGCCGCCTGGGATGCCGCGCATGCCATTTTCGAGCTGATCAAGACGACCAAAGGCAAGTTTACCGGCGACGAAGCGATGAAGTTTTTCGCCGCCTGGAAAGATCCTGACAGTCCGCGTGGTCCGATCTCGATCGATCCGGCGACGCGCGACATGATCCAGGACATCTATATCCGGCGTAGCGAAATGAAGAACGGCAAGCTGGTGAACACGGATATCGAGACCATCAAGGCGGTCAAGGATCCGTGGAAAGAGCTCAATCCGCCGAAGTGACTTTGCACGTGAGCCGGCGGGTCCATGGTGGCCCGCCGGTTTGCGATCCGCGAACCGGTGCATAGCGTCCCTTGAATGGCTGATATTTTTTCATCGATCATCAGCGTTGGCTTCCATGGCCTCGCTCTGGCCATGGTGCTCTATCTGATCTCCGTCGGCCTTTCGGTCACCATGGGGTTGATGGGGTTCATCAATCTTGCCCATGGCGCCTTCGCCATGCTCGGCGGTTACCTGATGACGTGGCTGATGAGCCGCTATGATGTGCCGTTCGGCCTGGCGCTGGCCGGCGCGGTGATCGGCGTGGTGCTGATCAGCATCATCCTTGAACGTCTGTTGTATCGGCGTTTTTACGGTGGCGATGAACTCGATCAAGTCCTGATGACCATGGGCCTGATCTTCATCACCATCGCCTCCGTCACCTATATCTGGGGGCCGGTGACGCAGCCGATGCGCCCGCCAGCGGCGCTCAGCGGACAGATCGATCTCGGTTTCCGCTCGTTTCCGACCTATCGCACCTTTCTGATCGTCTGCGGTGCCATTCTCGTTACCTTGCTGTGGCTGGCGCTGGAACGCACGCGCTTTGGCGCGCAGGTCCGCGCCGCCGTCGACAATCTGCGCATGGCGCAAACGATCGGGATCAATACGTCGCGTTTGTTCGCGGCGACGTTCGCGTTAGGGAGCGGCCTTGCGGCGCTCGGTGGCGGCTTGGGTGCGGAAATTCTGCCGATCACGACGTTCTACGCGCTCGAGAACCTGGTCTATTTCCTCATCGTCGTGGCGGTCGGCGGTCTCGGCAGTATTCGCGGGCCCTTCGTGGCCGCCCTGCTGGTCGGCATTTCCGACACGGCCTTCAAATATATCGCGCCCGAATTCGGCGCTTTCTTCATTTATGCGCTGACCATGGTGCTCCTGCTGTGGTTTCCCCGTGGCCTGTTTGGGCGAACCTGATGTCGCATCTCACGCCTTCCGCTGATCGACGCGCAGCCGATATCGCCGCCTTTTCGCGGCGGCATCGCTTCCATTGGTTCGAGGCCCTGCCTTGGCTGATCGCCGTTGCCGCCTATTTCGCCTTTCCCAACTATCTGGCGTTGGGATCGCAGATCCTGGCGATCATTCTCTTCGCTTTGTCGGTCGATCTGGTTCTGGGCTATGCCGGCATCGTGACATTGGGGCACGCGGCGTTCTTCGGTGTCGGTGCCTATACAGCGGGTATTCTGGCCGCCAACGGCTGGGGCGAACCGATCAGCGGCCTGCTGGCGGCGGCGATTGCCGCTGCCTGTATCGGTCTCGCGTCCGGTTGGATCATTCTGCGCACCACCGGGCTGACCTTGCTGATGCAGACCCTCGTGGTCGCGGCCATGCTCTATGAGCTGGCCAACAAAGCCTACCGGTTCACCGGCGGTGCTGACGGTCTGCAAGGCATGTCGGTCTGGCCGATCTTCGGCATGTTCCGCTTCGATATGTTCGGCAATACCGCGTATTTTTATTGCCTGATCGTGCTGTTCATCGGCTGGCTCGTGGTCCGCAATACGGTCAATTCGTCCTTCGGCCGCTCGTTGACCGGCATCCGCGAAAACGTCGGACGCATGCATGCGATCGGTGCGCCGGTGGCGCAGCGTCGGCTGATCGTCTACGCCCTGTCGGCGGCACTGGCGGGCGTCGCCGGAGCATTGACGGCGCAGACCGCGCAATTCGTCGGCCTCAACGTGCTCAACCTTGAACGCTCCGGTACCATTCTGGTGATGCTGATCATCGGGGGGATTGGCCAGCTCTACGGCGCCTTCATCGGCGTGCCGCTTTACATGATTGCGCAAGACCGCTTCGCCGAAGCCGATCCGACCTATTGGTATTTCTGGATCGGCCTGGCCATGGTGTTCATCGTCGTTTTCCTGCGCGGCGGCATTTTCGGTGTCGTCGAACGGCTTCTGGCGCGGAGCCGCAAACGATGAGCGCAACGGGCCTTCAGACCATTGCACTGTGCAAGAATTTCGGCGCGCTCACGGTCTCGAACAATATCGACTTCCGTTTGCAGGCTGGCGCGCGCCACGCACTGATCGGCCCGAACGGTGCCGGCAAGACCACATTCGTCAATCTCGTCACCGGCGTGCTGCGGCCCTCGTCAGGCCAATTGCTGCTCGACGGCGAGGACATCACGGCCCTGCCGCAAGCCCAGCGCGTCAAGCGCGGGCTGGTGCGCACCTTCCAGATCACGGCCCTGTTTCGCAAGCTCTGCGTTCTCGAAAATGTCGTCCTCGCTATTTCGGAACGGGACGGGATCGGCGGCGATTTCCTGCGGCCGGCGGGCTGGCATCGTGCCGCGATCGAGGAAGCCTACGATATTCTGGAAGTGATGGGGCTTGCGGAAGATGCCCTGCGGCCGATCACCGAGCTGGCCTACGGCCGCCAGCGCATGGTCGAGATCGCTTTGGCCTTGGCGCTGAAACCATCGGTTTTGCTGTTGGACGAGCCAGCCGCTGGCGTGCCGGAAAGCGAAAGCGTCACGATCATCGAGGCCATCGAACGGCTACCGGAGCGGATCGCCGTTCTGTTCATCGAACATGACATGGAACTGGTGTTCCGTGTCGCGCAGCGCATCACCGTTCTGGTGCAAGGCGCGGTTCTGGTCGAGGGCACGCCGGCTGAAATCGCCGCCGATCCGCGGGTGCGCGAAGTCTATCTGGGGGAGGGGCGGCATTGAGCGACGCACTTTCCGAACACGATAAGGGTTTGCATCTGCGGGGGGTCAAAGCCGGCTATGGCGAGACCGTGGTGATCGAGGGGATCGACTTTGATCTGAAGCCTGGCGCGACCTTGGCGGTGCTGGGACGCAATGGCGTGGGCAAGACGACCTTGCTGGCAACGATCATGGGCCACACGGCGCGTCATGGCGGACATATTCATTTCGACGGCGCCGACATCTCGTCCTATCCCATCTATCGCCGTTCGGCGATCGGGCTGGCCCTGGTGCCGCAGGAGCGCGAGATTTTCCGTTCGCTGACGGTTGAGGAGAATCTCATTGTGGCGGCACGGCCCGGACGCTGGACCTTGGCGCGGGTCTATGAGTTCTTTCCCTCGCTGGCCTCGCGCCGTCGCAACCGCGGCGATCAACTGTCGGGCGGCGAGCAGCAGATGCTGGCGATCGGCCGCGCGCTGATGGGCAATCCGACCTGTTTGTTGATGGACGAGCCGATGGAGGGCTTGGCCCCCGTCATCGTCGATGCGGTTTTAGCCGGTCTTGATCGGCTCAAGCGCGAAGACGATCTGGCGATGATCCTGGTCGAGCAGCACGCACGCCTGGCGCTGGAGTTCGCGCAGGATTGCATCGCGCTCGATCGCGGACGCATCGTTCATCGCGGGCCGAGCCGCGCTTTGCTGGATGCGCCGCATCTGTTGGCCGAGCTGGTGGGCGTCGGCGGCGGTGGCGATCGCAAGGCGTGAGCCGGCGGCCAGAGCAAATTGCTATAGTACCGCCGGCTTGTTCGTCGCTCAGTTATAGCGGGAGAAGTCGTAGCCTTCCTTGGCGGCGATCTCGAGCAGGAAGGGCTTGCCCTTCTGCGTCACCTCAATGGCTTCCTTGATCTTCGGCGCGATCTCCGACGGCTTCTCGACGCGATAGGAGGCGACGTTGAGGGATTCCGCCAGTTTCATATAATTGCCGCCGATGTCGAGCGCGTCATATTTGGCTGCCGATTTCGGCAGCGAAACGCGCTCGCACGCCATCATCGCGTTGTTGAACACGACCGTCATAATGCCGATGTCGTTGCGGGCGGCGGTTTCGATGTCCATGCCGCTCATGCCGAACGAAGCATCGCCCATCACGTTGATGCAGAGCTTCTCCGGCGCGGCGAGCTTGGCGCCCATGGCGAGGCCGAGGCCGTAACCGAGCTGGGTCGACTTGCCCCAACCGAGATAGCCGAAGGGCTTGGTCGATTCCCACATCGGCAGCAATTGTTCACGCGGGCTGCCGGCCTCATGGGTGATGATGACATTGTCGCGATCGGCTGCCTTCATCATCTCGTTGATGACGCGATACTGGTTGATCGGCGTCTCGTCGGAATTGAGCTGCTTCTCCCAGTCGGCGCGCCAGGCCTTTTTCGAGGCCGCAATGGTCGCCTTGAGATTTTCCAACCGCGTGGCATCGGGCTTGGCCCGCTGCCGGCCGATTTCCTCGATCAAGGCCGCGATGATGAGCGCGGCATCGCCGACGAGGCCGAGATCGGCGCGGATGTCCTTGTTGATATCGCCGGCATCATTGGTGGCATGAATGATTGTCTTGCCGACGGGCAAGGCAGGACCGAAGGGCGTGCGCGTCAGGCTCGAGCCGATGGCGAACACCACATCGGCGGCGTTCATGCAATCCGCATACATTTTCGGCCGCGACGCCGTCGATGCGCCAAGCGCCAGCGGATGGCTTTCGGCGATAGCGCTCTTGCCCGGATTGGTGGCGGCGACAGGAGCGGGCAGCAGTTCCGCCAGTTGCGTCAGCAATTCGCCGGCATCGGCATAATGGATGCCCTGACCAGCCCAGATCAGCGGCGACTTGGCGGCGAGCAGCATGCGGGCCGCCGCTTTCACCGCATCCGGATCGGGTGCCGAGCGCAGAATGGGCACGGGTTGATAGTCAATCGTGCCGGTGAATTCGGCGGCGAAAACCTCGTTGGGAATTTCGAGCAGCACCGGACCCGGCTTGCCCGAGCGCATGGCTTGGAAAGCGCGGCGCAACAGATCAGGCAATTCTCTGACATCATGGGCGAGCGCCGACCATTTGCTGACGGGCGCGAACACATCGGCGGCGCGGAAGGTCGGGCGCGTATACTGCCGATCGAGGCTCGATGCAGCGGGGATGACCAACACCGGAACATTTTCGGAGAAAGCCTGCGCCATGCCGGGGAAGGCATTTTCGATGCCTGGGCCATGCTGGGCCGCGAACACACCGTTCTGACGGCCGCGACGCACGCGGCTGTATCCGTCGGCCATGGCGACGCCCATCCGCTCCTGCCGGCAAAGGATCGGGCGGATATTGATATCGGCGCAGGCTTCGATCAGCGGGTTACGGGGATAGCAGGCGAGGAAATCCGTTCCTTCGCGCTTGAGGATTTCGGCAACGACATCTGCACCATTCATCGGGGCTTCCTACCGGTCATTAAAGTTATGACCGGCAGGGGCGATGATACGGGCGGCGTTGTCAAGTTGGACGGGCGAGAGGGGGCGCGAATATCCAACCGTTTGCAAAAATGGCAAGGCTCAACTGGCCAGGAGATAGCGGATAGGCCGGCCTATGCTCATCGATTGGGCGGCGGCGATGATGCCGCGCGTGTCGATGCCGAAATGGCGATAGAGCTGGTCGATCGACCCAGTTTGTCCAAACCGATCGACGCCGAGGGCGCGCGTGCGGTGACCTCTGACCGCGCCCAACCATGCCAGAGTGGCAGGGTGCCCATCGAGAACCGTGATGATGGGACAGTGCGACGGCACTTGGGCCAACAGACATTCGATATGTGACATCGCGCCCATATCGCCATCCTCCCGCGCCTTCGCGGCCTCGGTCCAGCCGGCGTTCAAGCGACAGGGAGAGGTGACGGCGAGAAGCCCGACATCACGCCGGTCTTCCGCCAAGCGACCGACGGCGGCGATCGCTTCCGGCGCGACGGTGCCGCAATAGGCGATGACGACTTCGGCATTGGGGCCGGGCTCGCGCATCCAATAAGCGCCTTCGATGATGTCGGCTGTTTTCTGTGCGTCGAGCTTGCGGGTTGGCTGTTCGAGCGTGCGTGTCGACAGGCGCAGATAGAGCGCGCCGCCCTTGTCGTCTTTGAGCCAGGTTGGCCGCACGCTTGCCCGTTGATCGGATGTCAGAGCTTCCCATTGGAGATAGTGGAAACCGAACCGCATGATTGCCGACAGTTCGTCCACGAAAGCCGGCTCGTAACTGGCCAGGCCATCCTGAGCCATGCCGATGAGCGGCGTCGAGATCGATTGATGAGCGCCGCCTTCGCCGGCCAGCGTAATTCCCGACGGTGTCGCCACGAGCATGAAGCGCGCATCCTGATAGCAGGCGTAGTTCAGCGCATCGAGGCCGCGCTGAATGAACGGATCGTAGAGCGTTCCGATCGGCATCAAGCGCTCGCCGAACAACGAGTGCGAGAGACCGAAGGCGGAGAGCGCAAGGAACAGGTTCATCTCGGCGATGCCGAGTTCGAGATGCTGGCCCTTTTCGGAGAAATGCCAATTGAACGTCGAGGGAATGCGCTCGGTTCGGAAAGTGTCGGCCATTTCCTTTTGGGCGAACAGGCCCCGTCGATTCACCCAGGGACCGAGATTGGTCGAGACGGTCACATCGGGAGAGGTGGTGACGATGCTGGCCGCGAGCGCATCGCTGCCGCGCGCCAATTCATTGAGCAGAAGCCCGAAACCCTGCTGGGTCGACAATTCGGCTTGGGTGAGGGGTGGCAGCGTTTCCGGAATGGCGATGGCGGGCGCTGCATGTCGCCGGCTTTTGCCAGCATTGAAAGGCACATTTTTCAGAAAGCGCGTCAGCGCCGTGGAGTCCAGGTCCAGGCCTTCAAACTTTTCCCACTCATGCCCCTCGCGGATGCCGGCTTCGGTTCTGAAGCTCGCCATCTGGGTTGGCGTCAGCATGCCGGCGTGATTGTCCTTGTGGCCTGCGAGCGGCAGGCCAAAGCCCTTGATCGTATAAGCGATGAAGACGGTCGGGCGATCATGATCGATGCGCTCGAACGCTTCGACGAGGCTCGGCAGATCGTGGCCGCCGAGATTGGTCATCAAACGCGCGAGTTCTTCGTCGGTGCGGCGCTCGATCAAGCGGGTGACATCGCCTTGATCGCCGATCTCATCGTTGAGGCGCTTGCGCCATGCGGCACCGCCCTGAAAGGTGAGGGCGGAATAGAGCTGGTTGGGCGCATTTTCGATCCAGGCGCGCAATTTGTCGCCGCCGGGTTCGGCAAACGCGGCCTGTTGCAGAACGCCGTGGCGCAGGACGACCACGTCCCAGCCGAAGGCACGGAAAATGTCTTCGAAGCGAGAGAACAATCCCTCGTGAATGACGGCATCGAGGCTTTGGCGATTATAATCGATCACCCACCAGACGTTGCGCACGTCATGTTTCCAGCCTTCGAGCAAGGCTTCGAAAATATTGCCTTCGTCCATTTCGGCATCGCCAAGCAAGGCGACCATGCGGCCGGGCGATGCGCCTGCTGCGCCGTGGCTGCGGACATAGTCCTGCGCCAGACTGGCAAAGATCGTCTGGGCGACACCAAGGCCGACGGAGCCCGTCGAAAAGTCGACGTCGTCGGTGTCCTTGGTGCGTGAGGGATAGGATTGCGCGCCGCCATAGCCGCGGAAGTTTTCGAGCTTGTCGCGGTCGATCAAGCCAAAGAGGTAGTTCAGCGCGTGGAAGGCCGGGCTGGCATGGGGTTTGACGGCGACGCGATCATGAGGACGCAGCACCGCGCCGTAGAGGGCGGTGAGGATGGCGGCGGAAGAGGCCGAGGACGCCTGATGGCCGCCGACCTTGAGCCCGTCTTCGTTCGGACGCAGGTGATTGGCGTTGTGAATCATCCAGGTCGACAGCCACAGCGCCTTGCGCGCGATGGCATCGAGAAAGGGCAGGCGGCTGTCGGCTTTTTTCGGCATTGGGCGTTCCTCACTGAGGAAACGATGAAACGCCGAACTGAGGAGCGATACTTACCAAAATGAGCTAAATTCCCTTCTTGTTTGATAGCTTAATTCATTTATTCTCATCTAGATGGTGGAAAAATCCAAAAAGCGGTTAGACGACATCGACCGCAAGATTCTCGCGAATCTCCAGCGTGACGGTCGCCTGACCGTGCAGGATCTGGCGGCCCGCGTCGGGCTGACCCTTTCGCCCTGTCTGCGGCGGGTGCGCATGCTCGAAGAAGCCGGCGTCATCCGCGGCTATTGCGCGGTCGTCGATCAAGCCAGCATCGGCCTGCCGATCAGCGTTTTCGTGCAGGTGAAGCTCGAGCGTCAGCGCGAGGAAGAGCTGCAGCGCTTCGACCGGGCGCTGGAACGCTTTCCCGAAGTGGTCGAGGCCTATCTCATGACCGGCGTTTGCGACTACCTGCTGCGCGTGGTGGTCGCCGATCTGCCAGCCTATGAGGCCTTTCTGCGCGACAAGCTGACCCGCGTGGAGGGCGTGCGCTCAATCGAATCGAGCTTCGCGCTGAAACAGGCGAAGAGCACGCTGGCGCTGCCGATGGGGTGATTGCTGATGTGATCAGTGAGGCGCGTGGGTTAGGCGAAGATTTTCCTCGGCTTCAACCGGTGCCGCGCGTTTCACTTTCACGCCAAGCAGTCGCAGTTCGCCCTCGATCGCGCCTTTCAGAATTTGCAAACGAAATTCCAGGTGCGCATCAGGTTTCTGGTTTTGGAAGGAGATATCGATGGCGTAAATGCCATGGCGCGGCAGACGCATGGTTACGGCTGCGAGGACCGAGCCGTTAAAGATGTCCAGCAGCGCCATCGTATCGCTACGACAATCGTTGAACTCGACGTGGATCTCGCAATCCCATTGCCCAACGGGCAGATATATATAAGGGCCGAAAAAGATTGTTCGAGCGGGACCAGCCAGGAGTTTTGGGCCCGTCAATTGTCGATCTGGAGCGTCGCCATCCTGAAACCAGCGAGGAGACCAATGTACGACTTCGAAGGGACGGCGCCTGGTTAAGGGATCATAGCCATGGATGACGCTTTCCAGCGCATCTTGATCCTCACGCGGAAGCGATTCCCTGAAGTCCGTGGTTGGTTGCCATTGTGGAAAGGTCGCTGCCATGAAATCACGTAGCGTCGTCGTATCGCCGAGCTTCGTCCGAAGTTTTTCGAGTTGCTGGTCGCTAGGCTCAATACTGAAAAAGTGCATGATGTCCTGAGCGAGATCGATCACCGACATATCGTATCGATCCGGCCCTAGGATCAGGTTTCTGCTGGTATTTATCAGCTGGGATATCTGCACGGCAGTATGAGTTGATTGCCGCAGAGCAGCCAGAATATCCTTTCCGGCATTTACCACGTTGAAAGCAAATATTTCCTCGAAATCGTCGACGCTTATGACGGTTGGGATGTCTGAATCAATTATCAATTGGATCAGATTTGTTTGCGGTGCGTCGCTGTATAAAAGAACTGATTTGCGTTTTTCCTGAGAAATACTTTTCCAAGCGTCGCGTAGCTGCTCGACGGTGACAGCATATATTTGCGTCGGCGCGCCGATGGTTTCAGTCGCGATGAGACTGATCAGCTCGCGTGTCGCCTGGGATATCGGCGACATCGTGCCACAAACGCTTAAGAGCATAGGAATATTATCCTTACATTCTGCGAATCGCATAACTATATGATTTTACTTGCGTCAAATGCGATCCCGATCAGTCCCCGGTCTCAACTGTCCGCGAACGAGCTTGGTAGCTTCATATAGCAGTATGTCCGAAATGGGTTCACTAATCGCAGCTATCTCATTGATATCGTGGCGTAGAACCTGGACTTGGCCACTTCGGCTGCTTGGATGGAATTTTGCCCTAATTGAAGGTAAAAGAAAGCGTATCAAAACCTTGCGACAACTATTCTGGAGCAATAGCTGTTTGGCGGCGCGGTGTGGTCGCCAAGAGTTGCGCGCTGCCGCTTGCACGCCTCCAAAGAAAGCCGATTGAATGAGCCTGAATTTGCCCGATGTTGTTGCCGGCTTTTCGCGGCCAAAGGCAGTGCTTGCGCCTGGTTCGGTCAACCACATCTTGGATAAAGCCGAGCGTCGGGCTCGCTTGATCAAGAAGCTCATTTTGGCGGTGATGATCGTTCCGCCGATCTTTGCAGTCTTCTACTACGGTTTGTTCGCGGCGGACCGTTATGTTTCGGAGGCGAATATCATCGTCCGGAGCGTCTCGAGCAAGCGTGCGGCCGGTGGTCTGGACATGGTGCTTCAGACGTTTGGTATCTCGCGAGCCGTCGACGACACCAATGCCGTTCAGAACTTCATGCTGTCGCGCGATGCCGTGCGCGCCTTGGAAAGCCGGCTTCCGTTGCGAGAAATCTTCTCCAATTCCAATGCCGATATTTTTACGCGGTTTCCACGTTTCTGGCTGTGGAAGAACGACGCCTTTGAGCGGCTTTATGAATATTATCTCGATCGCGTGACGGTCATTCAGGATCCGTCGAAGGGTATTACCACGGTAAGAGCGGTCGCCTTCCGTCCTGAAGATGCTTTGCGCATTACCCAAGAACTGCTCAAAATCTCGGAGGAAATGGTCAACCGCATGAATGTGCGGGCGCAGGCGGATACCGTCAAATCGGCGCAGTTAAGCGTTGATGACGCGGGCAATCGACTGATTGAAGCGCAAAAGGAACTGACCAGATATCGTAATCGCGAATTGATTGTCGATCCGTCAAAGACGTCCCAATCGGTCCTTGATACGATCACGTCGCTGGCGACCGAATATACGCAGACGCAAGCGCAAGTGCAGGAAATGACCAGATTGGCTCCGAACAATCCTGCCATTGCGGCGCGTCAGGCCCGGGCGGATGCCTTGCGAGCGCGTATAACGGAAGAACGTGAAAAGCTTGCTGGTAGCGATGCGGCGATGGCCAAGAAAATCGAGGGCTACGAACAGCTGGCCGCCGCGCGGGACATCGCCGAAAAAGGTTTGGCGACGGCGAGTAATTCGTTGGAGACCGCTCGGCAGGAGGCTAGGCGACAGCAAATCTACGTCGAACAGATCGTTTCTCCCAATCTGCCGGACCAATCGACCGAGCCGGAGCGGATACGGATGATCCTGACTTATCTGGTCGTTTCGTGCATGCTGGGCGCAATCTTGTGGTTGCTGAACGCTGGTACGCAGGAGCACGCAAACTAATGTTCTCGGATGTGTTTTCTGCTTTCGACAAGCGCTCTCGAAGGTCCAATTTTCTGACTGGGGCCAAGGTACAAGCTCGCATTGTTTCGGCACTGATGATCCGCGAAGCCGTGGGTCGTTACGGCCATGAAAATCTGGGTTTCTTCTGGGTTATTGGTGAGCCGCTGCTGCTGACGACCGGCGTCATGGCGCTGTGGAGCTTCACCCATGTTTCTCATGATGCGTCGGTCGGTGTCGTGCCCTTTGCATTGACGGGCTATTCGATGTTGACGCTTTGGCGTCAGATCGTTTTCCGCTCCTTGCATGGTATGCGATATGGCGCCGCCCTGACATTCCATGCCAACGTCAAATATCTCGACATTCTGCTGGCGCGTTCATTGTTGGAAACCGTTGGCATTATGGCGGCGTTCGTGGTCGCCTATTTGCCTTTGTACCTCCTCGGTGCTTTGCCGCTGCCCAACGATCCGCTTCTATTGTTCGGCGGCTGGCTGCTCATGGCGTGGTTTTGCGCAGGATTTGGTCTGCTTATCGCCGCACTAACTGAGCTCAGCGACGTTCTGGAACGTTTCATCCATCCGGTGATGTATTTAACGCTACCGCTGACCGGGGCGTTTTACATGGTTGATTGGATGCCGCTGAAGATTCAAAAGTATCTTTTGATGTCTCCACTCGTGCATGGAATTGAAATGTTTCGAGCCGGAGTGTTCCCGCCGAGCGTTGTGACCCACTACGATCCTTATTTTCTGGCGTTGTGCGCCTTGCTGACGACGGGGATTGGTTTTCCGTTGATGCTGTATGCGCAACGGCATGTCGAGCTTTGATCCTTATGACTGACACAAAGACCGATACTCCTTTTGTCGTTCGTCAGATTGAACTGCGTCCCTTGGAGTCGCGAGGTTATCTGACGCCCGTCGATGAGGTTTGGGTTGAGCCCAAGCGGCAATCATTCTTCCGCCGTCATGCTCTCGTTCTGCTGACGATGGTCGTGCCGGTCTTCCTGGCGTTCGTCTATTTGTTCTTCATCGCGTCCGATCGCTATGTTTCGGAAGCGCGCTTTATCGTTCGGACTTCGGCTGGCGGCTCCGGGCTTGAAGGGCTGGCATCCCTGGTTTCGACGCAGGGTATGTCTCGCGCCAACGATGAAACCTTTGCCGTCAACGAATATATCATGTCCCGCGACGCGGCTGATCTTCTGATAGCGAACAACGGACTGCGAGACATATTGGCGCGGCCGGAAGCCGATATTTTCAATCGCTTCCCAAATTTTTTCACGCGAGACACCAAAACCAAGCTCTATCGTCAATATGAGCACATGGTAAGCGCCGATATCGAAGGGGCGACTGGTATTAGTACGCTGGAGGTTACGGCTTTTCGCCCCGACGATGCACAGATGATGGCGAAGGCTCTGCTAAAATATGCCGAGGAGCTTATCAATCGATTGAACGAACGCGCGCATCGCGACGCGCTTCGCTATGCCAAGAGCATCGTCGATGACGCCAGAGCGGATTTTACCAGACTTGAGGGCCGTATCGCCGAATGGCGAAATAAGTCGGGTACTGTCGACCCCGGCAAAGAATCGCTCGCGGCGCTTGAACAGATCGGCAAAATGACGACGGAGTTGGCGGCGATGGAAGCGACGCTGGCTCAGACGATTGCTTTGACGCCGGCCAATCCTTCCATTCCGGCGTTACGCGAACGGGTGTTGTCAAACCGGAGTGCGATTGATCGGCTCAAGCGAGATGTCGTTGGCAATGATACTTCGGTCGCCAACAAGCTTGCCATGTACGAGCAGTTCGTCGTTGAGCGCGAGATTGCCGCCAAGGCAATGGGCGCTGCGGACTTGAACTATCTGAAAGCTCGTCAAGATGCGGAGCGCCAGCAGCTCTATCTGCAAACCATCGTCGAGCCCAATTTGCCCGACCAGTACACTTATCCTCGCCGCCTTCTATATCTTTTGGGAGTGATCGCTGTCTGCGGTCTGATCTTCCTCATCATCCGCTCGATCACTCAGATCGCAATGGAGCATTCGGCGTGAGCATGATTGGACGTGTTCGTGATCGGTTGATGCCGCAGGCTATTCGCCGTGGCCTGCGGATGTATGAATGGGCTGAGAGCGAAATTGAAGCCGCCGGCTATGCGATGCGCAAACGTCGCGAGGAGCAGGCGAATGCGTTGAAGCCCAGAGACCGTACGATCAGGCTGACCAATATCGTAAAGGAATACCACACCCCCATTGGTCTGCGCCGGGTGCTTGACAATGTTAACTTTGAGGTCGCTCCGGGCGAGAAGGTTGCTGTCCTCGGACGCAACGGCGCTGGTAAGTCGACTTTGGTCAAGCTGATTGGTGGTGTTGAGCCGCCAACTTCGGGTGATATTTACAAAGGTCTTTTCATGTCGTGGCCGTTGGCTTTCAGCGGCGGTCTTGAAGGCCACATGACCGGCATCGACAACATTCGGTTTATTGCGCGTGTCTATGATCGACCGGTTCAGGACGTCGTCGAATTCGTTGATAACTTTGCCGAGCTGGGCAAGCAGTTGTTCGTGCCGGTCAAACACTATTCGTCGGGTATGAACATGCGCCTAGCGTTCGGGTTGACGCTGGCGATTGATTTTGAGTGTTTTTTGATTGACGAAGTTTTGTCGGTCGGTGATCAGCGCTTTCATCAGAAATGTTATGACGAATTGTTCGTCAAGCGGGCCGATACCGCGATGATTCTGGTAAGTCATGACGTTGCGATCTTGAAAAAATTCTGCGACCGCGCCGTGGTTCTCAAAGGTGGGCGCAGCCGTGTTTTTGATGACGTTGATTTCGCGATCAGCATCTATCACACGCTGTAAGCCCACTGATCAGTGGGCCTCGACAGTGCGCCAGTAGTCGAGAAGATTATCGAGCGTCTGGGGCAGGGGAATGACTGGTTTCCACCCGGTCATTTCGCGCAATTTGCGTGAGCTTCCGCTTGCCTTTGGAATGTCGGACGGACGCAAGCGGTTTGGATCCATCTGGATATTCAAAGGGCAACGGGCGGCTTGTCGCAACAAAGCCAAAGCTTCTTCGATCGCGAGAGGGGCTTCCGAAGAGACATTCAGAATGTCGCCAGGGGCAAAGGCCGCAGGATGGTCGAGAATAGCGACATAGGCTTCGACGACATCTCGGACATCGAGAAATTCACGCACGGCCGATAGATTGCCGACCTGAAGGATCGCCGGTTGGCGCCCCTGTTCGATGGCGGCAATCTGGGCTGCGAAGGCCGGAAGGACAAATCTCCGATCTTGTCCGGGGCCTGTATGGTTGAATGGGCGAACGGTGATCAGTTTCACCGTCGGCGGCAAGATATCAAGAAGCGCCATTTCCGCGGTAAGCTTTGAACGGCCATAGGCGCTCATCGGGCGCGGCAGCGTGTCTTCCGAGGCGGGGCCGTCGCGGAAGCTCGCGCCATATACTTCGGAGGTGCTGATGTTCAGAAAGACGGCCTCCGGCGCGTGAAGCGCGCACGCCACCGCCAGGCTGATGGAGCCTCCGAGATTGGCATCCCACGTAGCTGCGGTTTGCTGAAATGACGATCCAACCGAGGCTTGGGCGCCCAGATGAATGATGAGATCAGGACGCGTTTGAGCCAGGGCGTGGTCGAGACTGTCACGATCGTTGAGGTCGCCGACAACAGGTGTCCAACCTTCTCGCTCCACCAGATCAGCGGATCGGCGCAACAGAAACAATTGAGCATCTGGCCATCGCTGCGCGAGGCGTGGGGTGAGCCATCCACCGACGAAGCCAGTTCCGCCGGTGACGAGGATGCGACGATAGCTGACGGCCTGCGGAGCGCTTCGGGACATTGATCTAGCCGTCTACAGCCGTGCGCCAGCGTTGCAGATCGGCGTCGACCATTTCCTTGATCATCTCTTCGAGAGAGATTTCCGCAGTCCATCCCAGCTTTTGATGGGCCTTGGCAGGATTGCCCAGCAGGACATCGACTTCAGCCGGACGATAGAAGGCTGGATCGATGACTACATGTTTGTCCATGTCGAGCCCGACATGCTCGAAGGCGATCCGGCACATGTCGCGCACGGTTGTGGTGCGGCCCGTGGCGACCACATAGTCGTCGGCCTTTTCCTGCTGCAGCATAAGCCACATCGCCCGCACATAGTCGCGGGCGTGGCCCCAATCGCGTTTGGCGTCGATATTGCCGAGCCGCAATTCATGAGCTTTGCCAAGTTTAATTCGGGCAACGCCATCGGTCACTTTGCGGGTCACGAATTCCGTGCCGCGCAGCGGACTTTCGTGGTTGAACAGGATGCCGGATGAAGCATGAAAGCCAAAGCTTTCTCGATAATTGACAGTGATCCAGTGGCCATAGAGCTTCGCCACCGCATAAGGGGAGCGCGGATAGAACGGCGTTTTCTCGCTCTGCATTTCCTCTTGAATCAGGCCGAACATTTCGGATGAGGAGGCCTGGTAGAAGTGCGCTTCGGGCTTCACAATGCGCATGGCTTCCAGCATGGTGGTGACCGCAACGGCCGTGATATTGGCGGTCAGCAGCGGTTGTTGCCAGGACGAAGCAACGAAAGACTGGGCAGCCAGATTGTAAATTTCGTCTGGCTTCACCTGTTGCATGATGCGAACGATGCTCGACAGATCGGCAAGATCGCCGTCCAGCAAAGTGACCTGATCGGCAACACCGAGCCAACGCAAACGATGGTCTTCAACGCCACGATGGGACGAGCGGCGAATGACACCGAAGACCTCGTAACCTTTCCCGAGCAGGAATTGCGACAGGTAGGCGCCGTCCTGTCCTGTAATGCCGGTAATAAGTGCGCGTTTAGCCATGGAGAGAGCTGCCTCGTTACAATTTTACGATCGATGAAAACGCCGAAGGTCCCATAACTGATCTCTGGGGCGGGAGGAATATGTCGGGCTCCAGCATTCTGGCTTTCGCGAGGAAAGGTTGAAAAGAGCGAAGGGCTTCGTTCGACCTGAAATCCGCCTTGTTCGCTACGACTAAAATCCACAATCTTCCATCAGGAATGCTGAGAACCAACCTTAGCTGGTGTGTTGGTAGACCATAGGCTGGTTTTTGTCTATTTCTGCGCACGGCATTTTTGACGATTTGGGTGTTGTTTCAGATGTTTGATGCATATGACGCTTGGCGAAATCTGGCATTTCGGCTGGGGCTCGGCAGGCATGCCGATTTCGGGCGGCAAGCGAGCGGATTTTGGCACACCCAGCAATTTGCCAAAGCGGCGACTTGCTATCGTCTGCATCTTTCACAGCATCCGGATGATTATGCGTCCTGGCTGGATCTGGGGTTCTGTGAATCATTCGTCGGCCGGAAGGCGCAGGCATTGCTTGCCTATGAGCGTGCGCAGGCTATATCGCCGCGGTCCGCAAATGATTTTTTGACTCTGGCGCGCCAGCAGGCAGCGAATGGCCGTCCGCTGAGTGCCTTCGCCTATTATCGGGGCGCTCTACTCGCGGCGCCGACGCTTGATCTGGAAGCGCGGGATCGAGCGTTCCTTGGCAATGCCTATCTGGATGGAATCGGGTCAGACCATTCTATCGCTGGCCGTCGCATTTTTTTGGATATCACCGATATCCTACGTTACCTGCGGCACAACAATCACGGTACCGGAATTCAGCGGGTTTTGCTCTCGATGGTCTCCGCTTGGTTTCGGAAGTTCCGTCGTCAAGATGTGGCGTTCGTCTTCTGCCGCGACGGTCGTAGCCAGATTTTTCAAATCGCTGAGGAACAGTTGGCAGCCTTGGTTCAAGCTACCGAAGACCCTGCGGCGACTGTTAAAGTCTACCAACCCTATATCGACAAAATCTATGCGGAATCGCGGCTTGTCGAATTCCAGCCGGGCGATGCATTCGTCATTATGGGAGCTTTCTGGATATCGATTGACTATCTGCGGTCGCTCGTCGATTTGCGATCGCGCGGCGTCCTCGTTGGTGCCTATATCTACGATCTCATTCCCGTGACGCATCCCGAGTTTGTGAATCAATCCGACCTGAATAGTGTTTTGGATCGGTTCGGCGACGTGTTTTCCCAGATCGATTTCGTTTGCACGATCTCTGAATTCGTTGCGACGGAGGTGCGGGAAATTCTTCGCGATCGTCTCGGTCGTTCTATTCCCGTGGCCGCGGTGCCTTTGGCGCATGATCCTCCCCCAAGCGGCGATGGTCAGATCGAGCCGGCATTTCTGAAGGCGCTTCCGCCCGAATATGTTCTGTGTATCTGCACGATCGAGGGCCGTAAGAACCATTTGCTGCTTTTCGACGTCTGGACACGTCTTTTGGCAAAATTTGGTGATGCGACGCCCCCTTTGATCGTTGTTGGCAGATGGGGATGGCGCAGCGAAGCATTCAAACAGCGTCTTGAGGAGACACAGTCGTTATCAGGTAAGATTATCGTTCTCGGCAATCTGTCGGACGCAAAGATCGACTATCTCTATCGTCATTGCCTGTTCACCGTTTTTCCGAGTTTTGCCGAAGGCTGGGGCTTGCCGGTAGGAGAAAGCCTCGCTTGCGGCACGCCATGCATCGCTTCGAATGCGACCTCGATTCCGGAAGTGGGCGGCGACCTCGTTCGCTATATTGATCCATTCGATCCAGCGGCGGCTTATTCCGTTATCGAAAAGCTTCTCGTGGATCGGCAGGAGCTCGCTGACTGGCGGGCAAAGATTGTATCGACTTTTCAACCTCGGACTTGGGGCGATGTCGTCGACAATTTCCTTGTCCAGGTCGACCATTGTGCCCAGTCCGCCAAGCCGCAGCCAATGAACGAGCCCGAGGCGCTAGCCGCGGGAATGATCTATCATTTTGATCGTACTGTTGAGGGCTCGGCGGCGAATTGGCGGAATCGGCCGCACAAATTTATCTTCCAGGACGGCTGGCACGGCATTGAAAACTGGGGGGTGTGGTCCTCAAAACCCACGGCTCAGATATCCATTGCGACGAAACTGGCCGCTGGATCTCGGGTGATTGTCCGCTTTCTAATCTTGGGGGCGCCCCCGAAACGAGAGGGGCAGATCGGCCTGAAGGACCTTCAAACCGGTGTTGTGAATTGCGCCATAGTTCCGGCCGATAAATCGGTTTGGGTGGAGATGACAGCGATCGTCAACGAAGTACAAAAGCTCGTACTGAGCCTGGAACGTATTGATGCAAACTATGTTCAGTCGGATCCCGGTCGTTCGCTCTACTTGGGCTTATGTGCCATAGCGTTCGAAGCTGAACAGGAGAATAAGCGAGCTTAGTGTCAGATTCACATCGCGCGGGGGGATGGGGGAGCAAATTCCATCGGCGACGGACGTTCTACTGAATGAAGACTTCTAATATCAAAAGGCATTTGCGGGTATTCGGTGATCGGCTTGCGCATCATGTTTTCAAAGTCTTCGGCGAAGGCGTTGAGCGTGGTGATACGCGCTATGAATCTGGCGATTGGCAGCGTGCCTATCGCGCCTATCGAACGCATTTGTTCTCGCATCCATTTGATGAAAAGGTTTGGCTTAGAGCTGCCGACTGTGCCGTTCACATGGGGGATTTGAAGGGCGAACTGTTTTGCCTTCGCCAACTTCTTCGTCAAGAATCCGACGATGCCGTCATGCTCGTCGCACTTGGTCGCCGATATGCGCGTCGAAACTATCTTTTGACGGCACGCGCCTGCCTTGCGCGAGCGCGACGCATAGATGCGACGATTCCATTTGAGACATTTGAACGTGAAATGGTGCTCGGCCTGGCTGTTGAGAGCGGTCGCCGTCTTTTGCTCGATGTTACTGATATGTTTGCGTTCTTTCGAACAAATGTTCGGCGGACCGGCATGCAGAGGGTGCAGGCTGAGATTTTGACTTCACTCATCGAACGGAATGTGGAAGGGGACATCGCTTTCGTTTTCTTTAGCGACGCCGAGCGGCAATATAAAGTTGCTCGCACTTTGTTGGCTTGCGAACTTGTCGATGCATCGAATTCCGATGGCGTTACGATAGAGCATCTTGGCGCCATCCTTGGTCAGATCTTCGGAGGTGCCGAGACTCTGAAGTGCAGAAGCGGCGACTTCTATCTCGTACTCGGCGCATTTTGGTTCGGCAAAGACTATCTGTCGCGTCTCAATGATTTGAGACATGACGGTGCGTTGGTTGGTATCAATTTTTTCGATCTCATTCCCTACACCAATCCAGAATATGTGGATGTGGCGACTCAACGTGACTTCACGGAAAAGCTGGAGGAAGCTCTCGCCAGCATCGACTATGCCTGTACGAACTCGACTTTTGTAGCGAATGAATTGCGCACGCTGCTGGCATCGCTGGCGCGCAAGGATGTGCCTGTTGCGGCAATTCCTCTCGCACACGATATTCCTGCCTCGGGTGGCGAACAGCCTGTGTCCGAGGTTTTTCTCCAATCGCTGCCGCAGGAATACGTTCTTTGCGTCGGTACGATCGAGCCGCGTAAGAACCATGCGCTTCTCCTTGAAGTTTGGAAGCGACTCTATGATCGCTATGGAGAGAAGGCGCCGTCGCTTCTGATCATCGGCAAGTGGGGGTGGCGCATCGAGTCCTTTCGCGAGAATCTCGCGGCGGCCAACAATGTCCATGGCAAGATCGTCGTGCTGGAAGGGCTTTCCGATAGTGAGCTGCAATATCTCTATCGCCATTGTCTGTTTACCGTTTTTCCGAGCTTCGCCGAAGGCTGGGGGCTTCCGGTGGGCGAGAGCCTTTATTTCGGCAAACCATGTCTGGCCTCGAATTCGAGTTCGATTCCGGAAGTCGGCGGCGATCTCGTACGCTATTTCGATCCCAAGAATGTCGATGAAGCCTATCGCGTGATCGATGCGACCCTTTCGGATCGTCAAGACCTCGCGGCCTGGACCGAGGATGTGCGTCGCCGGTTCAAGTCCCGATCCTGGGACGAGGTGACGGATGATTTCATGGATAAGGTTTTCACGCTGTCGTCCGCTGTTACGCCGGCTCAATAGCCAGGTTGATGCGCGTGTCGGGCTTTGGCCGAGCCGGGGCTCACTCGACTCTCTCGAGGTGCCGTGTCAGTTATTTGCTTCCAGCTGATCGGGGGAGAGAATGCAGGGCGGGGGAGCATTGAACGGGGAGCGTCTGCAATCCTATCTCGAAGAGGCCATTGGACTGCGTGGCCCTCTGCAACTTCAATCGATTGCGGGCGGCCAATCCAATCCGACCTATTTTGTTACGGGCCTCGAAAAGTCGGTCGTTTTGCGCAAGCAGCCGGACGGGCCTTTGCTGCCATCTGCCCATGCGATCGATCGGGAGTATCGCGTTCAGAAAGCGCTGGCCGAGTGCGGTTTTACCGTCCCACGCATGCTGCACTTCTGTACCGACCGGGATGTCATCGGGACGCCGTTTTACGTCATGGAGCGGCTCGATGGGCGCGTCATCCATGACTGCCGCCTGCCGGAGAGTTCTCCGGACGAGCGGCGAACGATGTATAAATCGGCGGCGGTAACGCTGGCACGCCTCCATACCATTGATTGGCGCGCCGCCGGCCTTGGCGATTTTGGCCGGCCGGAAGGCTATTTCGAAAGGCAGGTCGCGCGCTGGTCGAAACAGTGGCAACTGTCTCGCACACGCGACATTCCCGAAATTGATTTTCTGCAGCAATGGTTGCCGGCGCATATGCCGACCGCCGGGCCATCAACGATCGTCCATGGCGACTATCGGATCGGCAATCTCATGTTTCATCGGCATGAGCCCAAAGTGATTGCCGTTCTCGATTGGGAGCTGGCGACTCTGGGTGATCCTGCCGCCGACATCGCTCATTTCGGCATGATGTGGTACAGCGCGCCGGAGGAATATGGCGGCTTGCTGGGCGAGAATCTTGTCGATCTAGGCCTGCCTGATTTTCAGGAATTTCTTGCGACCTATGAGGCGGCGGCGCAGCGGCAGGTTGGCTTCGTGCCCTTCCACATGGTCTTCGCCTTGTTCCGCTTCGCGGTGATCTTCGAAGGCGTGGCCGCCCGCGCCAAGGCCGGCAATGCGGCGGGCGAGAATGCCGCCGACGTCGCGCATCTTGCCATCAATTTCGCCAAGCGTGCAGCGGCGTTGGCGCAACAATCCTAGCTGCGAGCCGATTATTTCGAACGGGCGGCGGCGATCCGATCGGCGATTTTCTGTTGGTATTCGGCCAGCGGCATATAGCCTTCGCAGGAGCGGCAAAACTGTTCGGACTCCGTGCGTATCTCCGCCGCCGGCTTTGACAGATCGAGCTCGTCGACCCGTGGCTGCGGAATGTACCATTCGGAATCGGCGAAAACCTCGACCCGATTGCCCTCCGGATCGAAGAAGTAAACCGACCAGGCGTTGCCGTGATTGGTCGCGTAGATGCGCCCGACGCCCGGCGCATCCTTGGCCCGGCGCCAGGCGGCCTGAACGTCTTCCAGTGCCGGAACGCGGAAGGAGATCTGGTTGATCTGCGAAAAGGACTCTTTCGGCCGTCCACCGACCAGGACGAGCTGATGATGTTCGCGGGGGTCGCCGCTCAGGAAAACGATGGGGTTGCCGCGCGCTTCGCCCCGATCGGTGACGATGAAGCCGAGCATCCGGGTGTAGAATTCTTCCATCATCGGTAGGTCGGTCACGTAGATGCCGAGATGGCTGAAGCTCATGCGGCCCGCCGTGGCGGCCGTTTCCTGTTGGGCCAAGGTCATCGCTGCCTCCTCCAATTCCCGCTAACCCGATGGGACAGCGGTAGCGTGGCCGCAAAAATTAGGCAATATCCGCCAATTGACAGCGCCGCCGCCGGTGGCGCAAGAGCCTTAGGGTTCACAAGACAACGGCCTGGGGCCGGAGGGAATGGCGAGGAAACACGATGGCGGATGGCATTATCGTCAAGAAGTCGGACGATCTTCTGGAAATCACACTCAATAATCCGGAGCGGGGCAACGGCCTCTCCGATGAGCAGATCGTTTTTCTGGGGGATACGTTCATCAACGAACACGACAAGGTGCGCCTGATCGTCCTGCGCGCCAATGGCGACGATTTTTGTATCGGTCGGGCGGGAATGGGCACGCGCCCGCAAACGCGTCCCGAGGCCTTGGCGCTGCGCAAGATGAGCGACATCGTGTTTCGATGCTACGGCGCGGTGCGCGCATCAAAGGCACCGGTTCTGACCGTGGTGCAGGGACGGGCGCTGGGTTTCGGCTGCGCGCTCGCCTGCGTATCCGATATGACGATCGCGGCGGAGAATGCGTCCTTCGCCATCCCCGAATTCACGCATAACATCATGCCAACGATGGTCATGTCGTCGCTCGTCGATCGGGTGCCCTTGAAGTCGCTGATGTATCTGGTGTGGACGAGCAAGGTGATCTCGGCCCACGAAGCGCAGCGCATTGGCGCCGTCAGCGATGTGGTGCCGCGCGCCGATCTCGAGAAGACGGCCAATGCGCTGATCGAGCGCTTGATGAAGGCGCCGCGGCCGGCCGTCCTCGCGGTCAAGGAATATGCCCATGGCGCGATGACCATCGACACCGCCAAGGCGGTGGATTTCGCGCGCAACATTCACAGCCTGATCAATTCGTCCAGCGAGATGGACGTCAAGAAGTAGGCCAAGAAATAAACTTGGAGCAGGAGCCACCGCGCGTTCAGCGCGCGGTGGCGCCGCCGTCGATGGGGATGACCTGTCCGGTGATGAAGCTGCCGGCGCCGGAGGCGAGCAGAAGAGCGAGCCCTTTGATCTCCGATGGATCGGCCATGCGTTTCATTGGCACCGCATCGCCCATGGCCTTGGCGCGTTCGGGTTCGCGAAACAGCCGGCCGCCGGCGATATTCGTCATGAACGGGCCGGGGGCGACCCCATTCACATGAATGTTGAAGGGCGCCAGTTCGATCGCCGCCAGGTGAACCAGATGGATCACCGCCGCCTTGGTGACCGTATAGGGATAGCCCGAGACTTCCGATATCCGCAGGCCCGAGATGGAGGCGGTGACGATGATGCGGCCGCTGCGCTGCGGTTTCATGATCGCGGCCGCCGCCTGCAACGTGGCGAAAACCCCCGTCTGGTTGACCTTCACCACATTGTTCCAGACATCGAGATCGATATTCTCGATATAGCCGGCTTCCTCGCTGATCGGGGCGCCGCCGGTAATGCCGGCATTGGCGACGACGATGTCGAGTTTGCCATAGTGGCTGGCGGCGTTCTTCACCGCGGCGCGGATGGCGGCGGGCTCGCGAACATCGAGCTCGACCGCTGTGGCCTGATGGCCGGCGGCATTGAATTTGGCCAGCGCACGATCGAGGCCAGCACGATCCGCATCGGCCAAAGTGACGAGGGCGCCGTGTTCGGCAAACCCCTCAGCCATGGCATAGCCGAGGCCGCTGCCGGCTCCGGTCACGAAAGCGGTTTTGCCGGTGAGATCGAACAGTTTGCTCATTGGGTGTCCTGAATTTTGAAACGGAAAGAAGGGCGATTAGTGCGTGACGCTGCCGCCATCGACGACCAGGGTCTGACCCGTCATGAAATCGCTGTCAGAGGAGCAAAGGAAAACCAGCGTGCCGGTGAGATCCTGCGGCTTCTGTTCGCGCTTGAAGGCGCGTGAGTTCATGGTGGCGCTGGAGCCGCCGCCGCTCATGTCCGGATTGGCGATCACGCCTTCGCTCATGGTGAGACCCGGGGCGATGGCATTGACGTTGACGTTGTAGTCGCCGAGTTCGCGGGCAACGCAGCGCGTGAACGCGACGATGGCGCCCTTCGAGGCGACATAATGGGTGATGCCGGTTTGGCCCTTGAAAACCGTGCCGGATGCGATGTTGACGATCTTGCCGGATTTTTGGCGCATCATGACGGGCGCTACCGCCTTGGTGAGGAGGAAGGGGCCGCGCACATTCACGGCCATCACGTCGTCCCATTCTTTTTCGTCGATGTCGAAAAAGGCCTGCCGTTTCAGATTGGCGAAAATGGCGGCATTATTGACGACAGCATCGATACGGCCATGCCGCTTGACGACCTCGTTGACGAGATCCGTGGTGGACTGAGCCGAGCTGACGTCGCAAGCGATGAAAGCCGCCCGTCCTCGATCCGCCTCTATCTCCTGCACCGTGGCGGCCCCGTCCCGCACGTCGGAGACGATGACGATGGCGCCTTCGGCGGCAACCGCTTTGCTGAAGGCGGCGCCAATACCGCGCGCGCCACCGGTGATGATAACGACTTTGTCCTGCAGGCGTCCCATGAACGTTTCCTCGTTTTTATCTGATTTCAGCCGGCGCCAAATTAGGCATATGTCCATCTGATTTCAACGCCTTCTGTCGATCATCGGCGGCCGCGAAAATGCATGGCTGAGACGATAGATGTTCCACCTTGTGGGCCGCTAGACGGTTTTGGGGCTGCATGGCAAGAACCGCCGACAGGGTTCGATCAAGTGCAGAGGGTTTGATCGACATCAGGGGATGGAAGGGAGAGGTTATGAACGCTATCGTCGAGCGGATTGTTGCGCCTATTTCGACTGGAGAGCTGGAAAGACGTTGGAAGCTCGTGCGCGCGGCGATGAAGGCGCGCAACGTCGATGTTCTGGTGATGCAGAACAACAATGATTTCATGGGCGGCTACGTCAAATATCTCACCGACCTTCCGGCAACGAACGGCTATCCGCTCACCGTCATTTTCCCGCGCGACGATGAGATGACGATGATTGGGCAGGGGCCCTTCGGCATGGATCAGGCCATCGCATCGGGCGATCCGCTTTATCGCGGGGTCAAGCGCGTCATGGGCGTGCCGGGTTATGCGAGCGCCTCCTATTGCAAGCATTACGATGCGGAATTGGCGGAAAAGGCGCTCTCAGCCCATACGCGTGCGACGATCGGACTGGTGGGTACGTCGTCGATGCCTTACGCCTTCGTTGACTATCTCAAGAGCGGCAAGCTCTCCAATTCCGCCTTTGTCGATGCGACCGATCTCATCGACGAGATCCGTGCCATCAAGAGCGCGGAGGAAATCGCCATCATGCGGGCGACCTGCGCCATGCAGGACATGCAGATGGAAGCCGCCTTCAAGGCCGTCGCGCCGGGCAAAAGAGACATCGAGGTGATGTCGGCGGCCCGTCATGCGGGAACCTGCGTCGGCAGCGAACAGGGCTGGTATATGAGCGCGTCAGGACCGGTGGGGAAGGCGGCCGTCATGGGGCCGCCGCATCTGCAGAACCGCATCATCAATACTGGCGATCAATATACGATCCTGATCGAGAACAGCGGCGCCGGTGGTTACTATACCGAGCTGGGCCGCACCTGCGTGCTCGGCAAAGCCTCGCAAGAGATGAAGGGCGAATTCGCCTTCGTGCTCGAGGCGCGCCAGCACACGCTTGATCTCCTGAAGCCCGGAGCCTCCTGCAAGGACATTTGGGACGCGCATAATGCGTTCATGACGAAGAACGGACGGCCGCCGGAGGAGCGGCTCTACTGTCACAGCCAGGGCTATGACATGGTGGAGCGGCCGTTGGTGCGCTTCGACGAGACCATGACGATCGAAGCCAACATGGTGGTGTCGGTCCATCCGACCTATGTGACGTCGACGACCTATAGCTGGGCTTGCGACAACTTTCTGATCACGGACAAGGGCGTCGAGCGTCTGCACAAGTTCCCTGAGAGGATTACGGAACTCGGCTGATCATTTGACGAGCAGTTTCTTCATCCGTTCGCGGAAATTCAGCAGCGCCTTTTCGAGAATGGGGCGCTGCTGAGCAAACCGCTGCTCGGGTACGGGGATCGAGATCGCCACCGGCCGCCCATAGCTGTCGAGCAAGGCGGTGCCGACCGCGTTGATGCCTTCGCCATGCTCGCCAAGATCATAGGCGAGATGGCTTTTGCGGGCGCGGTCCAGTTCGCGCAGTAGCGCCTTGCGATCGGCAAGGGCGTAGTTGACGTGTTCGGCGACGCTGCGGTCGATCAGATCGTTCATATCCTCTCCGGCGAAGCAGGAGAGGATCGCTTTGCCGTTGGACGTGCAGTGCAGGGGAAAGCGCTCGCCGACAGCCGAGAGCGCGACGAGGCGTTGCTTGCCTTGCACCTGGTCGACGAACATCGCTGACGCACCCGAGAGAACCGACAGATCGACGGTTTCACCGACTTCATCGCCGAGTGCGCGCAAGTGCGGTGCGATGATTTCCGTCGTCGTCGAGCCGGCGGTCGCAGCCAGGCGAACGAGGCCCGGACCAATGCGCACGCCCGTGCCGCCGCTGCTTGTCGAGACGAAACCTTCGGCGGCCAGCGCACCGACGATGCGCTGTACCGTGGAGCGGGCAAGGCTGACGCGTTTGGCGATTTGTCCCAAGCTCAAACCGTCAGGCTTGTCTTCGAGCGAGCGCAACACGTTGGCCGCGCGTGCGATGACTTGAATGCCGCCATGCGAACGTCGCGTCGTCGCTGGGCTTGTTCGGCCAAAAGACACAGTAGGCATCCTGTTCCTCAGTCATATCGCATTGTGGGTTGTCGAGCTCATGTACCGCATAGCGAGCCGATAAATCTTCCTGGATCGCTTCGTGGTCATTGACCGCTATATGATACACTTGTATCGTATTATGAAAATCGGCTAAACGCCAACTGCATTTTTCATTTCGCGCCATTGGGGGCGCCGTGCAGAGAGGGAGGACTGATCGATGTCGATCACGGTTCGCGGCATTAAGTTCGACAGCAATCTCGACAATCCGATGGGCTTGAAGTTTTACAACCTGTCGCATCGCTTCGGGTATCAGTCGCCGAACTGGCCGTATTTCGAAGACGTGAAGATCGAGCGCATTCACTACATGGCGAAATCTGGTGTGCTGTCGCAGCGCATCACCACCAGCATGCACAACACGACGCATATCGATGCGCCGGCGCATGTGGTGGCGGGCACGCCCTTCATCGATGAAGTGCCGTTGCCGCATTTCTTCGGCTCGGGCATCGTCATTTCGCTGCCGAAGAAGAAGTGGGAATCGATCACCTATGACGATCTCGAAAAGGCCGCTGGCAAGATCGTGCGCCCGGGCGACGTGGTGATCGTTAATACGGGCTGGCACCACATCTACGAAGATAACGAAGATTACTTTGCGCGCGCACCAGGCTTCGTTTCCTCGGCCGGACATTGGTTCGTTGAGAAGAAGGTGAAAGTCGTCGGCCATGATACGCAGGCCAACGATCATCCGCTGGCAACCGCCATCGGTCCGCATCGCAATGGTCCGCTGCTGCCGCACCTCGCCGAAGAGTACAAGGAATGGTCCGGCGGCCGCGATTGGAAGGATGACTTCCCGGAATGGGAGCCGGTGCATCGCATCCTGTTCAAGAACGGCATTCTCGGCATCGAGAACGTTGGTGGCGATCTTGACGCTGTCACCGGCAAGCGCGTCACCTTCGCCTTCTTTCCGTGGAACTGGGATCGCGGCGATGGCTGCATCATCCGTCTCGTCGCCATCACCGATCCGAGCCAGGCCTATCGGATCGAAAAGGGGGAGGCGTTCTGATGCTGGTCAAGCGCTATCAGGATGCCAAACCCTATGAGGCGGCCAATCACCGCGAGGTGAAAGGCCTGCGCTTGCAGGGGTTCGAGAAGGGCGGGCCGACCAATCAATGGGTCGGCATGTCCCACTTTCTTCCTGGTGGCGGCGCCGGGCCGGATTCGACGCCGTTCGAGAAGATCTATGTGGTCATCGAAGGTGAAATGACGGTGATCGTTGGCGGCCAGGAAACGGTGTTGAAGAAATTCGACTCCTGCACCATCGCGCCCAATGAGGTGCGCGAGATCGTCAACCGCTCGAACCACGTCTGCGTGATGATGGTCGTCATTCCCTATCCGCCGGGGCACAAGCATGAGTGACTATCTGAAAAACCCGCTGTCGCTCTTCGACGTGAAGGGCAAGGTTGCCGTCATTACCGGTGCGTCCGGCGCTTTCGGGGCTTTGGCCGCGCAAATCCTGGCCAATGCCGGCTGCAAGCTGGTGTTGACCGCCGGCAAGAAGGCCGACCTCGATGCGATCACCAAGGATTGCATCGCGGCCGGGGCCGAAGTCGAGGCGCTGAACGTGCGGCCGTCGAGCGAGGCAGCCTGTGAAGGCATCGTCGCCGCCGCGGTCAAGCGTTTCGGCCAGGTCGATATCCTGGTTGTTGCCTCGGGCAAGAACGACGTGGCGAAGATCGTCGACATGGCGCCCGAGCGTTTTCTCGATGTGATGGATGCCAATGTCACCCAATCCTGGCTGATGGCGAAAGCTTGTTCCAAGCAGATGCTGGCACAGGGGCAGGGCGGCAAGATCGTGCTGATGTCCTCGGCACGCGGGCTGCTCGGCCATCCGGCGGGCTATACGGCCTATTGCGCCTCCAAGTCGGCGGTCGATGGCATCACCAAGGCGCTGGGCTGCGAGTTGGGACCGACCGGCATCACCGTCAATGCGATTGCGCCGACGGTGTTCCGTTCGCCGCTGACGGCCTGGATGTTTGAAGACAACGACAATGCCAAGGCGGTGCGTGGCGGCTTTCTTACCCGCGTGCCCAAGGGGCGCCTTGGCGAGCCGGAAGATCTGGCTGGTCCGTTGTTGTTCCTGGCGTCGAGAGCTTCGGATTTCTATACCGGGCACATCCTTTACGCCGATGGCGGTTATACGGCGGGGTAGGCGATGGCAGCCAAGCGGGAGGGGAAACAGAAGATCGCCGTGATCGGTGCCGGCCTCATGGGGCATGGCATCGCTCAGGTGTTCGCGGTTGCCGGGCATGATGTCGCCATCACCGATCCGGTGCCGGCGGCCTTGCAGGCGGCGCCGGAAAAGATCGTCCGCAACCTGAAGGACATGCAGCTTGATCCGGCTGCCGTCGCGCATGTGTCCTTGCATGCGTCGCTGGCGGAAGCCGTTGCAGGCGCCGACGTCGTCTTCGAGGCGGCGCTCGAAAACATGGAGCTGAAGCAGAAGCTCTTCGCCGAGATCGAGGCGGCAGCGCCCGCTTATGCGATTCTGGCGTCGAATACGTCGGTGATGCCGATCACGGCGATCATGACCAATATTCGCGATAAGTCGCGCGCCTTGGGCACTCATTGGTGGAATCCGCCTTATCTGGTGCCGTTGGTTGAAGTGGTGCGCACCGTCGATGTGTCGGATGCCGTCGTGTCGGAGATGATCGCGCTGCTGGCGTCGGTCGGTAAAACGCCGGTCGAAGTGAAGAAGGATGTGCCGGGTTTCGTCGGCAACAGATTGCAGCATGCGTTGTGGCGTGAAGCGATTGCCATCATCGAGGAAGGCATTTGCGATGCGGCCATGGTCGATCAAGTGGTGAAGGCGAGTTTTGGCCGCCGCCTGCCGGTGCTGGGGCCGATCGAGAATGCCGATATGGTCGGCACCGATCTCACCCTGGCGATCCATCAGCAGGTCTTGCCTTATATCGACAGCCGGTCCGCGCCGTCGCCGCTGCTCGAGCAGAAAGTCAAGAACGGTCAGCTTGGTTTCAAGAGCGGCGAGGGATTCCGCTCGTGGAGCGAGGCCGAACAAAATGCGCTGCGCAAGAAAGTGCTCGATCATCTGATGGAGATGGACGCGAAGGAGCGCAACGCCAAAACTTAATCGCAAGACGTAACGTGTCACAGGAGGGTGTGATGAGGGAGAGCGATAAGATGATCAAGACAAGCGGTTCGACGCGCCGTCAGGTCGTGCGCGCGGGTGCAGCGGCCCTTGCGGCGCCGGCGATCCTCAGGGTCATTCCGGCTCATGCCCAGAGCCGGACGCTGAAAATCGGCTTCGTGTCGCCGCGCAGCGGCCCGCTCGCCGGCTTTGCCGAGGCGGACGATTTCATCCTGTCGCAGGTGCGTCAGGTGATCGGCCAGGGCATTACCAACAATGGCGTGCGCTATCCGGTCGAGATCATCGTCAAGGACAGCCAGTCCAATCCCAACCGCGCGGCTGAGGTCGCGGCCGAACTGATCAACGGCGATAAGGTCGATATCATCACTGCCATCGCCGCGCCGGAGACGACCAATCCGGTGGCTGACCAGGCGGAAGCCAATGAAATTCCCTGCATCACCACGAACTGTCCGTGGCAGCCTTATTTCTTCGGCCGCAATGGCGATCCGAAGAAAGGCTTCGACTGGACCTATCATTTCTTCTGGGGCCTGGAAGATGTCATCGCCGCCTTCCTGAGCATGTGGGACGGCATGCCGACCAATAAGGTCGTCGGCGGTATTTTCCCCAATGATGCGGATGGCAATGCCTGGGGCGATCCCAAGCTCGGTCTGCCGCCGGCATTGGCCAAGGCGGGTTACAAGCTGATCGACACGGGCCGTTACACGCCGATGTCGAACGATTTCACCGCGCAGATTTCGGCCTATAAGCAGGCCGGCTGTGAGATCGTCACCGGCAATATGATCCCGCCGGATTTCGCGACCTTCTGGGCGCAATGCGCGCAGCAAGGTTTCAAGCCGAAGATCGTCACGATCGGCAAGGCACTGCTGTTCCCCTCGGTCATCAACAGCTTGGGCGACCGTGGCGATGGTCTGTCGACGGAAATCTGGTGGGGGCCGACCCATCCGTTCAAGTCGAGCCTCACCGGGCAATCGGCCAAGGAAATGACCGATGCCTATATGGCCGCCACCAAGCGGCCCTGGACGCAGCCCATCGGTTTCACCCATTCGCTGTTCGAAGTGACGCTCGATGTGCTGAAGCGCGCCAAGGACCTGAAGAGCCCGAAGTCGATTGTCTCTGCAATTGCCGAGACCAATATCGGCACGATCGTTGGTCCGGTGAAGTGGGGCAATGGACCGGTGAAGAATGTCACCAAGACGGAACTCGTCGCCGGCCAGTGGGTCAAGGGGCCGAATGGCTTTGATCTGGTGATCACCACCAATAAGCCGGCGCCGGATATTCCGGTCGGCGGCAAATTGAAGCCTCTGGCCTGATACGAGAGCGGTGACGTCGTCATGACGGCTATTCTCACGCTGGAAAAGCTGAGCAAGCGCTTTGGCGCCGTCACCGTGGCGGATGCTCTCGATCTGACTTTGGTCCCGGGCGAAGCGCTCGGGATCATCGGGCCTAACGGCGCCGGCAAGACATCCTTGTTCAATATGATTGCCGGCGCCATCAAGCCCAACAGTGGCCGCATCCTGTTCGAGGAACGAGAGATCACGGCGCTGTCGCCTTCGCAGCGGTGCCGCATCGGCATTGGCCGATCGTTTCAGATTCCGCAGCCGTTCTCGGGGCTGACCGTGTTCGAGAACCTGTGCGTGCCGGGCTTTTTCGGCAATACGCGCTCGAACATCGATGTGGCACAGCGCTGCGTCGAAGTGCTGGAGCTGACGGGCCTGCTGTCCAAGGCCAATGCGGTGGCGTCTTCCCTCACTTTGCTCGAGCGCAAGCGCCTGGAGCTGGCGCGGGCGCTTGCTGGCAATCCAAAACTATTGCTGCTCGATGAAATCGCCGGCGGGCTCACCCCGCACGAATGCGAGGAGCTGGTGGCTGCCATTCTCAAAGTGCGACAGACCGGCGTGGCCATCATCTGGATCGAACATGTGGTGCATGCGCTGCTCGCCACCATCGATCGCCTGATGGTGCTGCATCAGGGGCGCAAGCTGATGGACGGCGATCCTAAAACCGTGATGGCAACGCGCGAGGTGCGGGAAATCTATCTTGGGGTCGAGGCGGATGCCTGAGAAGAGATTGCTCGATATCCGAAATCTCGATGCATTCTATGGAGCCTTCCAGGCTCTGTTCGGCATCAGCCTGTATGCCGAACGAGGCGAAACGCTGGCGATCATCGGCGCCAATAGCGCCGGCAAATCGACCCTGATGAAGGCCATCGTCGGGCTGGTGACGACTCGCAATGCGGAAATCCGTTTTGCCGGGGGTGAACTCGCGGGCCGGCCGACACAGCAGATCGTGCGTGAGGGCATAGCCTTGGTGCCGGAGGGGCGCCGGCTTTTCCGTTCGCTTTCGGTCGAGGAAAACCTTCTGGTTGGTGGCCATCTGCACCGGCCGGGGCCGTGGTCGCTCGCGAACGTCTACGATCTTTTCCCTGTGCTCAGGGAGAAGCGGCATCAGCCGTCGACTTCTTTGTCCGGCGGCCAGCAGCAGATGGTCGCCATCGGGCGGGCGCTGATGGCAAATCCGGATCTGGTGCTGATCGATGAATTGAGCCTCGGCCTCGCGCCGATCGTCATTCGCGATATCTACGCGGCTTTGCCGCGCGTCACGGCGGCGGGGACCTCGGCCATCATCGTCGAACAGGACACGTCGCAGGCGCTGGCGGTGGCCAATCGGGTTTATTGCCTGCGCGGCGGGCGCATCACGCTGGAGGGAACGCCGGCTTCCCTGACGCGCGATGCCATTTCGGCGGCCTATTTCGGAGTGTGATGATGGAATGGGCCAATGTGATCTTGCAGGGCATTCTCGTCGGCGGGCTCTATGCGCTTTTTGCCACGGGCTTGTCTCTGATCTTCGGCGTCATGCGGCTGGTCAATATCGCCCATG
Source organism: Methylocella sp. CPCC 101449 (assembly GCF_031921685.1). Taxonomy (NCBI): domain Bacteria; kingdom Pseudomonadati; phylum Pseudomonadota; class Alphaproteobacteria; order Hyphomicrobiales; family Beijerinckiaceae; genus Methylocella; species Methylocella sp. CPCC 101449. The sequence continues at coordinate 1,675,566 of NZ_JAPDHU010000002.1, read as the reverse complement.
GCGATCTGATCGTGCTCGCGGCCTATGTGGCACTGCTGTGCGTGACGCAGACATCCATTCATCCTCTGCTCGCCATTTTTCTGGTCGCGCCCGTGATGGCGGTTGCTGGCTACGGCTTGCAGAGGATTTTGTTCAACCGCACGCTCGGTGCCGATCTGCTGCCGCCGCTTCTCGTCAGCTTCGGCCTGTCGGTGATCATCCAGAACGTTCTGTTGCAGATTTTCACCGCCGATAGTCGCAAGCTCAGCGCCGGCGCCATCGAGACGGCGACCCTGCCGATTGCGGATGGTCTGGCGGTTGGCGTGCTGCCGCTGCTGATGTTCGTCGCCGCCGTCGCGATCATCGCCGCCTTGCAATTCATGTTCTATTCGCTGCCGATCGGCCGGGCGTTGCGTGCCACGTCGGACGATCCGGAGGTGGCGCGGTTGATGGGCTATGACAATCGCCATCTCTTCGGCGTGGCCATGGCGCTCTCGCTGGCGGTCGTCGCCGTGGCTGGCGTCTTTCTCGCCGTCCGGGCCAATTTCGATCCGGCGCTTGGGCCGTCGCGGCTGATCTATGGCTTCGAGGCCGTCATCATCGGTGGTCTCGGTAATCTGTGGGGCACGCTGGCTGGTGGTGTCATTCTGGGCGTTGCCCAGGCCATCGGCGCCAAGATCGATCCGGGCTGGCAATTGCTGGCCGGCCATCTGGTTTTTCTCGCCGTCCTGGCTTTCCGGCCGGAAGGTCTGTTTCCAAAGGTGGATGGATGAGCGCGCCGTCCTTTCACATCGCCCGTTCGACGCCGGAAAGCCGTTTCGCTCTGGTCATCGGCCTTCTCGCACTCGTCGCTTTGGTGGCCGGTCCGTATTGGATCGATCGCAACGGCATGCGCATCGTCGGCGAATTCCTGATCTATCTCAGTCTCGCCAGCATGTGGAACCTGTTGGCCGGCTATGCCGGCTTGGTTTCCGTCGGCCAGCAAGCCTATGTGGGCCTCGGCGGTTATTTTCTGTTTGCCTGGGCCATCCTGTTCGGGCTGCCGCCGCTACTCGCCATTCCTTTTGCCGGCGTGGCGGGCGCCATCGTCGCGCTGCCAGTGTCGCTGCTCGTCTTCCGCTTGAAGGGCGCTTATTTCGCCATCGGCACTTGGGTTGTCGCGGAAGTGTTTCTGTTGCTGGCGGCGCAGATTTCGGTGCTCGGCGGCGGTTCGGGCATCAGCCTGCCGATCTCGGTGGTGCGCGCTATCGCTGAGAGCCGCGATGGGCGCGACATGGCGGTCTATTGGTCGACGCTCGGCGTTGCCGTGGCGATCCTCATCGGTATCTATCTGTTGCTGCGCACCCGCTGGGGCCTGGCCTTGCAGGCGATCCGCGATGGCGAACTGGCGGCGGAAACATCGGGCGTCAGCGTCGCGACGGCCAAGCGGCTGCTCTATGTGGTGGCTGGGGCGGGCGGTGCGATGATCGGCGCGCTGATCTTCCTCGCCAAGCTCAGAATCTCGCCTTCGGCGGCGTTCAGCGTCAATGATTGGACGGCCTTCGTCATCTTCATCACGGTGATCGGCGGCATCGGCCGGATCGAGGGGCCGATCGTCGGCACCTTCGTTTACTTCCTGCTGCGCGGTCTCCTGGCCGATCTCGGCCCGACCTATCTCATCATCCTCGGTGCTGTCGCCGTCGGCGTGATGCTGTTCGCGCCGAAGGGCCTGTGGGGGCTCGTCGCCGATCGCTTCGGCTGGCAGCTTTTCCCGGTTGGCCGCCGCTTGGTTCTTGATACATCCGCATCTGCCGCAACTTCAAAAGGAGCGTGACATGGCGAAAAAGCCATCCAGCAATAAAGTCATCATCACCTGCGCGGTCACGGGCGGCATTCACACGCCGACCATGTCTGAATATCTGCCCGTCACGCCGAACGAGATTGCCGAACAGGCGATCGCCGCCGCGGAGGCGGGCGCCTCCATCCTGCATCTGCATGCGCGCGATCCCAACGATGGCCGGCCGACGCCGGATCCGAAGGTGTTCATGCAGTTCCTGCCGCGCATCAAGCAGAGCACCGATGCGGTGGTGAACATCACCACCGGCGGCGGTTTGCAGATGACGGTGGAAGAGCGTCTTGCCGCGCCGCTGCAAGCCTCGCCGGAAATGTGCTCGCTCAACATGGGCTCGATGAACTTCGCCATTCATCCCTTGGCGGATCGCTACAAGAACTGGAAACATCCCTGGGAAGAGGCCTATCTGCGCTCGACCAAGGGCGGCATTTTCCGCAATACGTTCGATGATATCGAGAAGATCTATCGGCTGCTTGGCGAGGGCCATGGCACGAAGTTCGAGCATGAATGCTATGACGTCGGCCATCTCTACAATCTGGCCTATTGCCTGGATGCCGGCCTGTTCAAGCCGCCGGTGTTCCTGCAATTGATCTTCGGCATTCTTGGCGGCATCGGCACCGATCCCGAAAATCTGATCTTCATGAAACAGACGGCGGATCGGTTGTTCGGCGATGAATATCGCTGGTCCGTTCTGGCGGCCGGCCGTTTCCAGATGCCGTTTGCCACGCAAGCGGCGATGATGGGCGGCAATGTGCGCGTCGGCCTGGAAGATTCGCTGTTCATTGGGCGCGGCAAGCTCGCGACGTCCAATGCGGAGCAGGTGAAGAAGATCCGCCACATTATCGAAGAGCTGGGCTATGAAGTCGCCAGCCCGACGGAGGCGCGCGCCATGCTTGGCCTCAAGGGCGCCGATCAGGTGAAGTTTTAGAAGCTACTGGCGGTCCGCGCTGCCATCATCGCGGACCGCTTTGATATAGCGAGCAACAGAGCGGCGCACAGCGCCCTTGCCGTCCTGTTTGATGTCGCGCTCGAAGAAGGCGCCGTAGATGACATCGAAGGCGAAGGGTTCGAGGGCGCGGCCGATCCGCTCGACGGAGGGGGCGGAGAGCGGCAGATAATTGGGATAGCTGCGCATGAAGGCCACATGTTTGTGGTCAGCCGCCACCTGAGCGATGTCGCCGGTCGCCAGCGCGCCGCGTCCGGCGCCTCCATGGCTCCAATGCAACACGGTGCCGCCGGCGAAGTGGCCGCCGCAGTGAACCAAGGTCACGCCGTCGGCCAAGGCCAGCGTTTCGCCTTTCCAAAAATGGATAGTCGGATCCGGCCGCATCACCCACTGTTGGTCCGCTTCGTGAAGATGGACCGGCGCGTTGAAGGCGTGGCTCCAGTCCACCATGGTCGAATAATAATGCGGGTGGGAAACGACTATGGCCGCCAGGCCGCCGAGACCGTTGACGATGTCGATCGTCGCCTGGTCGAGCAGGGGCACGCATTCCCAAAGAACGTTACCGATCGATGTTCGCAGGATGAGGGCGCGTTGGCCGATGGCGAAAGCAGGCGCCATGGCGAGGCCGAGCACCCCGTCTTCGAGCCGGCGAAAGGCGTTCATGTGACGACGGCCGATCGTCTCCATCACCGTCCACTGTTGGCCGGCGAGGGGCACATATTGCCGCTCGTCCTCGCAGATCGGGCAGTTGGCCGGTTCCCGGTCGCTGGGCGGAAAGCCGGTGCCGCAGGTGACGCAGATGAAGGACGGCATGGGGAATCCTGTCGCTGAGCGAAACGATATTGCGACGCCGACACGGATTTCCCAAGCGGCAATCGGCAGGTTAGAAGGCGCCGACGGGTCGATAAACAGACTCACGAGGAAACCGAACGAGGCAGGCTTCATGCGACGGCTGAAACTGACGATTGCGACGACGGACTATGATCATTTCCGGGATTTCCGCACTGGCGCGGTGCAGGCGGAAGGCATCGATCACACGTGGCTGACGTTGGGCCACCACGAAGTCTTCGCGCGCTTCACGCTCAACCGGGAATGGGATGTCTCGGAGCTGAGCTTCGCCAAATTCATGACACAGATAACGCGTGAGGACAGCGACATCGTCGGCCTGCCGATCATCTGCTCGCGGCTGTTCCGCTTCAGCTCGTTCTACGTCAACAAGAAGAGCGGCATCAAAACCGTGCAGGATTTGAAGGGCAAACGGGTGGGCTCGCCGGAATGGGCGCATTCGGCGGCCGTCTACATGCGGGGATGGATGCACAATGAGGCCGGGGTGAAACTGCCGGACGTGCATTGGGTTCAGGCCGGCGCCAATGCGCCGGGCCGGGTGGAAAAAGTGGAACTCAATCTGCCGCCGGGGGTGGAAATCACCCGCGTGGCCGATAAGTCGCTTTCCGAAATGCTGGCCTCCGGCGAGATCGACTGCGCCATCATCGCCCGCCCGCCGACCTGTTTCCTGGAGGGCCATCCGGACGTGGAGCGGCTCTATCCGGACTATCTCGGCATGGAGGAGGAGTATTATCAGCGCACCAAGGTGTGGCCGATCATGCACATCATTGCTGTGCAGAAACATATTATCGATGAAAATCCGTGGGTTGCGCGCAATCTGGTGAATGCGTTCGAGGAATCAAAACGGCGCAGCGTCGAGCGCCTGCTTGATCCGGCGGTGTCGCGCTATCCGCTGGCCTGGCTGCCGACCTATGGGCGCAAAATGCGCGACATGTTCGGGGGCGACCTGTTTCCTTTTGGAATCGAAGCCAATCGGCCGACTTTCGAGCAGATGCTGCTCTACACCTATCAGCAGGGGATCGCGCACAAACACGTGAAGCCGGAAGATCTCTTTCCGAAGGGCGTGATGATCAAGATCGTGGTTTAGCGGCAGAATTTGCTCGGGAAAAGGTAAATAACAAAATAAAAACGTATTAATATATTTTCCCCTAAACAGAGAAGTGAATTGACGTTATAGTCGTCGGTGCTTAGATGGATGGAACAATTCCAGGCTGTCTCTGGAATATGGTGTTCCTCAGTCCGGAGCCCTCGACTATGTCAACTCCGAAGCGCGTGCCGCTTCCGGCTATCCTTCTGGCCAACGATCTGCTGGACGGCGATGTCGTTTTCAGCACCGGTGACGGCTGGACGCGCGATCCGTCGGAAGCAGTCATCGCCTACGACGATCCGACCGCCGACCAGCTGGAGGCGCATGCCAAAGCGGCTTTTGCCGCACAGCAGGTGGTCGATGCCTATCTCGTCGATGTCGCCCTCGATGCGCAGGGGCGGCCGACGCCGCGCCATTTCCGCGAACGTTTCAAGACATTGGGGCCGAGCAACCGGCCCGATCTCGGCAAACAGGCCGCTTACCGGTAACGCCCGTTTGCCCACTGCGTCGATCGCAAGGATTGAAAAATGTACCGCTATGATGAGTTCGATGAACGGTTTGTCCGCGAACGTGTCGCGCAATTTCGCGATCAGGTCGCACGCCGGCTCGACGGATCGCTGAGCGACGATGAATTCAAGCCGCTGCGGCTGAAGAACGGCGTCTATCTCCAACTGCACGCCTATATGCTGCGGATCGCCGTTCCCTATGGCACGCTGGCCTCGCGGCAGTTGCGCCAGCTCGCGCTGATCGCCGATCGCTACGATCGCGGCTATGGCCATTTCACCACGCGCCAGAACATGCAGTTCAACTGGCCGAAGCTGCGGGATGTGCCCGATATTCTGGGCCTTCTCGCCGACGTCGAGATGCATTGCATTCAGACCTCGGGCAATTGCATTCGCAATGTCACCGCCGATCATTTCGCTGGCGTCGCCGCCGACGAGCTGGAAGATCCGCGTCCGACCGCCGAACTCATTCGCCAGTGGTCAAGCCTGCATCCGGAATTCAGCTATCTGCCACGCAAGTTCAAGATCGCGGTGACGGGCGCCGAACATGATCGCGCCGCTGTGAAGGTGCACGATATCGGCCTGCGCATTCTCAAACATCCGCAGACCGGCGAAATCGGCTATGAGGTGATCGTTGGTGGCGGCCTTGGCCGCACGCCGCTCATCGGCAAAGTGATCCGTGAGTTCCTGCCGAAGGATGAACTGCTCGCCTATCTCGAAGCGGCGATGCGCGTCTATAATCTCGAAGGCCGCCGTGACAATAAGTATAAGGCGCGGGTCAAGATCCTCGTGCACGAGATAGGCGTCGAGGAATTCCGCAAGCGCGTTGAAGAGGAATACGCCAAGCTCAACGGCCCGTCGATCAATGCCGATCCGGCTGAAGTGGAGCGGATTGCCGCTTATTTCGCGCCGCCGACCTATGACAAGCTGCCCGGTGACTCCAAAGCCTATGTGGCGCAGCGCGCGGCCAATACCGCCTTCGCCCAATGGGCCGATGCCAGCGTTTTCAAACATCGGGTTCCTGGCTATGCGGCGCTGACCATTTCGCTCAAGACGATCGGCGAAGCGCCCGGCGATATCACGTCGGCGCAGATGCGGGCCGTGGCCGATCTGGCCGAAAAGTATTCGTTCGACGAGCTGCGCGTGACGCATATGCAGAATGTGGTTCTGCCGCATGTGAAGCAGTCCGATCTGTTCGCCATCTGGAACGCGCTGCGTGAAGCGGGCTTGGCGGAGGCCAATGTCGGTCTCGTCACCGACATCATCGCGTGCCCCGGCCTCGATTATTGCGCGCTGGCGACGGCGCGGTCGATTCCGATCGCGCAGGCCATTGCCAAGCGCTTCCAGGATCAGCAGCGGCAGCGTGACATTGGGCCGCTCGGGATCAAGATCTCGGGCTGCATCAATGCCTGCGGCCATCATCACGTCGGCAATATCGGCATTCTCGGCCTCGAGAAGAACGGCGTCGAAAACTATCAGATCACCTTGGGTGGCGATGCGACGGAAAACGCTGCCATCGGCGATCGGTTGGGACCGGGCATCGATGCAGATGAAGTGCCGGATGCGATCGAGCGTCTGGTGGAGGTCTATCTGAGCCAGCGCCTCAAGGATGAGCCGTTCATCGATACCGTGCGTCGTGTCGGCGTGGCGCCGTTCAAGGATGCGTTCCTGGCCAAGGATTCCTCCAAGACCCAGGAGGCCGAACATGCCGCTGCTTGATCGCTCCGGACTGAAGGTGGAAACATTCGCGCGCGCCGAGAATCTCGACGATGCGGCGGGTGACATCATCGTGCCATGGGCGAATGTGCAGGCCGTTTTGGACGCGGGTGCCGGCAATCATCGTCTTGGTGTCGATATTCCCAACAATATCTCGATCGACGAGATTCTGCCGCTGGCGGACAAGCTCGATCTGATCTCGGTGCCGTTCCCGTCTTTCGCCGATGGTCGTGGTTTCAGCCTTGCCAAGCAATTGCGGGATCGCGGCTATCGCGGTGTCTTGCGTGCCCAGGGCAAGCTGATCACCGATCAGTTTGCCTATGCCTTGGCTTGCGGCTTCGACGAGGTCGAGCCGGCGGATGAAGTTTTCGCGCGTCAGCCGATCGAACAATGGCTGGCGGCTCTCACGCGGATCACCAACGTCTATCAGCGCGGCTACGACGGCGCGGCCAATATTCTGGACCAGCGTCGAGCTGCGCGGGCGGCCAAGGCCGCCCAAGGGGAGAGCAAGGAGGCGAGCCATGTCTAATCCTCGCATCACGCTGGCCGCGCATCTCGATGAAAGCTTTCGCGCGCTCGACACCCTCGAGCGGCTGCGGCTGCTGTGCGATGAAGTCGGGGGCCGGATCGTTTTTACATCCAGTCTCGGCATCGAGGATCAGGCTCTGACTCACCTGATCCTGGCGAATGATCTGCCGATCGAAGTCGTTACCCTCGATACCGGCCGGCTGTTCACGGAGACCTACAAGGTCTGGACCGAAACCGAGGCGCGCTACGGTCGACGCATCCGCGCCTATTATCCGCGTCATGACGCGCTGGAAAAGCTGGTTGCTCACCAAGGGATTGACGGTTTCTATGACTCGGTCGCGGCACGCCATGCGTGCTGCGACGTGCGCAAGGTCGAACCGCTGAAACGGGCGCTTGAAGGCGCGAGTGTGTGGATTACCGGTCTGCGCGCCGGGCAATCAGCGGGGCGCAGTGCTGTTGGCTTCGTCGCTTTCGACAGCGGCCATGGTGTGTTGAAGGCCAATCCCTTGCTCGATTGGGAACGTGAGCGGCTGACCGACTTCATCGCCGAAAATCATGTTCCGGTGAACGCGCTGCATGCCCAGGGATTTCCGTCGATCGGCTGCGCGCCCTGTACGCGCGCGGTGGCGCCGGGCGAGTCCGAGCGCGCCGGGCGCTGGTGGTGGGAAAACGAAGACCAGAAGGAATGCGGTCTTCATGTCGATGAAAGCGGCCGGCTGGTGCGCGCCAAGGCGCCCGCCGTGGCCGAAGGACCATTCAGATGATTCAATTAACGCATTTGCAGAAGCTGGAAGCTGAATCGATTCACATCATCCGGGAAGTCGCGGCCGAATGCGAAAAGCCGGTGATGCTGTATTCGATCGGCAAGGATTCCGCCGTGATGCTGCATCTGGCGATGAAGGCCTTTTATCCGGGCAAGCTGCCGTTTCCGCTGCTGCACGTCGACACCACCTGGAAGTTCCGGGAGATGATCGAATTCCGCGACCAGCGCGCCAAGGAACTGGGTGTCGACCTGATCGTCCATATCAACGAAGAGGGCGTGAAGGCCGGCGTCAATCCGTTCGATTCCGGTTCGCGTCTGCATACCGATGTGATGAAGACGCAGGGCCTGAAGCAGGCGCTTGATAAGTACGGTTTCGACGCGGCCTTCGGCGGCGCGCGTCGTGACGAGGAAAAGTCGCGCGCCAAGGAACGGGTGTTTTCGCTGCGGTCGGCCGAGCATCGTTGGGATCCGAAGAACCAGCGTCCGGAACCGTGGCGGCTCTATAATACCCGCAAGCGCCCCGGCGAGAGTTTCCGGGTCTTTCCGCTGTCCAATTGGACCGAGGCGGATGTGTGGGCCTATGTGGCGCTGGAGAATATTCCGGTGGTGCCGCTCTATTTCGCCAAGGAACGGCCGATCGTGCGCCGCGACGGCGCGCTCATCATGCGCGACGACGAACGCATGAAACTGCGCCCGGGTGAGGTCGTCGAGAATATGAAGGTTCGCTTCCGGACGCTCGGCTGCTACCCGCTGACGGGCGCCTTCGAGAGCGAAGCGGAAACCCTCGATGAAGTGATCGAAGAGATGCAGTTGTCGCGTTCGTCGGAGCGGCAGGGCCGCATCATCGATCATGACGGCAATGGCTCGATGGAGCAGAAGAAGCAGGAAGGTTATTTCTGATGGACGCGATGACCGAAGTGCGTCCTCAGGACGACAACAAGGCGCTTTCAGCGGTTCTGGAGCAGCCGGCGCAGAAGTCTCTGCTGCGCTTCATCACCTGCGGATCCGTGGACGATGGCAAATCGACCTTGATCGGGCGCATTTTGCACGATACCGGCGGCGTGTTCGACGATCAGCTCGAAACCCTGGAAAACGATTCCCGCAAGTTTGGCACCCAAGGGACGCGTATCGATTTCGCTCTGCTGGTCGATGGCCTGTCGGCCGAGCGCGAGCAGGGCATTACGATCGACGTTGCCTACCGTTATTTCTCGACGCCGCGCCGTTCCTTCATCGTCGCCGACACGCCGGGCCATGAGCAATATACGCGCAATATGGCGACAGGTGCTTCGACCGCCGAACTGGCCATCATTCTGATCGATGCACGCAAGGGCGTGCTGCCGCAAACGCGGCGCCATTCCTTCATCGTCTCGATGCTGGGCGTTCGCGAGATCGTCGTCGCGATCAACAAGATGGATCTCGTGGCGTGGAGCCAGGAGGTCTATGACCTGATCGTCGCCGATTATCGTGAGATGGCGACACATCTCGGCTTCGCCAATGTCGTGTTCATTCCGGTGTCGGCTTTGGAAGGCGACAATGTCGCCGCCGCTTCGCAGGCGATGCCCTGGTATCGCGGCGTGACGCTGCTCGGCCATCTGGAAACGGTGGTGCCGCGGACCGCAGCTGCGCGCGATGACGGTTTTGCCTTTCCGGTGCAGTGGGTCAGCCGGCCCAATCTCGATTTTCGTGGTTTCGCCGGCTGGTTGACGCGCGGGCAGGTGGCGGCCGGCGATGAGATCGTCGCGCTGCCGAGCGGCCGTCGCAGCCGCGTGCAGCGGATTGTCACCGCCGATGGCGATTTGCCGGTGGCGGTGGCGGGCCAAGCGGTCACGCTGACTCTGGCTGATGAAATCGATGTTTCGCGTGGCGATGTCCTTGTCTCAGCAGCTTACGCGGGCAAGGCACGTTCTGAGGTGAGTGCCAAGCTTTTGTGGATGTCGTCGCGGCCGCTGGCTGATGGTTCGACCTATCTGCTGAAAGTCGGCACCACAACGGCGCAAGCCAAAGTGAATGTCTCGCGTGCCGTCGACATCCATACCTATGAGGAGACCGCCGCCCAGCGTCTCAACATGAACGAGATCGGGATTGCCCAGATCACCCTCGACCGTCCGATCGTCGCCGACGATTACAGCGCGGATCGCGAACTGGGTGGCTTCATCCTCATCGATCGTTGGACCAATGAGACGATGGCACTCGGCCTGGTCGATTCCGGGCTTCGGCCGGAAACGGTGGTTGCTGGTGGCGAACAGGCGGCGGTCGCGCCTGCGTCATGGCTGGCGCGCACCTTCAACGTGCCGCTGCCGCTGCGCAGCCAGAACCGTCGTGATCTGATCCGGCGTTCGCTCGTCGCGCACGCGCCGCTGTCCGCCCTCATCGGGGCGGTGGTCTATGGCTTGAGCGGCGCTGCCGGCGTGGCCATTGGCGTGGCCGTGATCGATGTCGTGGCACGTAGCTTGCTTGCTTTTTACGTGGCCGGGGCCGGGCAGGAAGTCACTGATTTGACTGACCTCCCGAGCGGCAACGTGGACGGCGACGGGATTTAGGTGAAAGCGATGAGCCAGTGGACGGATATTGCGGAACAGGGCCGGCGCATCGATGCGCTGAGCAGCCTGCCGCTGTTCCACAAACTGCACGGCGCGCCTGTTCTGCTGGCCGGGCGGGGCGAAGCGCTCATCTGGAAGGCGGAACTGCTCGCCGCTGCCGGTGCACATGTGATCGTCGTCACGGATCGGCCATTCACCGCGCCGGTGCTGGCGGAAGGTGCGGACGGCCAGATCGAATTGCGCCCGCATGCCTGGTCGCCGGCTGATTTCTCCGGCGTGCGGTTGGCGATTGGCGCTTTCGAGGCGATCGCCGACGCCAAGGCCTTTTCCGATGCGGCACGGGCACGGAACATTCCGGTGAATGTCGTCGATCGGCCGGAGTTCTGCGATTTCCAGTTCGGCGCGCTGGTCAATCGTTCGCCGCTGGTCGTCGCCATTTCTACCGATGGTGCGGCGCCGGTGTTCGCGCAGGCTTTGCGGTCGCGGATCGAAGGCTTGCTGCCGAAAGGTTTCGCCGACTGGGTCGGCACGGCCAAAACCTGGCGCACGCTGCCGGCCCTTCGTGATGCGAGTGCCACGCTCCGCCGCAATTTCTGGAGCGCTTATGCGCGGCTTGCATTCGCGCGCCCGCAGGTGGCACCGTCGGAGGAGGATCGGGAGGCGTTGTTGTCTCAGGCTCTCATCGGCGGCAGCAAAGCGGGCAAGGTCAGTCTGGTCGGTGCCGGTCCCGGCAATCCGGAACTGCTCACCTTGAAGGCCGTGCGCTTGCTGCAGGCCGCCGATGTGATCCTCTACGATCACCTGGTCTCGCAAGAGATCCTCGATTTCGCGCGCCGCGAGGCCAAGCGCATGCTGGTCGGCAAGACCGGCTATGGGCCGTCGTGCAAGCAGGACGACATCAATCGTATGATGGTGGCGCTGGCGCGAGAGGGCCGTCATGTGGTGCGGCTGAAGGGCGGCGATCCCGGCATTTTTGGGCGGGCCGGCGAAGAAATCGCTGCCTGCCGCGCGGCCGGGATAGCCGTCGAGATCGTGCCCGGCATTACGACGGCGCAGGGTGCTGCAGCCGAGCTCGGGATTTCGCTCACCCATCGCGATCATGCGCAGCGGGTGCAGTTCGTTACCGGCCATGCGCGCAGCGGTGCGTTGCCGGAGTCGATTCGCTGGGAAGCCATCGCGGACGGTGCGGCGACGACGATCGTCTACATGCCGCGCAAGACTTTGGGCGGCTTGCGGGATGCCGCTTTGCAGGCGGGTCTGTCGCCCGATACGCCCGCGGCCGCCGTGTTCTCCGCCACGCGCGAAAACAGTCATCATGTCATCGCAACGATCGCGACGTTACCCGAGCAGTTGGAAGCCTTGGAAGCTGACGGCCCGGTGATCGTGATGATCGGTTCGGTGCTGAGCGAGGTCGCCGCCTTGGCCGATGACGTGAGCGATGAGGAGCGGCGACGCGCGGCTGGGGCCGCCTAGAGAACATTGCGTCGCGCTGGAAACGCAATGTGTCATGAGCATAATTCCGCCGCTCGCTCTTGGTACTTTCAGACAGGGTTCCATGGCGGCTGGTGCCGCCGCCCGTAGGTAGCGTAGCGGGGAGGGGGTGTCGCGAGATTCTGAGGAACAACCCCATGCAAGGGGCATTTCCAGCGACACGTTCCTTGTTATGGTTGAGCTATAGCTCGGCGAGAAACGCTTCGATGTCGGCGAAGTAATTCGACCAGGTCGGCGCGACGAAGCGGCCGGCGCGTGCCTTACCGGCCTGGAAGGCACCTGAATTTTCGTCCGCCAGTTCGAGAATGGCTCTTTGCCAGGCCGGCGCATCCAAAGGCGAAAGCAGCGTCGCGCAATCGTGGGCGATTTCCTGGAAGACGGGAATGTCCGACGCAACGGCCGGCGTGCCGACGGAGAGCGCTTCGACGACCGGCAGGCCATAGCCTTCGCCGAAAGTCGGCATCAGCAAGGCGCGGGCATTGCGGACGAGCTGTTGCAGGTGGACCGACGGAACGCCGGAAACTTCGGCCACATGGGTCTTCAGCGCCGGCGCGCGCTCGAGCATGTCGACCACCTGTTCACATTCCCATCCACGGCCGCCGACGATGAGCAAACGCGGCGCATTGGGATTTTGAGCGACCATCTCGCGCCAGATTTGCAGCAGCAGCAGATGGTTCTTACGCGGCTCGACGGTGCCGACGATGACGAAATAGGGATGGCCACCGGCGGTCGCCGTGGTGCTTTGCAGAGCGGCGGTTTCAAGGGGCGAGGGGAAGTGCCCGACATGAATGGGCCGTTGCGGCGCGCCCATGCGCTTGAGTTCTTCTTGCAGGCGCACCTTGACCGTTTCCGCCGATACGAGAAAGGCGTTGGCGTGATGGGATGCGGTTTGAAGACGCCGCCGAAACAGTTCGAGATTCCCGGCGCGGAAATATTCCGGATAGTCGATCGAGAGCAGATCGTAGATGTAGAAAACCTTCTTCAGGTCCGGTCGGCTGTCGAGCCAGCGCAGCTTGGCGGGCTTTTCGAGAATGTGCTGGGCGATGTTGAGATAGACCGTGCCCTGCGGCAGCTCGACTGAAGGATTGTGAGCGATGCGGTTCAGGGTCATCAGGGCCGAGCGCTGATGCTTGCGCAGAGTGGACTGACGGGGCGGCTCGCCCTGGGGGATGCTCAGCGGCGCGCCGGGTTTGGTCGCCAGCCATTCCGTGAGGGCCCGAAGCGTCGTCTCGTCGCCGGCCCCGGGCTTTTCCTGCCAAAAATGTTCCGCGAGTTCGACGAGGCGGCTGGTTCGGCGCAGAGAATGGCGGTGGAAAGGGCCAAACAGCCCATAATGCAACCCGCCAACGACCTTGGCCTGCCGGCCCGGCACGTGTTCGGCGCCGAAATGGCGTGCGAAAGCCAGATCAATGCGATCAATGCCGGTTGGTGTCGGCACCGTGAGGCGCGAAACCAAGTGCGTGATGTCGAAGGTGACGTGAAAGGGCGAGGGCAAGGGCGATCTTTGGCGCGGGGAATCAGAACAATGTCAATAAATAGCCATAGAATCAAGAGATTGGCGACCGGAGATTAGGACGTATATGGAAGTAAACTATGGTCATGATTTTTGATGGTCGTGAAAGCGATAACTTGCCGGCTCCTCAGGGCGTTATCTGGACCATTCGCTAATCTTTTGGTAACGAAAATTGGCGGAGATGGCCCATTCTAAGGGCTGCTCCGGCAGTGAATTTCTAGTGTTTAAAAGGGGTCTGGGTGAAGAGACCAGCCGCACACGTCCAGCGGACAGAGGCAGGGGATATCCCCTTCAAGCTGTCGCACGCCCTTCCTTGGCTCCAAGATTACGCGTTTGACGTCTGGTCCAATGCTGGTCGTGATCCCAACGGTGGCTTTTTCGAACGGCTCGACCTGTCTGGTCAGCCGACCGCCGATGCGCGTCGCGTGCGCGTCCAGGCTCGTCAGATTTTTTGTTTTGCGCAAGCGGGAGACTTGGGCTGGCAAGGCGACTGGCAGACCCAGGTTAATCACGGTCTTGACTATATAGCCCGGCATGGCCTCGACGATCGTGGTTATTTGCGTGGTTTGATCGACGTTGATGGCCGTCCCGTTGAAACGCCGCCGGATCTCTATGATCAGGCCTTTTATTTGCTGGCCTTGGCTCACAGCTACCGGGTGACGGGTGCGCCGAAATATCGGCGACTGGCGCTCGATCTGCTGCAGAATTTGCGCCGCGATTTCAGTCATCCGTTAGGCGGTTTTCTGGATACGCCGGTTAACCGGGACCGGTTGCGCGCCAATCCGCACATGCACCTGCTCGAAGCCGCCTTGGCTTGGGTTGAGATTAGCGATGCGGACGCCTGGCGAGAGCTCGCTACAGAAATCGCCGAACTGTGCCAAAATCGTTTGATCGATCGCCGGATCGGGGCGTTGTTGGAATATTTCAACGCTGATTGGTCGCCCATTGATGTGGGTTCGCTGGCCTATATCGAACCGGGGCATCAGTTTGAGTGGTGCTGGCTGCTGACCCGTTATGAAGCGCTGGTTGGCGAGGTCGACGCGTCCGTTTATCGAACCCTTTTCGAGATCGGCGAGCAACACGGCGTGTGTCCGCAACGCGGCGTCGCCATTGATGAGCTGCGGCGTGACCTGACATGGAAGCAGGGGCAGGCCCGCCTTTGGCCTCAGACCGAACGGCTGAAAGCGGCTGTCGCGCTGGCGCAGATGTCGACGGGGGCCGATCGGAATATCCACTTGGCACAGGCGCGCGAAGCCGTAGCGGGGCTTGGCCTTTATTTTACGGGGGTCCCGAAGGGGCTTTGGCGTGACAAGCTGTTGCAGGACGGGTCTTTCGTCGACGAGCCGGTTCCTGCCAGTTCGTTCTACCATATCGTCCATGCCATCGCGGAGCTGTCACGCAGCGATCTGGACGTCGCTCGTCAGGGGACGGAAGCGAAAGCTCCCCTCAAACTGGTGGAGCCTGCTTTCCGCTAGCGTTTGACGGATTAAACGCCGCAAAAGACGCCTCAAAACAAAACTTCCAGCCAAAATCGCGTTTCTATTGGAACGCGATTTTCATTAAGTGGCGGATATAGGCCGCCAGAGGCGCATGGCTTATTGTGGCCACCGCTGACCGATTTCGTGGAGATACCTGTGACGAATGCCGCCCAGATCATTCCGGTTATCCTGAGCGGCGGCAGCGGCACACGGCTTTGGCCGCTCTCGACCACGCAAAAGCCCAAGCAATTTCATCGGCTCATCGACGACAACACGATGTTTCAGCAGACGTGTTTGCGGGTATCGCCGCAGGTCGATGGTCGTTTCGGTAGCCCGGTGGTCATCTGCAATGCGCGCCACGAGGACTATGTCATCGAACAGCTCGAGGAAGCGTCGATTACGACCGGCACGGTGATCACTGAGCCAACGGGGCGCAACAGCGCGCCGGCCATTGCGATTGCCAGCCTGCATGCTCAGGCGACGGATCCCGAAGCGATCCTCCTTATTCTGCCGTCGGATCACGCTATTCCCGACCCGCAGCAGTTTCGGGACAGCATTTTCCATGGCATTGCTGCGGCGCAACGGGATTTTATCGTGACGCTGGGCATTCGCCCCACCGGCCCCGAGACCGGTTATGGTTATATCAATGCGGGTGAGAGGCTCGATGCGCATGCGGCGAAAGTGAAACGTTTCGTCGAGAAGCCGGATCGCGAAACGGCGGAGGGCTATCTTGCCGCTGGCGATTATCTCTGGAACGCGGGCATGTTTCTGTTCAAAGCGTCGGCGATGCTGGCGGCATTGAAGGATCATGCGCCGGATCTTCTCGCACAAGCACAGGTGGCTTATGCGGCCGCCAAGCCGAAAGGCCGGCATGTTCGCTTGCCTCTCGACCAGTTCAGCAAGTGCCGGTCGATTTCCATCGACTATGCGGTGATGGAAAAGGCCGCCAATGTCGCGGTGGTTCCGGTCGATTTCGCCTGGAGCGACCTTGGATCCTGGGGATCGATCTGGGAGCAATCTCCCCGTGACGGTGAAAACAACAGCCTGCATGGAGCGGCTGTGGCGTCCGACAGCCGCAACAATCTGATTTTCGCCGAAGGCATTCCCGTCGGCGTCATCGGCGTCGAGGGATTGGTGGTGGTGGCCACGCCCAACGGCGTGCTCGTCGTGCCGCGCGACCGGACCGAGGAAGTCCGTAAAATCGTCGACGCGTTGCTGCCCAACAACTAGGGCGAAGGGTGTTTCCGTAAAACGTACTTTTGTCGGGAAGCCCTTATTTCTGACGGGTCTTCAGTGCGTTTGATAAACCTGTCAAACGTTGAAACGCCGTCATCGCAATATTTTGCACCTGCCGTAGTTCACAAAATTACGATTTCACGCGGTTCTTCATTCCGGTTAGTCTCATTCTAGAAAGCGTCGACCAGATCCCTGGCGGCGCGTGATCCAGGGAGAGACCGGCATGGCGAGGCTGAATGTCAACGGAAAGTCCTATACCGCGGACGTTGATCCAGATACGCCGCTTCTGTGGGTTTTGCGCGACTCGCTTGGATTGACCGGCACCAAATATGGCTGCGGCGTTGCCCAATGTGGCGCCTGCACGGTCCATATCGATGGCGAGGCGATGCGCTCGTGCTCCGTTCCTGTGAATATGGCCGAGGGTAAAAAGGTCACCACTATCGAAGGTCTCGCCGTCAAGGGCGTGTTGACGAAGGTGCAGAAGGCCTGGCTCGACAATGAAGTTCCGCAGTGTGGCTATT
Organism: Methylocella sp. CPCC 101449; assembly: GCF_031921685.1. Classification (NCBI taxonomy): domain Bacteria; kingdom Pseudomonadati; phylum Pseudomonadota; class Alphaproteobacteria; order Hyphomicrobiales; family Beijerinckiaceae; genus Methylocella; species Methylocella sp. CPCC 101449. Next base: position 1,658,588 of record NZ_JAPDHU010000002.1, on the reverse strand, counting down.
GTCAGAGCGGTATGATCATGGCGGTCACGGCTCTGCTGAAGGAAAAGCCGAAGCCCACCGACGCCGATATCGATGCAACGCTCACCAATATCTGTCGCTGCGGCACCTATCAGCAGGTGCGCGAAGCGATCCATGCAGCGGCGAAAGCGTGAGGAGGCGGGCATGAACGAGATGCTCAGATTCGACCGTCGCGCCTTTCTGGTCGGCGCTGCCGCTGCTTCTGGCGGTTTCTCCCTCGGCTTCAGTACCAACGGTGCGCAGGCCGCCGATGCGACACCAGAAGTCAATGCCTGGGTCGTCGTGAAACCGAACGATACCGTCGTCATTCGTATTGCCCGCTCGGAAATGGGGCAGGGCTCCCTCACCGGCCTCGCGCAAATGGTGGCCGAGGAATTGGAATGCGATTGGTCGAAGGTGACATGGGAATATCCGACGCCAGGCCAGAACACGGCGCGCAAGCGGATATGGGGCAATTACAACTCCACCGGTAGCCAAAGCATTCGCCAATCGCAGGACTATGTGCGCAAAGGCGGTGCGGCGGCGCGCGAAATGCTCATCCAGGCTGCGGCCAACAATTGGAAAGTGGCGGCAGCCGAATGTAGCGCGGCCAACAGCATCATCACCCACCAGAAAAGCGGTCGAAAGACGAGCTTCGGCAAAGTGGCTGCCGCCGCTGCGAAACTCGAGCCGCCGAAGGATGTGGTGCTTAAGGATCCGAAGGACTGGAAGCTGATCGGCAAGGGCGTCAAGCGTCTCGACACCTATGACAAGCTGATCGGCAAGCAGGTTTATAGCATCGACCTTCGCCTGCCGAACATGCTCATCGCGACGATCAAGGATTGTCCGGTGAATGGCGGCAAGCTGACGTCCTTTGATGCCGACAAAGTGAAAGGCATGCGCGGCGTCAAGGCGGTGCTGCGTGTGTCGGATAGCAGCGTTGCCGTTGTCGCCGATACGTTCTGGAACGCAAAGACCGCGCTCGATGCCCTGCCGATGGTTTGGGATATGGGCGAGAATGCGAAAGTCTCAAGCGCTTCCATCGCCGACATGTTGAAGGAAGGGCTTTCAGCCGAGCAAACCTATATCGGCAACAGGCAAGGCGATGCGGCGGGTGCGATTGCCGGCGCCGCCAAAAAGGTGGAGGCCGTCTACTCCTTCCCCTATCAGCACCATGTGACGATGGAGCCGATGAACGCCACGGCGCGGTACACGCCGGAAAAATGCGAGGTCTGGTGTCCGACGCAAAATGGCGAGGGCGCGCTGGCCGCGGTGGCGGAAGCTTCTGGTCTGCCGGTCAGCCAATGTGACGTGTACAAAGTCCACCTCGGCGGCGGTTTCGGCCGGCGCGGGCGCACCGACTATGTGACCCAGGCGGTGCGTATCGCCAAACAGATGCCCGGTACGCCGGTGAAGCTCATCTGGACGCGCGAAGAGGATATGGCCCATTGCGCCTATCATCCGATCACGCAGTGCAAGCTCACGGCTGGCCTCGATGCGGACGGCAAGGTGACGGGCCTGCAGATGCGCATCTCCGGGCAATCGATCCTGGCTTCGCTGCTGCCGCAGGCGCTGCAGAACGGCATGGATCCGATCGTCTTCCAGGGACTGACACCGAGCAGTCCGGAAGGGCATCTGGGTTACGACATCCCGAATGTTCTGATCGATCACGCGATGCGTAACACGCACATCCTCGCCGGCTTCTGGCGTGGCGTGAACCTCAACCAGAATGCGCTTTACCTGGAATCCTTCATCGACGAACTGGCGAAGGAAGCAGGGCAGGATCCGTTGGAGTTCCGGCGCAAGATGCTGAAGCCGAAACATCGGGCCGTGCTCGATGCCGCGGCGGCCAAGGCGAATTATGGCAATGCGTCGAAGGGTATCTTCCAAGGCGTGGCGCAGATCATGGGCTATGGCAGCTATGTCGCCGCCGTTGCCGATGTATCGGTCAGCGACGGCGGTCAGCTCAAGATCCATCGCATCGTCGGTGCGACGGACTGCGGCTATGCGGTCAATCCGGCGCAGATCGAGCGCCAGATCGCCGGCTCCTTCGTCTACGGCTTGTCGGCGTCGCTGTACGGCGAAATCACCATCAAGGATGGAGCGGTCGAGCAGCAGAATCTCGACAGCTACACACTGATGCGCATCGATGAAATGCCGAGGGTTGAAAGCGTGATCGTGCCGAGTGGCGGCTTCTGGGGTGGCGTCGGTGAACCGACCATTGCTGTCGCGGCACCGGCCGTTCTGAATGGTATCGCCAGGGCGACCGGCAAGCGCGTTCGCGACATGCCGCTGGTGAAGCATAGTTTGAAGAACACATAAGTCACAGGAGGCAGACCCATGGTCCGCCTTTTTCGATATGCAGCACTTGGTTCGTTGCTGGCGCTTTTCATGGGTGCCGCGACGGTGATCAGTCTCCCGGCGGCGGCTCAATCTCTGGTGCCGCCGCCGGGGGCTTTGTCCTGCACGGGCTGTCACCCGATCGATCCCAAGGTGAACAGTCCCGTCACCCGCCTTGACGGGCGCGATGCCGAGCAAATCACCGATGCCGTCCTTGCGTTCAAAGCCGGCAAAATGCCGGCAACCGTGATGGACCGGATCGCCAAGGGGTTTACCGACGAGGAAATCCGCGCCATCGCCGCCTGGTATGCGAAGCGGAAGGAATGAGCGACGCATGAAACGCAAGATCGACAGGCGAACCTTCGTCGCGGGCGCCGCGGCTGGCGCTTCAGCCGCTGTGCTGGCGCGTCCGGCCATCGCCCAGGGCGTCAGCGGCAATGTGGTGATCATCGGCGGCGGTTTTGCCGGCTCCACCTGTGCCCGCGTACTCAGCAGCGTGCCTGGCAATCTGAAAGTGACCTTGATCGAGCCGAACGAGACTTACACGGCTTGTCCGTTCAGCAATCTGGTGATCGCGGGACTACGCGACATTCACCAACAGGAATTCGGATACGAACAGCTTGCCTTTCGTGGCGTCAAAGTCGTCCACGCCAGTGCGTCTGGCGTGGATGCCGATAAAAAGCAGGTTACGCTGTCGGACGGCACGTCACTCACTTACGATCGGCTGATCGTCGCGCCCGGCATCGACATCCGCTGGGACGGCTTGCCCGGATATAATGAAGCCGCCGCCGACATCATGCCCCATGCGTGGAAAGCTGGGCCGCAAACGATCCTGTTGCGTCAACAGCTGGAGGCGATGGAGGACGGTGGCGTCGTCGTCATGACCTCACCGGAGAATCCTTTCCGCTGTCCGCCGGGCCCCTATGAACGTGCCAGCCTCATCGCGAATTATCTGAAAACCAAGAAGCCAAAATCTAAACTGCTGCTGCTCGATTCCAAGGACGTGTTCTCCAAGCAGCGTCTGTTCCTGAATGCCTGGAAAGAACTCTATGGCGATCTACTGGAGTGGGTGTCGTTGTCCTCCGGCGGCAAGGTGACTTCGGTCGATCCGCAATCGATGGTTTTGAGGACCGATTTCGCGACCCATAAAGCGAATGTCGCCAATGTCATTCCGCCGCAGAAGGCCGGACATATCGCCGAAGTGGCGGGTGTGACGGATCGCAGCGGCTGGTGTCCGATCGATCCGGTCTCGTTCGAATCCCGCTTGCGTCCTGGCATCCACGTGGTCGGCGATGCAGCGATTGCGGGGGCCATGCCGAAGTCTGCCTTCGCGGCCAATGCGCAGGCGAAAGCTTGTGCCGTCGCAGTGGCCATGATGCTGGCGGATAAGCCACCGATCGAGCCGCGCCTGATCAACACCTGTTATAGCCTAGTTGCGCCGGATTACGGCATCACCGTTGCCGGCGTGTATAAGCCGACCAACGGTCAGCTTCTCGATATTCCAGGGGCAGGCGGGACGAGCCCGCTTGATGCGCCTGCGGATTTTCGCAAGCAGGAGGCTGACTACGCATCGGGCTGGTTCAGAACGATTACGGCGGAAGTCTTTGGCTAGGCTTGCGATCATTTCGATGGGTGCGCTGGCGACGGTTTTTGGCGCCGCATCGGCACAGGAAGCGCTCGTACCGTTCAAGGTTGAAGGAGATGCGATCCAGCAGTCTCTGACCGGTCAGCCTGGCGATCCGGCGGAAGGACGCCGCATCGTCATCAGCCGGCAGAGCGGCTTGTGCCTGTTGTGTCATTCGGGTCCGTTTCCGGATGAGCGGTTTCAGGGCACGCTGGCGCCCAGTCTGGCAGGGGCTGGCGCGCGCTGGACCGCTGGCCAGTTGCGGTTGCGGCTTGTCGATGGGCGGCGTTTGAACCCGGACACGATCATGCCATCCTATTATGTGCTGGATGGCGCGGTTCGCGTGGCGCCGAGTTTCGCCGCCAAGACCATTTTGAATGCGGCGCAGATTGAAGATGTCGTAGCCTTTCTCTCCACGTTGCGTGATTGAGACCGATAGAATGATTGAGACACGGCGCATATTCCTGGTTCGTTCGGCGGGCTTTCTGGCCTTGGCCGGTGGCGCGCTTTCGGGCGCACCGAGCCTGGCGACACCGCAAGCGATGGCCGCATTGATCGCGGAAATCGCGGCCGGACGGGAGATCAAGAAGGGCAAAGTCACGCTCGATCTGCCGCCGTTGATCGACAATGGTAATGCGGTGCCGATGACGGTGACGGTCGACAGCCCGATGAGCGAACGCGATTATGTGAAGACAATCCATGTGGTGAACGAGAAGAATCCACAACCGCATGTCATTGTCTGCCACCTCGGCCCACGCGCCGGCCGGGCCGCGTTCTCGACCCGCATCAAATTGGCCGATGCTCAAACGGTGACGGCCATCGTGGAAATGAGCGACGGGACGCTCTGGATGGACTCGGCCAATGTCATTGTGACACTCGCCGCCTGCCTGGAGGATATTCTCTGATGGCCCGCGCGCTGATCAACGTTCCGCAGCAGGCTAAGCCCGGTGAGGTCATCGAGATCAAGGCCTTGATCTCGCATCCGATGGAAACGGGCTTTCGCGTCGGCCATAATGGCCAGCTCATTCCCCGCGACATCGTGCAGACATTCACCTGCACCTATGACGGTGAGGACATCTTCAAGGCTGACTATTCCCCAGCGATCGCGGCCAATCCCTTTATTTCTTTCTTCACGCGAGCGACGAAGAGCGGCGACATCGTTCTCACCTGGCGGGGAGACAACGGCTTTGAAGCGTCAGAAACCGTTCATATCCAGGTTGCATGAAAATCGGCGGCGCCCTTGTTCTTTTGCTTTCGGTGACCGCGGGGCTCGCTGCGGAGATCGCGCCGGCTGATCGCAAGTCCGGGTTCGAATTCATGGGGCGTGATACGCAAGCCATGCAGACGGACGACACATCAAATCCGGGCATGCTTAATGTCCTCGATGGCGGGGCACTGTGGGAGCGGCCGGAGGGGGCGGACAAGAAGGCGTGCGCGTCCTGTCATGGCGATGCCAGCCAGAGCATGAAGGGCGTCGCGGCGCGTTATCCAACCTTCGATATAACGGCGGGGAAAGTCGTCGATCTCGAACAGCGGATCAATCTGTGCCGGCGCGATCATCAAAAGGCGCCGGAGCTGGCTTATGAAAGCCGCGACCTTCTGGCACTCTCGGCCTTTGTCGCGCGCCAGTCGCGCGGCCAGCCCATCGCGACCGCCAATGATGCGCGCAACGCCACCGCTCTGACGCAAGGGCGCAAGCTGTTCAACGAACGCATGGGCCAGCTCAATCTGTCCTGCGCGATCTGCCACGATGACAATTGGGGTCAGAAGCTCGGCGGCACATCGATTCCGCAGGGACATCCCAACGGCTATCCGCTCTATCGGCTTGAGTGGCAGGCGATGGGTTCGCTGCAACGCCGCTTGCGCAACTGCATGATCGGTATGCGCGCCGAACCGTTTTCCTACGGGTCGCCGGAATTCATCGCACTGGAGCTGTTCCTGATGGAGCGTGCGCAGGGCATGGCGATGGAATCGCCAGCGGTGCGGCCCTAATCATCGGTCTTCGCTGGCATTCTGCTGAAATAGCTCGATTTTCTGAGCTATTTAGAAAACCGCGGTTCGGGGTTGGAACATCACGCGTTTTGGTTTAATTAGCATATGATTAGCCAATTAAGCTGCCGGCGATGAACATCGTCGCGCGGACGGGCGAGGGAAGGGGCAGGGATGGGTCGCGGCCGCAAAGCCACTGCGCGCGAAAATTCCGGAAATTTTGACGTCCGGCGGTCGACGGAATGTCGGCCGTGACGTCAGATCATGCCCGGAAATACGAGGCTCGTGGCGGAGGCGGACACGGCGACCTCGCCAGCCGCATTCTGCAATTCTCCTTCGAACATGACGACATAGCCCTTGTGGCTCGGCTTCGGCGTGACCGACGCCACAGTCCAGCGGATGCGCATCGGCTCGTCGGCGAGAACCGCGCGACGAAAGCGGTAGGACATGTCCATACCCAGGCTGGCGGTCCGCTCGGTGACGATGCCGGCGGTGCGGCCGATCATGATGCTCGACGTGTGGGCGCCACAGGCGATCAATTTGCCGAAACGGCTTTGCCGCGCGAAGGCCTCGTCGTGATGCAGCGGATTGGTGTCGCCGACCAAGGTGGCGAAGCTGCGGATGCCCGCGGCATCAAAGACGACATCGCTGTCGAACGTCTCGCCCACTGCAAAGGGGCAGGGCCAGACCGCATCGGGCGTCGCAACTTCGGACTGAGACATCGGAAACCTTTTCAAGCTGGGGCAGGTGTGTTGCCCAAATTGGAAGGGGATCAACCTAGCGCCCTGAACGGGCAGGCTCTACTGCTTCCTGGCTCAAATATTGTCTAGCTTTAGCTTTGCCGTCAACGGAGGAAACGCATGATTATTGACTGCCATGCCCATGTGAGCGCACCCACGGCTCTCTGGGCGTATAAAGCTTCGATCCTGTCGCATCGTGGTGCGCACGGACGCGGCAAAGTCGAAGTCACCGACGATGAGATCAAGGCCGCCTATTTCAAAAAGGAAATGGGTCCGGTCGGTCATATCCCGATGATGGAAAAGAACGGCATCGACAAGCAGCTTATCTCGCCGCGACCGTTCCAGATGATGCACAGCTTCGAGCCGCAGCGGATCGTGCATTGGTTCACGGAAGAGACGAACAATATCATTGCCCGTTCCGTGCAACTGTTTCCGGACAAGTTCTTCGGCGTTTGCGGCCTGCCGCAGTCCGCCGGTGCGGCGATCGAGACGGTACTGCCGGAGCTCGAACGTTGCATCACCAAGCTTGGTTTCAAGGGCTGCCTGCTCAACCCCGATCCTTATGAGAACGGTGGCCAGGAAGCACCGGGCCTGGGCGAGCGCTATTGGTATCCGCTCTATGAAAAGCTGTGTGAACTGGATGTGCCCGCGCATATCCATGCGACCGGCTCGAAGTCCGAGCGCACGCCTTACACGCTGCATTTCATCAACGAAGAATCGATCGCGGTTTACAACCTTGCGAAATCCAACGTGTTCAAGGATTTCCCGAAGCTGAAGATCGTCGTTTCGCACGGTGGTGGCGCGATTCCCTATCAGATCGGCCGCTTCATGCGCACCCCTGACTTCCTCGAAGGCATGCGCAATCTCTATTACGACACCGTGCTTTACACGGAAGCGGGCTTGCGCCTGCTGATCGAGACGGTGGGTGTGGACCGCTGCATTTACGGCGCGGAATGCCCGGGCGTCGGCTCGGGCCTCAACCCGAAGACCGGCAGCACCTGGGACGATATCGTGCCGATCATCAAGAAGTTCGACTGGCTGAGCGAAGCCGACAAGAAGACGATTCTGTCGGACAACGCGACCAAGGTGTTCAAGCTCTAAGTCGACGTTTTGGTGGAAAACAAAAGCGCCGGCCGGATTTTCCGGCCGGCGTTTGCTTTTTATGCGAGGTGGAAGAGCTTTGCGGCGTTGTTCCAGCCAACATCGGCGCGCACGTTTTCGGGTACCGCAACGTCGTCCATGAACTTGCCGGCGGTCACCCAGTTCTCGAACGGATAGTCGGCCGAGAACATGACGCGCGATTGGCCGAGTGCCGCGATGGAGCAATTCAACGGTTCGGCCGAATACATGCCCGAGAGCGTGACATACATGTTCTCGCGGATGTAGTCGGAGGGTTCGCGTTTCAGCTTCACGCCATAAAGCTTGGCGCGGCTGTCGAGCCGCCACAGCAGGAAGGGCATGGTCTCGCCGAGATGCCCGACGGCCAGAATGGCCTTGGGGAAGCGATCGAACACGCCACCGAACACCATGCGCAGCACATGGGTGCCGGTTTCCACCGTCCAGCCCCAGGTGGCGCGGCGCAAGGCGTCATAGCCATCGAAGGATTTGTATTGCTCCGGCGGATCGGCCGGATGCAGATAGACCGGCACCTGCAATTCCTCGGCCTTGGCCCAGAACGGATCGAACTGGCGCTCGTCGAGATAGTGGCCGAGGCTGTGGCCGTTGATCAGAGCGCCCTTGAAGCCGAGCTGCTTGACGCAGCGTTCCAGCTCCTTGGCGGCGGCATTGGCATCCTGCAAGGCGATATGCGCGAACGCGTAGAGGCGATCCTTGTTGGGAGCGATCTGCGCGGCCAGATGATCGTTGGCTTCCGAAGCGGTTTTCAGAGCGGTCGCCGTACTGGGCTCAACCTGAACGCCAGGCCCCGCGACGGACAGAATCGATTTGCCGATTCCCGCTTCGTCCATTTCACGCAGGCGCATCTCGCCATAGTCGAACAGGCGCGCGCGAATGCGATCGTAGATCTCCTTGGGTACGTCGGCCATCGTACCTTCCCAATAGGAGGCGAGGCCTGGAACCATGCAATGTTCTTCGAGCGCGATCTTCCTCAAAACCCTGTCTCCCTCATGTCGGCCCGTTTAAAATCGGCGCGATTATGCAGGGGGGCCGGCATCTGTCTAGAAGTCCGCCATGCGGTGCAGAGAGCGAAAGGGCCAAGCTACCAAGCGCAAATGCGGGTCTGGCTGTCGGTGTTGAACCAGCAGGCGAGGTCTTGTCTGTTGCGTTTGAACTTGCCGGGGAGAGCGACGTTTCGTCCCGTACCGACATTGACGAAGGCCGAGGCGATGCCGGGCTCTTCCATCACCAGGATATAGCGTGGCTTCTTGTTCGCGCTGATCTCGAAACTGCCGTCCTTGTCGGTGGAGCGGAAGTCGCAGTCATAATATCCATCGCTCGTCGTGAAGCAGCGGGCCAGTTTCGCTTCCGCCGTCGTCGGCAGAAGCAGCAGAGTGGCGGCCGCGCTCAATCGATAGAGGAGAGGCAAAGACATGAGTTCCCGGACCTCGCTTCGCTGGCTAAAGCGATTGAAATAGGAAGTGCCGGGTAAGATCAATAGAGGGGATTGTGCTGGCGTGGCCTTACGATGAGTGGAGCCGATTAAAGCCTGATGAAACCGCGTGGTAGCTGTTGCATGCGCTCGATGCCGGTTTCTGTGATCAACACCATTTCGCCACTTTGTACGCCGGCCTTGCCGTCCAGCGTCACCACGTTGGGTTGCACCACGACCAATTGTCCCGCCACGAAAGGCTGTTCGGGAATCGGGCCATTGGAGCGGGAGCGGGCGCCGAGGATCGGTGGGAAATAGCCCCCGCCATAGCCGTGCAGAATGTCGTCGATCACGGTGAAGCCGGCATCCTCGATCACGCCGGAAGCCTTGACCACATCGGCGGGGAGGGCGCCTGCGCGCAGGACGCCGGCCATCGCGTCGAAGGCTTTATCCGCTACCGCATAAAGCTCGCGATAAAGAGGTGTCGGCTCTTCATCGATCGTGAACGAGCGTAGAATTTGGCCGGAGTGATCCCAGAAGGTGGCGGTGATCTCAGAGAAAACGATATCGCCTTTCTGCAAGCGGCGCGTGGAGCAATATTGTCTGGGAACGGCCACTTGTGGATCGTGCATCGACGTGGTGCCAATATAGTGGATGACTGTTTGCCCACCGAGGCCGACGTAAGCACGCTCGATCGCATTGGCGAGTTCGCGTTCGTTGACGCCCGGTTGCGCCGTATCGCGCAGGGCTGCCATGCCGAGATCGGAAAAGTAAGCGCCGATCCTGAACCAGTCGCGTTCCTCTGCCGATTTGACAAGGCGCAGATTGACATAAGCGCGGTTGAGATTGACCAGCGGGCCAAAGCGTGTGCTGAGCGCGGCATGGGCATCGAAGCCCAAGGGGCCGATGATGCCGATGCGGCCGGGCTTGGCGCCGCGTTTGATCAGCTCCTCGATGAGATTGGCGGCGGTGTTCTCGCCAGCCCAGCGCATGTCCGCATCGAGTGCCATGCGGCGTGCCAGCGGCAGATGATTGAAGTAGTGGATGAAGACCGTGTCGCGCTCACCGGGCGTGAAGATGCCGGCGGCTTCGTTGGTGACCATCCATTGAGTCAGCCATTGCACAGCGGACCCAGCGCGGTGGGCGCCGTAGAAAATCAGATGGTCGACATTGTTCTCGGCCATCGTCGTGGCAACCGCCGTCCGGCGGCGCTGCATCTCGCCGTCCGAGAAGCGAGGATAATCGGTTTCAAGCAAGGCGCGCAGGTGTTCAGACAGGACAGGCATCATGGATCGCTATCCTTTGGCGAGATATTGAGAGTTGAAACTCAGGTCCGATCTTTGACCGTGCGGCGAACCGTTTTGCTGGCGATGGCGGGAGGCGGCGCGGTGGAGCTGCGCACCACGAGATCGACCGGCAAAACGATATGCTGCGGTACCGGGCGGCTCGAAAGTTCGCGCATCTGCTCATAGAGCAGTTCTGCGGCGACATAGCCGACCTTGTGTTGCTGAATGCGGATCGTCGTCAGCGGTGGATCGATGCGATCGACCATCGGCATGTCGTTGAAGCCGGTGACGGAAACATCGGCGGGACAGGAGAGGCCGCGGCGCCGCAGCGCCGATATGGCGCCAATGGCGAGACGATCGTTGGAGCAATGTACGGCGGTGAATTCGACGCCGCGCGCCAACAATTCCTCCATACAACGTTCGCCCGAACTTTCGTTGAAGTCGCTGGCGAACACGACGTTGGCGGGATCTGGTTCGATGCCGAGTTCTGGTGCGATCTGCATGAAGGCATCATGTCGCCGTTGGCCCGTGGAGATCGTTTGATCGCCGGCGATAGTGCAGATGTTCTTATGGCCGAGAGCCGCAAGATGGGTAAGCATGCGCCGCACGCCATCTTCTTCATCGCTGGTGACGGAAGGAATCGTCGGATCGTCCATGCGGCGGTTGACGGTGATGACGGGCGTGCCTTGCGTGGCGAGATCGCGAATGCGGCCATCGTCGCGATGCACGCTGGCGATCACCAATCCGTCGACGCCACGCGCCGCCAGCGCTTCGATCATCGCGGCTTCGCGTTCCATGCCACCATCGGTGTTGACGAGCACGGTGGCATAGCCGTGTTCCATCAATGCATCTTCGACGCCGCGAATGATCGGTGGAAAGATCGAATTTGTGATGTCGGGTACGACAACGCCAACGATCTTGGTGCGCGTGGTGCGCAGGCTGTATGCGGCGGTGTTGGGGATATAGCCCAAGGCGCGGCTGGCGGCCGCGATCTTGCGGACGATGTCCGAGGTGATGAGATGGCGCGTCTCAGGATTGAGCGCGCGGGAGACCGTCGACACATGGACGCCGACACTTTCGGCCACGTCCTTCAGGGTTGCACGCCGGCGTTTCAGCATTTGAATCCTGTCTTGGGAGTCCTGTCATGCCTGGGAGGTCAGAATAAGCGCGCGTGCAAACGTTTGCCAAGTCCCTTTGTTATTTTTGCATCGCACACAAAAAGATACCTATTGACAGGTGAGGAATAGGCATCAAAAATATGCAAACGATTGCACAAGAGATCGCGTTGTCGATCAAGCCAAGCTCGGCGTAGCATCGCCGTGGCGGAGGAGAGGCGGCTATGAACATTGCGAACGCGCTACGGCCCAATATCCTGAAACCCGAGGATCTGTCGCCGAACTGGCGCTGGGAGCGCGCCATCCCGGCCTATGGCCACACCTCGGTCGATTTCGAGCGCCGCGTCGATCACGACCGCCTTCGTAAATACCGCCTCGGGCGTGCGCGGCAGGCGCTGAAGAACTCCCAATGCGGCGCGCTGCTGCTCTTCGACGTCAACAACATCCGTTATGTCAGCGGCACCAAGATCGGCGAATGGGAGCGTGACAAGCTCTGTCGCTTCGCTTTGTTGGCGGGCGACAACGAGCCGATCGTCTGGGATTTCGGTTCCGCCGCCGTCCATCATAAGGTCTATTGCGACTGGCTGCCTGAGGCGAGCTGGCGCGCCGGCATGCTGGGCATGCGCGGCACGGTGCCGCCGTCCGTCGGCTTGATGAAATTCCATGCTGAAGAGGTCATGGACCTGCTGCGCCAGGCCGGCGTCGCCGACATGCAGGTGGGCGTCGATCTGGCCGAGACGGCTATGTTCTTTGAACTGCAGAAGGTCGGCATGAAGGTCGTCGATGGCCAGCAGATCATGCTCGATGCTCGCGAAATCAAGAATATCGACGAGATCGTGCTGTTGAACCAGGCGGCCGCCATGGTCGACGGCGTCTATCACATGATCCATGAGGAGCTGAAGCCGGGCGTGCGCGAGAACGACATCGTCGCACTGGCCAATAAGATGCTCTACGAAATGGGTTCGGATGACGTCGAGGCGATCAACGCCATTTCCGGCGAGCGCTGCAATCCGCATCCGCACAATTTCACCGACCGCATCATCCGGCCGGGCGATCAGGCCTTTTTCGACATCCTGCAGTCCTATCAGGGCTATCGCACCTGCTATTACCGGACGTTCAATGTGGGCCGCGCCAATGACGTGCAGCGCGACGCCTATAAGAAGTGCCGCGAATGGCTGGACAATGCCATTGCGCTGATCAAGCCGGGCGTGTCCACAGACACGGTGGCGAAGGTCTGGCCGAAGGCGGAAGAGTTTGGCTTCCCGAACGAGCTGGCGGCTTTCGGCCTGCAATTCGGCCATGGCCTTGGTCTGGCGCTGCATGAGCGTCCGATCATCTCGCGGCTGGTCTCCCTCGACAATCCGATGGAGATCAAGACCGGCATGGTCTTCGCGCTCGAAACCTATTGCCCGGCGGCGGATGGCTTCTCGGCCGCCCGTATCGAGGAAGAGGTGGTCGTGACCGATCGCGGCTGTCAGGTGATCAGTCTGTTCCCGGCCGAAGAATTGCCGATCGCCAATCGCTACTGAAAAACTCGGGAGGTGCGCCGCATGACTGTCGCAGAAGCCATCGTCAATGACGATATCGGCATCGACAAGCGCCGAGAGCTTTATCGTTCGCAGCTCGAAATTCGTCTGTTCGAGAAACGGGCCTATGACCTGTTTCTGCAGAATCTGGTGAAGGGCACGAGCCATCTGTCTCTCGGCCAGGAGGCGATTGCCGCCGGCTTTGCTGGCGCCATGAAGAAGGGCGACTTGTCCTTCTGCACCTATCGCGGTCATGCCCACACCCTGGCGCGCGGCGTTTCGATGGAGAAAGTGCTCGGCGAGCTGATGCAGCGCGACAATGGCCTGATGCGCGGCAAAGGCGGCTCGATGCATCTGACCTCGGCCGAACATGGCGTCATGGGCTCCTATGCCATCATCGGTGCCCACCTGCCGATCGCCTGCGGGGCGGCGTGGCGAGCGCAGTATCTCGGCCAGGACGATGTGACGGTCTGCTTTTTCGGCGATGGCACGACCAATATCGGCGCGTTCCACGAAGCGGTGAATTTCGCCAAGGTGTGGGAGCTGCCTGTCGTCTTCGTCTGCGAGAACAACCTTTATATGGAATATACGCCGATTGGCGATGTTACCGCTGTCGAGCATCCGGCCGCTGATCGCGCCGCGGCTTACGGGCTTGAAAGGATCATCGTCGACGGCAATGATGCGGATGCGATCTATCGCATCGCGCAGACGGCCTTCGCGAAAGCGCGCGCTGGCAAGGGGCCGTCGCTGATCGAATGCATGACCTATCGCCATTCCGGCCATTCGCGCGCCGATCCCGGGGCTTATCGCCCTAAGGGCGAGCTGGAAAAATGGCTTCAGCACGATCCGATCAAGCTCTATCGCAAACGGCTTAGTGAGTTCGGTGTGGCCGAAGCCGAGATCGCCGCGATCGATACGGCAGTTGCCAAGCAGGTCGATGAGGCAACGGAAGCGTGCAAAGCAGCTGGTCTGCCGCCGGAATCGATCCTTTGCACCGATGTTTATGCTGATGGAGGCTGGGCGTGGCGGAACTGAGCTATCGCGAGGCGGTTGCCCGCGGCATCGCCCAGGAAATGGAGCGTGACGAGCGCGTTGTCTTCCTCGGCGAAGACGTTGCCAAAGCGGGCGGTGTGTTCAAGGCGACTGTGGGACTTTATGATCGTTTTGGCCCCAAGCGCGTGCGCGACACGCCGATTTCCGAACAGGCCATTCTTGGCGCCGCCATGGGCGCGGCCATGACGGGTCTGCGCCCAATCGCCGAAATCATGTTCTCCGATTTTTTGGCCGTTTGTTACGACTTCATCGCCAATGAATTTCCGAAAGTGCGCTACATGACCAACGGCCAGCTCGGCTGTCCGCTGGTGGTGCGCACCGGCAATGGCGCGGGATCACGCTTCGGCGCCCAGCACTCCCAGTCGGTCGAAAACTGGTCGATGATGATTCCTGGCCTGAAAGTGGTGGCGCCATCAAGCCCCGCTGATGTGGTTGGGCTTCTGGCGGCGGCCGTCCGCGATCCCAATCCGGTGATCTTCTACGAGCATAAGTCGCTTTATGCGGTTAAGGGCGAAGTGCCGGATGGCGAGATTCTCGATACGCTGGGCACGGCCAAAATCCTACGTCCGGGCCGTGACGCGACCATCGTCGCGCTGGCGCTGATGGTGCCGCGCGCGCTCGAGGCGGCGGAAATTCTGGCGCGCGATCACGGTATCGACTGCGAAGTGATCGATGTGCGCTCGCTGGTACCGCTCGACACGCAGACCATCCTGGGTTCCATCGTCAAGACCGGCCGTCTGTTCACGGTTGAGGAAAATCCGCGTCTTCTGGGCTGGGGTGCGGAGATCGCCTCAATTGCGGCCGATGAGACCTTTTATGATCTTGACGGACCGATCGTGCGGATCACGACGCCGCATATTCCGCTGCCGGCGGCCGACAATCTAGAAGATATCGTGCTGCCGACACCGGCGCGCATCGTCGAAAAAATCGTTCGCGCGATGAATTGAAAGCGAGGACCCCATGGATGCAAAACCGATCATGGATGTACCGACCGGCCTGTTCATCGGCGGCAAGTTCGTTGATGCGTCCGACGGCGGCCGTTTCGACGTCATCAATCCGGCGACCGAACAGGTTCTGACTTCCGTCGCCAGCGCCACCGTCGAAGACGGCCTGAAAGCGCTCGATGCGGCCGAAGCGGCTTTCGCCGACTGGGCCAAGCAGACGCCGCGTGTGCGCGCGGAAGTGTTGCGCAAGGCCTATGAACTCATCATCGCCGATCAGGAGCGGTTGGCGCGGATTATTACACTTGAAAACGGCAAGGCATTGCCGGACGCACGCGGCGAGATCGCCTATGCGGCGGAATTCTTCCGCTGGTATGCGGAAGAGGCCGTGCGCAATATCGGCGAGGTGATGCGGGCGCCAGCGAGCGGCGCGCGGATCCTGGTGCAGCATAAGCCCGTGGGTATCGCCGTTCTGGTGACGCCATGGAATTTTCCGGCGGCCATGGCGACGCGTAAGATCGGCCCGGCGCTTGCCGCCGGCTGTCCAGTGATCGTCAAGCCTGCGTCCGATACGCCGCTTACCATGCTGGCCCTGATGCCTATTCTGGAAAAGGCGGGTGTGCCGGCTGGCGTGGTCAACGTGTTGCCGTCGCGGCGCTCCGGTCCGCTGGTCGACAAGCTGCTGCATGACCCGCGCGTGCGCATCGTTTCCTTCACCGGTTCGACCGGCGTTGGTCGCACGCTGCTTCATGCGGCGGCCGACAATGTGGTCAACAGCGCCATGGAACTGGGTGGCAACGCACCGTTCATCGTTTGCGCCGATGCGGATATCGATGCAGCAGTTGAGGGCGCTCTGATCGCGAAGATGCGCAATATGGGCGAGGCGTGCACGGCGGCCAATCGCTTCTATGTCCATCACGATGTCCACGACACTTTTGCGGCGAAACTCGCCGAGCGCATGCGCAAGATGAAGGTCGGCAACGGCCTCGAGGACGGCGTCGAGGTCGGGGCGCTGGTCAATGCGGAGACGCGCAACAAGGTCGAGCATTTCGTCGCCGATGCCGTCGCCAAGGGCGCAGAGATTGTCACCGGCGGAGAGGTGCATCCCGGCAAGGGTTATTTCTATCCGCCGACCGTGCTGGTCGATGTACCCGATACGGCGGAATGTCTGCGTGACGAAATCTTTGGGCCGGTGGCTGTGTTGCAGCGTTTCACCTCGGAAGACGAGGTGGTGCGGCGGGCCAACGACACCGAATATGGTCTCGTCGCCTATCTCTACACCGCCGATCTGAAGCGCGGACTGGCGCTGAGCGAAAAGCTCGATTTCGGCATGGTTGGCTTGAACCGTGGCCTTGTCTCCGATCCGGCCGCGCCGTTCGGCGGCATGAAGCAATCGGGCATCGGGCGTGAGGGTGCGCACGAAGGCCTGATGGAATTTCTGGAGACGCAATACATCTCCGTTGCCTGGTGATCAGAGAGACAGGGCAGGTTCGATGGACGTTCTGATGCCGCAGTTGGGCGAGACCGTGCGCGAGGGCAAGATCTCGTCATGGTTCAAGGCGGTGGGCGATCAAGTCGCTGCCGGTGACAATCTGTTCGAGATCGAGACCGACAAGGTGTCGATGGAAGTGGAGGCCATCGAATCCGGCATTCTGTCGGAGATCGTCTATGCCGCCGGTGAAACCGTGCCGGTGGGAGCGACGGTGGCCGTGATCGGCGATGGCGTGGCGACAGGGGCGAGTAAGCGCAGCAAGGCGAAAGCCGAACCGACGCCGCCTGCCAAGAAAGCCGCTCCGGCACCTGTTCCAGCTCGGGCATCTGCTCCCGCAGCTACGCAAGCGGTTACGACGGGCGACCTTGCTTCACGTGGCTTCTCGCCCTTCAACGAGGTGTTCACGCCGACGCGCAACTATGGCAAGGCGCAAGTCGTGCCCGGTTTGCGTGCGACGCCGCTCGCGCGTCGCCTGATGGCGCAGAACGGGCTCGATACGGCGCAGGTCGCTGCCCAGGTGCGCCAGCGCGGCGGCACACGCATCGCCGCCGCCGATGTGCAGTCGGCCTTGCAGACAGGTACGGCGAACGGCTTCGCGCCAGCGACGGCTTTCCCGCCGCTGCCGATCACCGGGCCGCGCGACCGCCAGCCGCTCAACAAAGTCCGCCAGCAGACGGCGAAACATCTGACGCGTGCGTGGCAGAGCATCCCCCATGTGCTGCAGACGGTGGAGGCCGATTTTGGCGCGGTAAGCGCTGTGCGCGCAGCCCGCAAGCGTCATTTCGAGCAGCAGCATGGAACAGGCCTGAGCTTCCTGCCATTTATCGCGCGCGCCATCTGTCTGGCGATCCGGCAATGGCCGAAGGTCAATGCGTCGATCGATGGCAATGAGCTTTTGGTGGCGCAGGAGATCAATCTTGGTATCGCCGTCGATCTTGGCCACGAAGGCCTCGTCGTTCCGGTGCTGAAGAATGCGGATCGGTTGAACGTGGCTGGCCTTGCGACCGGGATCGCACGTCTCGTCGAGACGGCACGCGCGGGCAAGTTGCGGCCTGATGATCTTGAGGGTGGCACCTATTCGATTTCGAACAACGGCAGTTTCGGCACGCTGTTTACGGCGCCGATTATCAATGCGCCGCAGGTTGCCATTCTCTCGACCGATGCGATCCGCAAACGGCCCGTGGTGGTCGAGACCGAGTATGGTGATGCCATTGTCGCGCGCCCCGTCGGCATGCTGGCGCAAAGCTTCGATCATCGCGCTTTTGACGGCGCCTATTCGGCTTCGTTCTTGAACGCGGTGAAGACCATCGTCGAGACGCGCGATTGGAGCGCTGATTTTTAAGGGCAAAAATTCCGATGTCAGGAATCCCAATGGAGGGAAATATGATTGCAAGTAAACATCGTCTGGGCTGGATCGGCATGGGCCGCATGGGAACGCCGATGGCAGAATTGCTGCTGAAGGCCGGTCACGATGTGCAATTGTGGAACCGCACCAAGTCGAAGGCCGAACCGCTTGCCGCCAAGGGCGCCAAGCTGGTGGATCAGCCTGCGGATTTGTCCGGCACCGACATTCTGTTCACCATGGTCTCGACCGGCAAGGATCTCGAACAGGTCTATTTCGGCGAAGGTGGTGTCGCCAGCCGTGGCAAGAATGCGTTGCCGAAGATTTTCGTCGATTGCTCGTCGATCGGCGTGGAAGATTCCGCCAAGATTTCGGCACGGCTTGGCGAAATGGGGGCGCAGTTTCTCGCGGTGCCCGTCTCTGGCAATGGCAAATGCGTGAAGGCTGGCAAATTGTCGGCCGTGGCGTCCGGGCCGCGCGCGGCCTTCGATGCCGCCAAGCCTTATATCGAGGCTTTCGCGCGTGCCGGCCTGTCCTATGTGGGCGAGGGCGAACTGGCGCGTATCTGCAAGATTGCCCATAACGTCATGCTCGGCGTGGTCATCCAGAACCTGGCTGAGATCACCATTCTGGCGCAGAAGCACGGCGTGCCGCGCCACGCCTTTCTCGACTTCATGAACAACAGCGTCATGGGCTCGACCTTCACCCGCTACAAGAGCAATGCTCTCGTCAATCTCGATTGGACGACGACCTTCACCATGGAATTGCTGCGCAAGGACATGGACCTCGGTCTGACGGCGGCGCGCAAGTTCGATGTGCCGATGCCGGTGACGGCAGCGACCCGCGAGGCGATCCAGTCGCATTTCGGCGTGGCGACCTTGAAGCCCGATCCGAAGGCCTATCTCGATATGGATTTCGCCACACTTCTGGAGACCCAGGCGCTTGCCTCCGGTGTCGCGCTGAAGAGCGAAGGCGTGCCGGTCCCGACAGGCTTGGAAGTCGACCACTGACTTGCTAGACCTGTCCTGTCGGTCCGTTTGGGCGGAGGCAGGGCAGGGCAAAGCAAGGGTGGGGAATGTCGCAACAAGGCGCAAGGCTGGCGACGTGCCGTATCGACGGCACAACCACATGGGGATTGGTGCGCGACGATGGTTTCGTCAATCTTGGCGCGCGCCTGGAAGACCGCTACCGATCCCTGAAGGACGTGATCGAAGCGGAGGCCTTGCAGAAGGCGGTGGATGCCGGTCTCAAGACATCCGCCGACTACCCCTTGTCGGCGCTTACTTATCTGCCGCCGATCGTTGCGCCGCAGAAGATCATCTGCATCGGCGTCAATTATCCCGATCGCAACGAGGAATATAAGGACGGCCAGACGGCCGCGACCTATCCCAGCATCTTCCTGCGTTTCCCCAATTCCTTCGTTGGCCATGGCCAAAATCTGATACGGCCGCCGGAATCGGAGCAGCTCGATTACGAAGGCGAAATAACGCTGGTCATCGGCAAGGCGGGGCGTCGCATCGACCGCGCCCAGGCTCTCGATCACGTCGCTGCTGTGACGTTATGCAATGAAGGCACATTGCGTGATTGGCTGCGACATGCCCGTTTCAATGTCACGCAGGGCAAGAATTTCGATCGCAGCGGAAGTCTTGGCCCGTGGGTCGTTCCTTTTTCCGGCGAGGATCAGATCGGCGATATCAGGCTGACGACCCGTGTGAATGGCGAAATCCGCCAGGATGATCGCACATCGCGGATGATCTACGATTTCCGCTATCTCATCTCTTATGTGTCAACATTCACCACTTTGGTGCCCGGCGATCTGATCGTCACCGGAACGCCGACGGGTGCGGGCGCACGCTTCTCGCCGCCGATCTGGCTGAAGCCTGGTGACGTCGTCGAAGTCGAGGCCGAGGGCATCGGTGTCCTGCGCAATGGCATCGAGGACGAAGCGGTGTGAGGGATCGATGATGTTGACGCGAGAGCAAGCCAAAGCCGCCGCCGAGCGCTTGGAACAGGCGGAAAAAACGCGTCAGCAGATCCGGATGATCAGCCTCGATCACCCTGGCATGGATATGGCCGATGCCTATGCCGTGCAGCAAGCCTGGATCGAGATGAAGAAGGCGCAAGGGCGCACGATCAAGGGACATAAAATCGGTTTGACGTCCAAGGCCATGCAATCGGCTTTGAATATCGACATGCCGGATTCAGGTGTGCTGCTCGACGATATGTTCTTTCAGGATGCGGGCGATATCCCGACGGATCGCTTCATCGCTACGCGCATTGAGGCCGAACTCGCGTTCGTGCTGAAATCGCGGCTCGCGGGTCCGAATTGCACGCTCTACGACGTTATCAACGCGACCGATTTCGTCACGCCGGCGCTGGAGATTCTCGACACCCGTATTCTGCGCGTCGATCCGCAGACCAAGGTGACGCGCACGGTCTTCGATACGATCGCCGACAATGCGGCCAACGCCGGTATCGTGTTGGGCGGCCGGCCGTTCAAGCCGACCGAGGCGGATATGCGCTGGGTGGGCGCCATCGTTTTCAGAAATGCCCAGGTCGAGGAGACGGGCCTTGCGGCCGGCGTGCTGAATCATCCGGCCATGGGCGTTGCCTGGCTCGCCAATCGCATGGCCGAGCGGGGCGGGGCGCTGGAAGCGGGCGATGTGGTGCTGGCCGGCTCCTTCATCCGGCCCATCGAAGCGCGTAAAGGTGATACGTTCCATGCCGATTACGGTCCCTGGGGGACCGTGAGCTGCCATTTCGCTTGAGGATCCCATGCCGTCGATGACCAATACTTTCAAAGCCGCGATCAAGGCGAAACAGGCGCAGATCGGTCTCTGGCAGTCCTTGGCAAGCCCCTATACGACGGAGCTCTGCGCCGGGGCCGGGTTTGATTTTCTCGTCATCGACGGCGAGCATGCGCCCAACGACATTCCCTCGATCATGGCGCAGTTGCAAGCGATGAAGGGATCGCCGTCGCAGGCCATTGTTAGGCCGCCGGTCGGCGAGACGTCGCTCATCAAACAGGTGCTCGACATCGGCGCGCAGACAGTGCTGATACCGATCGTCGAGACGGTGGAACAGGCGCAGCAGCTCGTCGCCGCCGTGCGCTATCCGCCGCTGGGCGTACGGGGTGTCGCCGGGCTCACCCGCGCCACCTATTTCGGCAAGGTGCCCGACTATCTCAAACGCGCCAATGACGAAGTCTGTCTGCTGGTGCAGGTCGAAACCCGTAAGGGCCTCGACAATCTCAATGAGATCGCGGCGGTCGATGGCGTCGACGGCGTGTTCATCGGCCCGGCCGATCTTTCAGCGGCGCTCGGCCATCTCGGCAATCCCACCCATCCCGAAGTGCGCTCGACCATCGAGGATTGCATCAAGCGCATCGCCACCGTGGGTAAGGCGCCGGGCATATTGATGGCCGACGAGGCCTTTGCCCAGCGCTGTCTCGATCTCGGTGCGCTCTTCGTCGCCGTCAACACGGACATCAGCCTGTTCGCGCAGGGTGTCTACGCGACGGCCACGAAATACAAGCGCGGCTGACTATTCGGTTGAAAACATCGGCGTGCCGTTGCGAACAGCATCGGTGATCGCCGCATCGGCTTCCCAGCCTGGCCCGTCGCGCGTCTGCATGGCCTCGATTTCTGCGAGGATGCGGGGCGCGCCGATGAGGTCGGCCTGGAACATCGGTCCGCCCAGCCAATTCGGCCAGCCATAGCCATTGACGAAGACGAGATCGATATCGGAGGCGCGCTGGGCGATGCCTTCGCGCAGCACCTGCGCGCCTTCTTTCGCCATGGCGGCGACGAGGCGGATGCGGATGTCTTCCGGCGAGAGGTTGCGCTGCGGCAGGCCCCTCGCTTTGGCGGCTTCATCGATCAGGCCGCGCACGAAGGCATGCTCCTTGCGTTCGCCGTTCTCGTAAGCGTACCAGCCGGCGCCGGTCTTCTGGCCGAAATGGCCGGCCTCGCAAATGCGGTCGGCAATGCTGACGTAGCGTTCTTTGGGATCGCGCGTCGGCGCAAGCCGCTTGCGCTGTGCCCAGGAGATGTCGAGGCCGGACATGTCGAAGACACGGAACGGCCCCATTGGCAGGCCGAAGCTTTCCATGGCTTCGTCGATCTGGCGCGGCGTTGCACCTTCCTCCAGCATATATTCGCACTGGCGGCGATACATGGCGTAGATGCGATTGCCGATGAAGCCCGGGCAGACGCCGGAGACAATCGGCAGTTTGCGCAGCTTCTTGCCGAGCGCGAGCGCCGTCGCCAGAACGTCCGGTCGCGTACGGGCACAGCGCACGACTTCCAGCAGGCGCATGATGTTGGGCGGCGCGAAGAAATGCATGCCGACGACGCGATCGGGGCCCGGCGTGACATCGGCGATCAATTCGGGATCGAGATAGCTGGTGTTGGTGGCGAGGATCGCATCGGGCCGCACGATCTTCGCCAGGGTTTGGAACAGCGTGCGCTTGACCTCGAGATCGTCGAACACGGCTTCAACGATCAGATCGCTCGGCGCCAGCGCTTCCAGCGTGTCGCGCACGTCGATGCGCGACAGGCGTTCGGTGGCTGCGGATTCGCTCAACCGGCCGGATTTCACGGTGCGGGCATAGATGGCGTCGATACGGCCCTTGCCGGCGGTGGCGGCAGCGCTGTCGCGCTCGGCGACGATCACCTTATAGCCGGCATCGGTGAAGGCGACGGCGATGCCGGCCCCCATCGTGCCAGCGCCAGCGATGCCGACGGTGGTCACGGGCAGGGGCGCCACACCATCAAGGCCATCGACCTTGGCGGCATCGCGTTCGGCGAAGAAGATGTGCCGCAGCGCCATGCCTTGTTCGGAATGGGTGAGCCGCAGGAAAGCTTCGCGCTCCAGCTTGATGCCGTCGGTCACCGAGACGAGCGGTGCGGCGAGAACGAGGTTGGCGGCTTCCTTCGGTGAAATTTGGCCGCGCGCCTTGCGGTCGATCTCGGCGAGCTGGCGCTTGGCGGCCTCAGCATCGAAGGCTGGCACCGGGCGATCGGCGGTTCGGGTGAGCGGTGTGCCGATACGGCTCTTGGCGAGCGCGGCGGCAGCTTCAATCACATCGCCATCGGTCAAGACGTCGACGAGGCCATAGGTCTGGGCTTCCTGCGCGTCGATCATGCGGCCGCTGGAGACGATCTCCATGGCCTTCTCGATGCCGGTGAAGCGCGGCAGGCGCTGCGTGCCGCCGGCGCCAGGCACGAGACCCAGTTTGACTTCTGGCAGGCCGAGCTTGGCATCCTTGCGCAGCACGCGCGCGTGCGCGGCAAGCGCGATCTCGCAGCCGCCGCCGAGTGCGGTGCCGTGGACGGCGGCGACCACCGGCTTCGGGCAGGCTTCGATCGCTGCGGTGACCTCGAACAGAATCGGCAGCATCGGTACCTTGCCAAATTCTCTGATATCGGCGCCGGCGACAAAAGTGCGGCCGGCGCAGGCGATGACGATGGCGTCCACGGCGGGATCGGCGCCGAGGCGTTCGATGGTTTCTTTCAATCCGGCGCGCACGGCCTGCGAGGCGGCGTTGACGGGCGGATTGTCGATGGTCGCGATCGCGATGCGGTCGCGCAGGCTCACGGAAACAGGTGAAGTCACTGGCCGGCTCGTGCGATTGCGGCCATCAGATCGCCGGTGCTGCGTTCAAGGGTGGCGCCGGCCGTGTCGATCGTCGCATTGGCGCGGGCGTAGAGCGGTTCGCGATTGGTCAGGATGGCGATCAGCTCCTGCATGGCGGTGCGATCGTTGCGGTCACTGGCTGTTGGTCGCAAATCACCTTGGTCACGCACGCGTTTCATATGCTCCTCGGGAGTGGTTTTGACCCATATCGTATAGAAGGACGACAACAGGAGTTCGAAGGACAGAGGCTCGGCGACGATGCCGCCGCCGGTGGCTAAAATCATCGGCTCGTTGGTGTTGATCAACTCGCGCAGCGCCGCGAGTTCGGCGCGACGATAGCCGTCCTGGCTGTAGAGCCGATAGATTTCGGTGATGGTGAGGCCAAGCGATCGCTCGATCACCTTGTTGAGTTCGACGAATTTCCAGCCGAGCTTGCGCGCCACCACTTCGCCGAGCGTGCTCTTGCCGGCGCCGCGCAGGCCGATCAAAGCGATGCGATCGGACGGCAGTTTGTCGGCCTGCATGTTGAGCGGCAGGCCCTGGCCGGCGAGGATGGAGCGGGCGCGGGCGACACGTTCGGGTGCGGCAGTGCGCAGCAGTTCGCGCACGGCAAGCCAGTCGGCCGGTGCGTCCATCACGAGGTCTTCGACCGGCATGCCGAGCGTACGGGCGATCCGGCGCAGCAGGACGATCGACACATTGCCCGTGCCGCCTTCAAGCTGGGCGATATAGCGCTCCGAAATGCCCGACGTCTTGGCCAGCACCTTGCGCGACATGCCGCGAATGGCGCGGATGCGCCGGACGCGCTGGCCGAGATCGTTGAGATAGGTCGCATCCGGCACCGTCGCGACGCTCAAAACAGCGGAAGCGGCCGTCGACAGCGGCGGCGTTTCCTCTGATTTGCCAGAGGCGTGGGACCGGGTGGGAGCCGGTTTGGGCGGCGCGGAGGAGGGGGACGAGGGAGAGCTCATGTGCTTGGAAAAATAATACATACAGAGTTCCGCAGCAACCGCGGTCTTGATGTATTATAATACATGCTGAGGCGTTGCTCCAGGGGATTTGCTCCTGTTGGAACGTTGTTCTTATTGCCTGTTGGATTGTCCGTTCCTGGCTTGAACGTGAATCATTGCCCGCCTATAAGCCGAATTCTGCTCAGGCAGATGCGGGTGTAGCTCAATGGTAGAGCAGCAGCCTTCCAAGCTGAATACGAGGGTTCGATTCCCTTCACCCGCTCCAATTTATCTAATTGTTTTATATGAATAAATAAGCCAGCGCTCAGGCGCTCCACGATATGCTTCTGGGGCTGGGCGGCACCGGGGTGGCACGCTTCTCGTCAGCAACCCATTCAAGCTCGGCGAGTCAGCCGCGCGCGGGAGTCTATGGCTGGCGCGGAGCAACCTGCGGTACGATCCACAGGAACTCGATCGAGGAAGCCCACATGAAGGCCGCGCACGGCAAACAGATCACCTGCTGCTCGGGACATTGCGCCGGCTACTTCCGTGAAAATGTCCGCGACGGCACGCCGGTTCTGAGCGACGCTATGGAGATCAAAGCACACAGACGTGGCGATCAATGGATATGTGCGAAGTGCGATGCCCTGATTGCTGAAGAACGCTCGGAGGGAGGCTGGCGCGTTCACACGCAACAGGGCTGGATCCAGTAGCCACTACGATGCGCGTTTGACTGCCTCAGGTTTTGCAGCGGCTGTCCGCACGATCTTGGCTGCTTCTTGTGTCGTCTGCGCCTTCGCCACATAGCGCAGCGTTTCACCGTCCGGCTCGACCACATAGGCCTCCGCGGATCCATCTGCCTTGGTGCAGACACGGCCAATCCAGCGCCGGCCATCGTAAATGTCGGCCTCAGATGGCTCGTAACGGCGGGTCATTGGACCGCACCGCCGACAATGACGCCGATGACGCGCCCCACGCATTTCGCCGGCCAACAGTCGTGCCTAAGCGGTCCGTCCATCATCACCGCATTGGGCTTTTCCTGCCCACGGAACGCGAACGCATACCAGTAGCCAACCTGCTCGGAATCAGAGCCGGCGAAGCCGCTGCGCCGAAGTTGGACGATCTGGCGGATAGGACCGCGGCCGCTCATGAACGTGAGCACGAACAACTCGCCATAGGCTGGCGACTTGTCGGTCGTGTCGACGATGGCTATCTCGCCCGGTTTCAGATGCGGCGAGAACGAATGATCGCGCACGGGAATGCCGACGCATCCGGCCGGGACGACGTCCATGACTTCAAGGGCGCGTAGCAGATCAACGGAAACGGGAAGGTTGCTCATGACGTGCCTTCCTGTTCGCCCTTCAAAATGCGGGCCTCGGCGCTGATGAAATTCCAATCGGCCAGATCGATGATGACTGAAAGCATGAAGGCATCTTCTTCTCGGGCCTTGATATGCTCTTCCAGCGAAGCAACGGCCGTTTCTCGATCGTAGTAGTCACAGCCGGCGATCGTTGCCTTGGCTCTCAGGCCGTCCAGGGTTGCCGCGTGCAATGCGGATATTTCCAGCGCCAGGTTTTTCTCCGCTTTTGATGCAGCCCTCACCGCGGCTCGCTTCTCGTCCAAGCCTAACGCCGCAGCTAGGCGGTCGTATTCGGCTTTCCAAGGTAGATAAGTCTGCAAGATCTCGCGAACGCGCGCCCTCAAGGGCGGGCTATATGGAGCGATCCAGTTGCTATCCTGCATCAGGATGCGACCGCCGATCCACTCGCTGGCATCGAACGGCACCCACTCGTTGATATCCACTCGGGCTGCCATCTCGGCATAAGATTCCGGACGAAAACGATATGTTCCGTTCGGGCCAGAACGGTTCGCTAAGTCGCGAAGCTCCTGCCAGAAATCATCGCCACAGTCTGCTGAGGTGCGAATGGCCCGACGGGGCTGATTTTGGAACTGAGCCGCATCAGGGATCGCTCCTGCGGCTTTCATCTGCTCTTGCGCGCTCCCCAACGCGTAAAGGACTTGCGCATACGAGCGACGCGCTGCGCACCAGCGATCGTAAAGGGCCAGGAGCGCGGCATCGGCATCTCCAGGGATGGCGTGAGCCGGAGCGGCAAGCGCCGGCGCGGCCGCCAGCCCAGCGATGACGCGGCGGCGGGTGGATTTAGGCAAGCCGGTAGCGGCTGCCGGAACGGTGGAGTTCGGCATAAGCAATCTCGCTTTGATGTAAGACTACATTAATGGTATAGACTTATACGGATGATGTAGTCAACATCAAAAATGCAAGGTTGCTATAAAGTGGATATCTCTGCTGCGCAATGCCGGGGGGCTCGGGCTATGGTTGGGTGGTCTCAGGACCAACTCGCCGATGCATCAGGCGTCGCTAAGGCGACGATTGCAAACTTCGAGGCAGGCAAGCGCGCGCCGTATTCTCGGACCCTTAGCGATCTCCAGCGCGCCCTAGAAGCTGCCGGCGTGATCTTCGTAGCCGAGAATGGCGAGGGACCGGGTGTACGGCTGAAGAAAGGAGCAAGCCTGGACGCAAGAATTGCAGACGCCAAAGAGCGTGCTTCAGAGCAAATCCCTGACGGCGCCTCGCCCGCGAGCGGAATGGCAAAGCTACGTCGCGGTAAGGCTGAGGCTGACCTGCGGAACCTGAAGCAAAAGAAGCGGCAGAAGGACAACTCGTGATGGGCATTCCTCTGTTTGCTGTTGTCCGGCTCAAGGTCGAGAAGACTGAATTTGGCGGGTCCGACCGCATAATCCCTGCTGGATCGCTGGGAACTGTTGTCGATTTATACGAAGGTAAAGACGGCTATATCATCGAATTTACCGCCCCCTTCCAGGCTGTCGCGGATGCCTTAGAATCTGAGCTTGAGGTCGTTAGGACCTCATCGGTAGCACCATAATGGATGACCCGATAAAGAACAGGCTCCCCGCATTCGTGTTCTACGCGATCCTGTCCCTGTTCGTTTTCGCACTGCTAGTCTTGGCTTTTGTCCCGGGTGGTCTCAGCATGTTCGCGGAATTATTCTCAAGCCGGCCTGTCCGAGCACTCGGAGGCTGATGATGGCGAGAAGGGCGGAGCGCGCGACCGAAGCCGTTTTCGTCTCGAAAGAGACCGCCGCCGCTCGCCTGGAAATCAGCATATTCACGTTCGATGAATGGAGAAAGACGGGGTTTATCCCCGCTCCGCACATAAATCGGGGCCAAATCCTGCGCTGGCACTGGCCCTCGATCGAGGCAAAGATTCTTGCAGAACGACAGTCAGATGAAATCGATCCTTGCGTATTGGGGGTCATGAATATGCAAAAGGACCGTCAACGCACCGTTACGCGTAAGCGACCGGCTCCGGTGTCTGACTGAAGTTCAACGGCTCAGAGGTCAAGCGGATCGACAAGCTGGAGAACCAGGGTGGGATTGTAGGCGAAGATGATGTTTGAACGCATTGGCTAGTCTGACGACCCAGCATCTGACATTTTCACATCATTCCTTGCAGCGATCTTCGCCATCTCCTTTTCGTGATCTTCTCGGGCCAGTTGGCGGCCGATGCTTCTGGCTAAGTTAAGTAGCTGTTCTCGCACTGCTGCTATTTCTTCCGGCGTTGAGGGCCGGCCGATGCGCTCTCGACGGATCACATTGCCTTTGCGGTCGATTGTAATCTGTACCATGGGCTCATCTGTACTTGTGCCTTTCATGATGGCATTCCTCCTATAAGGCACGTGTTGATGGGCTAGCGCTAGGTTATGACAAAAGCTGCCAACTCTATCGTCAGACCTGATCGCCGGATCGCGGCGCGCATCGAAACGCTCGCATTCCTCTTCGACGTGTCGCCGGCGACGATAGAAAGGGCTGTGCAAGCCGGAAAGATACGACCCTCAAACTTTTTGGGCCCAGTCCTCTACAACGTCGACGAAGTTGAGCGCGCAGTGTTCCCGCCGCCTCCGTCCATTATTGAACGCGCAGAGCCGGAGATTAATCCCGCTCTACGAGCAGTCCGAGAAAAGTCTGCAATGCCGAATATGCAGCCGCGACGACGCCCTGGTCCACGGCCGGGACGGATCGTGATCGAAGTACCGGAAGATGGCAAATAGTCGGATATCGCCAGGCTTGCTGCCGATAAGATTTTAGGCAAATATTCCCTCTTGGGCTCGGGGGAGACCAAAATGAATAGCACATTGGTCATGGTGATAGCGTGGGCTATCGCCGAAAGAATTCGCGCCGCAATGACTTCTGGAAATGTGGTCCCACCCCATGGGAAGAACTAACTTGCGTGCAGCAATACCTACAAAACACGACGCAATGGGCGAGGATAAAGATGACCATTGAGAAAGTGACTGCGCACGCTTATCCAACAAAGGCGTTCTTTGTTCGCATGATTACGCGAGACATTAGCCTTGAAGACTGCGTTCTGGATTTGATCGATAACAGCATCGACAGCGCCTGGAGCAGAGAAGGCAGTCATCCCATGATGCTAACGGATAATACGAACCTTTCGGGCTACAAAATATCTATCGAGGCATCATCAGAGCGCTTTGTCATTCGAGACAATTGCGGTGGCATGTCATTAGATACAGCTGCCGATCACGCATTCAGTTTTGGTCGCAATGCAACTGCAGACCAGGAGCACTACAGTATCGGCGTCTACGGAATCGGAATGAAGCGAGCCGTGTTCAAGCTCGGCGCCAACATTAAAGTTAGGAGCACCTTCAAAGAGACCAATGGGAATAGATTAGCCTTTGCCGTTCCAATCGACGTAAATCAATGGCTTGAAAACAACGATCCACCTTGGGATTTCGACATTATTGAAGATGATCGCCTCGAAGAGGACGGCGTCGAAATAAGTGTGACTGAGCTTTCCGCAAGCTCAGAAAGCTCCCTAAGCAGTCCGGCATTTCTGCAGAACCTTCGCCGAACTATCGCTCGGGACTATTCGCTTCATTTGCAGCGCGGCTTGAAAATATCGCTCAACGGAGAATGGATTTCCGGATGGGCGATCGAATTGCGCCAAAGCGATGAATATCAGCCTATGAGAGAGCTCTATGAAGACGAAGTGAATGGAGACGCTGTATCGATTGAAATCATTGGAGGCATGGCGGCCCCTCCACCAGAAGATATTGAGCCTGACGAAAGTAACGAAGGCGACCGAAGATTTGGCTGGTACGTCGTATGTAACGGAAGAATCGTATTGGCAGCCGATAAGTCATCGATTACCGGATGGGGAACAGATGACTGGCCACAATGGCATTATCAGTACGCCGGCTTCATCGGGATCATTCTGTTTACCGCCGCCAATGCCGCGGCATTGCCATTGACTACCACGAAGCGAAGCGTCGACACATCCTCTGAGGTATTCAGGCGTGCGCGACCAAAGATGCGACAGGTATCCAAAGAATGGATCGCGTATACCAACCAACGCAAACAGGCCCTGCAAGAAGCGAAGCAAAAGGAAAGCGAAGCCGTGGCCGTGCCCATTGCTTCGGTCGCCGCGCGGAAATCTGTCAATCTTCCAACATTTCAAACGCGAACATCGGAAAAGATGGCTAACATTGGCTACAGTGTATCAGCGCAACGACTGCGAAAACTGGCGCAAGAGTTTGGCAACATCAATATGACCTACCGAGATGTTGGCCTAAAATCCTTCGACTATGCCTATGACGATTTAGTCGGAGTCGAATAATGGCATCTTTCGATGTAGTAAACTATAGCCTTCGCCCCAGCAAAGCTATTCAGCGCCAACTCGTATTTGATGGCATTCAAAAACTGAAAGCGCAGCTCGAGTTGGATAACGCCGTATATGTTGGCTTCGGTTCGATATGGTTTACCGATTTCATCTTAGCGCACAAGATGCTTCGAATAAACGATATGTATTCAATCGAAGCTAACGATGTTGGCTATAAGCGAGCACAGTTTAACTCTCCTTTCGCAACCGTCCGAGTTAAGCACGGCCTATCTTCGATTGTTCTTTCAGAGCTATACGCCGATGAATCGATTTCAAATCGACCTTGGGTAATCTGGCTGGATTACGACTACGAATTCAATGAAGCTCTCAAGGATGACATCAGATCGGCCATTGAGAACGCTCCGCCATGCAGCATTATCCTCGTGACCTTTAATGGGCACGAAATGAAATACGGGGCCGCCGGCGATAGGCCAGGTCGGTTAAGAGACCTGTTCGGCTCGTCCGTACCGCAAGAGCTCACAAAGGCTGAATGCAAAGATGCAAGGATGCAGGAGACCCTTGCTAACTTTACACTCGATTATATGCAATCTACAGCGAATGATCTTGCAAGGCCGGGCGGCTTTCTTCGAGCCTTCAGGATCATATACAGAGACAACTCGCCAATGGTAACAGTTGGCGGAATTTTACCAACTCGAGGAGCCGTCACCACGGCCAGGCAAGTAATTGATGCGGTAGATTGGCCTTGCAGGCCACCCGCACCGGTAATTGCACCTTTGCTTACGGTTCGTGAAGCGGGAGCGCTCCAGAGCAAACTGCCGAGCGGTATTCCGCTGACTCGCGCTGAAGTTCAGGCATTGGGCTTCGATCTGGAGGAAGAGAAGCTGGAGGCCTTCACTAACTACTATCGATACTATCCGGCCTTTGCGCAGATAATAACTTAGCGATCGCCATCCGATTCCAGGAATGCTATACAATCTGCTGAATTCCTCGGGTGATAGGCACGATATATGAAACTGATCGATCTCTTTTGCGGATGTGGAGGATTTTCCCTAGGAGCACACAATGCAGGGTTCGATGTCGCCGCCGCTTTCGACATCGACGCGACGCTTACGTCCTCGTTTCCTGTGAACTTCCCAAAAACTAGCCTCCATCTACGCGACATAGGAAGACTAAAAGGGACCCAAATCACCAAACTAGTCGGCAGTCCGATCACTGGCGTGTTCGGGGGCCCGCCATGCCAAGGCTTCAGTGACATAGGTCGGCGAGACATACGCGATCCCCGCCGAAAGCTATTGTCTCATTTTTTTCGAATCGTATCCGAGTTGGAACCAACGTTCTTCGTTATGGAGAATGTACGAGGACTGGTTTCCGACGAATCCCGGAAAGTTCTAGATACTGCTGTCGAACAGGTCGCTGACCAATATGACATTTTAGGTCCTGTGATTTTGGATGCGGCCGACTTCGGAGCGGCTACGCGTCGACGTCGAGTGTTCATTATCGGCACAGATAAGGAAGCGAAGTCTCCCTTGGAGTTGGCTGATATTCGTGCATTCGAGCGACCCGCAGCGACCGTCAAATCGGCGATTGCCGATCTTCTCGAAGCGGAGCCCCTCGGCATCTTGGAAGATGAATTCGACTATTGGCGCATTACCAAGCGCGGGCGCCCTTCAGAGTATGCACGCCTTCTCCGCAGTGACGACGGTCGCTTCGCCGGCCATAGAATTGTCGAGCATAAAGCAGAAGTCGCTCGACGTTTCGCATCCGTGGTTCCAGGTTCCACTGATCCTATCGGGCGTCATCCACGACTGACATGGGACGGCCAATGCCCGACCTTGCGCGCCGGCACAGGTGCCGACAAAGGCTCGCGCCAAGCCGTTCGTCCGCTTCATCCGGAAGAGCCACGTGTAATAACAGTTCGCGAGGCTGCGCGACTTCAAGGATTTCCGGATCGCCACATGTTTCATCCAACGATCTGGCATAGCTTTCGGATGATAGGGAATAGTGTTTCGCCGATCGTCGCCGAAGCAGTCTTCCTGGCGATACGGAAAAAATTAGGCCTTGACGCAGCGATAGGAATTGCAGCCGAATAGCGTATGGTTGATCGCCTAAGTATCGAGAGAAGATCTTGGCTGATGTCGCGCATTAAAGCACGCGACACTACGCCGGAGCTTAGAGTTAGACGCATCGCCCATTCCTTGGGCCTAAGATTTCGTCTGCATGTCAAAAACTTGCCCGGCACACCGGATCTCGTGTTTCCACGGAGGTCTGCCGCTATTTTCGTCCATGGATGCTTTTGGCATCGACACAAGGGTTGCAAGAAGGCAACGATGCCTAAATCCCACGAGGAGTTCTGGCAGACGAAATTCAAACTCAATGTCGAACGAGATGAGCGCGCGATCCGAGAACTCGAAATAAGCGGCTGGCGGACACTCATCATATGGCAGTGCCAAACAAGAGATCCAACGGATTTAAGACAGATACTGATCGAGTTCTTCGATCTGCCCAGGACGGGTCGCTAAAATCGACTTATGCTTCACGAAGCTTCGTGGTACTCAGCGACCGGAAGCAACAAGTGCATTGAAATACCTAAGGTTCCACCCGACGCCTCAATTCATGTGATCAGTTAGACGAATCTAGCCATTGGCATTTTTTGTGTCGCCTCATTAGCAACAACTCCACCGGGCATGATGCTTCTCATGAGGCCGGCCGCAAGTTCAGAAGTACCGAGAGAGCGCATAGAGCGCGCGCTGGATTATGTTGAACAACTGATTGAGCGGCGCGGACCCGTTTTCGAACCAATCGCCGAACGCTTGCGTCAAGAATTAGCAATGCGCTCGAACATGCGGCCTGATCCTGTCGCCTATCCGCCTCGTGGTTTATCCCGTGAAGGCGCAGCTCGCTGGATCGGTGTAAGCACCACAAAATTCGATCAGATGGTGGAAAGTGGGCAGATGCCTAAGCCAAAAAAGATAGGCGGGCGCCGCATCTGGGATCGATACGTATTGGACGCCGCATTTTCCGATCTAGATGACAATGCCGAAAACAAAATCGACAAACTGCTAGGCTTAGGTAAGCGCTAATGTCAATATGACTTTTCCGTCGGCGCGGGTGGAATTGACATGATCTTCGCCCATTTAGCTGCTTCGTACTCCTTAGCTTGCCGCGCAATGGTTGCCGCCTGCAGATGGTCGCGTCCGAGCGACGAAAGCCAGATGCTGAAGTTGTAGAGGCCCTCGGAGGAAGGCAGCAAACCGATGATCGTCACTGCTTCATTTCTCTCACTGAGCCATTTAGCCGTATCCGCGTTCTGCATGTTCAAGCTGCCATTGCGAATAGCATAGGCTGGCAGACTATCGATCGGTACGCGCCAAGGCATGGCGACCTGAATCTTTGTATCAACGCCGTTTGGCGCCGCAGCGTCTACCTTAACAAATAGCACTGCGGCCGCTGCCGCCGCGATCAAGCCCCATTGCCAGCGTTTCACGATTAGCCCCTCTATTTGGCGGCAGGATAGCGAGACAAACTGGTTAAGGCTACAACCCGTTCGGAGCACCCGTCGTGCTTCCTAGCTTCGCAGCCGTTGGTCCCAGCGCGTTCTGAGCGCCGCGGACCGCGGATGCTGCCGCTCCAGGGGCTGTTGCGCCGGTCACCGTCTGATGGATCGTGATTGATCCGAAGGTGCGCTGATCGTTGCCCGAGTTGGAGATGTCCGGCCTGCGCGCCGCCTCCGAGCCGAGCATTTTGATGATTGACTGGATTGCCCCTTGATTAGGCTGATCAATCTTACGGATCAGGTCACCGATTTGCTCGATCGTGTTCCGGCCGGATTTGTTCGGCCCCTGACGCTCGACCTCGGCATAGGCTTTCTTCAATTCCTCGCCAGCAGATTTCAGAATCTCTGCTGCCTGTTTCAGACCATCCGGCCCCGCAGCGGGATCGGTCGCGGCTTTCTGGACCAACTCCTGCGCTTTGCTCCAACGGTCGAGAGCCGTGACCAGAATATCCTTCGCCGACGGTAGGAGTTGCGACAGGATCGATCCGCCGTATCCCTGTTCCTTCAGTTGTTGGGCCGCAGCTGCCGCGCGCATCGTGGCCGGGTCCTGGCGGGCACGATCGTTGACCGAGTTGGCGGCACGGTTCTGGGCGCGCCGCTGCTCTTCGTCGAACGGGGTATTGCGGATCAGGCCAAGATATTTGCCCTTCGCGATCATGTCGTCGAGGAAGCCGTTGACGCCGTTCATGAACGTCGTGATCGCCGGGGCTGCGGAGCTCGCCATCGCTTCGGCCAGCGTGCCGGCCTTGGTGGTGGCGTCATCCATGGCCCTTGCCAACTTGGCGAAGTTGGCCTCGTCGACCGCGGTGCGGCCTGGCCGGTCCTGTTTGGCCTGGATCTGAGCGCCGATGTAATCGCCCAT
The DNA here is from genome assembly GCF_031921685.1 of Methylocella sp. CPCC 101449. NCBI lineage: Bacteria > Pseudomonadati > Pseudomonadota > Alphaproteobacteria > Hyphomicrobiales > Beijerinckiaceae > Methylocella > Methylocella sp. CPCC 101449. Next base: position 1,623,913 of record NZ_JAPDHU010000002.1, on the reverse strand, counting down.
GGATTTGAGACCACGAAGCGTTCCGATCAGCTCTTGCGTGAATCCGGCGCCCTTGGCGAGTTCGGTGTTCTGTACCTCGAGCTTGTTCGCTTCGCCGGCGGCACCGCGCTGGCGACGCAGGAGTGCTGCGCGCTTCGACGGATTCTGCTCGTTCGTGAGAGCCAGTTTGGCATCGCTTTCGGACTTGCGGAGGCCTTCCGCGCGCAGATGTCGCGCCAGATAAGACCTCGCCGCCTCATCAAAGATGACCGCGGGATCGCGTCGGACGCCATTATCTCGGATGGTCGAGATGCCGAATTTCTTGCCCCAATCGAGTTTGCCACCTTTGCCGTCGGCGATGCTGTCGTTTACTTGGCCGGCGATGGCCGCAATACCGCTTTTGGCCTGATCTGCCGGAACGCCGAGCGCCCGGAACGTCCCTTCCATGGTTTCGACATTGCCCGGCGTCGTGCGGTTGGCTCGGCCAAAGATCTGCAATTCTCGACGGGCTGCCGCCACTTTGGTGACGAAATAGCCGAATGCTACAGCGGACGCGCCAATGCCAGCCTTTAGCAGACCGGCGCCAATGGCAGCGTTTCGAAAGCTGCCGGCAAGATTCATCACGCCACGGGTAAGCCAGAAAGCAGCCCCACCTATATTACCGGTCAAAGCCCGCTCAAACGGGCCGCCGACTCTCATTACATGGGCCATACGCCGCTGCAGTTGATCGAGCGCTGAGTTTGCCTGCCGTAGTGGGGTAAGGCTGCTAATCTGAAATGAGATTTTGGAGATCAGTTCATCAATGATCATCGGCTAGCCCTATTTCTCGAATTCCCAATGAACAGAACTGCGCATCATCCCCTGATCGGTCAGGGGCTTTTTACCCTTACCCTTCAATTCAATCGTCATCGGTGAATTTGGCGGCCCCATCCCCATCGCGATTTGCTTCTGGATCAGGCCTTGGCCAAGCTCTCCGACTTCGGAAAGGACGCCTTGAAGCGTCTTCGTGCCATTCAAAATGTCACGCGCGCCATTGCGCATTCTTTGCCGAATTGCATGGCGCCCCTTAAACATCGCCTGCGTAATGAAAGGGCGCGGCGGAGTTGGTCCTGAGATACCGAACTTGCCACCTTTGAAAAACACATCACCTTTGGCGCGGTTCGTACCTTCGTGATTATAAGTCGCGTAGGCGACGATCCTGCTGTCAGTTGTGCCTGCCGGAAAGCCGACTTTCACGCCCTTGGGGCCAGTCGTGAGAGCTTTCACAATCTTATCGAACGCCTCTTTCGAATTACCCTTGCGCTCAATTTTGGTGGTGACCTTGATCATCGGCCTGCCTGTTGGTTGTTTCGGGCTTCCCGCTCGGCCTCGGCGAGGGCGCGCGCGTGCATCTCGTTGCGAAGATCGAGGATCTGGTTCGCGATGAGCACTTCTTCCACAGTCATGCGCTGGAACTCCGCAAGGCTGTAGATTGGCGGATCGGCGAGGATCGGGCGCCAGATGAGTGGGTAGTCAACGAGATCGGGAGCGATACGCACATAGTCCTCATCCGAGATCAGGCCGCGACCGCCTTCAGATACTTGGCGACCGGGCCTTCGCTGAAAAAACTTTCAAAGTTCACCTTCAGCACGAAGAGAACGACTTCGAAGGTATCGCTCATGTTCTGAGGTTTGACGCCCCAAACACATGGGGCACCATCGACCTTGCACATGCCGACAAGACGCTCCATGAGGTCGAGGACGGCCTGATCATCGACGGCGCCAAGCGCGTTGAACAATTCGCCGGCCATGAGGCGCGTGGCGTCCATTAAGCCATCGGCGGAAGAAGCGCCGAGAATGCCACCCATCGGGGCGAGCACTTTTTTGACGTCAAGGAGCAAGGCCCACGGTTCTCGCCCCATGAGAGGTTCGCAGCGATAGACGAACTGACCAATTCGTTTTTCAGCCATTATGCATTTCCTTCTGTTGAATTGCCGTCGACCCGCGCCTTCACCTGTTCGAAAAGCGTCCGCAGCTTGTCCATCTTCTCGGCGATCATGCTGGCGCCGCCATCGACGAGGGCGCCCATGAGGGGCGAGGTCGCCGCTCGATCGAGCATTCGGTTCACCGCCGAATGCATCTGAGTGAAATCAGCTTCATGCTGCTCGACGAGCGCGCGCAGACGATCGCTTGTGGGAGGAGGCTCGACGAGCAACAGATGCTGCAGGCCGGCTTCGAAGGCCTGCATGCGGTTCGGCCACGTTGACGTCACCATAGCATGCCCCTTTCTTGAAGCCGGCGCTTAACCTCTTCAATGGGCCATCGTTGGGCTTGTTGCTGGGAGGAGATCCCGGCGAAGCGTTCGCGCAGTTCCGCTTCCGTCGAGGCCGGAGGTTTTCCGGTGCCGAAATGGAAATTGCCCGTCCTACGGGCGCTGCGTTCCTCGATCTCGGTCATTTCGATGTCCTGGCTTTCACCGGGCTGCAGCAAAACTGTGCCGGCCACCCCATTGAGGCCGCGCGGGCCCGAGCTGATGTTCATGACGCGCATGGTTCAAGCCCTCCATGCCATGCTGAGCCGATCGACATAGCCATCACGATAGGCATCGGCCCGGTCTTGCGCGGCAGTTCGATCCGGCTGGGCGCCGTCGATCAGCGCATAATGCTCCGGCGCCGAGCGTCCGCTCATGACGCCCCCGCGCACAGCATCGTAAATCGGCAGAGCCGCAGCTTGGGACAGCGGCATTCCTTTGACGGAATCGCGCATCGTCTGGCGCTCGGCATCCGTCATCATCGCTAATGGCTTGCGGATCGCGCCATCCTTGGCAAGCATGCTCACCAGGACGGACTCCCCGTCGCGCAGCACCTCGCCATCGCGCAGGATGCGCTTGGTTCCGTTGCGGCCGACGGCATATCGTTGCGTACTCATGATCAAAATCTCCCAGATTGCGGCGGCCATTGCGGCGCGTCGGGGGTGAATGCAGGAAGGTGGCAGAGAAGAAGGGAGGCCAAGCCGGAAGCCGGTCGAACCTCCCAGTTAGCCGGCAGACTGCGGGCCACAGCCTCTGCCGAGCGCAGCGGCTCGAGCATGTATCCGGAACGCTGGATGGCAGCGATGCGCTGATTGTTGGCCGCCAGGCGAGACAGCAAGTCCACCATGGTGCGCGCCAGGTCGGGATACGTGCTGGCGAGTTCCGCGGCGAGCGCGTCCCGTTCCGCTCTCGCGGCCTCATGCTCAGCCGCGATCCGTGCACGCTGCTCGCGCCGGCGGGCGTCGGCGAGACGATCGGGCAGCCGTGAGGCGGCAAGAGCAAGGCGATCGCGGCGAGTCTCAGCGGCCTCCGCAAACCGCTTGGCATCGTCGAGGGCGGCCGGGCGCAACGTCGGTGACAGCAGCGCTTCCTTGGCCTTCTCGCAGGCCTCAGCCGCCATCTTGGATTCGGCATCGACCTCGGCGAGCAGGTCTGTAAGAGCGTCGACGGTCAGGTCATCGCCTTCGAAAGCGAGGACGATCCGTTCGTCGAGCGGTAAAGTGGCGCTTGGACGCCGGTTCACTTTGTCGAGCATTCTGGGCCTCGTGGGAAATGAGATCGGTCTGCAGCCGTCTGGCTGGCGAATTGGGTGCGATCGAGAGCAGCGGACCGCCCTCGATCGCTAGAGCCCGCAGGAAAAGCACAACGCGCGGACCTACGATCGCCGACGCGCATCCCGACGCGCGACAATCGGATCATCGGCATGACCGGACATGGTCTCATACGACCTCCAGCATGCGGTATTGCGGGCGGCCGAGCGGAGACGCCTTGACCAAAGCGCCGGCTGCGGCGTTGATCAGGTCATCGTGCCCGCCAGGCGGATGATCGATGGAATCTTTGCCTGTCCGGGAGGTGCGGCGCTCTAGTTGGACAAGCTGGCCTGTCATTCGCTCGTTATCGAGCAGATCGACGTGCTGCGAATTGATGGCAGGCAGCAGTTCACTGTAAATCTCGCTCTTGTTCTTTTCGGAAACCTCGTAGCTGATGCCCTGCTTCCGGAAGAGTTCTCTGACGAACTCGCCGGAGTAGCGATCACCGACAATCGATGTGATCCCATAGCTTTTGAAGGTTTTGGCGAAGTCCTCGACCACGCCCTCTGGTGAGAACGGCGGCCGGCGCTCGCGCACCACGTCGAGCACAGCCTTATCGCCTTCCGCATGGGCAATCGCCATGGTGAATGCATCTCGGCTGCCGCCGCTCGGATCCGCGAAGCCAAAGTATTTCGTGCTGTGAAGGAAGCCTCGTTGCCGGACGCTGCGGGAAACGACGGCATCGATCGCCTCAGCCGTAACGAATGCCTCGACGTCCGATCGGAACTCGCCGCCATATTCGGCCGCTGCGGCCTGCGGATCGCGCGCATAGGCCCGGTCAATTGTCGCCTGAGGCAGGGTCGAGTTGAAGAAGCGCGACGTTCCCTTGGCAACCAAAATGAGCCGATCGCCATCCACGCCATAATCACGACGGTAGGTCGACCATAGCTCGCCGCGGCGGGCGTACGGCGAGGAAATCACGAACAGCGGGCCGCCGGTGGTTGCCAGAGAGGGGCGCACCGCTGCCAAAATCGCGGCATCTGGATTAGCACTCCCCTCGATCGCCCAGAAGGCGACCTCGTCCGCGATGGCGGCCACGCTCGTCACGCCGCGAATGGTTCGATAATTTGCCGGCCTGATCTGAATATCGATGCCGGTGTTGAGGCGAACGAGATCGGCCGTCTGGCTCAGGATTGAACCTGCAATGACCTTTCCCTGACTGATGACGCCCGTCACATGCTGAAATGCGCGATCGGCCTGTTCCGTGGTCGCGGCCATGATCGGCAGGACGCCACGCTCTCCCGGAGCCAAGCCGCTGTGATCGCACAATGTCGAGACGTAAGCCGCCAGAACGCCCGCTGCACGGGTCTTGCCGGCGCGGCGCCCGACAATGGCCCAGAATTCATCAACGGGCTGTCCGGGCTCATGGGGCCGGCCGGTGACCGCTTCGAAGATCACGCGCTCGTCATCGGTCAAGGCCTCGCCCATCATGGCGATCAGCAGCGTGCGCCAGACCTTCCAAGAATCGCCGGGAATGGCAGCCCCCAACAAGTTCGGATCAGCCAGGGCTTCCCGCATGGTAACGCGAGGTTTCACGCCAGCGCCTCCTGGCGGTTCCGCAGATAGTCGTCGACCGACGGCGGGCCCGAGGGCCTGCGCTTGGTGGCCTTCGTCCTGAGCGAAGCCATGATACGTCGGCTCTCGCCAGACAGTCGGATCAGCGCGTCGTTATCGACTTCCTCGCCGCGCACGACGGCAGCCTGCATCCGCTCCGCCCGTAGGCTGAGACTGGCGGCCTGGCGGATCAGACCGCGATCGATCTCGTTCAGGGCACCGCCGATCTCCGCCTCGTAAGCACGATAGAGATCGCGGAAGCGTCGGGCTAAGCTCGACCGACCATCGACGTTTTCAAGCAGCCGCGTTCCGTTGCTGACCTTGGAGCGAGTGGTGGCGATTGCCGACGCGGTGTTGGTGCGAGCGTGTTGCATGGCTACGAAAATGCCATGCCTGCGCACGTCGACAAGGCCCGTCACCGCCTGCGCGACGCTCCCTCATGCTGAGCGCTGCTGAGGAGCGCTAATGCGCGCTGAGGAGTGCTGAAAAATATTTTGGGCTAATGGCGATTGTCGCCTGAAATGGCGCCGATAGCTGCCGTCTATCAAGCAACTTCGCTGATATTACGCCGTCATGGCTAGGCGCGAAATCGTTGCTTGGCTGACATTGAAACGCCTTGCCAGATCGGCTTGTGTGGCCCCGCCATTGACCAGGGCTTGGCGAGCTTCTTCACGCTGATGTCGAGATAGCTTGCCCGGCCGCCCCATGTGCACGCCGCGCTCAGCCGCCCTCAATCGCCCCTCTGACGTGCGTGATTTTATGAGCTCTCGCTCAAATTCGGCCAGGCCGCCAAGAACGGTCAGCATCAAGCGACCATGAGGCGTTGTCGTATCTGCCCATGGATCTGCCAATGAGCGGAAACCGGCGCCTTTCTCTGCGATTGTGGCCAGAACATTGAGCAAATCTCGGGTGGATCGAGCCAATCGATCGAGCCGCGTGACGACAAGAAGATCGCCTTGATCGAGTATCCGTATGGCGCGCGCAAGCTCCTTCCGATCGGCTTTTGCGCCGCTGACTTTCTCCTGAAAGAGACGTTGAGCACCGGCCGCCAGCAATGCGTCACACTGCGCGTCGAGCGTCTGACCGTCTGTTGAAACTCGCGCATAGCCATAGGTCGCCATCTGGCACTCCACTTATGCAAGTATCTTATGCATGAGCTAATGCGTTGATAAGCCGAGCGTCAAGGGTTTATGCAAAAGTCTTGAGTTTCGAATGAAAAGATCAGCGGTCCGAACTCGCCATCTTTTTAAGTGAGCGAAAGCCTCTGGCTTCCAGGGAGAAATAAACTCAATTAGCGATCCAGTCTTGATACAATGTCATATCCGGTAAGAGGCTCTTCGCTTTGCCATAGTGTGCTTTCGATATCTTAGGCGCACCTTCGCCGTATAACATGGCGAGGCGTTCTCCGTATTTTAGCAATGCTTCTGCTAGAAGAATGCTGAAAGCAATGCAGTCGTCCGTTTGGTCCTTAAGGCCCTTCACAAAAGTGGGATAGCGGTCATCTATAAGGCCTCCCTCCTGCGGAAGGCCGAAGAACATTGCCGCTTTGAGTTTATCCGAGCTATCGGGCAGCTTCTTGATTTCGGCAATCCAAGCGTCTCGGCGTGTCAGCGTGTCCGCGACTCCCTGGATGCTTTGGACCAACGGAGTTAGTAAAACGAGAGCCTTACCGTCAGGCGTGATTTTCTCTCCCAAAATCTGGCGCAGTTCGTCGATCGGTGAAAACGGTGGGGTTAGGTTCAATAGGTCTAGGCGATAATGGAAAGGCTCTCCTTTTGGGTGAGCCTTTCTGGCGACATTCTGAGATTCATAGGCCTCCACCAATGGATTCACATACTGTTTTTTTAAAACTATGTACGTGTTTGTTATATTAAAAGCCAAACCAAGAGCAGCATTAACCCCGCGCATTTCTGATAGCATCAGCCGGCGATTAGCGGTTCGCTCGGCCAATAGCTGCGCGCCCCACGTGCCGGCAAATGCAGCGATGAAGGTACTTGCGGTAGCGATGAAAATCGGAGAGGCAACAGCGGCCCAAACCCGCACATTCAGCGATGCCTCATCCCCGATGGGCGCAAACGCGATCAAAATGAGCGCGAACAGCATGCTGCCAAAGACAGCAAGCAAAAGACGATCGTTTCTATTCAATCTCTGCCGATTCATTTCGCCCCCTTTTGTGAGAATAGCCCCTTTCGGGGTGTATTCTGACAATTACCCCCTGGCAAAGCCCTTCTTGTCCGATCCGCGGCCGCCGCTGTCCTGGCTGATTGGTTCGCGTCCGCCCAAAACTGAGCTTGCCCCCAATTTTGCTCGATCCCGGGCCTCTCGTGCAGTTGCATTGATCTCGCTCTTCAAAGCATAAACCGTGGGCTTTCGATCGACGCGAAATGTTGGGATCAATCCGTTCTCTATCCGCTGCCGGCATTGGCCGGCGCTTAGACCGAGCCAAGCAGCTATCCTGGCTAAGCCGATGAGGACGTCGCACTCTGGTGCGGGCAGAGATATCCGGTGATCGTCCTCAGGCATCTGGCGCCCTCCGGGCCGCCTCAAAGGCACGCCGGGCTCTCTCAAGCCGGATAGCGTCGGCTATGCGCCGTCTACCGACTTCGTCGAGCAGGGTGAAAGTTATGCCTGCGGGATGGTTGCGCAGCAGCGTCTGAAGGTTCTCCCATATACCAGGGTCGATAGCGGCCAGGGCCTGGTGCAGCCCCTCGTATTCGGGCGCGCGGCTGATCGCATGGACCGAATGCTGCTGCTGATTGTCAGTGGCGACGATCGCTACCGGCCCCTGACTGCCGATGGCGGAAATCATGATCATGGCGCTATTGCCTCCTCCGAACGGGCGGACGCGCCTGCGCGTGCCGCCGTGATCAGTCCCTGGGCCTCCTTGGCGGTTGGAGCTGTGCCAACGAACCGGAGCCCGCCGTCGGTATCATCGACGACATAGGCCTGGACGCCGGACTCGGTCGGCTCAAGGCGGCCGACACGGACGCGGCCGGCGTAGACGTCGAAAGGTTCGCGGGGAGAGTGGCGGGTCATGCTGCACCGCCGATCGTGGCGCACTCGCGGCGCTCACAACCAGAATCTATATAGTAGTGGACTTTTGTCCATCTGGGTTTTGTTGAGCTTTTTGCATTTAGGGACTTTCCCTGTAGTGGACTTTTGTTCATCGGGACCAATGGACTTTTGTCCATCTGGGGAAATTCTTTTGGGAGGGTCATGAAAGCGCCTCCTGAAGACCCATCGGCGACTTGGCCGGCGTTGGCGGATTGCGCCTGGCGCGATCTTCGCGGGCCTGCTCGTCGGCTATTTGCTGTGCCTGCCTTACGGCTTGCTTCGCCGCGGAAGCATCTTTTATTCGCCGCCAATCGTTGGTCGCCGGCCAGCGATCGGTCTCAGTAGAAACACCGACAAATGTAAGCCGATAGAGAGACGGGACGCCGCTCTCGGCTCCATAGGCGCGGTGTCCGCGCGAGACGCGAACGGCGAATCCCAGGGCTTCGACCTCGACAATGGCGTGATGCAGATGCTTCCCTGTCACACCGTGTTCAATGAAATCCCGGTAGGTGACGGGCAGCGTCCCATTGGCTTTACCGCCATGTTCTGCATGCTCTATGCAGATCCTCTGAAGAACGCGATGTCCATTGATGCTGAGTTCGCGCCACGCAGGCGAGACCATCATTTCAACGGTGAACCAAGTCCATTTGCTGCCCTTGGGCGGGCTATTGAGTTTCCTATCACGTTTGTCAGCTGGCTTTCCGGTAGATCGGCCGGTCGCGTCGTGCCGCCCTCTCATGCAGCACCGCCATGTGGGCGCTCAGGCGTAAATGTCTGCCGCCATAGCTCGGCTTGCACAGCCGCATGGAAGGCGTCGACATCAGCACTGGCAAGCTCGTCAGGGACGCCATGCGCGGACAGTGTCTCAGCCATCTTCTTGAGTCGAGACGCCAGCAGTTTGTCGGCGCTGGCCTGCTTATAGCTGAGCATCTGACGCGCGAGGCGTTGCACCATCGCAACGCGCCGGCTCGATGGAAACGGGACGATTGCTGCCATGGCTTAGGCTCCGCGCCGTGGCAGTTCCGCCGTGGAATGCACTGGCGGAGAGAGCCGGGCGAGGGCCCATGCATCAAGGTCGGCGGGGGAGTAGAGCGGGAATTTTCCTGCTTTGCGGAAGGCAGGACCGCCGCCGGTGACGGCGAGTTTTGCTAGGTATTGTTTGTTACACGGCTGGCCGTGCGTCTTTTCAAGATAGTCAGCAGCTTCGGCACGTCTTAGAAGCTTGATAGCATTGGCATTGGCTTGCATACTGCACCCATTCGTAATTTAGGGTGCTCTCCATAGGGCTCAAATTGTCGCCGTTTGCAACAGCCGCTTTGAATTCTTTTTTGTTGGCTGTGCATGATGATGGTTCAATTTTTCAGCCGCACTACATTTTCACTTTCGGATAATTCAGGTGACATCGCCGCAGCTATCCGCGCGCCGATACGCTCGGATGCGCGCCGCACCGGATCGGCGTCGAGATGTGCATACCGGCTCGTCGTGGCGGCCTGGCTGTGGCCGAGCAGCTTGCCTACGATAGGCAGCCCCATGCCACCTGACACGCCGAACGATGCGAAGGAGTGGCGAAGATCGTGCAGGCGTACCGGCTCGCTACCGTCTGCTCCATTCAGACCAGCATGTTGCCTGATCCGATACCAATAGCCGGTGATGTCTTGGCGATGGTCGGTGACATCTTCACCAGGAAACACGTATTCGCTCGATCGATCCTGCTCGCTGAGGATGGCCAGCGCCGGCGCATTGAGCACTACGGTGCGTCGACCGGTTTTGGTCTCAGCAAGAAGCAATATCCCGCGCTCGAAATCGACCTCGCTCCACCGCAGGCCTAGGATTTCCATTTTTCGGCAGCCGGTGAATATCAGCAGTCGGAGCGCGGCGGTGACGTCGCGTGGCACGACGACGATCGTATTCTCGAACTGCTTGGGGCGGTGTTTGGCTTTGGTCGGGTCCTTGAGATCGTTGAGCGCCCAAGGCAGGCCGGCAGTCTCGGCCGTGCGGATGGCCTCGCCAAGTCGCGCGAGCTCCACGGTGGTGAGGAATCGCTCTTTCGCCTTGGTCTTATATCGCTCGACGCCGCGGGCTGGGTTCGTTCCTTCTGGTACTAGCCCTTCGACAACGGCCTGCTTGTACATGGCCGCGATCGTCACCAGGACATTGTTCGCGCTGGTCGGGTGTGAGGCGCCGATCTTCCTATGCATACGCGAGACGTCGCCGCGGGTGATGGCGTCGATCTTCAGCTTTCCAAGCTGGGGAATTGCCAGGCGTCGAAGGTTGTCGGTGTAAAGCCTGGCTGTTGATGGCTTGAGCAGCGAATGGGGCGGGGCGCAGACGTCGGTTATGAACTGCTCCGCAAACTCGCCGAAGGTTGGCATTGCGCGGGCTTCGTCTCTTGCTTTCGCCGGGTCGCTTCCCAAGCGCACGGATGCGAGGATTTGCTTCGCGCGCCGGCGTGCCTCATCCGCGGTGATGGCGGTGTCGACGCCAAGCACCATTTTACGCTTAGGTGCAGTGCGGCCCCCGGGAGGTGCGCGATAGGCAACAATCCAGGACTTATGACCGGAGGGCCTGACGCGAAGCCCAAAACCTGGAAGTTCCGTGTCTGTGATTATGTACTCGGTAGCGGCTGTTTGGGCGCTGTCGGCAACCCGCTTCGATAGTCGGGCCTTGGGCATTTGACGGTCTTTCTCAACAGATCCCGGGGTGGCACTGGGGAGGCACGGCAAAGGAATATACAAGAAAAGAACGGAATGTGAACTCAATTAAACGGCTATGAAAACAATTGTTTGGACATCCAGAGGAACGTTAGGTAAACGTCAGAAATAGAAGAATATGTGCCTTCCAAGCTGAATACGAGGGTTCGATTCCCTTCACCCGCTCCAATGATTTCAGCTATTTAGATTCATTTGCCCGTTTGAAGATTTACAGCGCGGGTTGATCGGGAGCATCGCCGGCCGCATATATCGGGTCCGGCTTCTTCGTCTTATTAAGAACGGAACTCTTTGGAGCTGACTGGGCATAACGAGGGTTGCTATGTCGTTTGACACCTACATGGGCCGGATCGAACAGGTGGAAGGCTGGCTCGTGAATAGCACAGCAACCTATTCACATTCGCTGATGAAGTTTCAGACGCAGCAAGGGATTTCGGGCAATGCCTGCGAGGTCGGAATCCATCATGGGCGTTATTTCCTGGCGCTGGCGCTTGCCTTGGCAGGAAACGAACAAGGCGTCGCGATCGATTTATTCGGCCACCAAGATCAGAACATCGACAATTCGGGACAGGGCGACAAGGAGAAGTTTCTTCAAAACGTTGATAGCTTTTGGGGCAGAGATCATTTGACCGTCATCGAAGGAAACTCGCTTCAGATGACGAGCGAGACCATAGCGAACCATGGCCTGGTCAGGTTCTTTTCCATCGATGGCGGCCACGATGAACGAACGACGGTTCATGATTTGAAGCTGGCCGAACAGTCGATTTGTAAGCAGGGGATTGTAGCGCTCGACGACATCTTTAATCCGCATTGGTCCGGCGTCATCAGCGGATTGGTTCGATATCTAGCCGAAGGCGGAAGGCTTCGGCCCATGTTGCTCATCCCGAACAAGCTCCTTCTGGCCTTCCCGGAATCGGCGGCCATGTATCGCGCATACATGCGGCAGGAATTTGCGGGAACATTCGCGTTCGCGGATCGAGAGTTCTTTGGAAGTTGCATCGATGTTTACAACGACCAGAATCCTCCGCCTGCCATCATCGAAATGGATTTCATGCGAGCGCAGGTGAAGGAGCTTGAGGCTCGGGCAGATGAATTGGTTAGGGAAACGATTCAATTCAAGGAACTGGTAAGTGCACTGGAAGCGCAAAAGGCAGGCCTGGAGATGGATTGCAGCAATTTCCGGTCGCAGATCGCGGAATTGAAGTCCTCTCGTGCCTACCGGATTGGTACATCTCTTACCGGAGCATTCGGTACTATAGGTTTGCGCCGATAGGTGTCACAGATTCCGCAATACATTATTACGAGATGAGTTTAGCGATCCAGACGCCGGGCCGCCGTAATCACCTCCAGGACGGCTAAGGCGAACGGAATCTCCTATGCGTCACGGCTTCAACGAATATGAAGCCATTGGTGAAGACGGTCATGGGCGTATGCCCTTCCTGGCTTTGGTCTTGGCGTCCTTCTCGGGCTTGTCCATCGCTTAAACCCGGCGCTCGGGCCGGGTTTGTGTCGTTCAAATCATTAGATCTAGCGGTGTCCGAGGGGCCGGCCAGTGAAGGCACCGCGGGACGGCATGGCGGCGCCACGTCCGGCCCATCCACCGCCTCCATGCCATCCGCCGCCACCGCGCCAACCACCGCCACGCCAGCCACCATAGGATCGGCCATAGACACCATAGGAGCGATAGGCTGGGCGGTATCCGGTATAATAGCCGCCGTAGCCATACCCGTATCCGTAGCTTGGATAGACCGCGGCCGAGGGGCCGTAATAGCCGTATCCGTAGTTCGGCCCAGCGGGCGCGCAGCCGGCCAGCGTAAAGCCGCCGATGGCGACGGTGGAAATAACGGCGAGGGATTTGATGAGTGACATGGAGACCTCCGTGGCGAAGGTTCAGTCAAAGTGGGACTGAATTTATGATGACCAGATAAATACCCATGCTCGACCTGTGTCAAAGCTGGGTGATCGAAGCGTCGTTTTCAAACCTTCATTCTTTAATGCGGTGGTAGGCGAGAAGGATGGCGACCGCCGTTGCTCCGCCGATGAACAGGAACGAAAACAGGTAGATCGCAAAGTCTGTTTCAGCCGAGAAATGCATTCGCGTCTTCCCAACGCGCAAGATGGCCTTTGAGTTTCTTTTGATCGATTGCGATCGAACAGTGCCGAAGGTCATGGGGAGGATCATGAAATTGGTCTGTCGAAAAATGCTGGGAAGAAGGCGAACTTGGCTAAAAGAGACTTGCACGTCAGCGCCGATGCGGCAGAATGGCACTATGATTAAGCTCTCGATCACCGTCGGCGTCATCGCGCTCGTGCTGAGTGGGTGCGCTTCCTCGCCTCCGCCGCCGGCGTCCGCGCCGGTCCAAGGACAAGCCAAACGGATCATGCGTGATGGCGGGCAGCTCGTTCTGCCTGACGGTGCGCGCGTGACGCCCGATGCCAGCGGCGGCTTCAACCTGCCGAATGGCGATCGGGTGAACCGCGACCGCAGCGGTGCTCTGGTCTTGAAGACAGGCGCGCGCTGCCTGCCTGATCCGACCGGCTATAGCTGTCCCTGATAACGCTTCAGCTTCGGACCGGCGCCGCGTAGGCCGGCGCCTTGCGCAGGCGTTCCATGGGGAAGCCTGCGATTTCCTCGCATAATTTGAGGAGCGCGTCGGACGCGCGATCCATGAGGATTTCGCCGCGTAGCGCATCCGCCGCGGTGGCATCGCCACAGGCGCCTTCCCGGCAGAGATCCTGCGCCTGCCAGCCAAAGCCGACCTTACCTTCTGGCGTCAGCAGGCCGCCGGCTTTTTCCAGGTCGACCGAGAGCGGGACGAAATTCTTCGCATATTCCATCCGCACCAGATCGGGATGGATGGCGAGCATGACGCTGGTTTCGATTTCGCCGCCGTGAATGCCGTGCGTGCGTTCATGCTTGTCGAACAGGTCGTCCTCTTGCGTGATCCGCCCCCACATCGTGCCGACGGCCAGCATGGTGTGGCGAATACGCAATTCGCGGCAAACCATTTCGACGAGTTGCGGCTGGCCGCCATGGGCATTGACAATCAGCAACCGCTCGATGCCGGCGCGGCGGACGGAAGCGCCGATCTCAAGCCACATGTTGGCGAGGGTTTCGCGGGTGAAGGTGAGGGTGCCCGGAAAGGCCGTGTGTTCTTGCGACAGGCCAACGTTGAGCGCTGGTAGCACCAAAACAGGCGTTGTTTCGCTCATCTTGGTCACGGTGCGCGCGACCACCGCATTGATGATGGCGGCATCGACGCGCACTGGCAGATGCGGGCCGTGCTGTTCGACGGCGCCGACCGGGAGGACGGCGACGATGCGGCTCATGTCGAGGCTGGCGAAATCGCGTGTGGAGAGATCCCACCACCAGTGCGAGGGCAGTTTTTGCCCCAATGGCTTGTTCATGCCATGGCTCCCGCGGCGACGAGGGCTTGCAGATCGGCCTTGGAAATCTTGCCGGTTGGCGTCATCGGCAGTTCATCGACGATACGGATGGCGAGCGGCGCGAGGTCATAGCCGACTCTGCCTGTGATCGCCGCTTTCAGGCTCTCGCCGTCAGCCGTGGCGCCGTCGATCAATGTCACGAAGGCGGTGGGCAATTGACCGCTGCCGCCATTGGGCAGACCGATGAGCGCAGCCTGGCGCACGCCTGCCTGTTCGCACAAGGCTTCCTCGACGTCGCGTGGATACCAGGCGATGCCATCGACGGTGATGAGTTCGGCGCGGCGGCTGCGCAGGGTGATGTAACCGTCGGCATCGATAACGCCGAGATCGCCGGTGCGCAGCCAGCCGCCACGGGTGGCTTCCGCCGTCTTTTCCGGCTTGCCCCAATATCCTTTCATGAAGCCGCCGGTCAGAGCGATGTCACCGATTTCGCCTGTCGGCACCGGTTTGTCATCGGCGCCGAAAATGCGGACTTCCTTATCGGGCAGGGGCGGGCCGATGCGCACGAGATCGGCACCCTCGGGCACGAGTTCGGGATAGCCGAGCGCGACGAAGCCGCCGAGTTCGCTCTGGCCGTAGCTTTCGACGATCGGCAGGGAGAGCTTGTCGCGCCAGGCGGCCTTGAGGGTCGGCGGCAGCGGACCGCCGCCGGTGAGCGCCATGCGCAGCTTGCCGGGCGAGCGTCCGCGCGTTTCCGATTCCCGCAGCACTTCGTCGAGCAAGGTCGGATTGCCGATCAAGACTGTGGCGGCGGCGGCTTCGATGGCGTCCCAGCCGGTCGATTGCGTCCATTTGCCCATCACATGAATGCTGGCGCCGGCCGAAAGCGGTGGCAACAGATTGCCGACGAGCTGATAGGAACTCGACAGGGCAGTCGGGCCGAACGAAATATCGTGGGCGCGGATTTGCAGGCGCTCGGCGATGCAGCGGGTGGCCCGCACCGTCGGTTCATGCGCAAGGCAGGCGCCCTTCGGCTTGCCGGTGGTGCCTGACGTGTAGGACAGATGCGCGATAGCACTTTCATCGCCTGGATCGGGCGGCGGTGCGAAACCGGCATTCATCAGTTCGGGCAGGGACAGGGCGCCAGGCTGCGGGCCGTCCATGCAGATGAGTGTTTTGACCGATGGCACGGCACGCTGGGCGCGCAGCACCACGTCGTGCAAATCGTGGGTGTAGATGACGACCGACGGTTCGTGATCGGCCCAGTAATATTCGAGGTCGTCGGCGAATTTGACGTTCACCAGCGCGGCGATGGCGCCGATACGCCAGGCGCCGAGCATGGCGAGAAGATAATCCATGCCATTGTGGGCGAAGACGCCGACACGATCGCCCTTGCGCACGCCGCAATCGTGCAGCAGGCCGGCCATACGGTCCATCTGCTCGACGGCTTGCGCATAGGTGAGGAACTTGTCGCGATCGACCCAGCGCAGGGCTAGTTTGTCGGGGGTGCGTTGAGCGACATCGCTCAGAAGTCGATGCATCAGCATGGGAATGCGACCTGATTGAAGCCGGCGCAGAATGGCGCCTTGGCCCTACCTCAAACCGAAACCGTGAGAATGAGCCATATCGCGGCGCCTATAGGCGCTATTAAGCATTACCTTGACTATAATCCTCCAGCTTTCAACCCTGCTCTGCAAAGCCTTTGGATTGGCGGGGCCGGAGGGATTTGCGAGAACAGGGGTAAGAACGAGGACACGCAAGGACCACACCAATGGGCATCTTAATCAACGGCGTATGGAGCGATGAGCGCTTGGCGCAGGAGACGGGCAAGTCCGGCGAATTCCTGCGCGCGGACAGCGCGTTCCGCGATCGGATCAGCGCCGACGGCCGTTCGGGCTTTCAGGCCGAACCAGGACGCTATCATCTTTACGTGACCTATGGCTGCCCGTGGGCGCATCGCACCTTGATCTATCGGGCGGCGAAAGGGCTCGACGAAGCGATTAGCGTAAGCTGGGGCCTGCCGGATGAGCGCACCTATGGCTGGACGCTCGGCCGGCGCCCGCAATGGCCCGAATGCAATGGCGACGAGGTGAATGGCTTCACCTATCTGCATCAGGCTTATGCGGCGGCGAAGCCCGGCTATACCGGCAAGGTGACGGTGCCAACCCTGTGGGATAAGCAGACGAAGCAGATCGTCAACAATGAATCCTCGGAAATCATCCGCATGTTCAATGCGGAATTCCGTGGCATCGCCGGCAACGAGACGGATTTCTATCCGGTGCATCTGCGCGATGAAATCGACCGCATGAACGCCAAGGTCTATGCCAACGTCAACAACGGCGTTTACCGCTGCGGCTTCGCACAATCGCAGCAGGCCTACGAGCAAGCGTTCGACGACGTGTTCCGCGTGCTCGACGAATTGGAAGCCTTGCTGGACAAGCAGCGCTATCTCTGCGGCACGCAGATCACCGAAGCGGACTGGCGGCTGCTGCCGACGCTGGTGCGCTTCGATGTCGCCTATTTTCCCTTGTTCAAATGCAATCGTCAGCGCATCGCCGACTATCGCAACCTGTCGAACTATATGCGCGAACTTTGCCAATATCCGGGGATCATGGCGACGGTGAAGCCGCGTCACTATATCGCCAATTACTATTCCATCGCGCGGCTCAATCCGAGCGGCATCATTCCGAAGGGGACGCCGGTGGATTATGCGGCACATCATGATCGGGCGCGTCTCCCTGTCTGATCGCAGTTGAAGGATCGTTCATATGGCGGAGCGGAAATCGGCTCTTATCGTCGGGGCGGGCAGCGGGCTCAGCGCCTCGCTGGCGCGGCTCTTGGCCCGCGAAGGCTGGGCCGTTGGTCTCGCGGCGCGCAATGCGGACAAATTGTCGGCGCTCTGCGCCGAGACAGGCGCGAAGGCGTGGAGCTGTAATGCGGCGGACCCGGCGGCGATCGCCAAATTGTTTGAAGATGTCGAGGCCGCCCTCGGTGCGCCCGATGTGGTCGTCTACAATGCCAGCGCGCGGGCACGCGGACCGATTGGGGAGCTTGCACCGGAGGATGTGCGCCACGCGATCGACGTGTCGGCTTTCGCCGGCTTCCTCGTCGGACAGCAGGCGGCGCGGCGCATGTTGCGGCAGGGGCAGGGCGCGATCCTGTTCACGGGGGCTTCGGCCAGCGTGAAAGGGTTCCCGCAATCAGCCGCCTTCGCCATGGGCAAGTTCGCTTTACGGGGATTGGCGCAGAGCATGGCGCGCGAACTGGCGCCCAAAGGCATTCACGTGGCGCATTTCGTCATTGATGGCGGCATCGCCCGTGAAGGCCGCGCGCCGCCATCCGAAGCGCCCGATGCTCTGCTCGATCCGGATGCGATCGCTGAGACCTATCTGCAGGTCATCCGCCAGCCGCGCAGCGCCTGGACATGGGAAATCGAATTGCGGCCCTGGGTGGAGAAATTCTGAGTCTCGATAAAATGGCGGCGGAGTTTAACCCCGCCGCGATCTTCATTTTCAATGCGCCGTGGTGCCCCACACGTCCTGCGCCACTTCGGCGACGAGTTCGAGCTTCTTCTTCTCGATCTCTTCGGTGAGGCGATTGCCCGGCACGCTCGAGGCGAAGCCGCACTGCGGGCTGAGGCAGAGCTGATCGAGCGCGACATATTTCGAGGCTTCGTCGATGCGCTTCTTCAGGACATCCTTCGACTCGAGCGCTGCTTCCTTCGAGCTGATCAGGCCGAGAACCAGCTTCTTCTTGCCCTTGGGGAAGAAGCGCAGTGGGCCGAAACCACCGGCGCGTTCTGTGTCGTATTCCAGGAAGAAACCGTCGACTTCGGTGACGTTGAACAGAGCGTCGGCGACGGAATCATAACCGCCTTCCGCCATCCACATGCTGTTGTGATTGCCGCGGCAGGTGTGCAGCGTCACCGTTAACTTGTCGTCGCGGCCGGCGATCAGGCCGTTGATGATGCGCGCATAGGTCTCCGGCAGTTTGTCCGGATCGAGCCCGTCTGATTGCATCTGCTTGCGCACGCCGGCATCGCACATGGTGGCGAAGGAGACGTCGTCGAGCTGCAGATAGGTGCAGCCGGCGGCGACGAGATCGGCCACTTCAGCGCGATAGGCCTTGGTCATATCGGCCCAGAATTCATCCTGGTTCGGATAGGCCGCATCGGCGATCACCTTCTTGCCACCGCGCATATGCATATAGGTCGGCGAGGGGATGCAGAATTTCGGCGTCTTGCTCGTCACCGATTTCAGAAATTTGAAATGATCGACCATGATCGGCTTGGAACGGCCGACCTTGCCGGTCACGGCAATCATCGAGCTGGTGCTCTCGGTCTCGCCGCCCGTGCCTTTGAAGCTGACGGCATAATCGCTCTTGGTCGCTTCGATGCCATCGAAACCGGTGAGGAAGTCGACGTGCCAGATGGCGCGGCGGATTTCACCGTCGGTGATGGCGTGCATGCCGGCGGCTTCCTGGAGTTTCACCGCATCGCGGATGGCGTCGTCTTCGACGGCGCGCAGCGCTTCGGCATCGATCTCGCCGCGGGCTTTTTTGACACGGGCTTCCTTCACGGCCGGCGGCCGTAACAGGCTGCCGACATGATCGGCGCGGAATGGACCTTGAGACATATGACTTCCTTCTTGTGAGAGCGTGTGGATGGGAAATGGGGGGGCTTGAGTGCGCTGGTCAGTCTTCTTCGAGCTGACGGCGGGGCTCGGCGCTGTGGGCGGTCTGATCGCGCGTCAAGCGCATGCTGCGCTTCTGCGAATAGATGTGCTCGCGAAACAGCGCTTCGGCGCGGCTGCCTTCGCCGTTGTCGATGGCATCGACGATGGCGTGATGCTGGCGATGGGCATGCCAGAGGGCATCGAACATTTCCGGCAAGCCGTGTCGATCGAAGGCAATGGCGGCGGGGGAGGCAAAAGGAATACGGTCGATGCGCTCCAGCGTGTCGCGTGCGAAGCCATGTTCGGCGGCGTCGGTGATGGAGCGGTGGAATTTCAGATTGACGCGGCTGTAGGTCGCCTCGTCGGCTTCCACCAAATGCCGCTTGGCAAAGATCTCGTCGCCTTCGGCGAGGCTGTCACGCAAGGTGCGCATCAGGGCGCGTGGGGCGCCGCGTTCGGCGACGATGCGGGCGGCAAGGCCCTCCAGGGCGCCGCGCACTTCCACGGCTTCGAGAATTTCGAGAGTGGTGAAGGCGCGCACCGAATAGCCGCGCGCGCCGGCGGGAACCAGCAGGCCTTCCTCGGCCAGGACAGGCAGGGCTTGGCGAACCGGGGTGCGTGACAGGCCGAGCATGTCGGCGACACCGGCCTCGGCGAGGCGTTCGCCGGGCGCGAGCTGCCCTTGCAGAATCATTTCGCGGATTTTCATCACCGCTTGGGACTGCTGCGTCATGGCGCTCCCTCCAGGCCCCATCCCTCAGGTGCCGCGACCCTAGGCAATGGGATCCCATTTTGTCAAATAGGCTCCAAACGACATCGGTTCTCTGTGGACGCGCCCATGGACGAAGCTTGGCGGGAGGGCTATCACCCAAGACAAATCGGGCAAGACAAATCGGGAGGATGTCGTGACCCCAGTTCTATCGCTGCCCCGGCTGTTTCTGGCCGCTGGCGCCATCCAAGCTTTGCCGCAAGTCTTGAGCGAACTCGGCGTCCGTCGGCCGCTGCTGGTCAGCGACCGCAATCTGGCTGCTTGCGGTGTTCTCGGGCAGGTCGAGGGCGCGCTGAAGGGCAAAAGCGATTACGCCGTCTTCGATGCCATTCCGGAAAACCCGACATCCGCCGGCGTCCTTGAAGCGTTTGCCACCTATCGCGAAAGCAAATGCGATGGCGTCGTCGCGATCGGCGGTGGCTCGGTGATCGACAGCGGCAAAATGCTGGCCATTTTGGCGGTTCAGGGCGGCATGCCGGACGATTACCTGGGCGCGCCGGACAAGGTGAAAGCCGTGGCGCCGCTGATCGTTCTGCCGACGACGGCGGGCACGGGCAGCGAAGCCTCGCCGGCCTCAAGCATTCACCCGACACCCAGCGAACGGGGCCTTGGCGTCGCCTCGCTGCTGCTAGTGCCGAAAGTGGCGATCTGTGACCCGGAACTCACCTATACCTTGCCACGGCGGCTGACGGCGGCGACCGGCATGGATGCGCTGTCGCATTGCATTGAGGCGGTGTTCGCAGCGCCTGAAAACCCGATGGCCGAAGCGATGGCTTACGACGGCATCCGTCGGGTGAGCGGGTTTCTGCGCCGGGCGGTCGAAAATGGACGGGATCCCGAAGCGCGGCTGCAAATCATGGCCGCCGCTTTCATGGGCGGTGTCGCCATCCACAAGGGATTGGGGCCGGCCCATGCGATCGCCATCGCCTGCGGCGACCAGGACGTCAACCATGGCGTCCTGAGCAATATCGGCGTGGTCGCTAGCCTCGATTTCGTCGCGACTCACGCTCCGGAACGGGCCCAGCGCATGGCTCATGCCATGGGGCTCGCCGACGGCGTTTCCCTAAAAGACGGGGTGATTTCCCTTTCCCAGGACATTGGCCTGCCGCTCACCCTGAGCGCCGCCGGCTATCGCGTGCGCGATCTGGGAGAGGTTGCCCAAGCGGCTCTGGATACCCATTTTAACCGTACTGCGGCCCGCAAACCGACGCTCGACGACTATCGGGCGATGATCGGTGCGGTCATGTAAATGTCGCAGAACGCGTGGATTGCCCGTTTCTCGGTGGTACGGGCTGGGCGGAAATAATCATTTTCCTTGCGATCCGCGCGAAAACTGCCTATCGAACCGCCGCCTTTCCGCCGCGCCCGTGTCGACGTGCGTCCCATGGCGGATTCTAACTTTTGGGAACACCGGAAAGTACCATGGCGAAGGAAAAGTTTGAACGGAACAAGCCGCATTGCAATATCGGCACGATCGGTCACGTTGACCACGGCAAGACGTCTTTGACGGCAGCGATCACGAAGATCCTGGCCGAGACGGGCGGCGCGACGTTCACGGCGTATGACCAGATCGACAAGGCGCCGGAAGAAAAGGCGCGTGGCATCACGATCTCGACGGCGCACGTCGAATACGAGACGAAGAACCGCCACTATGCGCACGTCGATTGCCCCGGCCACGCGGACTATGTGAAGAACATGATCACGGGCGCGGCGCAGATGGACGGCGCGATCCTGGTTGTGTCGGCGGCCGACGGCCCGATGCCGCAGACGCGCGAGCACATCCTGCTGGCGCGCCAGGTCGGCGTTCCCGCGCTGGTGGTGTTCATGAACAAGGTCGACCTGGTCGATGACCCGGAACTGATCGACCTGGTCGAGATGGAAGTGCGCGAGCTCTTGTCGAAGTACGACTTCCCGGGCGACGACATTCCGATCACCAAGGGTTCGGCGAAGTGCGCGCTCGACAACACCAACCCGAAAATCGGCCATGACGCCGTTCTGAAGTTGATGCAGACGGTCGACGAATACATCCCGCAGCCGGAGCGTCCGGTTGACCAGCCGTTCCTGATGCCGGTCGAAGACGTGTTCTCGATCTCGGGTCGCGGCACGGTGGTGACGGGTCGCGTCGAGCGCGGCATCGTCAAGGTCGGTGAAGAAGTCGAGATCGTCGGCCTGAAGGCGACGGTGAAGACGACGGTGACGGGCGTTGAAATGTTCCGCAAGCTGCTCGACTCGGGGCAGGCTGGCGACAACGTGGGCTGCCTGCTGCGCGGCACGAAGCGCGAAGACGTCGAGCGCGGCCAGGTGCTGTGCAAGCCGGGTTCGGTGAAGCCGCACACGAAGTTCAAGGCCGAAGCCTACATCCTGACGAAGGATGAAGGTGGCCGCCATACGCCGTTCTTCACGAACTACCGTCCGCAGTTCTACTTCCGCACGACGGACGTGACGGGCATCGTGACCTTGCCGGAAGGCACGGAAATGGTGATGCCGGGCGACAACGTGACGATGGACGTGGCGCTGATCGTTCCGATCGCGATGGAAGAGAAGCTGCGCTTCGCCATCCGTGAAGGCGGCCGCACCGTCGGCGCCGGCGTCGTCGCTTCGATCGTCGAGTAATCGCATCGTCGAATAATTTCGACGCAAGATTGCCGCATTATCGCGGATTAAAGGGGAGCCTCCGGCTCCCCTTTTTGTTTGTTTTGGCGTTGAATGGGGCGGTGAGGGCTGACGTGCAGGAGTTCGCAATGATCGTTTCCACCACCAATGACATTTCCGGTTACAAGGTTGTCCAGCATCTCGGTGTCGTGCGCGGGATCACCGTGCGGTCGCGTTCCGTCGTCGGCAATTTCGTCGGTGGCGTGCAGTCGATGTTCGGCGGCAAACTGTCGGTCTATGTGAACCTGGCCGAGACCGCCCGGCAGGAGGCTTTCGACCATATGGTCGAACATGCAACCCAGGGCGGTGCCAATGCCATTATTGGCATGCGTTACGATGCCAATGAGATCATGGACGGGATCACCGAAGTGTTGGCCTATGGCACGGCGGTGCGGGTGGAACCCGCTTGATAAGGGGAACCCCGGCGGGGTGGACGGGCAAGGGGTGACTGGACTGGGTGACTGGGGTAGAGATGCCACCCGTGTGCAATGCACACAGCTTTTCGATCGCAGGCACCTTTGATCGCGAGACCGATGCAGACCGATTTCTTCCGCATGCCCGGCCAGGACCCGCATAAGGCGCGTGCGCGCGCCATTCTGGCGGCGCATCCCGAGGTGCGTTCTCTATTCGGCCGCAATCCCTGGACGGCGGCAATCACGCTGGGGATCGTCGCCGCACAGACGGTCATCGCCTGCTATCTCGGCACATTGGGCCTGTCCTATTGGTGGCTGGCTGTGCTGGTGGCGATCAGCATCGGCGTGTTCGCCAATCATGCGCTCTATGTGGTGATCCACGACGCGACCCACGAAACGGTTTTTCGCAGCCGTTTCCTCAACCGGGTGGTGCTGGTCGTTGCCGATCTGCCCAATGTGGTGCCGGGCGCCATGGGGTTTCGTGGTTACCATCTGCATCATCATTCCGGCCGCAGCCGCTATGACGGTGATCCGGATCTGCCGAACGAATGGGAAGCGCGGCTGGTCAAGAACATCTGGTGGCGCAAGGCGATCTGGCTGTTCTGCTTCCCCTTCCTGCAGATTTCGCGCGTGCATCGTGTGCCGCCGGTCAACCTGTTCAGTGGTTGGGCCATCGCCAATTATGTCGCCTGTGCCGCCTATGCCGGGGCGATCTGGTACGTCTTTGGCCTCAACGGCGTCGTCTATCTGTTCGCCTGTTTTTGGTTCTCAACCGGGCTGCATCCGCTGGGCGCCCGCTGGATTTCCGAGCATTACACGCTCGATCCCGATCAGGACACGTCGAGCTATTATGGCCCGATCAACAAAGTGGCGCTGAATATCGGCTACCACAACGAGCACCACGATTTCCCGCGTGTGCCCTGGAATCGGCTGCCGGAACTGCGGGCGATGGCGCCGGAATTTTACGACAATCTGGCTGTCCACACCTCCTGGACCCGGCTTTTCGTCGATTTTCTGTTCGATCCCCGCTACACGCTGTTCGCGCGGGTGGTGCGGACGGCTTGAGCCGACTGCATTTTCGGCGTTTTTGTCTCTGAAAATACACAAAAGCGCCCGTCGTCCCCGTTGCAATCCGGCGGCGAATACGGCAAGAGAAGCCGCCTGACGGCATACAGGAGTGTAGCTCAACTAGGTTAGAGCGCCGGTCTCCAAAACCGGAGGTTGCGGGTTCGATTCCCTCCACTCCTGCCATCTGTATTTTTTCGCCACATTTTCAAAGCTTTAGGCCGGTTGGCTCTGAGTTGCCGTTTACCGGTGTTTTGGTGGCCGACCGCTGAACGCGTGGCGTGCCGGCAGGGCGGGAAGCGGCGAAGTCGCGCCGCTGCGCCAGCCGCTGGCACGGGGCCGTTCGTAGACACGGTAGGGCCGATAGATCGGGTGGTAGCCGCCATAATAGCCGTAGCGATATTGATAGCGGTGGTTCGGGAAGACCACGGGCGAGGAGCCGTAATAGGCGTAGGTCGGATAATCGCCAGGCCCCACCGGCATGCAGCCTGCAAGGGAGATCGCGCCGCCTACGACCGAAACGACAAGCACGGCGGATTTGATCAGCGACATGGCAGCGTCCTCAGGCGTCAATTCGGTCCGCCGAGAGGATGATCCCGCGTGATCGCGCCGTCCAGCCGATTCAGATCGACGCGGCGACAAAATGCTTCGTGCCGGCTAGACTGAGCCGTCCTCTGCGGGCTCTCGCACGGCTCCTTGATCAGAAGAGGATCAAGATCATGAGTGCAACGCGCATTCCAGCAAAGCTGATTTCGATCTTCGGCTGCCTCGCCGGACTGGTGCTTATGTCGGGGAGTTTTGCGGCCGGCTCAGCTCAGCGGGTCGTCACGTGTCCGTATTTGAAATCAGGATTGCAGTTCGACGTGCCCGCGAAATTCGGCGACATGCCGGCGATCGATTTCGATTATCCGGCGAAGGCCAGTCAGTTCAGTTTGCGCGACGGCAATTTGTTGTTGGTGGCGATGGATGAATCCGAACCGTCCCGCGTGCGGATCGTCATCTCGGCCCAATTGAACAAGACCAGGGGAACCTATGACGGTCAGATCCTGGTCGATATGGGCGGGAACCAAATGCAGCTCTACAACGGTTCAGTCCATTGCAAAGTGGCGAGCGGGGCTGCGACGCACTAGCTCGCGCGCCAATCGCGCCGTTAATCTTCGTCGTCCTCGTCTTCGTCATTCATATCGCCGAAGCCTTGCGTGTAAGCGTTACAGCCGGCGCGGAAGGCATCGTAAAACCTGTCGCAGCGATAAGCTTCCGTCACGTGGTTGCGCAGTGCCCAAAAATATCCAGCCGAAAATCCATCGCTTTCTTCCGGCAGCCATTGAGCGGACGCCGGTTGCACTGCGCCGATAAGAACCGCGATCAAAGCAGGAGCGAAAATTTTCATCGAGAACCTCTAAGGCACGTTCGCGTGAGAAGCTGCGCGTGAGAAGCAGTACACGGCGAATCTGTAAGAGGCCACTGGGGCAGCACGATGTCACTTTGCTGACCGCAGGCTGACTCTTGTTACATTGTTTTGCAGTTTCGAACGTCACAAAAGAATTTGCGAAAGCCGATTTGATTCAGTCGCGCTCTTCCCCACGCACGCGCCGAACGAGCCCACGGAAGCCGACAAACAGAACAAAGAAGAAAGTCACAAGCAGGCCCAATATGCCGATGCTTGTGCACACGAACATCAATGCTTCTTCCACTACGACCACTCGAACTCGGAAATGGGCTTGAATCAGGGTGCGCGGTCGCGAATCGAAATCAGCAGGGCGCCCGTAACAATGCCCCTCTTGAACTACGGTTTTCTTGGCAATTGTGTGTCCGACCGAGCAGTCGTCGGTCGCAAAGCGCGAAAGCCAACAATTTTAGTGATTTCGATTTCCGGGCGTTGAGGGGTTTTGCGGCAGGGTAGGCGGACGACGGAGTTTCTCCATGAAATCGCTGATCCTGCTCGCTACCGCCGCTGCCCTTGTGTCCGCCACCGCTGCCGAGGCCAAGGGGTTGCGCATCCGCATTGGCGGCCCCAAGGCCTATGCGACGGCGCCGACGCCCAAGCCGGTGTCTCAGACCATGCCTGGGGGTCGACCTCTGTCGGCGTCCCAGCCGATGCCCGTGCCGCAGCGCGCGACCTCCTCGGGTGGGGTTTTCATCATACCGGGCGCCGGGGTGGGGGCGAGCCGGGCTTCGGCCTCGTCGCTCGATCAGCGTCGCGGGCTGCAATCGGACTGGCAGGTGCCGGAAGCCCGCCAGCAGGCCACGCCGGATTGGTTTAAGGCCGCGGCCGCTGAAGCCGCGCGCAGTGCGTCGCCCCACGAGCAATCTACGCCGATGCCACGTCCGCAGAAGGCGTCTTACCAATGCCCGCCGGGGCGGCTCGTCGGCGGCTTCTGCGTGCTGAACTGACACGGCGCGGCTTGACCGGCCCGCTCCGTCGCTGAAATCCTTTCCATCTGCCATGATCGACGCAGAGGCGTCGCAACCGCCGTGTTTCATCGCGGCGTTCATTGCGGCGTTCTTGGCGGCAGAAGGAATCGCGCGGGGCATATGGAAACTTTCGAGTGGATCATCATCCTGCTGCTGGGCGCGGCCCTGCTGACGATGTTGGCGCGTCGGCTGGGCGCGCCTTATCCGACCTTTCTGGCGATCGGCGGGGTGCTGATCGCTCTGGTGCCGGACAGCCCGCAGTGGACGCTTGATCCGCATCTGGCGCTGGCGCTGTTCGTGGCGCCGGTGCTGCTTGATGCTGCCTACGATACATCCGTGCGCGATCTGCGTGACAACTGGCTGCCGGTCGCCGGGCTGGTGGTCATGGCGGTTATTTTGACGACGATTTGCGTGGCCGTCACGGTGCGTTGGCTGGTGCCCGGCGTGTCGTGGCCTGTGGCGATCGCGCTGGGGGCGATCGTCGCGCCGCCGGATGCGGCGGCCGCGGCCGCCATCATGCGCCAGGTCGGCCTACCGCATCGCCTTTTGAAAATTCTCGAAGGCGAAAGCCTGCTCAACGATGCGAGCGCGCTGCTGATCTACAAACTGGCGTTGATGGCGGTCGTCGCCGGTGGTCTGTCGCCCAACAGTTTTACGCCTGTCCTGCTTCTCACGCTACTGGGCAGCGTTGCCGCCGGCTTTCTTTGCGCTCTTGTCTTGCGACCGTTGATGGGGCGGCTCGAAGACGTGTCGACGGCCTTGATCGTGCAATTCGTCACCACGTTCGGCATCTGGATTTTTGCCGAACGGATTGGCCTTTCCGGCATTCTCACCATCGTCGTTTATGCGATGACGATTGCGCGGACCGGGGGCGTGCGCATGCCGGCGCGGCAGCGCGTGCCGGTTTACGCCGTTTGGGAAACGGTCGTCTTCATTCTCAACGCTTTTGCCTTTGTGCTGATCGGCATGCAGTTGCGGCCCATTTGGGAGCGGCTTTCGGCGGATCTGCGTTTTGAATATCTGGTGACGGCAGCAACCGTTCTTCTCGTCACCATTCTCATCCGCTTTGCCTGGGTGATGAGCTACAACAAGCTCATTCGGGTGCGCATCGCGCGCCACGGCTTTCATCCGCGCCGGCCGATGGCGCAGCCGACGGTGGGTGGCGCGGTGGCCATTTCCTGGGCCGGCATGCGTGGCATCGTGACTTTGGCGGCGGCTTTCGCGATCCCTGAAACACTGCCGAACGGCGCGCCGTTTCCCTATCGTGATCTGATCCTGCTCACTGCTTTCGCGGTCGTGCTGGGGACGCTCGTCATTCAGGGGCTGACGTTGAAGCCTTTGATCCGTTGGCTCGGTCTCACGGATGATGATCCGGTGGGCCACGAGGTGAAGCTGGCGCGCACGCAGGCTTATCGCGCAGCGCTGGCCACCATCGAAAAAGATACGACCTTGCATGGCATCATCCTGCGCAAGGAATACAACGCCGCCGTCGAGCTCAATGAAAGCGATGGCGCGCCGACGGGCGATACGCCAGGCGGCCCGTTGCGCCGGGAAGCGATCGCCGCTGCGCGCCAGCGCGCCATTGAGCTGCGCCGCCAAGGGGTGATCGGCGACGATGCCTATCATATCCTCGAAGAAGAGCTGGATTGGGCGGAGATGAGCGCTGGCGGGGCTCGCCGGAGCTAGAGCAAAGCAAGACGTCGGAGGTGAGAAAGTTTCCCTTGCATGGGGTTGTTCCTCAGAATCGCGCGAGCCCCCCCTCCAGACACCTCCAGCCTGCGCCGCCGCCGCAGTGGAACCATGCTCAAAATACAAAGGGAGAGCGGCGGAATTATGCTCTCGCTCTACCGCGCAGCCAGCGCTGCCGACAGATCGAGCCCCTTGCCTAGGGCATAGACCGTTCGACTGACCGGCACCGGCTCGTTCAATCGGTCGGCGATCTCGACGATGCAGCCGAGGAGACCGTCGATCTCCAGCCGTCGGCCGGCATCGGCATCTTCCAGCATGGAGGTGCGGAAGTTGCCGAGCTTGGCGGTGATGACGAGCCGTTTGTCGGCCGGCATTTGCGCTGTCATGTCGAGGCGGCGGCCGACGGCTTCGAACTCGGCCATCATCGCCAGCAACAGATCGCGCAGGAGCGGCGTTTCGAGCAGCGGCGTCGCCGACAGGCGCGTCAGGGCGCTGAGCGGATTGGTGTTGGAATTGCCGGCGAGCTTCATCCAGATTTCGGAGCGGATGTCGTCGGTAACAGGGCAGTGCGCGCCGCCGCGCTCGACGATATCGGCGAAGCTGCGCGTCAGTGCCGAGGTTTCGCGCGCCGCATCGCCGACGATCAGCCGGTCGATCTTGACGACGCGAATGGTGCCGGGCCGTTCGACCCGTGTCGAGGCGTGAACGACGCCGCCGATCGGTCGGCAGGGCGCGAAAGCATTGGCGATGGTGCCGTCGGGGTCGAGACTGTGCAGCGCTGTGCCGGCCAGCGGACCGCCTTCAAGAAACCACCAGGGCAGGCCGTTCATCGCCGTCATGACCGCCGGTCCTTTGGCGAGGACCGGTGCGAGGCCACGGGCGGCTTCCGCGAGCGCGTGGGTTTTGACGCTGAAGACGATCAGATCGGGGACGGGCAGATCGGTGGGATCGGAGGCCGCAGGCAACGGGAAAGCCGACGTGGTTTCGCCGTCCTGCAGGATCAGGCCCTGTTGGCGTACGGCCTCGAGCGTGGCGCCGCGCGCCAGCAGCGACACCTCGGCGCCGCCGCGCGCGAGGACGGCGGCCAGCCAGCCGCCGATGGCGCCCGCGCCGACAATCATGATCTTCATAGCCATACTTTCATGCGAAGCGAGAACGCGAATTTATTGACGATAGCTCTGATCGACCTTGTCGATCTGGCGCACGAGCGCGTTGAACACGTCAACGCCCGCGCCATAGTCCGGGTTGAATTGCAGGGAAATCCGCGTGCACTGTTCGAGAACGGGTTCGGGGATGGGAATGAGAGGACCCAGCGATTGCGCCGCGACCTGGATGTCGCAGGCGCGTTGCAACGTCCACAGATAGGCGAAGGCCTGCGGCAGTGTTTCGCCCCAGGCGAGCAGACCGTGATTGCGCAAGATCATGACGGGTCTGCCGTCAAGACTGGCCAGCATGCGCGGCCCTTCGTCGGCGTTGACCGTGATGCCTTCGAAGTCGTGATAGGCGATACGGCCGTTGAGTTGCGCCGAATAGAAATTGGTCATCGACAGGCCGTCTCTGAGGCAGGCAACCGCCAGGCCCGAGGTCGTGTGGGTATGCATCACGCAATGGGCCGTCTCGATATTGCGGTGAATGGTCGAGTGGGGCGCGAGTCCCGCCGGATTGACCGGATAGTTCGAGTCCGAGAGCTTGTTGCCGTCGAGATCGATCTTGATCAGGTTCGACGCTTGAACCTCGGAATAGTGCAGGCCGAACGGATTGATGAGGAAATGCCGCTCGGGCCCTGGCACGCGCAACGTGATGTGGTTGTAGATCAGCTCGGTCCAGCCCAGATGAGCGAAGATGCGGTAGCAGGCGGCAAGCTGAACGCGGGTCACCCATTCTTCGCGGCTGATGCCTTTCAATCGTGTCTCGCCGTAATCGATGCTGATGTCATGCTGCTTGGCCATGCGCCCTCCGTCGGTCTGGCGATGCATGCTTCCACATTTCGCCGCCGATTTCGACGACTGGCTGAAGCCTTTCGCCGCTTCAGGAGACGGTGAAAGACTTCAGGTTCTTGTTTTGGCGCGTTTTCTTCACACGAACCGGCATCCACTTCGCTTGAAAACGCTTTGGTTGGCGTCTCGCAATCGTGATGAATGTCAGGGGATGACGGCCACCCGGCATGTTGCATGCTTAGCTTTTGGGGCCACATGATGTTGAGGGGCAGGCGTTGCCTGAGTCTGGCGCGCGCCCCAAAGAAACGAGGTTGCGACATGACGCTGCCGAGAATTGCCGCCGTTGCCGCGGCCGTGCTTATGGCTGCCGCGCCGGTTCGGGCGGGCGCCATCGAGGGCACGTATCGGGTTGAGGGTAAAAACCCCTCCCAGGGCAGCACCTATACGGGCGAGGCGCAGATCAAGCAGACTGGCCAGACCTTCGCCGTGATCTGGCGGATCGGCGAGTTGCGCCAGATCGGCACGGGCGTGGTGATCGACAATGTATTTTCGGTGGTGTTCCAGTCGATCATTCCCGGCCGGGCGGCGGGGCGGCCTGGAATCGCCGTGTTTCAGATCGATAACGACCAGATCCGCAGCGGCATCTGGTCGACCCTGGGTGACGACACGACCGGGCAGGAGATCTGGACCGCGTCCGACCGGCATTGATCCGGGTTGATCGGCGCTGGAGGGCGTCTCAGAAAACGCTTGGCGTCGGGCGCAAGTGCCGCTATAAGCCCGCCATTGTGGCGCGCGACCTCCCGGTCCCGCGCCGCGATCATTTTCGGGAGTCGGTCGGCTTCTTCAGAAGTCGGCGATTTTCCGCAGCAGAGTTGAGCAATGGCTAATCCGTTCGAATTTCTTCAGCAGGTCCGCTCGGAAGCGTCCAAGGTCACTTGGCCGACGCGCCGGGAGACGCTGATCACGACGGGTCTCGTGATCCTGCTGGTGGTCGCGTCGAGTTTGTTTTTCGTCGCCGTGGATCAGAGCATCCGCCTGATTCTTGGCTTTATTCTCACTCTTGGCAAGTGAGCGGGATTTAGCCGATGCCGATGCGCTGGTACATCGTTCACGCCTATTCGAACTTCGAGAAGAAGGTCGCCGAATCCATTCGCGAATTCGCCGCGCAGCGCGGCCTCGCGGACAAGTTCGAGGAAATCCTCGTTCCGACCGAGAACGTGGTGGAAGTGCGCCGCGGCCGTAAGGTCAACGCCGAGCGCAAGTTCTTCCCGGGCTACGTCCTGGTGAAGTGCGATCTGACGGACAATGTGTTCCATCTGATCAAGAACACGCCGAAGGTGACAGGCTTCCTGGGCGCCGATAATAAGCCGATGCCGATCTCGGATGCCGAGGCGGATCGGATCAAGGGTCAGGTTCAAGAGGGTGTGGAGCACCCGAAGCCGTCGATTTCCTTCGAAGTCGGCGAAACCGTGCGGGTGTCGGACGGTCCGTTCGCCTCGTTCAACGGCATCGTCGAGGAAGTCGACGAAGGCCGCTCGCGGGTCAAGGTCGCGGTGTCGATCTTCGGCCGTGCGACGCCGGTCGAACTGGAATTCACTCAGGTCGAGAAGACCTGAGGGAAAACTCTGCCCGATCGGGCAGGGCAAACGTGGCGGGCATGCCCGGAGGCCATCCGGGAGTTCATGTCAGACCACGGACTTCAACCGTCGCGCGGCCAAGGATGGCCGTGACGACATCGTGTGGAGACTATTATGGCAAAGAAGATCGCGGGTTACGTGAAGCTTCAGGTGCCGGCCGGGGCGGCCAATCCGTCGCCGCCGATCGGCCCCGCGCTGGGTCAGCGCGGCCTGAACATCATGGAGTTCTGCAAGGCCTTTAACGCAAAGACCGCGCAGATGGAGAAGGGTGCGCCGATTCCGGTGGTGATCACCGCCTATCAGGATCGCTCCTTCACTTTCGAAATGAAGCAGCCGCCGGTTACCTTCTTCCTCAAGAAGGCAGCCAACCTGAAGCTGGGCAAGAAGCCGGCTTCGGGCTCGAAGACACCCGGCCGCGGTTTCGTCGGCAAGGTGACGAAGGCCCAGGTGCGCGAAATCGCCGAGAAGAAGATCGTTGACCTCAACTGTCACACGATCGAAGCGGCGATGTCGATGATCGAAGGTTCGGCGCGGGCCATGGGCCTGCAGGTGGTGGAGTAAGACGATGGCTGATGGAAAGCGCATCAAGAAGGCGCGCGAAGGTATCGATCGCGTCAAGCTCTATCCTCTCGACGAGGCGATCAAGCTGATCAAGGATCGGGCCACCGCCAAGTTCGACGAAACCGTCGAAATCGCGATGAACCTCGGCGTCGATCCCAAGCATGCCGACCAGATGGTCCGCGGCGTGGTCAATCTGCCGAATGGTACCGGCCGCACCGTCCGCGTGGCGGTGTTCGCCCGTGGCGCCAAGGCCGATGAAGCCAAGGCGGCGGGTGCCGACATCGTCGGCGCCGAAGAGCTGGTCAACACGGTCAACGGCGGCACGATCGATTTCGATCGCTGCATCGCCACCCCAGACATGATGGGCCTGGTCGGCCGTCTCGGTAAGGTGCTGGGCCCGCGCGGCCTGATGCCGAATCCGCGCGTCGGCACGGTGACCATGGACGTCGCCGCCGCCGTCAAGGCGTCGAAGGGTGGCGCGGTCGAGTTCCGTGTCGAGAAGGCCGGCATCGTGCAGGGCACGGTCGGCAAGGTCTCGTTCGGTGCCGACAAGCTGTCCGAGAACGTCAAGGCGTTCGTGGATGCGGTCGCTCGTGCCAAGCCGGCGGGTGCCAAAGGCACCTATATTCAACGCGTTGCGGTGTCCTCGACTCAGGGCCCGGGCGTGAAGATCGATCCGACGACGGTCCAGACCCAGGGTGCCGTCGGCGCTTGATCTTTGGCCTCGAATCTTTTCCGGCGCACCCCCTTGTGGAGGCGCCGGATTAGGTCTAGATAGGCAATCCGGGGCCGATCGCGATTTGCGGCCCCTTTTCAGATTCAGCTTCCGTGCGTTCGCGCCTTTCCAGAGGACAGGTTCGTGCGCGCGGTGGATAGGCCGGCGGATACCAGGCGAAGAGCTTGGCATCATGTTCGGCCATGTCCTGTCCGAGACTGCCGGCGCGGTGAGGTTTACCTAACCGCTTAATTTCACGACGGTTTCCCGGA
Organism: Methylocella sp. CPCC 101449; assembly: GCF_031921685.1. NCBI lineage: Bacteria > Pseudomonadati > Pseudomonadota > Alphaproteobacteria > Hyphomicrobiales > Beijerinckiaceae > Methylocella > Methylocella sp. CPCC 101449. The sequence continues at coordinate 1,590,834 of NZ_JAPDHU010000002.1, read as the reverse complement.
TTTTCCGGCGAACGGTGAGGCCTGCATAGACGGGGAAGACCGGATTTTTGGGCTGCGTGTTCAACGCAGTCGATGGGATTTGGTTCGAACCTTCTGTCCGGTGGCGAGACCATCGCTCCGGGGACAGGCATCAGATGCCGCTGATCCGCCTTGCGGATCGTGCGGTTCGTGCAACCGGCGGGGTTTTGCCCCGCCAACCGGAGAGAGCAGAGTGGACAGAGCGGGTAAGAGAGAGCTCGTCGCGGAACTCGGCGATGTCTTCAAGAAGACATCCGTCGTCGTCGTGGCGCACTACTCCGGCCTGACCGTCGCCCAGCTTCAGGATCTGCGTAAGCGGATGCGTGATGCTGGCGCCTCGGTGCAGGTCGCCAAGAACCGCCTCGCCAAGATCGCCCTTGATGGCACTGACGTCGCCTCCATCGGGCCCCTTCTGAAGGGACCGACCCTGATCGCCTATTCGGACGATCCGGTGGCGGCGCCGAAGGTCGCCGTGGCCTTCGCCAAGGATTTCGACAAGCTCGTGATCCTCGGCGGCGCTATGGGAACGACCGCCCTGAACCCGGATGGCGTGAAGTCGCTCGCGACGATGCCGTCCCTGGATGAACTGCGCGCCAAGATCGTCGGGCTTATCAATGCCCCGGCGACGAAGATCGCCCAGCTCTCCACTGCGCCTGCCGCCAAGCTGGCACGCGTGTTCGGGGCCTATGCCAAAAAAGACGCGGCCTAACGAGGCCATCGCCTATTCATCAATGGTTTGAACCAATCTAGTCAAGGAACTGAAATATTATGGCTAATCTCGAAAAGATCGTCGAAGACCTGTCGAGCCTGACCGTCCTCGAGGCGGCTGAACTCGCCAAGATGCTCGAAGAGAAGTGGGGCGTTTCGGCTGCGGCGGCTGTGGCCGTTGCGGCGGCTCCGGGCGCTGGCGGCGGCGCCGCTGCCGCTGCTGAAGAGCAGACCGAGTTCACCGTTGTCCTGGCTTCGGCCGGCGACAAGAAGATCGAAGTCATTAAGGAAGTCCGCGCCATCACCGGTCTCGGCCTCAAGGAAGCCAAGGACCTGGTCGAAGGCGCTCCGAAGCCGGTCAAGGAAGGCGTCTCCAAGGACGATGCCGCCAAGCTCAAGGCTCAGCTCGAGAAGGCTGGCGCCAAGGTCGAGCTCAAGTAATTCGATGGGGATCGTCCAGGTGGCCGAGAGGTTTGCCTTCCACGATCTCTTCTGAACGTCGACGGTCCCGGGGCTTGCCGCCGGGGCCGTCAATCCTTTCTGGAAAACGCCTCATTCCCGGCCTATCCAGAGCTAAAAGACCGCTTTAGAGCGGTGATTCCCGGGGTTTCGGCCCCAGCCGTGTGCATCTGGCATACGGGATGTGCGCGGCCTCTCCCTGGCTGCCAACAGACGAGGTACGAGGAGCGATATGGCTCAAGCGTCGGCTCAAGCAACTCAGCAATCCTTCACTGGCCGCAAGCGTATCCGCAAGTTTTTCGGGCACATCCGCGAAGTGGCGGAAATGCCGAACCTGATCGAAGTCCAAAAGGCTTCCTATGACCAGTTCCTCATGGTGGACGAGCCGAAGGGCGGCCGCGCCGATGAGGGCCTGCAGGCCGTGTTCAAGTCGGTTTTCCCGATTTCGGATTTCTCGCAGACTGCGCTTCTGGAGTTCGTGCGTTACGAATTCGAAGCGCCGAAATATGACGTCGATGAATGCCGCCAGCGGGGCATGACCTTTGCCGCGCCGCTGAAGGTGAAACTGCGCCTGATCGTGTTCGATGTCGATCCCGACACCAACGCGCGTTCCGTTCGCGACATCAAGGAGCAGGACGTTTACATGGGCGACATGCCGTTCATGACCTTGAACGGTACGTTCATCGTCAACGGCACCGAGCGCGTCATCGTCTCGCAGATGCACCGTTCGCCCGGCGTGTTCTTCGATCACGACAAGGGCAAGACCCATTCGTCGGGCAAGCTCTTGTTTGCCGCGCGCATCATTCCCTATCGCGGTTCGTGGCTCGACATCGAGTTCGACGCCAAGGACATCGTCTATGCGCGTATCGACCGCCGCCGTAAGATTCCGGTGACGTCGCTGCTGTTTGCGCTCGGCATGGACGGCGAGGAAGTGCTGAACACCTTCTACAAGAAGGTGACCTACACGCGCGTCCTCGACAAGAAGACCAAGGAACAGTACTGGCGCGTGCCTTACGATGCCGAGCGCATGAAGGGCGTGAAGGCGACGGTCGATATGATCGACGCCGACACCGGCGAAGTCGTCATCGAGGCCGGCAAGAAGATCACCGTGCGCGCCGCGCGCCAGCTCGCCGAGAAGGGCGTGAAGGCTCTGCGCCAGCAGGACGAAGATCTGTTCGGTCAATACCTCGCCGAAGACATCTACGACCCCAGCACCGGTGAAATTTTCGCCGAAGCGGGCGACGAGATCACCGCCAAGACGCTGCCGCTGCTCATCGAGCATGCCGGCAACGAATTGGTGCTGCTCGACATCGACCACATCAACATCGGTCCCTACATCCGCAACACGCTCGCGGTCGACAAGAACTCGAACCGCGAAGAAGCGCTGTTCGACATCTATCGCGTGATGCGTCCGGGTGAACCGCCGACCATCGAATCGGCGGAAGCGATGTTCCATTCGCTGTTCTTCGATCCGGAGCGCTACGACCTCTCGGCCGTCGGTCGCGTGAAGATGAACATGCGCATGGACCTCGATGCCGAGGACACCGTGCGTATCCTGCGCAAGGAAGACATCATCGCCGTCGTGCGCGCGCTGGTCGACCTGCGCGATGGTCGCGGCGAAATCGACGACATCGACCATCTCGGCAACCGTCGCGTGCGTTCGGTCGGCGAGCTGATGGAGAATCAGTATCGTCTCGGCCTGCTGCGCATGGAACGCGCCATCAAGGAGCGCATGTCGTCGATCGATATCGATACCGTGATGCCGCAGGATCTGATCAACGCCAAGCCGGCGGCTGCCGCCGTGCGCGAGTTCTTCGGTTCCTCGCAGCTCTCGCAGTTCATGGACCAGACGAACCCGCTGTCGGAAATCACCCACAAGCGCCGCCTCTCGGCGCTTGGCCCGGGCGGTCTGACGCGCGAGCGCGCCGGCTTCGAAGTGCGCGACGTGCATCCGACGCACTATGGCCGTATCTGCCCGATTGAGACGCCGGAAGGCCCGAACATCGGTCTGATCAACTCGCTGGCGACGTTCGCGCGCGTCAACAAGTATGGCTTCATCGAAGCGCCGTATCGCAAGGTCCACGACGGTCACGTGACCGAGGATGTGGCCTATCTGTCGGCGATGGAAGAGCAGAAGCACTACGTCGCGCAGGCCAATGTCGTCGTCGACGCCAAGGGCCAGCTGACGGAAGACCTGATCGTCTGCCGCCATGCGGGTGACGTCATCATGGTGCCGCGCGATCGCGTCGACTACATGGACGTGTCGCCCAAGCAGCTCGTTTCGGTCGCCGCGGCGCTGATCCCGTTCCTTGAGAACGACGACGCCAACCGCGCGCTCATGGGCTCGAACATGCAGCGTCAGGCCGTGCCGCTGGTGCGTACCGACGCGCCGCTCGTCGGCACCGGCATGGAAAGCGTCGTGGCGCGCGACTCGGGCGCCGCGATCGCGGCTCGCCGTACGGGCTTCATCGATCAGATCGATGCGACGCGTATCGTTATCCGCGCGACCGAAGATCTCGATGCGGCTCGTCCCGGCGTCGACATCTACCGCCTGATGAAGTTCCAGCGTTCGAACCAGTCGACCTGTATCAACCAGAAGCCTCTGGTGAAGGTGGGCGACTTCGTGCGCAAGGGCGACATCATTGCCGACGGTCCCTCGACCGATCTCGGCGATCTGGCGCTCGGCCGCAACGTGCTCGTCGCGTTCATGCCGTGGAACGGTTACAACTTCGAAGACTCGATCCTGCTCAACGAGCGCATCGTCAAGGACGACGTGTTCACGTCGATCCACATCGACGAATTCGAAGTCATGGCCCGCGACACCAAGCTTGGTCCCGAGGAAATCACCCGCGACATTCCGAACGTTTCGGAAGAAGCGCTGAAGAATCTCGACGAAGCCGGTATCGTCTACATCGGCGCGGAAGTGCAGGCGGGTGACATCCTCGTCGGCAAGATCACGCCGAAGGGCGAAAGCCCGATGACGCCGGAAGAAAAGCTTCTGCGCGCCATCTTCGGCGAGAAGGCTTCGGACGTGCGCGACACCTCGCTGCGGGTGCCGCCGGGCGTGCAGGGCACGATCGTCGAAGTGCGCGTGTTCAACCGCCACGGCGTCGACAAGGACGAGCGTGCGCAGGCGATCGAGCGCGAAGAGATCGAACGTCTCGCCAAGGACCGCGACGACGAACAGGCGATCCTCGACCGTAACGTCTATGGCCGCCTGTCGGAAATGCTGGGTGGCAAGAAGGCGATCAGCGGCCCGAAGGGCTTCAAGAAGGACAGCGTGCTGACGCGCGAGACCTTCGAGGAGTATCCGCGTTCGCAATGGTGGACGTTCGCCGTCGAAGACGATCACCTGATGGGTGAGATCGAGGCGATGCGCAAGCAGTACGACGAGGCGAAGAAGGGGCTGGAAAGCCGCTTCCTCGACAAGGTCGAGAAGCTGCAGCGCGGTGACGAACTGCCGCCGGGCGTGATGAAGATGGTCAAGGTCTTCGTCGCCGTGAAGCGCAAGATCCAGCCGGGCGACAAGATGGCCGGCCGCCACGGCAACAAGGGTGTCGTGTCCAAGATCGTTCCGACCGAGGACATGCCGTTCCTGCCCGATGGCACCGCCGTCGACATCGTGCTGAACCCGCTCGGCGTGCCGAGCCGCATGAACGTCGGTCAGATTCTCGAAACCCATCTGGGTTGGGCTTGCGCCGGTCTCGGCAAGCAGGTCGGCGAGACGGTGAATGCCTATCTCCGCGATGGCAACGTCAAGCCGCTGCGCGACAAGCTCGGCGAGATCTACGGCAAGGATGAGACCGTCAAGTCGCTCGACGACAAGTCGCTGGTCGAACTCGGCCAGAACCTGCGTCGCGGTGTTCCGATCGCCACGCCCGTCTTCGACGGCGCGCGCGAGAAGGACATTGTCGAGATGCTCGGCCAGGCCGGTTTGGCTTCGTCGGGGCAGGTGACGCTGTTCGACGGCCGCACCGGTGAGGCTTTCGATCGTCAGGTGACTGTCGGCTACATCTACATGCTGAAGCTGCATCACCTTGTCGACGACAAGATCCATGCCCGTTCGATCGGCCCGTACTCGCTCGTTACCCAGCAGCCGCTGGGCGGCAAGGCGCAGTTCGGTGGCCAGCGCTTCGGCGAAATGGAGGTGTGGGCGCTCGAGGCTTACGGCGCGGCTTACACCTTGCAGGAAATGCTGACGGTGAAGTCCGACGACGTCGCCGGCCGTACCAAGGTCTACGAGGCGATCGTGCGCGGCGATGACGCGTTCGAGAGCGGCATTCCGGAGAGCTTCAACGTGCTCGTCAAGGAAATGCGCTCGCTCGGCCTCAACGTGGAACTGGCCGCGACGAAGAAGATCGAGGGTTCGACGACGGCGGAAGCCGCGGAATAACGGACCCGAACCGGTGGCGGCATTGGCCGCCACCTTTCAATACGCAATGTGCTGCGATCGCCGCGAGGTCATGGTGGGTCGCAAGTCAGGAGACAGGCAATGAATCAAGAGGTCATGAATCTCTTCAGTCCGGTCGCTCAGCCGCAGGCTTTCGACCAGATCCAGATTTCTATTGCGAGCCCCGAGAAGATTCTGTCCTGGTCGTTCGGCGAGATCAAGAAGCCGGAGACCATCAACTACCGCACGTTCAAACCGGAGCGTGACGGTCTGTTCTGTGCGCGTATCTTCGGGCCGATCAAGGACTACGAATGCTTGTGCGGCAAGTACAAGCGCATGAAGTACAAGGGCGTCATCTGTGAGAAGTGCGGCGTCGAGGTGACGCTGTCGCGCGTGCGTCGTGAGCGCATGGGCCACATCTCGCTGGCGGCTCCCGTCGCGCACATCTGGTTCCTGAAGTCGCTGCCCTCGCGCATCGGCTTGCTGATGGATATGACGCTCAAGGAACTGGAGCGCATTCTCTATTTTGAATCCTACATCGTTCTCGATGCGGGCCTGACGCCGCTCAAGGACCGTCAGCTCCTGTCCGAAGATGAATATCTGCGGGCGCAGGACGAATACGGCCAGGATAACTTCACCGCCTCGATCGGCGCCGAAGCCATCCGCTCGATGCTCAAGGCGATGGACCTGGAGAAGATCGCCGCGCAGCTGCGCGTCGAGATCGCCGAAGCGACGACGGAACTGAAGCCGAAGAAGCTGGCCAAGCGCCTGAAGATCATCGAAGCCTTCATGCAGTCCGGCAACAAGCCGGAGTGGATGGTGCTGACGGAAGTGCCGGTCATCCCGCCGGATCTGCGTCCGCTCGTGCCGCTCGATGGCGGCCGCTTCGCCACGTCCGATCTGAACGATCTCTATCGCCGCGTCATCAACCGCAACAATCGCTTGAAGCGGCTGATCGAACTGCGCGCGCCGGATATCATCATCCGCAACGAAAAGCGCATGCTGCAGGAAGCGGTCGATGCGCTGTTCGACAACGGCCGCCGCGGCCGCGTCATCACCGGCGCCAACAAGCGTCCGCTGAAGTCGCTCGCCGACATGTTGAAGGGCAAGCAGGGCCGGTTCCGCCAGAACCTGCTCGGCAAGCGCGTCGACTATTCCGGCCGCTCCGTCATCGTCGTCGGTCCGGAGCTCAAGCTGCATCAATGCGGCTTGCCCAAGAAGATGGCGCTCGAACTGTTCAAGCCGTTCATCTATTCGCGCCTCGACGCGAAAGGGTTCTCGGCGACCGTGAAGCAGGCGAAGAAGCTCGTCGAAAAGGAAAAGCCGGAAGTTTGGGATATCCTCGATGAGGTCATCCGCGAACATCCGGTGCTCTTGAACCGCGCGCCGACCCTGCATCGCTTGGGCATTCAGGCGTTCGAGCCGGTGCTGATCGAAGGCAAGGCAATCCAGCTTCATCCGCTGGTCTGCGCCGCCTTCAACGCCGACTTCGACGGCGACCAGATGGCCGTGCACGTTCCGCTGTCGCTGGAAGCGCAGCTCGAAGCGCGCGTGCTGATGATGTCGACCAACAACATCCTGCATCCGGCCAATGGTCAGCCGATCATCGTGCCGTCGCAGGATATCGTTCTCGGTCTCTACTATCTGACCTTGATGCGCGACGGCGACGTCGGGCAGGGCATGGCGTTCGGCAACATGGCCGAAATCGAACATGCGCTGGCCACCAAGGCGATCACGCTGCACACCAAGATCAAGGGCCGTGCCTGGACCTACGATGCCAACGGTCAGCGCGTCTCGAAGGTGTTCGACACGACGCCGGGCCGCATGATCCTCGGCCAGTTGCTGCCCGACCACGTCAAGGTGCCTTTCGACGTCGCCAACAAGCTGATGACGAAGAAAGAAATCTCGGGGATGATCGACACCGTCTACCGCAACTGCGGTCAGAAGGAGACGGTGATCTTCTGCGATCGCATCATGGCGCTGGGCTTCCGCGAAGCCTTCAAGGCGGGCATTTCCTTCGGCAAGGACGACATGGTCGTGCCGGAGACGAAGCCGAAGATCATTGCCGACACGTCGGCTTTGGCGAAGGAGTACGAGCAGCAGTACAACGACGGCCTGATCACCCAGGGTGAGAAGTACAACAAGGTCGTCGATGCCTGGGCGAAGTGCACCGACAAGCTCGCCGAAGAGATGATGGCGCGCATCTCGACCGTCCAGAAGGACGATAAGGGGCGCGACAAGCCGATCAACTCGATCTTCATGATGTCGCATTCGGGTGCGCGCGGTTCGCCGCAGCAGATGAAGCAGCTCGCCGCCATGCGCGGTCTGATGGCCAAGCCTTCGGGCGAGATCATCGAGAGCCCGATCATCTCGAACTTCAAGGAAGGTCTGACCGTTCTTGAATACTTCAACTCCACCCACGGCGCCCGTAAGGGTCTCGCCGATACGGCGTTGAAGACGGCGAACTCCGGTTACCTGACCCGTCGTCTCGTCGACGTGGCGCAGGATTCGATCATCACGTCCTACGATTGCGGTTCGACGAACGGCATTCGCATGCGCGCGATCATCGATGCCGGCCAGATCGTTGCGTCGCTCGCGACGCGTATTCTGGGCCGCACCACCGCCGAGGATCTGAAGGAGCTCGATGGCAAGGTCATCGTGCCTGCCGGCGAGATGATTCAGGAGTGGCATATCGATCGTATCAACGCCGCCGGTATTCAGGAGGTGAAGATCCGCTCGGTGCTGACGTGCGAAATGACCAATGGCGTCTGTGGCAAGTGCTACGGCCGCGATCTGGCACGTGGCACGCCGGTCAACATGGGTGAAGCGGTCGGCGTCATCGCGGCGCAGTCGATCGGTGAGCCTGGCACGCAGTTGACGATGCGTACGTTCCACATCGGTGGCGCGGCGCAGATCGCCGATCAGTCGTTCATCGAATCGAACTTCGATGGCACGGTGCGCGTGCGCAACCGCCATCTGGCTCGCAACAGCGATGGCGATCTGATGGTCATGGCGCGTAACGTCGCCATTGCCATCGTCGGTCCGGATGGCACGGAGCGTGCCGTTCACCGCGTCCAGTATGGCGCGCGGCTCAAGGTCGACGAGGGTGATACGGTCAAGCGCGGCCAGCGCATTGCCGAATGGGATCCCTACACCCGTCCGATCCTCACGGAAGTGGATGGCGAAGTTGGCTTCGAAGATCTAGTCGAAGGCATGTCCATGTCGGAAACGGCGGACGAATCGACCGGTATCTCCAAGCGCATGGTCATGGATTGGCGCCTCAACCAGCGCTCGTCCACGCTTAAGCCGGCGATCGTGATCAAGGCCAAGGACGGCAAGGTTGCCAAGCTGACGCGCGGTGGCGATGCCCGTTACTTGCTGCCCGTCGACTCGATCATCGCTGTCGATCCCGGCTCGACGATCAAGGCTGGCGACATCGTGGCGCGTATCTCGCTCGACTCGGCCAAGACCCGCGACATCACCGGCGGTCTGCCGCGTGTTGCGGAATTGTTCGAGGCCCGTCGTCCGAAGGATCACGCGATCATCGCGGAGATCTCGGGTACGGTGCAGTTCGGCCGTGACTACAAGAACAAGCAGCGCATCTCGATCGTTCCGACCGAGGAGGGCGCTGAGCCGGTCGAATACCTGATCCCCAAGGGCAAGCACATCCATCTGCAGGATGGCGACGTCGTGGAAAAGGGCGACTACATCGTCGACGGCAACCCGGCGCCGCACGACATTCTGGCGATCAAGGGCGTGGAAGAGCTTGCAGCCTTCCTCGTCAACGAAATCCAGGAGGTCTACCGGCTGCAGGGCGTGATGATCAACGACAAGCACATCGAGGTGATCGTTCGCCAGATGCTGCAGAAGGTCGACGTCACCGATGCCGGCGAGACGGACTTCCTGCCGGGCGACCAGGTCGATCGGCTCGAGTTCGACGAAGCCAACGAGAAGGCCGCGGGCGAGGGCAAGAAGATTGCCACCGGCGTGCCGGTTCTGCTCGGCATCACCAAGGCGAGCTTGCAGACCCGCTCGTTCATCTCGGCCGCCTCCTTCCAGGAGACGACGCGCGTCCTCACCGAGGCCGCCGTCAACGGCAAGATGGATACGCTGGAAGGCCTCAAGGAGAACGTCATCGTCGGCCGACTCATTCCGGCCGGTACGGGCGCCGCGATGTCCAAGCTGCGCACGATCGCGACGAATCGCGACGAGATGATTCTGCAGCAGAAGGCGCAGACCTCGGAAGGCGAACCGGCGCAATTGCCGGCCGCCGAGTAAGCGGTTCATCGTCGAAAGCCAAGATCAAAGGGCCGCCTCCGGGCGGCCCTTTCATTTGAATCAGGGTGTTAGCAGTTGCAACATCGATCATCGCGCCGCGGTGAAAACACGAGTCGATTCAATCACTTTTTAGCTTTGAAGGGGTTGACGGATTCGTCGGTTGAGATTAGTTTCCGCCCACTTTCGACAGGCAGTAGTTTTGCACAGTTAAGAACGCCTCGTTCATAACACATTGAAACTAAACGCTGTTGGCCTCTACCGCGACCTTTAAAGTCACTTCCTGAATCTCGTTTTTCGAGGGGATGGATTCACGAGGCACGATCCGGGTTTTCCTGGGTCCTCTGCGGAATGGCGCGCCAGAAGCTCGTGAGAGCTGAAGGCGCGAATTCGTTTTGCGCACGGTTTCGGCCGTGCGGAAGGCGGGATTGAGAACCGAAAAAGCTCTTTCTCGTCAATGTTTTGGTTCAATTTTCGCTTGTCTGGAAAGGCGAAGGATGCCGACGATCAGCCAGTTGATCCGCAAACCGCGGCAACAGAAAGTGTACCGGGAAAAGGCCCGCCATCTGGCGCAGTGCCCGCAGAAGCGTGGCGTGTGCACGCGCGTCTATACGACGACCCCGAAGAAGCCGAACTCCGCCCTGCGCAAAGTCGCCAAGGTGCGTTTGACGAACGGCTTCGAGGTCATCGGTTACATCCCGGGTGAGGGACATAACCTGCAGGAGCACTCGGTCGTCATGATCCGCGGTGGCCGCGTCAAGGACCTTCCGGGCGTCCGTTATCACATTCTGCGCGGCGTGCTCGACACGCAGGGCGTCAAGGACCGCAAGCAACGCCGTTCGAAGTACGGCGCGAAGCGTCCGAAGTAAGAGGGATTTACGATGTCGCGTCGTCACAGCGCCGAGAAGCGGGAAGTTATCCCGGATGCCAAATTTGGCGATATTGTTCTCGCCAAATTCATGAATTCGATCATGTACGAAGGCAAGAAGTCGGTGGCGGAAGCCATCGTCTATGGCGCTTTCGATCAGATTCAGGCCAAAGCCAAGTCCGATCCGCTCGGCGTGTTCCGTTCGGCGCTCGACAATGTTGCGCCGGCGATCGAAGTGCGCTCGCGCCGCGTCGGTGGTGCCACCTACCAGGTGCCCGTCGAAGTGCGCCCGGAGCGTCGCCAGGCTCTCGCCATTCGCTGGATCATTTCGGCGGCGCGCGATCGTAACGACAAGACGATGGAAGATCGCCTCTCGGCCGAGCTGATGGACGCCGCCAACAACCGCGGCAACGCGGTCAAGAAGCGTGAAGACACGCACCGGATGGCGGAAGCCAACCGCGCCTTCGCTCATTATCGCTGGTAGTTTGAACGGCTCGCGCCGACGAGGACAAGACAATGCCCCGCCAATATCCTCTGGAAGATTACCGTAACTTCGGCATCATGGCTCACATTGATGCCGGTAAGACGACGACGACAGAGCGGATTCTGTACTACACCGGCAAGAGCCATAAGATCGGCGAAGTGCACGATGGCGCTGCGACCATGGATTTCATGGAGCAGGAGCAGGAGCGTGGCATCACGATCACGTCCGCCGCGACGACCGCGATCTGGAACGGCAAGCGCCTGAACATCATCGACACCCCCGGCCACGTCGACTTCACCATCGAAGTCGAGCGTTCGCTGCGCGTGCTCGACGGCGCGGTCTGCGTGCTGGACTCGAACCAGGGTGTGGAGCCGCAGACGGAAACCGTGTGGCGCCAGGGCGACAAGTACAAAGTGCCGCGTATCGTCTTCGCCAACAAGATGGACAAGACGGGCGCCGACTTCTTCCGTTGCCTCGAAGACATCAAGGTGCGCCTCGGTGCGCGCCCGATCGCCATCCAACTGCCGATCGGCGCGGAATCGAACTTCAAGGGTTTAGTCGATCTGGTGCGCATGCGCGCCGTGATCTGGGAAGAAGAATCCCTCGGCGCCAAGTTCAACGACGTTGAAATTCCGGCTGACCTCGCCGATCAGGCGCAGGAATATCGCACGGCCATGATCGAAGCCGCCGTCGAGCTCGACGATGCGGCCATGGAAGCTTACCTCGAAGGCAAGGAGCCGGACGAAGCGACGCTGAAGAAGCTGCTCCGTAAGGCCGTGATCACCGGCGCCTTCTATCCGGTGCTGTGCGGCTCGGCGTTCAAGAACAAGGGCGTGCAGCCGCTGCTCGACGCCGTTGTCGACTACCTGCCGTCGCCGATTGATCGCGGCGCGATCAAGGGCATCGACTACAAGACCGGCGAAGAGACCGACCGCAAGCCGAGCGACGACCAGCCGTTGTCGGTTCTGGCGTTCAAGATCATGGATGACCCCTACGGCATCCTGACCTTCGCGCGCGTCTATTCGGGCACCCTGAGCAAGGGCCAGGCGCTGCTCAACTCGTCGCGTGACAAGAACGAGCGTGTCGGCCGCATGGTGCTCATGCATGCCAACAACCGCGAGGAAATCGCCGAGGCTTATGCCGGCGACATCGTCGCGCTGGTCGGCCTCAAGGATACGCGTACGGGTGAGACCCTGTGCGATCCCAACAAGGCCGTCATCCTTGAGAAGATGGAATTCCCGGACCCGGTCATCGAGCAGGCTGTTGAGCCGAAGACGAAGGCCGACCAGGAAAAGATGACCACGGCGCTCCTCAAGCTCGCCAACGAAGATCCGTCGTTCCGGGTGACCACCGATCAGGAGTCCGGCCAGACGATCATCAAGGGCATGGGCGAACTGCATCTCGACATTAAGGTCGACATTCTCAAGCGCACCCACAAGGTGGAAGTGAATGTCGGCGCGCCGCAGGTAGCTTATCGCGAGAAGGCGACCCGCGACGTCGAGTATGACTATACCCACAAGAAGCAGTCGGGTGGTTCCGGTCAGTTCGCGCGCATCAAGTTCGTGCTTGGCCCCAATGAAGTGGGCAAGGGCGCGGAGTTCGAATCGAAGATCATCGGCGGCGCGGTGCCGAAGGAATTCATCCCGGGTGTCGAAAAGGGCTTCAAGTCCGTTCTCGGTTCGGGCGTGGTTGCGGGCTTCCCGGTCGTCGACGTCAAGATGTCGCTGGTCGACGGCGCCTACCACGACGTTGACTCGTCGGTTCTGGCCTTCGAAATCGCCGCTCGTCAGGGTACGCGCGAAGCGCTGCAGAAGGCGGGCTGCGTGCTGCTCGAGCCGATCATGAAGGTGGAAGTGGTGACGCCGGAAGAACACACCGGTTACGTCATCGGCGACCTGAACTCCCGTCGTGGTCAGATCCAGGGCCAGGACATGCGCGGCAACGCGGTTGTGGTGAACGCCATGGTGCCGCTCGCCAACATGTTCGGTTACGTCTCGAACCTGCGTTCGGGCACGCAAGGCCGCGCCAGCTACACGATGCAGTTTGATCATTACGCGGAAGTGCCGCGTAACGAAGCCGAAAAGATCCAGGCGAAATACGCCTAATAGAAACAGTCGATAGGTTTTAAGGAGCTCCGCAATGGCGAAGGAAAAGTTTGAACGGAACAAGCCGCATTGCAACATCGGCACGATCGGTCACGTTGACCACGGCAAGACGTCTTTGACGGCAGCGATCACGAAGATCCTGGCCGAGACGGGCGGCGCGACGTTCACGGCGTATGACCAGATCGACAAGGCGCCGGAAGAAAAGGCGCGTGGCATCACGATCTCGACGGCGCACGTCGAATACGAGACGAAGAACCGCCACTATGCGCACGTCGATTGCCCCGGCCACGCGGACTATGTGAAGAACATGATCACGGGCGCGGCGCAGATGGACGGCGCGATCCTGGTTGTGTCGGCGGCCGACGGCCCGATGCCGCAGACGCGCGAGCACATCCTGCTGGCGCGCCAGGTCGGCGTTCCCGCGCTGGTGGTGTTCATGAACAAGGTCGACCTGGTCGATGACCCGGAACTGATCGACCTGGTCGAGATGGAAGTGCGCGAGCTCTTGTCGAAGTACGACTTCCCGGGCGACGACATTCCGATCACCAAGGGTTCGGCGAAGTGCGCGCTCGACAACACCAACCCGAAAATCGGCCATGACGCCGTTCTGAAGTTGATGCAGACGGTCGACGAATACATCCCGCAGCCGGAGCGTCCGGTTGACCAGCCGTTCCTGATGCCGGTCGAAGACGTGTTCTCGATCTCGGGTCGCGGCACGGTGGTGACGGGTCGCGTCGAGCGCGGCATCGTCAAGGTCGGTGAAGAAGTCGAGATCGTCGGCCTGAAGGCGACGGTGAAGACGACGGTGACGGGCGTTGAAATGTTCCGCAAGCTGCTCGACTCGGGGCAGGCTGGCGACAACGTGGGCTGCCTGCTGCGCGGCACGAAGCGCGAAGACGTCGAGCGCGGCCAGGTGCTGTGCAAGCCGGGTTCGGTGAAGCCGCACACGAAGTTCAAGGCCGAAGCCTACATCCTGACGAAGGATGAAGGTGGCCGCCATACGCCGTTCTTCACGAACTACCGTCCGCAGTTCTACTTCCGCACGACGGACGTGACGGGCATCGTGACCTTGCCGGAAGGCACGGAAATGGTGATGCCGGGCGACAACGTGACGATGGACGTGGCGCTGATCGTTCCGATCGCGATGGAAGAGAAGCTGCGCTTCGCCATCCGTGAAGGCGGCCGCACCGTCGGCGCCGGCGTCGTCGCTTCGATCGTCGAGTAACAAAAGGTTTTCGCCGCGGCGTCGCAAGGCGCCGCGGGGAGTTCCGGGGGCCTATGTCCCGGTTGTTTTGAGAGAAGCGCCGAGACCGACGGCTGCAAGGGAATGAGAAGATGAACGGCCAGAATATCCGCATACGCCTCAAGGCGTTTGACCACCGGATCCTCGATACGTCGACGAAAGAAATCGTTTCGACGGCGAAGCGGACCGGCGCGCAGGTGCGCGGCCCGATTCCGCTGCCGACGCAGATCGAGAAGTTCACGGTGAACCGTTCGCCGCACGTCGACAAGAAGTCGCGCGAACAGTTCGAAATTCGTACCCACAAGCGCGTCCTCGACATTGTCGATCCGACGCCGCAGACGGTCGATGCTCTGATGAAACTCGATCTCGCGGCCGGTGTGGACGTCGAGATCAAGCTCTAAGGTTGAACCGGGCACCTCTTCAAGAAATGTGCCCTTAAGGACGAGAACAATGCGTTCAGGTGTCATTGCACAGAAGGTCGGCATGACCCGCGTCTTCACAGACGCTGGCGAACATGTGCCGGTCACGGTTCTCAAGCTCGACGGCTGTCAGGTCGTTGCGCATCGGACCAAGGATCAGAACGGCTATACCGCCGTGCAGCTCGGTTTCGGCCGCGCCAAGGTGAAGAATGTTCCGAAGGCGGAGCGCGAGCGTTTTGCGCGCGCGCAGGTCGAGCCGAAGATGAAGCTCGCCGAATTCCGCGTGCCGGAAGAGCAGCTGATCCCGGTCGGTGCTGAGATCACCGCCGATCATTTCGTTGCCGGCCAGTATGTGGACGTCAGCGGCACGACCATCGGTAAGGGCTTTGCCGGTCCGATGAAGCGTTGGAACTTCGGCGGTCTGCGTGCCACCCACGGCGTGTCCGTCTCGCACCGTTCGCACGGTTCGACCGGTCAGCGCCAGGATCCGGGCAAGACCTTCAAGCAGAAGAAGATGGCCGGTCACCTCGGTGCCGAGCGCGTCACGACGCAGAACCTGCGCGTTGTCCAGACGGACGTCGCCCGCGGCCTCGTGCTCGTGGAAGGCGCCGTTCCGGGTCATGCCGGCGGCTACATCTACGTGCGCGACGCGGTGAAGAAGCCGCTGCCGAAGGATGCGCCGCAACCGGGCAAGTTCAAACTGCCGGAAGCAGCAGCCCCCAGCGAAGAAAAGAAGGAGGGCTGAGCCGTGAAAATCGACATTCTGTCCATCGACGGCGCTCAGTCGGGCTCGATCGAACTCAACGACGAGATTTTCGGTCTCGAGCCGCGTGCCGATCTGATCGCGCGCATGATCCGCTACCAGCTGGCGGCGCGTCGCGCCGGCACGCATGCGGTGAAGAATCGCGCGGACATCAACCGCACGACCAAGAAGATGTACAAGCAGAAGGGCACGGGCGGCGCTCGTCACGGCTCGATGCGTGTGCCGCAGTTCCGTGGCGGTGGTCGCGCCTTCGGTCCGGTCGTTCGCAGCCATGCGCATGATCTGCCCAAGAAGGTGCGTGCCCTGGCGCTGCGCCATGCCCTGTCGCAGAAGATGCGCGACGGCGGCCTCGTGGTGTGGCAGTCGGCCGATATCACCGAAGCGAAGACCAAGGCGCTCGCCGCCTCCTTCGCCAAGGCCGGTCTCAACTCCGCTCTGATCATCGATGGCGTCGAGCCGCAGCAGAACTTCTGCCTGGCGGCCCGCAACATCCCGAACATCGACGTACTGCCCGTGCAGGGCATCAACGTCTACGACATTTTCCGCCGTGAGAAGCTCGTGCTGACCAAGGCGGCGATCGAGGCGCTGGAGGCGCGATTCAAATGAGCCAGGCAGCCCGTTTCGCCGATGCTCGTCACTATGACGTAATCGTTTCGCCGGTGATCACCGAAAAGGCGACGATGGCGTCGGAGCAGAACAAAGTGGTCTTCAAGGTCCGCAAGGAAGCCACGAAGACCGAAATCAAGCTCGCGGTCGAGCGGCTCTTCGACGTCAAGGTCGAGAGCGTGAACACCAATGTCCGCAAAGGCAAAAACCGCGTGTTCCGCGGCCGCCGCGGCATTCAGGGCGACGTCAAGCGTGCCGTCGTGACCCTCGCCGAGGGCCACCGGATCGACGTGACGACCGGTCTGTGAGCGGAAAAGGATTGGATCGATGGCACTGAAATCATTCAAGCCCGTCACGCCTAGCCTGCGCCAGCTGGTGATCGTTGACCGCTCTGACCTGTGGAAGGGCAAGCCGGTCAAGACGCTGACGGAAGGCAAGTCGCAGAAGGGTGGTCGTAACAACCACGGCCGCATCACCGTGCGCTTCCGTGGCGGTGGTCACAAGCAGTCGTACCGTCTGGTCGACTTCAAGCGTCGCAAGCTTGATGTCACGGCGACGGTCGAGCGTCTGGAATATGACCCGAACCGCACGGCGTTCATCGCGCTGATCAAGTATGCGGACGGCGAGCTGTCCTACATCCTGGCGCCGCAGCGCCTGTCGCCGGGCGACACCGTCGTCTCCGGCAACCAGGTCGACGTGAAGCCGGGCAATGCGATGCCGCTGTCGAACATCCCGGTGGGCACGATCGTGCACAACATCGAGATGAAGATCGGCAAGGGTGGCGTTCTGGCCCGTTCGGCCGGCACCTACGCCCAGATCGTCGGTCGCGACCAGGGCATGGTGATCATGCGCCTGAACTCGGGCGAGCAGCGTCTGGTCCACGGCCAGTGCTTCGCGACGATCGGTGCGGTGTCGAACCCGGACCACATGAACATCAACCTCGGCAAGGCGGGTCGTAACCGCTGGCTCGGCCAGCGTCCGCACAACCGCGGTGTCGTCATGAACCCGGTCGACCATCCGCACGGCGGTGGTGAAGGCCGCACCTCGGGTGGTCGCCATCCGGTGACCCCGTGGGGCAAGCCCACCAAGGGCAAGAAGACCCGTTCGAACAAGTCGACGGATAAGTTCATCGTGACCTCGCGTCACAAGAGCAAGAAGAAGGGCTAAGCCATGACGCGTTCGATCTGGAAAGGTCCGTTCGTCGACGGCTATCTGCTCAAGAAGGCAGAAACGTCGCGCGCCTCCGGCCGCTCCGAAGTCATCAAGATCTGGAGCCGCCGCTCCACGATCCTGCCGCAGTTCGTCGGTCTGACGTTCGGCGTGCACAACGGCCACAAGCATATCCCCGTGAACGTCAACGAGGACATGATCGGCCATAAGTTCGGCGAGTTCGCGCCGACCCGTACTTTCCATGGCCACGCCGCCGATAAGAAGGCGAAGAGAGGCTGATATGTCGAAGCCGAAACTGGAACGTAAGCTCGGCGAGAACGAGGCCAAAGCGGTGGCGCGCATGCTGCGCGTCAGCCCGCAGAAGCTGAACCTCGTTGCCCAGCTGATCCGCGGCAAGAAGGTTGAGACGGCGCTCGCCGATCTCGAGTTCTCGCGCAAGCGGATTTCGGGCGAAGTGCGTAAGGCGCTGCAGAGCGCCATCGCTAACGCCGAAAACAATCACTCGCTCGATGTGGACGATCTGGTCGTCGCCGAAGCGCATGTTGGCAAGGCCATGGTCATGAAGCGTTTTCATGCCCGTGCTCGCGGCCGCGCCGGCAGCATCGAAAAGGCCTTTTCGAACCTGACGATCGTGGTTCGCGAAGTCCCCAGCGAAGCGAAGGCCTGAGGAGAGAACGATGGGTCAGAAAGTCAATCCGGTCGGCCTGCGCCTCGGCATCAACCGCACCTGGGATTCGCGTTGGTTCGCGGGCCGTGGCGAATATGCCAAGCTGCTGCACGAAGACCTCGCCATCCGCGAGACGCTGATGAAGGCGCTCAAGCAGGCGGCGGTGTCGAAGATCATCATCGAACGCCCGCACAAGAAGTGCCGCGTGACGATCCACTCGGCTCGTCCGGGCGTTGTGATCGGCAAGAAGGGCGCGGACATCGACAAGATCCGCAAGATGGTGTCGAAGCTGACCGACTCGGAAGTCGTCATCAACATCGTCGAAGTGCGCAAGCCTGAAATCGACGCGACCCTGGTCGCCGATTCGATCGCTCAGCAGCTCGAGCGCCGCGTCGCCTTCCGTCGCGCCATGAAGCGTGCCGTGCAGTCGGCCATGCGTCTGGGTGCCCAAGGCATTCGTATCAACTGCTCGGGCCGTCTCGGCGGCGCCGAAATCGCCCGTCTGGAGTGGTATCGCGAAGGTCGCGTTCCGCTGCATACGCTGCGCGCGGACGTCGATTACGGCGTTGCCACCGCGCACACGGCTTATGGCACGTGCGGCATCAAGGTGTGGATCTTCAAGGGCGAGATCCTCGAGCATGATCCGATGGCGCAGGACAAGCGCCAGAGCGAACTGGATGCCGGTGGTGGTGGCGGCGAACGCCGTCCGCGCCGGGAAGGTCGTGAAGGCCGCGAAGGCCGCCATAACCGCGACGCTGCGTGAGCGCGAAGCGGATACTGAGAGCTTAAGTCATGTTGCAACCCAAGCGCACCAAATTTAGAAAGGCCTTCAAAGGCCGCATCCATGGCAATGCCAAGGGTGGCTTCGAGCTCAACTTCGGCCAATTCGGCTTGAAGGCTCTTGAGCCGGAGCGTATCACCGCGCGTCAGATCGAGGCGGCCCGCCGCGCGATGACCCGCCACATGCGCCGTGCTGGCCGCGTGTGGATCCGCATTTTCCCGGACGTGCCGGTGTCGAAGAAGCCGACCGAAGTGCGCATGGGTAAAGGCAAGGGCGCGCCGGAATTCTGGGCCGCGCGCGTCGCGCCGGGCCGTATCATGTTCGAGATCGACGGCGTGCCCGTTGAGCTCGCTCGTGAAGCGATGACTCTTGCGGCGGCCAAGCTGCCGATCAAGACGCGCTTCGTGCAGCGCATCGCTGAGTAAGGGGGACGAGATGAAATCCAACCAACGCGTCTCCGATCTTCGCGCCATGACGGAAGATCAGCTCGTGGACGAAGTGCTGAAGCTGAAGAAGGAGCAGTTCAACCTGCGCTTTCAGCGCGCTACCGGCCAGCTCGACAACACGTCGCGCGTCCGCGTCGTGCGTCGTGACATCGCCCGCGCCAAGACGCTGGCGGCGCAGAAGCGCAGCGGAAAGTAAGGACAAACGAGATGCCGAAGCGAATTCTCCAGGGCGTCGTCGTGAGCGACAAGCAGGCCAAGACGATCGTCGTCAAGGTTGAACGCCGTTTCACGCACCCGCTGCTCAAGAAGACCGTGCGTCGTAGCAAGCACTACCATGCGCACGATGAGAACAAGGCTTACAAGGTTGGCGATACCGTCTCCATCGTGGAGTCGAAGCCGATCTCGAAGCTGAAGCGTTGGACCGTCGTCGAGGCGGAAACCAAAGCTTAAAGAGTGGTCAAGGGAGCCCCGGCTCCCTTCAGGCGTAGTCCGGGGCGGGTAGCCGGTCCGGAAACCGATCTGAGAAGGAAGGCTTGAAGCCATGATTCAGATGCAGACCGCCCTCGATGTGGCGGATAATTCGGGTGCACGACGTGTAATGTGCATCAAGGTGCTCGGCGGCTCAAAGCGCCGTTACGCCGGTGTGGGTGACATCATCGTCGTCTCCATCAAGGAAGCCATTCCGCGCGGTCGCGTGAAGAAGGGCGACGTGATGAAGGCCGTTGTCGTGCGCACCGCCAAGGACATCAAGCGCGCCGACGGTTCGGTGATCCGCTTCGATTCCAATGCCGCCGTTCTGATCAACAATCAGAGCGAGCCGGTCGGCACCCGTATCTTCGGGCCGGTTCCGCGCGAGCTGCGCGCCAAGAACCACATGAAGATCATTTCGCTCGCGCCGGAGGTGCTGTGATGGCCGCGAAGATCAAGAAGGGCGACAAGGTCGTTCTCCTCACAGGTCGCGACAAGGGCCGTTCGGGCGAAGTCGTGCGCGTGATGCCGACCGAAGAACGCGCCATCGTGCGCGGCGTCAACATGGTCCGCCGTCACCAGCGCCAGACCCAGACCCAGGAAGGTGGCATCATTTCCAAGGAAGCCTCCGTCCATCTGTCCAATCTCGCCGTCGCCGATCCGAAGGATGGCAAGCCGACGCGCGTTGCGTTCAAGATTCTCGACGACGGCCGCAAGGTTCGTGTCGCCAAGCGTTCCGGAGAAACGATCGATGGCTGAAGCTACGACCGAAAAGCCCGCAAAGGGTAAGGCGAAGCGCGGCGAGGCCGCGGCTCCCGCCAATGTTGCGACGGCTGAATCGCTGGCGGTGCCGAAAGGCTATACGCCGCGCATGCGCAAGCACTACGACGAAGTCGTGCGTCAGCAGATGATAGAGCAGTTCGGTTACAAGAACGCGCTCGAAGTGCCGACGATCGAGAAGATCGTCATCAACATGGGCGTTGGCGATGCCGTCAACGACACCAAGAAGGTGACGACCGCGGCTGGCGACCTGGCCCTCATTTCCGGCCAGAAGCCGGTTGTGACCCGGGCCCGCAAGGCGATCTCGACCTTCAAGGTGCGCGAGAACATGCCGATCGGCGCCAAGGTGACTTTGCGCAAGACGCGTATGTACGAGTTTCTGGACCGTCTGGTGACGATCGCGCTGCCGCGCATTCGTGACTTCCGCGGCCTGAATCCGAAGTCGTTCGATGGCAATGGCAACTATGCCATGGGCATCAAGGAACACCTGGTGTTCCCGGAGATCGACTACGACAAGATCGATTCGGTGATTGGTATGGACGTGATCGTGTGCACGACCGCCAAGACCGACGACGAGGCGCGCGCCCTGTTGCGCGCATTTAACTTCCCGTTCCGGCAGTGAGGCCTGGGAAATCCCTTTCGGGTCTCAAACGCGGAATCAAGAGGTAGGCTCATGGCAAAGAAGAGCGCAGTACAGAATCAGAAGCGCAAGGAAAAGCTGGTGAAGAAGTTCGCCGGTCGCCGCGCGCGTCTGAAGGAAATCGTGAATGACGAATCCCTCAGCATGGAAGAGCGGTTCGAGGCATCCCTGAAGCTGGCGCAGGTGCCGCGCAATTCGTCGGCGACGCGCTTGCGCAATCGCTGCGAAGTGACGGGCCGTCCGCGCGCGTTCCATCGCAAGATGAAGATGTCGCGTATCGCCGTCCGGGAATTGGGCTCGAAGGGCCTGATCCCTGGCTTGGTCAAGTCAAGCTGGTAAGGGAGCGCGATCATGAATGATCCTTTGGGCGATATGCTCACCCGTATCCGTAACGCGCAGATGCGCCGCAAGAGCTCGGTCAACACGCCGGGTTCGCGCCTGCGCGCCAACGTGCTCGAAGTCCTGCGGGACGAAGGCTACATCCGTGGCTATTCGACCACCGACTACGGCAATGGCCGTTCGGAGTTCGAAATCGAGCTGAAGTATTATGAAGGCGAGCCGGTGATCCGTCAGATCCAGCGCGTCTCCAAGCCCGGCCGGCGTGTTTACGCCGCCGTTTCGCAGATGCCGCGTGTCGCCAACGGCCTCGGTATCACCATTGTTTCGACTCCGAAGGGCGTCATGGCCGACCATTCTGCGCGTGAGCAGAATGTCGGCGGTGAAGTGCTCTGCCGGGTCTTCTGAGCGAGGACAGATCATTATGTCTCGTGTCGGCAAGAAGCCCGTCGCCATCCCCACCGGCGTGACCGCCAAGGTCGATGGCCAGAATGTCGCCGTAAAAGGCGCCAAGGGCGAACTGAAGTTCGCGGTTCCCCAAGAGATCTCCGTCGCCCTCGATGGCGGCGCGATCAAGGTTGATCCGCGTGGCAATTCCAAGCGTGACCGTGCCATGTGGGGCATGTCGCGCGCCATGATCGCCAATCTGGTGACCGGTGTGACCAACGGCTTCGAAAAGAAGCTCGAGATCACCGGCGTCGGTTACAAGGCGGCCGTGGTTGGCAAGAACCTGCAGCTGTCGCTTGGTTACAGCCACGACATCAACTATCCGATCCCGGCTGGCATCGCGATTGTGACGCCGCGCCCGACGGAAGTGACGATCACGGGTATCGATCGTCGTCAGGTTGGCCAGGTTGCCGCCGAAATCCGCTCGCTGCGTGGTCCCGAGCCCTATAAGGGCAAGGGCATCAAGTATGCCGGCGAGTTCATCTTCCGCAAGGAAGGCAAGAAGAAGTAAGGAGACGCAGCGATGGCGAACAATGCTACGGCCACCGCCCGCCGCAAGGCGCGCGTCCGCCGCTCAATCCGTGCCCGGGCTTATGGCAAGCCGCGCTTGTCCGTGCACCGCACGTCCAAGCAGATCTACGCGCAGATCATCGACGACGAGAAGGGTGCGACGCTCGTCGCCGCCTCTTCGCTCGAAAAGGATCAGCGCTCGGCTCTCAAGACCGGCGCCAATGTGGATGCCGCCAAGGCGATCGGCAAGCTGATTGCCGAACGTGCCGCCAAGGCTGGCATCAAGGACGTCGTGTTCGATCGCGGCTCCTACATGTATCACGGCCGCGTCAAGGCGCTGGCCGAAGGCGCCCGCGAAGGCGGCCTTAACTTCTAAGTGTTTCCCGCGCCGGAACGGTGCGGGCGATCCCAGCGAGCGGTTCAGACCGAACCGCGCAAGTGACGGAAAGAGAATATGGCAAGAGATTCTGAAGGCGGTGGCCGCCGCGATCGCGAAGAGCGCGATAGCGAGTTCGTCGACCGTTTGGTTCACATCAACCGCGTTGCCAAGGTGGTGAAGGGCGGCCGTCGTTTCGGCTTCGCTGCTCTCGTCGTCGTCGGCGACCAGAAGGGCCGCGTCGGTTTCGGCCACGGCAAGGCGCGTGAAGTGCCGGAAGCGATCCGCAAGGCGACGGAAGCCGCCAAGCGTGGTCTGATCCGCGTGCCGCTGCGCGAAGGCCGCACGTTGCATCATGACGTGCGTGGCCGTCACGGTTCGGGCCGCGTCGTCGTGCGTGCCGCTCCGGCCGGTACCGGCATCATCGCCGGCGGTCCGATGCGCGCCGTTTTCGAAACGCTCGGCGTTCATGACGTCGTCGCCAAGTCGCAGGGGTCGTCCAACCCCTACAACATGGTGCGCGCCACGTTCGACGCATTGAAGCATGAGGATTCGCCGCGCACGGTTGCCGCGCGCCGCAACCTCAAGGTTTCGGTCTTGCAGTCGCGCCGTCAGGGCGTCGATGCAGACGCGACCGACGCGTGAGGAGGGCAGTCCCATGGCAAAGTCTTCCAACAAGCAGATCACGCTCGAACAGACCAAGAGCCCGATTGGCCGTCCGCTCGAACAGCGCGCGACCTTGAAGGGTCTCGGCCTGAACAAGATCGGTCGCCGTTCCTCGGTTGAGGACACGCCGGCGGTTCGCGGCATGGTCGCAAAAGTTGCGCACCTCGTGCGCGTCGTCGACGGCAAGTAAGGAGTCCGGGCGATGAAACTCAACGACATCAGGGACAATCCCGGTTCCTCCAAGGAACGTACCCGCGTCGGCCGTGGTATCGGCTCTGGCAAGGGCAAGCAGTCGGGCCGCGGCGGCAAGGGCCAGACCGCGCGTTCGGGCGTGCGCATCAAGGGCTTCGAAGGCGGTCAGATGCCGCTGCATCGTCGCCTGCCGAAGCGCGGCTTCAATGCGCCGTTCAGCACCGACTACAACGAGGTCAATCTCGGCCGCGTGCAGCAGGCGATCGAAGCCGGCAAGCTCGACGGCGCCAAGACAGTGACTTTGGAAGCGCTGATCGCGGCGGGCGTATGCTCGAAGGCGCGTGACGGCGTCAAGCTGCTCGGCAGCGGCGAATTGAAGGCGAAAGTGGCCTTCGAAGTGGCCGCCGCCTCGAAGTCGGCCATCGCTGCCATCGAAAAGGCTGGCGGTAGCGTCAAATTGTTGAACGCAGCCCCGGCCGAAGGCGCTTGATCCGCAGTTTTGCGGGCTTTTCAATCAAGCCCGGAACCGCCATATGAGTTCGGACGGGGCGTAAGGTTGAGGCCTTTCGCCCCGTTCCCGTGTTCTAAGGCAATCATGCTTTCATCGAAACGCGATTGCCGGGAATCTTGGGTTTGACGCGTCTTCAAGGCGTTTGGCGGTTCCGCCAAACTTTGAAACGCTATAGCGACACATTGCATTTCGGCGCCGGTCCGGCGCCATCGGAGCGGAAATATGGCATCGGCAGCCGAGCAGCTCGCAGCCTCCATCAACTTTTCGGCCATCGGCAAGGCCGAGGAACTGAAGAAGCGAATTTGGTTCACCCTCGGCGCGCTGATCATCTATCGGCTCGGCACCTATATTCCGCTGCCGGGCATCGACCCGGTGGCCTTTGAACAGAGCTTCACCGGCCGTCAGCAGGGTGTGCTGGAACTGTTCAACATGTTCGCCGGCGGCGCCGTGCAGCGCATGGCGATCTTCGCCCTCAACATCATGCCTTACATTTCGGCATCGATCATTCTGCAGCTTTTGACGTCAGTCGTTCCGTCCTTCGAAGCGCTGAAGAAGGAAGGCGAGCAGGGCCGCAAGGTCATCAACCAATACACGCGCTACCTGACGGTGGTGCTGGCGATTTTCCAAGCCTGGGGCATTTCCATCGGCTTGCAGGGGCAGGAGGGCGTGGTCGCCAATCCGGGCCTGTTCTTCCAGATTTCGACGGTGATCTCGCTGGTCGGCGGCACCATGTTCCTAATGTGGCTCGGTGAGCAGATCACCGCGCGCGGCATTGGCAACGGTTCTTCGCTGATCATCTTCGCGGGCATCGTGGCAGCCTTCCCATCGGCCATCGTCTCGACCTTGGAACTGGGACGGCAGGGCGCGCTCAACACCGGCCTGATCATCTTCGTGATCATCATGGCGCTGTTCGTCACCGCCTTCATCGTGTTCATGGAGCGCGCGCAGCGCCGTCTGCTGATCACCTATCCGAAGCGCCAGGTCGGCAATCGCATGTACGAAGGCCAGACCTCGTTCCTGCCGTTGAAGATCAACACTGCCGGCGTCATTCCTCCGATCTTCGCCTCGTCGCTGCTGCTGCTGCCGACGACTTTGGCGAATTTCTCGGCGCCGGAGGCGACCGGCTGGCTGGCGACGATCAACGCTTATTTCGCCCATGGCCGGCCGCTCTACATGCTGTGCTACATCGGGCTGATCGTCTTCTTCGCCTTCTTCTATACGGCGGTCGTGTTCAACCCGACCGAGACGGCGGACAATCTGAAGAAGCACGGCGGCTTCATCCCCGGCATCCGCCCGGGCGAGCGCACGGCGCAATATATCGACGAAGTGCTGACGCGCATTACGGTGATCGGTGCTGCCTATCTTGCGGCGATCTGTCTGTTACCAGAAATGCTTATTTCCTACGCAGCGCTGCCGTTCTATTTCGGTGGTACGTCGCTCCTGATTGTCGTCAGCGTGACGATGGATACAGTGGCGCATATCCACGGTCATTTGCAGGCCCAGCAATATGAGGGTCTGGTGAAGAAGGCGAAGCTGCGGGGAAGAAGGCGATGAGATTGATTCTGCTTGGTCCGCCTGGAGCCGGTAAGGGCACGCAGGCTGAGCGGTTGATGAAGAAGCACGGGATACCGCAGCTCTCGACGGGGGACATGCTGCGGGCTGCCGTGAAGGCGGGCACGCCGGTCGGTCTCAAGGCCAAAGCCTTGATGGATGCCGGCAGCCTGGTCCCCGACGACGTGGTGGTCGGTATCATCGCCGACCGGCTGAACGAGGACGATGCCCATAACGGCTTCATTCTCGACGGCTTTCCGCGCACGGTGGCGCAGGCCGAGGCGCTGGACAAAATGCTGGCGCAAAAGGACATGGCGCTCGACGGTATTGTCGAGCTGAAGGTCGATGAAACGGCTCTGCTGGCCCGAATCGAGAAGCGGGCCCGGGAAACCGTGGCGGCCGGCGGGACGGTGCGGGCGGACGATAATGCCGAGGCCTTCAAAAAGCGCCTGCAGGACTATCGCGCCATGACGGCGCCGGTTTCTGCCTATTATGCCAGCCACGGCGCCCTGAAGGCTGTCGACGGCATGGCCGCCATCGACAGTGTGTCGCAAGCGATCGACGAGGCCCTGTCGGCCAAGGCGTAAGGAACTCGCAAAGCGGCCTGGCAAACTCCCGTTTTCGGGCTTGACAGGCGGCTTTTTGCGTTGACGAGGGCGCTCATAATCCCTATATGAGCGCCATCATCGAAACCGAATGGTCCGGTGGCCTCTGGCATGAGGCTGCGGGACTGTTTGCACGTTGAAAATCCCCTGCAAGGGCCGGCCTCCACCGGACGCAGGATCACCCAGTGCCAGCCACGGCTGGCCGACATGGAGAGAGCAATGGCACGTATTGCCGGTGTAAATATTCCCACGAACAAGCGCGTTGTCATCGCGCTGCAGTACATTCACGGCATTGGCGCGAAGAACGCCGGTGAGATCTGCGAGAAGGTCGGCATTCCGGCCGAGCGTCGCGTGTCGCAATTGACCGACGCGGAAGTGCTGCAGATCCGTGAAACCATCGACCGCGATTACATGGTCGAAGGTGACCTGCGTCGTGAAGTGGCCGTCAACATCAAGCGTCTGATGGACCTTGGTTGCTATCGCGGTCTGCGTCATCGTCGTCAGCTGCCGGTTCGCGGCCAGCGCACGCACACCAACGCCCGCACCCGCAAGGGCAAGGCGAAGCCGATCGCCGGCAAGAAGAAGTAATTCCGTTCGGCGGCGCCTTTTCGAAGGCGCCGCTTTTTGCCGGCTTAGCCGGCCAACAGTGAGCCCTAGCGCCTGGAATGACGGGCGCGCCAGAAGGACAGAGAGTATCAATGGCTAAAGAAGCACAGCGCGTTCGTCGTCGTGAACGCAAGAACATCGCGTCGGGCGTCGCTCACGTGAACTCCACGTTCAACAACACCATGATCACCATTTCGGACGCGCAGGGCAATACGATTGCCTGGTCGTCGGCCGGCACGATGGGCTTCAAGGGTTCGCGTAAGTCGACCCCCTATGCCGCGCAGATGGCGGCGGAAGACGTGGCGCGCAAGGCCTCGGAACATGGCGTGCGCACCGTGGAAGTTGAAGTTTCGGGTCCGGGCTCCGGCCGTGAATCGGCTCTGCGCGCTTTGCAGGCCGCCGGCTTCACCGTCACCTCGATCCGCGACGTGACGCCGATCCCGCACAACGGCTGCCGCCCGCGCAAGCGCCGCCGCGTTTGATTTCCATTTGGCTGCGCCATCGACGGGTGGCGCGGTCTTTATGCCCGACACCGTGAGGCCATGGTCGACGGACCGATATGCCCACGGGCCATAGAAAGGCGCAGTCGTGATTCAGAAGAACTGGCAAGAACTCATCAAGCCGACCAAGCTCGACGTGACGCTTGGCGACGATCCGAAGCGTTTCGCGACGGTCGTGGCCGAGCCGCTGGAGCGCGGTTTCGGTTTGACGCTCGGCAACGCCCTGCGTCGCATTCTGTTGTCGTCGCTCCAGGGCGCTGCGATCAGCTCCGTCCATATCGACGGCGTGCTGCACGAGTTCTCCTCGATCCCCGGCGTGCGTGAGGACGTGACCGACATCGTCCTCAACATCAAGGACATCGCCGTCAAGATGCAGGCCGATGGGCCCAAGCGCATGATCCTGAAGAAGCAGGGTCCGGGCGCCGTGACCGCTGGCGACATCACGCTGACCGGCGACGTGCAGGTGCTCAATCCCGAGCTGGTGATCTGCAACCTCGACGAGGGTGCGGAAATCCGCATGGAATTCACCATCACCGGCGGCAAGGGCTATGTGCCGGCCGACCGCAACCGCGCTGAAGATTCGCCGATCGGCCTCATCCCGGTCGACAGCCTGTTCTCGCCGGTGCGCAAGGTCAGCTATCGCGTCGAGAACACCCGCGAAGGTCAGATCCTCGACTACGACAAGCTGACGATGACGATCGAGACCAACGGCGCCATCAACCCGGAAGATGCTCTGGCCTATGCCGCGCGCATCCTGCAGGACCAGCTCAATGTCTTCGTGAACTTCGACGAACCGAAGCGCGAAGAAGCTGCCCCGTCGATTCCGGAACTGGCGTTCAATCCGGCGCTGCTCAAGAAGGTCGACGAGCTCGAGCTTTCGGTGCGTTCGGCCAACTGTCTCAAGAACGACAACATCGTCTACATCGGCGACCTCATCCAGAAGTCGGAAGGCGAAATGCTGCGCACGCCGAACTTCGGCCGCAAGTCGCTCAACGAGATCAAGGAAGTGCTGGCGCAGATGGGCCTGCATCTCGGCATGGAAGTGCCGGGCTGGCCGCCGGAAAACATCGAAGAGCTGGCCAAGCGCTTCGAGGAACATTACTGATCCCTCTCCCCGCATAGGGCGGGGAGCATAAGGAACGGCCGACCCTTGGCACGGCGGCCGTAAAAACGAAGGAGTAGAGCCATGTATCACGGACGCGCTAAGCGCCGTTTCAATCGGACGGCCGAACACCGCAAGGCGATGTTCGCCAACATGTGTCAGGCGCTCATCAAACACGAGCAGATCGTGACCACGCTGCCGAAGGCCAAGGACCTGCGTCCGGTCGTCGAGAAGCTGGTGACGCTGGGCAAGCGCGGCGACCTGCACGCCCGCCGTCAGGCGATCTCGCAGATCAAGGACGTCGATCTCGTCAAGAAGCTCTTCGACGTGCTCGGCCCGCGCTACAAGACCCGCAACGGCGGTTATACGCGCGTCCTGAAGGCTGGCTTCCGCTATGGCGACAATGCCGCGATGGCCGTGATCGAATTCGTCGATCGCGATCCCGATGCGCGCGGCAAGGATTCCGGCCCGGTCGAAAGCGAGCGTGAAAACGCCGCCGCCGCTGCCTGATCTCAGTCGGTATCAAGAATTGAGAGAGCGGCCACTGGCCGCTCTTTTCTTTTGTGGAGACTTTGATGCAGATCAGAAGTGCGCAGGCCCGTGATCGCGCCGACATCTGGCGCATCCTAGAACCGGTGATCCGCGCCGGCGAGACCTACGCACTGCCGCGCGACATGAGCGAAGACGGTGCTCTGGCTTATTGGCTCGGCGATGATCGCAAGACCTTCGTTGCGGAAGAGGATGGCGTCGTTCTTGGCACTTATTATCTGCGCGCCAATCAGATGGGCGGCGGCGCCCATGTCGCCAACTGCGGTTATGTGACGGCGGCGGAAGCGACAGGGCGGGGGATTGCGCGCCGCATGTGCACGCATTCCTTGCAGCAGGCGCGCGAGCTTGATTTTCGTGCCATGCAGTTCAATTGCGTCGTCAGCACCAATGCAGGTGCCGTGCGTCTGTGGCAGGCGATGGGTTTCGAGACCGTCGGCCGTTTGCCAGGCGCCTTTGCCCATCCCGTTCACGGTTTTGTCGACGCGTTTGTGATGTTCCGCGCGTTGTGAAGAGTGGATCGCAATGCGATGATCATGGCCGAGAGGGAGCCATGAAGTTTGCGATCGTTGTCCTATCGTTTCTTTTTGCGCAGGTGGTGATGGCGCAACCTGTTTCGCCCCAGCGTTTGCATGAGGCCGCGACCCGCGGCGACACGAAGGCAATCGCCGCCGCGCTTGATGGCGGCACGCCTGTGGATGCAACCGATCGCAGCGGCCAGACGGCCTTGCTGTTGGCTGTCACCGCCGGACAGACGGAAGTCGCGCGCCTGCTGTTGCAGCGGGGCGCCAGCGTCAATGCGCAAGCGGTCAATCACGATACGCCTTGGCTGCTGGCGGGCGCTTTGGGGCGCACAGCCATTCTGGAACTCATGCTGTCGCACAAGCCGGATCTGTCGCTGCGCAACCGCTTTGGCGGCAGCGCCCTGATTCCGGCCTGTGAGCGCGGCCATGTGGAAACCATCCGTCTGCTGACGACCAAGTCGGGCATCGACGTCAATCTGGTCAACAATCTGGGCTGGACCTGCCTGCTCGAGATCGTGATTCTGGGCGATGGCGGGCCCCGGCATGTGGAGGCGACGCGGCTGGTGCTCGCGGCCGGCGCCAACGTCAATCTGGCCGACCGCGATGGGGTGACGCCCTTGGCCCACGCCCGCCGTCGGGGGCAGTCGGCCGTGGCACAACTGCTGGTGGCCGCCGGCGGCAAATAGCCGCCTGTCAGGGGGCCTGACGGAATGTATTTTTGGCTCGCGCGATTGAGCGGGCAGGGGTTCAAACCTATATTTTTCGAATCGATCTTTTGGGAAACCGCTCATGCTGTTGCGTCTCGCCGTCCTCCTTTCGCTGCCGTTGATTGTGGTGCCTGCCCTGGCCCAAGCCCCGGTGCCGGCTCCGACACGGCAGGTTCCCGAAAGCCGGCAGCAACTGGTGCTGTCCTATGCGCCGATCGTGAAGCGCACGGTGCCAGCGGTTGTGAACGTTTATGCGTCGCGCACCGAGAAGCCGTCGTCCAATCCGCTGTTCGACGATCCGTTCTTCCGCCAGTTCTTTGGGCAGGGCGGCCGGCCGCAAACCCAGCAGTCGCTCGGCTCCGGCGTGATCGTCGATCAGGAAGGTCTGGTCGTCACCAACAACCACGTCATCGAAGGCATGACGGATGTGAAGGTGGCTTTGTCTGACCGGCGCGAGATCGACGCCGAAATCGTGCTGCGTGATCCGCGCACCGACCTGGCGATCCTGCGGCTGAAGAGCGGCAAGGATTTCCCCGCCCTCGACATGGGCGATTCCGACGCGCTCGAAGTGGGCGACGTGGTGCTGGCCGTCGGCAATCCCTTCGCCGTTGGCCAGACGGTGACGCAGGGCATCGTCTCGGGGCTGGCGCGCACTCAGGTCGGCATCACCGACTACGGCTTCTTCATCCAGACCGACGCGGCGATCAATCCGGGCAATTCCGGCGGTGCGCTGGTCGATATGGAAGGGCGACTCGTAGGCATCAATTCGGCGATCTATTCGCGCTCCGGCGGTTCGGTCGGCATCGGCTTCGCGATTCCCGTGAACATGGTGAAGGTCGTCCTGGCGACGGCAAAGGGTGGCGGGCGGCAGGTGCGCCGCCCGTGGCTCGGCGCCACCTTGCAGAGCGTATCGCGCGAGATCGCCGAATCTATTGGCCTCGACAGGCCCACGGGTGCGCTCGTCGCCGATGTCATCGGCAAGAGCGCGGCTGAAGCTGCCGGCTTGAAGCGTGGCGATGTGATCGTTTCGCTCGACAATCAGCCGGTGGTCGATCCCGAAAGCCTGGGCTTCCGCCTCGGCACCAAGAGCGTGGGCGGTACGGCCTCCTTGAGCATTCTGCGCGGCGGCAAGCCGCTCGTCCTGCCGCTGAAATTGCAGGTCGCGCCGGAAGATCCGCCGCGCGAAGAGGTCAAGATCGGCCCCGGCCGGTCGCCGTTCGTCGGTGCGACGCTGGTCAATTATTCGCCGGCGATCGGCGAGGAATTCTCCGTCCATGGCGTGCGTGAAGGTGTGGTCGTCATCGATGTCGAGGACGGCTCCAACGCGCAATCGCTCGGCTTGCAGAAGGGCGATGTCGTCGTTTCGATCAACGATGTGAAGATGCTGCGCACCAAGGACATGCAGAGCGCCACGTCGCAGCGGCGTCTGTTCTGGCAGATTACGATTGGCCGTGGCGGCCAGCTCTTCACCACCGTTATCAACGGTGGTTAGGGTCTTTCACCGTTTCTTGGAAACGGTGAAAGATTTCCAGCACCCAGTTCGCAAAAAAAAAGCCGCTATAAACGAAAAAAAGCCCGGGCCGTGGCCCGGGCTTTGCCGTTCTTGAGGGGATCTCGGTTAAGCCGCGCGACGCGCGGGCGTGCTCTTGCCGACGCGGCGCTTGAGCGACGACCAGAGCTTGCGGATCTCTTCAGCCGCTTCGCTGGAGGGATGCAATTCGGTGACACCGAGACCGAGGCGCGAAGCTTCCTGATAGTCGACGCGCGAGGCGATCATCGGATTGAGCAGGCCGCCCATGGCTTCCAGCGCCTTGGCACCCTGTTCGACACGGGCGCTCTGCTGGGCCGGCGGACATTGATTGAGCAGGAAGGCATATTCCCGGCGCAGCGCACGCAGCTGCTTGCGGGTCGTTTCGCTGGCCCACAGGTCGAAGACATTGGGACGAGCCGGAATGATGCAGATGTCGGCGACTTTCATCGCCGCCTGGGAGGCAGGCGAATCGGTGCCGGGCGTATCGATGATGACGGTGGTGACGCCGGCCTTTTCCATGGCGGCAACGGCGCTCGCCAGCTTGCCGGGCGTGAATGTGGTGACGCCGATGTTCTTTTCTTCGCGAACCTTGGCCCAGCGGGTGAGCGAGGCCTGCGGATCCATGTCGACGACGATGACTCTTTCGCCGGTTTCCGCCGCCGCGACTGCGAGAGACGAAGCAATGGTACTCTTACCCGAACCGCCCTTTTGGGTGACCAAAGCAATAATTCGCATATTATGTCCCCTGTTTCCTGACATCCCTTATGGCGCTAGGTCCCTGGGAGACGGCGCCCCTCATTTTCGATCGCGTCCAGTGCGAAGGAAATATGGTTAACTTGATTAAAGAATCTAACTGAAACGTTAACAGTTTGTCGCAAAATGAGCCAGCACCGGTCAAGCTATGTCTGATTTGTTCGCGGAACCAACGCCGGAAAGCCTTGCGCCACGGCCACTTGCTGATCGCATGCGGCCAAAGAAGTTGGACGAGGTTGCAGGGCAGGATCACCTTCTGGGAGCCGATGGCGCGCTGACGCGACTGATTCGCTCGGGCTCTTTGGGGTCATTGATCTTCTGGGGACCACCGGGCACCGGCAAGACGACGGTGGCGCGATTGCTGGCGCAGGAGACCCGCGCCGACTTCGTGCAGATCTCCGCCATCTTCTCCGGCGTCGCCGATTTGAAGAAAGTGTTCGAGGCGGCGCGCCGTTCCCATGCTGCCGGGCGCACGACCTTGTTGTTCGTCGATGAGATCCATCGCTTCAATCGCGCCCAGCAGGATTCGTTTCTGCCTGTCATGGAAGACGGTACGATCACTTTGATCGGCGCGACGACCGAGAATCCATCCTTCGAACTCAATGCGGCTCTGCTGTCGCGCGCCCGGGTGATGACCTTTCGATCACTCGACGAAGAAGCGATCGGCAAATTGCTGGTGCGCGCCGAGACGCTGGAAGGCAAGTCGCTGCCGCTCGATGAGGGCGCGCGCGCCAGCCTCGTGCGCATGGCCGATGGCGACGGCCGCGCCGCGCTCACTCTGGCGGAGGAGATTTGGCGGGCCGCCGGCGAAGGCGAAATCTTCGATACGGAACATCTGGGCGAGATCGTGCAACGTCGTGCGCCGATCTACGATAAGGGTCAGGAGGGGCACTACAATCTGATCAGCGCCCTGCACAAATGCGTGCGCGGCTCCGATCCCGATGCGGCGCTCTATTATCTGGCGCGCATGCTCGACGCGGGTGAGGACCCCTTGTTCATCGCGCGGCGCGTGGTGCGCATGGCCATCGAGGATATCGGCCTGGCCGATCCGCAGGCGCTGCTCGTCGCCAATGCAGCCAAGGACGCCTATGACTTTCTCGGCACGCCGGAAGGCGAATTGGCCCTGGCCAATGCGGTGCTGTATGTCGCTTCGGCGCCGAAATCCAATGCCGCCTATATGGCCTGGAACAAGGCCATGGCGCTGGCCAAGAGCTATGGCTCGCTGATGCCGCCTCACACCATCCTGAATGCGCCGACGAAGCTGATGAAGGAAGAGGGCTATGGCGCCGGCTATCGCTATGACCATGACGAGCCCGATGCCTTTTCGGGCCAGAACTACTGGCCCGAGAAGCTCGGCCGCCGCAGCCTCTACGAGCCGGTGGAGCGCGGTTTCGAGCGTGAAGTGCGCAAGCGGCTGGAATACTGGGCCAAGCTGCGCCAGGAGCGCGGCGAAGCCTAGAACCTGGTTAGGCGAGCGCGGCCTGTTGCGATGCCGGCCGCCGCAGGTTGTCGAGCGCCCAGGCGCCACCGCCCGCAAAGGCCAGATAGAGGAAGATGAAGCAGAGCAGGATGGCGGGTTCGCCCATGTTGAGCGCCGGCCAGAAGCTCATGGGCGCATGGGCCATCCAATAGGCGGCCGCCATTTCGCCGGCGGCAATGAAGGCGGCGACGCGGGTGTAGAGCCCCACGGCAATCAAAGCCGAGGCCACGACCTCGATAGCACCGGCGACCAGCATGATGGCGGGCAGCGGATAGGCGACGCCAGGAATGGCGGCCGGGAATTGCAGGAATTTCATCGTCGCGTGTTCAAGGAACAAGAGCGCGGTGACGACCCGCAGAACGGCCAAGACGCGCGGTGCCCAAATGGATGTGTTCAGCATGTTATTTTCTCCTGGATGATGAGATGAGCGGTCAGGCAGCGAAGCAGCCTTTAGGCCGTGGGCGGATTGCCGAAGCGGAAACTCGATGCGGTGAGTCCGCCGGCGAAATCGGTCTGGTGATAGGTGACCGCGCCGGGCTCGTTCTCCGCCGCACCGACAGCCACCATGAGCGGGATGAGATGGTCCTCGCGCGGGTGTGCGGCCCGGGCCAAGGGCGCCTGTTCCCATTGGATCAGACGCTCGGCGCGTTCCTTGGGCGATGCGTGGATCAGCGTCTGTTGCAGCCAGGCATCGAACTGGCGCGAGGGTTCGTATCCGCCGGTGCCGCGCATAGCGCCGAGATTGTGATAGCTGAGGCCGCTGCCGATGATCAGCACGCCTTCGTCGCGCAGCGGTGCCAATGCCCGTCCGAGCGCGAGATGGAGTGCAGGATCGAGCCCTGCATCGAGCGAGAGCTGGACGAGCGGGATGTCCTCGCCGGGATAGAGCGGCTTCATGATGCTGAAGGTGCCGTGATCGAAGCCACGGGTAGGATCCAGCTTTGTCGCGATGTCAGCGGTGCGCAGCACGTCCTGCACATGGCGCGCGAGTTCCGGCGAGCCCGGCGCGCCATAGCTGATGCGGTATAGATATTCGGGAAAGCCGTAATAGTCGTAGACCATGCCGGGCCTGGCGCCGGAGGAGATGGCGAAACCCTGCTCCTCCCAATGGCCCGAGACGACGAGCACGGCCTTGGGCAGATCATGAAGCTCGGCCCGCATCTCGACGAGCGACTGTTCCAGTCTGTCGAAGTTGCGGCGGAACTCGCCGGTCATATACGGCCAGGGGCCACCACCGTGGCTGATGAAATAGGTCGGGAGGCGAACGTCGGTCATGATACGTATCCCTTGCGTCATACCGTTTAAGCCGGGCCGAACTGGCCGTGGGCAGGCGGTTGGAGGCGGTTCGCCCTAGACATGATTGTTTCTGGAGGGCGCATCAATCGGCCTCGTATTGAGCCAGCGTTTCCTGTATGTTGATAATCCATGGATACGCTGACGAGTTTGCGGGTGTTTTGCACGGTGGCCGAGCTGGAAAGCTTCACGGCCGCGGCCGGCCGTCTCGGCTTATCGGCGGCGATGACCAGCAAGCATGTGATGCACTTGGAGGACCGGCTCGGCATCCGGTTGCTCAATCGCACCAGCCGCCATGTCAGCCTCACGGAGGCTGGCGCGCTCTATCTCACCCAGGCCAGGCAGATGCTCGATGGGTTGGATGAGGTAGAGGCGGCGCTCTCCAATGTCGCGGTCTCACCGCGCGGCACGCTGAAGCTCAGCGCGCCCGTATGGATCGCAAGTAGCCCGATCGTCCGGATGTTGGCCGACTACCACCAGCGCTTTCCGGACGTCTGCCTCGATATGGATCTGAGCGGGCGGATCGTGAATCTGGTGGACGAGGGGTTCGATCTCGCCTTGCGTGCCACGGCGCCAGACCGGCTTGATGCCAGTCTTATTGCCCGTCCCTTGGCGCAGATCGAGTTTTGCCTCATGGGCGCGCCGGCCTATCTCGCGCGCACGGGCCACCCAACGAAAATAGCCGACCTGAACGGTCACGCCTTGCTGCTCTACAGAGGCATGAATGCCAGCGGCAGCCTTGTTCTCGCGGGCGAGGACGGACCCGAGACGGTGAAGTTCCGGGCGGTGATGCAAAGTGAGAACGAGACCCTGCTGCATCTGGCCGCTCTCGAAGGCATGGGCCTTGTTTTCCTGCCCGTCTGGATGGTCCAGTCCGACATTGCGGCGGTACGCTTGGAAACGGTGCTGCCCGATGCGGCGAAGTTCAGCACGACGCTGCATGCGGTCTATCCCAGTCGCAAATACTTGTCCGCGAAGGTTCGCACCTTTATCGACTTCCTGGCTTCCCAAAGCGGTCTACCCGTGAAGGAAGCAAAACCTCTCGTGTCTCCGGCATAGATGGGTGTTTTGGCTTCGATTTGTCCTGGGTTGGGGTGATGACGGGGCCGGTTCCGCCCTCTATAGAGGGGGCATGACGGGTTTTTTGATCGTATTTTTGGGCGCCGGCATTGGCGGCGCGCTCCGGCATGGGGTGAATGTGGGCTGCGCGCGCCTGTGCGGCACCGATTTCCCCTGGGGCACGCTGACCGTCAATGTGGTCGGCTCCTTCATCATGGGCGTTTTCGCGGCCTGGCTGGCCTTTCGGGCCGGTGAAAGCTGGACACAGCACACGCGCCTGTTTCTGACCACGGGCATTCTCGGCGGTTTCACCACCTTTTCGGCTTTCTCGCTCGACACCATGCTCTTGTGGGAGCGGGGCGCGATCACCACGGGTGCGCTCTACGTGCTGAGTTCGGTCGTCGCGTCGGTGCTGGCGCTGGCCGCTGGCCTGTCGCTCATCAGGTGGTTGTCATGAGTGCGCAGGGTACGAACACGCAAGGCACGAACACGCAAGGCACGTCGGTCCAGACATTGACCGTGAGTGCCGATGAAGACGGCATGCGGCTCGACCGCTGGTTTCGTCGGCGCTTTCCCGCGCTGTCGCTGGCCCATCTCAACCGCATCGTGCGCAAGGGCGAGGTGCGGGTGGACGGCAAGCGGGCGGAAACCTCCACACGCATCGCTGAAGGCAATGCCATCCGTGTGCCGCCGCTGAAGCTTGAGGCGCCCGCCGCGCCGGCGGTGAAGAAGGCACGGCCGGCCTCGCCCGATGACGTGCGCATGCTGAAAGAGCTTGTCCTGTTCGAGGACAAATATCTGATGGCGATCAACAAGCCCTATGGGCTTGCGGTGCAGGGCGGCTCGGGCACGACGCGGCACATCGACGGCATGTTGATGGCCATGGCGAACGAGAAGGGCGAACGGCCGGTGCTTGTCCATCGCCTCGATCGTGACACGTCGGGCGTGCTGCTCATCGCCAAGTCGCGCAAGATCGCTTCCGATCTCGGCGAGATTTTCCGCTCGCGGCAGACGCGCAAAATCTATTGGGCTGTCGTCGAGGGCGTGCCCAAACCGTTCCAGGGCCGCATCTCGCTGTTCCTCGCCAAGGGCGCGGGCATGGGCGACAAGCGCGGCGAACGGGCGCCCAGCTCTTCGCGTGTCGACCCCGAGAAAATGCGCGTCGCCAAGCATGGCGAAGAGGATGCGCAGCATTCGGTGACCTTTTATGCGACCGTCGACAAAGTGGCGCCGCGTCTCGCCTGGCTGTCGATGAAGCCGATCACCGGCCGCACGCATCAGTTGCGTGCCCATGCGGAAGCGATCGGTCATCCGATTATCGGCGATCCGAAATACGGACTCGATCTGAAGAGCAACGATCCGCGCCGCACCGATCCGATGCGCGCCATTCCAGCGGAGATCGAACGCAAGCTGCATCTGATGGCGCGGCGTCTTGTTCTGCCGCATCCGCGTGGCGGCACGCTCGACGTCACCGCGCCGTTGCCGCCGCATATGCAAAAGACGTTCGATCTGTTCGGCTTCGATGTGAAGCAATACGATCCGATCGAAGATGCCCCACAGGAGTAGTTCGTGAGCGAATGCCGTCTGCCCCCTCTCGCTGAAAACCAATTCACGCCTGAACAGAAGCAGGCGCATGACGAATTCGTCGCCGAGCGCAAGGTCGGGTTTTCCGGGCCGTGGCATGTGTTCGTTCGTTCGCCGGAACTGCTGACGCGCACGCACCGGGTCGGTGAATTCCTGCGTTATCGCTGCTCGCTGTCGGGCCGGCTCAGCGAGTTCACCATTCTCATGGTGGCGCGCCACTGGACGCAGGATTTCGAATGGGGCGCCCATCGCAAACATGCGCTGGCGGCCGGCGTGACTGAGGCAACGGTGGCGGCCATTCGCGACGGCCGTCGCCCGTCGCCGCTGATCCCCGAAGAAGAGATCATCTGGGACTTCGTTTCCGAACTGCTGGCGACGCGCCGCGTCAGCGATCCGACTTATGATCGGGCCAAGGCGCAATTCGGCGAGACCGGCGTGGTCGAGCTCTGCGGCCTCGTCGGCTATTATTCGCTGCTGGCGATGACGATGAACGTGGCGCGGGTCGCGCCGCCTGCCGGCGAAACGCCGTTGCCGCGCTTTCCGGAATGACGATGGGCGAGGATTCCAAGCAAGATCCCGAGCGCGATCTTTTGCGCGACCTGCTGCCGTCCACCGGGGAGAAAATCGATCCGGTGGAAATGGCGCGTCGCGATCAGCGCAAGGCTTTGCCGCGCCGTTTCTACAAGAGTGCTTCAACGCGGGACGAGAACGGTCAGTTTGCTCTGCTGCTCGATGGGCGGCCGGCGTTGACTCCGGCGCGCAATCCGCTCGCCGTGCCGAGCGCCAAGCTTGCGCAACTGCTGGTCGATGAATGGGAAGCGCAGCAGGAAGTCATCGATCCCTCCGCCATGCCTGTGACGCGCATCGTCAATTCGGCGCTGGATGGCGTGGCCCGTGATATCGAGGCCGTGCGCGCTGAAGTGGTCAAATATGCGGGCTCCGATCTGCTCTGCTATCGCGCGGGCGAACCGGAAGCCCTGGTGGCCGAACAGCGCAAGGCCTGGGATCCGATCATCGCCTGGATGCGCGAAGCGCATGATGCTCATTTCGTGCTGGCGGAAGGCGTGATGCATGCGGCGCAGCCCGACGAGACGATCGCGGCCGTGCGCAAAGCCGTGAATGCCTTGACCGGCGAGGGCGCGGCGGCGCCGCTGAAGGCGGCGGCGCTGAGCACCGTGACGACCTTGACCGGTTCGGCGCTGCTGGCGCTGGCGCTCGCTTCAGGTAAGCTGGCGGCTGACGAGGCCTGGGCGGCAGCGCATGTGGATGAAGATCATCAGGCGCGCGTGTGGGGTGCCGATGCAGAGGCGATGGAGCGTCAGGCGCGGCGCAAGGTCGAGATGGATGCGGCGGCCGCCGTTTTGGCGGCACTGTCGTAAGCAGATGAGCCGGAGGAACGTTCGTGAAACATATCATTGCTGATCTGGAACAGCGGCGGACCAAGGCGGCTCTCGGCGGCGGCCAGGCGCGTATCGATGCGCAACACAAACGCGGCAAGCTGACGGCGCGCGAACGGATCGACCTGCTGCTCGATCACGATTCCTTCGAGGAATTCGACATGTTCGTGCAGCACCGCTCGACCGACTTCGGCATGGACAAGGCCGAAAAGATTCCAGGCGACGGCGTCGTCACCGGCTGGGGCACGGTGAACGGCCGCACCGTCTTCGTCTATGCGAAGGATTTTACGGTCTTCGGCGGTTCGCTGTCGGAAACCCATGCGCAGAAGATCATGAAGATCCAGGATATGGCGCTGAAGAACCGCGCGCCGATCATCGGTCTTTTCGATGCCGGCGGCGCGCGCATTCAGGAAGGCGTGGCGGCGCTTGGTGGCTATGCGGAAGTCTTCCAGCGCAACGCGCTGGCCTCTGGCGTCATTCCGCAGATCTCGGTGATCATGGGGCCATGCGCTGGTGGTGACGTCTACTCACCGGCGATGACCGATTTCATCTTCATGGTGCGCGATACGAGCTATATGTTCGTCACCGGTCCCGACGTGGTGAAGACCGTCACCAACGAGACGGTGACGGCCGAAGAGCTCGGCGGCGCCTCGGTGCACACGACCAAGTCGTCCGTCGCCGATCATGCCTATGACAACGATGTCGAGGCGCTCTTGCAGATGCGCCGGCTGATCGACTTCCTGCCGTCGTCGAACCGCGACGATGTGCCGGAATGGCCGACATTCGACGCCGCTGACCGCTTCGACATGTCGCTCGATACGCTCGTTCCCGACAATCCGAACAAGCCTTACGACATCAGAGAGCTGATTTCGAAAGTCGCCGACGAGAGCGATTTTTTCGAAATCCAGGAAGCGCATGCGCGCAATATCGTCACCGGCTTCGGGCGCATCGAAGGGCGCACGGTCGGCTTCGTCGCCAATCAGCCGATGGTGCTGGCTGGTGTGCTCGACAGCGATGCCTCGCGCAAGGCGGCGCGCTTCGTGCGCTTCTGCGATGCGTTCAACATTCCCATCGTCACCTTCGTCGACGTGCCGGGCTTCCTGCCGGGGACGGCGCAGGAATATGGCGGCCTGATCAAGCATGGCGCGAAGCTGCTATTCGCCTATGCGGAGGCGACGGTGCCGAAGGTGACCGTCATCACCCGCAAGGCGTTTGGCGGTGCTTATGATGTGATGGCCTCGAAACATCTGCGCGGCGATTTCAATTATGCCTGGCCGTCGGCGCAGATCGCGGTGATGGGCGCCAAGGGCGCGGTCGAAATCATATTCCGAGCCGACATCAAGGATGCCGAGAAGATCGCCGCGCGCACCAAGGAATACGAGGATCGTTTCTTGTCACCCTTCGTCGCCGCCGAGCGCGGATATATCGACGAAGTGATCATGCCGCACGCGACGCGCAAGCGCATTGCGCGGGCGCTCGCCATGCTGCGTCACAAGGATCTGGAAAATCCTTGGAAGAAGCACGACAATATTCCGCTTTGATCGGCGTAATCGCATTTGGCTGATTGGTGTCATTCCCGACAGCCGCATAGCGGCTGAGCGGGAATCCAGAGTAACTGGTAGAATGCTTCTCGATACGCTTTACCGCTTGCTCTGGATTCCCGCTCGCGCTTCGCGCGTCGGGAATGACACGGAGAGTTTCTCCGTACCCTGCTAGAACCGCATTATCGCGCCGCCGCGCATGGCAAAAATGGCATTCTTGTCGTTGTGCCACTCGCCTCTGAGATTGGCGAACAGGCTGTAGGCGCCTTGTCCGCGCCATTCCAGGCCCGCGACGGCGAAGAGGCCGACCGTCGTGCGCGGCCCCGTGGGATCGATGTTCACGGCCGAGCCAGCCAGTTGCGCCAGCACATTTGAGCCGTTTATCCGACGAGAAATGACGCCCAAGGTTTCGTACACGTGCAGCGTGCCGTCGAGATAGCGATAGGTATGGCTGCCGGTGACTTCGGCGCGGAACTCGCTGGTGCGCGTGCTGCGGCCGCCATAGGCGAGGCCGACGGTCGGATCGTTCTCGTTCATGCCGTTCCAGCCCGTCACCGTATAGCGGTAATGGACTGATGGTCTGATGCTCGTCGTATTGTCGATGGCGATGTCGACACCGGCGCCGATCTCGGGGCTCAAGAACTTGCCGCTGGTGTGGCCGGTGACGCTCGTCTGACCGTTGGGCAGCAAGTTGCTGACGACCGTGCGCGTGCCCTGGCCTGAGGTGATGCCGCCAGTGACCGCCGCCTCGACGAAGAAGATGTCGTGCGAATAACGGCCATAGACGCCGGCAATGCCATAGGTGGCCTGATGCGAAAGCGGATCGCCGGTGTTGGCTTTCGAATTGCCCATGGCACCGCCGACGAAGGCGCCGATGCGCATGGGCGCCATTTCGGCGCTCTCGACACCGATCACCGCGCCGGCATTGGTTGCCGTATAAGCGGCGGTCCGGCTGGTTTCGCTTTGCCGGCGCGTACCGCCGAAGGGCTCGATATAGAAACCCGTATTGCTTTGCTGGCGGTTGACCGGCTGGCTGATACGGCCAAGCGTAATGTCGCGCACCGCATCGGTGACATCGGCGACGCCGCGATCGGCCATTTGTTGCGTCGTCGTGTCGACCACGACGATGGCATTGCCGAGACGCTGCCACACCGGTGCATTGCTGACATTGACCTGCGCGCCCTGCAGCGTGTCGAAGGCCAGAACCTGCGAGCGATGGCCGCCGGCGTCGAGATTGATCGTATCGCCGCCGCCACCGATAGCAATGAGACCGCTGATGCGCGAATTGCGGCCGATGGTCAGCGTATCGGCTGCGCCCGTGAGCTGAATGGCGGTGCCCGACGTGCCGACGATCGTGCCGTTGTTGTTGATGACGGAGCCTGCGGCCGGTGTCGATGCAGCGTTCACCTGAATGCCGGTCGCACCCGAAATGGAGCCGGTGTTGGTGATGTTGACGGAACCGCTGGCAGCGACGCCCGCCGCCGTACCGGAGACCTGGCCGCTGTTGTTGAGCGTGGCGGTCTGACCCGCGAAGAAGCCGATGGAGCCGGCGCCATTGGCCAGCACCGCGCCGGTGTTGATCAAGCTCATATTGGCGGCGCCCGTCACTGCGGCCGCGCCGCTGCCGTTGACGGAGATGCGGCCTTTGTTGGTGACCGTGCTGTCGCCGGTGCTGTAGACGCCATAGGCGGCACCGCTGCCCGCGCCGCCGGCTTCGATCACGCCTGAATTGGTGATCGAAGCGCTGTTGCCGATGGCGACGCCAATCGAGGGCGTCGCCGCATTCGTCGAGACATCGGCCGAAA
Organism: Methylocella sp. CPCC 101449; assembly: GCF_031921685.1. Taxonomy (NCBI): domain Bacteria; kingdom Pseudomonadati; phylum Pseudomonadota; class Alphaproteobacteria; order Hyphomicrobiales; family Beijerinckiaceae; genus Methylocella; species Methylocella sp. CPCC 101449. The sequence continues at coordinate 1,547,922 of NZ_JAPDHU010000002.1, read as the reverse complement.
TCTGGCCGGTGTTGGAAATCGTGGCATTGCGGCCGACGTTCACGGCCACGCCGTTCTTGGCCGCCGAGATCAATCCATTGTTGGTGATGGCTGCATCGTTGGCGGTGCGAATGCCGGTTGAGCCATCGCCGCTGGCCGAGACCTGGCTGTTGTTGGTAAGCGACAGATTGGTCGCGGAAATCGCCGTGCTGCCGTCACCGGTCGATGTGATCGCGCCACCGTTGTTGATGGCGGCGGAGCCGTCGACCGCAATGGCGCCCGTGCGCCCGGTCACCGTGCCGTTGTTGGACAGGTTGAAAGGGCCGATGCTGTAGAAAGCCGTGCCGGCCTGTCCATCGATCGTGCCGGTGTTGGTGCCGTTGATGCCGAAGGCGCTGATGCCGCCGACGATACGGGCGCGGTTGGTAAGCTCGAGATTACCGGCGGCGCGGACGGCGAGCCCCGATGCATTGCCGACGGAAATCGTGCCGTCGTTGACGATCTTGGCGTTGCCCGAAGCGGCACTGGTCACGTCGACGCCGACATTAAGGGCATCGATGGTGCCGTTGTTTTTCAGGTCGAGCGATTGCGACTGCGTGCCGATGCCACCGGTGATGCGGCCGTTGTTTTCCAGTTGCAGGGATGAGGACGCGGAAATGCCGAAGGTTTGCCCCTGGATCAGGCCGTTGTTGGTGCCATTGACGGCACCCTGGCTGGCGATGCCACTTATGCCCGCGCCGCGAATGACGCCATTGTTGTTCAGGGTCAGCAGGCCTTCGCTGGTGACGCCGCTGGCGTTGCCAGTGATGGAACCGTCGTTCATCAACGTGCCTGACGGGCCCATGGACACGCCGGCGTTGGTGCTCGCGGTGCCGCCGACGACGGTGGTGCCATATTGAATGTGGACGTCGCCAATGAGACCGGCGTTGTCGACACCATTGGGGCTGATCGCGCCGCTACATTCCAACGTGCCGTTGCCCGACAGCACGCAGTCGGCCCGGGCCATATTCAGCGGCAAGGTGGTGGCCAGCAGAACGGTGGCATAGCCCGCGAACGGCACCGCGCTTTTTCCAAGCCGTCGCTGATCAGCCTTCGAACCTGAATGCATACCCAATTCCCGATGCCGACGCGTTGCGCCGGCTTCTCTGACACCGCGCTTCCTAGAGGCGGTATCGGGGCTTAACGGACTTATAAATCAGGGCTCTTTGCATTGTAGCGATCGTGGATTCAGTTCGTTTACCTAAACAAGACGTTACGATCCTTTTCGAGGGGCCGGCGCGCGATGGAACCCAGGTTATGGAATCGGCAACCAAGCCTGTTGCCCGGCGCTTAACCCTGTGCCGCGAAGCCGTGGTCGCGTTCACCGGATGGCAACGGCCATGACTTAGAGGTTAACGCCATCAAGACGGCGTCGTTCAAGAAGCCGCAGGAGCGGGGTTGAGCAAATGGATATGAACAGGACGGGTTTTGGTGAACATCTCGATCGCGGCCGCGCCGCCGTCGTGTCCTTGACCAATGCCAACGAAATCACGACGGAAGACGTGGTACGGTTGCGCCGGCTGATCTTCTCGCAAACCAGCGTCGGCCGCGACGAGGCTGAAGCTTTGTTTCATCTGGAGCGTTCCGACGCGCTGAAATGTCCGGAATGGACGGCGTTCTTCGTCGAGGCGATCACCGATCATATCGTGTGGCAGGCGCGCCCGACGGGTGTCGTCAACACGCCGCAAGCGGAATGGCTGATCCAGCAGGCCGATCAAACGCGCACGCTCAACACGTTCGCGGTTCTGGTCAATGTGTTGGCCGAGGCGCATCGGGTTCCGGCCTGGTTGCCGGCGGCGGTTCGTGGCCGCGCGGGCGCCGGTTGGCAGGGACTGGGAAATGTCCTGGAAGAGGCGGTCCGGAAGGCGGCTTGAACCGCATTTTCGGCAAAATAGACCTTGGGGCGTTTTCGAGCGAAGTGGACACCGGTTCGCGTGAAGAAAACGCGTTAAAACAAGAGCCTGAAGTCTTTTCACCGTTTCGGTGAAACGGCGAAAGACTCTAGACGGCTGTGTCTCCCCCTTTTAGAACAGTTGGATAGGGTCGGCGCTCTCCTTCGCCGGCCGTCGGGGCCCGAATGTTCAAAAAGATCCTCATCGCCAATCGGGGCGAGATCGCCTGCCGTGTCATCAAAACCGCTCGCCGCATGGGAATTGCCACGGTGGCGGTCTATTCGGACGCTGATCGCGACGCCTTGCATGTGGCGATGGCCGATGAGGCCGTCCATATCGGCCCGGCGCCCGCCGCGGAATCCTATCTCGTCATCGATCGGATCGTGGCCGCCTGTCAGCAGACCGGGGCCGAAGCGGTTCATCCGGGTTATGGCTTTCTCTCGGAGCGTGAGGCCTTCGCCGAGGCGCTGAAGAAAGCTGGCATTACCTTCATCGGCCCCAATCCGCGCGCCATCGCGGCGATGGGCGACAAGATTGAGTCGAAGAAATTCGCCAATGCCGCCAAAGTCTCGACCGTGCCGGGCTATCTCGGCGTCATCGATAGCCCCGAACATGCGGTGAAGATCGCCGACGAGATCGGCTATCCGGTGATGATCAAGGCGTCGGCCGGCGGCGGCGGCAAAGGTATGCGCATCGCCCATGCGCGCGATGAAGTGGCGGAAGGGTTCGAGCGCGCCAAGTCCGAAGCCTTGTCGTCCTTTGGCGACGATCGCGTCTTCATCGAAAAGTTCATCGTCAATCCACGCCACATCGAAATTCAGGTGCTCGGCGACAAGCACGGCAATGTCATCTATCTCGGCGAGCGCGAGTGCTCGATCCAGCGCCGCAACCAGAAGGTGATCGAGGAAGCGCCGTCGCCATTGCTCGATGAAGCAACGCGCCGCGCCATGGGCGCGCAGGCCGTGGCCTTGGCCAAGGCGGTCGACTACGATTCCGCCGGCACCGTTGAATTCGTCGCCGGCCAGGACCGTAGCTTCTACTTCCTGGAGATGAACACGCGTCTGCAGGTCGAGCATCCGGTGACCGAACTTGTTACGGGCATCGATCTGGTGGAGCAGATGATCCGCGTCGCGGCCGGCGAGAAACTGGCGATCCGCCAGAGCGACGTTCATCTGCGGGGATGGGCGGTGGAAAGCCGCGTCTATGCGGAAGATCCGGTGCGCGGCTTCCTGCCGTCAACCGGGCGGCTGGTGAAATATCGGCCGCCGGCGGAAGGCCACTTCGATGGCGTCACCGTACGCAATGACACGGGCGTGCAGGAAGGCGGCGAGATTTCGATCTACTACGATCCGATGATCGCCAAGCTCGTCACCCATGCGGGAGATCGCGAGACGGCGATCGATGCGCAGGCTCAGGCGCTCGATGCTTTCGTCATCGACGGCATCCGTCACAATATTCCTTTCTTGTCCTCGCTGATGCAGCACAAGCGCTGGCGCGAGGGACGTCTGTCGACCGGCTTCATCGCGGAGGAATATCCGCATGGTTTCGCCATGCCGATGCCGGAGGGTGAAACCCGCTTCGCGCTGACGGCCATCGCGGCTCATGCCGATCATGTCGCCAATGAACGCAAGCGGCGTATTTCGGGACAGATGCAGACGCAAAATCCGGTGGTGTTCCTGCGCGAACGTTCCGTCATTCTGCATGGCGAACGCATCAATATCGTCGTCGACGAGGCGGACGATGGCCTGCTGGTGCGCATCGACGATGCGTCGGCGCGGGCGCTGCGCGTGCAGTCCGATTGGGTGCCGGGCGAATTGGTGTGGCATGGGCTGATCGACGATACGCACTATGCGGCGCAGGTTCGTCCCGTGCTCAATGGCATGGCGCTGACCAGTCGCGGCACCGCCGCGACCATTCATGTCTATACGCGACGCGAGGCGGATCTCGCGGCGATCATGCCGGAGAAGAAACAGGCTGATACGTCGAAGGCTTTGATCTGCCCGATGCCCGGATTGATGAAGACCTTGTTCGTCACGGAAGGGCAGCAGGTCAGCGCCGGCGAACCGCTCTGCATCGTCGAGGCGATGAAGATGGAAAACGTGCTGCGGGCCGAACGCGATGTCACCGTGCGCAAGCTGTTGGCCAAGGCCGGCGACTCGCTGGCGGTCGATGCCGTGATCATGGAATTTGCCTGACGGCGATCGTCGTTTAGAAATCGGAATCCTTATGCCGCTTTATTTCGCCTATGGCTCGAACATGGACGTGGCTGCCATGCAGCAGCGCTGTCCGCGTTCCCGGCCGGTGGGCCGGGCCATTCTGCCGCGTCATCGTTTCGTGATCATGGCCGAGGGCTATGCCTCGGTGCTGCGCGATGGCACGCGCAGCGTGCATGGGGTGCTGTGGGACGTGGCGCTCGGCGATGTGCGGGCACTCGATGCCTATGAGAGCATCGGCACGGGTCTCTACACGAAGATTTCTCAGCCCGTGTTGCGTACCGAAGGCGCGTCGGTGCGGGCGCTCGTCTATGTCGGGCGCGGCAAGGGCGGTGGTCGTCCGCTCGACGGCTATATGGAAGCGGTGATGTCGGCCGCGAAATCCTGGCAGCTGCCGGAAAATTACCTGCGCGAACTGTCGGCTCTGACGCCGGGCACGGGGCAGGCGACGAGCCCGGGCTTTGTCCAACCGACGGTGGCGCCGAAAGTGCGGCCGCGCTTCGCCACGCCGCACGATCGGCGCTGATTCACGCTGTCGGCCCGAATACCGTCTCGAACGTATGGCGCATGACGCCGTCGACCTCCGGCATGGTCACCGGGATGCCGAGATCGACGAGGCTCGTCACGCCGAAATGGGCGTTGGAAATGCCGCAGGGCACGATGCCGGCGAAGTGGGACAGATCGGGTTCGACGTTCAATGAAATGCCGTGGAAGGTTACCCAGCGGCGTACGCGAATGCCGATGGCGGCGATTTTGTCTTCGGCCATCGCACCGTCGAAACCACGCGGCTTATCGGGGCGCTGCACCCACACGCCGACGCGATCGGCGCGCCGTTCGCCACGGATGTTGTAGGCGGCGAGCGTGCCGATAATCCAATCCTCCAGCGCGCAGACAAAGGCGCGGACATCCGGCCGGCGGCGGCGCAGATCGAGCATCACATAGCCGACGCGCTGGCCCGGCCCATGATAGGTGTACTGACCGCCGCGCCCCGTCCGGTGGACCGGGAAACGGGCGTCGAGCAGATCGCCGTCCTTGGCCGATGTCCCGGCCGTGTAGAGGGGCGGGTGTTCGACCAGCCAGACGCATTCGCGCGCTGTGCCGGCGGCGATGGCATCGGCCCGCTGTTCCATGAAGGCGACGACGTCGTCATAAGCGGTGAGCCCGTCGGCGACGATCCATTCGACCGGCGGGGCATTGGCGGGGGCCTGCATCAGGTGGGAGAGACTGCCGCGCTGGGGGGCCTCGGAATCTTGCGCCACGGGGCAGGCGGGAGCGGCGGGGGCATCCAAAACGCTATTTTGCATGGTTCTATTTTGCCACGGATGCCGGTCGTCTGCCAGAACAGCAATAAGGGCTCTCAGAACCGTGATTTACCCCCAACCTGCGCTTGTCACCCGCCGATTGATTTGTTAGACGGCTGCCTGTCTCGCGCCCCCGCATCCCGGCGGCGCAGCCACCGGGTCTGCGCCCGGTTTTTCTACCAGCGGCCATGGCGGAATTGGTAGACGCGCTAGCTTGAGGTGCTAGTGGGGAGACCCGTGGAGGTTCGAGTCCTCTTGGCCGCACCAATCACTATCTTGCTTCGGCAAGATATTGATTTTGTGGGTAGATTTATTCTTGCCCCATCGTTTGAAGCTGGTTTTGCCCGTCAATGCGGCATCAGCTTGGCTATAGCCAAGATTGATGGTTCCGGCGGGAAAAAATCCCTGGGCGATGGGCCGGCAAAAAAGCCGCCATCAGGTTCAGCGCCGAACCCGCTTCATGTTCCAAATCCGGGTCAATTCCGGATGTTCCGGCTCAGCCGACAGGCCATCGGGCGATTCGCCCAAATGTTGCTCGGCCACCCGGACGACAACCTCATGGCCGTGCTTTATGGCCACGGATGCGGCCGGCATCGCCGCCTCGAAAGCCGCTTCCTTGCTGACATATTTGCCTGATGTTTCGCCATCATGGCGGACGCCCCAGCCATCGGCGTTGCGAACGATATCGTAGAGCGCTCGAGCCATTGTCTCTCTCCCAAGCAAAAGAATTTGCACAGCCGGCGAGCGCCGACTTGGGTTTCCTGTTCTGGCTCAAGTTCAACAGGTGCGGGCCGATAAGGTTCCTGGGCCGCTGGCTCTCGGGCGCGGCATTCGCTTCGTTTTCCTATCGCTTGGACTGACGCGTCGTTGTGGCGCGTCAGCCCGAGTTTGACGGCCTCATTGCGTCAGGCGCGTGCCGACCATGTTCACGTTGGGATCGCAGCTATCCGCGGTGATCGAGAACATGAAATCCTGCGTGAGCCATGCGCTGCTGGAGTCGTTCAGATTGCTGGGAGGGGATCCCGCAGAATCTTCCCAGCCATAATAAGTGGTCGTGGCCGGAGTGCTGCAGGGCACGATGACCTGGAAGGATTGCTTGTCGGCAAAGAGCGTCCGATTGTTGCCGTCCGGACTGCCGTCGGCTTTCTTGCCGTACTTGACCATATGCATGATGCCGTCCTTCGTATTGGTAACGAAGGTCCACGACGGCGCTTTCGCGGTCGAGTTCTTGCAATACAGCGGATTATTCCCGCCTGAACTGGATGCTTTGCTCGTATCGACGACCTGATCGAGAGGGCAGCCGTCCGTATCGACTTCCATGGTCAGATAAGCATCTTTGTAATTTCTGCCCAGCGTGATGGAGCCGCTTGGACCGGTGAGCGTGCCGACGCCGTTGCCGGAGTTGCCCTTCGAATAGAAGGTGTTGGTCATGGGCCAGGACAAGTTGCTCACTTGCGTGCTGGTGAAGGCATAGTTCTGATTGAAGGGTTGATAGACCCATTGCGCGAGATTGTTCGTCTTGCCACTCGCGTCGACGACATAGAGGGTCAGGCGCTTCCAATACCAACCTTTGGCCACGCGCATGGTGAAGGTCGCGGTGGTCGGCGTCGGTGTCGGCACGAGAAGGGACTGACTGCTGACGGTGACCGGCACGGATGAAATACCGGCCGCTTTCATGAACTGGGTCGGCACGGAGGCGGTGACTGTCGCCGTAATGCTGCCGTCGGCATTGGTGGTGAGCGTCGGGGTGAGGTTGGACGTGTCGCCCAAGACCGTGTGCCCGGTGAGAATAGCCCGGAAGCGGCTAACCAGAACGTTGGTTTGCGCGGCGCTTCCGCTGGTCGTTTGCACGGCCGATAAAACAGCGGAGTCGAGAGCATTCTGCAACAGGCCACGGCCGGTCAATGTGACGCTGTAATCAATCGCGCCGCCGATCGTGATGATCGTTGACAGGGTGACCATCGCCCATATGGCAGCGACGCTGCCGCGCCGATCTTCCATGAATGACTTGAAAGAACCCGAAAAAGGAAAAGCGGATGACGACATGGTGAAGTTCTCGAATTGTCGATTTGTCTTCAATAATCGGAAACTCCGAAGGATCGGTTTCCCTCATTCCGGAGAATCCGGGGGGCCGTTTTAACCTTTTGGAAAACCGGAAAGCATGGCTGTATGCCGCCGCATCTTGCGGCTGTTGGGGCCAAGTCTTTGACAATGCCGGAAACTTTGCGCGCTGATCGGAGGCGTCTTGTCTTTTCGCGATTCCTCCCTATTCTCGCGGCCATTATGATGCGTCTTTTTCGCTCACTGGTGATGTTCCTGGCACTGCTTGGTCTCTCGGCCGGCGGCATGTGGGATGTTGCCAATGCGCATCAAGGCAAAGTCCATGCGCCCCAGACGCAGGGCATGGACCATCATCATGCAGCCAAGGTCGACCAGGGCGGCGACCACAGCGGGCGTCATCAGCACCAGGCGGTCCAGACCAAACTGTGTCTCGATACGTCTTCGCCCTGTGGCGGCGATATGCCCGATCACATGGGCGGCACGTGCTGCGCGGCGATGACCTGCCATATGGCGGTGTTGCCGCAGATAAGCCTGGACGCTTCGGCCGTTGCCATTGAGGCCGTCAATCCCCTGCCGCTCGAAACGGATGTCGAGGGCACGATCGGTCCGCGTCTCGAACGTCCGCCAAGATTGCTCGTCGCTTAACCGCTGGCGAGACCCTTGAGCGGGCAGTGATGTCCGTATCCCATTTTCTTCTCGGGTTCGCGCCGGCGATCCCTGCCGCTTGAAATCTCGCGGCATGGGCACGTTCGACGACACGCGGCAATGCCGCCGAGGCCGTCTGGCCTAATCCGAGGAAGATGATGAAATTCGCCGTTCTGGGCGCCATCGCTGCCACCCTTGCCGGGTGCGCCGCTTGGCCCAATCTCGACACGGTGCGCGATCCCGCTGATCCCACAGCGAAGGTTCCCCGCCAATCCTATCAATCGGTCATGACGGGCACGGTCGATTATCGACCGGTTCAGCCGAAATCGTGGATCGACAGCAATCAGCGTGTCGCACCCAAGGGCAGGGGGCAATGATGGCCGTGTCCTTGCTTTCCCGGCCGGGCCGGCGGCTCGCTGCCGTCGCACTCGCCACGCTTGCTCTGGGCGGTTGCGCGACCTTCACGCCCGACGGCGGCATGCAAGCCGTCGCCACCCAGGTCTCGGCGACGATCAGTGCCGATGCGGTCAAGATCGCCTCGCAGGATGAGACGATGATGGCTACGGGGCGCGTCAAGGCGCTGCTCGCCAAGCCGTTGACCGCCAATAGCGCGGTCCAGATCGCTCTGCTCAGCAATCGCGGGCTGCAGGCAGAATATAATGCGCTCGGCCTGTCGGAAGCCGATTTCGTCGAAGCGAGCCTGCCGCCCAATCCGGCCGTCGCCTTGAGCCGCACGGTGACGAATGGCGCGCTTGAAATCGAGCGGCGTGTTGTCGGCAGCCTTCTGGCGCTACTGACGCAGCCGACGCGACGCGCGATCGGCGAACGGCAGTTCGAGGCGGCGCGCTATCGGGCTATCGATGCGACGTTCCGCACCGCCGCCACGGCGCGCAAAGCCTATTATGCGGCGGTCGCCGCGCGACAGAAGGTGGCCTATCTCGAGCAGGCGCGCTCGAGTGCCGATGCCGCCGCCGACCTCATGCGCAGTCTCGGCGAGACGGGCGCGGCCAAAAAACTCGATCAAGCGCGCACGGCTGCCTTTTATGCGGAAGTCTCCAATCAACTGGCGGGGGCGCGCCTGGAAGTGGGCACGACGCGGGAAGCCTTGACGCGCAGCCTCGGCCTGTGGGGTGGCGACATCAATTATAAATTGCCCGGCCAGATGCCGGCTCTGCCCGGGCAGCTTGCTTCGAAACAGCTCGTCGAAACCGAGGCCATTCGCAAGCGCGTCGATCTCATCGCCTCTCGTTTCGATCTCGATGCGCTGGCGACGTCGCTGCGTCTCTATGAGGCGACGCGCTATGTCTCGGCCTTCGAACTGGCGGGCTTCTCGAGATTTGAGCGTAGCAAAAACGACGGTATCGTCGAGAAGACGAGATCGGCGGGTAATGCGCTGGATCTGGTGATCGAAATCCCGATCTTCGATTTCGGTGAGACGACGCGACGGCGTGCGGCTGAAACCTATATGCAGGCGGTCAACCGCTTTGCCGAACAGGCGGTGAATATCCGCTCCGAAGCACGCGCCGCCTATCTCACCTATCGCGCCGCCTATGACATCGCGCGGGCCTATCGCAACAAGATCGTGCCGCTGCGGCGCACCGTCAACGAGCAGTCCCTGCTCGAATACAACGGCATGCTCATCGACGCCTTCGTGTTGTTGACGACGTTCCGCGAGGGCATCGACAGCAATCTCGCGGCGATCACAGCGCAACGGGATTTCTTCATCGCGCGTGTCGATTTCGACGCAGCCATCCAGGGCGGCGGTTCGGGGGCGGGTGCAGCAGCTCGCGTCGCCTCAGGCGCCAGCGAATAATCGGGAGAAGATCATGTCAGTATCACGTCGCAATTTTCTCGGTGCCGCTGGCGGCATGACGCTCGCGAGCGCCAGCGCCGTGTCGGGGCGAACGGCCTTCGCCTCGGTGCCGGAAGCGCCGATCATGAAGAGTGCCGATATGCAGCCGCCGCTCGTGCCCAAAACCGGGCCTGACTACAATCCGGTGGTCACGCTCAATGGCTGGACGTTGCCATGGCGCATGAACGGCGAATGGAAGGAGTTTCATCTCGTCGCCGAACCGGTGCTGCGCGAATTCGCGCCCGGTATGATTGGGCATCTATGGGGCTATAACGGCCAGTCGCCAGGGCCGACCATCGAGGCGGTGGAAGGCGACAAGGTGCGCTTGTTCGTCACCAACAAACTGCCGGAACACACGACAATTCATTGGCACGGTCAGCTTCTGCCCTGCGGCATGGATGGTGTCGGTGGACTCACGCAGCCGCATATCCCCGTCGGCAAGACCTTCGTCTACGAGTTCCAGCTGCAGAAGAGCGGCACGTTCATGTATCACCCGCATGCCGACGAAATGGTGCAGATGGCCATGGGCATGATGGGGTTCTTCGTCGTGCATCCCAAGGACCCGGCTTTCCGCCGCGTCGATCGCGATTTCGTCTTCCTGATGGCGGCTTACGACATCGAGCCCGGCACCTATGTGCCGCGCGTCGCCGAGATGACGGACTTCAATATGTGGACGTGGAACACGCGCGTGTTTCCCGGCATCGACCATATCGTCGCGGCCAAAGGCGACAAGGTGCGTATCCGCTTCGGCAATCTCACCATGACCAATCATCCGATCCATATGCACGGCTACGATTTCAAAGTGTCATGCACCGATGGCGGCTGGGTGCCCGAGCAAGCTGCGTGGCCGGAAGTGACGATTGATTGCGCGGTCGGGCAAATGCGCGCTTTCGATTTCGTTGCCGATAAGCCGGGCGATTGGGCGATCCATTGCCATAAGTCGCATCACACGATGAATGCGATGGGTCATGACGTCAGCAACTTCATCGGCGTCGACAAGAAGAAAGTGTCGCAAAAGATCAAACGGCTGGTGCCCGGCTATATGCCGATGGGTACGGCCGGCATGGCCGACATGGGCGAGATGGAAATGCCGCTGCCGGAAAATACGCTGCCGATGATGACCGGCTGGGCGCAATTCGGCGCGGTCGAAATGGGCGGCATGTTCTCGGTCGTCAAAGTGCGCGAGGGCCTGGCCTCCGGCGATTACAAAGACCCTGGCTGGTACAAACATCCCGAAGGCACGGTGGCTTTCGAGTGGAAGGGCGAGGCCAGGAAGGCCGAACGCGCACCACAGCCGACAATCGACCCATCGACAACCACCGAGGTCAACGTGGTGAAGCCGCGCGCGAATTCGAAACATGGCAACCACTGAAGGAGATATCCATGGCATTCAAAATTTTGATCGGCGCGCTTGTGGCGTTGCCTTTGGCTACGGCGGCTCTGGCCGATCCGGGCCATTCGCATGGTGATGTCCGTGCCTATGGCGAGCCGGGTGATCCCAAAAAGCCGGCACGTGTGGTGCAAGTTCTCATGCGCGACGCTGGGGGCAAGATGGAATTCATTCCAGGTCGTATCGAAGTCAAGAAAGGAGAGCAGATCAGGTTCCTGCTGCAAAATAACGGCAACACGGACCATGAGATCGTCATCGGCACGCTTGAGGAGAACCTCAAGCACGCCATCGAGATGCAGAAGAATCCGGACATGGAGCACGACGATCCGAACGCCAAACGCCTGGCGCCGAGAAAGTCCGGTCAAATCGTTTGGAAGTTCACGAAGGCAGGGGAGTTCGACTTCTCTTGCCTGATCCCGGGCCATCGCGAGTCCGGGATGTTTGGCACCATCGTCGTGAAGTGATCGCGTCCGGAAACGGTCGCAACGCGAAGCAGATTTACATCAGTATAGGAGAAGAACATGCGTAAATGGATTGCCGCCGCCACGGTTTCCCTCGTGGCCACCATCGCGCTGGCGCAAAGCGCCCGGGTTTCGGGCGAGGTGACGAAGATCGACGAGGCGCAGGCCAAGATCACCCTGAAGCACGGGCCGATCAAGAACCTCGACATGGACGGAATGACGATGGCCTTCGCCGTCGCCGACCCGGCCGCTTTGAAGAAGCTCAAGGTCGGCGACAAAGTGACCTTCGAGGCCGACCGGGTGAACGGCCGCATCACGGTCACGAAGATCGACAAGGCTAAATAGCTTGTCGCGGAGATACTGGCGGAGACCTACGGTCTCCGCCCCATGGCCTTGATCGACCAAATCTTTTTTGCGATCCGGATCGGCTCTGCGGGGGGCCCCTTACGAGACCGTTGATTTTGGGTCGCCCTGATTCACCTTGATTGCTAAAAATGCGCGTCGTTTACGAGACGTTACCAAGCTGTGATTTATTTAACGCGCATGCGAATTAATTTTGATCAGTTGGGCCTCAAGGCCGTTCTACCGGTGGCGGCTTTGGCCGCCGCTTTGATGCTTGCCGCTTGCGGCGGCGGTGGTGGCTCGGCCATCCCGCTGCTCGACGGGGCGGGCGAGGGCGGTCGTGCCGGTGCCGGCAATGAGCATTTCGTCGGCCTGCATCCGAACAATTTCAGCATCCACGGGATCGACGTTTCCAAATACCAGGGCGACATCGACTGGCAGGCGGTGCGTGCCTCGGGCGTCAAATTCGCCTGGATCAAGGCGACCGAGGGCGCTGACCATGCCGATTCCAAGTTCCAGCAAAACTGGGCTGGGGCGAAAGCCGCTGGCGTGCCGCGTGGCGCCTATCATTTCGTCTATTGGTGCCGGCCGCATCACGAGGAGATCGGCTGGTTCAAGAACACCGTCCCTGTCGATCCCGAGGCGCTGCCGCCCGTGCTCGACGTAGAGGCGACGCCGACGTCGCGCACCTGCAAGCGCACGCTCTATAAGGATGAGGTCGTGCGTGAAATGCGCGAGATGCTCGTCGACATGGAGCGGCACTATGGCAAGCGGCCGGTCATCTATGTGACGGTCGATTTCTATCAGGCCATTCTGTCGGATGGCGAGTTCAGCGACTATCCGATGTGGGTGCGTTCGACCAAACATCCGCCGCACGTGCCCTACGGCAGCCGGCGCTGGGTGTTCTGGCAATATCAGTCCGATGGTTATGTGCCGGGCATTCGCGGCAAGGTCGACAAGAACGCTTTCGCGGGCAGTGAATCGCAATGGCGGGCGTGGCTGGCCGGTAAACCGTATTGATCAAATTCGGCTGCGATCCTTGGCCTCTCGAAGGCTGAGGATGTGCTGCCGAAACGCCGAGCAGAGGTGAATGCGCAGAGCGAGTTCGGTTTCGATCCCGATCATCGTGGCGTCAAACCTGTCACCGAGCTTGCGGGCGATGATGTCCAATATGTCGAGTGCTTCAAGCGCATTGCGCCACTCGCCTGGTGTGACGGTCACGCCAGGCTTCTCTAATTTTCGCATATCTGCGCCCCGCAGCCCTTAACCGATCGAACCGATGCGGCGGGGATACGCTTCACGCACTGAACGCAGCTAGATGCCTTTGGTCATATGCGACGAACGGCCTCGACGTTGTCAGCGCTTGTGACTGCCGTCGGCGCAAAGCGTCGTGCGTGCCGAGCAGCCGCGCTCCGCATTGGGTTCGTCATTGCATTGACGCAAGGCTTCGCTGATCGCATCTGACAGTTGCGGTCGCAGCGCCACCATGGAGCCGAAATAGACGCGGCGGCGGTTCTCGGTGCGATAGCTCGCCATCGCCATGCAGCTTGCATCAGCGCCGGCCATCAGACGGCAATCGGCGCGGCGGCCGGCGCGCCGCTGGCATTCGCGCAAAGCTTCTTGTTCCGCTTCTTCGCGGCTTGCCCGATTGAACGTCGAGCCATAGGCGCCTCGCGCCGTATAGGCGATGGCGCCCCAGACCGTCGAAAGTTTGGCGCCGTTCAAGCGTCTCCACTGCTCGTCGTTGATCTGGCCGGTGGTTGGCAGGCCGACCGTTTTCTGCCAGTCGCGAATGGCATTCTGGGTGGAGGAATCGAAGACGCCATCGCGACGTGTCACACGGTAATTGAGACTATAGAGCTTGTTCTGCAGTTCGCGGATCTGCGCTGGATTGGAAAGATCGAAGGCGCGCGTCTGTTGCGGAATGACAGGCGCGGGGGTTGATGCAGGAGAGGATGCGGCGGCTTTCTCCAGGCCTTCGATCCGGACCTTGGCGAGTGGCGCGAAGACGCCAGTGGGAAAGGCTTGCAGATAGGCGCGCAGCTCGGCCGGATTCTTGGAATCCTTGACGCTGTTCCAGAAGGCGATCTCGGCGGCATTCTCGGATGGCGCGGGTGTGGAAGCGGTCGCGCCGCCTTCCTTCGGCGATGACTGGGCCCAGGCCGCCTGGCTGATCGGAAGGCACAGCAAAAGCGAAAGGGCGGTCCACAAATGCGCGCGACGCGTCATGTCATCTCCTCCGATCAGATGCCAAGATGAAGCATTGTCGGGCAAACGACGGGAGGCGTAAAGTTTGTGGCGGAAAATTTAGAACCAGCGGCGGACCGCCGCGCTGTATTCGCGATAGGCGTCGCCAAATTTTTCAGTCAATTGAGCCTCTTCCGGCGTGATGGCGAATTTTTTCACGGCGAACATGACGACCGGGATGGCGAGAAACAGCCACAGGGAATCGGCGATGAAGCCAACGCCCAAGAAGATCAGCGCCGCGCTCAGATAGATTGGATTGCGTGAAAAACGATAGGGGCCGCCGGTCACGAGGGTGCGCGCGGGTTCGTCGGGACTGATCGGTGTGTCCGCCATCTTCAAGGCCAGGGCGGCCCAAGCCGCGAGCGCCAGGCTGGCCAGAACGATCAGCCAACCCAGGAGAGATCCCATCTCGCGTCCGGTGCCGGCGCCCAGGAAGCGCATCGGTATGATCAGTTTCAGGATCAGCGCGATGATGAGGGCGCCGCCGAAAATCTTGGGCGGCAGCAGGCGCTGGCGGGGCATATCGTCATTTGGTTGCATGGATTTCATGGGGAGGGCGGTTCAACGTGGGCTGGACGCGTGCCACAATGGCAGTCCGCGCCGAGGCAGACAACCGGGCGCGTATGTGGGTGGTGGAGGAATGAATGATCGCCAACCAAGGTCCAAGCTTCAATTTCGATCTCGGCGAAACCGCCGATATGATCCGCGCCACCACCCGCGATTTTGCCCAGGACGAGATTGCACCGCGCGCCGAGGAGATCGATCGCACGAATACCTTCCCGCGCGATCTGTGGCCGAAGATGGGTGCGCTAGGCCTGCATGGCATCACGGTGGAGGAGGACTATGGCGGGTCGGGGCTTGGCTATCTCGAACATTGCGTGGCGATGGAAGAGGTCAGCCGCGCGTCCGCCAGTGTCGGCCTCAGCTATGGCGCGCACTCCAATCTCTGCGTCAACCAATTGCGCCGCAACGGCACGGACGACCAGAAGCGGCGTTATCTCGGCAAGCTGATTTCCGGTGAGCATGTCGGCGCGCTCGCCATGTCGGAGCCGGGCGCGGGTTCCGATGTCGTGTCGATGAAGACGCGGGCCGACAAGCGCGGCGATCGCTTCGTTCTCAACGGCAACAAGATGTGGATCACCAATGGGCCGGTGGCTGAAACCTTGATCGTCTACGCCAAGAGCGATCCATCGGCCGGGCCGCGCGGTATCACCGCTTTCATCGTCGAGAAAGGCATGAAAGGGTTTGGTACGGCACAGAAACTCGACAAGCTCGGCATGCGGGGATCCGACACCTGCGAACTGGTGTTCGAAGACTGTGAAGTGCCGGAGGAGAATGTGCTCGGCAGCCTCGGCAAGGGCGTCAACGTTTTGATGTCGGGGCTGGACTACGAGCGCGCCGTTTTGGCGGCCGGGCCGCTCGGCATCATGCAGGCAGCGATGGATGTGGTCATGCCCTATGTCCATGACCGCAAGCAGTTCAATCAGCCGATCGGCGAGTTCCAACTGGTGCAAGGCAAGATCGCCGACATGTATGTCGGCATGAATGCCTGCCGCGCCTATGTCTATGCGGTGGCGAAGGCCTGCGACCGTGGCGAGACGACGCGCGAGGATGCCGCCGGCGCCATTCTCTATGCGGCGGAAAAGGCGACTAGGATCGCGCTCGATGCGATCCAGCTCCTCGGGGGCAACGGCTATATCAACGATTATCCGACCGGGCGGCTGCTGCGCGATGCGAAACTCTATGAAATCGGCGCCGGAACCAGTGAAATCCGCCGGATGCTGATCGGCCGGGAATTGTTCATGAAAACGGGCTAAACCCCAGCCTATTTCCTTACGATTGACCTTTTGCGAAGGGGCCAATACCTCTGCCTCATCCAAGGAGCATGATGATGATCAAGGTCTGGGGCCGCAACAATTCGCTCAACGTCCAGAAGGTGATCCTGACCCTGGAAGAGATCGGCCTGCCTTACGAGCGTACCGATGCGGGCCTGCATTTTGGCGTCGTCAATACGGCGGAATATCGGGCGATCAACCCGAACGGCCGGGTGCCCACCATCGACGACATGGGATTCACCTTGTGGGAGTCCAATGCCATCGTCCGCTATCTGTGCGCGCGCTATTCGGAAGGCAAGCTGTGGCCGCTCGACGCGCGCCGTCGTGCCGATGCCGATCGCTGGATGGATTGGCAGCAGACGACGCTGCTCGATCCGATCAATGCGATTTTCCGGCCGTTGGTCCGCAAGGATGTGGAAGCGAAGCCGGAAGTGATCGAGGCGGGGATCAAGACGGCGGAAGGCAATGCGGCCGTGCTCGATGCCTTGTTGTCGGAACGCCCGTGGGTTTCCGGCGGCACGTTCGGCATGGCCGATTGTGTGATCGCCACCGTCGTCCACCGCTGGATGCATCTGCCGATCGAGCGGCAGCCGCGACCGCATCTGGAGCGCTGGTACAAGGCGATCTGCGAGCGGCCGTGGAGCAGTAAGGTGCTGATCCTGCCGCTGAGCTAGCCTGGGATGTTCTTCTACCTGTCCAAAATATTGTGGTTCTTCGCCGCGCCATCGAATCTGATGGTGGTGGCGACGGGCCTGGCTTTGCTGGCGCTTTATTTCGGCTTTCGCCGCATCTCGCGCGGCTTGCTTTGGATGGTGGTTATCTTCGCGGTCTTTTTCGGGCTCGGGCCGGGCGGGCAGGTTTTGCTGTCGCCGCTGGAAAACCGCTTTCCGCAACTGCCGGCTGATTTTCCCGCGCCCACCGGCTTCATCGTGCTGGGTGGTGGGGTCGATGAAGTGGTGAGCACGGCGCGCGGATCGGCGGAGCTGTCGGAGGCCGGCACGCGCATGACCGCCTCGGCCGCCTTGGCCTATCGCTATCCGAATGCGCGGATCGTCTTCACCGGCGGTTCCGGGCGCATCCTGGGCGGCGACGTGAGCGAGGCGGAGGTGGCGCGGCGCATCTATACCAGCCTCGGCATTTCACCTGAGCGCATGACCTTCGAGGAGGAATCGCGCAACACCTGGGAAAACGCGGTGTTCACGCGCGATCTCATCAAGCCGAAACCGGGCGAGGTCTGGGTGCTCGTCACCTCCGCCTATCACATGCCCCGTTCCATGGGGCTGTTCCGCAAGGCGGGTTTTCCGGTCGTGCCGGCGCCGGTCGATTATGCGACGCGCGGCACCTGGTATGATTTCATCCGGCCTTCGGCCGAGACGTCGCTTGGCCTGCGCCGCACCGATCGCGCCGTGCGCGAATATATCGGGCTCTTTGCTTACTACTTGTCGGGCAAGAGCGAGGCGCTGTTTCCGGGTCCGTGACTGATTATTCGCTGCGCGGCAGGCCGAGGCGATAGACGCCCCGGAAATCGTCCGGGTCGGCCGGCTTGCCCTTGCGGTAGATCACCAGATCGCCCTTGCGGGCCATGCCGATGGCGGCGGCGCGCACGCGGGTGAGCCAGGAGCGCCAGGCGAGATCGTCGCCACCTTTGGCGGCGGCGATGGATTTGGCGGCATCCGTCGGGCAGATCGTCTTGCCGGGGCCGGCTTCGACGCAAAGGTCGACGATCGTGGCTTCCAGCGTTTTATTGGGGGCCGAATCTTCGGCGACCATAACCTCGTTCATCCGGGGCCTATGCGGCGCGGAGCGTTTCGCGTCAAGCCGCTTGGCGTCTGTCCGTTTGGCTTCGGGCCGTTTGGAAGGCGGTTTACGAGGCATCGGAATCGGACATGTGTTTGGTCGGATCGATCGCGTCATGCGCTTCCGAGCGGTATTGGCGCGACCACATGAAGAACAGCACGATCGCCGTCGTGATCATCAGAACATAGGGGCCGAGGAACCAGCCGAGATAGGCGAGGGCGAAGAAGAAGGCGCGCTGGCCGCGGGTGAACTGCCGCGCGGCGGCGATGTTCATGCGGCCGGCATAGGTGGCGATGCGGCGGCGCTCGTCGTCATTCTCCGATTTGGCCGGCGGCGTGGCGCCGATCAGGATGGCGCAATAGTTGAACAGCCGGTAGGCCCAGGCGAATTTGAAAAAGGCGTAGCCAAACAGGATCAGCAGGCCGACGACCTTGATCTCGAACATGGCGCGGGTCGGCACGAAGCCGAAGGGCAGGTCGGTGGCGACGCGCATCATGTCGTCGCTGGAGCGCAGCAGGGCGGCGGTGCCGCCGAGCGCCAGCAACGAGGTGGAGGCGAAAAAGGCGGTGCCGTTCTGCAAAGTGGCGATGATGGCGGAATCGACGATGCGGACATCGCGGTTGGCCATCTCCTGCATCCAGCGCAGGCGATAGTAGGACATCTGCGCGTTCAGCGCCGTGCGGGCATGGGTCCGGAGCATGTGGTGATAAATCACCCAGGCCGCCGCGAAGAGGCAGATGGCGATCAGGTCGGCAAGAACGAATCCGGACATGGGGCAAGTCTATAACGCTTGCAGGACGGCGGGAATGTGCCAGTCTCGTCTTTGTCGACCGTTTGCTAGACATAAACTCCACGAACGTCGGATTCAGATGCAGATTCGTCCCCCCATTCCGCAGGATGAGGCGCGCTGGCGCGAGCTTTGGGCCGGCTATGTTGCCTTTTATCGGGGCGAGGTGCCCGAGGTGGTTACGGCCGACCTTTGGGCGCAACTGGTGCGCGGGGAAGGCCCGGTGCGCGGGCTCGTCGCGGTGGGAGATGACGGCCTGGTCGGCTTCGCCACATTTCTGTTTCATCCCTCCACCTGGAGCCTGAAACCGAGCTGCTATCTGGAAGACCTGTTCGTCGACCCGCAGGCGCGCGGTTCGGGGGCCGGCAAGGCGCTGATCCTGGCGGTTGAAACGGTGGCGAAAAAGGCCGGCGCCTTCCGGCTCTATTGGCACACGCAGGAATTCAACGCGCCGGCGCGCTCGCTCTATGACACGCTGGTCAACCGCTCCTCCTTCATCGTCTATCGCAAGGCCCTTTGACTCATGCTGACCCTCGTTATCGGTAACAAGGCCTATTCCTCCTGGTCGCTGCGGCCGTGGATTTTGCTCGCGACCCTGCACATTCCGTTCGAGGAGAAGCAGGTCAATCTCTATGACGAGCCGGGCAAGAAGAAGCTGAAGCGGCTGTCGCCGACGGGGAAAGTGCCGCTCTTGATCGACGGCGAGATCGAGGTTTGGGAATCCGTCGCGATCTTCGAGTATCTGGCGGAAAAATATCCGGCCAAGGGCATCTGGCCGAAGACCCGGGCGGCGCGCGCCGAGGCGCGGGCGCTGGTGGCGGAAATGCACGCCGGCTTCATGGCGATGCGCCGGCATCTGCCGACCAATTTCCGCCGCGAGGTGCGTCTGCGCGAACTGACGCCGGAAGTTCAGGCGGACGTGGCGCGGATGGAAGCGGCATGGGCCGGCGCACGCCGCAAATTCGGCAAGGGCGGGCCGTTCCTGTTCGGCAAATTCAGCGCGGCGGACGCCATGTTCGCGCCGGTGGTCAACCGTCTGCATATCTATGATGTGAAGGTGAAAAAAGAGACGCGGGCCTATATGGACACGATCATGGCGCTGCCGGCGTGGCAGGCCTGGATCAAGGATGCTTTCGCCGAAAAGCAAACCCACGAGGTTTATGACGCGATATGATCCTTTCCGCCTAACGGCCGGCTTGATTCAGCGGTATTTCGCGCCATAGTCGCCGAAACGGTAGACGGGGGCGAGACACGTGGCGGTCCTGAAATCGAACTTCGATCCGGTCGGGCCCGATGCCACCGCCAATCGTCAATCCTGGGCGCAGCTCGTCACGCAATTGCAGGAGCGCCGCGCCACGGCGGCTCTCGGCGGCCCGGAGCGGGCCCGCCAGCGCCATGTCGATCGCGGCAAGCTGTTGCCGCGCGATCGTGTGCTGGGCCTGATCGATCCAGGCTCGCCGTTCCTTGAAATCGGCGGCCTCGCGGCCTTCGGCATGTATGAGGGCGATATCCATGGCGCCGGCATGATCGCCGGCATCGGCCGCGTCGAAGGGCGCGAGGTGATGATCGTCTGCAACGATGCGACGATCAAGGGCGGCACCTATTATCCGATCACCGTGAAGAAACATCTGCGCGCGCAGGAGATCGCGCAGGAGAACCATCTGCCTTGCGTCTACTTGGTTGATTCCGGCGGCGCCAACCTGCCGCATCAGACCGAGGTGTTTCCCGATCGCGAGCATTTCGGCCGCATCTTCTTTAACCAGGCGAATATGTCGTCGCGCGGCCTGGCGCAGGTCGCGGTGGTGATGGGCTCCTGCACGGCCGGCGGCGCTTATGTGCCGGCGATGTCGGATGAGACGATCATCGTCAAAGGGCAGGGCACGATCTTTCTCGCCGGGCCGCCGCTGGTGAAGGCCGCGACCGGCGAAATCGTCTCGGCCGAGGATCTTGGCGGGGCCGACGTGCATACGCGTATCTCCGGCGTCGCCGATCATCTGGCGCAGAACGACGAGCATGCTTTGGCGCTGGCGCGCCGCGCCATCCGCAATCTCAACACGGCCAAGCGTGCGCCGCCGGCGTCGCGGGCGCCGACGCCGCCTCTGCATGATGTCGCCGAACTCGATGCCATCGTGCCGACGGACCTGCGCAAGCAATATGACATTCGCGAAGTGATCGCGCGTCTCGTCGATGGCTCCGACTTCGATGAGTTCAAGGCGCGCTATGGCACGACGCTCATTTGCGGCTTCGCCCACATCGAAGGATTGCCCGTCGGCATCATCGCCAACAACGGCATTCTGTTTTCCGAAAGCGCGTTGAAGGGCGCGCATTTCGTCGAACTGTGCTGTCAGCGCGGCATACCGCTGCTGTTTCTGCAAAACATCTCAGGCTTCATGGTGGGCCGCGAGTATGAGACCGGCGGCATCGCCAAGGATGGCGCCAAATTGGTGACGGCGGTGGCCTGCGCGCGCGTGCCGAAGATCACCGTGATCGTTGGCGGTTCGTTCGGCGCCGGCAATTACGGCATGTGCGGACGGGCCTATGGTCCGCGCTTTCTCTTCACCTGGCCCAATGCGCGCATCAGCGTCATGGGGGGCGAACAGGCGGCCAGCGTGTTGGCGACCGTGCGGCGCGATAATATCGAAGCCGAGGGCAAACAATGGAGCGCTGCCGAGGAAGACGCCTTCAAGGCGCCGATCCGCGCCAAATATGAAGAAGAGGGCTCGCCCTATTATGCGACGGCGCGGCTGTGGGACGATGGCATCATTCTGCCTTCGGAAACCCGGCAGGTGCTGGCATTGGCGCTGTCGGCCACGCTGAACGCGCCGGCCGAGGCGACCAAGTTCGGCGTCTTCAGGATGTAGCGGAGCGTCACCATGTTCAACTCCGTTCTGATTGCCAATCGCGGTGAAATTGCCTGCCGGATCATCCGCTCCGCGCGGCGCTTGGGCCTGCGCACCATCGCCGTCTATTCGCAGGCGGACAGGAACGCTTTGCACGTGCGCCTCGCCGATGAAGCGCATGAGATTGGCCCGGCGCCGGCGGCGCAGTCCTATCTGCGCGGCGATGTCATTCTTGACGTGGCGCGTGCCACCAAGGCGGCCTGTCTGCATCCGGGCTATGGCTTTCTGTCGGAGAATGCCGAGTTCGCCGAAGCCTGCGCCGCAGCGGGTGTCGTTTTCGTCGGGCCGCCGCCTTCAGCCATTCGTGCCATGGGCCTGAAGGACGAGGCCAAGGCGCTGATGCGCAAATCCGGCGTGCCGGTGGTGCCGGGCTATGACGGGGCGGAGCAGGCGGCGAAGCAACTGGCGGATGAGGCCGGGCGCATCGGCTATCCCGTTCTCGTCAAGGCGGTGGCTGGCGGTGGCGGCAAGGGCATGCGCAAGGTGGAGCGCGCGGCTGATTTCGCCGATGCTTTGGCCTCGGCGCAGCGCGAGGCGCAGTCGTCCTTTGGCAATCCGCGCGTGCTGATCGAAAAATATGTCAGCGCGCCGCGCCATATCGAGATTCAAATGTTCGCCGACAGTCATGGCCATGCGCTGCATCTGTTCGAGCGCGATTGCACCCTGCAGCGCCGGCATCAGAAGGTGATCGAGGAAGCGCCGGCGCCCGGCATGAACGATGAAACCCGCAGCGCCATGGGCGAGGCCGCGGTGGCTGCCGCCCGCGCGGTGGGTTATGTCGGCGCCGGCACGGTGGAATTCATCGCCGATGGATCGCGGCCGCTGTCGCCTGACAGTTTCTGGTTCATGGAAATGAACACGCGGTTGCAGGTGGAACATCCGGTGACGGAAGCCGTGACGGGACTTGATCTGGTGGAGATGCAGTTTCGCGTCGCCGCCGGCGGCCGTCTTGGGCTGCAGCAGGCCGACATCAGACTTTCAGGCCACGCCATCGAAACACGGCTCTATGCCGAAGACCCGAACAGTGGCTTCCTGCCGTCGACGGGACGCATTCTGGCGCTCGATCTACCTTCGGGAGAGGGCGTGCGTGTCGATGCGGGTGTCGCCGCCGGCAATGACGTGACACCGTTCTATGATCCGATGATCGCCAAGGTCATCGCCCATGCGCCGACGCGTGAAGAGGCGATCAAACGGCTGGCCGATGCTCTGGCGGCGACGAAAGTCTTTGGTCCACGATCGAATGCCGGCTTCCTGCATCGGCTCGTGACACGGCCGAAATTCGCCAGCAATCACTACGACACCGGTTTCATCGAGCGGCACCTTGCCGATCTCGGGGCTGTGCCGCAGCCTTATGATGAAGGCGCCGTGGCCTTCGGCGCGGCGGTCGCGCTGGCTTGCGCCGGACAATCGCCGGCCGCTCGCTTTACCGACCCGTGGGGGCGTGGCGATGCGTTTCAACTTGGCGCCGTACGCCGGCAGAAGATCGCCATTGCGATTGAGGGAGAACGCGCAACGGCTGATATCGAATGGCGTGCCGGCGAGATGGTGGCGACTTATGCGCAGATGCAACAGGTCGTGCGATACGAGAATGGTCGCTGGAGCGCGTCCGATCCGCTGCTCAGTGCCTATGCCGGAGATCACGGCGTATTCGTTCTGCGCGAGGGGCGGCAGGTTCACATCGCCTTGTTCGACGCGCTTGATCATGCGGATGAAGCGTCCGGCAGCGATGGCAATGTGGTGCGCTCGCCGATGCATGGCAAGCTGGTCGCGGTCTTCGTCGCGGCTGGCGAGGCGGTGGAGAAGGGCCAGCGCCTGGCCATTGTCGAGGCGATGAAAATGGAGCATGTGCTGATGGCGCCGGTGGCGGGCCGTATGGGTCCGATGAGCGTTCATGCAGGCCAGCAGGTGGCGCAGAATGCCGCTTTGCTGACAATCGAAACAGAAACGGGAGACGCCTGAATGTCAGATCAGAAAATCGCTTTGGTGACCGGCGGCGGCACGGGCATTGGCCGCGCGGCGGCGCTGGCGCTGGCTGGTATCGGCTATACGCTGGTGCTCGCGGGACGGCGGCAGGAGCCGTTGGACGAAGCGGTCGCGGCGATCAAGAAGGCCGGCGGCAAAGCCATCGCGGTGGCGTGCAATGTCGGCGACCCCAAACAGGTGGATGCGCTGTTCGGCAAGATCAAGTCCGAATTCGGCCGCCTCGATCTGCTCTTCAACAATGCCGGCATGGGCGGCGCGCCGTCGCTGTTGGAAGATCTGCCGTTCGAGAGATGGCAAGACGTGGTGAACGTCAATCTCAACGGCGTGTTCCTGTGCACCCAGGCGGCCTTCCGCATCATGAAGGATCAGAAGCCGCAGGGCGGCCGCATCATCAACAATGGCTCGATCTCGGCGCATACGCCGCGCCCGAATTCGATCGCCTATACGGCGACGAAACATGCGGTGACCGGCATCACCAAGACGGCGGCGCTGGACGGCCGCAAATATGACATAGCCGTCGGTCAGATAGACATCGGTAATGCGGAGAGCAGCATGGCCGACAAGATGAAGAAAGGCGTGCCGCAGCCGGACGGATCGATCCGGCCGGAAGCGACGATGGCGCTCGATCATGTCGGCCGCGCCATCGCCGCCATGGCCAATCTGCCGCTGGAGACCAATGTTTTGTTCATGACCATCAAGGCCACGAAAATGCCCTTCGAGGGCCGCGGATGATCCGGGCTTCTCTCGTCGCGACAGGCGTGGTCTGCCTGTCGCTTCTGGCGGTGGGGCAGGCTTCGGCTTGTTCCTGCGTCAAGCAATCGCGCGAACAGGCGGCGCAACAGGCCTCGCTCGTGATCACCGGGCGCGTGCTGAACGTGCGCCGCGACGGCGCCAATAGCTATGCGCGCATCGAAACCGTGCAGATGCTGAAAGGTGCCGCGCCGCCGGTGGTGGAAGTGATGACGCCGGCCTCGTCGGCTGCCTGCGGGTTCAATTTCGAGCGGGGCAAGACATTGGCGATCGCGGCGCAATTGGCCGAACAGCAGTTCCGCACGACGAGCTGTCTGATGAACGCTATCAACAGCCCCGCCGGCAAATAAAGCCGGCTCGGGATACCCGAAAGCCTGTTGATTCTGCTGGTCAAATCGTAGGCCGGAAGCCGGGTCGGCACAGCGCGGCCCGAGATCGCGCGGCGCCTGGCTTGTTCCGCGTCGGCAGGGGCGCCAAAATGGCTCCATGGCACTGCATTTGATCAAATTGTCGGTGGGGGCGGAGTCGATCCGCGACCACGAAGAGTGGGTTCAGCAACGGATGGCCGCCAAGAAAAAAGCTGGCGAGCCGCAGGAACACACGCATCGCACTCGCATGGTTCCCAAGCGCGTCGCGGAATTGCTCGACGGCGGCTCGATGTACTGGGTCATCAAGGGTCAGGTCTCGGCGCGTCAGAAACTCATTGATGTCAGGCCCTTCACCGACGATCAGGGCATCTCGCGCTGCTTCATCGTGATGGAGCCCGATGTCATACCGATCATGCCGCGTCCGTGCCGGCCGTTTCAGGGCTGGCGCTATCTCAAGGACAATGAGAAGCCGGAGGACGTGACGGCCGGCTTCGGCGAATTGGCGCAAATGCCGGAAGAGCTGCGCCGCGAATTGCGCGAACTTGGATTGCTTTAAGCGGATTGAGAACAGCGAATGCCTGATCAGCGTCTCGCGCCTTGGATTATCGATCTCCCGAACGATCTGACAGTGGAACAGGGGCTCCAGCTTGCGCGTGACCGCATCGCCTGGCGCGCAGCGGGGCGACCCGATCCAGCCGACATGGACGAATGGTCGGATGATGATCAGATCGATTTCTACGTGGCCGGCCGCCACACGCCGGATACGCTCGATCTCAACGCGCTAAAACTGCGCGCCATTCCTGAAGAGATCGCGACGCAAGAGGGGCTCGACTATCTCTTTCTCATGGGCAATCGCATCGAAACCATTCCGGCTGCTTTCGCCGAGACGTTTCGCTGCATCAGCCTGCATCTGTTCGGCAATCCCTTGCGCAACGTTCCCGCCGCGCTGTTTCATATGAAGGGGCTGACCGATCTTTATCTCGGACGCAGCGCTTTGGTAGATTTGCCGCAGCTCGATCGCCCGGCATCCCAACTCAAAATTCTCGGGCTCGACCGTACCGAATGGCTGGATATTCCCGACGGCTTCCTGCGCCAGTTTCCCAACCTGCACACGCTCTTGCTGAATTCCTCCTTTCGCGATGCGATTCCGCCTGACGTCTTCGCACTGCCGGAGCTGATCCAGCTCGATTTCGAGGAAAATCCGTTGGAAGTGCTGCCGGCTGAAATCGGTCAGTTGCGCAAACTGATGATCCTCAATCTCACCAACTGCCAGTTGAAGAGTTTGCCGAAAAGTCTCGGCGCGTTGACGATCCTGGAGGAGAAGGCGCGCGGCGGTCCCTTCGGCCTGCGGATCGGCGGCAATCCGTTCAAGGATAAAGAGCTGCGACGCATCGGCAAACTGAAGAACCCGCAGATGACGATTCAAGCCCTGGAATGGGCGCGGGCCAACGGCGACTAGGCCTTCGCGCGCTCCCGCATTCGCAGGACGAACGGGATCGAGCCGAAAAACAGGCACAGCGCCGCGCCGACGCCGGTGACGATGATCATTGGCTTGATGGTGCCATCGGCCATGGTGCCGTAGATCTGCGTGAAGACGGCGCCGAAAAAACTCTGAGAGAAAATGGCGACGCCTGCGGCTGTGCCGGCGAGACGCGGCACGATCTGCATGGCGGCGCTCTGCGCATAGGGCATGGAAATGCCTTGGGCGAAAGGATTGAAGAAGCCGGGCAGAAATATTGCCAGCGGATGCACATAGCCGAGCATCAGTAGCGTCAGAATCGTGGCGACGGAGGCGGTCAGGATCAGCGAGCCGGCGAGCACCATGATTTCATGAGGCACGCGATTGCCGATGCGGCTGGAAATGAAATTGCCGCTGAAGAAGCCCAAGGGGAAGAGAAAGAAATACAGGCCGAACTCGGTCGAGGGCCGGTGCAGCATGTCCTTCATCACATAGGCCGATGCGGCGGCGATCGAGAAGAAGACGGCGGTGCTGAAGCCGGGTTGCAGGGCATAAGCGATGAAGCGCGGGTGCGAGAACAGTTCGCGATAATTGCCGAGCACGCTTTGCCCGGCTTCCAGCTTCACGCCCGGCCGGGTTTCCGGCACGAAGAAATAAGTGCCGAGCATGATGATGGCGCCGGAGGCGAAGGAGAAGATCATCACCGCCCGCCAGGTGAAATGATCGAGCAGCAGGCCCGCGACGGTCGGCGAGACCATCGGTCCTAGTGTGTAGAACATTGTGAGATAGCTGATCACCTTGACCAGTTTCTCCGGGCCATAGGCGTCGCGCGCGATGGCGCGCACCAGGGTGGTGCCGCAGCCGGCGCCGATCGCCTGGACGACGCGGGCGATGATCAGGGTGGTGATCGTGTCAGCCAGCATGCCGAGCAGGCTGCCGAAGAGGAAGAGAGCGAGACCTGAGAGCAGCACCGGCCGGCGGCCGTAGCGGTCAGCCAGCGCCCCATAGACCAGATTGGCGAAGGCCATCACCAAGAGCGGCAGGCTGAAGCTGATCTGCGCCAAGGCATCGGAAATGCCGAAGGCACCTTTAAGGACCGGGGTGACCGGCAGAAAAAGGTGGATGGCGAAGGGCGTCAGCAGGCCGATGGAGGCAAGCGCCAGCGCAAATATTCGACCCGGTTCAAATGCCATTCGTCAGCCTCCGCGCGCCTTCTCACATGCGGTTGGATGGCAGGCAATCGGGGCTCCCCGCATGGCGGCTGTGCACGAATATTTGTGTCAGAACGCCAACCATTCGTTGACAATCTTGGCCTTATAAACACAACATATGGTGTTCACGGTCCGCAGATTCGTCTGCGGTGAAAAGGGAACCCGGTGCAAATCCGGGGCTGCCCCCGCAGCTGTAAGTGGTGAAGCTTCATCCGACTATGCCACTGACGCCAAAAGGCGTTGGGAAGGCCGGAGGAAGCAGCGACCCACGAGCCAGAAGACCTGCCGGGAACATGGATCGACCACGGGCGGGGTGCCGCGTTGGCCGTTGCGAAGTGCCGAAGGCCTTAAGGTCTTGTCGGTGCGTCGTTGCGCCAGCGTTCATCCCAGATCGAACAGCGGGATTTTCGCATGGGGCAAGCAGCATTCGACTTCGACAAACACGGCCATCTGGTTCCGCTTCCGGAGCCCGTTCAGCGCACCATCCTGCGCGAGACCGTGCGTACGGTTGAGCGTCCGCGTGAACTGCATGCCCCGCCGCCTTATCCGCTGGCGCCAAAGCCGAAGCCGGCGGACCTCCAACTCGATCGGTCGCGCGATGGCCTGCTGACGGCCTTCGGCAAAGCGACCCTCGATGACCGCTATCTGATGCCGGGCGAGAGCTATCAGGACATGTTCGCCCGCGTGTCCTGCGCCTATGCCGACGATGTCGCCCATGCCCAGCGTCTTTATGATGCGATGTCGCGCCTGTGGTTCATGCCCTCGACGCCGATCCTGTCGAACGGCGGCACGACCCGCGGCCTGCCGATTTCCTGCTTCCTCAACACCGTTCCCGACTCGCTCGACGGCATTGTCGCGACCTGGAACGAGAACGTGGCGCTGGCCTCCAACGGCGGCGGCATCGGCACCTATTGGGGGAAGGTGCGCTCGATAGGCGAACCGGTAAAAGGCAATGGCGCCACTTCGGGCATCATTCCGTTCATCCATGTGATGGACGGTCTCACCTTGGCGATCAGCCAGGGGTCGCTGCGGCGCGGTTCGGCCGCCGTCTATCTCGACATCCACCATCCGGAGATCGAGGAATTTCTCGAAATCCGTAAATCCTCCGGCGATTTCAACCGCAAGGGGCTTAACCTCCATCACGGCATCAATGTTACCGACGAGTTCATGGAAGCGGTGCAGGCCGGCGCCAAATTCGCGCTGAAGAGCCCGAAGGACGGCAAGGTGATGCGCCATGTGGATGCGCGCCAGCTCTGGCAACGCATTCTCGAAACGCGCATGCAGACCGGCGAGCCGTATCTCTTGTTCATCGATGCGGTGAACCGTGCCTTGCCGAAGCATCAGCGCGATCTCGGCCTGAAAGTCTCGACCTCCAATCTGTGCAGCGAGATCACGCTGCCGACGGGCAGGGACCATAACGGCGAGGATCGCACGGCGGTGTGCTGCCTGGCCTCGCTCAACATCGAGACCTGGGATCAATGGGGCGACGATCCGGGCCTGGTCGAGGACGTGCTGCGCATGCTCGACAATGTGCTGACCTCGTTCATCGAGAGCGCGCCCGACAGCATGTCGCGCGCCCGCTATTCGGCCTTGCGCGAGCGTTCCGTCGGCCTCGGCGTCATGGGCTTCCATTCGTTCCTGCAATCGCGGCGCATTCCGATGGAGAGCGCGCTCGCGAAATCGTGGAACCTGCGCATCTTCAAGAAAATCCGCCGCGAGGCGGATTCCGCCTCGGTGCTTCTGGCCAACGAGCGCGGTGCTTGTCCGGACGCGCAGGAGCGCGGCATGCGGGCGCGCTTCAGCCACAAGATCGCCATCGCGCCGACGGCGTCGATCAGCATCATTGCCGGCGGCACCAGCGCCTGTATCGAGCCGATCCCGGCCAATATCTATATGCACAAGACCTTGTCGGGCGCCTTTGCGGTGCGCAACATCCATCTCGAAAAGCTATTCGAGGAAAAGGGCGTCAACACCACCGACACCTGGCAGTCGATCGTCGCGCAGGAAGGGTCTGTGCAGCATCTCGACTTCTTGACCGACGATGAAAAGGCGGTGTTCCGCACGGCCTTCGAGATCGATCAGCGCTGGGTCGTCGATCTGGCCGCCGATCGCGCGCCCTATGTCTGTCAGAGCCAGTCGATCAATCTCTATCTGCCGGCCGATATCGATAAATGGGATCTGCACATGCTGCACTGGACGGCCTGGAAGCGCGGCATGAAGAGCCTGTACTACTGCCGCTCGAAGTCGATCAGCCGCGCCGCTTTCGCCGGCGATGGTCAGCAGAAGGCTGCGTTCACCACGTCCGCCAGAACCGACTATGAGGAGTGCCTGGCATGTCAGTGATCGATCTTGCGCCCCGTCTGCTCGATCTCGGCAAAACCGATCCGCGCGATCTGATCGGCACCGGTCAGGTCGGACTGCTGACGGCGACCGGCACCTATAATGTCGATCGCTACCCCTGGGCCTATGAGTTCTGGAAGCGCCAGCAACAGACCCATTGGATGGGCGAGGAAGTGCCTTTGGGCGCCGACATCAAGGATTGGGCGTCCGACCGGGTGACGGAAGGCGAGCGCAATCTGCTGACGCAGATTTTTCGCTTCTTCACCCAGTCGGATGTGGAGGTCGGCGACAATTATCTGAAGCGCTACATCCCGATCTTCCAGCCGCTCGAAGTGCAAATGATGATGGCGGCCTTTTCCAACATGGAGACGGTGCATATCGATGCCTATGCGCTGCTCTTGAAGACGCTGGGCATGCCGAACACCGAGTTCGCCGCCTTCCGCGACTATGCGGCGATGCGTGACAAGGCCGATTACATGCACACGTTCGGCGTCGGCACCGTCTCGGATGTAGCGCGCACGCTTGCCATGTTCGGGGCTTTCACCGAGGGCATGGCGCTGTTCGCCAGTTTCGCCATGCTGCTCAACTTCCCGCGCCACAACAAGATGAACGGCA
Source organism: Methylocella sp. CPCC 101449 (assembly GCF_031921685.1). Lineage (NCBI taxonomy): Bacteria > Pseudomonadati > Pseudomonadota > Alphaproteobacteria > Hyphomicrobiales > Beijerinckiaceae > Methylocella > Methylocella sp. CPCC 101449. Next base: position 1,517,455 of record NZ_JAPDHU010000002.1, on the reverse strand, counting down.
TGGGCCAGATCGTCAGTTGGTCGGTGCGCGATGAGAGCTTGCATTGCGAAGGCGTGATCAAGCTCTATCACGAATGGAACCGCGAAACCGGTGCGGTGACGCCGGCCGTGCGTGACGACATTGTCGATGTGGCGCGCACCATGGTCGGGCTTGAGGAGCGTTTCATCGATCTCGCCTTCGGTCTTGGCGATATCGATGGCATGACGCCGGAAGACATCAAATCCTATGTGCGCTACATCGCCGATTGGCGGTTGTCGCAGCTGCATCTGCCCGGCGTCTACGGCTATTACACGGAGACGGCCACCGGCCATAAGCAGGTCAAGCCGCATCCGCTGCCCTGGCTCGTTGAAAGCTTGAACGGCGTCGAGCACGCCAATTTCTTCGAACAGCGGGCCACCGAATATTCGAAGGGTGCGACGCGCGGTGCCTGGGACGGTGAGGATGGCGTGTGGGCGGCGTTCGATCAGCAGGTCAAGCGTGGCGAAGCGGCTCATTAGCCTCATCGGGTTCGGCAAAAAGCAAACCCTCGGTTCGCGGGAACCGAGGGTTTTTCCGTGTCGCGACGACTCGCTTATCTGATGAAATAATAGCTCAGGGCACCGCTCGAACCGGCGGCGCTGATCGTCTTGGCCGAACTGGCGAACGTCCAATTGAGCGTGTTCAGGATGAGCTGATTGACGACGATGGTGATGTTCTCGGACGAGACGTTGGAGACCGAATTGAAGGTGATGTTGCGGCTCGGCAGATAGATGAGACCGGTGAAGGTGTGGCCGGCCGAGCCATTGATCGAGAAACTCGACTTCGACAGATTGGCCGCTTCATACATCAGCAGATTGGCATAGGTGCCGCTGGTCGGCGCGGAGATGTTGATGGCGACGCCGCTGTTGACCTGAATGTAGGAATTGGAGTCGACGAAATAGAAGGTGACGCCGGTGCCGTTCACTGTCCAGCCGCTGTTGAGATTCCAGCGCGTGTTTTTGAACACGTAGACGCCGGGCTGCAGGTTCAGCGTGCCGGAACCGTTGAAGTTGAAATTGCCGCAATAGACGCCAGGCGACAGTGTGTTGGTGCCGCTGTAGTTCTGATTGCTGACCGTGCAGGTGGCCGAAGCCGGGGTGGGCAGGGTGCCGGCGAAGGGATCGCTGGCGGTCGTACAGCCGGTGGAAAGCGCGGCGACGGCGCCGCCGTTCTGGATCACGTTCGTGCCGGCGACGCAGATTTTCGAAACCTGGAAATTTCCGCCCGAATTGAAAATCGCCGCAGGGGCGCCTTTTGAGGCGACGTCGATTTCGCAGGTCGGTGCATTGAGGGTGACGCCGCTGTTGACCAGCAACGATTGGCTGGACGTCGGGTCGAGCACCAGAATGCAGACATTGTTGGCGGCGGAGCCTCTGGTGGCGACTTTCGAGGCGACCGAAATCGTCAGATTGGCGCGGTTGATGAAGCTCAGGAACGTGGTGCTGATCTGAGCGGTCGCCGAACCCGTGGTCGTGCCGTCGGAGCCCCGGCTCCATGACCCTGAGAGGATGGAGAACCGGTTGCTGGCGGCTGCGGCGTTCAGCGAAGCCGTGCCAATCGTCGTGGCATCGCCGCTGGTTTGCGCGACTTGCATCGTCGCGCTGTCGAGCGCGTTCTGCAGACTGGCTTGGGCGGCGAGGCTGGAGCTGTATTCGACGGCAACGCCCGTGGCGATCACCAGAGGGACGGCGGCCAGCGCGAAGGCCGTGGCGACGGTGCCGGAACGATCACGTTTGAAAAGGGCCGTCCATGCGGCGAGGGGGCTGAGAAATCGGCCCCTGAGTTCAGTCTTACGCATAGATGGCAGCTCCAGACCCAAGTCGAACGGGAGGAGCCTGTTGTGTACGGGAACCTGATAAAGGAGTGGTAAGCGAACTCGCCGCGAATCGCTGAAAAGACATTAATTTTTGGATTTTTGGCTGAAGTCGGCGGCAGGTGGCCGGCCGGCGCAATTCCGAGGAGGCCACTCCTGAACCACGACCGGCCGGCCTGCCCCACGGACCCAGGAGATGCGGCGGACCTGAGCAACCCGTAGGGTGTTTGAAAGCTGCGGTGTCAGACTCATCGCTGACGGAGAGGACGTTATCGTGACAGCCGGGTCGAGCGCAATCGCTCAAAGTTCCCGTCCTCTGTTAAACGACTGTTTACCTAAAGGAATGCGGTTAACGCCCAAGCCTTGAGCTTGGGTTTACCGCTCAGGCGGCGTCCGCCGTGACGCGATTCCGACCTTCGTTTTTGGAGCGATAAAGCGCTCTGTCGGCCCGGCGGAACAGCACGTCGGGGTCGGTATCGTCTATGGACAGGGCAAGGCCGATCGAGACGGTGATCGGGATCAGCTTGGCGCCTTCGCCGATGCCGAACATGCTTTCTTCCACGGCGCAGCGGACGCGTTCGGCGATCCGGTGCGCGACGGTCATGCCGGTATCGGGCATAATGACCACGAATTCCTCGCCGCCGAGCCGGCAAATGAGATCGGCGCTGCGGATGACGTTCTTCACGCGATGCGCGAAGCCCTTGAGTACGTCATCGCCGGCATCATGGCCGTGGGTATCGTTGACGGCTTTGAAATGGTCGATGTCGAGGATCATCAGCGACAAGGGGCGGCTGCGGGCCGTTGCCTGGTCGAGCATCTCAGCCAGATGCATTTCGAGATAGCGGCGGTTGTAGAGGCCGGTGAGGGCATCGACCAGGGCGAGCTCGATGGAGGCCTGGACATTGTTGTTGAGCGCATCGGTATAGCGCTTGCGGCGCACCTGGGTGCGTGAGCGGGCGATGAGTTCGTTCTGGTCGACCGGGCGGCTGATGTAGTCGTTGACGCCGAGATCGAGGCCACGCAGCACTTTCGTGCGATCGTCGAGGTCTGCCACCAGCAGGATCGGCAGATGGCGCGTGCGTTCCAGCGAGCGAAGCTGGCTGCACAGGCGCAGGCCGTCGAAATCCTTCAGCGACAGGCTGACGACGACCAGTTCGAAATTGCCTTCGGCGGCACGAAAGAGGGCGTTCTGCGGCTCGTGTTCGAGTTCGACGTAATGGATCTTTTCGAACGAGCGCAGGATGCGTTCCGACGAACTGGCCCGGTCATCGACCACGAGGATGCGGGCGGCGGTGCCTTGGTCGGCGATGGCGGCCGACAGGCCGGTGTTGGCGCCCATGCTGGCGGCAGTGCGGGCGCGATTGCGCAATTCGTCGAGCGTGACTTTCAAGCGCGCCAGGGAGCGGACGCGCGCGATCAGCGCCACTTCGTCCACCGGCTTGGTGAGGAAGTCGTCGGCGCCCATGTCCAGGCCCTTCACCCGGTCGGAGGGTTGGTCCAGCGCGGTCACCATGATGACGGGAATGTGCGCGGTCGCCGGATCGCTCTTCAGACGGCGGCAGACTTCGAAACCGTCCATTTCGGGCATCATGACATCGAGCAGAACGATGTCGCACTGGCCGCTGGCGCATAGGGCCAGGGCGTCCAGCCCGTTGGTGGCCGTGGTGACGTCGAAATATTCGGCCGTCAGCCGGGCTTCCAACAATTTGGTGTTGGCGAGAATGTCGTCGACAACGAGAACGCGCGCAGTCATGCCGGGCCCCTTACTTGTCGCCCGTATAGTTGCGGATGGTTTCCAAAAATTTCACGACAGAAATCGGCTTCGACAGATAAGCCTCGCAGCCGCCCTGGCGAATCTTCTCCTCGTCGCCTTTCATGGCGAAAGCCGTCACGGCGATCACGGGAATGTCGCGCAGGGTTTCGTCGTCCTTGATCCACTGTGTCACCTGCAGCCCGGACACTTCCGGCAGCTGGATGTCCATGAGAATCAGGTCTGGATGGTGTTTACGCGCCAATTCAACGGCTTCCACGCCGTTGCGCGTCTGAACAGTCTGATAGCCGTGGGCTTCGAGCAGATCGTTGAAGAGCTTCATATTCAGCTCATTGTCTTCTACGATCAAAACCGTTTTTGCCATATCGGATGCGTGTCCCCGGTGCCGGCTCGCCAGATCGCGAGGCTTGAGCACCCCTTGTCGTCTTGTATCCCATGAACATTTACGAAAAGAGAATCCAACCAACAAATGCCGGGGCAAATGAGTCGTCAAATCAATCATCAAGCTGCTGAATCCTTAGCCATAGAAGCACTGGCTTTCTTGGCGGCGGACGAGGAGCGGCTGTCCCGCTTCCTGGCCTTGAGCGGCATCGATCCGGCCAATATCCGGCAAGCAGCCGCCGATCCGGGCTTTCTTGCGGCGGTTCTGGACTATCTGGCGGGGGACGAGCGCCTGCTCCTGATGTTCGCCGAACAGGTGGGGCGCGACCCTGGTGACGTTAACAAGGCCTTAATGGCGATGGGCGGGAAGTCGCCGGAATGGAGCTAATCGGCTTGTTGAAGGCCTGAATCCAGATTTCGTCGCATTCATCTGATAGCTTTTGGAAATCCCCGCATATTCTTGGATACCGTCCTGGTCGTTCGGGCCAGCTTTCGGGCGGTGTGCGGGGCGAAAACGGTGGTCTGCCCGCCGCCTGTGTTGAAAAATCAGACAGCGTGGATTAGCTCCGCGTCGTTGAGGCGGTGGTGGAGACCGCGCTTATTGGAGAACAAGTGAGTAATTTTTTAGAACCAAATCTGAGACAGCGCCGGGACGCGGCCGCTGCAGCGAAAAAGGCGACGCTGGATAAAATTCGTGCCTTAGCCAACGATCCCGCACTTGAGGCGCGCCGCGCTGAACGCGAGGCGATCGTCAAAGCCCGTATGGCGCGCGAAGCCGAACGAGAGGCCGCTAAGAAAGTCCGCGAGGCTGAGCTTGCTGCCCAGGCTGCTCGCGATCTCGAACTGGCCAAGCAGGCCGAGGCGAAAGCCAAGGCCGAAGAGGAACAGCTGAAAGCCGAACTGGAAGCCGCGGATGCCGCGCTGAAGGCCGAGCAGAAGGCTGCTCGCGATCGGCGCTATGCGGAACGCAAGGCCGCCAAGAAAGAACGCCGCAAGGGTTGAGCAAGGGTTGATATCTTGCGGCTGCGGTGTGGCCGCCCTGAGTTTGAGCCCCGCTGTCCGGTGCTTCCGGCGGCGGGGCTTTTCGTTTGCCTGGCCGAAGCCCGACACGGTCCCGGACTTTTTGTCAGGATCCGGCAAAAGGCTGCGCCCCGGCATAGGGGCACGGGGGATATGTGCCGGTGCGTTCTTGCCGGTTCTCGCTTTGTCCGCCAATGTTTGCGGCATGGATAAGATGATCCTGTGCCGCGACTGTCTTGCGCGAAGCCCGGCGGGCGGGCGGCGCTGCGCAGCCTGTGGGTCGCCGAGAATCGTCAGCCACGACGAACTGGATCAGCTCAGCGTCGCGCATATCGATTGCGATGCTTTTTACGCGGCGATCGAGAAACGCGACAATCCGGCCTTGCGGGATGAGCCGCTGATCGTCGGGGGCGGCAAGCGCGGCGTGGTCTCCACCTGCTGCTATATCGCGCGCACCTATGGCGTGCGTTCGGCGATGCCGATGTTCAAAGCGCTGGCACTCTGTCCGCAGGCGAAGGTCGTGCGCCCCGACATGCAGAAATATGTCACCGTCGGCCATCAGGTGCGCGAGCTGATGCTGGAATTGACGCCGCTGGTCGAGCCGCTGTCGATCGACGAGGCGTTTCTCGATCTCGGCGGCACCGAGCGTCTGCATCAGGCGAGTGCTGCCGCCGTACTGGCGCGGTTCGCCAGCCGGATCGAACGGGAGCTGGGCATCACCGTGTCGGTTGGTCTGTCCTACTGCAAATTCCTGGCGAAGATGGCGTCCGATCTCGACAAGCCGCGTGGCTTCGCCGTCATCGGGCAAGCGGAAGCCAAGGCGTTCCTGGGCGCGCGGCCAGTGTCGGCCATCTGGGGCGTCGGCAAGGTGGCGCAGGAGCGTTTCGAGCGCGAAGGTCTGCGCATGATCAGCGACATCCAGGCGCTCGAGGAAATCGAGATGTTCCGTCGCTTCGGCCCCGAAGGACGGCGGTTGTGGCGTCTTTCGCATGGGCTCGACGATCGCACCGTTTCGCCGGAGCGTGAACGCAAGAGCGTGTCGGCGGAAACCACATTCGAGGAAGATATCTCCGATCTCACCGTCCTGTCGCAAAAACTGTTCCTGCTCAGCGAGAAAGTATCGTCGCGCCTGAAGGCGCAAGGCATTTCCGGCGACAGTCTGACGTTGAAATTGAAGACGGCGGATTTCCGTATTCTGACGCGCGCGCGCATGCTGTCTGAGCCGACGCAGCTTGCCAGCCGCATTTTCGAGGCGGCGCGCGATCTTCTTGCCAAGGAAGGGAACGGCCGGCGCTATCGTTTGATCGGCGTGGGTATTTCAAATCTGGTCGAGGCGGCGCAGGCCGATCACGGCGATCTCGCCGATACGCGCGTGGTGCGGGAGAAGGCGACCGAAACCGCCATCGATAGTCTGCGCGAGAAATTCGGCCGGAGCGCGATCACCAAAGGCATCGTCTTCGGCAAACGTTAGACGCTCGCCGCGTTTTTGCCGCGCCGCGCGCCAGGGGATTGCCCGGTCGAACGTTTGAAGGCCCGGCTGAAGGCGGCCTGCGAAGCATAGCCAAGCCGCTCGGCGACCTTATCGATCGACATGCGATCACGCTCGAGCCATTGCGCGGCAAGGCGCATGCGCAGGTCCGTGGCGTAACGCAAGGGCGGTTGTCCGACGATGGCCTGGAAGCGGTCGGCGAAGACCGAGCGTGAGGTGCCGGCTTCCGTCGCGAGATCGGCCACGGTCCAGTCGCGGCTGGGATCGCGATGAAGCGCCGCGATGGCGCGACCAAGGCGCGGGTCATGCAGCGCGACAAACCAGCCGGTGCCGTCGCGGCAGTTGCATTCGATCCAATCGCGCACGATCGAGGCGGCGACCACATCGGCGAGACGCGCGGTGATGCCCACCGAACCGGCACGCGGCTGACAGGTTTCCCGTTCCATCGCGTGGAGCATGGGCCTGATTTCAGGTTGCCGGTTCAGCAGGTCGTCGACTTGCATCACGTCGGGCATTTGATCGATGAGGGGGCGCATGCCGCCGAGATCGAAATCCATGCAGGCGCTGAAGATCAGCGCATCGCGATGCTGGCCGGTCTCGTCAACGCAGGCAGACGTGACGCTGATGTTTTCGCACAGCGGTTTGGTGGCGAAGCTCTCGACAGGGCGGCTCGGTTCGTCGGGCGCCGAAACCAGGTCATGAGGGCCGCCGCGCGGCATGAGCAGGGCGTCGCCGCTGCGCAGAACGATCGGGTCCGCCCCATAACCGCGCAGAAACAGCGTGCCCTCCGCCACGAAGTGAAACTGCGCCCGTCCGGCGTGGGTGTCGAAGCGCAAACCGAAGGGCTTGGTCACCTGGGTGCGCCGATAGGTGACGCCCAGGAGCCGCATGCCCAGCATGATCTCGCTCACCAAGTCATGGGCGGTGTTCACAGTGTCTCCGGACGAATGATCAATAGTTCGAGATTTTATGGCATATATCGTCCGGATTGTCGATCCTATTTATGTTGCAACGCAGCGCAAAGGAGCTGGTCGCGACATGAGTGCGAATACGGACATAGATATCAATATAGAGCCTTTTACGGCTGTGCCCAAGCCAGCTTTATGGGCCGGTGTGGTCGCCATGATGCTGGGCGTCACGGCCCTGCTGACGGCGGAATTGTTGCCGGCGAGCGTTCTGACGCCGATGGCGCAAGGCTTGGGCGTGACCACAGGGGTGGCGGGCCAGGCGGTGACGGCAACCGCGTTTGCCGGCCTGATCGGGGCGCTGCTGAGCGCCACGGTGACGCGCCGCTTCAACCGCAAGCCAGTTCTGCTGGCGTTCTCGCTGCTCCTGATCGTGTCGAACCTTCTGGCGGCGGTCGCGCCGAATATCGAGCTTCTGCTGGCGGCGCGCATCGTGCTCGGCCTGGCCATCGGCGGCTTCTGGACCATGGCGGCGGCGACGACGATCCGCATGGTGCCCGAAGCGATGGCGGCCCGTGCCATAGCGATCGTCATGAGCGGCATACCGGCTGCGATGATCATCGCCATTCCTGTCGGCGGTTATTTGAGCGATCTCGTCAATTGGCGGGTCATTTTCGCTTTGGCAGCGGCTCTGGGTGCCTTGGTGCTGGTGTTGCAGATGTTGTTTCTGCCGCGTGTCGCGCCCAAAGGACATGCCAGTCTTGCGGTGCTCGGCGACATCATTTCGCGGCCGGGAATCGGTTTTGGATTTGCGGCGGCGATCTTGGTCTTCACCGGGCACTTCGGTTATTTCACCTATATCCGCCCTTATCTTGAAACCGTGACCACCGTGAACGTTGGCACGATGGCGATGATCCTCTTCGTCTTCGGTGTTGGCAGCTATGTCGGAACGTTTGTGAGCGGCGCGGCGGTTGAGCGCAGTCTCAAAGGCACGTTGATCGTGGCGGCGTTGGGCATGGGGGTGCTTGGTCTGCTGCTCGCCGCATTCGGTGGTGCGCTCGCTTTCGATACGGCTCTCATCGTGATCTGGGGCGTTCTCTTTGGCGCCGTGCCCGTGGCCTTTACCACGTGGATCACGCGCGCGGTGCCAGACGAGGTCGAGAGCGCCACGGGGCTGCTCGTTGCCTTGATCTTTGTTGGGATCGCCGCTGGCGCCGCCGGTGGCGGGGCGATCTTTGATCTGAACGGCGTGCGGGGTGTGTTTCTGGTGGGCGGTCTTGCTCTGCTTGGCGCGGCCGTGCTGGTCGCGGTCCGCGTGCAAACCAAGGAAGCCTGAAGAGCCTTGTCAGGGGCAGTTCGCTGCCCCTGACAGATTAAGGGCAAGAGATTAAGGGCAGGGGCTCGCCGGCAGCATTTCCAGCTTCGACATCTTGCCCTTCAGCGCGAAGTCGCCGTAGTCGAGCGTGAGATCGCTGGAAATGCCATTGTCCCACATCTGGAAGGCCATTTTGTAATTCGGATTGGCGTCGGCCTTGGCATTGTCGAAATAGCTGACATTGACGCGCCAGCGCGCCATGCCCTTCATCGCTTCGACATCCTTCGTCGGATCGTCGAGCGGATCTTGCGAGCGGTGACCGAAAATGTTGAGCGTGTGATAGATTTTATCGCCGCCATCCGTGCCGTCGTAGATTTTCATTTCCATCGCCGTCTCGCCGGCGCGCGCCGCCGCGATGGAGCGCACCATCTGCATCGTCGGGAAGGTAACTTCCACGTCCGCATCGGAGCGTTTCGGCATCGGCTGCTTGACGTTGATCGACAGCGCGCCGTCGTCGGAGCGGGTGGCCTCGCCTTCGTTGGTGCTGACCACGCGATCGGCGATCATGTTCTCGATGCGGAAGTTCAACGTTTTGCCGTCGCCGCTCTCAAAAGTGGTGGAGCGTGTGTCGGTCATGCGGGGCTCGCCTTCCGACGGCGTGATCTCGGTGATCTGGCGGAACGACACTTCGTAGCCTTTGCAGGCCGAACCGCTGAACTCATAGACAATGCGGCCGCGCACGGCGACCGGCGCCGCGCTGCCGGTGCCGCGCAGCAGCGACAGTTCATAAACCGCGCGATGGGGTGACAGATGCACCGGCTCGGCGGCCATGCCGACACTGGCTTGCAACAAAACCGCGACGCCGGCCAGAGTGGCGCGCTGGGACATGCGGACGGCGCAACGCTGTGTCATGAAAGGCCTCTAAGCAGAATCGATGCCGGATAGGCGGCTCTCGTGGCGAAATTAGGGTTTCGGCAGGGGGCTGCAACCGGCATAATCATCAAATCGACGTGCTGTGGGCTGAACGCGGCGGTCGTCCAAAATTTCGTTTTACGAGGTCCGTCCATGTCCACGGTTGAAGGGCGTCTGAAAGCATTGGGAATTGAGCTGCCGTCGCCGGCGGCACCGGTCGCCAATTATGTGCCTTGGACCATCTGCGGCTCGATTTTGACGATTTCCGGCCAATTGCCCTTTGGTGTGGACGGCAAGCTGCCGCCGCAGTTTCTCGGCCGCGTGGCGGGCGAGGTTTCGGAGGAAAATGGCCGGGCCGCCGCCCAGCAATGCGCCGTCAACGTGTTGGCGCAGGTGCGTGCGGCGCTTGGCTCCTTCGAACGGGTCAAGCAGTGTCAGCGGCTCGGCGGTTTCATCGTCGCCGCGCCGAATTTCTTCGCTCTGCCTGCCATCATGAACGGTGCCTCCGATTTGATGGTGACGGCTTTGGGTGAGGCCGGCCGGCACGCCCGTTCGACGGTCGGCGTGGCGCAACTGCCCCTCAATGCCGCCGTCGAAGTGGAAGCGGCATTCGAGATCGCGGCCTGAAATGCCGGCTCCATCCTGGCTCGTCGCTCGCCCGATCGCTCACCGGGGTTTGCATGATCGCACCGCCGGCGTGATCGAGAACTCATTGTCGGCGGCATGGCGCGCCGTGGCCGGCCGTTATGCAATGGAATGCGACGTCCAACTGACAGCCGATGGCGAGGTCGTCGTGTTTCATGATTTCACGCTTGATCGTTTGATCGGTCGGGAGGGCCGGGTGGCCGACATAGCTTCGGCTGACCTCACGCAAATGTCCCTGCGGGGCAGCAACGACAAAGTGCCGACGCTCGCGGCTCTGCTCGATGTCATGGGCGCCGAGCATACGCTGGTGATCGAGATCAAGAGTGCCTTCGACGGCGACATGCGCTTGGCCGAGCAGACGGCGCGGGTCGTCGCGCGCCATGGCGGACAGGTGGCCTTGAAGAGTTTCGATCCACAGGTGATGACGCATCTGCGCGCCAATAAGGATGCGCTCGGCATTCCGAATGTGCCGCTCGGCATGGTTGCGGAAGCGCATTATGATGATGCGGAATGGAGCTTTCTCTCCGATACGGACAAGCGGACGCTCAGCAATTTCCTGCATTGGGATGCGACGCGGCCGGATTTCCTGTCCTATTACGTCAACGATTTTCCCCATGCGGTGCCGCATCTCTTGCGCCGCGCGTTGGGGCTGCCGGTGATGACATGGACGGTGCGCACGCCGGCGCAGAAACAGGCGGCGGCGCAGTGGGCCGATCAGATCGTCTTCGAGGGAGATATCGCGTAGCAGGCGGTTGAAAAACTCTCCGTGTCATTCCCGACGCGCGAAGCGCGAGCGGGAATCCAGGAGCGAGTGGTAAAACGCTGCATATCGTAGCGCGCACGACAGTCTCGAACAGCGCTCTACCGCTTGCCCCTGGATCCCCGCTCGCCTGCTACGCAGGCGTCGGGGATGACACGCAGGCTTCAGTTGGCATCTGATCACACGGCGCCGCGCATTTTCGCCAACCACCACCGCAGGCCGACGAAGAGAAAACGCCAGTCGTGGAAGAATTCCGGCGGCTTGTGTTCGTAGAGATGGCCGACGAACTGCAAGACCCAGCCGAGGAGGAAGAGCGCCGCGGCCCAGATCCACAGATGGGTGACGAAGGGCGAAAAGACGAACAGGACGATGGCGACGACGATCATCGGAATGCCGAACGTGTGGCAGATCCGGTTGCGGGGATCGCGATGGCTCGTTTCATACTCGGCGATCCATTCGCTCCAGGGGCGACCGAAAAACATGACACCCTCCTCAAGCCATTGTGATCTTAGAGTCTCATAGGGGCGACAGTGGGGTCAATGCGGCTTTCGGCGCGGTTCCGGCTTGCGTAAACCCAGCCCGGTACTACATTTCCAGCACTACATTTTAGGCATGGCCCGCCCTGGGCGTGGCCGCCCGCCGGTTCTATATTCCTCGCTGATGTCCGAGTCCGCCTTCCAGATTCGAATTGCCCGCTCCATGGCCGATATCGATGCGGCCGGCTGGAACGCGTGCGCCAACCCGCCCGACATCGACTGCGATCCAGCCGATCCGCAGCGGGAACGGTTCAATCCGTTTTTGACCCATGCCTTTCTCAACACGCTGGAGACCTCCGGTTCGGCCACGTCGCGCACCGGCTGGTCGCCCGTGCATCTGGTGGTCGAGAACAAGGGTGGTGCGATCCTGGCTTGCGCGCCCTGCTATCTGAAGACCCATTCGCAGGGCGAATATGTTTTCGATTATGCCTGGGCCGATGCGTTCGAGCGGGCCGGCGGTCACTATTATCCCAAGCTGCAAGTCAGCGTGCCGTTCACACCCGCTCAGGGTCGGCGTCTGCTGGTGGCGCCGGGCACGAATGTGGCGGCGGCGCAAGCGGCGCTGGTCGAAGGCTTTCGCGCCTTGCAGGCACGCACCGGAGCTTCCTCGACGCACATCACCTTTCCGTTGAAGCAGGAATGGGATGCGCTCGGACAGAACGGCTTTCTGCGCCGTACCGGCAAGCAGTTCCATTTCTTCAATCGCGGCTATGACGATTTCGACGGGTTCCTTGCCGATCTTGCTTCGCGCAAGCGCAAGAACATCCGCAAGGAGCGGGTGGAAGCTCTGGCGCACGGCATCGAGATCGAATGGGTGACGGGCCGCGACATTACCGAAGCGCATTGGGATGCCTTCTTTGCTTTCTACATGGACACCGGCTCACGCAAATGGGGCCGGCCTTATCTGACACGCAGCTATTATTCGCAGGTTGGCGAAGCGATGGCGGATCGCATCCTGCTGGTGATGGCCAAGCGGAACGGCCGCTATATCGCTGGCGCGATCAATTTCATCGGCGACGACGCGCTTTATGGCCGCAACTGGGGCGCGATCGAGGAGCATCCCTTCCTGCATTTCGAGGTCTGCTACTATCAGGCGATCGAATTCGCCATTGCACGCAAGCTGTCGCGTGTTGAGGCTGGCGCACAGGGCGAACATAAACTGGCGCGTGGCTACGGCCCGGTCGAGACCTATTCGCTGCACATGTTCGAGGACCCACGGCTGGCCCGTGCCGTCGATGGTTTCTTGCAGCAGGAACGGGAAGCGATTAGCCAGTCGATCGAAATTTATGGCGAGCACGTGCCATTCCGCCGCGATCTGGAGCGGGAGCTGGAGTGAGTTCGCCTGATCGGGGATACATCATGTCTGACATGCAACCGAGCCAAAGCGCCGATCTGATCAGCGCCAATATCATCGTCAATTTGCCTGTCGATGCCCCGGTGCATGAGATAGCGGACTTCGCCCTCTACAAAGAGGAAGTGGTGAGTGGGTTTCGCCACGTTTATTACATGAGTTCCATCGGTGACGAGGATGAGCTCTCCGTGCAGGACGGGCTTGATCTTCTCGTTGGGGCGATTGAGCACGCGCGCGACGATCTCACGAAGATTCTGAAGCTTGAAGGCGCCACGGTGACATTGGACGTGGCGCTTTTTCCAAACCCTGGCTTCGCCACGGTTTCTTATGCGCTACCACCGGCTTTGGCGCGTCAACTCGTCGAGCTGGGCATCCTCTTCAGCGTCATGACGGTGATCCCCACCGAAATGCCCCAGTGATGTAAGCCAGGGCTTCAGTTCAGCAGGAACTCTTGATCGCACATGCGCAGCTCTGCCGGCTTGATCAGCCGGGCATGGGCTATTCTCACCGAATAGAGGCTACCGTCGAGCTTGGTCGTCCAGAATTCCAGGAAACGCGTCAGTTCCGGAAAGCGCGGGTGCAGATCGTAGTCCTGCCAGATATAGCTTTGCAGGATCGCCGGGTGGTCCGGCATGCGGTACAGGATTTCCGCCGTCGTCAGACCGTAGCCAGCAAGCTGACGTACAAAATCACGAGATGCCATCAGGTCCTCCGCGATAAGGCCGAGGTGAAGATGATAGGGCCGACTCTGTCACAACAAAGTTAAATATTAATAAAATCCACGTGAAAACAGTTTGTTAGCAGCGCTCTCCCGTGAGTGCCAAAAGTCGAATGGCAGCCATTCCCTTGACGGGCGTGAAACGGCAGGTTTTTGCTGCGCGCGGAGATGCCAGCATGCCTTACCGTCTTGAATATCAACCCGATAATATCTTTGCGAAGATCCTGCGCGGCGAAATGCCGTGTCATAAGGTATTCGAGGACGACGTCGCCTTTGCGTTCATGGACATCATGCCGCGCGGCGATGGCCACACGCTGATCATTCCCAAGGTCGAAGCGCGCGGCCTCCTCGATATGCCTGCCGCGGCACTTGGTCCGTTCATGGAGCGGGTGCAGCGTGTCAGCGCCGCCGTGGTGAAGGGGATGGATGCAGAAGGCCTGACACTGCAGCAGTTCAACGAGACGGCTGGCGGCCAGGTGGTGTTCCATCTGCACTTCCATGTCATCCCGCGCTGGGAAGGCATCCGATTGCGTCCGCACACGGGCGAGATGGAAAAGCCCGATGTGTTGCGTCAAAACGCCGAGCGCATTCGCGCGGCTCTTTAACCGGCAAACCACCAGGCCGCGCCGACGATCGCTGCTTCTCCGGCTGCCACGCCGGCGATGACGGATCGGCGGGTGAGGGCGAAGACGCCAAGACCGATGACCATCGCGCCAGCACGCGCCAAGAGCGGCACGGTGGCGAGCGCGCCAGACGGTGTCAGCAGAATGTTGGCGACGACACCGGCGAGCAGGGCTGTCGCCACCGCGCGCACCCATTCCAGCAGTTCCGATTTCTCGTCGATGCCGCGGCCGACGATGACCGAGAGCATGCGCCAGATCTCACTTGGCAGGAAGCCGAAGAGGATCAAAGCGAAATAGGGCCACAGGCCGCCGCTCCAGGCTTCGGGTGTCATAGATGGGCTCCGTGCCGGCGAATGCGCTTTTGCCATAGCCAGGCGGCGGTGCCGCCGACGAGGCCGATGATCATCAGATCGAAACCGGCGCTGACGATGCCCTTGAGCGACGGCGCCAGCACGAAGCCAGACGACAAGGCGATCCAATCGATCGGTTCGCGGGCATTGCGCGCCAGGGTCGAGGTAAAATAGATCGGCGTGATGAACAGCAGGCCGGCGGCGAAAGCATGCGGCAGGGTGGCAGCGAGCGTGTAGCCGATCCAGGTGGCGATCAGAGCGGCAACGACCAGGCTATGCGCCAGACCCATGAACCAGGGCATGCGACCGTGCGGTGGAATCTGGCGAATGGCTTGAATCGATTCCGCCCAGACCGTCACCGCCACCTGATGCATGGCGTAAAGCAAGGTGAGGCGCGATCCGGCCGACTGGCGCAGCACGGGCAGCAAAGACACGCACATCGGCAGCAGACGGATCGATGACAGCGAGATCGATAAAGCAATCGCGGGCAAAGCGACGCCATTGATCAAAGCGCCGAAATAGATCACCTGCGCCGGTCCGGCCCAGATCGTCACCGTGGACAGCAGCGCCGCGCCAAGGGGAACGCCGGCTTCGCGGGCCAGGCCGCCGATGCCGAGAAAGGTGAAGGCCATGACGAAGATCGGCAGGCGGGCGGCGACCATGATGCCCCGGCGCAGCCAATAGGCCCGGCCTTGGGTTCCTGGGGTTTCGCTCTCCTGTACCGACATACCGTGTTAGGTGCATAAGCGTCGCGTCATGTAAAGTCAGTCCATCGTCAAGCAACAGAGAATGGACGAAGAGGGAGGTTCGCCGATGATTTCCGTATGCATTTTTTCACCGCTCCGAACGTGGACAGTCGCATTCGGCTTCGCGTTGGCCGTGATCGGGGGACATGGCGCCGCTGAGGCGCAATCGACGACGGAGCTGTTCAGCCGGGCGAACACCCAGCAGATGCTGATGCGGATGGAAGTGGCGCTGGCGCGCGTGCAGGCGCGCCGTGGCATCATTCCGAAAGCCGCGGCCGATGAGATCGAGCGGACGGCCAGCATCGATTTCGTTTTGCCGCAACGGGTGGCGGAAGAGCAGCGCCGCGTCGGCCATCCGCTCGTCGCTCTCATCAATGTTTGGGCGAAAGTCACGCAAGGCGATGCGGGCGAATACATTCATTATGGGGCGACGACGCAGGACATTTACGACACCGTGCAATTGGCGCAGTGCCGCGAGGCGGCGCGGTTGTTCATCGCCGATTTGCGGCGGGTGGAAGAGGGGCTCTTGAACCTGGCGCAGGAACATCGCGCCACGCCGATGATCGGCCGCACGGTGGGTCGCCATGCACTGCCTTTGACGTTTGGCGTAAAGGTCGGGAGCTGGTTGTCCGAGAACCGACGCAATATCGAGCGCCTGAAAGGCTGGATCGAACGGTCGAATACGGCGATGTTGTCCGGCGCCGTCGGCAGCTATGCGGCTTTGGGGCCCGATGCCTTCGCCGTCGAGGCGGAGGTCGCCAAGGAGCTTGGGGCCGGCACGCCTTTTACCGCTGACTGGAAGGGGGCGCGTGACATGCATGCCGAATATGGCGAGCTGCTGGCGATCACCGCGCGTTCGCTGGGGCGCATGGGGCAGGAAGTGTTCCTGCTGCTCGGTGATGATTTCAACGAGCTGGAAGAGCCGACGGAAAACGTCGGCTCATCGACCATGCCGCATAAGGTCAATCCGAGCTATTCGCGCACGGTGGTGCAGATGGCGCGCGTGGTGCCGGCGCAGGCGCAAATCCTGCTCGACTGGATGATGACCATCTATGAGCGGGACCAGATTTCCAATGCCGATACGCTGGGCGATATTTCCATCGCGATGGAACGCTCGACCAAGGCTGCGGCGCGCATGGTCGCGGTGCTGAAAGTTCACCCCGAAAACATGGCCCGTAATATCGATCGTACCCGCGGGCTGATCATGGCCGAAGAGGCGATGTTCATTCTCGGCGAGAAGATCGGCAAGCATACGGCGCATGAGGAAGTGCGGCTGGCGGCGCGGGCGGCCTGGGAGAAGGGTACGACCTTGATCGAGGAGATCAACGCGCGGCCGCAGCTCGCGGGCGTCGCCAAGGATATGAAGCTGGAGGAGCGTCTCGATCCCAAGAAATATATCGGCCTGTCGGCTGAGGCCACTGATCGAACCATCGCCTTCATCAAGCGGGCCCGAGAAACAGACGCGTCGGCGTTGAAGCCGGAGCGAGGCTGAAAACGCAAGTGGCGCAGGCATTTTCTGCCTGCGCCACTGGATTGCTTCGCTACGCTCGCGATGACGACATCGCGAAACATTTTCGGTTCTGATCTTTGATCAGAACCGAAAAGCTCTAGCTCTTGAGCGGTTCCGGCGGGGTGACGTCGGGCTCGTCGTTGTTGGTGGCGCGCTGCTTGGCGCGGCGCACTTCCGGTTCCTCGCGCGGGGTACGCTTCTTGCGGCTGGCCTCGACCACTTCGCGGTCGGGCTTGGGCAGAACCGGGCCTTCCGGATAGATGAAGGCCAGCTTCTTCTTGCCGTTCTCGTCGTCCTGCACGACGACCTGCACCGTGCCGCCGCCCTTCAGGCGACCGAAGAGCACTTCATCGGCCAGCGGCGTCTTGATGTGCTGCTGGATGACGCGTCCCATCGGCCGGGCGCCCATCGCTTGGTCGTAGCCGTTGTCGATGAGCCAGTTGCGGGCTTCGTCGGACAGTTCGATCGTGACGTTGCGGTCGCCGAGCTGGGTCTCGAGCTGGGCGATGAACTTGTCCACCACCTGCGCGATGACGGTGCGCGGCAGATGACCGAACTGCACGATCGCGTCGAGACGGTTGCGGAACTCCGGCGCGAATAACCGGTTGATCGCTTCCAAATCCTCGCCTTCCCGCTTGCTGCTGTTGAAGCCGAAGGCGGCGCGCGCCATGTCGGCAGCACCGGCATTCGTCGTCATGATCAAGATGACGTTGCGGAAGTCGATCTGCTTGCCATGGTGGTCGGTCAACTTACCGTGATCCATGATCTGCAGCAGGATGTTGAACAGGTCCGGATGGGCCTTTTCGATCTCATCGAGCAGCAGCACGCAATAGGGATGCTGGTCGACCGCATCGGTCAGCAAGCCACCCTGGTCGAAGCCGACATAGCCCGGAGGGGCTCCGATCAGACGGCTGACCGTGTGGCGCTCCATATATTCGGACATGTCGAAGCGGACGAGTTCGACGCCAAGGGCGACAGAGAGCTGGCGTGCCACTTCGGTCTTGCCGACGCCGGTGGGGCCCGAGAACAGATAGCTGCCGATCGGCTTCTCGCCGTCGCGCAGGCCGGCACGCGCCAGCTTGATCGCCGCCGACAAGGCTTCGATCGACTTGTCCTGGCCGTAGACGACGCGCTTGAGCGTCTCTTCCAGATGCTGCAGCACTTCCGCATCGTCCTTCGACACGGTCTTGGCCGGGATGCGCGCCATGGTCGCGATGGTGGCTTCCACCTCCTTCGTGCCGATGGTCTTCTTGCGCTTGTTTTCCGGCAGCAGCATCTGGCTCGCGCCGGTTTCGTCGATCACGTCGATCGCCTTATCCGGCAGCTTGCGGTCATGGATGTAGCGCGCCGACAGTTCGACGGCGGTCTTGATCGCATCGTTGGTGTAACGGACGCGATGGAATTCCTCGAAATAGGGCTTGAGGCCCTTCATGATTTCGATCGAATCTGGGATCGACGGTTCGTTGACGTCGATCTTCTGGAAGCGACGCACCAAGGCGCGATCCTTCTCGAAATACTGGCGATATTCCTTGTAGGTGGTCGAGCCGATGCAGCGCAGCGCGCCCTGCGCCAGGGCAGGCTTCAAGAGGTTCGAGGCATCCATCGCACCGCCCGAGGTGGCACCGGCACCGATGACGGTGTGGATCTCGTCGATGAACAGGATGGCGTTCTTGTGCTGCTCGATTTCCTTGATCACCTGCTTGAGGCGTTCTTCGAAATCGCCGCGATAGCGCGTGCCGGCGAGCAGGGTGCCCATGTCGAGCGCGAAGACGGTGGCGCGCGCCAGCACTTCGGGCACTTCGCCCTTGATGATCTTGCGCGCCAAACCTTCGGCGATCGCCGTCTTGCCGACGCCGGGATCGCCGACGAGCAAGGGATTGTTCTTCTGCCGGCGGCAGAGAATCTGGATCGTGCGCTGCACTTCGGCTTCGCGGCCGATGAGCGGATCGATGCGGCCGTCGCGGGCCTTCTTATTGAGGTTGACGCAATAGGCTTCGAGCGCGCCTTCCTTCTTCTTGCTGTCGCCCTGGTCGCGGGCTTCGCCGCGCTCGCGCTGGCCCTCTTCCTCGTCGGCACCGCGCGGCGCCTTGGAGGTGTCGGACATACCGGGGCGCTTGGCGATGCCATGGCTGATGTAGTTGACGGCGTCGTAGCGCGTCATGTCCTGCTCCTGCAGGAAATAGGCGGCGTGGCTTTCGCGCTCGGCGAAGATGGCGACGAGCACGTTGGCGCCGGTCACTTCTTCGCGACCGGAAGACTGCACGTGAATGACGGCACGCTGAATGACGCGCTGGAAGCCGGCTGTCGGCTTGGCTTCGTCGCCACGCCCGTTGGTGGCGAGATTGGCGAGCTCATGATCGATGTAATTGACCAGGCTCTTGCGCAGCGCTTCGAGATCGACCGAGCAGGCACGCATGACGGCTGAGGCGTCGGAGTCCTCGATCAGGCTGAGCAGCAGATGTTCCAGCGTGGCGTATTCATGACGACGTTCGTTGGCCGTCGCCAGCGCCCGGTGCAACGTCTGTTCGAGATTTCTAGAGAACGACGGCATTGGCGCTCCTTTACTTCTTTTCCATAATGCATTGCAGCGGATGCTGATGCTTGCGGGCGAAATCCATCACTTGCGTGACCTTCGTTTCGGCAACCTCGTAGGTATAGATGCCGCATTCGCCGACGCCGTGTTGATGGACGTGCAGCATGATGCGGGTTGCCTCATCATTGCTCTTGTTGAAATAGCGGCGCAGCACAGTGACGACGAACTCCATGGGCGTGTAGTCGTCATTGAGCAGCAGCACGCGATACATGCTGGGTTTACGTGTCTGGGTACGGGTGCGGGTGATGACCGCCGTGCCGGTGCCGTTATTGTTCGCGCCGTTCCCGTTGCTTTTGTCAGCCTCGTCCGAGGCCCGAACCGGAATGGCGCGACCCTGGCTGTAAGCCAGGCGACCGGCGTGCGGGTCGACGGTTTCGCCGTCGATCGCGGAAGCGCGGGTTGCCGATATCTGCCTCGCCGGAAAACGCAAGAAGCCCTCCAAGGGATTCGACCCTGAAAGTCTACCTTCAATCTCAGGGTCGTCTACAACAGTTATTCGATGTTCCACCCGAGTAATGTAGGAGCGATGCAGGAGTTGCGCCAGTGGGGGAGATGTTATCCGCACTATTAAGGTTGCGGTTCACAAATCCGCCCCATTCGCGGGCTTCTCGCCGCGGCGAATTGCGCCGCGTCATGTCCGGGCTGGATAAGCAGACTGGAATAAGAATGAAAAAAGGTCCGGCTGATGGCCGGACCTTGACGCAGATATTAACAACTCAAGCACTCATCTCGCCACTCAAGGGCGCGATGTCGACTGCGCTACTACCTTGGTAGTGGCGCTTACGTCAGGCGCTTACTTGGCGGCGGCCTGAACTTTGGCGACCGCGGTTTCAACCGGCTTGAAAGCGTCCTTGGCGAGGGCTGTGTAAAGTTCGCCCATCTTCGTCGACTGGGCGACGAAAGACTCATAAGCCGACTTGGCATATTCGCTCTGGGCCTGGAACGCAGCGTCAACCGACTTTGCGCTGATGACCTTTTCGAAAGCCGCGGTGGCAGCTTCGAGCGACTTCTTGGAATAATCGGTGACTTCAGCAGCGATCTGCTGGAACCCCTTCGACATCGCCGAGCTGGCGGCCGAAGCGGCTTCGAACTGATCTTTGCCGAACGACTGGAAGTCTTCCACACTCTTGAACATGTTTGCCCCATGAAATTTGGGCCGTCATGCGACGCTGTTCGCGGGCGGCCGGGTTTTGCTGGCGTGCAGCCTCTTATATGTGCAATGCACAATAAAAGTCAACGAAAAAATGGTGCAGCGCAAAAATTTTTCGCGCCGCCGCCGCCTCAATGCCAAGCTTTGTATTCAAAAGCGCCTCAAATGCGGCCACCGGCATCAGGAAGTGATTAACCGGCGCGTAACCGCATTCCATTACCTTCGCCTTCTGTTGTGCGGCGGCAACACGGCGAGCTGCCTCCAAAAGCGGCGGCGCCGGTAGGTAGTGGGACATTGTGATGGCATTGCGTAGCGTTTTTTTGACAAAGCCCGCTCTTCATCTCGCTATCGGCCTTGGAATTGTGACAATCGCCGGCAGCCTCATTTCGACCGCGGAAGCCAGGCCCCGGCATCGCCGGCATGCCGCCGCGGTCTCGACCTATTCGCCGCCCTACGCGGCGATCGTGGTCGATGCCAATAGCGGCCGGGTGCTGCATGCGACGAACGAAAACGCGCTGCGGCATCCTGCCTCGCTCACCAAGGTGATGACGCTCTACATGCTGTTCGAACAGCTTGAGCGCGGCAAATATCGCCTGGACAGCGAAATTCCGATTTCCGCTTATGCCGCCTCGCGGCCGCCGACCAAGCTTGGCCTTCGCCCTGGGCAGACGATCACCGTCGACAATGCCATCAAGGCGGTCGTGACCCGTTCGGCCAATGACATCGCCACGGCGATCGGTGAGGCGATCGGCGGCGACGAAGAGACCTTTTCCGATCTGATGACCCGCAAGGCGCGGTCGCTGGGCATGAGCCGGACCCGTTTCGTCAATGCCTCCGGTCTTCCCGATGACGCGCAGGTGACCACCGCCGCCGACCTGAGCATTTTGGGCCGGGCGATCCAGGAACGCTTCCCGCGCTACTACGGCTATTTCCAGACCCACACTTTCTATTATGGCCGCCAGGCGATCCGGAACCACAACCGTCTGCTGGGCAATGTCGAGGGCGTCGACGGCATCAAGACCGGCTACACCCGGGCGTCGGGCTTCAATCTGCTGACGTCGGTCAAGCGCGATGGCCATCGCATTATCGCCGTGGTGCTCGGCGGCAAGTCGGCCGGCGCGCGCGACCGCGTGATGGCTGGTCTGGTCGAGGATTATATCGACAGCGGTTCGCGCTCGCGTAGCGCACCGATGATCGCGGAGCGTCCGACCGAGCGCGACTCCGGCGTGATCGCCGTTGCCGCCATGCCGCCGCCGCGTCCTGAGCCGGCTGCGGCCCCGTCGGCGCCGGTTTCCATCTTGCCGCCGATGCGCGCCGAAGCGCCGGCGCCGCGTCCGGTCGCGCTCGTCGCCGCCGCTTACGCGGCCGATGAGAAGCCGCGTCCGGCCGTGATTTCTTCCGGCGTCAAGACCGATGAGCGGGTGGCGACGGCAACCATTCGCGGTGGCTCGCCGACCGTGCTCGATGGATCGACGTCGTCGCGTCAGGTCGTCGCATCCGCGGCAACGCCTTCCAACTTGCGCTGGATCGCCGGCCCTCGTGGCGTCGAAACCGATGCGCGGACGAAAGCTGCTTTCGTGGCGCCGGTGAAGCCGAACGATACGAAGGCGGAAACCAAAGTCGCCAAGTTCACACCGCCGGCGGCGATCCCCACGGCGCGTGAAACGGCGTCTCGTCCGGTCGCGACGAAGGGTCTGATGATTCAGATCGGCGCAACGGACGATCAGAACAAAGCGCAGGAGCTGCTGAGCCGCGCCAGGGCGCAGGGACGCTCGGTGCTCGGTGCCGCGCAACCGTTCACCGAGAAAGTGCAACGGGGCAAGGACACGCTGTGGCGCGCACGCTTTGCTGGATTGTCCGAAGATGGCGCGGAAGCCGCTTGCAAGACGCTGAAGCGGTCAGGCTTCGCCTGTTTCACCACGCGCAACTGAGATTAGCTTAACCAATTTGAGCGTAACGTTGGGTTACGGAGTTTGTGTATGACGGCGGACCAGAACATCCTTGGCCTCATTGACACGAGCAGCAAGGGACGTGGTGCCCCCCTGATCGGGGTGGAGCTTCTTCATCAGGTTGCGATGCGCCCGCGAAATGTCTTCGGCGCTCGCTCCCTTTTGAAGCCCAAGGACTTCGTAGGCTTCATCCTCGGTCATCGCAGCCGGCCGGACCCCGCCGGTGCTCCGGTTGCCATCAGCGTGAATTGCGTCACGCCAGCCGGGAAACCGGCGATCGAAATACGCTTCAAGTAAACGCGCGCCATCGGGATCGCTTTGCAGGCAGAGGCGAAACAACGCCTCCGCATCGCCGCGTGACAGATCGGCGAGCCGTCGTCCGGCATAGGGGCCGGCAATCACCGATCCGTCGATCGCGCCGGTGTCGTGATCGAGCTGCATGGCGATCGTCGCCGACGTGACGTTCGACGTCTGGCTTGTCGATTGTTCCGCTGTCTTTCCCGACCTGCCGATATTCTTGGCCCAGTCCGGCGCCTGCGCCCAGCCCATCAGCCACAGACCGACTCCGCCGACGGCAACACCGACATCCCAGCGGCCGCGCATGATCAAGAACGCGGCGATGGCCAAGGATCCGATGCCGCCGACCTGTTTGACGGTTTTCTTGATATCGGCGGGTTTGGCGTTGGCGAAGCTGCGCAGCAACCAGAGACCGCCGAGAATGCCCGCGAGGACGATAAAGACAAAAGGGAGATTCATCGCGGCAGCTTACTTCATCTGTCGCAGAAGCGCTTGCGCGCTCTGGCTGCCTTGGCTGGCGATCTGTTCGAGCGCCTTGCGTCCGCCGGCCGCATAGGCGGCGGCTGCCGCCAGCATTTCGCCGAGACGATGGGGCGCCGAAGCGTCGAAATGCGCATAGGCGCCGCCGGTGAGCCGGGCGATTTCGCGAAAGGTGGCGGCGGACGTCGGCTCGTTGCCTTCGTGGAACATGAAGGCCTTGACGCCGAGGAGGCCGAGTTCGCCGGCAAGCTGGCAGAGTTCGTCGGCATTCTCCTCCATCGCATCGCCGACATAGATCAGCGCCGCCACGCGTTTGCGGTTGGTCTCTTCGCGGACATGGCGCAGCACTTTGGCGATCTGCGTATTGCCGCCGGCAACGGAGATTTTCGCCATCAGTTCGGCGAGGCCGACGCCATTGGCGATGAAGCGCGAGGCGCGGCATTCGGCGAAGCCGCGAAAATAGAGGAGCTGCACGTCGAGCCCGCCGAGGTTGGAGGCGGTCTGGAACATCCGTCCCTGCAGGCTCTGGGCGAGATCCCAGGTCGGCTGGCGGCTCATGGTGGCATCGAGGGCGAAGATCAGTCGGCCGCGCTCGGCGCCCGCATGGGCGCCGGGCAGGCGATTCACCTGGTCGAGGAAGGCGTCGACCGTGCCGCTGGCCGCGCCGGGAACGACAGGCTTCTGATCGGAGGAGGCCAAAATCTCATACTCTCATGCTGGGGGCGCCGTGCCTTCCCTGAAAGATCGGAAGGCTGTCACCGAATGACAAGCGTTCAGAATCACCTGCGCGGCCGGCCTGCGAAACTGATTCCGATCATCAAGCTAAGAGTATGGAATAGCTTGATAAATTTGACCTGGGAAGAGGGTGCGCCAATTGTCATCAAGTTGAGACATTGATTCAACATCTTCAAACGGTGATTCAGACAATGGCCGCAAGGCGGCTTGGATTCTGAATCCGAAACTCTGAGCAAGCTATTGCAAAATCAGTGAATTTCTACTCAGATTGAGGTTTGTCTGCGGGGCAAACAAAAACGGGGCGCCAAGCGCCCCGTTTTTCGTTCGAACCGGAAGATCTTACTTGATCTTGGTTTCTTTGAATTCGACGTGCTTCTTCGCCACCGGATCGTATTTCCGGTAGGAGAGCTTTTCCGTCTTGGTACGGGCGTTCTTCGACGTGACATAGAAGAAACCGGTGTCAGCGGTCGACAGAAGCTTGATCTTGATCGAGGCGGCCTTGGCCATGTGGCGTAAATCCTGAATTGAAATTTGCCGGCAAAATACGGATTGGCGGTACGAAGTCAAGGAACGGCCGATAAATTCTGCCAATCTGCCCCGATCAGTTTAGAGTTTGCTCTTAAGCTTGACTGTGTTCTGCCGTTCCAAAGCCGGAACCGGCAGCGAATGCTGTAAAACAGACCAATTGTCATCGATGAGGGAGGCAAAGATGGCAGCGAGTTTCCTGCGCAACTGCTGGTATGTCGCCGGGTGGGCGAACGAAATCACGGAACGCCCCTTGGTTCGTACCATCTGCAACGAACCGATTCTCTTCTTTCGCGATCAGGACGGAGCGGTGAGGGCCGTTTCCGATCGCTGCCCGCACCGCAAGGCGCCGCTGTCGTCGGGTTTCATCGAGAAGGGCGAAATCACCTGCGGCTATCATGGCATCCGCTTCGACGGGCAGGGGCGCTGTGTCCATGTGCCTGGCGGCCTGTCGTTCGGCAGCACGTTCGCCGTGCGTGCTTTTCCGGCGCAGCAGATGCACGGTTTCATTTTTATCTGGATGGGTGATCCGGCCAAAGCCGATGCAGCGCTCATTCCCGATTTCAGCGAAAACGAGAAGCCCGGTTGGGTGGCCGTGCGCGACATGCTGCCGGTCGCCTGCAACTACCAATTGCTGGCCGACAATCTGCTCGATCTCACCCATGTGGTCTATGTGCACAAGACGACCTTGGGGGGCAGCCAGGTGACCGATACGCCGCTCGACGTGACCGTCGATGGCGACGTGGTGCGGGCCGAGCGCTTTATGAAGAATGTCGACACGGCGCCGATCTACAAGGCGGCGCGCGGGCTCGACAGCAAGATCGACCGTTGGCAGATTTTCGAATGGCGTGCGCCGTCCTACATCAAGCTGACACTGGGCGCACGGGCGGCGGGCACCGATCTGCCCTACGGCACGCCGGTGCATCGCGTGCTCAACGCGCTGACGCCGGAGACCGATGCGACCACCCATTATTTCTGGTCGACGGCGCGCAACTGGGCGCTCGACGATCCAAAGGTCGATGCAATCTATTTCAACATGACGGTCGAGGCCTTCAACGAGGACAAGGCCATCGCTGAGCAGCAGCAGCGCTATATCGCGTCCGATACGAGCGGCGCGCCGCTGATCGCTTTCGCCTTCGACAAGGCAGGTCAATCGGCGCGGCGCATTCTGCGCGGTAAGATCGAAGAGGAAGAGGCGGCGCCTTTGGCGCGGGCGGGCTAGAACAACGAATAGCTTGCTAAAGCTCGGTCCGCAGCCAGCCCTTGGGGCCGACGCGATACCAGGGCGCGGGCAGGTGGTGGCCCATGCCGGCAGCGATGCGTCGGTCCAGCTCGCACAG
Source organism: Methylocella sp. CPCC 101449 (assembly GCF_031921685.1). Classification (NCBI taxonomy): domain Bacteria; kingdom Pseudomonadati; phylum Pseudomonadota; class Alphaproteobacteria; order Hyphomicrobiales; family Beijerinckiaceae; genus Methylocella; species Methylocella sp. CPCC 101449. The sequence goes on along the minus strand of NZ_JAPDHU010000002.1, from coordinate 1,491,523 downwards.
GACGACGCTGGTGATCAGCGGCAGTTCGAGATCATGGGCCTGGGAGAGCGGCACCCAGACGAGTTCCACCAGTTCGCGATCCGGGCCGATGGCGCCTTCGATGGTCGTGGCGATATCGCTGGTTTCGGCGGCCAGGAAAATCGTGTCGAAGCGGCGCGCCTGACGCGGCGGCGTCGTTGCCCGGGCGATGAAATGGATGTTGTCGATCAGGGGATAGAAACCGTGGCCGGCAAATCTCTGCCATTCGCCCGCCGGTGCGGTTTCAGGGGCGCCCATGTCGGCGGCGCCGAGCACGATGCCGGTTTCCTCGAACGTCTCGCGGATGGCGCCGAGCGCCAGGGCACGGGGCAAGGAATGGGATTTCGGGTCGATGCGGGCGAGCCGTTCCTCGACCGGCAGGGGCAGGGCGCCGGCGGCATTCATCTTGCGGTCGCCGGGCTCGATGCGTCCGCCGGGAAAGACGAATTTCCCCGGCATGAATTTGCTGGCCGGATTGCGGCGGCCCATCAGGATCTTGGGTTCGGGGCCGCTGCGATCGAGCAGCATCAGGGTGGAAGCAAGCCGCGGCTTGGCGCCAGTCGGTGGCTGGCGCTGCAGGCGGGACCAAATCTCTTCGTTGAGAACGGCGGTGAGGTCGGAATTGCTATCGAGAATACGTGTCACATCTGCCCCGGACGTCGGGCCGGCATGGCGGTCCCGAATCCGTGCATTTTGAGCGCCCATTGCAGACCGATCAAGGCACCTTTGACGGAGGGCAGCATGATCAGACTGAGCACGACCGACAGCGTCGTCCACATCGCCATGTGAACCCACATGGAGAGTTCCGGATAGCGCTGGTCGACGACCATGAGCAGACCGACGACGATATGGCCGACGATGACGATGGTCACATAGGGCGGCGCGTCATCGGCGCGATGATGATGCAGTTCCTCGCCGCAGTTCGGGCAAGCATCATTGGGCTTGAGATAGGCGCGAAACATTTTGCCTTCGCCACAGTGCGGGCAGCGCAAGCGCATGCCGCGCTTCATCGCCAACCACCAATCGCGTGGCGCTTCCAAGGCCGTGTCAAAAGAAACACCCATCTCAGCCTCCTGGGTCCTGTCTTTCAGTTATCGACCGGACCGTCGTTTATGTGAGGCTTGTGGCTTCTTTCGGGAAGGAGGCTTCTTGTCGCGCCTGGGGGTTGCGTGCGCTTTTGTCGCGCGTGAACCTCTAACGTGACCTTTGCTGAGGATTTCAAACCGTAAGGCGCCAGCCAAGGGGGCGGCTTCAACCAATTTCACTTCGATGTGATCGCCAAGCCTGAAGGTTTCACCCGTGCGATTGCCAACGAGCGCATGCAGGTTTTCGACATAGCGATAGTAGTCGGTGCCGATGGTGGCGGCTGGCACGAAGCCATCGGCGCCCGTGTCGAGCAGTTTGACGAACAGGCCGGCGCGCGTGACGCCGGAGATGCGTCCTTCAAACGTCGCGCCGATCTGCGTCGATAAGAAACTAGCGATGAGACGTTCGGTCGTTTCACGCTCGGCCGCCATGGCGCGACGCTCGGAGGCCGAGATGCGTGCGGCGATTTCGGCGAGTTCGTCGGGTTCCATATTCGGCAGGCCATCCGGTCCAAGCTTCAAGGCACGGATCAAAGCGCGGTGCACGATCAGATCGGCATAGCGACGGATGGGCGAGGTGAAATGCGCGTAGCGGCGCAGGTTGAGACCGAAGTGGCCGTAGTTGTCGGATGAGTATTCGGCTTGCGCCTGCGTGCGCAGCACCACTTCGTTGACAGCGTTCTCATGCTCACTGCCTTTCACCCGTTCCAAAATGCCGTTGAACTGCTGCGGCCGCAGCACCTGGCCTTTGGCGAGTTTGACGCCAATGGTGGCGAGGAATTCGCCCAGGCCATGCATCTTCTCGACGGACGGTTCGTCATGGGTACGATAGACGAGTTGTTGTCCTTGCGCTTCCAGGGTCTCGGCGGCGGCGACATTGGCGAGGATCATATATTCCTCGATCAGCCGATGCGCTTCGAGACGCGGCGGAATAATGACGCGGTCGATGCGGCCGTCGGCCGTCAGCAGCAGTTTGCGTTCGGGCAGATTGAGATCGAGCGGGCTGCGCTTGGCGCGCGCTTCATCGAGGGCGCGCCAAGCCGCCCAAAGCGGCTTGAGAACCTTATCGAGCAAGGGGCCGGTGGTGTCATCGGGCGTGCCGTCGATGGCGGCTTGCGCTTGCGGATAGGCGAGCTTTGCGGCCGAGCGCATGAGCACGCGATGGAAGGTGTGGCGCAGCTTGCGGCCATCTTTGGCGATGATCATGCGCACCGCCAGAGCGGGGCGATCCTCATGCGGGCGCAGCGAGCAGAGATCGTTGGAGATGCGCTCCGGCAGCATCGGCACGACACGATCGGGGAAGTAGACCGAGTTGCCGCGTTCCAAGGCTTCGCGATCGAGCGATGAACCGGGCCGCACATAAGCGGCGACATCGGCGATGGCGACGGTGAGGATGAAGCCGCCGCTGTTGGCGGGATCATCATCGGCCACTGCATGCACGGCGTCATCGTGATCCTTGGCATCGGCAGGATCGATGGTAACGAGCGGCAGCTTGCGCCAATCCTCGCGGCCGGCCAGTGTCGCTGGCTGCGCGGCTTCCGCCTCTTTCAAGGTCTCGGGACGGAAGACATGCGGGATGCCATGGGCATGCAGCGCGATGGTGGTGATGGCGCGTTCGTTGTCGATGGCGCCGAGCCGTTCGCGCACACGCGCTTGCGGCAGACCGAAGCGGCCTTCACGTCCAGCTTCGACGGCCACGAGATCGCCGTCACGTGCTTCGCCCTGGGCGCCTTCGGGGATCGCCCATTCCTTGCCGCGTGCCTTCTTGTCGACGGGCACGAGCCGGCCGCCACCGCCGGGCAGCGCACGATAGACGCCGATGAGTTGTGCGCGCGAGCGCGACAGCAATTTGATGACCCGGCCGCGATAGGGCGGCTCCTTCTTGCCGGCATCGGGATCGCGCTCGGCGCGGATCAGTGCGCGGTCACCGACGCCCGGCACCGGATCGCCAGGCCGGCGCTTGCGCGGCATGTGAATGGCGATGCGCGGCAGCGGGCCTGCCGCTTCATCCCATTCGACCGGTGTGGCGACGAGTTCGCCATCGCTGTCGCGGGTGATGATGTCGGCCACGACGACGGAGGGCAGGCGGCCATGTTCGACGATGCGGCCGTGACGCCGTTCGACCACGCCATCGGACTCGAGTTCCTTGAGCAGTTTCTTGAGCGCGATGCGGTCGGAGCCCTTAATGTCGAAGGCGCGGGCGATCTCGCGTTTGCCGATCTTGCCCGATGTGACCTTGCCCGCCTTGGTCGCCGCGTCGTTCTCACGGTGAATGAACGCGATAATGTCCTCGCGTGTCGGCAGGGGGGATTTCTTGTCGGGCTTTTTCGTCAATGCTTATTGGTTTCCATAAGGGCGGGCAGATCGGTCATTTTCCGGTCCGATCTTCCCCATATATAGTAAGGCGCGAATCTTTTCATGGGGTATGGAGAGCAAATTGCGCTCGGTTTTTGACAATCTTTTTCCGCTGGCGGGCCGCGCCCTGATCAGTTTCATCTTCATTCTGGCCGGCTACAACAAGCTGATGGGCTATGCGGGAACGGTGGCCTATATGCAGAAAGCCGGTGTTCCGGGCTATCTGCTGCCGGTCGTCATCGCGGTCGAACTGGGCGGCGGCCTGCTGCTTTTGACCGGCTTTCTGACCCGGATCGTCGCCCTTCTGCTGGCCGGTTTCACGCTGCTGGCCGCCTATTTCTTCCATCGCAATTTTGGCGATGCCGGCCAGTTCGTGCAGTTCCAGAAGAATCTGGCCATCGCCGGGGGTCTGCTGTTCGTCGTTCTTTACGGCGCCGGTCGCTGGTCGCTCGACGCCAAACTGCGCTGAGGCTTTTACATAAAAAAAACCGGCCGCAGCGATGCGGCCGGTGTTCTGTTGGCTTTGACTGGATCAGCGCGGTCGTGCTGCTCCGGCGCGTCGCAACGCATCCGCCAGCGCGCCGCCACCGCTGCTCTCCTTGCCCGATGAGAAGTTTTTCGCGGCGGGACGTGGGCCGCCTTGTGGGCGGTTGGCCGCTGGGCCGCCAGCGGGGAGTTCGTCGTCGAGACGCATGGTCAGCGAGATGCGCTTGCGCGGCTTGTCGACTTCCAGCACCTTCACGCGAACGATCTGGCCGGGCTTCACCACGTCGCGTGGATCCTTGACGAAGGTTTTCGACAAGGCCGAGATGTGGACCAAGCCGTCCTGATGCACGCCGATGTCGACGAAGGCGCCGAAGGCGGCGACATTGGTCACGGCGCCTTCCAGCACCATGCCGGGCTTGAGGTCGTCGAGCGTTTCTACGCCTTCCTGGAATTCCGCGGTCTTGAAGGCGGGACGCGGATCGCGACCGGGCTTCTCCAACTCCTTCAGAATGTCGGACACGGTCGGCACGCCGAAGGTCTCGTCGGTGAACTTGCGCGGGTCGAGACCGCGCAGTGTCTTGGCATTGCCGACGAGAACCTTGATGTCCGACTTGGTCGCTTCGATGATCCGGCGCACCACCGGATAGGCTTCCGGATGCACGCCCGAGGCATCGAGCGGATCGTCGCCACCGAGAATGCGCAGGAAGCCGGCTGATTGTTCGAAAGCCTTGGGGCCGAGGCGCGGCACTTTCTTGATGTCGGCACGCGTGGCGAAGGGGCCATTGGCATCGCGATGCATGACGATGTTCTGCGCCAAGCCTTCGCCGATCCCCGACACGCGAGCGAGCAGGGGCGCGGAGGCGGTGTTGACGTCGACACCGACCGCGTTCACGCAATCTTCCACCACCGCATCGAGCGAACGCGACAGTTTGAATTCGGCGATGTCGTGCTGATACTGGCCGACGCCGATCGACTTCGGATCGATCTTGACGAGTTCGGCGAGCGGGTCCTGCAAGCGGCGGGCGATGGAGACGGCGCCGCGCAAGGTGACGTCGAGGCCGGGCAGTTCCTGCGAGGCAAAGGCCGAAGCCGAATAGACCGAAGCGCCGGCTTCCGAGACCACGGCTTTGGTCAGTTTCAACTCGGGAAACTTGCGCAGCATTTCGACGGCGAGCTTCTCGGTTTCGCGTGAAGCAGTGCCGTTGCCGATGGCGACGAGATCGACCTTGTGGCGCATGCAAAGCGCCGCAAGGATAGAGATCGCTTCATCCCAGCGCCGTTGCGGCTCGTGCGGATAGATGTTGGCCGTATCGACCACTTTGCCCGTGGCATCGACCACGGCGACTTTCACACCGGTGCGGAAGCCAGGATCAAGGCCCATGGTGGCGCGGGTGCCGGCGGGGGCAGCCAGCAAGAGATCGCGCAGATTGCCGGCGAAGACTTTCACCGCGTCGTCTTCGGCCTGCTGCCACAGGCGCAGACGCAGGTCGACGGCGAGGCTCGACGACAGACGGAAGCGCCAGGCGGCGCGCACCGTGTCGCTCAGCCATTTGTCGCCAGGGCGGCCGCTGGGCTGGATGTTGAAGCGCGCGGCGATCTTGCGTTCGTAGAGGCCAGGTGTCGTGAGGTCCGTGCGGCCGGGTTCAGGATCGAAGGTGAGATCGAGAAATTCTTCCTTCTCGCCGCGGAACAGCGCCATCAGGCGATGCGACGGCATCTTGTCCATCTTCTGTGAAAGATCGAAATAGTCGGCGAATTTGGCGCCGGCGGTTTCCTTGCCCGCTTTCACCTTCGAGACGAGCTGACCTTCGTTCCAGAAGGTCTCTCTGAGGTCGCCGATCAGTTCGGCGTTTTCAGAGAAGCGTTCCGTCAAAATGGCCTTGGCGCCATCAAGCGCGGCTTCCACTGTCTCGATGCCCTTGGTCGCGTCGATGAAGGCTTCCGCGACATCGCGCGGCGTGTTCTGCGGCTCGGCGAGCAGCTTGTCGGCCAAGGGCGCAAGGCCGGCCTCGATGGCGATCTGTGCCTTGGTGCGGCGCTTGGGTTTGAAGGGCAGGTAAATGTCTTCGAGGCGGGCCTTGCTGTCGGCTTCCATGATCAGGCGACGCAGCGGGTCGTCGAGCTTGCCCTGACTGTCGATGCTTTCAAGGATCGCCTTGCGACGATCTTCCATCTCGCGCAGGTAGCGCAGACGTTCGTCCAAGGTGCGCAACTGCGTGTCGTCGAGGCCGCCGGTGACTTCCTTGCGGTAGCGGGCGACGAAGGGGACGGTCGCGCCCTCATCGAGCAGTCCGACTGCCGCCGTGACCTGGCTTTCCTTGACCCCGAGTTCTTCTGCAATGCGCGCGTCGATCGATTTCATCTGTCTTCCTGATGCAGGGCTGGGCCGCAGCCTAGAGCAAACCGCGTTTCGGCAGAAACGCTTTTGCCTGATGCATCTAGGAAGAACAGACCGCGTCCGTCAAAGGCTTGACAGACGCGATTCTGTGGAAACGCAGAGCGTTATTTTTTAGAAGCCGCTTTCTTGGCTGGCGCCTTTTTAGCCGGGGCTTTCTTGGCGGCCGCCTTTTTGGCGGGGGCCTTCTTGGTGGCAGTCTTGGGGGCCGGTTCATCGTCGCCGAAGGGGGCCTCGTCGGAGTCCTCAACAGCGACTTTCTTCTTCGCCGTCGTCTTGGCGGGCGCCTTCTTCGCGGTCTTGCCACCGCTCTTCTTGGCGGCCTTCTTCGGCGCCGGTCCACCCTTTTCGTCGATCAGTTCGATCGCTTCCTCAAGGGTGATGTCCTCGAGCGAAGACGATTTGGAGATCGTCGCATTGACCTTGCCGACGCTGACATAGGGACCGAAGCGGCCCTTGCGCGCGACGATCGTGCCGCCCTGCGGATGTTCGCCGAGCACACGTCCGTCACCATCGCCCTGGCCCGATTGCTTGGCGGCAATGAGGGCGACGGCTTCTTCCAGCGTCACCTTCTCGGGATCGGAATCCTTCGGCAGGGTGGCGTTGACCTTGCCCCAGCTCACATAGGGACCATAGCGGCCGGCCTTGACGCTGATGGCGCCACCTTGCGGGTGATCGCCGAGATTGCGTGCCGGCGCGGCATTGCCGAAACGGCCGCGGCCGCCGCCTTGCTCCTTGGTGACGATGAGGTCGATGGCGCGATTGGCGCCGATCTCCAACACGTCGTCGTCACGCGTCAGGCTCGCATACATCTTGCCGTGCTGCACGTAAGGCCCGAAGCGGCCGATGCCGGCGACGATGGGCTCGCCGCTGGTCGGATGTTTGGCGACTTCGCGCGGCAGCGACAGAAGACCAAGCGCCTTCTCCAAGGTGACCTCGTCTTTCGACAAGCCACGGGGCAGGGAGGAACGTTTCGGTTTCTCGCCTTCGCCTTGCTGCACATAGGGGCCGAAACGGCCGTCGCGCAGGGTGATCTCGTCGCTGGTCACAGGATCGGTGCCGAGCACGCGGACGCCAGGACGCGCTGCATCCTCGCCTTCTCCCTGTTCGCCGTTCGGCGGCGTCAAGGTGCGGGTGTAGCGGCATTCCGGATAGTTCGAGCAGCCGATGAAGGCGCCAAACTTGCCGAGCTTCAGCGAGAGCTGGCCGTTGCCACAGGACGGGCACCCACGCGGGTCACCGCCATCGGCCTTGGCCGGAAAGATGTGTGGCCCGAGCAGATCATTGAGATTGTCGAGCACCTCGGTGGTGCGCAGATCCTTCGTGCCGGCAATCGCGGTGGAAAAGTCTTTCCAGAAATCGCGCAGAACCTGCTTCCAATCGATCTCCGCGTTGGAAATGCGATCGAGCTGTTCTTCCAGACCGGCCGTGAAATCATATTCCACGTAACGGCTGAAGAAGCTTTCGAGGAAGGCGACGACCAGGCGGCCCTTGTCCTCGGGGATCAGACGCTTCTTGTCGAGGCGGACATATTCGCGATCGCGCAACACGGCCAAAGTCGAAGCATAAGTCGAGGGACGGCCGATGCCGAGCTCTTCCATGCGCTTGACCAAGGTCGCCTCGGAGAAACGCGGCGGCGGCTCGGTGAAATGCTGGCTGGCTTCGATCTTTTCTTTCGTCGCCGGATCGCCCGCCGTCATCGGCGGCAGGCGGCCACCTTCCTCATCGTCCTCGTCGTCCTTGCCCTCTTGGTAGAGAGTGAGGAAGCCGTCGAAGCGGACGACCTGGCCGGTGGCGCGCAGATCGATCTTGCGCGAGCCGGCTTCCGCCAGAATTTCGACCGTGGTGCGCTCGAGTTCCGCCGATTCCATCTGGCTGGCGATGGTGCGGTTCCAGATCAGTTCGTAGAGACGCAGCTGATCCTTATCGAGCACCTTGGCGAGCTGGCGCGGCAGACGGGTGAGGTCGGTCGGGCGGATGGCTTCGTGGGCTTCCTGCGCATTCTTCTGCTTGGTCGCGTATTTGCGGGGAATTTCCGGCACGTATTTCGCGCCATATTCCTTTTCGATCACCTTGCGGGCAGCGGCGATCGCCTCCGGCGCCACATCGACGCCGTCGGTACGCATATATGTAATGAGACCGACGGTCTCGCCGCCGAGATCGACACCCTCATAAAGACGCTGGGCGAGACGCATGGTGATCGCCGGCGCAAAGCCAAGCTTGCGCGAGGCTTCCTGCTGCAGGGTCGAGGTGGTGAAGGGCGCCCAAGGATTGCGGCGGGCGGGCTTGGCCTCCACCGAAGCGATGGTGAACTTGGCGTTTTCCAGGGCCGCCTTGAAATCTTCGGCTTCCTTACCCGAACCGATGTCGAGACGCTGGATCTTCTTGCCGTCGGCGCCGACGAGGCGGGCGATGAACGGCGCGCCATCCTTGGTTTTCAGATGCGCGGCGATCGACCAGTATTCGCGGCTGACGAATTTCTCGATTTCGAGTTCGCGGTCGCAGACCAGACGCAGAGCCACCGACTGCACGCGGCCGGCCGAACGGGCGCCCGGCAGCTTGCGCCACAGCACCGGCGACAGGTTGAAGCCGACGAGATAGTCGAGGGCGCGGCGCGCCATATAGGCATCGACCAGCGCCTCATCGACTTTGCGCGGATGGCGCATGGCGTCGAGAATGGCGTTCTTGGTAATGGCGTTGAAAACGACGCGCTCGACCGTCTTGTCCTTCAGGACATGCTTACCCTTGAGCACTTCCAGCACGTGCCAGGAAATGGCTTCACCTTCGCGGTCAGGGTCGGTCGCGAGAATGACTTTGTCGGACTCTTTGACCGCCTTGGCGATATCGGACAGGCGCTTGGCCGCCTTGCTGTCGACTTCCCAGCGCATGGCAAAGTCGTCCTCGGGATCGACCGAGCCATCCTTGGCCGGCAGATCGCGGACGTGACCGAACGAGGCCAGGACCTCGTAGTCCTTGCCCAGATATTTGTTGATCGTCTTGGCCTTTGCCGGCGATTCGACGATGACGACAGCACTCATTGCGGGGAACGCCTCGCAGGCTAAATCATTGAAATATATTGAAAGTATCTATTCGAAGAGGACCGGGCCAAAGACGCCCGGAACCGGTCCGAACAGACATTCGATCGGCCGGGAACATGGTGTAGGGTCCGCCAAGTGTCAAATAGGCGAGGCGGCCGGCACCCCGTTTGGGGCCAGTTTAGCGGCTTTTTAAGCCTCTCTAATTTATTGATTTTTATGGTATTTCATATTCCTTCTCAGGGTAGCTTCGATGTTGTCCTGCTAAGGTAATGATTTTGGGCGCCAAAACCCGTCGAAGACGGTGCGCAAGTGCTGAGGATGTCTTGCGGATTCCGCAGCTTGGCCTATAGACCAGCCGATATGACCGCCCGCGCTCCCGTCTTTCCCCATCGGCACCTGCTCGGCATCGAGGGACTTTCCCGGCCGGATATCGAAACTTTGCTCGACATGGCGGAGGAAGCTGTCAAAGTTTCCCGGCAGGTCGAGAAAAAACGCGCCGTTCTCAGCGGCCGCACGTTAATCAATCTGTTCTTCGAAGCTTCGACGCGCACACAGTCGTCGTTCGAACTGGCCGGCAAGCGGCTCGGTGCCGACGTTATGAATATGTCGGTCGCCACATCGTCGGTGAACAAGGGCGAGACCCTGATCGATACGGCTGCCACCTTGAACGCGATGCGGCCCGATCTCATCGTCGTGCGCCACCAGCACTCTGGCGCCGTGCAACTCCTGTCGCAAAAGGTGTCATGCTCGGTCATCAATGCGGGAGACGGCAGCCACGAACATCCGACACAGGCGCTGCTTGATGCTCTGACCATCCGGCGCAACAAGGGCCGGATCGAAGGGCTCACCGTGGCGATCTGCGGTGATGTCGCCCATTCGCGGGTGGCACGCTCCAACATCATCCTGCTCACGCATCTGGGCGCGCGCGTGCGCGTCGTTGGTCCCTCGACCTTGCTGCCGGCCGGCATCGAGCGCATGGGCGTCGAAGTGCATCGCTCGATGGAAACGGGCATTCGCGATGCCGACATTGTCATGATGCTGAGACTGCAACGTGAGCGTATGCAAGGCGCGTTCATTCCCTCGCTGAAGGAATTCGCGCGCTTCTATGGTCTTGATGAGGACAAGCTGAAATGGGCCAAGCCCGACGCGCTGGTCATGCATCCGGGGCCGATGAACCGCGGCGTCGAGATCGACTCGGCCGTTGCCGACGGGCCGCGCTCCTTGATCACCGAACAGGTCGAGATGGGTGTTGCCGTGCGCATGGCCGTGCTCGAAGCTCTGTCGCAGAACTTGCCCAATGGCTGATGCAATGACCTCCTCGCCCGTCGCTCTCATCAACGCGCGCCTGCTCGATCCTGCCACCGGCACGGAGACGCCGGGCGGCGTGATGATCGATAATGGATTGATCGTCGACATCGGCGCCAAGGTGACGAAGGCGAATGCGGGCGAACGCACGCAGGTTGTCGATTGTGCCGGCGATATCGTCACGCCGGGCCTCATCGATATGTGCGCCTTCATCGGCGAGCCGGGCGCGAGCCATCGCGAGACCATTGCCACCGCGAGCCGCGCGGCGGCCGCCGGCGGCGTGACGACGATTGTCGCCGCGCCCAACACCAATCCGCCGATCGATGGCTCCGCCAGCGTCGACTATCTGATGCGGCGCGCCCGCGACAATGCCAAGGTGCGCGTTCTGCCCTGCGCCGCTCTGACCAAGGGACTGGCCGGCACGGAGATCGCCGAGATCGGCCTGCTCAAGGAAGCCGGCGCGGTCGCCTTCTCCAATGGCCCGACATCGGTGGTGTCGTCGCAAGTGATGCGGCGCGCCATGATCTATGCGCGCGACTTCGACGCGATCGTCATTCATCGCGCCGAGGATCCGGAATTGGCGCGCATGGGCGTGATGAATGAGGGCGAATTCGCCAGCCGTCTTGGCTTGCCGGGCATTCCGCGCGAGGCGGAAGCGATCATGCTCGATCGCGACATGCGGCTTGTGGCTTTGACCTTCGGCGAGGGGCAGCAAGGCGGTCATTATCATGCGCAGATGGTGACGACGACTTTGTCGCTCGAGATCATCGCCAAGGCGAAAGCCGCTGGCCTGCCGGTGAGCTGCGCCACGTCGATCAATCATCTGACGCTCAATGAAAGCGACATCGGCCAGTATCGCACTTTTCTGAAACTGTCGCCGCCGCTGCGCGCCGAGGAAGAACGCGTCGCGCTGGTCGAGGCGCTGGCCGGCGGTCTCATCGACGTGATCATCTCCGACCACAACCCGCAGGACGTTGAAGCCAAACGCGTGCCGTTCTCGGAAGCCGAATATGGTGCCATCGGTCTGGAGACCATGCTGTCGGCGGGCCTGCGTCTGGTGCGTTCGGGGCAGGTGTCGCTTGGCCGCCTCATCAACGCCATGACGGTGCGGCCGGCTGAGATCCTCGGCCTGCCGCAAGGGCGTTTGCAGAAGGGCGCGCCGGCCGATCTGATCCGTTTCGATCCCGATGAGCCTTACGTGGTCGATCCGTCGCGCCTGCAGTCGCGCTCGAAAAACACACCTTTTGACGAAGCCCGCATGGAAGGGGTCGTCAAGCTGACAATGGTGGCCGGCACGATCTTGTGACGCGATTTGCTCCCTCCATTTGCTCCCTCGATTTGCTCTCTTGGCGAAGCGCGTTAATGTCACCTTTGTTTTTTGGCTTTGGACCACGAAACTATGATTTTCCCGGACTTGCCGCAAAACCTGATCGCGCTGGCCATCGGTTATCTTCTGGGTTCGATCCCGTTCGGGCTGGTGCTGACGAAGCTCGCCGGCACCGAAGACCTGCGCTCGATCGGTTCCGGCAATATCGGCGCGACCAATGTGCTGCGCACCGGGCATAAGGGGCTCGCGGCGGCGACTTTGCTGCTCGATGCGCTGAAGGGCACGGTCGCGGTCTTGATCGGCGCGCAGCTTGGCGAACATCAGGCTGTCATTGCCGGTCTCGGCGCGTTTCTTGGCCATCTCTATCCAGTCTGGCTCAAGTTCAAGGGTGGCAAGGGCGTCGCGACCTTCCTGGGTTGCGCCCTTGGTCTCGCCTGGCCCGGCGCGCTTGTCTTCGCTGTCGTCTGGCTCGGCGTTGCCGCCGCCACGCGCTATTCGTCGGTTGCCGCGCTGGCGGCGAGCCTGGCGACGCCGTTGGCGCTGTGGTTGATGGGCAATGGCGCGGCGGCTGAGCTCTTCATCGCCTTGGCGGCTTTGCTGTGGTTCAAGCATTGGCCGAATATTTCTCGGCTGATGGAAGGCACCGAAACCAAGATCGGCAGCAAGCCGTGAACGATCGGCGCGGCGAAAGACCCCTTCGTCTTTCCGACGCGCAGCTTTTGGATTGGCTGCAGCTCGCGCGCAGCGACAATATCGGCCCGCGCACCTTTCAAAGGCTGTTGGAGTATCACGGCAGCGCTGGCGCCGCGCTCAAAGCTCTGCCGCGTCTCATCGCCAAGCAAAGCGGTGGCCGCGCTATTCGCCTTGCGGCGCGCGAGGATTGCGAACGCGAATGGGAGGCGTTGCGCCGGCAGGGTGGGCAATTCCTGACGCTCGACGATGCCGACTATCCGCTAACGCTGCGCGCCATCGATGCGCCGCCGCCCGTGATCGCGGTGCGCGGGCGTCTCGATGTTCTGGTACGGTCGATGGTAGCCATCGTCGGTTCGCGCAACGCCTCAGCCTATGGCGCGAAATTCGCCGCGACGGTGGCGCAGGAATTGGGCGAAGCCGGTTTCGTCATCGCCTCCGGTCTGGCGCGCGGCATCGATGAGAGCGCGCATCGCGCGTCATTGGCGACCGGCACCGTCGCAGTGCTCGCCGGCGGGCTCGACAAGATTTATCCTTCCGAGAATGTGCCGCTGGCGGAGGCGCTATGCGAGTGCGGCGCGCTGATTTCGGAAATGCCGATCGGATGGGTGCCGCGCGGCCGCGATTTTCCACGGCGCAACCGTATCGTTTCCGGGCTCGCTTATGGCACGGTGGTTGTCGAGGCGGCGCGTCGCTCCGGTTCGTTGATCACCGCGCGTTATGCCAATGAACAGGGGCGGGAGGTGTTCGCCGTTCCTGGCTCGCCATTCGATCCGCGCGCTGAAGGCACCAACGATCTTCTGCGCCAGGGCGCGACGCTGTGCACGCGCAGCGCCGATGTGATCGAAGCTTTGGCCTCCGTGATCGCGCGGGGACCGCAACATCAGAGCGCGACACTAACATCCGATCATGAGCCCGATCTCTTCGAGGCCGTCGCACAACCGGATGAAGCGAGCGAGGCTGCGGTTCTTCGACCGATTGCGCCTGCATTTGCCGCGACTGTCGCGCCACAAGATTTCGTCGAACGTCTGCGCGCTTTGCTCGGGCCATCGCCGGTATCGATCGACGATCTCGTGCGCGCCACGGGTCGTCCGGTGGCGGAAGTGCAGGCGGCGATCCTCGAGCTCGATCTGCAAGGCGCTATTGGCCGGCAGGGTGGCAATCGCATCACCCTGATGCCGTAGAGCTTTTTCCTCGATTACAACCTGAGATTGCGGAAAAAGTGCCGCAACGCCTTGTTTGGCGAACCGTTCAACCTACATTCAGGTTGATGCCGATACGTTCAGGCCCAAATGGGCGGCCGTACGAGCCGACCTCTTCATAAAGGGGACTGCGTCATGTTTTCGAGCAAACCGATGAAGGTACTGCCGGTCTTGGCCGGCGCAGCCTTCGCTGTTGGACTGATCGGTCAGGCTTCGGCCTTGCCGGTGGATTCGTCTTTGCGCAAGGCAGCTACTGAAGCTTCGCCGATGGTGCAGGACGTTCGCTATGTCGCGAAAAAGAAGCACGTCGCGAAGCGGCACGTGGTGCGCAAGAAGGGCGCGCGCCGTTATGTGCGTCGTGGCGTCGGCCCGGCAGCCGCCTTTGGCGCAGTTGCCGCTGGCATCGGTGCGGCTATCGCGGCTGATCGCTACAACGACGGTTATTACTATGGGCCGGGTGGCTACGGCTATGGTTACGGCCCGGGCTACTACGACTATGGCTATAACTACGGATATTATCCGCCGGCCGCTTATTACGGGCCGCGCTATCGCTACCGTCACGTTCATCGCCCGCCGGTCTATCCCAATCCGGGTGGCCCGATCTATGGCGGCCGGCCGATTGGCGGTCCGGTCACTGCACCAATCGGCGGTGGTTTCGTTCGTCCGAATCCGGGTTTTGGCGGCGGCGTCGTTCGCCCGAATCCGGGCTTCGGCGGCAGCGGCATCGTGCGGCCGCAGGGTCTCGGCGGTGGCGGCGGCGGTTTCGTCGGTGGTGCCGCACCGCCGCTTGGTGGGGCAACGACGATGACCGTGCGTTAAGCCGGCTTCGCTTTCGAGCATACAGATTTGGCGCCGCGGCCTTGATGGGCCGCGGCGTTTTCGTTCCGTCGTTCAGCCTTGGCTGAGGTGCTGTAGGCGGTCGAGCACGCCCTGCAGAATATAAGCCGCAGCCATGCGATCGACGACCTCGGCGCGTTTGGCGCGCGAGACATCCTGTTCGATCAATTGGCGGGTGACGGCGGCGGTCGAAAGGCGCTCGTCCTGCAAGACGAAGGGTCTTTGATCGAGTGCCGCGAGGCTGCGGATGAAGGCGCGTGTCGATTGGACACGCGGGCCTTCGCTGCCGTCCATGTTGAGCGGCAGCCCGATGATGAAGGCGGCGATCTCGTAGGTGGCGGCGAGCTCCAGCAGCCGCGCGGCGTCCTTGCTGAATTTGACCCGTCGGATCGTCTCGAGCGGCGTGGCGATGCGCCGCTCCACGTCGGAAATCGCCAGGCCGATGGTTTTCGTGCCCAGATCGATGCCCATGAGGCGCGATCGCGCGTGCAGACGTGGCAGAAGGGTGTCGGGCGTGACGATTTCGACGGTCATCGAGCCGCCCTTATCACGACCGCGCCAGCCTGTCTTGCTGATCCCGCGCCGGAATCCGGCCCGAAATGCATATTCGGCCCGATTCGGCTTAAATTTGCCCGGTGGGTGGCGCAAATGCTATAGCCGCGCAGCTTTCAACCATATGGGGATTTCATGTCGGTCGATCACGCGACCGTGCGGCGTATTGCGCATCTGGCGCGGATCGCCGTCACTGAAGAAGAGGTGCCGCATCTTGCCGGCGAACTCAACGCCATTCTGTCCTTCGTTGCCGAACTCGACAAGGTCGATGTCGGGGGCGTCGAACCGATGACGTCGGTCATTCCGATGCACATGCGCATGCGCGCCGACGTGGTCACCGATCAGGCCGGCGCCGATGCGGTCGTCGCCAACGCACCGCGCAGCGAAGAGCATTTCTTTGTCGTGCCGAAGGTGGTCGAATGAGCCAGCTGACCGACCTCACCCTCGCCGAGGCCCGCGATGCGCTGACCAAGCGCAGCGTCTCCGCGACCGAACTGACGCAAGCGCATCTCGATGCCATCGCCGGCGCGCGCGCCTTGAACGCTTTCATCGTCGAGACGCCGGAGCAGGCGTTGGCGATGGCGAAGGCTTCGGACGAAAAGATCGCACGCGGCGAGGCGGGCCCGCTCGAAGGCCTGCCGATCGGCGTCAAGGATCTTTACGCCACCAAGGGCGTGCATACGCAGGCGTGCAGCCACATCCTCGACGGCTTCAAGCCGGTCTATGAATCGACAGTCACGGCACAGCTCTGGCGTGACGGCGCGGTGATGCTCGGCAAGCTCAACATGGATGAGTTCGCCATGGGCTCGTCGAACGAGACCTCTTTCTATGGTCCGGTCGCTTCGCCATGGTTGCCGCCGAACTGGACGGTGGATCAGGGCAGGGCAGCGCTCGCCGGCGACAAGCAGGGCCTGCTCGTGCCCGGCGGTTCGTCGGGTGGTTCGGCATCCGCTGTCGCGGCACGTTTGTGCCTGGCCGCGACCGCTTCGGACACGGGCGGCTCGATCCGCCAGCCGGCGGCCTTCACCGGCACGGTTGGCATCAAGCCCACCTATGGCCGGTGCTCGCGCTGGGGCATGGTGGCCTTCGCCTCGTCGCTCGATCAGGCGGGACCGATCGCGCGCTCGGTGCGCGACTGCGCCATCCTGTTGCAGTCGATGGCGGGCTACGACGTGAAGGATTCGACCAGCGCCGATCTGCCGGTGCCTGACTATGAGAAAGCCGTCGGCGGTTCCGTGCGCGGCATGCGCATCGGTATCCCGAAGGAATATCGTCTCGACGGCATGCCCGAAGAGATCGAGGCGCTGTGGCAGCAGGGCATCGCCTGGCTGAAGGAAGCCGGCGCTGAAATCGTCGACATCAGCCTGCCGCACACGCGCTATGCTCTGCCGGCCTATTACATCGTCGCGCCGGCGGAAGCCTCGTCGAACCTCGCGCGCTATGATGGCGTGCGGTACGGTCTGCGCGTGCCGGGCAAAGACATCATCGGCATGTACGAGAACACGCGCGCCGAAGGCTTTGGCAAGGAAGTGCGCCGGCGCGTGATGATCGGCACCTATGTGCTGTCGGCTGGCTATTACGACGCCTATTACGTCAAGGCGCAGAAGATCCGCACTTTGATCAAGCGCGACTTCGAAACCGTCTTCGCCGATGGCGTCGATGCCATTCTGACGCCGGCGACGCCGTCGGCTGCTTTCGGCATTGGCGAGAAGGGCTCCGCCGATCCGATCGAGATGTACCTGAACGACATTTTCACGGTCACGGTGAACATGGCCGGCCTGCCGGGCATTGCTGTGCCCGCCGGTCTGTCGCGCGAAGGCCTGCCGCTTGGTCTGCAACTGATCGGCAAGCCGTTCGAGGAGCAAACCCTGTTCACCTTGGCCGAGGCGATCGAACGGGCGGCAGGTCGGATCAGCCTGCCCGAAGCGTGGTGGTCTTAGGATCCGGTTCTGAGCCGGATCCTAGTTCTTTTGTTTTGACGCATTTTCTTCAAGCGAACCGGGATCCACTTCGCTTGAAAATGCTATCGAGAACTCTGGAAGTCAGTCATGAGCGCATCCGCAGCCAAACCATCCAAGCTCGTCAAGGGCGCCACGGGCGATTGGGAAATCGTCGTCGGCATGGAGATCCATGCGCAGGTGAACTCCCGCGCCAAACTGTTCTCCGGCGCTTCCACCGCGTTCGGCGGCGAGGCCAATACCCATGTCTCTCTGGTCGATGCGGCCATGCCGGGCATGCTTCCGGTCATCAACGAGGAATGTGTCAAGCAAGCGGTGCGCACGGGCCTCGGCTTGAAGGCGCAGATCAACCTGCGCTCGGTCTTCGATCGCAAGAATTATTTTTATCCTGATCTGCCGCAGGGCTATCAGATCAGCCAGTACAAGAGCCCCATCGTCGGCGAAGGCGAAGTCATCGTCGATGTATCGCCGACCGAACAGATCCGTGTGGGCATCGAGCGCCTGCACCTGGAACAGGATGCCGGCAAGTCGGTGCATGACCAATCACCTGACGCCAGCCTGGTCGATCTCAATCGTTCCGGCGTCGCGTTGATGGAAATCGTTTCAAAACCGGACATCCGCTCGGCCGATGAGGCGCGCGCCTATGTCTCCAAGATGCGCACCATCCTGCGCTACATCGGCACCTGCGATGGCGATATGGAGAAGGGCAACCTGCGCGCCGACGTGAACGTCTCGGTCCGCCGTCCAGGCGAACCGTTCGGCACGCGCTGCGAGATCAAGAACGTCAATTCGATCCGCTTCATCGGCCAGGCCGTGGATGTGGAAGCACGCCGCCAGATCGAAATTCTGGAAGACGGCGGAAGCATCGAACAGGAGACGCGGCTCTTCGATCCGGCACGCGGCGAAACGCGCTCCATGCGTTCCAAGGAAGAGGCGCACGACTACCGTTATTTCCCCGATCCGGATCTACTGCCGCTCGAATTCGATCAGGCATTCGTCGATGCGCTGGCGGCGGACTTGCCCGAACTGCCGGATGCGAAGATCGCCCGCTTCACGAGCGACTATGGCCTGCAGGCTTATGACGCCAACGTGCTGGCCAGCGAACGGGAGTCGGCTGAATATTTCGAAGCCGTCGCGCGCGGACGGGATGCCAAGACGGCGGCCAACTGGGTGATCAACGAACTCTTCGGGCGGCTGAACCGGGAAGGGATCGAGATCACCGCTTCGCCGGTGTCGGCTGAGCAGCTTGGCGCCATCCTCGACCTGATGGCGGCCTCCACCATCTCCGGCAAGATCGCCAAGGATGTGTTCGAGATCGTCTGGAAAGAAGGCGGCGACCCGCATGCCATCGTCGAAGCACGAGGGATGAAGCAGGTCACCGATACGGGCGCGATTGAGGCGGTGATCGATGCCGTCGTCGCCGCCAATGCGGACAAGGTCGCGCAGGTTCAGGCGAAGCCGACGATGCTTGGATGGTTCGTCGGACAGGTCATGAAGCAGAGCGGCGGCAAGGCCAATCCGCAGGTCGTGAACGACCTTTTGAAGAGCAAACTCGGACTCTGAATCGTTCGAATCAAGCTGCCCCGATTCGGGGCAGTTGCGCGATTTTGGGTTTCGAAGGCGATCGCAAGCGCCAAAATTTTCTCTGTTCCCAAAATTTTTTTTGAGGTGTTGCCGACGTGTCGGCGACACCTTTCGGCATGGTTATGCGTTGACCGAAAACCATGTGCCGACATCCCGCGACTCGGCGCCTTTAACCTCATGCATGATGCGCCGGTCCCGATGCGATGAATGGCGATGCGATTGCGAAGCATCGTCTTGCGCCGATCATGATCGGCGGGTGGGACGCTTTTCGTCGTCAATTCAGTTTTTCAGGAGAATCAATGAGTTTTCTTATTGAGTCGATCAGCTATGCCGGCGATCGATGATCTTCGCGCGCGTCGCTTGGGCGTTGTGCCCATGTATAAGGAGAGCGGGCCGAGAGGGGATGAAGGTCGATGCCGATGGTGGGTTGGCGTTGTTGAATCTTGATCGACGAGTCGATGCCGCGCGCGTGTCTTTGGATGTGTTGGAAGAGGTGTCGCCGAGGCGTCGAAAGGCATCGCAACGCGCTCTCCGGCACACGGATGACTTGCACAACTAGTTAACCTCGCTAACTTATGTCTGCCTGATGCCGACGGAAGCTCGTCGGCTGTCAACTTAGAGGGGACCTCAGATGGCTAAGGCAGCTAAGCGTAAACCGGCCAAGAAGGCCGCGAAGAAAGCAGTGAAGAAGGCGACCGCCAAGAAGAAGGTTGCCAAGAAGAAGACCGCCAAGAAGAAAGCTTCTAAGAAGAAGTAAGGGGCTTTCGGGCGGACCGGCTTAGGCTGGTCAGGCTCGAAGCGCTGACCAGACTTCAGCGGTTCGGAGACATAAGCGAAATGTTTTGGTCGGTCCGTTTGCCAGGTTTTTGCCTTCAAACAGTCTAGACAATTAACAGATCGTTTCGTTCAGGTCTCATCTTCATCTCGTCCCTCGCATGGCAACATGCGGGGGACAATTGTTTTCAGGGGGCCGTTTGAGGCCTGTCTTTCGCGGTCCGTCCGGACGGGCGTTCAGCGTTTGTCGCGCCGGTATTGCTCGGCGCAGTCCTGGGCGAAGTCGCGCCAGAGGCGCCCGCTTGCCGTTCCATCGAGCTTCATCGCCTGCCAGCGGGCGGCGCAATAACGCAGCGCTTCGCGACTGAGCGGTGGGCGGGCCGTTTGCGTTTCGGGCTGGGCGGAAGGGGGCGGTTGTTCGCTGGGCGAGACGGGCTGATCGAGTGTCTGCGGGCGTCGTGGCGGCAGCGGAACTTCGGCCGGCAGCGTCGTACGGGCGCCTTGGCCGAGCGCGGGCGCCACCGCGAACACCGCAAGCGCTGATCCGATCGACAGGACAAGCGGGCAAATCGCGCGGGGTCTGTACACCAGCCACCACCGGCTGCTTGCGTTTCCCTTCATGGGTCTTTCAGGGCACAGGATGGCGCCACATGCAAGGGCCGAAGGTGTACGGCGGCTTCATGCGAATATCTTATTCCGCCCGACTTCACGGTTCCGTTCGGATCGTGCCTGCGACGTGTCTCGCATTGCAGGCCACTAGTAGCACTTGCACCCTTTAAACGCCGGAGTACGATCCTCGGACAAGCGGGTGGCAAATCCGCTGTTGGGAGAGCGCCGTATCAACGCCAACCGAACGCACTGCGCTGAATCCCGCGACCGAGAAGGAGGGCGGCGAGATGGTGGCTGATGTCAAGACCGCAAGCATGGCGTCGGATTATCGGTGCGATCAGGTCGGCAGCCTTTTGCGACCGCCACATCTTCTCGATGCGCGCGATGATTTCAAGGCCGGGCGGATCGATCGGGCCGCATTGCGCGCGGCGGAAGACAAGGCCGTGCTGGACGTCTTGCAGGTGCAGAAAGATGCCGGCATGGCGATCTTCACCGACGGCGAGATGCGACGGGATTCCTGGCAGACCGTGTTCAGCGAGGCGGTCGACGGGTTCGAGGAAAACTATCCTGTGCGCGAGTTCAAACGGCCGGATGGCAGCGTGGCGCGCCTGCAAATGCACACCAAGGCGATCACCGGCCAAGTGCGGCAGAAGAAGCGTCTGGCCGATGTCGATGCGGCATTTCTGAGTCAGCATGCGCCAGGGCCATTCAAGATCACCATGCCGAGCCCGGCGATGATCGCCCGGCAAAGCTATCGGCGGGGCGACACCGATAAAGCCTATCCCGACGCCAACGATCTGCGCTCCGATATCGGCGGCATCGTCACCGGCGAGATGAAGGCGCTGGTCGGGGAGGGCTGCGCCTATATCCAGCTCGATGAAGGGTTCACCATCTATGCCGACCCCGCGCGCCTCACGGTCATGACCGAGGAGGGGCTCGATGCCGATCAGGCGCTGGAGGAGGACATCGCGCTGGAAAACGCCTGCTATGACGCGGTGCGCCGGCCGGGCCTGACCCTGGCGATGCATCTGTGCCGGGGCAGCCGTTCCGGCTTTATGCGCGGCAAGGGCGGCTATGACTGGCTGGCCGAGCGTCTGTTCGACCGGCTGCACGTCGATCGCTATCTGCTCGAATACGACAGCGACAAGGTGGGCGGTTTCGAGCCGCTGCGGCATCTGCCCAAAGGCAAGGTGGCGGTGCTGGGTCTCGTCAGCAGCACCAATCCTCGGCTCGAAACCCGTGATGAATTGCTGCGTCGCATCGAAAGCGCCACCCAGCATTGTCCGGTCGAACGGCTCGCCATCAGCAGCCAATGCGGTTTCCAGGGCGCGGCGACCCGTGATGGGGCGCATATGAGTTTCGACGATCAGCGTCGCAAGCTCGAACGCATTGGCGAGGTCGCCCAAGAAGTCTGGGGCTAAACTCAGGCGGGGCGGATCAGCGGAGGGGAGGGCTGGTGATGCGCGTGAGATGTTTGCAGATTTGGATCGCGGCCGTTGCATTAACCCTGGTGCCGCGCCTGGCGCTGGCAGCTTATCCCGATCATCCGATCAAGGTGATCTGCACCTATGTGGCGGGGGCCGGCGGCGATCTGATGGTGCGCTACTATGCGCGGGCGCTCAGCGAACTGGCGGGCCAGCCGGTCATCGTGGAGAACCGTGTCGGCGCCAATGGCCATGTCGGCAATCAGGCGGCGATGGACGCCAAGCCCGACGGCTATACGCTGCTGATCACCGGCGCGTCCGCCTATGTCGGCAATCCGCTGTTCATGAAGAGCGCCGATTACGATCCGAACACTGCGCTCAAGGCGGTCGCCACCTTGAACGAGCTGGGGCTGGCCCTGGCCGTCAATCCCAAGCTCGACGTTCATTCGGTCGCCGATCTGACCAAGTTCATCAAGGATAAGAACGGCCGGGCGCGCTACGGCGCGCAGACTTCGAGCGCCATGGTTGCCGCCAGTCTCTATCTGCAAAAGATCGGCGCGACGGCCACGCAGGTGAACTACAAGAGCGCCGGCGATGCCGCCGCCGACACGACCGCCGGCTTGATCGATTTCTTCTTCCCCGACATCACATTGGCCATGGCCCAGGCCTCGCAGGGGCGGCTGCGCCTGCTGGCTTCGACACCCGCCAATCCGGTGTCGGCGGCGCCCAATCTGCAGACCATGCAGCAGGCTGGCGTGCCGGATTTCTCTTATTCGGTGATCTGGGCCGCCTGGTTTCCCAAGGACACGCCCGATCCGATCGTCAACCAGATGCACGGCCGGCTGAACGAGATCGTCAAACGGCCGGAGACGAAGAAATTCCTGTTCGATGTCGGTGCCGATCAGCGCATCTCGCAATCGCCCGAGGACATGGCGCAGATCGTCAAAGCTGAGTTCGAGAACTGGAAGAAGATCGTCGAGGCGGCGAAGATCGAGAAGCAATAGCGGCGGGTTTGCCGCAACCTCGGTGTCATCCCGGATCACGCTGCGGTGTCCGGGATGACACGAAGGTACAGTCTACGTCACTACGGATTCGAAGAAGCGCGGCGATAGTTCCGGTCCCCATTGCGCCAGATTTTCTGCGGTCGCCGGATAATCGCCTGGTGGTACGCTGGCATTGAGCAAGTCGCCATCGGCGTAGTGTTCGAAAATATGGCCCCAGGGGCTGCGCCAATAGTCGAACACCTGGCTGCCGAGGAGATGGCGGCCGACGCCCCATTCCTGCTTCCATCCTTTGCCTTGCAGCCAATAGTGGCCGATCTGAACCGCGTCGGGATCCTGCACCTCGAAGGAGACGTGGTGGACGTTGATGTCGCCGGGCGCATGCAGGGCGAAGATGGTGTGGTGGTCGGCCGGTTTATCGCCCCGGTTGCAACGCATGAACGTGCCTAATGTCACCTTGGGATCGTCAGGCACATGCAGCCGGTCGGTCACCAGCATGCCGAGCGTGTTGATGAACCAGTCGCGTGCAGCGCTGCCGTCGGTGAATTTCAGCACGCAATGGCCGAGCCGAATGATCTTGGCGGATTCGTTCTTCGGCCGCTGCAATTCGAACAGGCGGTTCTTCTCATAGCCGAAGTTGATCGCCAGCGGATCGCGGATGTCGAGCCGTTCGACGGGTTTGATGCCATGTACCAGATCGATCCGATAGTTGTCCGGGCCCTGCATGCGCACGCGCTTGCCGCCGCCCGGCGCATCGATCGTCTCGATGGCGGAAGAGCCGGGCAGGCGCGCGGCTTCATCGAGTTCTGCTTCCGAGCCAGCCAGCATGCCGACGGCGGCGAAACCCGGCTCGCCCTTTTCCGTCACGTGGATGTAGGGGTAGTCGCCGGCTCCGCGCATATAGAGCTTGTCGGGCTCTCGCTTCGCGCGATACATGCCGAAATCGGTCAGAAACTGTTCCATCTTGTCGAGATCGGGCGCCCGATACACGACATAGACGATATCCTGCACCTTGATCATCAGGTGTCCTCCCTGGCGGCCCTGTGGCCTCCCTCGCCGGGCGGTAAGCTTCCATCTTTTTCCCTGGATGTGAAGGCCTTTGAGTGGCAAAGCAGGCCTGCATGGCGAACGTGTCCTGGCAGGCGTGGGCCGGCGAATTTTTGCTGGAGGAAACGATATGACGGACCCATTCATCCATCCCGAAAAGCGCAAACGCTTGGCGTTTCGCGCGCTTTTGGCCAAGGACGGGCTGACGGTGATGCCGGGCGGATTCAGCCCGATGTATGCCAAGATTGCCGCCAGGGCGGGATTTGAATGTTTCTTCGTCGCCGGATCGCAGATGTCGGCCTTTCTGCTTGGCGTTCCCGATACGGGTGTGATCGGTCTGCGCGATATCTGCGACCATGCCCGCCATGTCGCGGCGCGTTCGGATATTCCGATCCTGCTCGATGCGGATACCGGCTTCGGCAATGCGGTCAACGTGCATTTCAGCGTACAGGAGATCGTCCGCGCCGGCGTTGCCGGCATGTCGATCGAGGACCAGGAAGCGCCGAAGAAATCCGGCACCAGCGCCGGCCGCCGGGTGATCTCGAAGGGGGAGATGGTCGGCAAACTCAAAGCTGCCGTGGCGGCGCGCGATGCCATCGATCCTGATTTCGTCATCTGCGCGCGCTGCGATGCCATTGGCGCGGAAGGGTCGAGCCCGCAAGACGCGATCGAGCGCTGCGTCGCTTATGCGCGTGACGGCGGGGCCGATCTTGTCTGGCTCAACTCGGCGAAGTCGCTGGAGCAATTGCAGGAGGTCTGCCAGGCAGTGCCGGCGCCCGTGCTGATGATCTGGGGCGGTCCGCCGCCGGGGCCAGACTTTGCGGAACTGGAGATGACGGGCCTGCGCATCGCGCTCTATCCGACCTTGGCGGCATCCGCTGGTATGCAGGCGGCCTGGCACGTGCTGGCCGACTTCAACAAGCGCGGTGTCGCGGCGCTCACCGATTGGCGCAAGAGCATCGCCAGCCATCCCTTCGGCGCGCTCGAGTTTGCCGAGATGACCGGCTATACCGGCGTCCGCGATCTCGAAGCCAAATATCTGCCGCAAGAGGCGCAGCGCGATTACGACAGCACCTATGGCCACGTCTCGCCGCTTGGCTTCGGCGATGGGCCGGATAAAGCCAAGAGGTGACGCGAGACGTGATCGTAAAGCCTTTAATTTGGCCGTAGAGCGCGTTCGCGTTTATTCGACACTCAGGCCGAGGCTTTGCACCATGGTGCGCCAGCGGGCAATTTCGCGCCGGAAATAGTCTTCGGCTTCCTGTCGGCTGGCGTTCATCGGGTCGAAACCGATGGCGACCAGTCGTTCGCGGATCGCCGGTTCGCGGATGATGTCGTCGATCTGCTTGTTGAGCGTGTCGATCTCTGCCGATTGGGTTGCGGAGGGGGCGAAGAAGCCGACCCAGGATTGGGCGGTGAAGTCCTTGTAGCCGCTCTCGTTGAAGGTCGGCACTTTGTCGATCACCGCGATGCGCTGCGGCGAGGCCACCGCCAGGCCGCGCAACTGGCCGCCGGCGACCTGGGCGGCGAAGCCCGACAAGGACGAGACGACGAGTGGCACATGGCCGCCCAGCACCGCGTTGGTCGCGTCCGGCCCACCACGGAACGGCACGTGCTTGGCGTCGGTCTTGGCCAGCTCACGGAAGAAATACTCCGCCGCGATATGCGAGCTCGTGCCGATACCCGCCGTGGCGAAGGCGATTTCCTTGCCCTTGTTCTGGGCGACGAAATCGCTGAGCGATTGCGCCGAACTGCCGGGGTTGATGGCGAAGACTTCCGGCGTGGTCGCGACGATGGCGATGGTCTTCAATTCGTCGGCGGTGAAGCCCTTGTTGCGGTAGAGCGTCTCGTTGATGGCAAGGGCCGCGGTCGAGACGAGTAAAGTGGCGCCGTCAGGTGCCGCGCCGATGACGGCTTTCGTGGCAATATTGGCGCCGGCGCCGGGACGGTTCTCGACGACGACCTTGCGCTGGTATTTCTCTCCCAGCCGGGTGCCGACCACCCGCGCGATGGAATCGGCCGAGCCGCCCGCCGCGAAGCCGACGATCAGGGTGAGGATGGAACCTGGTGCTTGTGTTTGTGCTTGCGCGGTTGTGACCTGAGCACTTGTCATCGCGGCCAAAAGCGTCGCGACAGCGATAAAGCTCGCCTTCCTCATTCCATCCTCCCTGTCGGCTGACGCCGTTACAGGCAAGCTAGGACGAGGGGGAGGCGCGTTGCAAGCATGGCCACGGTGACATGAGCGTCACGCGAATGTGACCAGTGCCGGAGCCAAGGCTCCTCTTATTTGCCGGCGCTCGCCAGGGTGCGGGCGAGGGCTTGCTCGCTGGAGATGTGGCTTGAGATGGTGCGCGCGGCGGCCAGCACCAGATCCTTCAGGCGTCCGGCCATCTCCTCCGCCGCCACCGTGGTGTCGACGGCGGTGACGTTGATCGCGGCGACGATGCGGCCGTTGTTGTCGCGCAACGGCGCGGCGATGGCGCTGATGCCGCGTTCGAAGAACGACTGGCTGACCGCATAACCGCGATCGCGATCTTCCTTGAGCAACTTCTTCAGGGCCGGCAGCGTCTTCGGCGTCTGTTCGCTGAAACGCGGCAGATTCGGCTCGGGGAAGAGTTCCCGCAGTTCCGTGTCGTCGAGTTCGCAGATCAGCATGCGGCCCAAAATGGTGCCGTGAACCGGAAAACGCGTGCCGACCTGCACGCTGCTGGCGAGCGCCGAATGGGCCGGGAAGCGGGCGAGATAAACCACCTCGCGACGATCGCGCATCACCAGATGGGACGACATGCCGGTGTCGTCGCGCAGCTTGCGCAAGGCCGGCTGCGCCACTTCGACGAGATCGAGGGAGGCGAGATAGGCGAAGCCGCGCCCGAGCACGGCCGGCCCCAGGCGATATTGCCGATCGTTGATGTCGCGTTGCAGGTAGCCCATGGTTTCGAGCGTGTGCAGCAGACGAAAGACGGTGGCACGCGACAGATTGAGTTCGCGGGCGATGTCGGGCGGCGCAAGAACCGGGCGTTCACGCGAGAACAGGCCGAGGACGGACAACCCTTGTGTCAGCGCCGGGACAATATATTTGCCCTCCGGCATCATGTCAGGGCCGTTCATCATGTCCCTCCAGAAATGAATCGATGGCGGCGTCGAAGGCGTCCGGCATTTCCACATAGACGGCATGACCGCCGTCGGGGATGGCGGTGATCGGCGTGCCGGGACGGGCGGCGGCGACCCGCTCATTGGCCGCTGGCGGCGTGATCACGTCGGCGGTGCCGTAAACCACCTGCACCGGCATGGTGGCGGGCAAAGCGGCGACGTCGTCGAGCATATTGCCTTGCGACAAGGCGCGCGCCGCCTGGGCATAACCCTGCGGATCGACGCTCGCCATCACGTCAACGACCTTGCGGATCGAGGCTTCGCTGGCACGGGGGCCGAGCAGGCGCGGTCCGCGCTTTTCGGCCATGCCGCGCGGGCCAAGAGCTGCCACATCGTCGATGCGGCTGTTGAGCATGCGGGCGCGCTCCTCGGCCGGCAGTTTGGCGTGGCCGATGGCGCAGGAGGCGAGCGTGAGGGTGAGGATGCGCTCAGGATATTGTGCGGCGAAGCGCGCAGCCATCAGCGACCCGAGCGAATGGCCGATCACATGGGCTTTGGCGATCTGCAACCGGTCGAGCAAGCCAGCCAGCGCTTGCGCATAAGCGGAAACCTCAGGCGCTTCCTCGGGCAGGGGCGTCGAGCCGCCATAGCCGGGCGCATTCCAGGCGACGGTGCGATAACGTTGGCCGAAATGGGCGAGCTGCGCGGCCCAGGAGGCGGCCGAGGAGCCGATGCCGTGCAGCAGCACCAGCGGCGTGCCGGAGCCGTTTTCCTGCCAGACGATCTTTTCTTGCGTGTCCTGCATGGCTCTTACTTCAGTTCATCACAAAGCCGCCGTTCACCGGAACCAACTGGCCGGTGACGAAGCCGGCGCCGGGGCCGAGCAGATAGATCACCGGGCCGGTGACGTCTTCGGGCATCTGCTGGCGCGGGATGGCGCGATTGTTGACGTAGAGATCATGCCGCTCCTGCGGCACATATTCGGTGGATTCGCTGATGACGATGCCGGGCGCGATGGCGTTGACGGAGATGCCGTCGGGGCCGAGTTCGCGTGACAGCGAGCGGGTCATCGAAATGATGGCGCCTTTGCTCGCCACATAATGCAGAAGCCTAGGCGCGCCCCACATGGCGGTGTCGGAGGCGACATTGA
Organism: Methylocella sp. CPCC 101449; assembly: GCF_031921685.1. Lineage (NCBI taxonomy): Bacteria > Pseudomonadati > Pseudomonadota > Alphaproteobacteria > Hyphomicrobiales > Beijerinckiaceae > Methylocella > Methylocella sp. CPCC 101449. Next base: position 1,463,596 of record NZ_JAPDHU010000002.1, on the reverse strand, counting down.
CGATGCGCCCGCCAACCGTCGATTTCTTCAAGAGGGGCGCGAGCGCCTTGATGACCAGCCAGACGCCGCGCACGTTGATCGCCATGACGCGATCGAAGGTGGCAATCTCGATCTCGTCATAGGGCACGCCGCCGATGCCGGTGGCGAGCGCCGCGTTGTTGACCAGGCCGTCGATCCGGTCGAAGCGCTCAGCCAAAGCCTTGCCGAAGGCCTCGATCGATTGCGGCTGCGACTGATCATAGGCGATGAAATGGGCGTCGGCGCCGCGCTGGCGCAGATCGGCGGCGCAGGCTTCGCCCAGCTTCACATCGATGTCGGCGACGATGATGCTTTCAGCGCCAGCGTCGACACAGGCTTCGGCGAAGGCGCGGCCGAGGCCGCGTCCAGCGCCGGTGACGACGATACGGCGTCCAGTCAGCTCCATTTTAGGCCTCTCCTACGACGCGCGACGGGCGCGGCCGGGCAGCCAATGCAGCACGCGGTTTTCGATCAGCACGATCGCGCCATAGAGCAGAATGCCGATGATCGTGAGCATGATGATGGTGACGAAGACCATCGGCGTGTTGCCGGCGCCTTCGCCGAAGGTCAAGAGATAGCCGAGACCCTGGTTGCCGCCGACGAGTTCGCCGACGAGGACGCCGATGACCGCGAGCGTGGCGGCGATGCGCAGGCCGGCGAAGAACGGCGGCAGCGAGGCCGGGAATTCGATCTTGCGGAAAATCTGCACCTTGCTGGCGTTGAACGAGCGGGCCAGGCGGACGATGTCGGGGTCGATGGCGCGCACGGCGCCGAGCACATTGATCATGATTGGAAAGAACACGATCAATATGGCCACTAAAATCTTCGGATAGACCGTGTAGCCGAACCAGATGACGAAGAGCGGCGCGAAGGCGACCTTCGGCGCGATCTGGAGGGCGAGAATATAAGGCGAAAGCACGAATTCCGCCGTCGGCGACATGCCAAGGATGAAGCCGACGGCCATGCCGAGGATCATGCCGAGTACGAAACCGACGACGACCTGCATGGCGGTGATGCCCGTGTGATACATCAGGCGGTCACGCGTCAGCATCTTGAGGAATTCTTCCCAGACTTGTGAAGCCGGTGGGATGATGAATTGCGGAATGCCCAGCGCGCGCGGGCCCCATTCCCAGGCGGCAAGAGAGATGACCGCCAGTGCAAGACTGGCAAGCACCATCCGCTGCGTGGAAGGATTGCTGAGTTCGCTACTCATCTTTTGACCCCACCGGCCTTTTTGTTACTGCAAGAACTGGTTGGTGTAGAGTTCCTTCACCGGCGTCGTCTTCTCGATGATGCCTTCCTTCAGGTAGAAATCCTGAAGCGCCGACAGGCGGGACTCGTCCATTTCGCCGAGCACCTTCTGGCCCGGATAGACCAGGGTGTTGTAGGCCTTGAAGATCTCGGTCAGATCGGCTTCCTTGCCGGTGAACTCCGGCACCGCCTTGGCATAATCGACCGCCGCCGCCGCCGGATCGTCCATGAGCGCCTTCATGCCCTTGAGGGTGGCGCGCACGATCTTGCGCAGCAGTTCCGGATTCTTCTGGATGGTTTCATCGGAGGCGACGATGGCCTGCGCCATGCTCTTGAACACGGTGTCGGACGGGATGGCCTCGATGTTCATCTTCGGCGATTCCTTGCGCGCCTGGATGGTCCATTCCGGCGTGCCCGCCATCGCGTCGGACTGGCCGGCGGCGAAAAGCTTCCAGATGTTGACCGGGCCGACGGCCTGGGCGTTGACGTCGTTCTTGGTCATGCCCTGGGTGGCGAGCATGCCGAGCAGCGCGAAGAAGGTCGTGTCCTGATAAGCGAGAACGGTGATCGTCTTGCCCTTCAGATCCTTGACCGAGTTGATGCCCTTGTCCTTGTTGACGGCGAGCTGCATGAGCGCACGGCCGCCGATCACCGCGATCGCCTTCACCGGCACGCCATTGCTGCGCACGATGATCGGCGTGTCGCCGATGGCGCCGCCGACGACCGCATTGCCGGCCCCGACCTGCTTGGCGACGTCGACGCCGCCGCGCGCTACCTGGAAGTTCACGTTGAGACCTTCAGCGGTGAAATAGCCGCGCTGCTTGGCGACCATCCACGGGCCGAAAGCCGGCAGGGAGCCCGGTGCGGGCAGGAGATAGGTGATGTCCTGAAGTGGCGCCTGCGCTTGGGCGCCCTGAATGCCAGCGAAACCGAAGGAACCGGCCAAGCCGGCGAATGTTAGTGCAAGCAGCTTGCGACGCGAATTCATGACCCTTCTCCTTTTTTGCGTTTTCAATGAACTTCTTCGCCGATGTGCAGAAGACTCATCAGTTGTGCAATATACGGGCCCGTTTTCGGGCTCTTACGGCGTTCCATCGGGTTTTCCCGGCCAGGAATATCGATGACGATTTCCTCGATGATCGTGCCGGGGCGCTGGCTCATGACCAGAACACGATCCGACAAAGCGATCGCTTCGACGAGATCATGCGTGACGAACAAGGTCGTCTTGCCAGTCTCGGCCAAGGTGCGGCCGAGATCCTGCTGCAATACCATTTTGGTCTGTGCGTCGAGCGCCGAGAACGGTTCGTCCATCAGGAGAACGGCGGGATCGACGGCGAGCGTACGGGCGAGCGCGGCGCGCTGGCGCATGCCGCCGGAGAGCTGGTGCGGATAGCTTTCGGCGAAGTCCGGCAGGCGGCACTTGCGCAGCAGTTCGAGCGAGATCGCCTTGCGCTCCGAAGCCGGAACGCCGCGGATTTCCAGGCCGAATTCGACATTCTGACGAATGGTGCGCCAGGGCAGCAGCAGATCCTTCTGCAGCATGAAGGCGACATGTTCGTTCGGCTTCGTCACTTTCTCGCCGTCGACGAGCACTTCGCCTTCGCTGGCCGGATCAAGGCCCGAGCCCATGTTCAGGAGCGTGCTCTTGCCGCAACCGGATGGGCCGATCAGCGAGACCACTTCACCGTCGGCGATCTTGAAGTTGAGGTTCTGCACGGCGGTGATTGCGCCAAAGCGTTTGGCAACGTTGCGGCATTCGAGGCGGATCTGCGCCATCGGTTTCAGCTCCGCTTCTCGGTGATGAATTTACCGTCGGGCGCGGGGGCGCCGGCGCTCTTCTGACGGCGGGTCTTGCCGTCGATGCCACCGGAGATCGCCCATTCGGCGAAGAGGTCAGGGCCGGGCACGAAGTCGCGGGTCTTCCACTCTTCGGTCAGTACGTCCTCGTCGGCGTAATATTCGATGAGGGCGCCCGCCGGATTTTGGAAGTACCAGAAGAAGGCCGAGGAGATCGGGTGCTTGCCCGGTCCAAGCTGCGTGTCCCAGCCGAGACGCGACATATGCATGCCGCCGCCGAAGACCTCATGGATGTCGCGCACGGCGAAGGCGACGTGGTTGAGGCCGGGCTTGCCTTCCGGCGTCTGCAACAGGAACATGTCGTGGTGGCCGCCGCGCGGTGCGGTGCGCAGGAAGTGGCCACGGCCAGGATAGCGGTCCGACAGGCAGAAACCGATGTTCTCGTAGAACTTGGTCGTCTCGTCGAGCTGCTTGGTGAAGAACACGACATGGCCGACTTCGATCGGCGTCGCGTGGTCATAGCTGGCGCTGGGCGCGTTGACACGCGAGGCCTTGTCCCAGGTGTTGGTCTGGCCGCCATGCACCTCGATGGCGCGCTTGCGGGTGACGCGCACGCCGACGGCCAGGCCGTTGGGATCGGTGCAGAACAAAGTGCCGTCCGCTTCGCGGAAGCCCGGCGCATTGCGCATCTTTTCGCGGCTGGCCGCGATGTCGGCGTCGTTTTCGGCGCTCCAGATCACTTCGCGCACGGTGGGGCCGGCTTCGATCGCCGGCGGCAGCGAGGGGTCGTCGTGCAGGCGGACGAACACTTCGCAACCGTTGAGGGTTTCGAAATCGAGCGCCGTGTCGGAATCGCGGACGAGCGACAGACCCCAGTCGAGGAAGAAGCGACGGCACAGCGCGATGTCTTCAACGCCATACGTCACGCGGTCGATGCCAGAAATGCTCACGATCAACTCCAGATGTTCGGGCTGGGCGAGGCGGCACTGAGGCGCCGCCTCAAGCGTCAGGTCAGGCGACTTGTCGGCCGGCGTCAGCCAGCGCGTTGAGCTGCTGGATGGCTTGGTTCTTCATGACGCGACGCAAGCGCACGAGACCCATGTCGTGGGAATAAAGGTTCTCGTGCTTGTTGGCATCGGGATCGCAGGCTTCGAGCATGGTGCGGTCCTGTTCGAGCACGTGCCAGTGGCGCGCCTCGAGGCGGTTCTTGTAGAGGAAGCGCCAGGTGTCGCGCTGCCAACCGTCGACCTTGCGGCAACGCCAGTGGATGACCACGGCCTTGCCGTCGGAAATCGGCGTGTAGGAACCGATGATGTGGAAATTGCCGCCCGGGCCGCCGGTCTTGGGATAGGGGATTTCCAGGCGCAGCCACATCGTGCCGGTCTGGCCATATTCGGTCCAGTCGAAGTTGATGTTGCGCTGGCCTTCCTTCTCGAAGACGAAACCGCTCTCGGTGTCGCGGATGCGGAAGTTGGCTTGGGTTTCGCCAAACGACATGGAATGGGACTGCTTATGCAGGAAGGTGCCGTGCATCGGGTCCATCACATTGTCGATGACATAGCGATAGTCGCCGTTCCACTCGGCATAGCACAGGAAGGCGCTGAACTCGGGCGAGGTCAGTTCTTCCGGCAGGACCAGTTCCGGCGGGTCCAGATGCAGTTCATCGCCGACATAAGCGAAGATGACGCCGGCGCGTTCCTGCAGCGGGAAGGACTTGGTCGCCTTCGAACCTTCGAGCTTGCTGCCGGGAGCGCCGGGGACGACGACGGCGATGCCGTCCTTGTTCACCTGCACACCGTGATAGCCGCATGCGATGCGATCGCCCATCAGGATGCCGCAGGAGAGCGGCACGCCGCGATGCGGGCAGCGGTCTTCAAGCGCATAGGGCGTGCCGTCAAGGCCGCGCCACAAAACCATGCGATAGCCGCAGCGGCGCAGGGACAAAGGCTTTTCGGTGACGAAATGCGTCGGGCAGATCGCATACCACTGGTTGCGAGGGCCGACGGAGAGAAGCTTTTCAACGGCGGTATCGGAAACGGCAGCCATTTCACTCTCCTACTTACGCGCCGAGGCGCTTCATTTCCTGCTGGAACAATTCAGGCGTCCACGGCTGGCCGTTGGGCGAGGGGACGCAATCGTCGTTCAGCGATTTGCAGATGCTCGGCAGATCATGAATGCCGGCAGCATAGGCCTTCTCGATGCCGTCACCGAGGAGATTTTCATAATCGGTCGGCTCGTGGTCTCGGGTCTGATGGGGATTCAGATACTGATCCATCATTTGCCTCCTTTACGCACACGTTCTTTGATCATTTCGCGTACCGGCACGAAATCGTAAGCCGGATAGCATTCGGTTGTAAAAACGCCCCAAGCCGAACGTTCGAGTTCGACATTGACGAGCGGAATTTTTGATGGCGGCAGGCGTAGCGTGACGATCTGCCCGAAGCCCATGGCGACGACCCAATTGACGACTTCCACGCCTGCCGGCGGAAAGCGTTCCCACCAGTCGGCATCTTTCAGTTTCGTCTGCACGACATCGAGATTGTTGGATTGGTCATGACGGAGAAACACCGTCATGAGCATCGTTTCCGATGCCGTCTCGCTCGTCGTACCGGGCCCCTCGTTCGCCATGGCATCCCTGTTCGGTGACAGTGGAAGAGTGCGTTTCATTAGAGAAACATCATTTCATATTTGCAACAAGCTAGAACGTCGTGTAGTCTTTGTCAAAATAAAATTCCGGTGGTTGGCGGAACGAAGGCAGCGTCTGTGCCGATGCTTTTGAAACGGGCAGGCGGTGACCGCGAGAGCGGCAGAAAGCAAGGAGATTGCGTCATGAATCAGCACGCCGAGGCGAACATATCGCCTGCGACAGAGCGCGACGGCGTGATGCTTTTTGGCGGCGAGATGCTGGGAGAGTCGCTCGACAGGACCCAGCAGATTTCAAGACAGCATCAACGTAACGAAGCCTGAGCGGTCAGGAGAAGCGTATGGATTTGGGGCTTGCGGGGCGCACTATCGTGGTAACGGGCGGCACGTCGGGCATTGGCCTGGCGACAGCTGGTCTATTCTTGAACGAGGGTGCGAAGGTTGCGATCTGCGGACGCGATGAGGCACGGCTGGCGAAGGCGTCGGCCGATCTCGAAGCGCGGTTCGCCGGCAAGGTGATGGCGCATCGCTGCGATGTGACGAAGAAGGAAGACGTCGAGGCGTTCGCTGCCGCCGTGCAAAAATGGGCTGGCGGTGCCGACATTCTCATCAACAATGCCGGGCAGGGGCGTATGTCGACCTTCGCCACGACCACCGACGAGCAGTGGCGCGCCGAGCTCGATCTCAAGTTCTTCAGCCAGATCCATCCGGTGCGGGCGTTCCAGCCGCTGTTGGAAAAGAGCACTGCGGCGGCCATTCTCGCCGTCAATTCGCTGCTCGCCTACCAGCCCGAGCCCTATATGGTTTGCACGTCGGCGGCGCGTGCCGGTGTGCAGAGCCTCGTCAAATCCTTGGCGACAGAGTTCGCGCCGCGCATTCGCGTCAATTCCGTCATGCTCGGCCTGATCGATTCAGGCCAGTGGGAGCGGCGTTTCCAGGCGCGCGAGAACAAGGCGCAGACGCGCGACGAATGGATGGTCGAATTGACCAAGACCAAGCACATTCCCTTCGCACGCCTCGGCCTGCCCGATGAAGTGGCGCGCGCCATTGTTTTTCTCGCCTCACCGGCAGCCAGCTATGTGACCGGTGCTTCCCTTGAAATTTCCGGCGGAATTTCCCGCTACATCTGAGAGGACGCGATGAACATCGCAACCGCGACATCTTCCCTGACGACCCGTGACGAGCCGGTCGGTGATCTGATCGCCCGCACGCTGGCCGAAGCTGGCGTCACGCATGTGTTTGGCGTGATCTCCATCCACAACATGCCGATCCTGGACGCGATCTTCCGTCAGGGCCGCATCACCTTCGTGCCGGCGCGTGGCGAAGCCGGCGCCATGAACATGGCCGACGCCTATGCGCGCGTCTCGCGTTCGGTCGGCGTCGTCATCACCAGCACCGGCACGGCGGCGGGCAATGCCGCCGGTTCGCAGGTCGAGGCGTTGACCGCCGGTTCGCCTGTGCTGCACATCACGACGCAGATCGATACACCCTGGATGGACCGCGACCGCGCCGCCATTCACGACGTGCCGCGCCAGCCCGACATGCTGAAAGCCGTGTCGAAGGCTTATTTCCGTCTGTGGGACGGCAATGGCGTCGTGCCGGTGGTGCATGCGGCGATCTCGGCCGCCTTGAGCGCGCCGACCGGGCCGGTGAGCCTGGAAATTCCCGTCGACGTGCAGCGCATGCCGGCGATCATTCCGCCGCGCATCGGCAAGCCGGTCGTCGTGCGTGTCGAACCCGATGCCGAGCATCTCGATGTGCTGGCCGACATGATCAAGAAGGCCAAGCGGCCGATGCTCTATCTTGGTGGCGGTGCCCGTGGCGCCGAAGCGGCGGCGACAGCGCTGGTCGAGCGCGGATTCTGCGCCGCGACCAGCACCAATGGTCGCGCCAGCGTGCCGGAGGATCATCCGCGCAATATCGGCGCCTTCAACATGACGCCGCAAGCGCAGGATATCTATGATCGCTGCGACCTGATGATCGTCGTCGGCTCACGCCTGCGCGGCAACGAGACGCGCAATAACATGCTGCGCCTCGGCAAGCCGCTGATCCAGATTGATGCCGATGCGAGCCAGGGCGGCCGCAATTATCCGGTCGATCTCTTCGTCCACGGCGATGCCCGCTTGGCGCTGGAAGGCTTGCTTGCGCGTCTGCCGGCAAAGGTCGGCGGTGACAAGGATTTCGAAGCGGCCGTTCTCGCCGCCCGCATCAAGGGCGAAGAGGGCGTGGGACGCGTCCTTGGCGTCTATAAGAAGCTGGCGGACGTGCTGCGCGACCGCGTGCATGGTCAGGCGTTGCCCTTCGTGCGCGACGTAACGATCGGCAATTCGACCTTTGGCAACCGCTACGTCCGTCTCGCGGCGCCGCATCTGGGCGTCCATGCGCTGGGCGGCGGCATCGGCCAAGGCATTGCCATGACTGTCGGCGCGGCCTTCGCGGCCAATGGCAAGAAGACAGTGTCGCTGGTCGGCGATGGCGGTTCGATGGTCAATATTGGCGAACTGGCCACGGTGGTGGAAAATGCCTGCGACACCGTCATCGTGATGATGAACGACAAGGCCTATGGCGTCATCGCCAACATTCAGGACGCGCAATACGGCAATCGCCACGCCTATTGCCACCTGCATACGCCGGACTTTGGCTTGCTGGCCAAGGCCATGGGCCTGCCGCATGTGCGCATCAGCAAGATCGACGATTTCGAGCCGGCCTTCGACAAGGCCTTGGCCGAGCGTGGCCCGATCATGCTCGAAGTCGATATGGTCGCCATCGGCCCCTATGCGGAAGCCTTCGGTGGTCCGCCGGCGGGTGCCGCGGGTGGTGCGCGCTGATGCGCCTTGCCCTGATCGGATATGGCAGCATCGCCCGCCAGGCGCTCGGCGCCATAGCGGACGATCTGCCGTCGCCGTTGGATGCCGTGATCTGCCTCGCGCGGGAGAAGGGCGCCAATCGCGCTCGCGACCTGCTCGAGAGTTTCGGCAATAAATTGGCGCGTCAGCGCCATGTGGTCGGCTCGGCGGCGGAGTTGGCGCAGTTGCAACCGTTGCTGGTGGCTGAAGCCGCTGGCCACGGCGCGCTGAAAATGTATGGCGCCGAAGTGCTGCAAGGCGGCGCCGACCTGATCGTCACGTCGGTTGGCGCTCTGGCGGATGGTGAATTGCGCGGACAGCTCGATGCCGCGGCGCAAAGCTCCGGCGCTTCCTATCATTTGTGTCCGGGTGCCGTTGGCGGGCTCGATCTGCTCGCCGCTGCTAAGCTCTCGGGCCTCGACGAGGTGGTCTATACGTCGCGCAAGCCGCCCAAGGCCTGGATGGGAACGCCGGCCGAAAAGGCGGTCGACCTTGCCGCGTTGACCGCTGCTCACGTGTTTTATGAAGGGGCGGCCGCGGCCGCAGCGCGGGACTATCCGCAAAACGCCAACGTGGCAGCCACCGTGGCGCTGATCGGCGCGGGTTTTGACGCGACGCGGGTGCGCCTGATCGCTGATCCCACGGTCAGCCGGAATATCCATGAGATTTCCGTGCGTTCGAAAAGCGTCGATTTCGAACTGCGGATCGAGGGCCGGCCGTCGCCGGACAATCCGAAAACCTCGTTGACCACCGGCTATGCGCTGGCCCGGCAGATTCTCGACAACCTGAAATTGAACCGGCAATAAAACGCCGCCGGAGCTTGCGGGCTGCGGCCACGCAACTCCACCCCACCTTCGTGCGTTGTGAGTGACAGGCGCCTGCGCCTGAACCGTTCACAGTCAACGCAGGAGGATGAAATGGTTGCTCTCGACGAAACCACTTCGCTGATCGCGGCGGGCAAAGTCACCGGCACGCGCGTCTTCAACACCGATGGTGAAGCGCTCGGTGAGATTTACGACCTCATGATCGACAAGCAGTCGGGCAAGATTGCTTATGCGGTGATGTCGTTCGGTGGCTTTTTATCGATCGGCGAACGCTATCATCCGCTGCCCTGGAACAGCCTCAAATACGATACGCGGCAGGGTGGCTATGTGGTGGGTCTGACGCGACAACAGCTCGAAGGCGCGCCGACATTCGCGCAAACCGAACATTTGGGCTGGGCGGATCATGGGCCGGAACCGGGCATTCACGGGACACACAAAGCCCCGTCGTACTGGCCTTTCTGATCTCCCTCGATCCGCCAATGAAAATGCCGCAGCTTTGGGCTGCGGCATTTTCTTGAGAAAGTGAAAGCGGGATCAGAGCGAAGATTGTTGCGAGGGCCGGTTGGTCGAGAGATCCTGGCGGTCTCCCTTGTCCGAGGTCAAACGCAAGCGCACCGCATAGAGAGCGGCGGCGGCAATGCCGAGGAACAGCAGGCAGCCCACGCTGGCCATCCACATGAAATCAGTGAACTCGATAATCATCTGTCTTCCAATTCATCAATTGTGCAACGCGGTAATAAATCTGGCCGTTTAAAAGTCCTTAAATCGGACCGATGACCTGTGGGAGAAAAATCATCGCATCGCAAAAAGTTGCGGAACTCATGGTTTTTAAACTCTAAAACCACATCATTCATCAGTGATTTGAGGGATTTGGTGGATGATATGCCTATGAAATGGGCAGTTTGGCGGGTTTAGCCATATCTTGGAGATCAACCGTCAAGGTCGGCCTAGGTTCGGGACACAGCGTGCTTCTTCAACCGCACCAGGATGGTGTCGAGCGTCGAGAGAAACGTCGACCGATCGCGCGGGCTGTAAGGCTTGGGGCCACGGGTGACGGCGCCGGCATCGCGCATGTCCTGCATCAGATTGCGGGTCGCCAGGGCCATGCCGATTGAACTGGGCGTGAATTCGCGGCCAGTCGGTGCCAGCACAGCGGCGCCGACTTTAACGCAGCGGGCGGCAAGCGGCACATCGGCGGTGACGACCACATCCCGCGCGGTGGCGTGTTCGGCGATCCAATTGTCGGCGGCATCCAGGCCGGAGGGCACGACGATCCGTTCGATCATCGGATCCTTCGGCACCATCATATAGCTGTTGGCGACGACCAGAACGTGCAGCTTATGCCGTGCGGCAACACGATAGATTTCGTCTTTCACCGGGCAGGCATCCGCATCGATGATGATGCGGGGAAGGGATTCGGGCTCTGACATCGCCCGGCAATGTGCCATTTCGCGATGGCAGATGAAAGCCTCGCCTTAATTGATGTCGAGTTTGGCGGCGACCGCGATGGCGTGGAATTTGTCGGCGTCGCGGCGCATGCGCTGGATCAGATCCGCCGGTGGGACATATTGCGGCACGAAACCGACATCCCACATGGTCGGTTTGACGGAGGGATCGGCCAGGGCTTTCTGCGCGGCACTGGCGAGTTTCGCGACGATCTCGGGCGGTGTTCCCACGGGCGCGAACACGCCTTGCCACCAGGTGACGTCGTAGCCCTCAAGTCCCGCTTCTTCGACCGTTGGAACATCGGGGAAACGCGGGTCTCGTTTTTGGCCGGTCGTCGCGATGGCTTTCAGATCGCCCGCATCAAGAAAAGGTTTGGCCTCGCCGATGTGGATGCAATCGACGAAGCCCGACACGACATCCAGCGTTGCTGGCGAATTGCCCTTGTAATGAATGTGCGTGACCGAAATGCCGGCCATCGATGAGAGCAGTTCGCTGCTGAAGTGATTGCCGCTGCCGGGGCCGGCCGTGGCGACCGTCAGTTTGCCCGGCTTCTCCTTGGCATATTGGATCAGGCCGGCCAGATCCTTGAACGGCGTTTTCGGATTGCAGACGATCAAGGTCGAATACCAGAACATGCCACCGATCGGCACGAAGTCCTTGATCGGATCGTAGCTGAGCGATTTGGCGACCGCTGGCAGCAAAGCGTGGGTGATCGAATTGGCGTAGATCAACGTATAGCCGTCGGGCTGCGCGCGCGCCGCATCGGTGGCGCCGACACGGCCGCCACCGCCGCCCCGGTTTTCGACGAAAACGCTTCCGTTCAGCTCCTGGCCCATCAAACGCGCGATGAGGCGCGCGCCGATATCGGTGCTGCCGCCCGCGGCTGCGGGCACGATGAGCCGGATCGGCTGACTGGGATAGGTCTGCGCCTCGGCGGCCGGCATGGTTATGGTGAGCAGAGCCGCGCACAGCACGCTCCCTTTGATGATCTTCATGCCGTTCCTCCCTTCGGCTTTTTAAATCGACAGCAGGCTTATGCCTGCAGTCGATCCTCGGCATCGAATGTCATTCTGATTTTTTCATAAGCGGCAATCGTCTCCTTGCCGAAGCGGCGTTCGACCTCCGCGCCGATCTTGCGCGAGAAGGAGACCGTATCGTGCATGCGGTCCGGCCCCTGGATGATGACGAGAAGGCGGGCCGGCGCGTCGCTGGTGTTGGCGAAACTGCGCATCACCTTGTTGGGCATGGCGACGATATCGAAGGGGCGCGCATGAATGACGGATTCATTGTCGAACCCGGTGAAAATGTCCCAGGTGCCGTTCAAGACGAGAAAGGACTCTTGGGTGTCCGAATGGGCATGGGGCGGCGGGCCATCGCCATCGCCGGGTGCGCATTCGGCGATGGAGATATAGAGGCCCTGAAAGCCATAGATCGGCGCCGTGCGTGAGCGGCCAATATGACCTTCCGGCACGATCAGCGGATAGACCGAGCCGGCGGACAGCATTTCGGTGGCCTGCGGCGGGATCGCTGCCGTCTTGCTGAGCGCGGCCTTATAAGGCACCAGCTCCTTGGCGCGGGTGACGCGGGCGGCCATCGTTGCCGCGTCGATGGATAGGCCAGGGTCATCATCGAGACGCAGACCAAGATCCCGCTGTGCGTCTGCACTGAGAAGCGCCTGGACGTCGGGTGTGAAAATCGCGTCATAGGTTCCGCCGGGTTCGATGCTGAGGATCGACAGCAGGCGCACAGGCGTATCGCCCGCATTGACGAGCTGATGGCGCAGATGGGGTGGCACTGACACCATGTCGAAATCGCCGAGGCTCACATGTTCATCCAGCGACGGGCCATGGCGCACCTCAAGCCGTCCTTCGAGGCAGACGATGTTTTCGATCGCGTCTGGGTTGCGCCAGCCCTGGGACTGGCCGTGCGGGGCGATTTCCAGATAGCCGGTGCAGGCCGTCGGTGGGCAATCGAGCGCAGCTTGAGCGAAACGTCCCTTTGTCTCGCGGCTCGCCATCATCGGCCGCAGCGTACCGCCCCAAAGCTTTTGCACCTGTGCTGCATGGCGCAGCGCCGGGGCCTCGGCAGCGGCACGATAATGGGGAAAGGCGGCAAGGCGGTCGAGCATGGCCGCCTGGCTCATCACGGCCAGATTTTCGGCTGCACCCTGCGTCGGGGTCTTGTCTGTCATCGTGAACTCCTCCGGCGCCCATAGAAGGTGAGGGGATGCGGATTTGCCATAGCTTTTTGCCAATGCCATCATTGGTAAATATCAATGATGGCGGGATATCGCCCGGCCTGGCTTCATGTGAGCATCGCGGTTCATGTCGACCATCAACAAAATTTCAATCCAGCATCTGGTCCATTTGGAAGCCCTTGTTCACGAGCGCCATGTGACGCGGGCGGCGGAGCGCATCGGCATAGGCCAGCCGACCATGTCGAGTTCGCTCGCCAAGCTGCGCAAGCTCTTCAAGGATCCTCTGCTGGTCAAAACCAGGAATGGCATGGAGCCGACGCCACGCGCCCTGGAACTGACCCATCGCATTCGCGACATGATCGATCTGCTGGAAGGGCGTGGCGCCACCGATGCGCGTTTCAATCCGCTCACCAGCGAACGCCGCTTTCGCATCATGGCATCGGACGGGATTGCGCGGATCATTTTGCCGGAATTGATGCGGCTCGCCAAGGACACCGCGCCGCGCGTTCAGTTCATGGTTCACCCTGGCGACGTGCGTCGCACCGCCGAATATTTGCGCGATGGAGATTTCGATTTGGTGGTCGCTTTTCTGCGCCAACCGGCCCAAGAGCTGCACCAGACGCAGCTCTATCCGCAAAGGCTGGTCTGCATCGCCCGGCAGGGACATCCCGTCCTCAAGGGACGATTGACGCTGAAACAATTCGGGGCGCTGTCCCACGCGGTCTGGGGGGCGCCGCCCGTGCCTTATCCGACCCTGGAAGTGATGGTCGATGAGGCCTTGGAGAAATCCAATTTGACACGGCAGGTGGCTTTGCGCGTCTCAAGCGTGATGCTGCTTGGCGAAGTGGTGGCGAAATCGGATCTTCTGGCCATCATCCCCGAGCCTTTGGCTTTGACGAGCCGCCAGACCTTGCCGATCCAGATTTTCCCGTTGCCTTTCCAAGTGGCCAAAGCGGACGTCAGCATGCTCTGGCATGATCGTCTGCATCAGGATGCCGGGCATAAGTGGCTGCGCAGCACCATGCGGATGATCGGCAAGAAGCGATCGGCGGGGTTGTCGGTCATGACGGAAGGTTGAAGCCTGACATGGCTGATCGACCATGCCGGTATAGCGTGACGACGATGGCGGCTCGTGCGGGAATTGGCATAGGAACGAGCATTCCAGCCGGATTGCCGGCAAAGATCGCCAACATAGATCGAAGGGAAACGCTCCGCATGACCAGTTCGTCACCGAGACCGCTTTCCGTGCGGCGCGCGGAGGTGGATGTGCCGGCGGTCGTCTGGTCGCCTGCTCAACCGAGCCGGGGCATCATTCTGGCTTGCCATGGTGGCAGCGGCCATAAATGTTCGCCGGCTATTCTGGCGATCGCGCAGGCCTTTCTGAGCCAGGGCTTTTCTGTGTTGGCGATCGACGGGCCGGTTCATGGCGACCGCCGCAGCGATGGCGATCTCAGTCCCGAGACGGCACGAACCAGTTTCCGGGCAGCTTGGCGCGCCGGTCTTGGCCGTCTCGATATGGCGCGCGATATGAGCGCCGCGCTCGATGTGTTGCTCGCCGAGACAGATCATGCCGATCTGCCGATCGGCTATATCGGCGTTTCGATGGGCACGGCCTATGGCCTTCCGTTGCTGGCGGAAGACCGCCGCATCCAGGCCGCGGCCATCGGTCTGTGGGGAACGACCTATCCGGCGAGCGAACATCTTGCGGCTTATGCGCGGCGCATTGAATGTGCGACGTGGTTCACGCAGCAATGGCATGATGAGTTCTTCGATCGGCAGGGCACGGCCGAACTCTTCGATGCCATCGGCGCGGCGGACAAGCGGATGGTGGTCTATCCGGGGCCGCACCGCGAGCTGGAAGGTGAGCGGCTCGCGGATGCGGTGTCGTTTCTGGTTGGACGATTGTCGTCTACTGCACGCCACCCTTATTGACCACAGGGCCGGTATAGGCTTCGAAGCGTTTACGCAGATCAGTGATCAGCGGTTCGTTCGAGACGAACTGATTGTAGTCGAGCGCCGCATTCGCCGATGTCAGCGGTTTGAAGCCGGCGGGCGGCGGCACATCGGTGCGGGCGGAGAAGACGCCGGAACGGCGCTGCTGTTCGGGCTGCATATACCAGTTGAGAAACAGCTTGGCGGCGTTGGGATGCGGCGCATCCTTGAAAATGCCGGCCGTGAGCGTGAAGACGACGATGGGGTCTTCCTGTGGAATGACAAGCTCGATGGGTGCCCCCGTCTGCTTCAGGGAGCCGGCGGTTGAGGTTGTCGCATCGAAAGTCACAGGGCGTTCGCCTGAGGCAACGGTTCGGATGACGCCGAGATGGCCCTGGATGAAGCTCGGTTTATTGGCCATGAAGCGATCCATATAGGACCAGCCATATTTCTGGACGATGGTGTAGAAGACATAGAGCGTCGCGTCATCGTCTGCCGGATAGCAGGTGATGATCTTGCCCGAAAATTCCGGCTTGAGGAAATCCAGCGCCGATTTGGGAACATCGCCGGCGGCCACGGCATTCTTGTTATAGGCATAAGCGATCGCATTGACGCGTGCCGTGGTGAAGGCGCCGTCGGGATCCTTGAAGACCGAGGCGATGTTTTCATGGCCTTCGACCTGGAAATTGAGCAGGAGATTGCGCCTCTTCCAGGCGACGAAATCCTGAGCGGTCTGGAAGAGGGCCATGTCGGCTTCCAGTTTCCCGGCCTTGAGCTGCTGTTCGATCTTCTCGTTCAGCACATTGCTGAAGCCCCCGGTGACGCTGACCTTGATGCCAGGAAACTTCTGTTCGAATTCGGCGACGATGCCTTGATAGGGCGCGACGGGGCCGCCGGTGTAAAGGGTGAGGGCGCCTTCAATCTTCGCTTTCTCGTAAAGGTCGCTGGTCATATCGGCGCTGGCGCTCATCGTGCTGATCGCGACGACGAGGCCGGCAACCGGGAGGATCCCGATTGCCTTGCAAAGTTTGCCCATCATGGTCCCCTCCCAATCGGCCGGCGGCTCTCCCTGAACCGCCGGCAATCGTCTTACTTTTGCGGTGTGGCTTGCGCCGACCGCTCCGCATCCAGAACCGGCACGATGAGCTGCGACGGATAGTCCTTGCTGTGGAAGAACGTGTCCGTGCCGTTTTGCCGGGCGCTGTAAGGATGAGTGAAGATCGCGTCCGTTACCGATGAATCGCCGTTGCTGACTTCAAGGCGCAGACGGCTGCCCTTTTTGAAGAGGTAGGCGGTGGGCATGACGGCGATCTCATATTTGTAGACCTTGCCGGGCTCGATCGGCTGCGGGTTCTCGTGGGTGTAGTAAGGCGCGTTTTCCAGGGATTGCTTGGGATCGATCGCGCGATGGGAGGCGAGCAGCCATCCCTTGGTGACGATCCGGCTGCGCGGTTGCACGCCACGGCCGCGTTCATCATCGGCTTGCGTCGACTGATCGGAGATTTTGACGATGAACTGCGTGTCCGGCTGGGTCGAGGCCGCGTAGAGAACGAGTTTGAGAGGCCCCGTCACCTGCGTGTCGCGATCGAACGGCTGCGTCACGAAGGTCAATACGCGGCGGGCCGGATCGGGACGCCCATCGGGGCCTGGACCGACGACACCGTTTCGCCAGCCGGGATCCGGATAGGTGTAGGCGGTCTTGCCGGCATCGTCTGCGGGATCGGATTTCAGGAGGCCGTCGTTCAGCGACGTCACACTGCCGCTCGGGCCATCCGCCAGATAATAGGTGCGGTAGCTCACGGCTTTCGGCGGCCAGGCATCCGCCGTGTCCATGCGATTGCCGTTGACGACGGCATAGCGAACGGTCGGTTCGCTCTGATAGGCGGTCTGGTGGCCTTTCAGGCACCAATCATAGAACGGCAGCAGATATCTTTCGTGGAATTTGATGCTGGCGAATTCGGCGACGGCCTCGTTCACGTCGGCGCCACCCAGAACCAGAAGTTTCTTGGGGCCGGCGACCCGCTGGAAGCCGAGAATATTGCCGTTGAGGTGCAGGTCGACCTTGCCCCAGACGCCGATCGAATAGACGGGGATTTTGACCCGATGCAGATTCTCCGCCGCTGAGCGCTCGTGCCAGAAGGCATCGTAAGTCGGATGGCGCCGCGTGTTCAGCGAATAGTCCCACGGCACTTCTTTCGCTGGACCGACCTGCGGGCGCTGATTGTAGTTGCGGACCGTGCTCCACCAATATTCCGGATAGGCGCCGGGAATGCCACCCGTATAGGCCGATTGCCGATAGGTATCGATATGTCCGTCGTAAGGGGCGATGCAGGCCAGATGCGGCGGCGTCTGCGTGGCCGCGAACCACTGCGAGCGCGCGTAATAGGATTGGCCGATGCCGCCAACCTTGCCGTTCGACCAGGGCTGTTTGGCGATCCACTCGGTCACTTCATAGAGATCGCGCTGTTCGCGCCGGCTTTGATATTGATATTCGCCGCCAGAGCGGCCAGTGCCGCGTACGTCCATATGCAGATAGGCATAGCCGTGTTGGTTGTAATAGCCGATGGGGCCGAGTTCCTGGATCGGATAGATCGAAACCGCCGGCAAGCCATCATTGTCGAAACGATAGGGCGAAGCGGCGAGCAGGGTGGGCGCGGGGCCTGGGGTTTTCGGCATATAAAGCGCGGCTGAAATGATGGCGCCGTCGCTCATGCGGATTTGCACGATGCGCGCGGGCGAGCGCTCGGGTGCCGGCTCTTTGGGGGACTCTTCAGCGAAGGCAAAAACGGGCACAAGCACCAACAGGCCAATCAAAAATTGGCGCGCATGCGATCCATGAAGACGCATGGTTTCCTCCCTGATTTCAGTTTTGGCTCCTCGATTGTAGCGAGAGGCCTTATGTGCCGCGAGGCTTATTTTACACTTGTGAGTTTAATTTTATAGGCCCGCCTGTGTCGGGTCGCGATGAAACGCCTAAAGCCCTTTTTCCTTCAGATATCTTGCCACATTGGCCGCGGTTTTTTCGATGTGGTCGACGATCAGTGTCCTGGCTTTCGCGGCATCGCGCCGCAACGCGCAGTCAACGAGCGCCTTATGTTCGGCGACCGTATTGCGCGATTTGCTGCGCACGCTGGCTGAGAGGCGGCGATAGCGCTCCGATTGATCGAAATGGTTTTCGCAGGCGCTGATCAGCCGTTCCGATTGGCAGGCTGAGATCAAAGCGATGTGAAAGGTTTTGTGGAGATGCGTCCATCGATCGTCGCGCTGTGCTTCGCCGCGATTGATCTGCCGCTCGACCTTCTCCAACTGATGAAAGGCCGCGACGACACTGGCTTCCCAGGCATCGTCGCCATGTTGGATCGCCAGTTCGAAGGCGGCGGCTTCCTGAATGGTTCGGCAGCGCGTGAGATCGTTCAGATCAGCCGATGTCATGGGCGCGGTGCGGAAGCCGCGCCGATCATCTGATGTCACGAGCCCTTCGGCGACGAGGCGGTTCAACGCTTCGCGCAGCGGGCTGCTCGAAAATTTATGGACCTTCTGAAGCGCATCGATCTTGAGCTTTTCGCCGGGCGAAATCTCGCAAGCGATGATGGACGCACGCAGCGTTTCGTAAGCCTGGGAGGCGAGGGGGCTATTGCGCGTGACGATATCTGATTTGTCCATGGCGCTTGATTTATGCATAAAATTATGTTTCCTGCAAGAAAAGCTTTATGGGGAGGATTATCGTTGAAGCTGAAATTGCAGATCGCCGCCGTGGTGATGGCGCTCGTTTCCGGTGTGGCGAAGGCGGATTATCCGGAGCGTCCGATCACGATCATCGTGCCCTTTGCGGCGGGCGGAACGGCTGATCTGCTGCCGCGTCTCGTTGCCGAAAAATTGCGACCGGCTCTCGGTCAAGCGATCATCATCGAAAACCGGCCGGGGGCCGGCGGCAATCTGGGTGCCGCCCTCGTCGCCAACGCCAAGCCCGACGGCTATACGCTGCTCTGTGCGCCGCAGTTGAACTACAGCGCCGCCGATCTGATCTACAAAACCTTGAATTTCGACCCGCTGAAGCTTGAACCCGTGGCGGTGCTGGCGCGCTATCCCAACGTCATCGTCGCGCGTCGCACGTTCGAGCCGAACACGCTGAGCGAGTTGATCGCTTATGCCAAGAAGTCGCCAGGCAAGCTCACCTATGCGTCACAAGGCATCGGCCAGGTGGGGCATCTGACGTTCGCCCTGTTGGCCAAAACGGCCGGCATCGAGCTGGTGCATGTGCCGTATCGCGGCAGCGCACCGGCAATCACCGATCTCCTCAGCGGACAGGTCGATCTTCTGGCCGACAATCTGCTGCCGACGGCCTCGAATATCGATACGGGCAATTTGAAGCTCATCGCGGTCGGTGGAACGCGCCGCGTCGCTGCCTATCCCAATGTGGCAAGGATTTCGGAAACCATTCCGGGCTTTGTCTCCGATACGTGGATGGCCATCTCCGCGCCGAATGGCACGCCGCCGGAGATTGTCAGCAAATTGTCAAAGCTCATTTCCGAGGCGACCCGCTCGCCGGAGTTCCAGGAGAAGACGGCGAACCTGCAGACCGAGCCGCTGGAGGGAACGCCGGCCGAGATGACGCAGTTGATCAAGACGAGCCGGGATCAATGGGCGCCGATCATCAAGGAGCAGGGCATTCAGTTGGAATGAGACCTGAGCGGCGATCGTACCCCAGGATTTGAAAAGGTGATCCATGCCCGAGGATGTCAAGAGCAAGAGCGAGTTGTTTCCGGTCGGCGGCGTGCTGCTCGAGCGCCCCTATGCGATCCGTCGTCTCGGCCATTTCGGCCTTGATGTCGACGACATCGATCGTTGCGTCGATTTCTATACGCGCATGTTCGGGCTGAAGATTTCGGACCCGATCGATTTCGGCGCCCGCCTGCCTGTTGAAGAACAAGGCAAGCATGGCTCGGGCATCGGCTATTTCATGCGCCATGGCACCGATCATCATTCCTTCGTGCTGTTTCCACGGCGCGTGCGCCGTATCCTGCTCAAGCACATTCCGCCGCATATGACGATCAACCAGATCACCTGGCAGGTCGGCAGCTTGCGTGAGGTGGTCGACGGTTCGAACTGGCTGAAGGGGTCGGGCATCCGCATCGCGCGCTCGGGTCGCGATAATCCCGGCTCCAACTGGCATGCCTATCCGATCGATCCGGAAGGGCACATCAATGAAATCTATTATGGCATCGAGCAGATCGGTTGGGATGGCTTCAGCAAGCCCAAGGGCATGCACCGGCGCGATTATCATGACGTGCCGGCTTTGCCGCACCGTTCCGAATTCGCCGAGGTCGAAGAGGGATTGGCGGCCAAGATCGCCGTTGAGGATGGCCATCGTTTCAAGGAACCGCTGGAGGAGACATACGACGTCGGCGGCATCTTGCTCGGGCGGCCGTTCAAGGTGGCGAAGATCGGGCCGATCCGTATCTTCGTTGAAGACGTGGCGGCCGTCACGGCTTTCTATCGCGAGACGATGGGCTTGCGGCTGACCGAGGAGATCGACTGGAACGGCCATCGCTGCTCTTTCCTGCGCGCCAATACGGAGCATCATTCGCTGGCGATCTATCCGGCGGCCTTGCGCGAGGAATTGGGGTTGAGCGCACACACGTCGTTGTTCTCCTGCGGTTTCCAGCTTGGCGACTACACGCAATTGCGCGCGGCGGTCGATTTCATGCAAGGGCAGGGCGTCACCGTGCGGAAGTTGCCACAGGAGCTTTTCCCCGGCATCGACTACAGTGCCTTCGTCATCGATCCGGACGGGCATGCCATCCAGATCTATCATCACATGGAACAGATCGGCTGGGATGGCCGGCCAAAGCCAACGGATCAGCGTCGTAAGATCGACAACGACAATTGGCCTGAGGTTTTGGCGGCGCAAAGTGATAGTTTCAACGGCGAGGTCTATCTCGGTCCCTGGAACTGAGATGCGCCGCAAGCGTAACGCTTGCGTAGAGCTTGAATGAGGCGCCGTCACGAGCGCCCCGAGCATGGGAGGAAAGGATGAGTGCATTCGATCCGATGCGGCGTGCCATCAGCCGGCGCGCCATGTTGCAACATATGGCGGTGGCTTCGGCCGCTCTTGCCGCTGTTCCAAGCCGCGTTCTGGCACAGGCGCCGGCATCGCCGCCTGCGACAACGGCGCTGCCGGCACGTGGCGAATATCTCATCCGCAACGCCCTCGTGCTGACGATGGATGCCAAGCTCGGCGACCTGCCGAAGGGTGACATTCACGTGCGCGATGGCGCTATCGTCGCGGTCGGCCCGTCTTTGCAGGCCGCAGGCGCCACGGTGATCGATGCCACCAATATGATCGCGCTGCCAGGCCTCATCGATACCCATTGGCATATGTGGGGCTCGGTGGCGCGTAACATGGCGGGCGAGGATTCTAAGACCGGCTATTTCCTGTTCGCGCGCGCGGTGGGCGATGTGTTCACGCCCGAGGACAATGCGCGTGGCGTGCGCCTATCGTTGGCGGAAGCCATCCATTCCGGCATCACCACCGTTCATAACTGGGCGCATAATCTGCCCAGGCCCGAATTTGCCGATGCGGAACTGCAGGCGCATGTCGATTTCGGCGGCCGCGCGCTTTACGGCTACGGCTATGCGGGTGTCGGCATGACCAACCAGCCGATCAATCTCGCCGATCTGCCGCGCGTGCAAAAACAGTGGTTCAGCGATCGGTCGGGCTTGTTGACGCTGGGCATTGCCTCGCGCGGGCCGGAAAGCAATTCGGCTGAAATCTGCAAACGCGAATGGGATACGGCGCGCCAGCTCGGCCTGCGCATCTCGACCCATATCGGCACGGGTATGGCGCGGGTGAAGCAGAGCCAGGGCGTGAAGGCCTTGGCGGAGGCGGGCCTGCTTGGACCGGACGTGATCCTCGTCCACGATACGAATTATCTGCCCGAGGATCTTGAGCCGTTGGCCAAGACCGGCACGCATATTTCGATGAGCCCCTATACGGAGATGCGCACCGGCTTCGGTTTCCCGCCGATCCAGCCGATGCTGGATAAGGGCATCAACATCTGCCTGTCGGTCGATACGACTGTGTTGGCAGGCAATTGCGATATGTTCGCCATCATGAAGGCGATGCAAAATGTCGCCAATGGCGCCAAGCAGAGCGAGTTTGCGCTTTCGCCGCGGCGCGTGTTGGAAATGGCGACGATCGACGGTGCCCGTGCGCTCGGCATCGAGGATCGCGTCGGCACGCTCACGCCGGGCAAGCGGGCCGACATCGTTCTGGTGCGCATGGACGATCTCAACATGGCGCCGTTCACAGATGGCGTGCGCATGATCGTGCAGGCGGCGCAGCCGGCCAATGTGGACACGGTTTTCATCGACGGGCGCATTCTGAAGCGCGGCGGCCGGCTGCAGCATATCGACACGGCGAAGATCATGGCCGATGCGACCGAGACCATGGGCCGCGTGCGTGCCGGCGTCGAGAAAGTGCTGGAACGCAGCGGCGTCAGCGTCGTGCGCTGAGCACCTAGCCGCGTAAAGGCTGCGCGCCACGTAACAGGGCCACGAGCTGGCTCTGCTGATGCGTGCCTGTCTTGCGGAAGATTTGCGAGAGATAGGCGCGCGACGTCGAGAACTGGATGCCCTGTTCCTTTGCGGCGGTCTGGAGCGACTTGCCTGATGTCAATGTCGCGGCGAGACGGGCTTCCGCCGGCGTCAGGTCGAACAGACCCATCAGCAGTTCGGTCGGTGGACCAAGGCCGTTCAGGCGCATTTCAGTGGCGGCAATCAATACATCGGCACGCGTAAAAATATCGCGCGCGGTGCGCCGCAGCGGCAGCAGGTGAACCACCATGGCAGGATGATCCTCGCCCGCCGGAATGGGAATCGAGCGCACGGCCGTATGGGCTTCGTCGGAGAGTTCGGCGAGCGCGGTCTGGAGCAAGGCGTCGGCTTTGCTCGTGGCCAGCGACAGGCCGCCATGGGCGCGCGGAATGAAGAGTTTTGGCAGGCGTTCCAGCAGAGCATTGACGGCGAGCACGCGTCCCCGCGCCGTCAGAACGGCAGCGGGCAGGCCCAGCTTTTCCATCACGTGGACGGTATTCTGTGCCTGCTCCAGTCCCAGGCGTCCGGCAAGCAAGGCGGCACGTCCCAGGTGGGGGCGCAAGGCGTTCATTGCCTCGACCTCTGGTGGCCGATAGGCGATCTTCGTTGCCGCTTTCATATGGATGAACGTCACCACGTCTCCGCCCGGCATCGGGATAACCGCGCAAAGCCCGCTTTCCAGGCCGAACGCGCGCAGGCGAACGCGGATCGGGTCCTGTTGGATTTCATCCTCGGTGAGAAAGTGATCGACCTCCACAAACTCGGCAGGGCGCGCCTCGATCATGCGGTTGGCGCTGTGGCAGGATTTCCACATATCGCCGGTCGTGAATTCGTGGAGCAAAGGCCTCAGATGTTCGACGCACCGACCGCGGTGTTGCCCCGATCAGGTGGATCGAAAGGTCCTGCCGCGCTATTGCCGCTGCCTTGGGCGCTCGCTTCATATCCGATCGCCGTGTTGGCGGCTCCATCGCCGCGTGCGTCAGCGGACCCACCAACGGCCGTATTGCCGGAGATGCCAGCAGCGGACGAAGCGTTTGCGTTGTATCCAAAGGCTGAATTGCTGCCACCCGCGGCTACCGATGCATCAGAATTGACGCCGCATGCGGTTGCGTTTGCAAGGTTTCCGCTGCCATTGGCAAAGCCGGCGGTTGGAGAGCTGCCGTCCGCGCTCAATCCGCAGACGAGTGCCCAGCTTTGAGAAGGAGCGGCAATCCAGAGCGCCGCTGTGGCGGCCGAGAGAAGGGCGGCACGCCGCACGCCACTGTCCGTCAAATGCCTGATGGCGAAGACACCGGCATTCCGAGCACCCTGATTTCCCAACCGCATATGTGATTCCCCAACACAACCGTTCGTCGACCTAAAGCTCGTCGATCGAGCCAAATCGGCTACCGTCATTTGCCAGGGGTGCGGGCAACATTCTGGCGCTGTTGCCGCTCGGTCACATGTCAGAACCGTTCGCGATAGCTCTGCGGGCTGACGCTGAGTTGGCGCAGGAAGCTGCGCCGCATGGTTTCCTCTGACCCAAAGCCGCAGCGCTTCGCCGTCTGCGCGACGCTGGCGCGTTCTTCCAGCATGCGCTGAGCGGCCTCGACGCGGATCTGCTCGATGGCGCGGGCCGGGGTGCGGCCGGTGGCGCTCGCGTAATGGCGGGAGAAGCTGCGCGGGCTCATATGCGCTCGCGAGGCCAAGGTCGGCAGGGAAAGATCGCCGCGCAGGTTCTCGACGATCCAGGCATGCAGGCGGTCGAAGCGGCCGTCGCTCTCCTGCAGCGCCAGGGTGGTGCTGAACTGCGCCTGATCGCCCGGCCGTTTGAGGAAGACGACGAGCTGGCGCGCGACGGCGAGCGCCATGTCGCGGCCGAGATCGTCCTCGATCAGCGCCAGGGCGAGGTCGATGCCGGCCGTAATGCCGGCGGAGGTCCAGATATTGCCGTCGCGGATGAAGATCGGATTGGGATCGAGCTTCACTTGCGGATAAGCGCGGGCGAACTCCGGGCAGCGGCGCCAATGGGTAACGGCGCGGCGGCCGTCGAGCAGGCCGGTCGCGGCCAAGAGAAAGGCGCCGCTGCATACCGAAGCGAGGCGACGCGTCGTGCGGGCGCGCGCCTTGATCCATCGAACCAGATCGATGTCCGTGCAAGCCGTGTTGACGCCTTGTCCGCCCGGCAGCAGCAGCGTGTCGAAAGGTGCCGGGCGGGCGGGCAGGGGCGCCGTTTCCAGCACGAGCCCCGCCGTGGTCCGCACGCGTGGCTCTCGCGCCAACACCAGGGTTTCGTAAGGCCGCTCGCGCGTGGCAGCGCCCGCGATGTCATTGGCGGAGGCAAAAGCCTGCAACGGGCCCGTGATGTCCAGAAGCTGGACATCGGGAAAAGAGAGGATGGCGATACGGCGTGGTGTGTTTGGCATGAAACGAGGGATTTTTGGCAATCTCGCCAAAGCCTGATCGGTTATGATCCGCTCGTCAAGACGCGAAAAAGGAAATTGCGATGACGACCCGGTTCGGAATTCTTGTCTTCCCCAATGTGCAGCAGCTCGATCTGACCGGGCCTTACGAGGTCTTCTCCGCCGTGCGCGACGCCGAGGTGCATCTCATCTGGAAGGATTTGGCACCGCTGCGCTCATCGACAGGACTGATGCTAACTCCGACCGCGACATTGGACGATTGCCCGCCATTGGACGTGCTGTGCGTGCCGGGCGGTGGCGGCGTGAATCCCT
Organism: Methylocella sp. CPCC 101449; assembly: GCF_031921685.1. NCBI lineage: Bacteria > Pseudomonadati > Pseudomonadota > Alphaproteobacteria > Hyphomicrobiales > Beijerinckiaceae > Methylocella > Methylocella sp. CPCC 101449. The sequence goes on along the minus strand of NZ_JAPDHU010000002.1, from coordinate 1,438,332 downwards.
TGATGGAAGATGCCGTCGTTCTCGACTTCCTGCGGCGGCGCGCCGGCGAGGTGCGCTATCTGACCTCGGTGTGCACGGGCTCGTTGGTGCTCGGCGCGGCCGGATTGCTCGTGGGTCGCAAGGCGACGAGCCACTGGAACGCCCATGATCTTCTGGCGCATTTCGGCGCGATCCCGACCCAGGGCCGTGTCGTGCGCGATGGATCGTTGATCACCGCCGGTGGCGTGACCAGCGGCATCGATTTCGGCCTCGTCGTGGTGGCGGAATTGTTCGGCCGGGAAGCGGCCGAGTCGATCCAGCTCGCGATGGAATATGCGCCCGCGCCGCCGTTCCAGGCCGGCACACCCGACGAAGCGCCGCCGGCCATCCTCGCGATGACGAAGAGCAAGCTCGCGCCTTCGCGCCAGGCGCGAGAGGAGATCATCGAGCGGGTGGTGCGCAGCCGGGTGGCCTCGTGAGGCCAGCCTTGATCTTGCCACGCTGACCGCTTAGGTAGGCGCCCGTCAACGCAGAGGATGTTCGCAACGATGGATTTCAACCCGACCGCAAAGCCCATTCGCCTTGCCACCGGGGACATCCATATCCATGCCTGCATCTATTTCTCTCTCCCAGCTCACTCTGTGCGCTCCTGACGGGCGCTCCCTTCTTGCCGACTTAGATTTACGTTTCGGATCCGAACGCACGGGTCTCGTCGGACGTAATGGCATCGGCAAGACGACGCTTCTCGCGGTGATCGCCGGCGAGGCGGCACCAAGGTCCGGCGCCGTTTCCGTCAACGGTACGCTGGGGCTGTTTCGTCAGACCGTTCAAACGAATGCCGATGAAGCGCTGGTCGATGTATTTGGCGCGCGGCAGGCGCTTGCGCTGTTGCGCCGGGCGGAACGCGGCGAAGCGACCGTGGACGAACTGGCCGAAGCCGACTGGACGCTTGAAGCCCGCATTGAAGCGGCGCTGGCCCGCGTCGGGCTCGATATGTCGCCTGAGACGCCTTTGACCAAACTGTCGGGCGGGCAGAGTACCCGTGCCGGCCTTGCCGCCTTGATTTTCACGGAGCCCGATTTCCTGCTGCTGGATGAGCCGACCAACAATCTCGATCGGGTGGGACGTCAGACTCTCTACGAATGGCTCAGCGGCTGGCGGGCAGGTGCCATCGTCGTCAGCCATGATCGCGAACTGCTCGACATCATGGATTGCATCGTCGAGCTAACTTCGCTCGGCGCGATGTGCTATGGCGGCAATTGGCGTTTCTACCGCGAACAGAAGGCGCTGCAATTGGCGGCGGCGCAGCACGATCTGGCCGAAGCGGAGAAGCGAGCGGCGGATATCGAACGCAAGGCGCAGATCGCCGTCGAGCGTCAAGCGCGCCGGGATGGCGCGGGGCGCAAGAAAGGCGCGAAGGGTGGGACGCCACGGATCGTTTTGGGTGGCTTGAAAGAGCGTAGCGAGAATAGCGGCGGCAGTGATGCGCGTCTGGCCGATGCGCGCCGCAGCCAGGCCGCGGAGGCGGTCGCGGGGGCGCGCGAACGTCTCGAAGTGTTGCAGCCTTTGTCGGTCGTGTTGCCATCGACTGGTCTGCCGAACAGCAGGGAGGTGCTGCGCCTGGAAGCGGTCGCGGCTGGTTACTTGCCCGGCCATCCCGTCATTCGTGACTTGTCATTCGCCATCACGGGACCGGAGCGCGTCGCCATAACGGGGCCGAACGGCTCCGGAAAGAGCACCTTGCTTGCCCTGGTGACCGGGCAACTCACGCCGCAAGCCGGCACCGTGCAGGTGATGAGCGCCTTCGCCATGCTGGATCAGCGGGTCAGTCTGCTGGATTCATCAGCATCGATCAGGGACAATTTCCGCCGCCTCAATCCGCAGGCTGACGAGAACGCGTGCCGTGCCGCGCTTGCGCGCTTCATGTTCAGGGCTGGTGCCGCGTTGCAGCGCGTGGACGCGCTCAGCGGCGGGCAGGTGTTGCGGGCGGGCTTGGCCTGCGTTCTCGGTGGAGCGAAGCCACCGCCGCTCCTGATCCTCGACGAGCCGACCAATCATCTTGATATCGACTCCCTTGAGGCGATCGAGGCGGGGCTGCGCGCCTATGACGGCGCGCTGCTGGTCGTCAGCCACGACGAGGCTTTTCTGACGGCGATCGGCGTTACGCGGCGCGTGGAGCTTACGGCGACAGCGCCTCGATGATCCGGCATTCGGCGACCGTGCCGGCGTGGCATTGGCTGACGATGCTGTGGAGTTCTCGACGCAGGGCCTGCAAGTCGGCGATCTTGCGGTCGATTTCCGTAAGATGCTCTTGGGCTATCGCGTCGACCGCCTCGCAGGGGCGTTGCCGATCGTCGGACAGATCGAGAAGGGCCCGCACCTGATCGAGCGAGAAGCCGAGATCGCGCGAGCGGCGGATGAAGCTCAGCCGATTCAAATGTTCGGCGCCGTAAGCGCGATAATTGCTCGTCGTGCGTTGTGGCGCGGCCAGGAGGCCGATCCGCTCATAATAGCGAATGGTCTCGACCTTGGTTCCCGTCCGCCGTCCCAACTCGCCGATCGCCAGATTTGTGCCTTTCATGGCCTTGACCCTGTAGTTGCTACAGGGTGCATATAGGGAGCCAGATCGAAATCGTCGAGGTGACGTGATGGCCGCCGAGAGTCCGTATAAATTGCGCATCGAGGGCATGGATTGCGCCTCCTGTGCCCTGAAAATCGAAAATGCCATGCGGCGGCTTCCGGGTGTCACCGACATCAACGTCAGCTATGCGGCAGGAACGCTCGCCCTGCAGCTCGACGAGGACCGCACGCCGCAGCGGGTCATCGAGGAGAACGTCAAGGCGCTTGGCTACACCCCGATTGGCGCGGCAGCGGAGGCGGGAATACCGCGCAAGCGAGAGCGACTGCCTTGGTGGGGCGATGTCAAGGGGCAACTCGTCCTCATCACGGGCGCGCTGTTCGTCCTGGCTTTCGTCCTGGCGCGTTTTCTGCCGGACTGGGAGCGGTGGCTTTATTCGGCGGCGGCGCTGGCCGGCGTCCTCCCCTTTGCTCGGCGTGCACTGGCTGGGGCTTTGTCCGGCTCGCCTTTCACCATCGAAACGCTGATGACGGCTGCCGCGGTCGGCGCGGTGGCGATCGGCGAGGCGGAAGAGGCGGCTGTCGTCATCTTTCTGTTTGCGATTGGCGAATTGCTGGAAACCGTGGCGGCCGGTCGAGCGCGCGCAGGGATTGAAGCCCTGATCGATCTCGTGCCGCGCACGGCCAGGCGCCAGCGCAACGACGCATTCGACATCGAGGAGATATCCGTCGACGCGCTTGTTATCGGCGACGTGGTTGTGGTCCGTCCGGGCGATCGGGTGCCGTCGGATGGAAAGGTGATCAGCGGTTCGTCCGAGGTCGACGAAGCGCCTGTTACGGGCGAATCCGTTCCCGTGCTCAAGGAGATGGGCGCGAAAGTCTACGCCGGCAGCATCAATGCCAACGGTGAATTGCGGGTCGAGATCACGCATGTTGCCGCCGACAATACGATCGCCCGGATCATTCACCTCGTCGAGGAAGCGCAGGAAGCCAAGGCGCCGATGGCGCGGATGATCGATCGCTTCAGCCGCTGGTATACGCCCGGCGCCATGATCGTCGCGCTCTTGGTCGTCCTCGTTCCGCCGCTCGCCTTCGGCGGCGATTGGAGCACGTGGATTTATCGCGGGTTGGCAACATTGCTGATCGCGTGTCCGTGCGCGCTCGTCATTTCCACGCCGGCCGCGATCACGTCTGGCTTGGCGGCTGCCGCCCGGCAAGGGCTGCTCATCAAGGGCGGGGCGGCTTTGGAGACGCTGGGCAAAGTGACCGCGGTGGCCTTCGACAAGACGGGCACGCTGACGCTGGGACGCCCCCGCGTGACGGATGTCGTTGCCAGGGTTGGTGCGGAGAATGAGGTTTTGGCGCGCGCGGCGGCGGTTGAGCGTAACACCAGCCATCCCCTCGGCATCGCCATCGTGGAAGCCGCGCAGGCGCGCGGCCTCGAACTGCCAGCGACCTTTGGCGGCGGCATCGCAACCCCCGGCAAGGCGGTGACCGCGCGCTTGAAAGGTGGTTTTGCTTCGGTGGGTTCGCCGCGCTACGCGGCCGAACAGACGGGCTTGGATGCGAAAATCGCCGAGACCATCACCGCGCTGGAGGGCGAAGGCAAGACGGTCGTGGTGCTGCTCTCAGGCAAAACCGTCGAAGGATTGATCGCGCTGCGCGACGAGCCGCGTGAGGATGCCGCGGAAGGTGTGAAACGTCTGACCGATCAAGGCATCAAGGCGATCGTGCTGACTGGCGACAATGCGCGCACGGCCCAGGCGATCGCGGGCCAGCTTGGTCTTGAAGCGCGCGCCGAGCTGTTGCCGGATGCCAAGCTCGCCGAAATAGGCACGCTTAAACAGGCAGGTCCGATCGCCATGGTCGGCGACGGCATCAATGATGCGCCGGCGCTGGCGGCTTCCTCGGTCGGCATCGCCATGGGCGGCGGCACCGATGTGGCCTTGGAAACCGCCGATGCGGCGCTGCTCAAAAACCGCGTGACCGGCGTGGCCGAACTGATCGCTCTGTCTCGCGCGACGCTGGGCAATATTTGGCAGAACATCACCATTGCGCTCGGTCTCAAGGCGGTCTTCCTGGCCACGACCTTATTCGGCGTGACCACGCTCTGGATGGCGATCCTCGCCGATACCGGTGCGACGGTGTTGGTGACGGCCAATGCCTTGCGCCTGTTGTCGCATCGCGCGCGTGATTAGCCCCCGACGAGCCCTTGCCCTGAATTAGTTTGCATGTCATCCAATTACATGACATGCAAACTAAATGGGAACCGGGAATGTCATTGCAAGACGAGCCGCCGAAACGGCTCGGCAGTCTGATCGGTCTGGCTGCGCGGCAATGGCGGCGCGCGGTTGATCTGCGACTGCAGCCGTTTGACCTGACGGAAGCGACATGGATGCCGCTTATCCATCTGGCGCGGTCGAAAGAGCCGATGCGTCAGAAAGATCTCGCGGCAGCGCTGGCGCTCGACAGTTCTTCGGTCGTGCGAGTGCTCAATACGCTGGAAGCGGCGGGGCTGATCGAGCGCGGCGAGGATGAAGAGGATCGGCGGGCCAAGGCGATCATCATCACGAGTGCCGGGCGTGCCCTGGCCCGCAAGCTCGTCCGTCTCTCCGAAGATTTGGAGCGGGAACTGCTGGCCGGTTTCGAGCCTGGCGATGTGGCGGCGGCAAAACGCTTGTTGGAACGGATCTGCGATCAATTGCTTCATTTCAACGTCAAGGGGCGTCGCGAATGACGCTTGATGCCGGAAATGACACGCCAGTTACGCGCGCCAAGAAGCCTGTCGTACAGGCGCCGCTCTGGCTTCTCGCTCTCATCACTTTGAGCGGCACGCTGGCGATGCATATTTTCGTGCCGGCCTTGCCGCTCGCCGGGCAGGATCTGCAGGCCAGCACCGGCGCCATGCAATTGACCCTGAGTGCCTATATCATCGGGCTTTCGATCGGCCAGCTTACCTATGGGCCGATCTCCGATCGTTTCGGCCGTCGGCCAGTGCTGATCGTCGGCATCGTCATCTATGTCATCGCCAGTCTCGCGGCTCTGCTGGCGCCGACGGTGCAGGCGTTGATCGTGACCCGGTTTTTCCAGGCACTCGGGGGCTGTGCGGGTCTGGTGCTTGGGCGTGCCATTGTGCGCGACAGCGTTTCCGGCAGTGATGCGGCCAAGCGCTTATCGTTGATGAACCTGATGGTCATGGCGGGGCCAGGCCTGTCGCCACTCGTCGGCTCACTGCTTGCCGCAGTGACGGGATGGCGGTCGATCTTCGCCGCCTTATGTGTCCTTGGCCTGGTCAATCTCTTTTTGATCTGGCGGCTGCTGCCCGAAACGACGGGCGGGCAGGGACATGACGTGGGCATGGTGCTGCGTAACTATCGCCGGCTTGTGAAATCGCGCGGCTTTCTCGGCTATACGCTTGGTGGTGGTTGCGCGACCACGTCGATCTATGCGTTCATCGGTGCCGCTCCCTTCATCTTCGTTGATCAGCTTCATCGACCGGCGCATGAAGTGGGCATCTATCTGGCGATCAATATTCTGGGGGCTTGGTTTGGCAGTCTGACGGTGAACCGTTTGATCGGCGGCGTGTCGACAGGGCGTCTGATGGTGATCGGCAATCTGGTGAGCTGCATCGGCGCGATCGCTTTTCTGTCTTTTGTCTTGGCCGGTGCTTTGGGCGTCATGTCGACGGTGATCCCGATGCTGCTCTTGAGCTATGGCGCAGGTGTCGCCGGACCAACAGCTTTGTCGGAAGCGCTCGGGATCAATCCGGCGGTCGCGGGCTCTGCGTCCGGCCTCTATGGCTTCACGCAGATGAGCATCGGCGCGGTTTGCGCGGCGCTGAGTGGGGTGGGCGGCAATCCGGCGCTGGCCGTTGGCATTGTCTTGCTGTCGGCTGGACTTCTGGCGCAATTGTCGTTCTGGTTGGCGCAGACGCGTGAGATCTAACGGAATAGATCGTAACCGGATTTATTTTGATCGCTGGAAGGTGATTTGAAGAACCACCTTCGGCGCGCGAGTTGTGGCACGCGAACGAAATGTGATTTGCCCTCATCAGGAGTCCTCGATCATGGCGAATACGAGAGAGCCGAGAATTCATCCCGTCCCGATCCTGGATCTGCGGCCGACACAAATGACGGTCGGCATGCGTGAGGTGAAGGAGAAGCGCAAACGCTGGCGCGAGCATGCGTCAAAGAAGAAACAGGAAGAACTGCTGGGTAAGCACATGATCCCGGTCGTTCTGGGCCCCGATGGGCGCTACTATATCGTCGATCATCATCATCTCTCGCTTTCGCTGCATGACGAAGGCGTCAAGCATATCCTCGTGACGATCATTGGCGATCTTTCCATGGTCGAAAAAGATGCTTTCTGGGGCGTCATGGATAATAAGCGCTGGGCCTATCCTTACGACGTCAAGGGCGAACGCCGGCCGTTCAAGGATTTGCCGAAGTCGGTCGCCGATCTCAAGGACGATCCGTTCCGCAGCCTTGCCGGTGAGCTGCGGCGCGCTGGCGGCTTCGCCAAGGACACGACGCCATTCAGCGAGTTTCTATGGGCGGATTTTCTGCGCCGGCAGATGTCGCGCAAACTGGTGAACGATAATTTCGATAAGGCGCTCGAGAAAGCACTGGAAGCGGCCAAGAGCCAGAAGGCGGTCTACCTGCCGGGCTGGTGTGGACCGACGTCGGACGATTAGTTTATTCGCGAAATAGTCGGAACCAAAATCGTAATATGGCGTTCTGAATTGCGTTCGAAACGAAGGTTTGATTTTCCCGCCGGCAAGCCATTGCCGGCGTTTTTTGTTGATGGATTTGCCGCCGATCTTGAATGGAACCTTTCGGTATTTGCCCGAGTTTACAAGGCAGGACGATGCAATCGTTCAACATGCAGTCAGCGATATCAGCGGCGGCATACTCAATTAAAAAGAACGCAAGGAGACACCGCAATGCGTGAATTGCCTCCGATCTATCGATTTTTTCCGGCCGATCAGTTCAGCAACGTCGATCGCCCCGGGATCATGATCTCGGCATCCAATGATGAGAACGCGGCATCCGTCGCCAAAAATCTTCTCCATCTCATTGGAGGGAGCGGCGAGCTCTGGGCCGATAATCAGATGATCCGGCTGTTTCATTCGCCTGAACCGGACGAAGTCATGGAGCAGGTCTGGTCTGATAGCAAACACGCTTGGCGCGCCATCGAGCTGTCGGCCTGAGGGGCTGGCATCTCGATGTCACGTCGATAAATCGCAACCAGCAACAGTGGAGGACATCATGGGTCGCGGGATATTGCTCTGGCTGTTGGGCGTTCCAATTCCAATCATCATTCTGCTGGCTCTTCTTGGCCGCTAAGGAGGGCATCATGAGCGAGGTCGTTTCGCAAAGAACCATATCGGCATCGGCGGTATCTTGGCCGGCCGTGTTCGCGGGTGCCGCCGCCGCGACAGCTTTTGCTTTGGTTCTTCTGACGCTGGGGACCGGTCTTGGCCTGTCGGCGGTTTCGCCTTGGGGCGGTTCGGTCAAAGGTTCAACGCTCGGCTATCTGGCCGTTGCCTGGCTCCTGGCCGTGCAACTCTTCGCTTTTGGTCTCGGCGGCTATATCGCCGGGCGCTTGCGCACGCGGTGGCTGACGGTCGATCGCAATGAATCCTATTTCCGCGATACCGCGCATGGATTGCTGGTCTGGTGTGTCGGGACCATCGTGTCCGCCTGTTTGGCTGCCACCATCCTGTCGAGCGCGATATCCGTAACGGCATCTACGGCGTCATCCGTCGCTACGAACGGTGCGCAGTATTTTGTCGATTCCTTGCTGCGGAGCGATAAGCAGAGTGGAGATCCCGATGCGGCGCGCAAGGAGATCGGGCTCATTTTCGGGCGCATGCTCGACAATTCCGAAGTCACCGACAACGATCGCAGTTATGCCGCGCAATTGATCGCCCGGCAGACCGGCATCAGCCAGACCGATGCGGAGCAGCGGCTTGCGCAAACGGCTGATCGTGCCAAGTCCGCCCTCGAAGCGACCCGCAAACTTGCAATGTATGCATCGCTCTGGGTTTTCGTCGCTTTGCTGATCGGTGCATTCACGGCCAGTTACATGGCGACGGTCGGCGGCGAAGCGCGCGACGAGGTCGATTGATGCGGAGACGATGATCCCCAGCATCTCGCAAACAATGGAGTTCCTATGATCGATGACACCAAGAAAAAGTCGCAGAAGCGTAAGGAAGATAAAGAGCTGACCGAGGAGTTAAAGCAATCTTTTCCGGCCAGCGATCCGCCCACCGTGACGCGTCAGCCCGCCGATCAGCGCCACGTGGAGAGCGAGGAAGCGGAGGACAAGAAGTCCGAGAAGAAGCCAAAATAGGAGTGCCCATGCGGACGATCATGGTTGTGATGTTTGTCTTGGCTGCGGGCGCGGCCGGCGCGGAAGAACCTTCGATCAGCAAACCGGCCTTGTGGGGCAGTCCGACGGTCGACGACGGCGCCTGCTGCAAAACGCTGGGCGAGGTGCGCGACAATATCGATCGCCTGGATCGGGAGATTGTGCGCTTGATGGCCGAGCGCGGCCGATATGTCCACGAAGCCGCCCGTTTCAAGGAAAACCCGGCGCAAGTCGAGGCGCCGGAGCGGGCCGAGGCCGTGGTGCGCAAGGCGATGTCGCTGGCCGAGCAGAACGGCCTGTCGCCGAAAGTGGCGGAAGCGGCTTATCGTGCGATGGTACGGGCCTTTATCGACTATGAGCAGGGTGTCTTCGCCGCGGCCGCCGCTTCCGGCGATGCGCCCTGGAAAAAGCGTTGACCGCATTGACCAATCGGCCTGCGGCACGCTCTTAGCCAGTCACGCTGATACGTGTCTGCGCACTTAAAATCATAGACATTTCCGATCAATAATTTCGATTTGATCGATTTGACCGCCGGCCGAAACCAGCGCAACATTCGCTCGGTTCTAAACAAGGCCGATGCCGTGCTGAAGCCAGGAGGGTTCAAGAGGGTCATGCCCATCGGATCGGTCCGGTGATCATGCCTACACAATCGATCTTTATACAGGGCGCCGAAGGCCATCGGAGGAGGGCACTCAAGGCCAAGCCCATCGCGGAAGCAGGACGAGGCGTTTCTGCTTTGCAAATCGAGACGAAGATCAACTTGTCGCCGCAGTTCAGGCCATGATCATGACCTGAGTTCTGCGGTGAAGCAGACAAGACATTTGGTGGAGAGAAACATGGACGCGAAAACTGAAGACAGTGCAGGTAAATGTCCCGTCGCGCATTCCGTGATGGCGCGAATTAATCGGGATTGGTGGCCGAACCAATTGGATGTTCAGGTTCTCCACCAGAATTCCAGCCTGTCCACCCCGCTCAGCGAGTCTTTCGACTACGCCAAGGAATTCAAGACGCTCGATCTGAACGCGGTCATCAAGGATCTGCATGCCCTGATGACGGATTCGCAGGAATGGTGGCCGGCGGATTTCGGTCACTATGGCGGCTTCTTTATCCGCATGGCCTGGCACAGCGCTGGCACCTATCGTATCGGCGATGGTCGCGGCGGTGCCGGATCCGGCACGCAGCGTTTCGCGCCGCTCAACAGCTGGCCCGACAACGTCAATCTCGACAAAGCGCGGCGCCTGCTGTGGCCGATCAAGCAGAAATACGGTCAAAAACTCTCTTGGGCCGATCTCATGATCCTGGCCGGCAATGTCGCGCTGGAATCCATGGGCTTCAAAACCTTCGGCTTCGGCGGCGGCCGCGCCGACGTGTGGGAGCCGGAGCAGGATATTTACTGGGGTCCGGAAGGCACATGGCTGGCGGACGAGCGCTATTCCGGCGATCGCGATCTGGCGAACCCGCTCGCCGCCGTGCAGATGGGTCTGATCTACGTCAACCCGGAAGGCCCGAACGGCAATCCCGATCCGATCGCGGCGGCCCGCGACATTCGCGAAACCTTCGCGCGCATGGCCATGGATGACGAGGAGACGGTGGCGCTCATCGCTGGCGGCCACACGTTCGGCAAAACCCATGGCGCGGCCGATCCCGGCAAATATGTCGGGCCCGAGCCGGAAGGCGCTTCAATCGAAGAGCAGGGCCTGGGCTGGAAGAACTCCTACGGCAGCGGTGCGGCCGGCGATGCGATCGGCAGCGGTCTGGAAGTGATCTGGACGAAGACGCCGACGAAATGGAGCAACAACTTCTTCGAGAACCTCTTTGGTTACGAGTGGGAGTTGACCAAGAGCCCGGCCGGCGCCCATCAATGGACGGCGAAGAACGGCGCTGGCGCCGGCACGATCCCGGATGCTTTCGACCCGGCGAAGAAGCATGCACCAACCATGCTGACCACCGACCTGTCCCTGCGGTTCGATCCGGCCTACGAGAAAATCTCGCGGCGGTTCTTCGAACATCCGGATCAGTTCGCTGATGCCTTCGCGCGTGCGTGGTTCAAGCTGACCCACCGCGACATGGGTCCGATCGTGCGCTACCTCGGCCCGCTCGTGCCGAAGGAGAAGCTGATCTGGCAGGATCCGATCCCGGCGCTCGATCATGAAGTGATCGGCGATAAGGACATCGCCGATCTGAAGGAGAAGATCCTGGCGAGCGGCCTCACCGTTTCGCAACTGGTGTCGGCGGCCTGGGCTTCGGCCTCGACCTTCCGCGGTTCGGACAAGCGCGGTGGCGCCAATGGCGCGCGCGTGCGCCTGGCACCGCAGAAGGATTGGGCGGTCAACCAGCCGGCTGAGCTCGCCACGGTGCTTCAGAAGCTCGAAGCGATTCAGAAGGCGTTCAATGCGGGCGGCGGCAAGAAGAAGGTCTCGCTCGCCGACCTCATCGTACTCGGCGGCAGCGCGGCCATCGAGAAAGCGGCCAAGGATGGCGGTCATTCCGTCAGCGTGCCGTTCACGCCGGGACGCATGGATGCGACCCAGGAAGACACGGACACGCATTCCTTTGCACCGCTGGAACCGATCGCCGACGGTTTCCGTAACTATTCGCGCGGCAAAGCGCGTCTGACGCCGGAAGAGCTGCTGGTCGACCGGGCACAGCTTCTGACGCTGACGGCGCCGGAGATGACTGCGCTGGTCGGTGGCCTGCGCGTGCTTGGCACCAATGCCGACAAGTCAGCCCATGGTGTCTTCACCAAGCGTCCCGGGACTTTGACGAACGACTTCTTCGTCAATCTGCTCGAGATGAGCACCAAGTGGGAACCGTCCAAGCAAGAGAATGTCTATGAAGGGCGCGACCGCAAGACCAATGCGGTGAAGTGGACCGGCACACGCGTCGATCTGATCTTTGGATCGCACTCGCAGTTGCGCGCGCTGGCGGAGGTTTATGCGAGCTCCGATGGCCAGGAGAAATTCGTGAAGGATTTCGCCAAGGCCTGGACTAAGGTCATGAACCTCGATCGCTTCGACCTGACGGCCTAAGCAAGGTTAACGATGATGCATCCCGCCGCCCGAAAGGGCGGCGGGATTGCTTTTGTCATCGGAAATTTGAGGTTGCCGTAACTTACGCTTAGCTTGCTGATGCCGGTTCAACTGGCTGCGCGACGTCCGTCTTGTTGCTGCTTTCTGTCGTGGCTTCGAGAACCTTCGGCATTTGTGCCGCTTGCAATTGCTTCTCCAATTCGGCAACGCGTTTGTCCGACTCAGCGACGCGTTTGCGCAGTTCGGCGATGATCTTCATGTCCTCGCTGGTCGCGACGAGATTGCCGACCTTGTCGTCTCGGAACGTGCGAGAGTTCATGTGCGGGATTTTGTCCGAAATGAGCGGGGTGTCGGCTGCTATTTCGCCTTTCTTAAAAACGGCGACGAAATCGTTCCATTGGTCTTTCTCGCGATAGGCGATGAACGACTCAACCAGGTAGACATTCTGCTTGTTCTTTCTAGCCCATTTGGCCAGCACGGCTCCGCTGTCTGGATAAAACCGCCAACAATCCTGCGGGTAGCGATGAAAAGAGCCATTGGAAGGAACGTTCAAATAAATGAACCCTTCAGGCTTTGTGATACGGCACATGTCCAGAAAAGTTTCCCAGAAAAAATCGTCATGCTCGGCCTGCGAGGACGAAACGACGATCCCGGCGAAATCATTCCTAATGGGTAAGGTGGTGCCCACGGGGACGGCCAGATCGACGCCTTTGCCGTGCTCACAATCGATCCCCAGGTAGAATGTTTGCGGGGGCGCAACCGATCGCAAAGATCCGTTCACGTCAAACGAACCGATGTCCACGATGGTGGCTCCGGCTGTCGCATAGTGTTCGAAAAACAGCCGACCCAATTTTAAAGCGGTGTCATGCATTGCCATCTCGCCGAGGGCGTTCAAACGCGCAAGTGCCGTCCTCCTTGCCCCCCGGGACGGTGGCCGAGCTTAGCAGTCAATCAATCTCATTTGAACACGGAATTCTCGAACTGGTCGGGTACGCTATGGCTAGTGGGTCGACGGGATGCGAGCCGCCCGATCATGATTAACGCAACAAGATCGTGGGGGCTGGAACTCTGAGGTCATGAAGCGGGCCATGGATCGCGTCGAGTAATGCTCGGCGCGATCGGGCGTAGGCGCTGCGATCTTTGGCGTGATCTGTGCCATTCACCAGCGATGGAAGCGCGGCCCATACCAACCGTACGGGCGGTAGAAGGGGCGTGGCGCATACCAGCCATAAGGGCGCATCACCGGAACTGGTGCGACCCACATATTCACGGCACATTGTCCCCATGGGGTGATGTGCCGGCCGGGACCGCATTGCCAGTCGACCAGCGTGGTCGCACTGGCGATCTCGGGTTTGGGACTCATCGGCATGGCGGAAGCCGCCGTTACCGAAACTGTTGCAATGCCGCCGAAGAGCGTCGCGGCGATCAGGCTTTTAGGATTCATATCGATCTCCTAACGTCCATGCCCCACGCCCGAGACAGAAATTTGCGCCGCGCAGCTTAACCAAAGCTGAATGAAGATATCCCTCCAGCGCAAGGATTTATGACCATATGCGATCTATCCAAGCGTGATGTCGATTGGTCACCACGATGAAGCGAAACACGACATGTTGCGAGCGGCCTGCTAGGCTGGCGCCGACTTCATTGAGGAGGTTCGTTATGATCGTTGAATTCGTGCGGTTCCGACATCCGAAAGGTCAGTCTCGAGAGCAGGTGCTGGCGGATGCCCGGACGACTGTTGCGAAATGGCAGGCCAATGCAAAGCTGATCCGTAAGCATTACATCATCGGCGATGACGACATGGCCGGCGCTTTCTACATCTGGCCGACCAAGGAAGATGCGGAACAGGCGCATGATGCCGCATGGCGCGATGGTGTTGCGAAGCGAACGGGCGCGCCGCCCACCATTAGCTATTTCGATTTGCAGATGATCGTCGACAATGCCGATGGATCGGTGCGGGAATTCGCTGCCGACGAAACGCGCTGGAAATCGTGAGAAATGCGGCTTCTTTGCGCATCAATCAAAAGAGACTGAGGCGGGAACGATCGATCTATTGACGCATTTGTTTTATATCCGTGTCTGACCACACGGACGGCGAGTATGGAACCCCCAAGGCTCGGACTCGTCGTCTCGTCGCCGCCTTGTCTCAGGACACTGGTGGCGACGAGGCAGATTTTGCGGGCGCGCTCGAGATTTATTGCGAGCCTTCGATGCCGGCCTTGCGCACGACGTCGCCCCAGCGGGTGAGCTCCGTCTTCACGAATTTTTTCAGCTCGTCGATATCACGCTGCGGTAGCAGCAACATGCCGGCCTTGCTGATGGCTTCGGCGATGTCGGGCATTTCGAGGACCGAGCGGATATCCGCGCTGATCTTGTCGAGAATGGGCCGGGGCGTGCCGGAAGGGGCGGCGAACATCTGCCAGGAGGCGACATCGAAACCGGGCAGGGTGTCGTTGATGGGAGGCACGTTGGGCAGCACGTCGAGCCGCTTGGCGAGCGAGACGCCAAGCGAGCGGACAGCGCCCGATTGCATCTGGCCGAGGCCCGGGCCGAGATCGACGAACATTACCGGCACATGGCCGGCGACCACATCGGTGAGCGAGGGCACGCTGCCGCGATAGGGCACTGGATTCATCTGCACGCCGGTCATGCTCTTGAGCAATTCCATGTAGAGATGATGCGGCACGCCATAACCGGCCGTCGCATAGCTCAGCGGTTGCGGGCTGGCCTTGGCATAGTCGATGAATTCCTTCACCGTCTTGGCCGGCACCGATGGATTGACGACCAGAACGAACGGCGTTGCCGCGGCCATGGCCAGCGGCGTCAGTTCCTTTTCGGGATCGTAGGGCAGGTTCTTGTAGAGGGTGACGTTGACCGTGAATTGCGGACTGGCGCCCAGCAACAAAGTGTAACCGTCAGGCGCGGCGCGCGCGACGGCGGTCGCGCCGATATTGCCGCCGGCGCCGGCGCGGTTCTCGACCACGACCGGCTGACCCCATTTCGTTTCGAGCTTGGCGCCGACCAGCCGCGCCAGAATATCGCCGCTGCCGCCAGCCGCGAAGGGCACGACGATGATGACGGTTCTGTTGGGAAAAGTCTGCGCTTGGGTCGATCCGTTGATGAAGATCGCGGCTGCAAAAGCGGCGATGACGAATGTGGCCACGCGGCCGATGCCGTTACGGATCATGTCTCCTCCCAGATGCGGTTCGTTTTTAACTCGCTGTGCGACAATAACCGTGCGTGGAAGAGATGTTCAAGCGGTGTTTATCTGTGCCATAGGGCGAGAAGTGCTGAAGGGTGAAGCTGCCGGCGATGGCGAAGGCTTGGCGCGATGCTCATTTCTGAACGCATAGCCGATCGGCATTGTATCAGTGCATTCGGCGTCGTAGACGGAATGCGCTGCAGATGACCGTTGTCATCTGATCGCTGGGGCTTTCAAATGCACATTCGTATCTTGTTTGCGACATTCGTCGCATTCCTCCATATCATGCCGGCCGCTGCCAAGAATTTCGCGGTTCCCGACAAGAACCCGGCCATCACCCTCACCATTCCGGATAATTGGAAGACCGAGGAAATCGAATACGGCTATTCCGCTAGGCCGTCGGATGAAGCGGTCTTCTTCTCCGTCGAGTTTGCCAGCGCGCGCAACATCGACAAGATGATGGCGAACAATGAAGCCTGGATGAAGGAAAACGAGATCAAGCAGGTGAAGCCCATCAAGGCGGAGATGCCGATCAACGGGATTTCCTCAACCGTTTTCCAATTCCGCACGACCGATGCCAATGGTCCGACGACCGTCGAGTTCATCCTGATGCCGGCCGGCAACGAGCGCGTGATCATGATCACCGTTTCGGGCAATGACGAAGAGCGCGAGAAGCACGGCAAGGCGATCGACGGCATTTTCGCCAGCATCAAGCCGATCAATTGAGCGCTTGAAGATCAAGCCCGGTCGCGCTGCAAGCGCGATCGGGTGTGAACCTCAGTTCTCCCGCTCGAAATTAAGATCAGAAAAGCAAACGCAGTTCCTGGGCGAAACCGCGTCTCTGTCGAACCGCAGCTTGTTTCAGATCAGTTGCAGCGCGTTGTCCGCAATTTATCCGTTCGGCATGTTATGCCGTTGCTGCCCCGCGTCGTACCCAGCTTATCGGTTCGCCAGGTGTTGCCGCGATTGTCGCGTGTGACGCCGAGCTTGTTGGTGCGATAGGTGGTGCCATCGCTGCTCCGCGTCGTGCCCAGCTTGTCGGTTCTCCAGGTGTTACCGCGATTGTCGCGCGTGACGCCGAGTTTGTTGGTGCGATAGGTGGTGTTATCGCTACACCGCGTGGTCCCTAGCTTATCCGTTCGACAGGTGAGTGCCAGAGCAGGCGCTGCCGAAACGACCAAGATCACCAACGCGCCAATCATTCGCATGAATGCCCCCGTGTCCCCAATCGACGCTCAAGTGTTAGCGCTAAATCATGTCGGCGCAAGATATTTGCATCTGGTCGCGCAAGAGAGATCAGGCTTCTATTCGATAGACGGATTGCACCAGCCCGGATGGGAATGCCTTTGTCGTCACGTGGATTAGCGGGATGTCGCTATCGATGGGGCCGAAGAGCTGGCGGCCTTCGCCAATAAGGACTGGAATCTGCGTCACCACCATATCTGCAATCAAACGCTCGCGAATGAAGGATTGCACGATCTGGCCGCCATCGACATAGACGCGCCGCCAGCCTTCCATCGCCAGCATCTCCATCGCCGCCTTGGGAGTCATGTCCACGAAGCGAACGCGATCCGTCAGATGGCTCGGCACCGGAGAGGAAGCCAAGGTTTTCGAGAGGACCACCACGGGCCTGTCATAAGGCCAAGGTTCACTAGCTGCTATTCCTTCGAAGCTGCCGCGCCCCATCACAAGACCGTCGATGTCCTTGATGAAATCTTGATAGCCGTGGTTTTCATTGGGATCATCGCGGCTGAGCAGCCAGTCGATACTCCCATCTCTCCTGGCGATGAAGCCATCCAGGCTGGTGGCGATGAAGACATGCCCGGTAATCATGCTGACCTCAGGTTGCGGGACGGTGATGTTCGACGGGGTCGTAAGACGCGGCACGTAAGCGGACAATCCGTAATGCCCGCAGTGGTCGTCCGCACGGATCTGCTCTGGGAGAAACGTGCAGTTTGGCTTCGTGCAGGGATCTGCCAATCCTGCGAAGCTCGAAGAGAAGTAGGATGGCGGAGACGGAGGGATTCGAACCCTCGATAGGGCTTTACAACCCTATAACGGTTTAGCAAACCGCCGCCTTCAGCCTCTCGGCCACGTCTCCGGCTTCCGGCGCAATATTTGGCGCGGGACGGATCGGCAGGACCGATCCGGCGGGGAAGCATATGCCCGAGGGGGCCGGCCTTTGCAAGGCGCAGGAGGACGGTTGCGGTCCCAAATTGCGCCTTGCGACCGGATTTTCTGGGGGCATCTGGCGCGGGCCGGCCGAGGTTCCATAAATCCTTGATTCTTGACGGCGAAAGCCGGGCGTGGCCGGCCGCGCGGGGCGAGTAACGGAGGTTGTTTCCGTGGATTGGCGGGCTCGCGCGATGCCTGCGCGCTCAGGCCGGATCGGCCTCGGCGACGAATCGGGCGACGCGGGCGATGGTCGGCGCATCGAGCAGCAGCGGCGCGTGGCCTTGGTTTTCGACCACATGCGCCTGGCAGAGCCCATGGCGCTTCTGCATCTCGGTGACCGTCTCGGCTGAGAGCAGGTCGGAATTGGCGCCGCGCAGCACCAGGGTGGGGATGGGACGCAGGCCCTCGAATTGCGGCCAGGCGGTCGGCAGCGGCTTTTCCAGGTCGATGCTTTCGAGCGTGCGGAAAAGCGCTGTGTCGTAGCGCGGCACGAGCCGGCCGTTCTTCTCCTCGAAGGTGAGCCGTGCGAAGGCGTCCCAATCGGCATCGGACAGATCGGTGAACTGGGCACTCATCAGGCTTTTGGCGATGTCGACCGCATCGCTCCAATGGCGCGGTTCGGGCAGTTTGCCGATATAGCCGCGCAAGCGCGCCAGGCCCTTGGTCTCGATTACGGGGCCGATGTCGTTGAGGACGGCGCCGTGCAGCAGAGTGGGGCGCATGGCAGCGGTGAGCATGATGTGCAGGCCGCCGCGCGAGGTGCCGATGAAAATGGCGCGTTCGACGCCGGCCGCCGTCAGCATGTCGAGAACGTCGTCATTCTCCACGCGCAGATCATAGTTCTGCCAGGTCTTGTCGCGCTCGGATGCGCCACGGCCGCGATAGTCCAAGGCGACGACGCGACGCGGCTTGCCGGCGGCGCCGTCCGCCAGCGCCATAGCGAGGCGTTCGAAATCGGAAGCGGTGCGGGCAAGGCCCGGCAGGCAGACGACAGGAATCGCCGTCGTCAGGCGCGGGCCGAAATCGAGCAGATGCAAGCGCAGGCCGTCGCGCGCCGTATAGAAGCGGCTTGCGCCGGTGATCAACTCAGTCATGCGGGAAGGAGCCTCGTGAGGACTGCATGTTAGCGCGGACGAGAACGCCCGCCTATAGCCGCGCTTCGCGGGCGCGCAGATCCGTATCGACCGGGCGGGGCATCGGCGTCGCGCTGTTCAAGCGCACGCGATACATGCCGAGGTTTTCGACGACACGCTGCACGTAATTGCGCGTCTCGGTGATCGGAATGCGCTCGACCCAATCGATCGGATCGACGCCGTCCTTGCGTGGATCGCCATAGGCGGCGATCCATTCGCGCACGCGCTTGCCGCCGGCATTATAGGCGGCGAAGGTCAGAATAAGTGACTTGTTATAGTCGTCCATCAGGTCGGCGAGATGGGCGGCGCCGAGCTGGGCGTTGAAGGCGACGTCGCCGAGCAGGCGGCTCTCATCGAAATCGACACCGGCGCGTTGCGCCGTGCGCCGCGCCGTCGGCGTCATCATCTGCATTAATCCCTTGGCGCCGGCATGGGACAGGGCATTGCCCTGGAAGGCGCTTTCCTGGCGGGCGATCGAATAGACGATGGGCAGTTCGGCTGAGCGGGCGAGGGGCGTGAAGGTTGGTACGCCGAAGGTCGGGAAAGCGATGTCGTCAAGCGCCACGCCGCGTTGCGAGGCCAGCTTGCCGACGATCAAGGTGGCGCGCGCATCGTCGCCGCGGCGCGTCACGTCGGCGAGCGCGGCGATCTGCGCCTTGTCTTCCAAGGTGCGCGCCAATTCCATGGTCAGGCGGAAGGCGAGATCCTTCTCGCCGATCGACAGGAACATTTCGACGGCGCGGATCGGCTCGTCTCGGGCGTCGCCCTGCGCCACCGTATCGGCGACGCGCACCGGCGCGTCGGGCAGGCCGAGGCGGGCGCGGGCCAATTGGCCATAGTAGGTGCTCGATTGTTCGGCTGCGATGGCATAGAGCCGGCCGGCGTCTTCCGGCTCCTCGCCCTTCTCGGCGGCGCGGGCCTGCCAATAGGCGGCTCTGGCGCGCGAGATCGGCGTCTGTGCGATTTCCAGCGCGGCGGCGAAATGGCCGAGCGCGCGTGTCGGATCGTTGAGGAAGCGCAGCGCAATCCAGCCAGCATGGAATTCGGCTTCGATGCGCGCTTCGCCGGATTCCGCATTATGTTTGGCGGCGACACGGAAAGCGGTTTCGGCATCGCCGGCATCGAGCAGCTTGCGCGCCAAGAGGCGTCGCTCGGTCCACCAATCATCTCCGCTGACGACGACGTTCGGATCGTCGGGAATGGAGTCGAGCACGGCGGCGGCTTCCGTGAGCTTGCCGGCGCGGCGGAATTGTTGGAGACGGGCGAACTGATAGGTGGCGTCGCTGCGCAAGGGTTGCGGCACGGCATTCATCAGCTTGTCGGCACTGGCTTCGTTGGCGACCGCATTGCGCGCCTGGGCCAGCTTCACATAGGCGGGCGAGACGAGGGCCGCGACGCGCATCGAGGCGGCGAGCTTCTCCTTGTAGAACAGCCGATCGGAGCGGAAGCGATGATCCTGTTCGGTGAGGAGCTGGCCGAACTCCTTTTGCAAGGCATTCTCCGTCCAAGTGCCGATGTCGTCCTGGCGCCAGACGCGCGAGACGAGAGCGGTCGCCTCCTTCACGTGTTTCTCGGCCAGCAGCAGGCGCGCCTGGGCAAGGCGGCCGGAGGAGGAGACCGGTTCGTGGCTGGCGAAATAGCGACGCACGGCGGCGAGGTTCTTGTCGCCGTAAAGCGCGTCCTCGGTGCGGGCGCGCAGGAAGGTCTGCGAGCGCCATTGCGGATTGCCATCGGCGAAGGCCGCCAACCGCGCCGGGCCGGCGAGGCGGGCTTGCAGGCGCAGCGCACTCCATTCGAGGGCCTGGCGTACCAGTGGATCGGAGACATTTTTCGCGGCTAGATCACCCGCCGCCAGATCGCCTTTGCGATAAGCGTCGAGGGCGTTGCGGATGGCGGCACCTTCCGGATGGGGCGGGAAGGCGACGACGACCGGGGGAGCAGCAGGAATGTCGGTTGTCGGTGCCGCCGGGCTCGCCGCTTCGGGGGCATAGGCGGTCACGGTCGGCGCGGCCGCGGGACCCGGGGCAGGCGCGGTCAAGGCGTCGATCGCGGCGACCGCCGAACTGGGCGACAAGGCCCGATGGGCATCGAGATGAGCGCCGAAGCCGATAGCCGGATCGGGTTGGCCGGCATCCAGAAGGCCGGTGTTCAGCTTGGCAATAATAGAGGCGGGCAGGAGAGGCGCGACCGAGCCCGTGCGCTGGCCGTCCGACAGAGGCGGTACGATGCCTGTCACCGTCGGCACCAAAGCGAAGATGGCGGCCGGAGCTATGGCATAAAGGGATCGGGATAATCTCAAGCGCAAAGGCGAAGCTTCCTGGGGCAAAAACTCAGGTCGTTGGTCCTAATCGTGTCGTCCGATGGCAGTTCGCGTCAGGCCAGCGTGCCCGACGGTTCTTTACCAATGCTTAACCACGCAGTGCCGGCTGACGCGCCCGGCAGGTCCAGCCGGCTGAAAAGCCGCTGAAATACGCACCGAAATACCCTGGCAACCGGAATCGGGGCACCAGGGGCAATCCGCAGCCTCTTTCCACCAAGGAGGCAAAGGGCTATCAATTCAGTTTCAGAGTCGCCTGCGAATGCGGCGACCGTGCGGCGGCCCCTGCCGTCCGTACAGCAAGGGAATTCCGGTGATGACCAAGGCCCCGCTCAAGGGATGGATGACAGCTCTCGTGACGCCGTTCCGTGACGGCAAGGTTGACGAGGCCGCCTTCCGTAAACTGGTCGACTGGCAGATCACGGAGGGCATCCATGGCCTCGTGCCCGTGGGCACGACCGGCGAGAGCCCGACCCTGTCCCATGACGAGCACCGCAAGGTCGTCGAAATCTGCATCGCCGAGGCCAAGGGCCGGGTGCCGGTGATCGCCGGTGCCGGCTCCAACAATACCGCCGAGGCGGTGGAGCTGGCCCGCCATGCCGAGAAGGCGGGCGCCAGCGCCGTGCTGGTGGTGACGCCCTATTACAACAAGCCGAACCAGGAAGGCATGTATCGCCACTTCAAGGCGGTGAACGATGCGATCGGTCTGCCGATCATCATCTACAACATTCCGCCGCGCTCGGTGGTCGACCTGTCGGTGGAGACGATGACGCGGCTGTTCGAGCTCAAGAACATCGCCGGTGTGAAGGACGCGACCGGCAATGTCGGCCGCATTTCCATGCAGCGCGCCGCCATGGGACCGGATTTCATCCAGTTCTCCGGCGATGACATCACGGCGCTGTCGTGCCTGGCCGCCGGTGCGCATGGATGCATCTCGGTGGTGTCGAACATCGCGCCCAAGCCCTGTTCGCAATTGCAGGAAGCCTGGGATCGCGGCGATGCCAAGCAAGCGCTCGCCATTCAGGACCGGCTGACGCCGCTGCATCTGGCGACCTTCCTGGAAGCCGGTGTCACCGGCGCCAAGCATGGCCTGTCGGTGCTCGGCCGTATGACCGAGGACGTCCGCCTGCCGCTGGTGCCGATGGTGGAAACCAACAAGGCGAAACTGCGCGAAGCCATGGTCCATGCGGGCCTGATCGCTGCCGCCGCATCGCGGGCCGCCGAATAGGGCTCGCAGTGACGGCTTACGTTGCCTATGTATGATGCATAGGTCTGGCTGCATCTCGTGGTGCAGCCTTCAGGAGTTTGAGTTTTGGCGCAGAAGCCGGAGCCGCGGTTCAAGATCGCGGCGGAAAACCGCAAGGCGCGGTATGAATTTGAGATCGGCGAAAAGCTTGAAGCGGGCTTGGTTCTCACCGGCACCGAAGTGAAATCCTTGCGCACTGGCAAGGCGACGATCGCCGAAAGCTATGTCGGCGTCACCAAGGCCGGCGAAGTGCAGCTTATCAACGCCAACATTCCCGAATATCTGCAGGCCAACCGTTTCAATCACGAACCGAAGCGGCCGCGCACCTTGCTGCTCAAGCAACGCGAAATCGCCAAGCTGGCTCAGGGTATCGAGCGCGAAGGCATGACCATCGTGCCGTTGAAGCTTTACTTCAACGAGCGGGGTCGGGCGAAATTGGAAATCGCCCTGGGGCGCGGCAAGAAACTGCACGACAAGCGCGAGACCGAGAAGCAGCGCGACTGGGGCCGCGAGAAAGCGCGCCTGCTGCGCGATCGCGGTTAAACTATCCCTATTTCATTGAGCGTTGGGCTGCGCGGCTTGTGCGAACGCATCGGCGGCCATGAGATCGGCGAGAATGCGCTCGCGAATGGGCTTCGCCATTTCCAGCCGCGCCAAGGCTCCGGGGATATCGCTGGCGAAACGTGGGAAGTGTTGCGTCAGATGCGACTTCCATTTGGCGACCAGATGCGCGTTCTTGTTGTGGTTCGCCATGATGATGCGGGCGATCAGACCGAGCGGCGTGCGGGTGGTCTGGGTGCGCATCACATAGCGCGTGGCCAGTTCGTCATCGTTGGCCATATAGGCATTCAGAAACAGGTAGAACTGCAGCCAGTTGGCGGCGTTCTCGGTGCTCGCCAGCACTTCGTTCAGCAGATTCTGGCTGAGAACATGTTCGCCGCGCAGCGCATAGGCGCTGCCGAGGCGGGCTTTGATCTCGGTCGAGAAGGGATTGAGGGATAGTGCGCGTCGCGCCGACTCGTAGGCGTCGGCGAAACGCCGCTCATGAAAGCGCGTGAGGAAAAGTGCCAGATGCGCGCGGGCCGATTGCGGCGCCAGATCGACCGCTTCGTTCGCGGCGACGGCGGCATGCGTGACCGGCTCGTCGGCCTCGGTTCGATAGCCTTTGACATAGCCATCGATGAGCATGATCGCCAGCATGGCATGGCCGATACTGGATTTCGGATCGGCCTTGACGGTGCGCTCCAGGCAGGCGGTGGCATCATCGAAGGACTGTCGTGTCGGCGCGTTGAAATAGCGCGAGCCGTAGACCACGCATTCGAACCCCTTCGAGTTGGGGCCGAGATCGGGTGTCTGCCGATAGCGATCGACGAAGATGACGCCGTGCGTGCGCGCGAGCGTGTTGGCGAGATCGGCGACGATCTTCAGCCGGTGGTCGGCGGTCAAATCGCTGGGCAGATGATCGTAGGTTTTGCTCCAGATGATCTGGTTGTCAGCGGCCCGGATCAGACGGAACGAAACGTTGTGACGTTCGCCGCCGGCGCGGCCGACACCGCCCGCCAGCACATATTCCGTGCCGGGCGCGGCCGTCGCGTCGGGATCGACTTCGCGGACGCGGATGATTTCAAACCGGCCGAGCCCCGCCGCCACTTCGCGGGCCAAAGCGTTGGCCTGGAATTGCGAAATGCCGCTTTCAGGCGGCAATTCCAGTTGCGCCACGGCCAGCGATGGGGGCTGAGACCAGATCGGCCCAATGGCGATAGGGGTTTCTTCGACATAGGAGGCCTGACCGACCCGATAGGCGAGGGCCGCGATCGCGACGAACAAGGCGACGAGCGTCGCGGCGGCCAACAGCCAGGGCGTTCTTGCCGAGGGGGCGATCGGCTGTTCTACGGCGGAGGGTTCGAGGGCGGGGGCGTCCGTATCCACCGCAGTAGAGGACGCCGATCCGGCCCGCTCGATGAACTCGGGCACGTAACTGCCGCGATTGACCCGGATTTCGAGCGGATCATCGGCGCCGGGGCCGGCATAATAGGCAGCGAGCTGCTTGCGCAGGCGAGTCGCTTCGACTCGGACGACAGAATTGGTTTGCGGATCGAACTTTTCGCCGCGCGAAAATACGCTGAGAGCGACATTGTAACCCTTCAGTCGGCTGCCGCGATCGGCCAGGGTTTCAGTGACGATATAGCGCAAAAACGCCGACAGGCGATCCGACGTGGCGAACGTTGGATCCTGTAAAATCTTTTCCAGACAATACGTTACCGTGTCCGCACACGGTGTCCTGGGTGTTTCCAAACCTAGTCCCTGATCGTTCTATTTATAATTATGATCGTTCTTTTACGGTCGATGAGCAGGAAGAGAGCAGCCTCCTGAAAAAGTGCCTGGACAACAGGCATCGGTTTTATAGTGGGTTGAAGCATTTCGTGCAAAATTTTTCTCGATTGCTCGCCTCGCCATAAAGCAGAGCAAAGCAATATTAAACGTCTCAGGGTAGTTTTGGTCAGTAGCATGCAGCCTGTTGCGATGCACACTCTGGGCCAGGCGGCGAATTTATCTTCCGCCAAGCCATTCCTATTCAATATGTACCTATTTGTGACGCCTATGGCACCGGGTATTACTGGAATCCAACACCGATACTTGCATGAAAGTTGGCGGCCGTGCGTGCCGTGATGACGAGTTTCGGCCAGCGAAAAAACGCGATGCCGGAGGAGGGGCCCAGGAGGCTCTCTTCGGCGTGTGATTGCCGGGTTTGGGCGCCGGGTCGCTTGCAACGCGGCGGGAAGCGGGTTGTGGAGATTCGTGATTTAGAAATAAGCATATAGAACAATATATTAGATTGTTTTCCTCAGCAATTGAATCCGGCGGGTGGCCGGCTGACCTGATTTGTTGCAATTATCAATTGTGGCAATTTCCGCCCGAATTAGAACGCGTTCAAGGTTCGAAAAAGCCTCGATATTGTTATGCTTATCTATCTGTAATTAATATATTTTCACCGTTACAAACTACTGCGCGCGGGCGTGTAGCCTATAGTCGCCCGTCACAATCCCGTCAAAGTCTCTCTGGCTGCGACTCGATCTCTCTCGGATCGGGCGGGGCATGACTGTGAATATGCCGACCGACACAGACGGGGGCGTGTCTCAGAGGAGAGCAAGAGTGAAACAATTTAAGATGCTACTGGCGAGCAGCGCGGCAGGTATCCTGTCCGTCGCGGCGGCCCAGGCGGCGGACCTGCCATCGCGCAAGGCCGCGCCTGTCGAATACGTGCGAGTCTGCGACGCCTACGGCGCGGGCTTCTACTGGATTCCGGGCACCGACACCTGCTTGAAGGTCGGTGGCCGCGTCCGTGTCGACATGTGGTACACTCCGGCGAAGAATGCGGTTACGCATCGTTCGACCGGCACTGCTGCGCCCGGCACGTTCATCTCGTCGAACGGCGTCGACCAGAACGGCTGGTATGCTCGCGGCATCGTCAACATGGACGCCCGCACCCAGTCCGCCTGGGGCACCGTACAGACGGTTTTCACCCTGCGCTTGATGTCGGCCTCCGGCCTCGCCAACACGCCGCCGGGCTACACCAACAACGTGTTCGCGGCTGGTAACGCCTCGAACGCGTCGATCGAAGCGGCCTACATCCGTTTCGCCGGCTTCACCGTCGGTCAGGCGGCTTCGAACTTCACGTTCCTGCCGCCGTTCCAGTATCACACGATGTTCACTTCGGGCTTCCCGAACGGCATCCGTCAGCTCGCTTACACGGCGACCTTCGGCGGCGGCTTCTCGGCGACCATCGCCCTGGAAAACCGCGGTGAGCTGACCAACTCGAACGCGGTCAACACGCTCGGCGCCAACCCGTTCACCGCCACGGCGGCGACCGCTGGCCCGATCGCGCAGCGTCTGCCGGCCCTCGTCGGTAACATCCGCATCGATCAGCCGTGGGGTTCCGCGATGCTGTCCGGCGCGGTGCTCGAAAACACCGCCACGTTCGGCAACGCCGCTCTCGCGGTCGTTGGCAACGCCGGTCCGCAGGTCCGTAGCACGGGCTGGGCGGTCAGCGGTGGTCTGCGCATCAACCTGCCGATGCTCGCCCAGGGCGACAGCATCCAGGCTTGGGTGGCCTACGGCGTCGGCGCGCTCGACTACGTGACCAACTCCGGCATCAACACCAACCCGCCGGTTTCGGGTAACTACTTGGGCGGCTTCCTGCGTGCCGACCGCAACGTGACGCTGTACTGCGTCAACGCGGCTTGCACGATCGGTGGTTCGGAGCAGACCAAGGCGTTCAGCGCCGCGGCGATCTTCACCCACTACTGGACCCCGTCGCTGCGTTCGCACCTCATCGGTTCGTACGCTCGCATCATGCGCGGCAATGTCACCAAGAACACCGCTTGGGCTCAGGGCGGTCTGTCGGATGCCAACGTGTGGGGCATCATGGGCAGCCTGATCTGGTCGCCGGTGCGTAACTTCGACATCGGTGTCGAACTGTCCTACGCCCGCCTGAACCAGAGCCTGCCGCTTTCGGTTCCGGTCGGTCTCGGCACGCTGGCTCAGGTCAGCCCGAGCAACTGGACGGGTCGTGTTCGCGTCGAGCGCACGTTCTAAAATCGCATAAGGTTTCGGCCGGGGGGCGCAATACCCCGGCCGGAACGACCGCACTCCGTAAAACCTGGACAATCGGCAAGATTGAAATTGGCCTCCGTTTCAATCCGCTCCCTCTGAGCAACAGATCCGGGATTATGGAGAACCGGGCGGACTTCGGCCCTGGCGCTGAGCGCCGGGGCTTTTTCATTTTCGGGCAAGCGGGTCATTTTCAGCAGGCTTGTTGCCGTCAAATTCCTCTGCTTGAAATCGATGAGGTTCGAGAGGGGTCGCATGCGGGTGAGCAGGAGTTGTCTGGGCATCGTGACGTGTTTGCTGTTCGCCGGATCCGGTGCGCAAGCAGCGGGGCCGCAACCGTCGCGCAAGGCCCCCGCGGCCCAGAGAACCATGAATTGCGATGCCTACGGGCCGGGCTTCGTGCGTGTTCAGGGCTCGGATACCTGTATCAAGGTCGGTGGCCGCGTGCGCGTCGAGGGCTGGTTCACGCCCGGCAAAAACGCCGTGAGCCCAAATGTGGCGCCTGGGCGCTGATCCGCCGGGCTTTGTGCCCTTGTCCACAGGCAATTGACGTCATGATTCACGGGATCGCCACGATTTTCAGCCGTCGAGCGACTGTTTTATGACGGTGGAGCAGGGCGGTTGAATCGCTGCGACTATCGCGATCGTAGAATTACCACCCATCATTCGCTTGGCGCTGGAGCCGCTGTGGGGCAGTCGCGGCCGTAAAATTGTGACCTCCTGACAACACAATTCGGGAAACGACATGTTCGGCTCCCGAGAGCATCCAATTGCGACGCTTTCGCCACTTTTCGGTCACACTGCCTAGGCTTTGTCACAAACATTGCACAAAGCGGAGGCTTTAAGCTAAAGCTTGGCAGGTAGCGCCGGAATCAGAGGCCGGCGTTTCGTATTTATGGAGGCTGAATAAAATGACGCTTACCAAGAGCCTACTGCTCGGATCATCGGCGGCTCTGCTCGCCGTGGCCGGCGCCCAGGCGGCGGATCTCCCGTCGCGCAAGGCGGCTCCTGTTGAATATGTGCGAGTCTGCGACGCTTACGGCGCGGGCTTCTATTGGATCCCGGGCACCGACACCTGCTTGAAGGTTGGCGGTCGTGTCCGTGTCGACATGTGGTTCACCCCGTCGAAGAATGCGGTTTCGCATCGTTCGACCGGCGGCGGCGCCGGCACGTTCATCTCGTCGAACGCGGTTGACCAGTACGGCTGGTACGCTCGCGGCATCGTCAACATGGACGCCCGCACCCAGTCCGCTTGGGGCACGGTGCAGACCGTGTTCGCCCTGCGCCTGGCCGCGACTTCCGGCCTCGCCACCACGGGTCCGGGCTATTCCGGCGGCGTCTTCGCGGCTGGTAACGCCAACTCGACGGCCATCGAAGCGGCCTATATCCGTTTCGCCGGCTTCACCGTCGGTCAGGCCGCCTCGAACTTCACGTTCCTGCCGGCCTACCACTACGGCTCGATCTGGAACGCGGGTTTCCCGAACGGCATCCGTCAGCTCGCCTACACGGCGACCTTCGGTGGCGGCTTTTCGGCGACCATCGCTCTGGAAAACCGGGGTGAGCTGACCAACTCGAACGCGGTCAACACGCTCGGCGCCAACCCGTTCACCGCCACGGCGGCGACCGCTGGCCCGATCGCGCAGCGTTTGCCGGCTGTTGTCGCCAACCTGCGTATCGACCAGGCCTGGGGTTCGGCCATGGTGTCGGGCGCGGTGCTTGAAAACACTGCCACGTTCGGCAACGCCGCTCTCGCGGTCGTTGGCAACGCCGGTCCGCAGGTCCGTCGCACGGGCTGGGCGGTCAGCGGTGGCCTGAAGGTCAACCTGCCGATGCTCGCCGCTGGCGATCACGTCCAGGTGTGGGCTGCTTATGGTGTCGGCGCGCTCGACTACGTCACGTCGGCTGGCGTGAACTCGAACACGGCGATCGCTGCCAACTATCTCGGCGGCTTCCTGCGCATGGATCGCAACATGACGCTGTTCTGCGTCAATGCGGCCTGCACGGCCGGTGGTTCGGAGCAGACCCGTGCGTTCAACGTGACGGGTATCTTCACCCACTACTGGACCCCGTCGCTGCGTTCGAATTTGATCGGCACCTATACGCAGATCGATCCGGGCAGCGTCACCAAGAACACCGCTTGGTCGCAGGGCGGTCTGTCCAAGGCCAACGTGTGGGGCGTCATGGGCAGCCTGATCTGGTCGCCGGTGCGTAACTTCGACATCGGTGTCGAACTGTCCTACGCCCGTCTGAACCAGAGCCTGCCGCTGTCGGTTCCGGCTGGCCTTGGCGTTCTCGCCAACGTCAACCCGAACAACTGGTCGGGCCGTATGCGCGTCGAGCGCAGCTTCTAATCGACTGACGTTTCGGCCGGGGGGCGCAATACCCCGGCCGGAATGGCCTGCACGCCCCGAATCCCGGGCGGCTAGATTGAAAACAACCTCCGTTTCAATTCGCTCCCTCTGAGCAGCAGATCCGGATCATGGGGATTAAGGCCTCGGGCCCCGGCGTCGTCGACGCCGGGGCTTTTTCGTGCCTTTTTCTACACCGGAGAGTTCAATTGATGTTCTTGCCGCGGCTCATGCAAGCATGGCCGTTAGGGCCGTTGTACTGGGATCGCGCTTCCAGGCGCTGCCAGTCCTCCCCCTCGATCACGTTGTTTCGAGACTAGCGCGACAATTTGGCATTGGTAGAACTACGAGCTTGGCAGTCGAGCTTGTCATATTTGAAGTATTGGTCTGAATATTTTTAAAAATCTAAGTAAATATAAGTATTATATAGTATATATTGCTTTCTGTGTGTCGTTCTGGCCACAATTTTGAATAATCGACCGTTCAAATACTTGTGAAGGGCCGTTTTGGGCGAATAGTGGGCAATATTCGGTTATGTTGATGGCGATCGGAATCGCGGGGGTCAAAGAGGATTCAGGTCTGGGGGAAGTGGGCCCGCCGGTTGCTCAGGTTCCAACCGCTTTCCCAAGTGGCCTTGAAAATCAGTGTTTTAGAAGTTTTACGGAGAGAACCGAATGACGCTCACCAAGAGCCTTCTGCTTGGCACCTCGGCGGCGCTGCTCGTCGGCGCCGGGGCGCAGGCCGCAGATTTGCCATCACGCAAAGCTGCGCCTGTCGAATATGTGAGGGTCTGCGACGCTTATGGCGCAGGCTTCTATTGGATTCCGGGCACCGACACCTGCTTGAAGGTCGGTGGCCGTATCCGTGTCGATATGTGGTACACGCCGGCGAAGAACGCGGTTTCGCATCGTTCGACCGGTGGCGGCACCGGCACGTTCATCAGCTCGAATGGCGTTGACCAGAACGGCTGGTACGCGCGCGGCGTCGTCAATATGGACGCGCGGACCCAATCCGCCTGGGGCACGGTGCAGACCGTCTTCTCGCTGCGCTTGGCTGCGGCTTCGGGCCTCGCCAATAGCCCGCCGGGCTATTCGACCGGCGTGTTCTCGGCCGGTAATGCCAATACGGCGACCATCGAAGCGGCCTATATCCGTTTCGCTGGCTTCACCGTTGGTCAGGCGGCCTCGAACTTCGTGTTCATGCCGGGCTACATCTATCACTCGCCGATGTACGGCGGTTTCCCGAACGGCATCCGCCAGCTCGCTTATACGGCGACCTTCGGTGGTGGCTTCTCGGCAACCCTCGCTTTGGAAAACCGGGGTGAGCTGAATCTCTCGACCTCGGCCAATACGCTCGGCGCCAACCCGTTCACCGCCACGGCGGCGACGGCGGGTCCCATGGCCCAGCGCTTGCCGGCTCTCGTCGGTAACCTGCGGGTCGATCAGGCTTGGGGCACGGTCATGGTGTCCGGCGTGGTGTTGCAGAACAATGCGACGTTCGGCAACGCCCCGCTTGCGGTGGTCGGCAACGCTGGCCCGTCGATCAATCGTACTGGCTGGGCGGTGAGCGGTAACGTCCGCATCAACCTGCCGATGCTGGCCCAAGGCGACCACTTCCTGGCCACGGTGGCCTACGGTGTCGGCGCTCTTGACTACGTCACGGGTATCGGTGCCAACGCCAACTTCCTGAATACGGGTAGCTGGCTTGGTGGCTTCCTGCGTGTCGACCGCAATATGACCTTGTACTGCGTCAATGCGGCTTGCACCGTCGGCGGCGCGGAACAGACCAAGGCGCTCAACATCGTCGCGATGTTCGTCCACTACTGGACCCCGTCGCTGCGTTCGACCTTGATGGGTGCGTATACGCGCATCACTCCGGGCAGCGTCACGCAGAACACGGCTTGGGCGCAGGGTGGCCTGTCGAAGGCTGATCTGTGGCAGGTCGCTGGCCAGTTGATCTGGTCGCCGGTGCGTAACTTCGACATCGGTGTCGAACTGTCCTACGCGAAGCTGAAGCAGTCGCTGCCGCTCTCGGTTCCGGCGGGCCTTGGCACACTCGCCAACGTCAGCCCGAGCAACTGGACGGGTCGCGTCCGCGTCGAGCGTACGTTCTAATCAACTGAGTTTCGGCCGGGGCGCGCAATACCCCGGCCGGAATGGCCGCGCTTCGTGACACCCGGACGTTGGTGAGATTGAAGTTCAACCTCCATTTCAATCCGCTCCCTCTGAGCAGAGATCTGGGACCACGAGGAAACGGGCCGCTCTAAAGCCCCGGCGTCAAGCCGGGGCTTTTTCATGTCCGGTGTGGAGAGCACCTTGCTTTAAGGCGCGGAGACTTCGCAGCGGTAGCTTGTCGCTTGCAGGGGATCACCGCCGGCATAGTGCGGATAAGACGGATAGCGGCACATTGGTCTTGCGGCGCGCTTGGCGAAAGGTGTCGTCTTGTCGTTGCGGACTTGGATCAAAGCATCCGGTGGTGGCGTATCGGTGCTGGCCCAGGCGTCGAGCGTCGTAAGCAGATCATGATGGGTGGGCACTTCCGTTCCGGTGGTGAGGCTGGCCGCGCCACCCGCGTGAGAAGAAGCGGACGAGACGTAGAGCCGCAGGAACGTGTCCACATCGCTCTGTCCCATACGTGCCACCACGTTCTGGTAATATTGAATGCCGGCCAACGGGCTCTGCGCCCAATCACCCGTATTCTCCTTGATGATCAATTTGCCGCCGCGCTTGAGGAAAGCGGAGAGATCGGGATTGCTTGAATCCATCAGCGCCGACACGTCTTGAATGCGCTGTTGGAACTTAGAGGGATTATAGGTGCGGATGTCGAAATTGGCGTCGCGCGCGATGACGTAGCGGACATAGCTGCTGCCATAGATGACACCGCGACCATCATTGGCGGTCGGCAGCGGCGATGGCATGGTGCCATTGCTGATCCATCGGGCGACACCTTCGCCGCCCAATTGAATCTCGCCGCCGTAGAGGCGGCCAGGATAAGTCGTCAGTCCATTGGCCAGCGCGAAGGGCATCACCGTCGGATCGTAAGCGGCTTTCAAAGTCGTAAGCTGCGCGTCCGACAGGCAGGTGTCGCCCGTATCGGCGCCAGCGGCACAGCGCAGCGATTGCAGATCGATCTTGGCGGGGCAGGCGAGATAGTTGCTGACAACGCCGTCGGCGATCCCGTCCAAACCGTCGCAGGCGCTGTTGATCGTCCGAGCGAGAAGATTGATCTTGGCGGCGTTCAGTGCGCCGCCGTTGAACTGCGGCAGGGTGTAGTTGACGAAGCCGTTGAAGAGGCCGGTCCAATAAATGACTGGCACGACCGAAACGATGCCATCGAAATCGTCGGGATAGCGCTGCGCCATGGTCAGGCCTTCGCGGCCGCCTTCCGAGCCTCCGTAGAAATATTGCTTGGTCGGTTTGCTGAGGTAGTAGGCGAGCATGACCTCTTGGGCCACGTCGCGCACCTTCTTGTAGGCCTGGTGGGCGAAGTTGAGAAACATCTCATCGTTGAGCGCGAACTTCGCCGGATCGGTGTTCACATAGCTGCTGGCATCATGCCCGGAATCGGTACCGAACGTGGCAAAGCCCTGGGTGATGGGCTGCGGCTGGCCGGATGCCGCGTCGCGCAGAGGCGCTGCCGCATCGGTCAGTGTGCCGTTGAAGCCGCCGCCGCCGATCATCACGGCTTTGCCGTTCCAGGTCGTCGGCAGGTTGATCTGGAACCGGATGGGATCGGCACCTGCCGTCAGCGGTGCGATGGTGCCGAGCACTTGGCAATATTCGGCGAAGGCCGGTGCCGTCGTGACAGCGGCGATGAGCTTCGCTGCGGTGATGGTGGCCGTGCCGCTGGGAAGGCCGACGCGGCCGGCTTCCACCGTCTTGCTCTGCAGGTTCGGACAGGCTTGCGCGAGCGCCGATCGGTCTGGGGTGGGTGTTGCGGCTTGGCTGACGCTCGCTGTTACGATCAGAATCGTGGCGCTCACATGGCGTGACAAACCGAACTTGCGTCCGTCATTGACTCTCATAAGGGAAGCTCCCGGAAGATTTTGCGCGTCAAACGGCGACGTCCGTCCTGTTTCCTCACCTCGGAGCGCAGCAGGCCCCGTGCCGCTTTAGCTGGCAGTTATGCAATATATTGCTTTATTTCCGCCCCGCGCAACGGCACGTGGTCGAAGACCAGCATTATTTTGCATGGTTTGGCATCCGTCGTCGTGCGGAGGATTCGTCGTGCAACGGCGGCATTTTGGTGGCTGCTGTGGACAATCGTGGCAATTTTGTGTGGCCTTATGACCACACCTCCCGACGAACTTGGTGCGGGATGCGAACAAATCGCCCACGCTAAAAAACCTTCACAAAACCGTTGTGTGGGCCCCGTACCCGCGCGGTGTGCAGGAGAGACATCCGTGAACCGGGCCTCCTGCATTTATTCCACTCTGGAGGTTTAGTAATGACATTCACCAAGAGCCTATTGCTCGGTTCATCGGCGGCTCTGCTCGCCGTGGCCGGTGCGCAGGCGGCGGATCTGCCCTCGCGCAAGGCGGCTCCTGTCGAATACGTGCGGGTTTGCGACGCTTATGGCGCAGGCTTCTATTGGATTCCGGGCACCGACACCTGCTTGAAGGTCGGCGGCCGCGTCCGTGTCGATATGTGGTACACCCCGGCGAAGAACGCGGTTGGACATCGTTCGACCGGCAATTCCGGCACATTCATCTCTTCGAACGGCGTTGACCAGTACGGCTGGTACGCACGCGGTATCGTGCAGATGGACGCCCGCACCCAGTCCGCTTGGGGCACCGTGCAGACGGTCATGAGCCTGCGTCTCCACGCCGGCAGCGGTCTGTCGACCGGCAACTACACCAGCGGCAGCTTCGCTGGCGGCAATGCCAACTCCACCACCGTTGAAGCGGCCTACATCCGTTTCGCCGGCTTCACCGTCGGTCAGGCGTCGTCGAACTTCACCTTCCTGCCGTCGTTCAACTACCACTCGATGTGGAACTCGTCGTTCCCGAGCGGCATCCGTCAGCTCGCTTATACGGCGACCTTCGGTGGTGGCTTCTCGGCGACCGTCGCGCTTGAAAACCGTGGCGATCTGCCGATGTCGATGGCCGTCAACACGCTCGGCGCCAATCCGTTCACCGCCACGGCGGCGACCGCTGGCCCGATCGCGCAGCGCCTGCCGGCTCTCGTCGGTAACGTTCGCGTCGACCAGTCGTGGGGTTCTGCGATGTTGTCGGGTGTCGTGCTCGAAAACACCGCGACCTTCGGCAATGCCAACCTCGCGGTTGTCGGCAATGCCGGTCCGCTCGTGCGCAGCACCGGCTGGGCGGTTAGCGGTGGCCTGAAGGTCAACCTGCCGATGATCGCTGCTGGTGACAGCATCCAGGTTTGGGCTGGCTATGGCGTCGGCGCTCTCGACTATGTCGTCGGCCCGGGCATGAACGCCGGTTCGACCGCCACTACGGGTAACTTCCTGGGCGGCTTCCTGCGTTCTGACCGCAACGTCACGCTGTTCTGCGTGAACGCGGCCTGCACGATCGGTGGTTCGGAACAGACGAAGGCCTGGTCGATCGCCGGTATCTTGACCCACTACTGGACCCCGTCGCTGCGTTCGAACCTGTTGGCTTCTTACGCGCGCGTCATGCCGGGCAACGTCACCCGCAACACGGCTTGGGCCAACGGCGGTCTGTCGAATGCCACGGCTTGGAACGTCATGGGCGACATCATCTGGTCGCCGGTGCGTAACTTCGACATCGGTGTCGAACTGTCCTACGCCCGTCTGAACCAGAGCCTGCCTCTGTCGGTTCCGGCTGGCCTCGGCGTTCTCGCCAATGTCAATCCGAGCAACTGGACGGGTCGCGTTCGCGTCGAGCGCACCTTCTAATCAACAAAAGTTTCGGCCGGGGGGCGCAATACCCCGGCCGGACACACCGCACCTCGTGAACCTGGGCTAACCAGTGAGATTGAAATTGGCCTCCATTTCAATCCGCTCCCTCTGAGCAATAGATCTGGGACAACTAGGATCGGGCGGATCTTGAGCCCCGGCATTTGGCCGGGGCTTTTTCGTATATGCTGCTCACCGAGTGAAAATATTCGCCGCGTGGATCGTGAATGAAGAACGTCTTGTTCGTCTGCAGTCAGAACCGATTGCGCAGCCCGACGGCCGAACAGGTGTTCGCCAATTATCCAGATATCGAAGTGATGTCAGCCGGCACGAACAACGATGCTGAAACCCCGTTGGATGCCGAACTGGTGCGCTGGGCCGACATCATCTTCGTCATGGAGAAGGCGCATCGCAGCAAACTGCAACGTCGCTTTAAAGCCGACCTGAAGCGGGCACGGATCATCTGCTTGGATATCCCCGACGACTTCGCCTACATGGAGCCGGCATTGGTGCGGATCCTGGAGGAGAAGGTGCCGCGCTTCCTCAAGTCTTCCTGATAAACAGGGTTATCGGGGCAGGGCGGCACGCACGGCGGCGAAGACCTGCTGAAACATTTTTGGTGTCAGCACGCCGGTATTCGTGTTGTAGCGCGAGCAATGATAGCTGTCGTACAGGCGCACGCTGCGTCCGTTCGCCAATCGCAAGTCGTGCTGTGCGCCATGGCCGAAGGGATGCGCCGAGAGCTTGGCGCCCACCGCGCGCAACAAGCTTTCATGGGCGATGCGGCCGAGCGCGACGATGGCCTCGAGGCGCGGATCGTCAGCGATGGTGGTGTTGAGAAAACGCCGACAGGTGTTGATCTCGGCGGGTGTCGGCTTGTTCTGCGGCGGCACGCATCGCACCGCATTGGTGATCCGGCAGTCGATGAGCTTCAGGCTGTCGTCAGGACGTTGTTCGTAGACGCCCTCGGCGAAGCCATAGTCACACAGCGTGGCGTAAAGCAGATCGCCGGCATAGTCGCCGGTGAAGGGGCGGCCTGTGCGATTGGCGCCGCGCAGGCCTGGCGCCAGGCCGACGATCAAGAGTCGTGCATCGGCGGGGCCGAAGCTCGGCACCGGCGCGTTATGCCACAAGGGCTCTTTCGCCCGCGCGTCGAGGCGAAATTCCATCAGCCGAGGGCAGAGCGGACAATCCCGCCCAGGGCCGGTGCTTGAGGCCGCAGCCGCAGCTCTCGCCATGGCGAACGATCAGTTGTCGGGGTCGTCCAGCGGATGACTCGCCGGCCCGACCGGCATCGGCCGGCGTTCGCCCATCGGCCGTTGCGAACGTTCGGTCTGCTCGCGTCCCACCTTCTGGGCGAGAGCGAGGAGGTCGATGAACTCATCGGCCTGACGGCGCAACTCGTCCGCCACCATGGGTGGGTGGGTGGTCACGGTGGAAACCACCGAGACACGCACGCCACGGCGCTGCACGGCTTCGACCAGGGAACGGAAATCACCGTCGCCGGAAAACAGAATCATGTGATCGATGAAGCCGGCCATCTCCATGGCATCGACAGCCAGCTCGATATCCATGTTGCCCTTGACCTTACGACGGCCGAGGGAATCGACGAATTCCTTCGTCGGCTTGGTGACGACCGAAAAGCCGTTGTAATCGAGCCAGTCGATGAGCGGGCGGATCGAGGAATATTCCTGATCCTCGACCAGCGCGGTGTAATAGAACGCGCGGATCAACCGGCCGCGCGTTTGAAATTCTTTCAGCAACTTCTTGTAATCGATATCGAAGCCGAGCGTTTTCGCGGTCGCGTAGAGATTTGCGCCATCAATGAATAGTGCAATCCGTTCGTCGTTTGCCATCGTACTATATCCGCATTTCTCGGAATTATCGAGTAGTTACAGTTACTTAAAAACTTTGGTCAGGCGAAAAGCCGCTCGCCTACAAACAATCGCAGCCAACGTGCAATATGCGGCCTCACTAACTGCATACACGACATTCGCGGCAATATTTTGCGTCGTACTGGAAGGTATTCGCCGAGCCGCTTATCCCCATACCATTTGCCGGCACGCCGTAAATTCGTATGTTATTGGCCGCGCGGGTAAATTTCCAACCGACTCCGATGGGCAAGATAATTGCCGCCATGATTACTGCAAGCGAAAATTGATCGCGCCGGTCAAATTTACTCAAGCTTTAGAAGATCGCCTCGGCGCTTTAGGGTTGCTTTCGCGGCGCCCAACGTGTACCCGAACTGGAATCTCAGCATTTTTGGCGCTCGTTCGCCCGTTTTTGGAGGCTCTCATGGCCCGCGTCACCGTCGAAGATTGTATCGACAAGGTTGAAAACCGCTTTGACCTGGTGCTCGTCGCCAGCCATCGCGCCCGCATGATCGCGTCCGGCCAGCCGATCACCGTTGATCGCGACCGCGATAAAAACCCGGTCGTCGCTCTGCGTGAAATCGCCGATGGCACGCTGCAGCCCGACGATCTCCGAGAGGATCTGATTCACTCGCTGCAGAAGCATGTCGAGGTCGACGAGCCGGAGGCCGAAGTGGTGCCGGCGCTGGCGCCTGCTGGTGAGCAGAGCGATGCGGCTGGCGACGTTCAGTTCGACCGCATGACCGAAGAAGACCTGTTGCGCGGTCTCGAAGGCCTGGTGCCCCCGGCTGAAACTGAAGAAGACGCCGAATAAGCGTTTTTTCATCGGCTTACGCTGCGCCAAGTCCGTGTTTGGCTTGCCAGCACCGGCAAATGCCCCGATATGTGGTTGAGGCGCGCCTGTGAGCGCGTCTGACTGCTGGCTCGATACCAATGATGAGGCAATACGAACTCGTCGACCGTGTGCGGAAGTATAATCCGCAGGCCGACGAGGATCTGCTTAACCGGGCATATGTCTATGCGATGAAAGCGCATGGTGCGCAGAAACGCGCGTCCGGCGATCCCTATTTCTCGCATCCCCTCGAAGTCGCCGCCATTCTGACGGGCCTGCGCCTGGACGACGCGACCATCGTCGCGGCGGTTCTGCACGATACGATCGAAGACACGGCCTCTACGCGCGAAGAGATCGATCAGATTTTCGGCGAAGAGATCGGTCGGCTCGTCGATGGCCTGACCAAGCTGAAGCGGCTCGATCTGGTTTCCAAACAGGCGGAGCAGGCGGAGAATTTCCGCCGCATGTTGCTGGCGGTGGCTGACGACATTCGCGTGCTGTTGGTGAAATTAGCCGATCGCCTGCACAACATGCGCACGTTGCAATATGTGCCGCCGGAAAAGCGTCGGCGCATTGCCCAGGAGACGCTCGACATCTATGCGCCGCTCGCCGGCCGCATGGGTATGCAGGCGATGCGCGACGAGTTGGAGAATCTATCGTTTCGCACGTTGATGCCGGAAGCGGCCGCCATGATCGACGAGCGGCTCGACGTGCTACGGCGCTCCAACGGCGAATTGATCAAGCGCATTGAGAAGGAACTCTCCGACGCGCTGAGTGATCGCGGCATCACGGCGGAAGTAAAGGGGCGCGAGAAAACGCCGTATTCGATCTGGCGCAAGATGGAGCGCAAGTCGATCGGCTTCGAACAATTGTCGGATATCTTCGGTTTCCGCATCGTCGTGCCGACGATCGAGGATTGTTATCGCGTCATCGGCGTCGTTCATACGCGCTGGCCGAATGTGCCGGGGCGGTTCAAGGACTATATCTCGACGCCGAAGCAGAACGACTATCGCTCGGTCCACACCACCGTGGTCGGCCCCGGCAGCCAGCGCGTCGAGCTGCAAGTGCGCACGCGCGAAATGAACGAGGTCGCCGATAACGGCATTGCCGCGCACGCGCTCTACAAGGACGGCCATACGGTCGACACAGAGCGGCTGTCGGGCGAGAGCCGCGCCTATGCGTGGCTGCGGCGCACCATCGATGCCCTCAACCAGGGCGATACGCCGGAAGACTTTCTCGAGCATACCAAGCTCGAACTGTTCCACGATCAGGTTTTCTGCTTCACGCCGAAGGGGCGCCTCATCGCGCTGCCGCGCGGCGCGACACCGATCGACTTCGCCTATGCTGTTCATACCGATGTCGGCAATCACGCGGTGGGCGCGCGCATCAACGGCCACATCGCGCCGTTGTTGTCGGAATTGCAGAACGGCGATGAAGTGCAGATCGTGACGGCGGAGGGCCAGACGCCGCCGCCGGCCTGGGAATCCCTCGTCGTCACCGGCAAGGCGCGCGCTTCCATTCGCCGCGCCACGCGCGATGCGGTGCGCGAACAATATTCCGGCCTCGGTCGCCAGATCGTCACCCGCGCTTTCGAGCGCAGCGGCAAGACCTATTCGGACGACCGGCTCAAAGGAGCGCTGCCGCGCCTGGCGCGTCAGAGCGTCGAGGACGTGCTGGCGGCGGTCGGCCGTGGCGAGATGTATTCCGGTGACGTGGTGAAAGCGGTCTATCCAGACATCGCGCTGGATCGTCCGGCCGCGCGCACCGGAAAGCAGTCGGCGAAGGCGAAGAAGACGGCCAATGGGGCAACGCCAGCCGCAGGAGCCGTCGAGTCGGCGACAGGTATTCCCATCCGTGGTCTGCGTGGCGATCTGCCGGTGAGTTTCGCGCCCAATGGCGGCGCGGTGCCGGGCGATCGCATCGTCGGCATTCTGACGCCGGGCGAGGGGGTCGTCATCTACCCGATCCAGTCGCCGGCGCTGACCCAGTTCGACGATCAGCCGGAGCGCTGGCTCGACGTGCGATGGGATGTCGAGAGCGCTTCGGGCAGCCTGTTCCCCGTCCGTCTCCTTGTTTCGGTCCTCAATGAGCCAGGGGCGCTCGGTAATGTCGCCACAGTCATTGGCGAAACTGGCGCCAACATCGATTCCGTCGACATCGCCAAGCATTCCGACGATGTACGCGACCTACTGCTGGATATCGAAGTGCACGACCTGAAACATCTCAATGCGCTGATCGCGCAATTGAAAGCTCAGACC
Organism: Methylocella sp. CPCC 101449; assembly: GCF_031921685.1. Classification (NCBI taxonomy): domain Bacteria; kingdom Pseudomonadati; phylum Pseudomonadota; class Alphaproteobacteria; order Hyphomicrobiales; family Beijerinckiaceae; genus Methylocella; species Methylocella sp. CPCC 101449. Next base: position 1,398,502 of record NZ_JAPDHU010000002.1, on the reverse strand, counting down.
GTCGTCTCGCGCGTCGAGCGGGTGAATGGCTGATGAGCGCGAACGAGGACGCAGCGGAGGCGCCTGCGCCGACGCGCGCGTCTTATCGGCGCGTCCTCACGTTCGTCACCCATTACTGGCTGCGCTGGCCCGGCCTGCTGGCCGGCATTCTGGCGGCGCGCATCGGCTCGACCCTCGTTGACGTGAGCGTGCCGCAGGCGTCGGGCCATCTGGTCGATGCCATCGTTTCCGGTTCGCGGGACAATCCAGCGCCTGTGCTGCATGCGCTGATGATCTTCATTGGCCTCGGCGCGCTGTTCGCGCTGTCGCGGCAGATCGTCGGCTTTCTATTGAACCGGTTGAGCGCCCGCTCGATCACCGCCATTGGTCGCGATGCCTTCGCCAAAGTGCAACGGTTCTCCTCGGAATGGCACGCCAATTCTTTCGCCGGCTCCACCGTGCGCAAGATCACGCGCGGCATGAGTGCCTATGACACGTTCACCGACACGGTCATCTTCGGTCTGTTGCCGGCGCTGATCGTCATTCTCGGTGTCAGCGCTATTTTCGCTTGGCGTTGGCCGGTCCTGGGGTTGATCCTCGCCAGTTCGATTGTCATCTTCCTGGCTGTCGTCATCACCATTTCGGTCAAATATGTGCAGCCGGCCAATGTGGCGGCGCGCGAATGGGATTCGCGCATGAGCGGCGCCCTGGCGGATTCGATCACCTCCAATCAGGCGGTGAAGACTTTTGCCGCCGAGGAGCGCGAAGACAAGCTTTTCGCCGATGTCGCCGGCAATTGGGAGTGGCGGGCGATCCGCTCCTGGGATCGCGGCGTCCTCAGCGGTATGATTCAGTCCGTCCTGCTGGTGTTCCTGCAGATCGCCATGCTTGGTACGGGCCTGAAATTGTGGATCGACGGTCAAGCGACGCCGGGCGACATCACGATGCTGATCACCACGCAGGTGCTGCTCAACGGCTATCTGCGCGATGTCGGCCAGCATGTGCGCACCATCCAACGGGCCGTCAACGACATGGACGACGTGCTCGAGTTCCGTGACGCGGAGCAGGAGATTGCCGATGCGCCCAATGCGCGGCCGCTGGCCATCATGCGCGGCAAGATCGAATTCGATCATGTGACCTTTGCCTATGCGGGCGCCGGGCGAACCTTATTCCGCGACCTCTCGCTCGTTATCGAGCCCGGCCAACGCGTGGGGCTCGTCGGCCATTCCGGTGCGGGCAAGTCGACCTTCGTCAAACTGGTGCAGCGCCTCTATGACGTACAGGCCGGCAGCATTTTGATCGATGGTCAAAACATCGCCGAGGTGACACAGGACTCGCTGCGCGCCGGCATCGGCCTGGTGCCGCAGGAGCCGATGCTCTTTCATCGCTCGCTGGCGACGAACATCGCTTATGGCCGTCCGCAGGCGAGCCGTGGCGAAATCGAGCAAGCGGCCAAGCTCGCCCATGTCGACCGTTTCGTCGGCGGACTGCCGAACGGCTACGAAACCCTGGTCGGCGAACGCGGCATCAAATTGTCCGGTGGCGAGCGGCAGCGGGTCGCCATTGCCCGCGCCATCCTGGCGGCAACGCCGGTGCTCATTCTCGACGAGGCGACATCGAGCCTGGACTCGGTGTCGGAACTCTATATCCGTGAGGCCATCGACCGGCTGTCGAAGGGACGCACCACTTTGGTGATCGCCCATCGGCTGTCGACCATCCGGCGCATGGATCGCATCCTGGTTTTCGACGAGGGCAAAATCGTGGAAGATGGAACGCATGCGGAGCTGATGGCCCGGCCGGACGGTATCTACCGGCAATTGCTGGAAACGCAGATGCGTTCGGGTGAGATCGCAGCGGCCGCGGAATAGACGAGGATTGAGCGTGATGGGGCAAGTGCGCCTTGGGGTGAACATTGATCACGTGGCAACGGTGCGCAATGCAAGGGGCGGGGCCTTGCCCGATCCGGTGCGCGCCGCGCTGGTTGCCATCGCGGCCGGGGCCGACGGCATCACTGCGCATCTGCGCGAGGACCGGCGCCATATCCGCGACGAGGACATGGCGCGATTGAAGCGCGGAATCTCCAAACCGCTCAACTTCGAAATGGCGGCGACCGACGACATGGTCGCGATTGCGTTGGCGACGCGTCCACATGCCTCCTGCCTGGTGCCGGAGAAGCGCAGCGAACGCACGACGGAAGGTGGCCTCGACGTGGTCGGCGGTCATGATCACCTCAAGGTCGTCACCACCGAGTTGAAGCGGGCCGGCATTCGCGTGTCGCTGTTCATCGAGCCGTCGCGCGAGGCGCTGGAAGCGTCGCATTCGATCGGTGCGCCGGTGATTGAATTGCACACGGGCGCCTGGTGCGATGCGCTGGCCCATGGCGAGAGCGAACGGGCCGACGCCGAATTCGAACGCATCCGCACCGCGGCGGCTTTCACGCGCGAACTCGGCATCGAGTGCCATGCCGGCCACGGGCTCGACTTCGACACCGCCCGCACGATCTCGGCGCTGCCCGAAATCGTCGAACTCAACATCGGCCATTTTCTCGTTGGCGAGGCGATTTTCATCGGTCTGCCCGCCGCCATCGCGCAGATGCGCAAGGCAATGCAGGAAGGCCGCGCCGCAGGCGAGAGCAAGAGATGAGCAAGATATGATTTTGGGCATCGGTTCCGATCTCGTCGACATCAGGCGCATCGAGGACACCCTCGAGCGGTTCGGCGAGCGGTTCACCCGCCGCTGTTTCACCGATATCGAGCGCGCCCGCTCGGACAAGCGGGCGGAGCGGGCGGCTTCCTATGCCAAGCGCTTCGCCGCCAAGGAGGCCTGTGCCAAGGCTCTGGGCACCGGCATCCGCATGGGCATCGCCTGGAAGGACATGGGGGTGGTCAACATGCCGGGCGGGCGGCCGACCATGGTGCTGGCCGGCAAGTCTGCCATGCGTCTGCAGGAGCTGACCCCCATCGGCCAGACGGCGCTGATCCACGTGACCATCACCGATGATTACCCTTATGCTCAAGCTTTCGTGGTGATCGAGGCCTTCCGGCCCTGAGAATCACCCGTGGAATCAGGTGGCCGCAGTTTGTTTGCGGTCGGGTGGGGTGTCGCAGATGAGGGCCCCGGGCGGCTCTCCCACTGTTTCCGGGCCTTTCCACCGCGCCCTACAAGAGCCTGATTTTGGGATCAAATCGCCGTGCATTCGCGGGCGATATCGGGGATTTTGCCAAGGATGAGCCTTGGCGGACCCGGGTTCCAGGACTATACGGACGGATGGTTGGCCGTCCGCTCGTGCTCGGCGCAACAGCCCGCGTCAGCGGCGCGAACAGACGGATAGCGGCATGTCGGACCGGAAGGTGGAGCGGGTGGCAAAAAAGGCCGAAGGCGGCATAGGCGAGACCATCAAGGTCGTCATCGAAGCCCTTCTCATAGCCATCGTGGTGCGGACGCTGCTGTTCCAGCCGTTCAACATCCCGTCGGGCTCGATGATCCCGACGCTCCTCATCGGCGATTATCTGTTCGTCTCGAAATATTCCTACGGTTATTCCAAGCATTCGCTGCCGTTCAGCCCGGATGTCTTCTCCGGCCGCGTACTGGCCTCCGAGCCGAAGCGGGGCGATGTCGCCGTGTTCAAACTGCCGCGCGACGGCTCAACCGATTATATCAAGCGCGTCATCGGCTTGCCGGGCGACCGGGTGCAGATGATCGAGGGCAAGCTCTTCATCAACGGCCAGCTCGTGCCGCGCATGCCGATCGCCAAGATCCGCACCCGCGATGCCTTCGGCCGCGATAGCGAAGTGCCGACCTATAAGGAAACCCTGCCCAACGGCGTCAGCTACACCGTGATCGAGCGCGATGGCGACACCGGCTTCTACGACAACACCAATGTCTACACGGTGCCGCCGGGCAATTATTTCATGATGGGCGACAACCGCGACAATTCGACGGATTCGCGCGTCCCGGCCAATGACGGTGGCGTCGGCTATGTGCCGTTCGAGAATTTCGTTGGCCGCGCCGAAGTGATCTTCTTCTCGGTCGATGAAGGCGAGCCCGCGTGGCAAGTGTGGCGGTGGCCCTGGAGCGTCCGCTGGGATCGCATCTTCACGCCTGTGCGGTGAGCGGATGGCGCGAAAAACCCGGCCCGAATTCGGACCGTTAGAAGAGCGCATCGGACATCAATTCACCAACCGCGATTTACTGGAGGCGGCGCTGACGCATGTCAGCGCGGTGACCACGGCGAAACGGGCCCAGTCCTATCAGCGGCTTGAATTTCTCGGCGACCGTGTTTTGGGGCTCGCCGTGGCCGAGATGCTGTTCGAGACTTTTCCGAAGGCGACCGAAGGGGAGATGTCGCAACGTCTCACCGACCTCGTGCGGCGGGAAGCCTGTGCCGACGTGGCCACCCAATGGGGCGCCAGCGACTGGCTGCGGCTGGGCGGTGGCGAGGTGAAGACCGGCGGTTCGCAGAAGAAGGCCATTCTCTCGGACGTCTGCGAATCCATCATCGGCGCGGTGTTTCTCGACGCCGGCTATGACGCGGCGCGCGATCTGGTGCGCCGCAACTGGTCGCCGCGGATGATGGCGCCGAAAAACCCGCTGCGCGATCCCAAAACCGTCCTGCAGGAATGGGCGCAGGCGCGCGGCAAGGAGCCGCCGCATTACCGCGAAACCGGCCGCTCCGGCCCCGACCACGCGCCGCACTTTACAATTGCCGTCGAAGTGACAGGCTATCCGCCGGCGGAGGCCGAGGGCACGTCGAAGCGGGTGGCCGAACAGGCGGCGGCGCGTGCTTTCATGACCCGCGAAAAAGTTCGCGACCGCAAGGACAAGGTATAAATTGACCACTGATACGGAAACGCGCTGCGGCTTCGTCGCCCTGATCGGGGCACCGAATGCCGGCAAATCGACGCTGCTCAACACTTTGGTGGGCGCGAAAGTGTCGATCGTCTCGCGCAAGGTGCAGACGACGCGGGCGCAGGTGCGCGCCATCGCCGTGCACGACAAGACGCAGATCATCTTCGTCGATACGCCCGGCATTTTTCAGCCCAAGCGCCGGCTCGACCGCGCCATGGTGACGAGTGCCTGGGGCGGCGCCATCGATGCCGATGCGGTGTGTCTGCTGATCGATGCGCGCAAGGGGCTGGATGACGAAGCGCGTGAAATCCTCGCCAGGCTGAAAGACGTGGCGCTGCCGAAGGCCCTCGTGCTCAACAAGATCGACACGGTGGAGAATACGACGCTGCTTGGCCTCGCCAAGTCCGTCAATGAACTGTGTGCCTTCGACGAGACGTTCATGGTATCGGCGCTCAAGGGCTATGGCGTCGATACGATGCTGGCGCGACTGGCGGGCAAGATGAAGCCCGGTCCGTGGCTGTTCCCGGAAGACCAGATCACCGAAGCGCCGATGCGCGTCTTCGCTGCCGAGATCACGCGCGAGAAACTGTTCGAGCGGCTGCACGACGAACTGCCCTACAATCTCACCGTCGAGACCGAGCAGTGGAAGGATCTGCCCGATGGTTCGGCGCGCATCGAGCAGACGATCTATGTGACGCGCGACGCGCATAAGAAAATCGTCATCGGCGAAGGTGGCCGCACGCTCAAGGCGGTCGGCAGCGCCGCGCGCAAGGACATCGCCGAGGCGGCCGAACAGAAAGTGCATCTGTTCCTGTTCGTGAAAGTGCGTGAGCGCTGGCTCGACGATCCGGATCGCTATCGCGAAATGGGTCTCGAATTTCCCAAGGAATAATCGTGGGGGAAACGGCCGGGGCAGGGCGCATCGCCAAGGGCACGCCGCAATATCGGCGTACCTCGCTGGCGATTTTTTCCTGCGGCTTTTCGATCTTCGCACTGCTCTATTGCACGCAGCCGATCCTGCCGCTGTTCGTCGATGAATTTCATGTCTCGCCGGCACAAAGCTCTCTTGCTCTGTCGTTGACGACGATCACGCTGGCCGTGGCGATGGTGTTCGCGAGTTCCTTCGCCGAAGCCTTTGGGCGCAAGCCGCTGATGCTGGGTGCGCTCGTCGCGGCCTCCGTTTTGACGCTGCTATTGTCGGTGGCGACCCAGTGGAACCAGATCCTGTGGTTGCGGGCGCTGGCCGGTGTGGCACTCAGCGGTATGCCGGCCGTGGCACTGGCCTATCTCGGCGAAGAGATGGAGCCGCAGGCCGTGGCGCCGGCCGTCGGCCTCTATATCGGCGGCGGCGCTCTGGGTGGCATGTCGGGCCGGCTCTTCGTCGCCGTGCTCGCCGATTACGGTTCCTGGCGTATCGCCATGGCTTTCATCGCCGCGACGGGGCTGGTCTCGGCAGTGATTTTCTGGCGGGCGTTGATGCCGTCGCAGCATTTCGTGCCGCGTGGGCTGCATTTCAGCGGGCTTGCTGCTTCGCTGTTCCGGCATTTTCGCAATCCCGGCATGGTGCTTCTGGTCTACGAGGGCTTTCTGCTGCTCGGCGGTTTCATGGTGCTCTACAATTACGTCGGCTTTCGCCTGCAAGCGCCGCCGTTCAATTTCAGCCAGAGCCTCGCCGGCCTGGTTTTCGCCTGTTATCCGATCGGCAGCCTCGGCTCGGCGACCATGGGCAATCTGGCGGCTCGTTTCGGGCGCGGGCGGGTGCTTGTGGCGTCGATTCTGATCATGATCGTCGGGCTGATCCTGATGACGCCGGACTATCTGATCAGCATTGTCATTGGCCTCGCCATCATGACGTTCGGATTCTTTGGCGCGCATGCGATTTGCAGCGGTTATGCGCCGGCCTTGGCCGAACAGGATAAGGCGCAGGCGTCCTCGCTCTATCTGCTATTCTACTATATCGGCGGCGGCATCGCCGGCTCGGCGGGTGGCCTGTTCTGGAGTAGTGCTGGCTGGTCGGGCGTGGCGTTGTTCTCTGGGCTGCTGATGACCGGCACATTGATCGCCGGTGTGCTTCTGGCGCGTCGCGCGCCGTCACAGTGAGGCGCGCATGGAATGGCGCGATGAGGGCATCATCATTGGGTTGCGCAAGCACGGCGAGACCAGCCTCATCGTCGAACTGATGACGCGCGCCCATGGCCGCCACATGGGCATCGTCAAGGGCGGTCGCTCCCGGCGCATGCAGCCGACCTTGCAGCAGGGCAACAGCGCGGAGGTGACGTGGCGGGCAAGGCTGGAGGAGCATCTCGGTCTGTTCACCCTGGAAGTGGGGAAGGTGCGCGCCGCCGAGATCATGAGTTCGCCGCTGGCGCTCGCCGGCATCAATCTGATGGGCGAATTGCTGCGGCTGCTACCGGAGCGCGATCCGCACGAAACGCTCTACGATATGGCCACGACCATGGCGGACCATCTGGGCGAGCCGGAGCTGGGGCCGGCGCTGATGGTGCGCTTCGAGCTGGAAGTGCTGTCGGAGCTGGGTTTCCGTCTCGATCTGTCGCAATGCGCCGCCACCGGGAGGAATGATGAGCTGATCTATGTTTCACCCAAGACGGGGCGGGCGGTGAGTGCCGCAGCCGGCGAGCCTTACAAGGATCGGCTGCTGCCACTGCCGGCCTTCCTGCGGGGGCTGTCGTGGCAGGGCGTGCCGGACAGGGCCGAGATCGCCGATGGTTTCCGCTTGACCGGGTACTTTCTCGACCGCGATGTGCTGCAGCCGCGCGGCGGGGCTGAGAGGCTGACGCGCCGCAGCTATCTGACGGCGGCCGGTCTTGCGATGATCGATCCTGCCGGCGGCAAAAGCTGATCTATTCAATCACTTCGCGGGGCGTGCCGTCAGCCCATTCCTCATCGGTGGTGAAGACGATGGTGAGCCAGCGATCGGCCGTATCGCCGCCGATGGCCTCACTGATTTCATCGCGGATCCGATCCCATTCCTCCAGCCGCTTCGCCGGCCAGCCGGTGGGGACGATGAAATAAAGCTCGATCTGGCGACCGCGCCCGACCCGGGCGACATAAGAGCGGTAGGAGAGAAAGCCGTAGCGGGCGACGATGACCTCGGCCACTTCGTCGACATGCTGTTTGAGTTCGGCGGGGGTGACGAGCAGGATGTCAGCCAATGCCCGGCGCACCGTACCGAAGGGAATGGGGATTACGACTAGGCAGACGAGGGCGAGGATCGCCGGGTCGACATAGGGCGACATCCATTGTAGGCGCGTGCCCTGAATGAAATAGCCGAAGATGAAGGCGACGAGGAGGGCGGCGGTGAGGGCGGCCGACATCACCCAGGCCTTGGCATCCATGGCGAGAAAATCGGAGCGGATGGTCTTGTTCGCCTTCATGCCATAGAGGGCCATGCCGACGGATAGGGCCACCGTGACCACGGCATAGACGATGGCGAGATCGAAATTCAGCACGCGCCCGCCTGACATCAGGCTGCCAACGGCATTGATTAGCGCGTAAATCGAGGCGCCGATCAGCAAGGTGCCGTTGAGGCCCAGCACCATCGGCTCGAGATGCCAGAAGCCCATGGTGAAATTGGCGACGAGCTTGCTCTTCTTTGGGCCGCCGGCTGTCGAGGCGGCGATAAGATTGGTCACCAGCAGGGAGAGGACGGTCATGCTGGCGTCGGTGAGGGCATAGAGGCCGTCGAAGACGATCGAGAACGAGCCCGACAAAAGGCCGAACAGAATGCCGAATCCGGCCAGGACGAAGGTCATGATGATGGAGAAGCGCAGGACGCCTTGTTCCGTCGTCATCGTCTCGTCCTCGTCCTGCGTCTGCGGCTTCCCACATTTATAGGCCGAACCGTGATGAGCGCGTTAAGGCCTTTCGTATGAGAGGCGATCGAGCGGCTCGTTTCGTCGGAATCGGGTGGTTTTCGCGAGAGGCGAGCCCTCAGATAGGCGGGAATAGGCGCTGGCCGTGGGCCGGCCCGCAACTCAAGCGATCCAGGAATGTTTTTGAAGGAACGAACGATTTCGCAACCTTTTCGCGGCCATGATGGGGCTCGGCTGAACATTTCGCCGCCTCCCCACAATACAAACGATTGGTATCGATATCTATCCGATACGGATCGTGTCTATTGCTGTTTCGGGCCGAACGGGAGGCCGTCGCGTGACTGATCGCTCGGTGGAAAAGCGCGTCGCCGCTGTCGATTGGGCGGCGGCCGCCGCCGATCTCGATGCGCAAGGCTGGACGGTCCTGCCGAAACTGCTGCGCGATGAGGAATGCGACGGCATCGCCGGGCTCTATGGCCATGGCGGCGAGACATTCCGTAGCCGGGTCGTCATGGCACGGCATGGATTTGGCCAAGGCGAATATCGCTATTTCGCCTATCCCTTGCCGAAATTGATCCAGGATTTGCGCACGGCGGTCTATCCGCATCTGGTGCCGATCGCCAATACATGGCATGCGCGCATGGGCATGCCGGTGCGCTTTCCTGGGGATCACGCCGCCTTTCTGGAGCGCTGCCATCAGGCGGGACAGAAGCGGCCGACGCCTTTGCTGCTTCAATACGGATCGGGCGACTATAACTGCCTGCATCAGGATCTTTACGGCGAGCACGTGTTTCCGCTGCAGCTCGTGGTGCTGCTCTCCCAGCCCGGCGCCGATTTCGAGGGTGGCGAGTTGGTCCTCACCGAACAGCGCCCGCGCATGCAGACGCGGCCGGCTGTGGTGCCGCTGAACAAGGGCGATGCGGCGATCTTCGCGGTCAACAGCCGCCCGCACAAAGGCACACGCGGCGACTATCGTGTCGCCTTGCGCCATGGTGTCAGCAAGCTGCGGCAGGGCCACCGCCATACGCTGGGCGTGATCTTTCACGATGCGACATGATCATGAGCGATCTTTTTGCCAGCGATCTATTCGAGACGGCGCCAGAGGATATTGCCCTCGATCCCGGCGCCATGCTGCTCGCAGGCTTTGCCCGTGCCGAGGCGGAGAGTCTGTTGCAGGATGTCGCGGCGATTGCCCGGGCGGCGCCGTTCCGGCATCTGGTCACGCCCGGTGGCTGGACGATGTCCGTGGCGATGACCAATTGCGGTGCGCTCGGCTGGGTCAGCGATCGCAGCGGCTATCGCTATGACCGCCTTGATCCCGAGTCAGGCCAGCCGTGGCCGGCGATGCCGCCGTCTTTTCTCGATCTGGCGCAACGGGCGGCAGCACGGGCGGGCTTCGCCGATTTCACGCCCGATGCCTGCCTTGTCAATCGCTACGTGCCAGGCGCACGGCTCACCTTGCACCAGGATCGCAACGAGCGTCGGCTCGAGGCCCCGATCGTGTCCGCGTCGCTTGGTCTGCCAGCGACCTTTCTATGGGGCGGTCTCGCCCGCGCCGACAAGCCACGGCGTCTCCGCCTCGTTCACGGCGACGTGGTGGTCTGGGGCGGGCCGGCGCGCATGACCTTTCATGGCGTCGACACCTTGCGCGACGGCGATCATCCGATGACCGGTGCGGTGCGTTACAATCTGACGTTCCGGCAGGCGGGGGATCGGACTTGAACGTTGGAAATATTGATCGTGCCGCCAGAGGCGGCACGACGAGACGTCAACTCAAATGGCTATGCCATATAGCCATGTTCCCGATAGTAGCGTTGCGCGCCTGGATGCAGCGGGGCGCCGACGCCCTTCCACATCGTATAGGGATCGATGGGATAGGTCATGGGCGCAATTTCAGACGGCAGGTGCTTGTAGCGGCCTTCCAGCTCCGCTCTTTGCTCCACCATAATGCCGGTAATGCGATAGGCGAGATCTTCGTCCATATCGTCGCGCACCAAAATCGCCCAGTTCGAGAAATCGATACACGGAATATCCATGGGAGCGCGAAGGGTGCCGGCTGAAAGCGTGGCCCGTCTCAGTCCATAGTCGTTCTCCAAGGTTTGGAGAACGTCTTCCTCGAACGCCAGGAAGCGCATGGGAATTTTAGCAACGAGTTCGCGCCATTGCGGAACGACGATCGCTTCATTCATCACCGCGTTGGCCTTGCCGTCGATGACCTGCGGAATACAAATCCTCGGATAGTCGTGCCCAAGCCACTCGCCGCCCCATTCTTCGATCTTGATGCCATGCAATTCCAAGACGCGTTCGGCGATCCAGGTCATCAGATTGTCGGGCGTGCGCGTGGTCGTGGCGAGCCTGAGCGGGAATTTCTTCTCGCGGAGATCCTTGAACGAAGTGATGCCCGTGTCCTCGCGAATGGCAAAGACCAATCGGTCGTTTTGAGGCAGATAACCGAGGCTACGCAGAAAAGGCGCCGGCTTGCCTTGAAAGAAGTGGCTCCCCGCCATGGCCCACTCGGGCGCCACGTCGAAGGGGGTCGTGATCGCCAAGTCAACCTCCTTCGAAGTCAAGGCTTCAAGATTGTCGCCGTAGCCGGTACCGGTCTTGATCCAGAACTCTGATTGCGGAGCCGATTGCCAACGCAGATGTGCTAGAATCCAGCCGGCGATGGTGTGAAAATTTGCATTTCCCCAATCGGCTACAATTTTGAAATCGAGACGCGGGCCTAGACTGGTAACCGACATTTACTGCTCCTGCTTTCGAACTTCGACGTAGACGTTCCCGTCGGCGATCCGCACGGGGTAGGTATCGAGCTTCATGATGCTTTCGCACTGAACCGTGCTTCCGGTTTCGGTGTCGAATCTGAAGAAGTGCCAAGGGCAGATCACCTCGCCATTGACGACGCGCCCGAAGCGGAATGGCGCTTGCATATGGGGACATTGGGCTGAGAAGGCGACGACACCCGTTTGGGCGTTCGGGTTGCGCGCCAAAGCAATATTCTTCCCGTTCACGACGCGAGAAAATATTGCTCCGTCTCCTGGAATGTCCGCTTCAGCGCATAGGAGAGCGAGAACGGATGTTGTTTCGCCAACGTGTGACACCGAAGAGCTCCGTTCAAAGAGTTGAGACGAGGGGCTCGTCCTGCGTCATGCCATGGCTGGGTGGATGGGTGATGCCGCATTCCTCGCAGGTTCTAACAGCCGCATCAGCGTTGAAAGCTTCGACCAGCTTGTCGGCAGCGTTTAAGAACGATGGGAGGTCCCGCAGGATATGCTGGAATCTCTTGGAGGAGACGGAGGCGCCGCACTTTGGACAGAGCCAGCCGACGCTTGCATTGCCCTCCGCTTCAGTGGATCCCCCGACAAGGAGAACGCAATGTTGAGTAGCGGCCGACGACACGTCGATCCAGATCGAATCCACGTCGAAAGTGAGCCAATATCCCGCCAGATTCTCGATGGTAAACTCGGTTCCGGCGGTGATCCGGTGCATGAGTTGTCGACCATTCGCCTGTTCGACACGGACGACATTTCGATCCAAACGCTCCAGCAAACGATATTTGGCTTCGTCGGACGAGCGTGATCCCGTCCATATCGCATACTGTCCGCGGACCTCCCATTTGCTTCGATGCTGCTTGAACAGGCGTGCGAAGGACATATCGGGGGCAGGGATTCGCCTTTCCGAGGGAACGTAGCCGAGGTTTACCATACCATCCTCGCCTGGCGTTCTTCGGATTTGTCCGAGGCTTGCATGCCGGAATAAGCCATCTGGTTTTTATGGCCGCAGCTCGGACACATTTGGTGCTTGGGATCGGCGTTGTATTCCCTGACCGCCGCCAATTCCGCTGCCCAGAACTTTCTGAAGTCTCTGCCGCTGACGAGTTCGCGCATGAACAACAACGTCACGCATTTCTCGCAGTACCAAGCGAAGCGATCGGTTTCCTCGCCCGTTGGCATTCCCATGACGATAATGATTTTTCCGGGTTCATCGTCGTCGGGCGGCAAGGTGATGATGATCTCATCCTTGTCGTTGATGTGCCAATAGCCGAACACATGTTCCGTGCGGTGCGGTGTTCCCGCCCGCGTGACATGCAGAGAAAATGGTATGCGGGGGACTTCGACAACACCCTGAGGGCCGATCTCGAAGTTCTTGCGAACGGAGACAAGCGCAACGGGTGGGGCTGAACCGTTCAGCTCGGTGACGGAGCCTGGCATCACCGTTCGAATGCCGACGACGTTATCGCCGACGGCTTTGAAGCCGAAGAAACGCTTGATCACTCGCTCGTTGAGATAGTCCCAATCCTCCGCGATCTTCTCGATCGATTCATTGACGTATAGATCGGAGTAAATCATCGCTGACCTCCCTGGATGTGTTCGGCGCATCGAGGCGCTCGATCATCTCATTATTAGTAATCTAATAATTTGTCAGTCTGCTGTCAATAGAGGCCGCGTTACTCCAGACGATCGCCGAGCCGCTTCCTGACGCGGCGTAGAAATGTGTATGCGGATTCAAGTTCCGATGTGGAAATGCCAACTGTCGATCTCTTGATCCAATCATCGCGGATATTGTCGGCTTCCCCGATGGTTTTCCAACCACTTGGTGTGAGGGCGACCAGCTTCGAACGTCGATGCTTCGGATTATCGATCAGCTCCACCAGGCCTTCCCGACGTAGCAGATCTATGGTCCTTTGAATGCTTTGTCGTTGGAGCCCCATATAACGGGCGATGTCCGAAACGCTCGCCTTGTTGTGCTTGAGAGAACCCATGACCTGCCAACGGGAACTGGTGAGGCCGATCGGCTGCCCCATAACGTCGCCAACTTTCATGATTCGCCCGTAAGATCGAAAAATCTCGAACACCAGGTCGATGAAGATATGGCTCGCTCGATCCCTGCCGCCTGGGACTATCGAACGCTTCTTGAGTTCGGGTTTCTTGCGCCTAGCAGATTGGCTGTAGTGATGTTCGGATATCGCATCGTTCAATTGTTCGACTTCGCCGAGGATTTTTCGCGCGCCATCAATGACGATGCTGCCAAAAACCGTCGGCTGCATGCCTTCCGATCGGCGTTCGAAGATCTTTTTTCCGAGCTCCTTCTCCAGATTGCTCAGGTTTCGGCTCAGGAGCGGTTGAGGGATTGTCAGATGTCTGGCGGCCGGGCGGATCGCTCCAAACTCGGCTATGGCCACCACATCTCGAAGTTGATTCAGCTTCATAGTGTCCTCAATAGTGATATCAAAATGATATCATAGGTGAGCGTCGTATTCAAATGAGCTTCTGAATCAATCGCCTCATGCCGACCTTAAAAAGTTTCGAATCCAGGATTGACGGGCACATTCTCATTTCGAATGAATTGCGCGCCTGCTCGATTTTCGAGGCGAAAAATATGCCGATCAAACGGAACGAGCCGGGACGGGACCGAACATCGTAAGGGACGCTGTTCGGGTCGAATAAATCAGAACGATGCGAGCAGCACGATCGTGGCGAAGCTCGCTCACAATCCAGGCGAAAGGGGAACGCTAATGGCAAATGCCGAGCTCGATGCGCACCATCAGGGAGCGCAGGCGATCGTTGTGCCGCCAAAATCACTCTCGGATGATCTCGTCGATTCGCGACGCGGATGGCTCGTCGTCGCGGCTGCTTTCATGGGCCTGTTCTTCAGCATGGGCGTCTTGGTCGTGTATTCCTATGGCGTTCTTGGGTCGGCTATGGCGAAAGATCTTGGCTTCAACGCCACCCAGATTTCCTCGATCTTCATGGTCTTCAGCTTGACGGTCGTGGTGGCCGGCCCCATCTGGGGCGTTCTGACGGATAGATTTGGCGGACGGTCGATCACCATCGTTTCATCGATGTTGCTGGCGATTTCGTTTTGTCTGATGTCGGTCATCCCCGGAAATGCTCTCGATATTTATATCGCGTTCGCCGCGATGGGGGTTCTCGGCAGCGGAACGCTACCGGCTTCCTACGCGACCATCGTGGTTGGATGGTTCAATCGCAGACGAGGCCTGGCATTGGGCCTGACGATGATGGGCGTCGGCGCGGGCGCGGCGGCGATGCCGCCATTGTCGGCGGCTCTTCTTTCCAATCTAGGTTGGCGGAACACGTTTCTGATATTTGGCATCGCGATCGCGTTTTTCTGCGTGCCTTTGATGATGGCTGCTTTGAAGCCAAATCCCGCCGCTGCCGCCGATCGAGGGCCAGCCAACGCCGTGCCGCGTTTCGATCTGATTAAATCGGCTGCGGCGGTTCGAACGACATGGGTGTTGGCTTTCTTTGCCTTCATGATGGGGGCCATCCTCATTGCCAGCATCACCAATTTTGTCCCCATGCTTCAGGCGCAGGGCATGACGGTGGCGCAGGCAGCCGCCTATCAGTCCATCCTTGGCGTGGCTCTGGTTGCAGGGCGCATCATCGTTGGCGGGTTGATCGACCACATATTCGCGCCCAGGGTCATGTTGGCCGTCCTGTGCGTCACCGCGGTGGGCTTTCTATCTATGTACTTTGCGAATTCGCCCATTGCCTATGCGCTGTCCGCGTTCGGGATCGGCTTGGCCATCGGAGCCGAAATGGACTTTCTCGCTTTCCTCGTGAGCCGCTATTTCGCCCGAGCGGCATTTGCCACTTTGTTTGCGTTCTTGTTTGCTCTGCATACTTTGGGTGCATCGTTCGGCCCGTTTGCCATCGGTTGGGCGGCGGCGACGTTCGGCAGCTATCAGCCGGGGCTTTTGGTCCTGTGCGCCCTTTCCGTTATATTGGCTCTCTCGACGCTGCTTTTGCCGCGATACAAGGAAGCCTGAAGAGGACGCTTCGACGTTCACTCGGCAACGGCATCTTTGATGGCATCATCGTGCCGCGATCCACAAGATCGCGGCATGGGGGCGTTGGAGTAGAAACGAGATCTTGCCGATCAGCCTGCTACCAGCGCGCGCTTTGCCACTTCGACGAGATAGCCGGAGGCGCGCGGCAGAATGGCGTCATTGAAGTCGTAATGCGGGCTGTGCAATTCGCGCCCGCCGTCGGTGGGGCCATTGCCGATCCATACGAACGCGCCGGGCACTTCGTTTAGAAAGCACGAAAAATCTTCGCCCGTCATGGCGGGTGGCACGTCGCGGCGCAGAGCGCCGCCGGCTGCGGCGGCCGCGGCGGCGAGATCGGCTTCTGCCGCATGATTGATGGTCGGCGGAATGATACGGCGAAACTCCAGTTGCCCCGCCACGTCGAATGTCGCGCCGATGCCTTGCACGATGCGCTGCAAGGCGCTCTCGATGATGTCGCCGTCTTCCTGGCGCAGCCAGCGGGCCGTGCCGCGCAGGACGGCGCTGGCCGGAACCTGGTTCATCGCCGTGCCGGCTTCCATCTTGGTGATGGAGACGACGCCCCCGCCGGCCACCGGATCGAGATTGCGCGATATCACCGATTGCACGGCGACGATGGCGTGGCCGGCGGCGATCACCGGATCGCGGGTGAGATGGGGCAGAGCGGCATGGCCGCCATGGCCATCGAAATGGATATCGAAACGGGCGCCGGCCGCCATCACCGGGCCGTCATGCACGGCAATCGTACCGGCCGGCAGGCCCGGCCAGTTGTGCCAGCCGAAAATGCGCTCCATCGGGAAGCGTTGAAACAATCCGTCCTTAATCATGGATTTCGCGCCGCCGGCGCCTTCTTCCGCTGGCTGGAACACCAGATGCACGGTGCCCGACCAGTCGGGATCGTTCTTTAGCAGCGCCGCCGCACCAAGCAGGGCGACGGTGTGACCGTCATGGCCGCAGGCATGCATGACGCCAGAGTTGCGTGAGCGCCACGGCAGATCCTCGGTTGCCTCTTCGATCGGCAACGCATCCATGTCGGCGCGCAGGCCGACGGATCGATTGCCGTCGCGCCGCAAGGTGGCAACGACGCCATGGCCGCCGATGCCCTCGGCAATCTCTTCCACGCCGAGCTGTTTGAGTTTTTCGACGACAAAGCCTGCGGTCTCGCCCTCATGCAGGGAAAGACCGGGATGGGCGTGCAGATGACGACGCCAAGCGGTGAGTGTGTCGACCAAGGATGCGTCCATGGCCGGATGGTGCGCGGCTTTTACACGCTTGGCAAGGACACAACCGTACTCAAGCGTTGGCGTTCGCTGCGGGGCTGGTCGGTCTGATTGCGTTCAGCAGCTTAGGGAATGGGATGCGCGATCAGCGCGGGCAGACCTGCTGCACCACCGTCCCGGAAATGCCGTAGCCTTCGTCGAGCTGCACTTCGACCTGACGGCAGTCGCTGTTCTCGCGCGCTTTGAGCTGCGCCGAGGGCGGCGTCAAGGCGATCAGCGTGAAGCTGGCGAGAAGGGCGAGGCTGAGCGTGAAAGTGACGAAGCGGGTCATGGTCATGCCTGTGGCGACAAACAGCTTTGATCCAGTGGTGTGAAACTAGCCCTCGTGCGACCGGAGCGATGTGTCGAATCGCACGGTGCCGGGGGAGGCCGTGTAACCTCCCGCCGCAGCGCTATCTAGTGCAAGTCTGCAACAGTTTGGCGTCGGTTTTGATGGGCCTGTTTTCATTGTGTTTTTCCTGAGAATTTTAATCCACAGCGGCGAGAACCCGGGCCCGTTCCGTCCGGGCGGCGGCGCGGTGGTCGAGGGCGATCAGGGCGTAGACGGTGGGCAGCACGAAGAGCGTGAAGAGGGTGCCGATGAGCATGCCGGTCGACACCGTGATGCCGATCGCGAAGCGGCTAGCGGCTCCGGCGCCGCTGGCGAGAACGAGCGGCACGAGGCCTGCGACCATGGCGGCCGTGGTCATCAGGATCGGCCGCAGGCGCACGGCGGCGGAGCGCAGGATCGCGGCGCGCCGATCGAGCCCCTCGTCGCGTTGCAGATCGTTGGCGAAGGAGACCATCAGAATGCCGTGCTTGGAAATCAGCCCGATCAGGGTGACGAGGCCAATCTGCGTATAGATATTGAGCGTCGCAAATCCGAGATAGAGCGGAATGAGCGCGCCGCAGACCGACAGCGGCACCGAGACGAGAATGACGAGAGGATCGCGCAAGCTCTCGAACTGAGCGGCCAGCACGAGGAAGATGACGACGAGCGCGAAGATGAAGGTGATGGTGAGACGATCGCCTTCCAGCACATATTGACGGGACTCGCCGAGCCAATCGATCGAATAGCCTGATGGTAGAGGCTGTTTCTGCAAGAAGGCGACCGCATCGCCCATGGTGACGCCGGGGAGCGGCACGGCGGAAAAGGTCACCGCATTCATCTGATTGAACTGGCTCAGCCGGTTGGCCTGGCTGCCTGATGTCACGGCGACGACGGTGGACAGGGGGATCAATTGTCCCGAACCGGTTTTGACGTAATAGCGGCCCAGAGTTTCCGGTGACAGCCGGTCGGCGCGCGCCACCTGGGTGATGACGTCGTAGGAGCGGCCGCTGAGATTGAAGCGGTTGACGTAATTTTCGCCGACGAGGACCGCCAATGTGTCGGCGATGTCCTTCATCGTTACGCCAAGCGTATTGGCTTTGCCGCGATCGATGCGGATTTGCACGGAGCGGCTGTCGAATGTGAGGTTGCTGTCGACGACGGCGAACAGGCCGCTCTTCATCGCATTGGCCTTCAGAGTTTCCATCGTCTTGTAGATGTCGGTGAAGTCGGCGGGCGCGCGCAGCGCCATCTGCACCGGCAGGCCGGAGCTTGAAGCCGGCAAGGGCGGCAGCAGGAAGGTGAAAATGCTTTCGCCTTCGATCGCATTGACGCCGGCCTGGACGAGCCCCTGCAAGGTGGCGACATCGCGCTTGCGCTTGGCCCAGTCGACCAGATTGACGCCGGCGAAACCGGCATTGGGGCCATCGGTGCCGTTGATGATGAAGCTCATCTCCGCTTCCGGCAAAGTGCGAAACACCTGTTCGATCTGCGGCGCGTAACGTTCGGTGTAATCGAGATTGGCATATTGCGGGCCTTTGACCACGGCCATGATCGAGCCCTGATCTTCCGGCGGCGCTAGTTCGCGCTTGGCGCCGGAGAACAGAAAGACGAGGCCGAGCATGACCCCGGCGGCGAAGAGCAGCACGGCGGGCGATGAGGCAAGGGTGGCGCCAAGCGCGCCTTCATAGGCGCTGGTGACGCGGGCGAAGACATGTTCGATGGCCTTGGCGAAACGGCCTTCCGACACATTGGGACTGAGGAGCAGGGAACCCATCATCGGTGACAAGGTGAGGGCCACGATACCCGACACGATCACCGAGCCCGCGAGAGTGAAAGCGAATTCGCGGAACAGCGCGCCGGTGAGACCGCCCATGAGGCCGATCGGTGCATAGACCGCGACAAGGGTGATGGTCATGGTGATGACAGGGGCGGCGATTTCGCGCGCGCCCATCAAGGCGGCGCGTGCCGGCGGCGCGCCTTCCTCGATATGGCGATGGATGTTCTCGACGACGACGATGGCATCATCGACCACGAGGCCGATGGCCAGCACCATGGCAAGTAGAGTGAGGAGATTGAGGGAAAAGCCAGCCGCCAGCATCAGCGCCGCCGAGCCGACCAAGGCCAAGGGTATGACGATGACGGGGATGATCACGGCACGCAGCGAGCCGAGAAACAGGAAGATCACCACCACGACGATGGCAATTGCCTCGATCAGCGTCTTGCGCACTTCGTCGATCGATTCCGTGACGAAGCGGGCGACATCGAAATTATTGGCGATTTCGAGATCGCCCGGCTTGCTGCGCTCCATCGCCGGAATGAGATCGGTGACGCCGCGCACGATATCAATCGGATTGCCCGATGGCGTGGCGTTGACGGCGATATAGACGGCGCGGCGGCCGTTCATCATGGCGCTCGACTCATAATTCTGGCCGCCGATGTCGATGGTCGCGACATCGCCCAGCCGCACCAGCCCGCGCCCTTCGCTGCCGGCCTTCACCACCATGGCGCGGAAGGCGTCGACTCTGACCAGATCGGTATCAGCGGCGATATTGGCTATTGTGAGCGAGCCCTTCACCTGACCGGGTGCGGCCTGCACATTGTTGGCGCGAATGGCGGTTGCCACGTCGGCGGCGGAGAGGCCATGGGCGGCCAGGCGCGTCGGATCGAGCCAGACGCGCATGGCGAGGTTCTGCCCGCCGAGTATGTCGGCGGAGGCGACGCCGGGCACGGTCGTCACCAAAGGCTGCGCCACGCGCACCACGTAATCGGTGATTTCGGGGATCGAGAGACGATCGCTGGCGAAAGCCAGATAGATCACCGCCGTCGGCTCGTCGGTCAGTTTGGTGATGACCGGATCATAGCTCTCGGCCGGCAGCTTGTAGCGGACCTGCTGCACCTTCGCCATCACCTCGGTCATGGCGCGATCGGCATTGGCGTTGAGGCGCAGGCGCGCCTTCACCACGCTGCGGCCTTGCGAGGAGACGGACGTGAGATACTCGATACCGTCGGCGGTCGCGATCGACTGCGCGATCGGCGTCGTCACGAAACCTTGCATGAGATCTTGCGAGGCGCCGGGATAGAGGGTTTCGACGCTGATCGTCGCGCTCTCAAGCACCGGATATTGGCGCACGGGCAGGGAGAAGAGCGCGCGGGCGCCGATCAGCAGGATGAGCAGGCTGACGACGAGCGACAGCACCGGACGGCGCACGAAAATATCGGTGAAGCGGGCGTTTTGGTTCGCGTGGCTTGGCTCACTCATTGCAGGCTCCCGCCGCGCGACGTTGCCCGGACGGTCTTCTGGTTGCGCACCAGCACCTTCGCGCCGGGCATGATGCGCAACTGGCCCGACGTGATCACCACATCACCTGCGGCAAGTCCTTCCACGATGGCGATACGCTCGCCGACTTGACGACCTGTTTGAACCTGCCGGTGTTCGGCGGTTCCGACATTGCCCTGGATGTCGCGCACCAGTACGACGCTTGGTCCGGCCGCAGAGGCGAGAACGGCTGTATCGGGAACGGTGGGGAGCTGCGGTTCCGACGAGAGCACAAGTTCGGTCTGCACATACATGCCGGGGCGCAGCAGGCGATCGGGATTGGCCAAAGTCGCCTGCAAAGTGACGTTGCGTGTGTCGTTGCCGATCTGCGGTTCGATGGCAGTGACCCGTGCGGTAAAAATCTTGTCCGGGAAGACGTCGGTTTTCACCTCGACGGTCTGTCCCAGGCGCAATTTGCCAAGTGTCTGTTGCGGCAGAGCGAAGTTGACGTGGATTTCCGACAGATCGGTCAAAGTGGCGATGGGATCGCCAGCATTGAGATATTGGCCGACATTGATGCGCCGCAGGCCGAGTTCGCCGGAGAAGGGCGCGCGCACGGTTTTCTGGGCGATCAAAGCCTGGGTACGCTGGATGTCGGCGGAGGCCTGTTCGAATTCGGACTTGCGCTGATCGAGGGTGACGCGGGTCTGCGCGCCAGTGGGCACCAGGCTTTCCGAACGTCCGAGCTGCGATTGCGCGAATTTCGCCTTGGCTTGCAGGCTGACGAGATCGGCGCGTTCGGGCGCATCGAACAATTGCACAAGCGGATCGCCCTCGCGCACGCTCGCGCCTGGCGTGAAGGCAATGCGGACGACGCGGCCGGAGACCTCGGGCGCAAGCGTGACCTGACGCACGGCTTCCAGGCTGCCGACAGAGGGCAGGCGCACCGGTTCTGGATCGGCTTCGACGACCGCGGTTGCAACCGGCATCGGTGCAGGCGTGGCGGTTGCCGAGGCGCTGGCAGCCAGGGATTCCCTGGTCTGTTTCCAGAGAAAAAGCCCGACAAAGGCCACAAGAAGGAGGGCCATCACCACTATCAATCGCCGGATCATCGCCAGTCTCTATTTTCCAAATATTTGCTTGGATAATAGGAGGAGCGATAGATATGTCAATAAAGAACTTGGAATAATCAGGCGACACCCGCTCTCCTCATCGGAGAACGACGCTCGCCCGTATAATCATGTTCAAGCTTGGAGGGAGGCGTTTGCGCACACCGAGATCTAAGGGTCTCAAGTGATGGCGTATTCATTGCCTTTCGGTTGCTGCGATATGGTAGCAGAGGATTCGCAACAGCACCGTTCACCGAGCGAGGCACAATTGGTGGCAACGAAGAAACGTCGGGCGGCCGATCGCGACGGGGCGTCGCCGTCGCGGCTCAGCAACCTGTCCTATCAAATCCTGGGCGTGCTGCTGCGCGAGCCGCGCTCGGGGTATGACATCGTCAAGGAGCTGCACAGTTTCCGGCCGGCCAAGACCAGCCAAGTCTATCCGACCTTGGCCGAGCTGGAGGAGGAGGGGTTCGTCACCTCCGTCGACGTCGATCAGAAGGGCCGGCCGAACAAGCGCGTCTATTCGGTGACGGAAACCGGCAAGGCGAGCTTGCTGAGCTGGGTCGGCACCGAGCCCGAGCCACCGACTCAGCGCGACGATTTCCTCACCATGATCTATTCGTCGTGGATGAAGAAGCCGACCGAGGTTGTCGCCATGTTCGAGCGCCGGCTCCTCTATTTCGACAAGCTGGTCGAGAGTTTCGAGCGCTCAGCCGCGGAGTTGCGCGCCAAATTCCCGCAAGAAATCCAGGACATGTCGAACTGGCATTTTTCCCGCTACCTTCTGGTGCTGCGCCGCCTCGAAAGCAATCGCCACGAAGCCAACTGGTGCCGCTCGGTGATCGTGATGTTGCGGGAGCGGATGAAGGACTGACGTGTCTGTTCCCTCGGCGCTGGCATGCTCCTTGCCAGATGCGCGGTGACAGGGAAGGACCTTCACGTGTCAAAGAATCAATCAAATACCGCCGAACCCTTGCAGGCGGCTGCGTCCGACGATGCGGCCAAAACACTGATCGATGTCGGCCGGCGCATTCGCCAGTTGCGTCAGCAGCGCAACATGACCTTGCAGCATCTGGCACAGACCGTCGGTCTGAGCCCCGCCAT
The DNA here is from genome assembly GCF_031921685.1 of Methylocella sp. CPCC 101449. NCBI lineage: Bacteria > Pseudomonadati > Pseudomonadota > Alphaproteobacteria > Hyphomicrobiales > Beijerinckiaceae > Methylocella > Methylocella sp. CPCC 101449. Next base: position 1,375,975 of record NZ_JAPDHU010000002.1, on the reverse strand, counting down.
GCTCAGCCTGGTGGAGCGGGGCCTGGTTTCTCCGTCCTTGACGTCGCTTGCCGCTATGGCACATGGCTTCGGCATCTCGCTGACGGATCTGATCGCCGGGCGCTCTTCAGACGATGATGAGCCCGTCAGTCGCCTTTCCGAACAGCCTGTTGTCGAAACGCCCGACAGGGTACGGCGCTGGGTTCTGCGGGAAGATCAGCTTCGCCGCGTCGACGTGACGGTCAACGAATATCCTCCAGGCGTCGGCAATTCTCCCAATGGTCTTCGTCACTCCGGTCACGAATACGGTTTCGTTCTGGAAGGGGTGCTGACCGTGATCATCGACGGCGTTCATCATGTGCTGAGGACTGGCGATTTGATCTCGTTGCAATCGACGCGACTGCACAGGATTTGGAATTTCGGCACGGCGCCGGCGAAGGCGCTGTGGTTCAATCTTGGTCGCGATGATTGGGATAAGTCGGTTTATCAGAACGGATGAGACGATAAAACGTCGCTCAATTTTTCACTACGAATTAAAAAATCTGCCGAACATTTAAGCAGGTAGTGTTTAGAAATCGGAGGTTTCCTCGATATCCGCATAAAAATGATTGGCACGCTCCTTGCTCCAAATTCAGTAGAGCTAAAAATGCGGAGCAGGAGCCATGATCACCAAACGCTTTCCGAGCCCTCGTCTGTCACGACGTCATTTTCTGGCGGGAAGCGGTGCCATCACGATGGCGGTGACGCATCCGGTCTTCGCGCAAGCCAAGGAAATGGCGACGACGAGCTTTGGCGGTGTCTGGGGCACGGCTTATAAAGAGACGATCCTCGATCCGTTTCAGAAAGCCACCGGCACGACAGTGAAACTGAAGATGGGTGCGCCGGCTGAATGGCTGACCAATGGCATCGTGACGCGCCGGCGGCCTGACATCGATGTTCTGATGCTGCCCTATCCGCAAAGCATTCAGGCAGTGATGCAGGATCTCAGCGTGTCGCTGAGCGAAAAGGACATTCCCAATCTCGCCAATGTGGAGCGCGTCTGGATCGACCAGTATGACGGCACGGCCGTCGGGCTCGACTATGTCGCCTATGGCATTTCGGCGCGCATGGATCTGTTGCCGAAGCCGCTGAAGTCCTGGAAGGACCTTTGGGATCCGGCTTTCGAGCAGAAACTGGCGGTGCCGGCGATCACGCAGGCGGGCGCCTGGGAGCTATTGGTGATGGCTTCCAAACTGCATGGCGGCGATGAAAAGAATCTGGAGCCGGGTTTTCAGGCGCTGAAGCGGCTGCGCCCCAACATCAAGAAATTCATCGGTGGCGGCAACGAACACGCGCAGCTTCTGGAAGCGGGCGAAGTGGTTGCCGTGGCGATGTCGACTAATACCACGCCCTATGCGCTGCAGGATGCGGGACGGCCGGTCGACTTCCTCGTCTTGGAGGAGGGCTCGATGGTCGGTATGGTCTCCTACCATGTGGCCAAGAACGCCGCCAATAAAGCGGCGGCGATGGAGTTCATCAATTTCGCGCTGGCGAAAGAGCAGCAGGTCAATTTCTGCAGCAAACTGATCGCCGGTCCGGTGATCAAAGGCGCCGAACTGATCGGCAAGGCGAAGGAGCGCGTGCCACCGCTCGATCGGCTCGTCGTGTTCGACTGGAAGGCGCTGGCACCGCGCATGCCGGAATTGAGTGAAAGATGGAACCGCGAGGTCGTCGCGTGAAGGCGATATCCTTGAGGACTGCGGCGCTCGTCGTCCTCGATCGCACGGGGCCGGAGGCCGAAGCGGCCTTGGCGCTGGCCCGCACGGCCGAATTGCTGTGCCTTGTCGCGCAGCCGGCGGGCACGGCTCGTGGCGGCGAGACGATGAATGAGCGCATTTTCACTCTGCATTCGGATCATGCCTTTCACGGCAGCGAACTCGACTTGCTGTTGCGGAGCAATGCGATCGCCACGGTGCTATTGGTCGGAAAATCGTTCGGTCCGATGATGCTCGAGGCCGGTGAGGCGCTGGTGCGCGGCTATGAGCCGGTCTTGCTCCTGCCGAAAGCGGAGATCGGCGAGGCGGAGAAGCTTGCGCGCCTCCTGTTTGCTGATCGAGCACCGTCGTGCTGCACGGTCGATGCGTTGGCCGAACAGCTTGCCGCCGATCCGTCGCGGGAGCGCAGTTGGCAGAAACATATCAAAGCCGCCACGCTGCTGCCGACCCTGCGGGAGCGGGTGGATCCAGCTCACACGGCTTTTGTGTTGATCGATGTGCAGAATGATTTCTGCCGTCTGAAGCGCGACGAGGCTGAAACCTTTTCCATCGTCGATGCCGCTCTGCTGAATATTAAGATGCTGTTGGCGGGTGCGCGCGCGGCGGGCTCTATGATCGTTCACATTCAAGCCGAATATGGGCCGATGTTTCGCGCGCCGGGCCATCCCTATCGCTATCCCGGCGCAAAACCGAGCGAAGTGGTGTGGACGGCCTCGGCATCTGAATTCGGCGTCAACGGGGCGCTTTTGCCCGACGACGAGGTAGAGGTTTGTCTACCGGGCAGTTGGGGCGAGCAGTTCACAGACGTGGATGTGCAGCCTGGCGAGATCGTGCTGCGCAAGCACCGCTACAGTGCCTTCGTCGATACGGGGCTCGAGGTCATGTTGCGCCGGCGCGGCATCCGCACCGTCGTTCTCGTCGGTTTCGCCACCAATGTCTGTGTCGAATCGACAGCCCGCGATGCCTCCATGCGCGATTTTTATGTGGTGGTGGCGCAGGATGGCGTCGGCACACGCGATAGCGCTCGGGCGCGACACGAGAACGCGCTGGCCGAGATTGCCGGCTGTTTCGGCATGGTCGTTCCGGCGCAGCGGATCCTCGACGTCTGGTCGTCCGACAAGCGGATGGAGACGGCCGCGTGAGCGATATTTCCCTTAATCGTGGTGCGCCGATGACGCTGCGAGGATTGTTCGCTCAGATCGTCGATCTGTTTCCCAAATCGGGTCTGACGATTTCCATTCCGGCGGCGGCGATCGTGTTCTTCGGTCTGGTTCTTCCGGTCGGCTATCTGCTGCTTCTGAGCTTCAATCCGGCGCAGCTTGGCGTGATCGAACTCGTGCCGCAGGTAACCTTCGCCAATTATCTCAAGCTCGTCGGTGACGGCTATTATTGGAGCATTCTCGGGCGCACCTTGTGGGTGGCGGCGGCGACGACCGTGATCGCCAGCGCGCTCGGTTTCATTCTCGCCGTCTCGCTCTGGCAGACGTCGCCGAAATGGCGCGGCTTGTTGACCGTGGTGGTATTGGCGCCGCTCTTGGTCAGCATCGTGGCGCGTACCTTCGGCTGGATCATCATTCTGGGCAACAAGGGTTTGTTCAATCGGGCGCTGGAAGCCGTCGGCATCGCGCCGATGCAGATCATGTACACGGATACGGCCGTCATCATTGGCCTGGTCCATGTCTTCATTCCCTATGTGGTCCTGACCATCATGGCTTCGCTCGATCGGATCGATCCGCTCCTGGCGGAAGCGGCCAAGACGCTGGGCGCCAGCGGCGCGACCACGGTGCGCGAGATCATCCTGCCGCTCGCCATGCCCGGTGTCGTGGCGGGCGCGACCATCGTCTTCAGTCTGGCCATGTCCTCTTATGTCACACCGGCGATGATGGGCGCGGCCAATTCCTATGTCTTGGCGACCGTCGTCTATCAGCAGTTCGTCATGAACTTCAATTGGCACTTCGGCGCCGTTCTGGTGGCAATCCTGCTCGCCACCTCGCTGTTGACCATTCTGTTCATGTTGACGGCGGTGGCTCGGCTCAGCCGTCGCTGGGGGGAGGGCGCATGAAGACCGATTTCGGCGCGATTGGCTTCAAAGTGCTGGTGGTGCTTCTCTATCTCTTTCTCGTCGCACCGTTGCTGATGGTCGTCCTCACCTCTTTCGGCTCCGATGCGGTGGAGAGCTTTCCGCCAAAGGATTTTTCGCTCATCTGGTATTGGAAGGCGCTGAGCGAACCGAGCTTCATGGCAGGCTTGCGCACCAGCCTCACCATCGCGGCCCTGGCGACGTTGATCGCCACGCCGCTCGGTGCGGCTGCTGCCTTTGGCATTCACCGTGGCCGTTTTCCCGGCCGCAATGCCTTGCAAGCCTTGCTGTTGGCGCCGCTGCTGGTGCCGGGCATCGTCATCGGCATCGCCTTGCTGGTCGCCTTTTCGGCGATTGATTTTGGCACCGCCTGGCAGCGACTGCTGTTCGGCCATGTGTTGGTGATCCTGCCTTATTCGACGCGGACCACACTCGCCGCCTTGGTGCGGCTCGACCCATCCCTGGAGGAGGCGGCGGCATTGTTTGGCGCCTCGCGCTGGCAGACTCTGGTGCATGTCACTCTGCCGTCGATCGCGCAAGGGATCATGGCCGGCGCCATCTTCGGTTTTATCCTCTCGTTCGACGAGGCTGCGGTGTCGCTGTTTCTCATCGATGTCGATACGACGACCCTGCCGATCGCGATCATGTCGCACATCGAATATAGCGTCGATCCCTCCGTGACGGCTTTGTCGTCGATGCTGATCCTTGCCACTCTTCTGCTGACCGTGGTGCTCGAACGGCTGTTCGGCCTGCGGCGTGTCCTTGGAGCCTCCTGATGGTCGCCATTCAACTTCAGAATATCGCCAAGCGCTATGAAGGTGCCGTGGCGGTCGACGATGTGTCGGTTGCCGTTGGCGCCGGTGAATTCCTGACATTGTTGGGGCCAAGCGGTTGCGGCAAGAGCACGACACTGCGGATTTTGGCCGGGTTGACGCAGCGCCCGATGGCGGCCAGGTGTTGTTCGACGGTCAGGATGTAACGCCGCTGTCGGCGGCGCAGCGGCGGATCGGCATGGTTTTCCAAAGCCTCGCTTTGTTCCCGCATATGACGGCGGCCGACAATGTCGGTTTCGGCTTAAAGATGCGCGGCGTTACGGGCGAGGAGAAGAAGCAGCGGGTCGCCAAGGCTTTGGAACTCGTCCATCTGTCGCATCTCGCCAATCGTTATCCGCGCCAGATGTCGGGTGGACAGCAGCAGCGCGTCGCTCTGGCGCGGGCCTTGGTGATCGAGCCGAGCGTGCTCATTCTTGACGAGCCTTTCGCGGCGCTCGACCGCAAATTGCGCGAAACCATGCAGCGGGAATTGCATCGGATCACCCGCGAATTGAAGATCACCACTTTGTTCGTGACCCATGATCAGGAAGAGGCACTGATGCTCAGCGATTGGATCGCGGTGATGAACGGCGGCCGGGTCGAGCAGCTTGGTCGCGCGGGCGAGATTTTCGAAGCGCCACGCACGCGTTTCGTCGCCGATTTCATGGGCATTTCCAATTTCCTCGAGGCGAAAGTCTTGAAGTCGGGCACGGAAAGCACGCAGCTTGCCGTCGCCGGGCTCGTCTTTGCTGGGCCTTCGGCTGATTATGCGGAAGGTCAGCGCGTCAAGCTGGCACTGCGGCCCGATCGGATCGAGCTTGGCGCCATGCCCGACGATACGCTCGCGCCAGCGGTGGTGACCGATATGATTTATCACGGCTTGGCATCGAGCTATACGATCGCTCTGGCGTCGGGCGAAACTCTCATGGTGCGCGACACGAATACGGGGTCTGGCGCAAGTCGGTTTGTGCCGGGCACGCAGGTGTGGCCACGTATCAATCCGAACGCGGTCTGCTATCTCGCTGGCTGATTAAAACGCCAGCCAGCGGCGCAGTTCGGCTGCGGCCGCCGCCGGCTTTTCCATCGGCAGCAGATGGCCGGCGCCGGGGATGACGACAACGCGGGCGTTTGGCGCGGCGGAGGCCGTGCGCTGCATATCAGGAAGCGGCACCAGCGTGTCGCTTTCGCCGGCCATTACTAGCATTTCGCGTTGCAGGTTGGCGAGGAGATGATAGCGCGCCGGCCGATCGAGGGCGGCGCGGCTGTGGGCGACATACCGCTCTGCGCCATAATCCTTCACCATCGCATCACGCCGCGTCATCAGATCGGCATTCGCCAGACTGTCGGCGTGAAAGGCCGAATTGGCATTGGCTTTCACCATGGCTTCATAGTCGCCAGCTTGCGCCCGTGCGATGGCGGCCTCGCGGGCGCCGCGCCGTTCGGGCTTGTCGGCGCCGGGGCCTGAGCCGATGAAGGCGAGCCGTTCGATCCGTTCCGGCACTTGTTCGAGCATGGCGGCGGCGACATAGCCGCCGAAAGAGAAGGCGCAGAGGCTGAAACGTTCCGGGCATTGGGCCAACACATCGGTGGCGATGGCGTCGAGCGTGTCGAGCGGCGGATATTCCATGGCGACTACATCGGCATCGTCGGCGAGCAGCCGCCCCATGTCCGCGAAGACAGCACGCGTGTTGTTGAGACCGGGCAGAAGGACGAGGGATGGTTTGGACACAGGCGGATCCTCAGACGTGTGTTGATGTTTATTCGGCGAGCTGGATGTCGCCGTCCTTGATGAGCTTGTCGAAGCGTTTGAGATTGGCCTCCACAGTGCTGCGAAATTCTGCGCCGGTGGTGCCGCGTACCGTATAGCCGATGTTGGTGTAGACCTTGCTGACATCGGGATCGTGAATCGCTTCGCGCATCGCCGCTTCAAGTTTACGGGCGATGGGCGCCGGCACGCCTGAGGGCACGACATAGCCGACCCAGCCTTCGGTGACGAGATCGACGCCTTGTTCGCGCAAGGTCGGAATGTCGGGCAGGGAGGCGCTGCGCTCGCTGCCGGTGACGCCGAGCGGTACGGTCTTGCCCGAGGTGAGATAGGCGCGACCAGCCGCCGCGCTGGTCAGCAGAAATTGAATCTGGCCGCCGGCGAGATCGTTCAAGGCATTGCTGTCGCCTTTATAGACGACATGTACCGTATCGATCCCAAGCTCCTTGCCGAGAATGACGCTGTAGAAATGATAGGACGTGCCGGCGCCGAGCGTGCCGTAGTTGAACTTGCCCGGATTGGCGCGGGCATTGGCGGTAAAATCTTTGAGCGTCTTTCCGGCTTCGGCATTGGCCATCAGCAGCATGAACGTGTCGACAGCTATGGTCAGCGGCGTGAAGTCCTTCAGCGGATCGATGCCGTAGCTCTTGTCGGTCAAGGGTAGCGAGACCATGGTGGCCGGAACGACCGTACCGATGGTGTGGCCATCGTGCGGCGCTTTCAGCATGGCTTGCAGGCCAACCTTGCCGCCGGCTCCTGGCTGATTGACGACGATAACCGGCTTGCCGAGAATCTTGCTGAGCTTGGTCGCCATAGGGCGGGTGACCACGTCGGTCAATCCGCCGGGCGGATACGGTACGATGACGGTCAGCGTTTTGGTTGGCCAGGTTTCGTCTGCCATGGCGGCGGCAGGCAGTGCCGCGACGATGGCGGCACCAATCAATGGCAATAGGCGGCGTGGCATCATGACAAATCCCTCCCAGTCGTTGTGTAAGCCGCCTTAAACGGCGGTCTTGTTTTTCCTCCCCTCATACCTCTGCGTTTGTTTTGGCAGGCGTTTTCTTCGCCATAGCAGCGTTTTTCTCGATCCAGGCGATCACCTCGTCTGTGGAGGCAACATCGCCAAACAGAGCGTAGAACGTGCCGAGCGCTGCGTTATGGGCGTCATCGTCATAGGTGGCATTGGCATCGCTCACCATGACGGTCTTGAAATTCAGCATGGCGGCATCGCGGGCCGAGGATTCACAACAGACATTGGTGACCGTGCCAACGATGATCACCGTGTTGTAGCCGCCGGCACGCAGCCGCGCCGGCAGATTGGAGGCGCCGTCGATAAAGGCGCTGAAGCGTGTCTTTTCCACGCAATCGTCTTCCGGGCGAACATCGAGTCCGGCATAGAGCGCATGGCCCGGCGATCCAGGCTTTTGCGTTTCGAGCGACAGAGCGGTGGCTTCGGGCAGGTTCATGGCGAACCAGTTCGACCAGGATTCGACGGTCTCTGGCGTGAACGTATTCTGAATCCAGTACACCTTTCCGCCGCCGGTACGCACCGCCGTTGCCAGGCGATTGACATTATCGACAATCGAGAGCGCCGTGGGGATCAGCGAGACCGCGTGTTCCTTCACCATGAAGGCGTTCTGCAGATCGATGACGACCAGAGCCGTCTTCCTCGGATCGAGATCGGCATGGGGATGTTCGGCCTTGCGGCGGCGCATCGCGCTCTTATGGGCCCAGGCCGGGAGATTGGTCTTGTTCATCGCATCGCCTCCCGGATTGTTATGTCGCCAGCGGGTAACGCCAGCGCCAGATGATCGGTGTCGCGACAATGGCGACCAGCGCAAAGAAAGCCACATAATGGGCCGGGGTGATCGGCACGATCGGCGCCAATGCACCGAGGATGACGGGTGAAAGGCCACCGACGAGGGCCGCCGCCAGATTGTAACCGACGGCGATGCCGGTATAGCGAACGGGCGCCGGGAAGCTGCGGATCATCACCACGTAAAGCATGGTCTGAAAGCCGATCAGCAGGCCGAAGAAGAAAAAGTAGGTAGAGGTTGTCGCCAAGGAATTCGAGACGTTCAGGTAGAAGGCATAGACGGCGACAATGGCGGCTGCGGCGACACTCATGATCGTGCGCACGGCGCCAAACCGATCGACCAAAAGGCCGCAGACGAATGTGCCGATGGCGAGACCAGCGGACGCCCAGGGTGCGGCGTCATGGATGACATGCCGGTCGATATGCATGAATGTCTGCAGATAGGTGACCGGATAGAGCAGGCCGCCGGCGACGATGGCAGCAGGCACCGTCGCGACGACAAAACAGCCGAGGGTTTCTCTGGGATAAAAGCGTAGCAGATCCCTCAGCGGCATCGTGCTGGCTTTTTCCTTATGCCGGCGCATTTCCTCGAACACCGGCGTCTCGCGTACATAGCGCCGTAGATAAGCCGAGATCAGGCCGAAGATGCCACCTAGGATGAAGGGCAGGCGCCAGCCGTAGGAAAGCTGATCCTGCATGGGCAAAGCGATGATCAAAGCGACGAAGCCGGAGGCGAGAATGCCGCCGATGGCCAGACCCGAGCCCATCAGGCCGCAGGCGATGCCGAGCCGGCGCTCATGCAGATGTTCCGACATGAACACCAGAGCGCCGGGAATCTCGCCGCCGATGGCGATGCCTTGAAACAACCGGCAAAAGAGCAGCAGAAGCGGGGCGAGGATACCAACCTGCGCATAGGTCGGCAGGACGCCAATGAGGAAGGTCGGCACGGCCATCAGAATGAGGCTGACGGCAAACAATCGTTTGCGGCCGAAGAGATCGCCGAGCACCGCCAGGATGATGCCGCCGATCGGACGGACGAAATAGCCGACCGAGAAGATCGCCAGAACCTGAAGTTGTGCCATCCACGGCGGCATGTCGGCGGGGAAGAAAAGTCGGCTCAGGATCGGCGTCAGATAGATGAAGACGACGAATTCATAATATTCGAGCATCCCGCCTAGGGTCGCCAGACCCATGACGCGGACCTGCTCGCGACTGAGATCATGCTGCAATCGTGTGTCTTCGCCGCCGGCTGCCAAATCCGCGCTCATGGCCTTCCTCCCGCATGCGTGCCGATCAGATCGTGGTGGAGCGGCTTTCGGTGGTGATGCGATCACCCTCCACCCAGCAGGCGTGGGTGCCGGCGGAAATGCGGTGGGGCAGGATGATGCGAGCGATCGGCTCGGCGGCGATATTGGCCGCATCGAGAATGAGACACTCCGACTGATTGGCCTTCATGTCGGTGATATAAGTCAGCAGATAGCCGTCATCCTCGCTCTTGGCGTTGAGGCGGCGGGCGATCTGTGGTTCGCTGCCATAGCGTCCCTCGCCGAATTCCATCCGCTCCGTGGTGTCGCGGACGAGATCGTAGCGCTTGAGGCCGCGGAACAGCCATTCGCCGGGCTGATACAGCACGTTGTAGCTGAACCGATAGGGCCGGCCGACATAGTCGTTGCTGCACACCGGGAACTCGGTGATCTCGTCGTCGATCTGGTGCTCGGTCGTCTGGCCGGTGCGCAGATTGAAGCGCCAGCGATACATCAGGGTCGGGTTGTTGTGCTTGTCGAGATGGGCGCGGATGCGCTCATATTGTTCCTGTTTGCTGCCGCCTTCGCCGACACGCGGCTTATGCGGATTGTTCTGGATGCAGCCGTCCATGACCACTTCGTCGCCATCTTCATAGCAATTGGTCAGATGCAGGATGAAACAGGGTTTTGCCTCGAACCAACGCACCTGCGCATTGTCGCCACGACGCGGGATGACGCCGAAGCGGGCCGGAATATCGCGGTGGAAGGCCAGTTTGCGCTGACCCTTCTTCAACAGTTCATGGTCGAAGAAGAAGGGCAGATCGTGCAGCACGGTATAGTTCTTGGTGATGCCGAGATCGTGCGGCCAGCGCGGTCCGGGCAGTTCGATCGGCACGTAGTGGACGAGTTGGTTGTCCCGGTCGATGACGCCGTAATTCATGAACGGCGCGACTTCCGGGTAGTTGAAGAACATCATCTCCCCGGTTTCCCAGTCCACCTTGTAGTGGGAGGCAAGGCCATGCACGACCTTGCGCGCCCAGGACGGATCGGCGCCCAAAGTCTCCAAGGTCACGGGATCGAGGCGCCAGGGCTCGCTGCCTTGCGACATGGAAGCGATGAGCTTGCCGGCGTGGCAGATCACGTCCGTGCCGGCATTGTCCTTCATGGCGCCCATGGAGCCCCAGCCGCGGCGCTCGTAAAGCTGCGGCGCGAGAATGCCGGGCCAGAGCGATTTGCCGGCGCCCTGTTCGGCGAGGAAGCCGGTGGTGCGCACGAAGCGATTGCGATAGGTCGCCTTGCCGTCCTCGAAATGCATGGCATGCAGCATGCCGTCCCCGTCATAGGGGTGATACATGCCGATCGATTCATGCACCTGATTGTGGGTGTTGCGCACATAGATGCCATTGAGATCGCGCGGGATCTCGCCGATCACCTTCAGGTCAGGCGTGCTGGCCGTATATTCCTTGTCGTTGGGCGTGAATGGCCCGTTGAGAAAGGGATGATCGTTGTCGCCGGCGATGGTGAGCTTGATCTGATTGACGATTTCAAGCATGGGCGTTTTCCTTGGCTCTGGCGACGCGGCGTTGAATGAAGTCGAACAGCACGCGATTGAATTCGGGCTGGTTCTCGGCCCAGCCGTAATGGCCGGCGCCAGGAATGACGGCGAATTCAGCGTCGGGCACCAAAGCGGCGGCGGCTTTCATGCCCTCCGGCCGGCCGACACTGTCGCATTCGCCCGCGACGAGCAGGGTGGGCACACGCAATTGCTTAAGGGTTTCGCGGCCGTCGTAGGCCATGATGGCGAGGATCGAGGCGCGGAACGTGTCGGCCTTGGTGGAGCCTGCGACTTCGGCGACGAGATCGACCATCGGGCCGCTGGCGCCTGGACCGAACATCGATTTGATGAGCGGCATGGCGGATTCCGCCAGCGTCTTGCCCTGGTCGAGGGGTGCCAGCCGCTTGGCGACATAATCCTTCTGGTCCTCGGCGCTGCGCGTCGCGAACGAGCCGACGGTGGCGGAGACGATCACGCCGTGCACAAGATCGGGAAAGAGCAGAGCCGCGCGCGGCGCGATGATGCCGCCGAGGCTGTGACCGAACAGGATGTTGGTGCGCCCCGCAGTTGCCTTCAGCAGCAGGCCGAAGCTGCGGGCCAGATAATCGATGCTGTAGTCGCCGGCCGGCAGGTCGGGCAGCGGGCTGAGGCCATAGCCTGGCGCATCCCACGCCACGACGCGATAGCCGGCGCGGACCAGTTCGGCGATTTCGTAGCGCCAGTAGTCCTTGGAGCCATAGCCGCCATGCAGGAGATAGACCGTGATATCGCCGTCGCCGGTGATGGAATGATCGGGAAGCCGTTCTCTTTGGGCCATTGTTCTCCCCTCGGATGCCGGGTGCTTGTCTTGCTGAGGTCCCTGGCGCAGATGAGCGTACTTAACGAACATTCTTTCATATGTCAAATATTACATATATAAGCTGGGGCGAAAATGGCGGAACGGATCATGCGGCGAGACGTGACTTTTCAGTCCGAGGGAGATCGGATCAGTGCCTGGTTCTACGAACCGGCGAAAACAGGCTCGGGGCCGGCGCCGGGCATCGTCATGGCGCATGGGTTTGGGGCGACGAAGACCATGCGTCTCGACAGCTTCGCCACGCGCTTCGCAGCGGCGGGCTTCGCGGTCGTTGTCTTCGATTATCGCTGTCTGGGCGAAAGCGGCGGAGAGCCCCGTCAGGAAATCGATCCGGCGACGCAGATCGAGGATTATCGCAATGCCATCACCTGGCTGTCGGATCAGCCCGGTGTCGATGCCGGCCGTATCGGCATCTGGGGCACGAGCTATAGCGGCGGCCATGTGCTCGTTGTCGGCGCGACAGATGCGCGGGTGAAATGCGTCGTCGCGCAGGTTCCGACCATCAGCGGCCATGCGGTCGGCAAGCGGCGCTTTGGCACGGCGGATGCTTTGGCGAAACTCAATGCGGATATCAACGCCGATCGTCTGGGGCGGCTCAAGGGTGGCGCGCCGGAGGTGCGTCCGCTCGTTGCCGCTACGCCCCATGATGTGGGTGCGATCTATTCGGCGCCCGATGCGGTGCAATGGTATGTGGAGGCGGGTGCCGGTGGCGGTTGGGTCAATCAGGCGACTTTGCGTTCCGTGGAATATTCGCGCGCTTACGAGCCCGGCGCCTATGTCTCGTTCATCAGTCCGCGGCCTCTATTGATGATCGTCGCGCGCGAGGATTTCGTCACGCCGACCGATCTGGCTCTGTCGGCTTTCGAGACGGCGCGCGAACCGAAGAAACTCGTGCTGGTTCCCGGCGGTCATTTCGAGCCTTATGGCGCGGCGCTACCGCAGGCCGCCGGTGCGGCGCTCGACTGGTTCGTCGAACATTTGCAACCTTGAAATGGAGATCGCATGGCTGTGGACCTTTTTGATCTGACCGGGCAGACCGCGCTTGTCACCGGAAGTGCCTCCGGCATCGGCAGCGCCATCGCGCGTCTTCTGGCTCAAGCCGGTGCCGATATCGTCGTGCATGGGTTCGATCAGGCTCAGGCGAGTGGCGCGCTCGTCGAGGAGATCAAGGCCATGGGACGTCGGGCGATCGCAGTCGATGGCGATCTGACCGATGCGGCGAAGGTCGCGAGCCTTGCGGACACGATCGGCACGCAGATGGGCGGTCTTTCGATCCTCGTGAACTGCGCCGGCGGTTCGCCGCGCAAGGCCATGTTCGCAACGATGGAGGAAAGCGCCTGGGATCATGTGATCGACAAGAATCTGAAGTCGATGTTTCTGACGACGCAGGCGATGCTGCCGCTGCTGAAAGCGCAGCCAGACGCCTCCATCGTCAATGTCACCTCCTGCGTCACGCGCTCGGGCGGCGTTCCGGGTGGCGGCGCCTATGCGACGGCCAAGGGTGGTGTCGACGTGTTGACGCGGGCGCTCGCCAAGGAGCTGGCGGCCGATGGCATTCGCGTCAACGGCGTGGCGCCGGGCCTGGTCGACAGTCCGTTCCATGACAGCGATCCGAAGGCGAAATATCCGCATCTGATCGGCCGTATTCCGCTCGGCCGCATCGGTGAGCCCGAGGATATCGCCGGGCCGGTGTTGTTTCTCGTCTCGAAAGCGGCTCGCTATGTTACCGCCGAGATCATCGAGGTGAGCGGCGGGACGCGGTTGACCTGATCAAACGAGAAGGGGCGGTGGATTGCGCCACCGCCCCTTCGTGTCATCTGCAATGTTGAAGCGTTACGCCTTCGCCAATTTGTCCTGCGTCTTGGTGTCGAAGTCGCTGGCGTCGTGGCGTTCGTGCAATTGCGTTTCCGGGTCGCCGCTGGTGCGATTGACCATGCGGCCGCGCTTCACGGCGGGGCGTGAATAGATCTGGTCGGCCCAGCGTTGCAGGTTCTTGTAGTCTTGCACGGCGAGGAATTCGCCGGCGCCATAGTTCCAGCCCTTCGCCAGGCCGCCGTACCAGGGCCAGATCGCCATATCGGCGATGGTGTATTCGCTGCCGGCGACATATTCGGTTTCAGCCAGTTGACGGTCGAGCACGTCGAGCTGGCGTTTGGTCTCCATCGCATAACGGTCGATGGCATATTCGATTTTGATCGGTGCATAGGCGTAGAAATGGCCGAGGCCGCCGCCGACGAAAGGCGTCGCGCCCATCTGCCAGAAGAGCCAGGAGAGAGTCTCGGCACGTGCCGGCTGCTCCGTCGGCAGGAAGGCGCCGAATTTCTCGGCGAGATGAACGAGGATCGCGCCGGACTCGAACACACGGATCGGCGTCTTGCCGCTGCGATCGACCAGCGCTGGGATTTTCGAATTCGGATTGATGTCGACGAAGCCGCTGCCGAACTGATCGCCTTCGCCGATTTTGATCAGCCAGGCGTCATATTCGGCGCCCTTGTGGCCGGCGGCCAGCAGCTCCTCCAGCATGATCGTCACCTTCACGCCATTGGGCGTGCCGAGCGAATAGAGCTGGAGGGGATGTTTGCCGATCGGCAGTTCTTTCTGGTGCGTTGGCCCGGCGATGGGTCGGTTGATATTGGCGAATTGCCCGCCGTTGCCCTTGTTCCAGGTCCAGACTTTCGGGGGTGTGTATTCGGCTGTATCGGCCATGATCGGCTCCGCTCAGGGGATGGATGGCCGATAATCTGGGGGCTCTCCCCGTCAATGGCAATCGGAGAGCTCAACATTTCGAAAGGCCAGTCGAATCAGCTTTTCCAGCGATGAGTCAGGCGCCGAGTTCGTTCGATCGTTGGTCGTAACTTTGCTGGGCGGTGAGCACGGCATCGAAATTGTTCTCTGCCCACAGACGCAAGCTGTCGACGGCCTGCGCCAGGGTGCGGCCGAGCGGCGTGATCGCATATTCGACCGTGACGGGAACGGTGGCGATGGCGGTGCGGGTGACGAGCCCGTCGCGTTCCAGGCTCTTCAACGTGTGCGAGGCCATTTTCTGCGACAGGCCGCCGATCTCGCGGCGGAGTTGATTAAAGCGTTGCGGCCCGCCGTCGAGAAGGCCGAGGATCAGCACCGCCCATTTGTCGGCGATCCGGTCGAGGACCATCCGGGTCGGACAAAGGGCCGAATAGGGATTGGGGGGCAGGACGCTGCCGGATGTGGTTTCGGACAGGTGACTTGAGCGCATAGCGGTGCCTTCTTTACAGTAAGATATCCATAGCGCATCTGGTATCCATTGGAAACTATCAAAGGATCCCTCCGATGAAAATCGCTCTCATTGGCGCTACCGGCAATGCCGGCTCGCGCATTCTCTCCGAACTTTCCCAACGCGGTCATCAGGTTACGGCCATTGTCCGCAAGCCCGAGGCGGTGCCGGCGCTGCCCGGCGTCACCGCCGTGAAGGGCGATGTCTATGATCAGGCGGGCCTCGCCAAGCTGCTGGCCGGCCATGACGCGGTGATCTCATCGGTCCACTTCACCGCCAGCGATCCGCGCAAGCTGATCGAAGCCGTGCGGGCCTCGGGTGTGAAGCGCTATCTGGTGGTCGGCGGCGCCGGCAGCCTGGAAGTGGCGCCTGGTGTGAAACTCATCGATACGCCTGAATTTCCAGCGATTTATAAGGCCGAAGCCTCGGGCGGCAACGTTTTCCTCGACCTGCTTTACGGGGAAAAAGAGCTGGATTGGACCTTCCTGTCGCCGTCGGCGATGTTCGTTCCGGGCGAGCGGACCGGCAAGTTCCGCCTCGGCAAGAACGCCTTGCTCACCAACGACAAGGGCAGCAGCATTTCCTTCGAGGATTATGCCATCGCCTTGGCCGATGAGCTTGAATCGCCAAGACATTCTCGCCAGCGGTTCACCGTCGGCTACTGATGGGGAAGGGCCGGCGCAGGGCAGAAATAAGCGATTCTCATGGGTAACATGAGCGATCCTCATTGCCCCGACTCGGCCCTTCCTTTACCCGTGCGGCCATGAGTAAAAATGTGACGCCGCCAAGCGCGTCGGGTGGTTCCGGCGCGGATATTGTTTCGCTGAAGGATGCGCTCGAGGAGCGCTACCTCGCCTATGCGCTCTCCACCATCATGGGGCGCGCGCTGCCGGATGCACGCGACGGGCTGAAGCCGGTGCATCGCCGCATTCTCTACGGCATGCAGATTCTCAAGCTCGATCCCGGCACCGCCTTCAAGAAATGCGCGAAGATCGTCGGCGACGTGATGGGCTCGTTCCATCCGCACGGCGACCAGGCGATCTACGATGCGCTCGTGCGTCTCGCCCAGGATTTCTCCTCGCGCTATCCGTTGATCGAGGGGCAGGGCAATTTCGGCAACGTCGACGGCGACAGCCCCGCCGCCTATCGTTACACCGAAGCGCGCATGACCGAAGTGGCGCGCATGCTGCTCGAAGGCATCGACGAAGACGCCATCGACTTCCGCGAGAATTATTCGGGCGATCAGAAAGAGCCGATCGTTCTGCCGGCGGCTTTCCCTAACCTGCTCGCCAACGGCGCGCAGGGCATCGCGGTCGGCATGGCCACATCGATCCCGCCGCACAACATCGGCGAATTGTGCGATGCCGCCCTCTATCTGGTGAACCATCCGAAGGCCAATTCGGATCAGTTGAGCGCCTTCGTGCAGGGGCCGGACTTTCCGACGGGCGGCATCATTGTCGACACGCCGGAACAGATCCAGGAAGCCTATCGCAGCGGCCGCGGCTCGTTCCGCATCCGCTCACGCTGGAGCAAGGAAGAGGGCGCGCGCGGCACCTGGAATATCGTCGTCACCGAAATTCCCTATATGGTGCAGAAGAGCCGGCTCATCGAAAAGCTGGCCGAACTGATCAACGACAAGAAGCTGCCTCTGGTCGCCGACATTCGCGATGAATCGGCCGAGGACGTGCGCATCGTCATCGAGCCGCGTTCGCGCACGGTCGATCCGGCGGTGATGATGGAGACGTTGTTCCGGCTGACGGAGCTTGAGAGCCGTTTCCCGCTCAACATGAACGTGCTGGTCGACGGCGTGATCCCGAAAGTGGTGTCGCTGTCGGAAGCGTTGAAGCAATGGCTCGATCACCGCCGCACCGTGCTGGTGCGCCGCTCGCGCTATCGCCTTGGCCAGATCGATCACCGGTTGGAAGTCTTGGCCGGTATGATCATCGTCTACCTCAATCTCGATGAGGTGATCCGCATCATCCGTGAGGAAGACGAGCCGAAGGAAGCGCTGAAGACGCGCTTCGAACTCTCGGATGTGCAGGCCAACTATATTCTCGACACGCGGCTGCGTTCTCTGCGCCGCTTGGAAGAGATGCAGCTCAAGAAAGAGCATGAGGAGCTGACAGCGGAGAAGGGTGGCATCGAAGAGCTGCTGGCGGATGAGGCCAAGCAGTGGAAGGCCGTCACCTGGCAGATCCGCGAGATGAAGAAGAAGTTCGCGGCCGATGCGAAGCTCGGCAAGCGCCGCACGACCTTCGAGACGCCGCCGGCCACCGCCGATATCGATCTGACCGAGGCGCTGATCGAACGCGAGCCGGTCACCGTCGTACTCTCCGAAAAGGGCTGGGTGCGCACCCTGCGCGGCCATCAGGCCGATCTGTCGTCGCTCGCCTTCAAGGGCGACGATTACCTAAAGACCGCTTTCTTCACCGAGACGACGCAGAAAATCCTGCTGCTCGCCACCAACGGCAAAGTGTTCACGCTCGATGCATCGAAACTGCCAGGTGGCCGCGGCTTCGGCGAACCGGTGCGCCTGATGGTCGATATCGAGGAAGGCGCCGATGTGACGGCGCTCTTCCCCTATACGGCCGGCACCAAAATGCTGGTGGCTTCTTCCGATGGTCGCGGCTTCGTCGCGCCACAGGATGAGATGATCGGCAATACGCGCAAAGGCAAGTCGCTGCTCAATGTCGACGCGGGCGAAAAGGCCGTCGTCATCGTCGAAGCGGTGGGCGATCATGTCGCCACCATCGGCGAAAACCGCAAGATGCTCATCTTCAAGCTCGACGAAGTGCCTGAGATGGCGCGCGGCAAGGGCGTGCGCCTGCAACGCTACAAGGACGGTGGCATCGCCGATGCGAAGGTGTTCAAACTGTCTGAGGGCCTGACCTGGAAGGACAGCGCCGGCCGCACCTTCACCGTCGAGCGCGGCGAGCTGAAGGAATGGATCGGTGCCCGCGCCGAAGCCGGCCGCCTGCCGCCCAAGGGCTTCCCGAAGACGAACAAGTTTGGGTAAGTGCAAGGCCGCTGTAGTGTACAGCGGCCTTTTTCTTTTTACGTCTGCTGATACGTACTCTTCACGCGATCGAAGCGCCTTGCTGCAAGATCGTCTTCGTGCATGAGCAGAAACGTGTTGCCGTCGCCGGTCATGTCGTGGGGCATCATCCGCGTGCCGCTGTAGAACTCGGCGCCCCAGGAAAAGAGATGGCGCCACGGTGTGAGGCCGGGCCAGGCGATTTCGCTGCCGTCGATTTCCTCTTCCGCGTTGCCTTGAATGTCGGAGGGCCAGCCACCGAGGCGATCGCCGAAATTGGCGGTGACGGTATCGTCGCCGTCGACGAGATCGGCGCCCGGATGAAAGGCGAATTTATAAGCGCCGTCCTGAAACCAATCCCAGATCTTGTTCCATTTGGCGCTGCCGCGCGCGAAGGCATATTTCCAATGGTGCGGCACGGTCAGCGCCGAGAAGGGAAAGAGCACTTCGGCCTGGGTCAGGCGCTCCCATTGCCAGCTGCCGTCCTTGCGTTCGGCGCCCTGGCCGAAGCGATCGGAATAGTCGATGAGCCGATGCGGCCACTCGCGGCGTTCCAGAGTGGCGACATCAGGATGCCAGTGAACGGAGAGCTGATCGCCGGTGATATCGTTGAAAATGCTGATAAGGCCGGTGTCGGGAAAATCCGGCGGGAAGCCGGCTTCGTGGACGAGCGTCGACAGATTGATCTGCGCAACGAAAGCAAGCGGCATCGGCACATACATATAAGCGGCCATGCCTTTGTGGCGGGCCACCACGCCGTCGAGATGTTCGGGCGGAATGTGCGTGTCAGGATGATCGCGCTGTAATTGCTCGAGCCCGTCACGGATGGTGGCGCCGCGCTGGTGGAGTGCTTCGGCGCGTTTCGCTGCGTCAGGAAAAGCCGCGCGTTCCGGCCAGACGAAATCCTTGGGCAGATCGGGGTTGCCGCCGATCTTGCTCTGACCGACAGGCAGAGGATCGTCGGGTTGCTGCTGGCGCACGAACAGGATCGAGGGACGGACCGTCGCGGCGATGTCGCGGCTTTCGGCGCCGAGACCGGCGGCCCAAAGCGACTGTTCCAGATCGTGTGTCGAGCGAAAAGCAGGCATGACCGAGGCGTTATGGACGATTTCCAGCCGAGGAGAAACCGGCCTCCGACAAGATGTTCACATGTTCCAGAGCTTGTATCGCCGTGTAAGATGCTGAAATCCGAAGGAAATGGCGTTAACCATCAGCAGGAGCCCTGATCGTGATGGTGAGCGTCGCGCCAGGCTCGTCGCCACCTCTCACTTGATCTTCGGTGTCTTGATGCAGCGATGCAGATCGTCGACTTGCGCTTCGTTGAGCACGCGGCGCGGCAGCATGTGGAAGATGCGCGACGAGTGATAGAAGAGGATCATCTGTCGATCCTCGGCCCATCGGAAGAGATCGCCCCAGGGCAGGGTGGCGCGTCCCTGCTGGTTCTGCACCTCGATGCCGTCTTCGGACCAGCTCAGGGTGAGCGGGTATTGAAAGCCTTTCTGCTCGTGAAAGACTTTGCGCGTTTGCCGCGGCATGGTGAAGAAATAAGCGACAAACAAGCTGGCAACACCAACCCAGAACGCGCCATGAACAATGATGCCGATCAGTTCAGGGGGTGGGCGATGCCGCGTCATGACGAAAAAGACGAGATAGGCAAGAATGACGCAGGCGGAGAAGACAACAAAAAGTGGCCTTCGATATTGTTTGCGCACATGCAACTGGTTGGCGGTGACATAGTCTTCCGGGTCAAGTTGGAACGTAACGCTGCGGCTTTGCGCCTGGGACGGAGATGAGGTGATCGGTTCGGTCATGGAAATGGCTGTGCCTTAAAGACAAATCGTTATGCTAGGTGCGGAAATTCTGTTGTCCGAAATGGATTTGACGACATGCGTCGCCTGGCAACTGCGATCGTCAGGCGACGCTGGAAGGGCCTTGTGGCGGATCGTCATTCTTCGAGCGTGAAGCCGACACGCAGCGTCACCTGATAATGCGCGACCTTGTCGTTATCGATATAGCCGCGCGTATTGGTCACTTCGAACCAGCGCATGTTGCGAATGGTTTTGCCGGCGCGCGCGATGGCGTTCTCGATCGCTTCCTCGATTGAATCTTCCGAGGACCCAACAAGTTCGAGAACTTTATAGACATGATCTTTCATGCTCATTCTCCCCAGTTGGCGTAAGCGCGATCGAGCGCTGGCTGTCCAGCGCAATGACTATACGACGTCGAGCGGGATGAGGCTAAGGATTTCGCTTTAAGGCCGTGGACTGGCCTTGCGATCGAAAATGCCGGCGAATGTGGCGATCGCCGCTTCGGATTCAGCATGGTCGGCCGTCTCGTTGTCGATGCCATAGCCCCACATGTCGTTCTCGCCGGCCTGTTGCACGACGATGCCATCGGGGCGCGGGAGCGCCACGACGTTCTTGTAGTAAACGCCGTAACGCGCCTCCGGTTGCGCCGGCAGCCAGGCGATCTGGCCGCGTACCGGAATGATGCTCTCGTCTTTCCATAAGGCCCGCGCACCATAGCCGGTGCAGTTGACGATGACGGATTGCTTCAGGCGTGCAAGATCGGCCGGTGTGTTGAACGTCATGGTTTCGATCTGGCCGCCTTCGCGCAGAAAATCTTCGAGCAGCAGGCGCGACAGTTCGGTGACGTTGAACTGCATGCTGGTGCCATGCCTGACATAGTTCACCGGGAAAGGATGAGTCCCAGGTGTCAGCAGACGAAACGGTGGCGTGATATCGGCGAGCTGTTTCTTCTCATATTCGGCGAAATGAATGGCGCCAATGGCGCGCGGTTTCGGCGCATCGTCGGAGAGCGCATAGCGATCCGTCCAGGCGACAGGTTCGCCCGGCAGGCCCAGCAGAGTCTGGTAGGTGGCATAGGAGGTGCGCGCCATGTCCTCCCATAAAGCAGGGAAGCTCGACGCCACTTTGTCGGCATCGGCGATCCGCGAGTCCGGCGACCATGTGCCGGTGGCGCGGAAGGATCGCGCTTGCTGTGGGCGCTCCTTGGCATAGATGATGACTTTCGCGCCGGCACGCCGCAGCAACAGCGCCGATGTCAGGCCCAGGGCACCGCAACCGATGACGGCGATGTCGCGCTTGCCGCCTTCCAGCGCATAGCGGGCGGCGATCGTGCTCGATCCCCAGGAGAGCGACCAGCCGCTGCCACCATGGCCATAGTTATGCACGACGCGCTTATGGCCGACGGTCTCGACTTCGAGCCGTGGACCGGCGGCGCGGAACGGACGCATGCAGACGGTGATGCGCGTGATGCGATCGGCACTGAGCTTGATCGGCGCCAGAGGCGGTACGATGAAGCGCGGCTCGTCGGCTGCGATCGGCTTCGAGCTGGCGTCTCCGGCCATGGCGCGCGTGGCGATCGCGGTGCCAAGTCCAGTCAGACCGAGCATGAAGGCTCGGCGGCGGTTCGTCATTTGAGTCATTTCAGTCTCGGGATGGCGAGCGGAAGGCGCCGATCTTGGTTATAAAAACGGCAAGATTGCGGGCTCTTCCGCGTTACCCACATCTACCCGAGCAGCCCGCTCGTATGAATAGCGAGCAGAAAACAGGCGGCTGCGATCGCCAGCATGAACCAGTAGAAGCCGGTCGAATGTTCCAAGGTGGCGTTCGTGGGATTGGCTGGATCGTAATGAACCGCGATAACCTTGCCGATTGGATAGCGCGCAGTCGTCTTCTCGGCGGATTTACGTGAGCCAGACGTGGTGATGCCGTAGTTGATCTGGCGGCCGTGATAGTCGTGTCCATTCACTTGATAGACATATTCGACTGCCGGCGTATAGCGGGTGCGCGAATGTCCCTCTGGCGCATTGTTGACGGTCTTCACTTCGCTGACGACGATACGGCCTTGTACCGTGGGCCAATTGGCGGCGATGCGTGAGGCGCGTCGGCCGGTGATAGAGATCAGGAGCAGAAGCAAGCCGAAGCAGGTGGCGAAGACCGTCAGGGGCGGATTGCCCTTCGGCAGATATTGCCCGAGAAGGCTCGTCGCGTTGCTGACGAGATACCAGACGACAATGCCGAACAGGACGAGCGCGGCAAGCCCGATCAGGCAGCCTTTGCCGAGGCCGGCCGGTGGATCGCGCTCCAATACGCAGTCCTTCGGGTCTTTAGGATTGTAGAACACTTTGACGACCGTACCGACCGGATAGCGCTGCAACGTCGCTTCGGTATTGGCGCCGCCGGTGTCGTCGCCGAGGCTGATGCGCTGGCCGGTCCATTTGCGCCCCAGCGCGGTGAACTCATAAGCGATGGCAGGCTCGTTGTAGACTTGAACCGTGTCGCTTGTGCCCTTGCTGCGGCGCGCTCTGATAGCGGAACGGGTGACGCGGCCCATGGCGCTTGGCCATTGCGCGGCCTTGCGCACCGCGATCAGTTTGACTGCGAGAGCCAGGATGAGAAGCAGGACCATAGGCGCGAAGATCAGGCCGATCCAGAAATAGTCCGAGCCGGGCAAGGCGTCGCGCCAGCTATCGCTGATGGCATCCAACAGATTGAAGCCGATGAAGAAGGTGGCGAGGATGCCGACGAAAACGGCGATGGCCCAGGCGGGCGGCTCCGACCGGCTGCTGACGCCAGCGGCGGGCGCGCCGCCGTCGTCCTCGCTCTTCCATTCACAAGCCCGATGCCAGGACGGATCGCGGCGCAGATAGAGCCCGAGAATGTCTTTCAGTTGCGCCGCATCGACCGTGTCGACCGAGCGCCAGCGCTGGTCCTTGCGTTCGCAGTGGAGGCGGAAGGCGCGGTCTTCGGGGAAGGCTTCGATATAGGTGCCGTCATCGGCCTCAAGATTGATGTACCAGCCGGCCGGATAAGGCGCGGCGTCGATCGCGGCCGTGATGTCGTTGAGCGCGGGTTTGGCGATGATGCGGTCGTTGACATTGAGTTCCACGGCCCAGCTCCATGGGTGTCCATGGTCAGCCTATGCCTGTCTCATTGTCGAGGGATGTGCGCGGACACACCGCAAGCACCGAAAGGTTCAGTCGAACACTTCCCAGCCGTCCATGCCAAGCCGTTCCTGCGGCAGGAAGCGCGCCTTGTAGGCCATCTTGCGCGAGCCATCGACCCAATAGCCGAGATAGAGATGGGGCAGGCCGAGGCGGCGGGTGCGCTCGACGTGGTCCAGGATCATGAACGTGCCGAGCGAGCGGGCGGCCTCGTCGGTATCGTAAAACGAATAGACCATCGACAGGCCATCGGAGAGCACGTCGGTCAGGCAGACGGCGATGAGCGGGCCGGTGCCGCGGCCGTTGATAGAGCTGTCGGGACCACGGCGGCGATATTCGACCAGCCGGGTTTCGACATGGGTGTCCTCGATCATCATCGTATAGTCGAGCACGTTCATGTCGGCCATGCCGCCATCGCCATGGCGCGCGTCGAGATAGCCACGGAACAGCGAATATTGTTCCGAGGTTGGCCGGGCGGGCAGGGAGGCGCCGATGAGGTCGCTGTTGGCGTCGATCACGCGGCGCATGTTGCGGGTCGGCTGGAACTCGTCGACGCGGACGCGCACGGAGACACAAGCGCGGCAGTCCTCGCAAGCGGGGCGATAGGCTATTGTCTGCGAGCGACGGAAACCGCTTTCGGTCAGGGCGTTGTTGAGCGCCACAGCCTTGCGGCCCACCAGATGGGTGAACACCTTCCGTTCCTCCCGCCCGGGCAGATAAGGGCAGGGCGAAGGGGAGGTGAGGTAGAATTGCGGGGCGTCGCGCGGTTCGCTCGTCACGCTCCGAAGACTCCGACGTGCATCATTGTCATGAGGTTAGCAAAAAGGCCTGCGAAAGCCAGAACATCTTGGCCGTAGATACTCAATATTGAGTGTAAGGCGCCTCCTGTTACCGCATTAGGACAATAGGGCGCAGCGTCGGTTGATCGTGACGACACCGGGCCGACGGTGTCTCGCGACGATCTTGAATGGCGATGTAAATTATATTAACATTAGCAGAATCAGGTCAACGCACAGGCTGGCGGCTTCACTGTCGCAAGCCGGTTCCCGCGATCTGGTTCGGACGCTCCGGATAGGAGAGAACCATGTCGCTTGCGCCGCTGCTGGCCGCGCCGCTTGCCATTCAGATTCACGCTTTCGCGGCGACGAGCGCCTTCGCGCTGGGCGTGGTGCAGTTCGCCGCGCCGAAGGGCACGTTGCCGCATCGAACGATCGGTTGGCTCTGGGTGGGGCTGATGCTGGCGGTGGCGCTATCGTCGTTCTGGATTCACGAGCTGCGGCTGTTTGGACCGTGGAGCCCGATCCACTTTCTGTCGATCTTCACTTTGGTGACGTTGCCGCTCGCGGTTTATGCGGCGCATAAACACAAAGTGCGTACGCATCAGCGGGCGATGACTGGGATCTTCCTCGGCGCGCTGGTCATCGCCGGCTTGTTCACGTTCATTCCCGGGCGTTTGATGGCACGGGTCGTGTTTGGCGACTAAGCCGGGCAGCGGTGTTCTGGCCTGTCGGCCGTAGGTTTCGCGACCGGGCGATCGAGGCCGAGAAGCGTCAGCAGCGCGCTGGCGAAGAGAAGAACGACAGCCAAGGCGAGGGAGAGCAGCATGCCATGCATGAAGGCCGCCTCGGCGATATCGCGCACCAGATAACCGCAGACTGCCACCCCCAACATGCCGCCGATTTGCCGGGCGGTGTTGAGGACGCCCGAGGCCAGGCCGGCGCGCGAGGCATCGACGGCGGAGAGCGTCACATTGGTGATGGTCGGCACCACCAGAGCGAGGCCGCCGGCCGCCATCAGCATCGGCACGATCAGCATCGCATAAGAGCCCGTCGTCACGGCCACCAGGAGCAGCAGATAGCCGCTGGCCGCCAGCACTTGCCCCAGCACCATCAGGCGCCGCGCACCCAGTCGGGCGATCAGGTAACCGCTGATGATATTGGCGACCATCAGCACGATGGTCATCGGCAGAAAGGCCAGGCCGGTCTCTTGCGGCGAGAATTTCTGCTGCCCCTGGAAGTACAGGCTGAACACGAAGATCAGCCCGTAATAAGCGAAATTCAACAGCGCGCCGCTGATGGAGGCGATGGCGAAAGCCCGCGACCGAAAGAGTTTTAGCGGCAACATCGGCACGGCGGTTTTGGCTTCGATCGCGAGGAAGGCGGCGCTGGCGATGATGGCGACCGACAGGGCGATGAGGATCGCCGGATGCGTCCAGCCGAGTTGACCGGCTTCGATCAGCGCCAGGGCCAAGGCGGCCAGCGCGATGACGGCGATGATTTGACCGGGCCAATCGAGGGAGCGATGCGCGTTGACCGGGCTTGGCGGCGCGTGGCGCAAGGTGATCGCCACGCCGATCAGGCCGATCGGCAGATTGATGAGAAAGATGCTGCGCCAGCCGAAATGGGCGACGAGAAAACCGCCGATGACAGGGCCTGCCGCCAGCGCCATACCGCCGGCCGCGCTCCACCAGCCCACGGCACGGTGCCGCGCAGCTTCAACCGGATAGGCCTGCTGAACGAGCGACAAAGAATTGGGAATGAGGAGAGCCGCGCCGGCGCCCTGGATGAGACGCGCCACCACCAGTGCCGGTAGCGTCGGGGCGAGGCCGCAGGCGACCGAAGCGGCCGTGAATAGCAGGAAGCCGGCAAGGAAGATCTTGCGCGCGCCGAAGCGATCGCCGAGCGTGCCTGCCGTGAGCAACAGAGCGGCGAAGATCAGCGTATAGGCGTTCACCACCCATTCGAGGCCGGCGATGTTGGTCGCGAAATCGGATTGGAAGGCGTCGAGCGCGACATTGACGACGCTGACATCGACGACAACGACGACGAAGCCGAGGGCAGCGCCAACGAGCGTGAGCAGTGGACGGGACATAGGGGAGGACATCGGGACGGATCCAAACGAAGCATTGGGTTTGCCTCGAAATAGGCCCATGCCTTCCCTGCGAAAATTCGGTATATTTGCGAGCGATCCTTGAGATTTCGCACAGATGGTCGATTGGCAAATGGTCGATTGGGAAGACATCCGCCATTTCCTGGCCGTGGCGCAAAGCGGGACGCTGTCCGGCGCCGCCCGGGCCCTGAAAGTCGATCATGCGACCGTGAGCCGGAGGCTTGCCGCTCTTGAGGCGGCACTCGATGTTCGCCTCGTCGATCGCCTGCCGCGCTCCTGCCGGCTCACCACGGTCGGCCGACAGGTATTCGAGCGCGCCATGGAGATGGAAGCCGGCGCCCATGGCATCGCCCGATTGGCGAAGGCCGCCCATGCGCCGCTGGTCGATAAGGTCGCGCTGAGCGCGGCGCCGGTTCTGGTGACGCATTTGCTGGCGGAGCACCTGACGCGCTTCCGCGCCGAATATCCGGATATCCGTCTGTCGCTCTCCTCAGAGGGCCAGCGCATTTCGCTGAGCCGTCGGGAAGCCGATGTGGTGCTCCGCATGAGGCGGCCTGACGAAGCGAGCAGTGTCGCGCGCAAGATCGGAACGATGGCCTTCGGCCTTTATGCGCACCGGGCCTATGTTCATCTGGCGACGCCGGAGAAGTGGCAGTTCATTGCCTTCGACGAGAGCTATGCCGACATGCCGCAACAGGTTTGGCTGCTCGGCATTGCCGGCAGGCGGCCGGTGGCCTGCGAATTGAACCTGATCAGCGAACATCTCATTGCCGCGCGTGCGGGCGCCGGTGTGGCGGGGCTGCCGTGTTTTCTCGGTGAGCGGGAGCGCGATCTCGTGCGCATCGATCAAGACGTCCCGCCGTTTTCGCGCGATGTCTGGCTCGCGGTTCATCGCGATTTGCGCAAGGCTCCGGCCGTGCGCGCCGTGATGGATTTTGTCACGGGCGCCGTTTCGGACAATCGCGACTTGTCTTTACGCGCTAGTCGCGCCGGCGGGTGATGATCACGTCCGACAGGATGTCGTGCAGGCAGCGCTTGTTGCGGGTGAACAGACACACCAGCAGCGAGAAGGGCGTCAGGATCGTGAAGCTCAGATAGAACAGCACCGCGTGGGCGGCGGCGTTGATGAACGGCACCGCATGCCCATCGGTGAGGCTTGCTTCGAGATCCATGAAGCGCATGCCGGGGGTGCCGTGACGCCAGCCGGAAACCGTCAAGCCGTTGTAGAAAAAAGCGACCAGCGGAAACAGGAAGGGGATCGGCAGCCAGGCGAGGCCAAAGGTGACGACGCCGAGAATGCCCAGCACCATGAAAGCGATGGTGACCAGAATGGTGACGAGGATCAGGTCCAGGCACACGGCGATGACCCGGCGCGTCCGCACGCCCTCAAGGGCTGCGGCCGGCAGATCGTTTTCCAGGATCACCGGGGACGGGTTGTTGGGGCCGGAATAGCTCATCTTGGTCCTCTCTAAGCGTCTGAAACGCTACGCCTATCATTTGGGGAACGCCGGGCGGCGCGCAAGGTTCAAACGGCGCCGGCGTGCCCGAGGCCTGTGATTTATTGTGAGCGAGGGGCGATTTCAGGGATTTTTGCCGTTTACTGGCCTTTTCGCTCCCGATTGGCGCCGTCCCAGGCGACGATCACGTCCCGCATGGCATCGGTGAAAGTGGCCACGCCGCGTCCGCCGAAATGGCAGCCGTCCATGCGGTCCTCGGCTGAGATCAAGCGATCCGTATCGACTCCGGCGTAAATGCCCTTGGCGGGATCGGGCATCTGATCCAAGGCGATGCCGACCGGATTTTCGCGGACCCACGGACTGTCCGGTTCGCAAAACGTGGCGCGCGTCACGAAAATCGGTGCGCGAAGGCCCTTGCCGCGCAGGCCATCGACCAGTGCGAGAAACCGTTGGCGATAGGCGGCCGTGTCCGTGCCTTGGCTGCGATCATCTTCACCTTGCACCCAGACGATATGCGTGGGTTGGAAGGTCGGCGTCAGTTTGTCCAACTGCTGCATGAGCATGGCGAAGAGATTGCCGCCGGGCGCCCAGCGTTCGACCTTGGTGCCGCCGATCGCCAAGGGCACGATGACGACCTTGTCGTAGGCGCCAGCCTCGATGAGCTTGTTGGCCAAGGTCGTCCAGCTCTCGCCGCGCTCGCCGCTGGTGCCGAGCAGGGGCGATTCCGCGATCTGACATTTGCCTTCGAACCACGAAACGATGTTGGCGCCATGGTGCGACTTGCCGCGTTCGCCGGCCTCGTTGGAGGCATTCGATTGACCGATCGCCAGGATCACGGCCGTGCGAGGACCGGCGGCGGGACAGGCGACGTCGGACTTGCCTGGATAGACAACGAGCCGGCCCAAGTTATCGATCTCGACGCGCCGTTCAGCGGGCGTCCGCCATTCGGCTTCGAAACGCCGGATGGGATTGGCTGGCCACTGTCCCTGATGATCGCGCACGGCTCCGTAAAGGAAGGCGAGGACGACGACCAGCGCAACGACTGCAAAACGCACGAATTTCGCGATCATCGGAATCCCCGGTCCGCGTTTCTGATGGATGTATAGGGACATTGCGGTCGGACGCGAAATGCTGCCTTAAGCGCGGCTGCGTTGACATTATATATTAAGTCTATAGTTTAAATATATTAAATCCGATGCATTGGCTTGAGATGAGGCCGCTGTATCGCCTTGCACAGGACTTCTCCATGTTTCCAACAATCAACGGTCGGCAAGCCGATCATCCGGTGAGCGGCATTTTCCTCGAACGCTGGTCGCCGCGTGCCTTTGCCCCCGAGGCCATTCCGGACGACGTGCTGCACACGATTTTCGAAGCGTCGCGCTGGGCGCCCTCGGCGACGAACATTCAGCCGTGGCACATTCTCTTCGCGCGTCAGGACACACCAGAATTCGCGCGCTTTCTCGACGTCATCTATCCGCGCAACGCGCGCTGGGCGGAACGGGCTTCGGTGCTGGCGTTCATCCTGTCGAAGAAAGAGCGGATCGTTCAGGGCGAAAGCGTGCCGTCGCCCAATCGCAATCACGCTTTCGATGCCGGCGCGGCTTGGGCCTATCTGGCGCTGCAATCGAGCATTCTGGGCTGGGTCGCTCATGCGATCGGTGGCTTCGATCACGAGGCCGCGCGGCAGAAACTCGACATATCGGACGACTATCACATCAATATCGCCGTTGCGATCGGCAAACAGGGCGACAAGACGATGTTGCCGCCCGACCTGCAAGCGCGCGAAGCGCCGACGACGCGGCATCCGATCGGCCATTTCGTCAGCGAAGGCGTGTTCAAAAAGCCCTGAGCTTGGCCCATGGGTTGCTTCGCTTCGGTCGCCATGACGGCGGGCTAGAGCTGTCCATCGAGAAAAACCATGAAAGGTTGCAGCCGTGGAGTTCGGAATATTCTCAAATGGCTTTCGCCCCCATTCGACCGCGGCCGAAAGCTATGCCGAAGACATTCGCGAGATCGTGTTGGCGGATGAGCTTGGTTTTCGCGACGCCTATATCAGCGAACATCATGGCGAGCCGCCGCATATCGGCAAGGTCGATACGATTCCGGTGCCCGATCTCATGATCTGCAAGGCCGCCGGACTGACGCGAAACATCCGCATGGGATCGGCGGTGAAGCTCATTCATTTGCAGCATCCGGTCGATGTCGCCATCCAGGCGGCGGTGACCGATCATCTGCTTGGCCCGGGCCGTTACATCTTTGGTTTCGGCACCGGCTTTTCGGCGCCGCGCTTTTCCGAGGAACGTGGCTTGTCGTTCGATGATCGGCAGGCGCGTCTGTTGGAATCGCTGGAGATCATCCAACGGTGTTGGCAGACCGAACAGCCGTTCGATGTCGATGGCCGATTCTGGAAGGGTAAAGGCATTCTCGCCTTGCCGAAGCCGCTCGCGGCCGAAGGCCCGCCGATGGCGACCGCGACCCATAGCGATGCCATGCTGAAAATTGCCGGCGAGCGCGATTACACCTTGCTGTTTGCCTTTCTCGATCAGCCGCAGCTCATCCATGCACGTGTCGAGAAATATAATGATTTCGCCGCGGCGTCCGGTCGGCCACGGTCGCGCAAGAATGTCACGGTGTCGCGCCTGGTCTATATCGCGGACAGTCGCGAACAGGCGATCGAGGATCTGCGCGATGCGGTGGCCTATGAAGTGGGCGTGCAGGCGCAGCGCGGCTTCCTGGCGATGTTGAAGCGCAACTACAATATCGACGTTCCCAACGATCGCAGTGCCATCGACGTCCTCGCCGGCAGCGGCCTGTATGTGCTGGGAACGGCGGAAGAGGTTACGCGGCAGTTGGAAGATTTCTATCGCCAGTGCGGCGGCTTCGGCACTTTGCTCATCGTTGCGGGCAAGTCCTGGGCGACGCCGGAAAAACGCGCGCGATCGATGCGCGCCTTCATGCAGAACGTGGCGCCAAAACTGCGCTTGCTGGACGAAGCGCAGCCGCAACTCGCTGCCGTGGACTAACCGAAAGGAAAGCATAAGCGCGTGCGGATGACGCGCTTATGCGAAGCCTTCTATTCGATGCGAAACTGTTTGGCGGGCGCTTCCCATTGTTCGAACGCCGCCTTCTGAATGTCGCTCAATTCCTGCGATGTCGAGCCGACCAGATCAAAGCCGAGACGGCCGAAGGAATTCTTCGCCTCAGGGGTTTTGACTGCCGCCGCGACGAGCGCTGAATATTTCTGGACGATGTCTTCAGGTGTGCCTTGCGGCGCATAGAGCGAATACCAGCCGTCGCCCGTGAGCTTGTATCCAAGCTCGCTGAAGGTGGGAACATCGGGGAGGAGGGTGGAGCGCTTCGTGCCTGATGTCGCGACGATACGGATTTTATTGCCTTCGTGCAGCGCCACCGCATCCGATGTCGGCGTCACGCCCAAAGCGACCTGGCCGGCGGCGACATCGTTGAGAATAGGCATGCTGCCGCGATAGGGCACGTGACGAATGTCGAGTTTGGCCTGTTGGCCAAACAGGATGCCGAGAAACTGCGGGATGCCGCCATTGCCCGGTGAGCCGAAGGCGCCATTCTTGGGATGTTGCCGCAGCCAGGCCACCGTATCCGGCAATTCCTTGGTCGAGGTCAGCGGGCCGGTCGACAGCGCATATTCGAAACGCGCGACGAGCGAGATCGGTTTGAGATCGGTGAGCGGATTGTATTGCAGGTCCGGATAGATGGACGGATGGATGACGATCGGCGCGATCGGGCTGAACAGCAGGGTTCGACCGTCGGCGGCGGCGGTGATGCCGGCACGCACGCCGATACGGCCATCGGCGCCGACGCGGTTTTCGACGATGACCTGTTCGCCGCTGTCCTTGCGGATGGCTTCCGCGATCAGGCGGGCGAGACCATCACCGCCGCCGCCGGGCGCGAAGGGGAAAATGATGCGTATGGGCTGTGCGATCTGGGCTTGGGCCGCGCCCGCGACCGCCAGCGAGAACGCGGCAACGAGAACCTTGAGCCCGGTCGTGAATGTCGTCGGCATCGAATGCTCCGCTATTAATATATAATTTCTATAGAGATTATATATTTTAAAAGGAGTCAATCCAACAGGCCGCTCAATGGCTCGCATTTCCGCGACGATTGCCCGCGACAATTGCGCTTGGATCACCTTGGCTGTGTTATCGGCTGAGTGGATTCGGACGATCCGGAGAAAATGCCAGATGAAGCGTCATCTCAGACGGGCCGTCATTGCGGTTTCCCTGTCGGCCGCCGCCGTTTTGCCGGCCTCCGCCCAAGGACTTCCGCCGGGTTTCGCGCGGGTTGCCGATGTGGTGCCGGGCATTCTGCAAGACGTGCGTTATGCCGGCAGCGACAATTTCTATGGCCGGCCGGTGCCGGGCTATGGTGCGGCCGAATGTTGGCTGCTGAAGCCGGTGGCCGACGCGCTGGGGCGGGTGGAGGCCGATGCGCGGGCGCGCGGCCTGCGGCTCGTGTTGTGGGATTGCTATCGGCCGCAGCGGGCGACGGATGCTTTCGTGCGCTGGGCCGCCGATCCCAACGATCAGGCGACCAAGGCGCGCTATTATCCCAACATCGACAAGAGCGCCTTGTTCGCCGCCGGCTATATCGCCAAAAACTCTTCGCATTCGACGGGCACGGCCGTCGATCTCGGCCTGGCGACGGCTGATGGACGGGTGCTCGACTTCGGTTCGTCCTATGATCTCTCAGACCCGATGTCGTCGACCGCATCCACCGCGGTGCCAGCAGCGGCGCGTGCCAACCGCGCCGTGTTGCGCTCGCTCATGGAGGCGCGCGGCTTCAAGAACTATCACCGCGAGTGGTGGCACTATTCCTATCCGCCCGCTGGCCGGCAGCCAGCACATGACGTGCCGATCACGGCAGGGCGGTAGGCGACAGCCTCCTTCATGGTGAAATGGCGTCGCCACCCACGGCGACGATGTCTTCCTCGCTCATCCCACGACGCCAATGCGAATGGAGAATGCGGCGGCCAGCCGGCAGGCCTATCTCCTGGCGCAGGAATTGGTGAATGTCCTTGAAAGTCTGATATTCGAAGCCGCCCCAAAAGAAGGCGGTGGCAAGATCGTCAGGCCATTCGCATGTCCTGATCGCATCGCGCAGCAGCGTCGTGGTGCCAGGGGCCGCGCCGTCCCGATGCAGCCAATGCAGGATGAACTCTTCCGGCTTGATGAGGTTCTGTTCCTCATCCGGGTGATCGATCTCGATAAATGCGATACCGCGCGCAGCGCGCGGCAGGCCTGCGAGGATTCGCGCAATGCCTGGCAGCCCGGTTTCGTCTCCGGCAAGGACGTACCAGCTTGCCGGTTTCGGTCCGTAGGCGGCCGGCCCTAGAATGCCGACTTGATCACCGACACGCGCGGCCTGCGCCCAGCGCGTGGCCGGCCCCGCGGCCTGATGCAGCGTGAATTCGATCTCGATTTCTCCCGCTGCCGCATCGATACGACGGATCGTATAGACGCGCGTGGGAATCTGGCCGGATTTCGGCCAGACAATTTTCCCGTCGTCGTTGAGCAGGGGCCATTGCGGGGCCGTGTTGCCATGCGGCTGGAACAGCAGACGGCAGTGAATCTGATCATCGGCGGCATAGCGTTCGAGATTCTCACCTGTAAAGGTGATCCGGCGTGTGCGCGGTGTGAGGTCATCGATATGGGCGACCCGAAGGACGCGCAGATCGCTGGGAAGAACCGGGCCCGTGCGATCGCCGTCCCACACGATGTCTAGATTTTCGCTGCGGGCGATGAAGGTGATGGGGCCGGCGAGAGCGTGTTTCAGGCGGTTCAATGCCGAATGCTCATTCGCTTCGACGCTCAATTGCAGTTCGTCGTGGGCTGGAACGAGCCGGGCCGTGCCAAATGGTGCCGAGATCGAAAACGACGTTCCTTCACGCGACACCGTCATATCATGGGAGGCGATCGAGGCGAGGATGTCGTCGAGGAAGTCGTCAACACGGGAGAATGCGATCTTGGCGTTTGCCCGCAGTGGCTGCGAGGTCATTGTCAGCTCCGCTTTGCCATGCGCCATTTTAGATGCTTGCCCAAAGCGGGCCGGCGATGGGGGTGGAGAGAAAGTTGCGGTTGATGTCCGCGAGGGTCGCCGCAGGATCGAGATCGCGGCATTGTTCGGGATGCAGCCACGTTGCGGCGACCTCGACAAAGACTGGATTGAGGGGCGGCGTGCTGATGAGCCCGCTCCAAATGCCATGCACGCGACGATTGCGAACAGCGGGCAGCGTTTCAAAGCCGACCCGTCGCGTCAGGCGCTCCAGGCCGTTGCGCGCGTTTTGAAGATCGAGACCCGGACCGATGGCCGGCCGCGTGCCACCGGCATAGCCGCCGCCGGTGGCAATATAGACCTCGGGCTGTTCGGCCAGGAGATGCTCGAGCGAGATCTGAGCCGTCCAAGGCGCGGAGATGCCATCGAGCGAGCGGCCGCCCGCGGCTGCCAACAACTGCCCCCAGACGCGCGTGCCAGCGGCCCAGCAGCAATCGTCATAAGTCGACATGACTTCAAAGTAAGTCTTGAGCGGCGTGAGAACGCCGAGCCGCTGCGCCACGCGCTCATAGCGACTGGACGAGAAGGCGATAAACGCCTCAGCTTTCTCGCGCTGGTCTAGGACGGCACCCCACATCCTCATCAAAAGCGGCAGTTCATCGATCGGAGACGATCGCAGGCTGCCGTTATCATTGCTCGCAGAACTGCTGAACAGGACGGGAATACCGAATTGGCCGAGCCGTTCGATCATGAGCGCCATGTTGGCGCTGGCCTGCATGAAGGGCGTTGTCACGACCAGGTCGGGCTGCACGGCGGCCAGGCCTTCCAGCGAGATCGTGTCGGAGGCCTGTTTTCCGACGATGGCGATCTTTCGGCCGGCGGAGGCCACATAGGCAGCCTGGACCGCGTTGCTGTCGAAGCGATCGGCGGCGGCCCAGCCGACGATGAGTTTGGCGGGATTTGGATGTAGCACCGCCATGGTGATGACGTCGCGGGCTTCGAGGAGCACGATCCGCTGCGGCGCATCCTTCAAGGTAACGGTGCGTCCCAGCATGTCGGTCACCACGATGGCCGGGGCTGCGCGGAGAATGGCGGGCGCTGCGACGAGCGCGCCTGCCAAACCGAGGAATTGACGACGACGCAGGCGTGCCATGGCGCTCACCAGCGATAGCGCAGACCGGCGAGGATCTGCCGGCCAGAGCCGAACTGACAATATAAATTGTAGCTACAGCTCGTGTAATAATCCTTGTCGAACAGATTGGTCACATTCAACGTCGCTTCGGCGCCCTTAAGTGTCGGATGAAGCGCTGCGAGATCGAAGCGTAGCGCGGCGTCGACAACGGTGTAGGCCGCCGATTTGATCGTATTGGCATCATCGGCAAAGCTGGCGCCGACGAAGCGGATGCCGCCGCCGATCGTCAGACCGTTGAAGGCGCCGGATGTCACTTTGTAATTGGCCCACAGAGAGCCGAAATAGGTCGGGACGGCTTGTGGCCGATTGCCGATGATGGAGAGGTTTGTCGAGCGGGTGACGGTGGTATCGAGGAGCGTCAGAGCGCCGATGACCTCGAGGTTGTCGATGACCTGGCCGCGCGCTTCGAATTCGAGGCCGCGCGATCGAATTTCGCCTTGCTGTACATTGAAACCGGGAACGGCGCCTGGAGTCAGAACATTTTTCTGGCGGATGTCGAAGGCCGACAGCGTGAAGAGAGCGTTGATGAATGTAGGTTGATATTTGACACCGACCTCGAATTGCTCGGCATCCTTCGGCTTGAAGGCCGCTCCATTCGCATCCACACCGACGACCGGTTCGAAGGAGGTCGAATAGCTGGCATATGGCGCCAAGCCATTGTCGAACAGATAGAGCAGGCCGGCGCGATAACTGGTCTTCTGGCTCGACTGCGACTGGGAACTGACGGTGAGGTGATTGTCGGTCTTCTGCTCAGTCCAATCGTGACGGACGCCAAGCGTCAGGTGGAAGCCGCCGAAGCGCACCTGGTCTTGCAGATAAATGCCGGTTTGCGACAGGGTCTGCCGATTGTTGATCAATGTCATGAACGGGCCGACCGGCAATCCGTAAACCGGAGCCAAGAGGTTGAGTGAACTGGCGGCACCGTATCTGTAGTTCCATGAACTGCGGCTGTTCTGATAGTCGATGCCGGCCAGAACGGTGTGTCCGATCCCCCAGGTCTGGAAATCGAACTTGGCGTGATTGTCAGTGGACAGGCCGCTGGCATTCTCTATGGAGCCGACGGCATGTCGCGGCAGCAGTCCGGCTGGCGTGATCGCCAGACCGGACATTTGCAGAGACTGCATGTCGGTCTCGATGCCCGAATAACGCAGGCTCGAATGAACGCTGACAAAAGGATTGAAGCGGTGTTCGAAGCTATAGCCGATGCCGTATTGCTCGCGCTTGAAATGATCGAATGTCGGATCGCCGACATTCAGCTTTCGGTTGAGAAGTGATGCGAAGGTCGGCGCGAGGGAGAGCGCATAGAGCGAGTTGAAATAGCCGCCTTCCGGATCGCGCTGATAATAGCCTGAGAGCGTGAGCCTTGTGTCGGCGGTGGGCCGCCAGGTCAGGGCAGGCGCGACGCCAATGCGTTGCTCGTCGACGCCGTTGTAGCGCGTGCCCGAGAGGCGCCCGATGGCGCTGAGGCTATAGCTCCAGCGTCCGTCTTTATCGATCGCACCCTGGCTCGTCACGCCCGATTGCACGCGGCCGTAGCTGCCGGCTTCGACGCGCCATTCGTTGTAGGGGATGGTGCTTGGCTGCCGGCTGACCTGATTGACCAGGCCGCCGGGGCTGATCTGTCCGTAGAGAAGCGCCGAGGGGCCCTTGATCACCTCGACGCGGTCGAGAAGAAACGGATCTATCTGCTGTGTCGCAAAACCTTGCCCGCGCGGCAGTTTGAGGCCGTCGAGGAAGCTTACATAATCGGTCGACGTTCCGAAGCCGCCGAAGCCTCGAATGAACAAGCTGTCGTAGCGCGTCGTGGCGTCAATTTCCGACAGAACGCCGGCCGTGTAGCGCAAGGCATTGCCGACGGTTTGCGGATTTTGATCGTCCAGCTGCCGGCGCGTGATGACCGTGATCGATTGTGGCGTTTCGAGAACGGGCGTTTGTGTCTTTGTCGCCGAACCGGAATTTGGCCGGAGATATGTGTCCCGCCCGTCGGTGCGCTGACCATCAACGGTGATGGTGTCGAGGGTGATCGAACTGCCATCCGCGCGGTCCTGCGCGACAGCGATCGTGCCCAGAAGGGCAGGTGTGGCGGCGATCGCCGCGAGTCCTGCGTTCAACTTTCGAACCGACTTCCGAATTGCCATGCCGTCTCTCGTCCCGCTATAGCCCACGGGGAGAGCCCATAAACGAAACGGGACGATACTGTCCAGTTAATTAATGAGTAATTTCATGTTCTTATTTAGAATTATTTGAATTATGTAGGTGTCTTGGCTCATCTCTCAGGGCCATCGATCAGG
Source organism: Methylocella sp. CPCC 101449 (assembly GCF_031921685.1). Classification (NCBI taxonomy): domain Bacteria; kingdom Pseudomonadati; phylum Pseudomonadota; class Alphaproteobacteria; order Hyphomicrobiales; family Beijerinckiaceae; genus Methylocella; species Methylocella sp. CPCC 101449. The sequence continues at coordinate 1,339,002 of NZ_JAPDHU010000002.1, read as the reverse complement.
AACGAAGATGAAAGCTGCGGTTAAGAACAAGCGCCCTCCGAAACGCGTCGGTAAGGGCGGGCGCCCCACCAAAGCCCGGGAGGGCGAAATCTCCGATCAGATTCTGGCGACCGCCGGGGCGATGTTTGCGAACCAGGGTTATGCCGCCACCTCGGTCGAACAAGTCGCCCTGGCCTGTGCGGCCGGCAAGGACACGATCTATCGTCGCTATCCGTCGAAGCGGGCGTTGTTCGACGCCGTCGTCGAGCGTCTGCGGATCAAGGTGCTGGAGCGATTGGACGATGTGGTTTTGGCCGAAAAGGGTGAGCCCAGGACCCAGCTAGAGCGGATCGCGCGCTGGTTTCTAACGATCAATCTCGATCCGGAGCTTGTCGCTTTGCGGCGTATCGCCTTCACGGAGGCCGGCCTCAAAACGGAATCGTCATCGCCGGCGGCGGGCGATCCGATCTTCCAGCGTCTGGTGGATATCGTCGCCGCGTCTCAAGCCGCCGGCATTTTGCAGGCCGGAGATCCGACGTTCATCGCCATGCAGCTGATCAATGCCGTCGTTGTTGGTCCGACCAATGAAGCGATGCTCGGCCGATCGACTTATGCATCGACCGCCGATCAGGATGCTTATTTCGAAAAGGCATGGGCTTTGTTCATGTCGGGTGCCCAGCCGCGCTGACGGGACCCGCTCATCGGTCGAGGACGGTCGGCGTGCTGCCGTCGGAGATGAATGACGCGCGATATTGACCGGTCTGCGCCGTGGCTTCGCATTCCACCGTGGCTCTGCCTGTATAGGGGTTGGTAAAACGGCAGGAGCCTACGGCTTGCAGCCGTCGGGTGTTGCCCTTGTTTCCGAAAACGATCAGGTCGATCGGTTGCACGACGGCATCCTCACCTTGTTTGATCTGATTTTTTCCCATTCCGCTGAAGGTGACGATCTGCTTGTCGTGGCTGACGAAATAAAGGCCTGAACGGCCATCGGGATAGGACGTGTTCATCAGCGTATCGTGACATGTGCCGCTTTTCAGCCCAGGGCCTGAGAGATGCTGGCAGGAGCCTTTGAGGGTGAGCAGCTTGGTTTGTGCGGCTGCTTCAAAAGAGGCGCCTGCCGTAAGGATCAGAACAATAAAAGAAAATAAATTTCGCATGATCAAAAATCCCCGAAGATAACGATCTGGGTGAACAAATGTTCCCTGTGGGTCGCTTCAGTCCGGTGACGCGCGACATGCTCCTGTCACACGGGCGACGCGTGAGCGTCATGCGACTCGCATAACCGGCTCGCACAATGAGCGGGGCGCAGGCTCCGTCAGTTCGGGAGCCAGCCCTTGTCCGACGTCGCCGCCGCGGTTCGCCGCCACACCACGAGCAATCTCAAACAGGCCGTGCATCGCAACGGTACGTTGTCGCGCGAAGGAGCGATGGAACGGCTGTTCACATTCGCCTTTCGCGGTCTGGTCTATCCGCAGATCTGGGAAGATCCAGTGGTCGACATGGACGCGCTGGCGATCCGCCCCACCGATCATGTGGTGACGATCGCCTCGGGCGGTTGCAATGTGATGAGCTATCTCGTGGCCGGGCCCGCCAAGATTACCGCGCTCGATCTCAATGGCGCGCATATTGCGCTTAATCGGCTGAAGCTGACGGCGGTGCGCACGCTGCCAGGCCATAAGGAATTCTACCGCTTCTTCGGCAGTGCCGATCGTCGCGACAATGTTGGTCTCTATGAACAGCATATTCGATCGGAGCTCGACGAGACGTCGCAGCGCTATTGGGAAAAGCGCGGTCTGTCCGGCCGTCGCCGCATCGGTGCCTTCTCGCGCGGCTTCTACCGTACGGGTCTGCTCGGCTCCTTCATCGGGGCCGCTCATCTGGTGGCGCGCCTGCATGGCTGCGATCCCAAGCGCATCCTGAAAGCGACCACGCGCGAGGAGCAGCGGGAGATTTTCGAGAAACATTATGCGCCTGTGTTCGACAGCTTCCTATTGCGTCGCATCGTCGCCAATCCGGCTTCGCTTTACGGCCTTGGCATTCCGCCGGCGCAATACCGTGCGTTGGCCGGCGAAGAAGGCATGCCTGTTGTCTTGAAGAAGCGGCTCGAGACTTTGTGCTGCGACTTCGACATCGCCGACAATTACTTTGCCTGGCAGGCCTTCGGCCGTCGCTATGACACCGGCAGCAATCCGAGCCTGCCGCCTTATCTACAGCAGCGCCATTTCGAAACGGTGCGGACGCGAGCGAGCCGCGTCGACGTGCGCCATCAATCGATGACGCGCTTCCTGCACACGAGCCCCGGCGCCAGCGCCGATTGCTACGTGCTGCTCGATGCGCAGGATTGGATGAGCGATGTCGATCTCACCGAACTGTGGGAAGAGATCACCCGCACGGCGCGGCCGGGCGCGCGAGTCATCTTCCGCACCGCTGCCGACGAGCGTCTGCTGCCGGGCCGTATCCCCGAGCGCCTCCTGTCGCGCTGGACCTATGAAAAGAGCCGCAGCCGCGTGCTGGGCGCCCGCGATCGCTCGTCGATCTATGGCGCGTTCCATCTCTATACCTTGCGGGCTGCGTGAGATGTCCGGCGCCGCCGAACATATGGATCGCATCTATCGTTGGCAGGCGCCGATCTACGACCTGACGCGCAAGCCTTATCTGCTCGGCCGCGACAGATTGATCGCGGCGCTCGATCCGCCGCCCGGCGGAACGGTGCTGGAGATCGGTTGCGGCACTGGACGCAATCTCATTGCCGCGGCGCGGCGTTGGCCACGCGCGCGCTTCTACGGCTTCGACATTTCGTCGGTGATGCTGACCAATGCGCGGCGCGCCGTTCGCGATGCCGGCCTCGACAAACGCATCATGCTGGCGCCGGCCGACGCGGCCCTGTTCGATCCGCAGCAGGTGTTTGGGCGCGGCAGTTTCGATCGCGTCTTCATGTCTTATACCTTGTCGATGATCCCACCGTGGCGGGAAGCCCTGGCGCGGGGCTGCGACGTGCTGGCGCCGGAGGGGGAGCTGTTCGTCGCCGACTTCGGCGATCAGAGCGGTCTGCCCAAGACCTTCCGGGCGGCGCTTTATCGATGGCTGGCCGCCTTTTCGGTGACGCCGCGCCTCGATCTGGAAGACGAGCTTGGCCGGCAGGCCGTGGCGCGTGGCCGTGTGTCGAAGTTCGAACGACCCTATCGCGGCTATGCCTTCCTGGGACATATTGGCCCAGGGGCCTGATGCAACCAAATGAATAAGAAGGCCGTTGGCTTCCTAGATCGTTTTTAGGAAGACTGCCATGCGTTTTCTCATCGGCCTCATTTTCGGCATTGCCCTGACCATCGGTGTAGCCTGGGTCATCGACCATACGGGCTCCGGCGGCCCGGAAAGCCGGCTGGTCAATTGGGATCAATTCGAAAAGACCGTCGATGGCGTGCGCCAGAGCGTTCGGCGTTTGGCGGAGTGAGGGATAAACTCTTCCCGACCAATTGCCTCGAGCGTTTCTCGCGCGCCATAATGGCCGCGTAAGCAACGAGGCGTGCCATGGGTTGGTCGGTCATGATCGGGCGCATCGCCGGAACGGCGGTGCGCATTCACATCACATTCCTGCTGTTCTTGTTGTGGATCGGCTTCGCCTCGTGGCGCACGGGCGGTTCCGATGCGGCGTGGAATGGTGTCGCTTTCATGGTGCTGCTGTTTGCTTGCGTGCTGGCGCATGAATTCGGCCACATCTTCATGGCGCGCCGTTTCGGCATCGCGACGCCCGATGTGACCCTGCTGCCGATTGGTGGCGTGGCGCAGCTTGAGCGCATGCCCGAAAAGCCGATGGAACAGCTTTGGGTGGCCATCGCCGGGCCGGCCGTGAACGTGGTCATCGCTTTGGTGCTGATCTTCGCTTTGGGCGCGACGACCGACGTGCAGCAACTAGCGCAGATCGAGGATGGGCGGCATAATCTGATCGCGCGGCTCGCCAGCGCCAATCTGTTCCTCGCCATCTTCAATCTCATTCCCGCTTTTCCGATGGATGGCGGGCGCGTGCTCAATGCTATCCTTGCCATGCGCATGGACCCGCGCCGCGCCGTGCAGATTTCAGCGCGCATCGGTCAAGGCTTTGCGTTGCTCTTGGGATTTCTCGGCCTCTTCGGCAATCCGCTGCTCGTCTTCATCGCCATCTTCATTTACATGGCCGCCGCGGCCGAGGCGCAGGGCAGTACGTTGCAGAACACGACGTCCGGTCTTTCCGTTGCCGATGCGATGGAGACGAAGTTTCTCACCATTCCGGTCGAGGCCGATCTCGGCCATGCGGTCGAGACCTTGCTGTCGTCATCGCAGCATGAATTTCCGGTGGTCGATGGTTTCGGCAAGCCGATCGGCGTGCTGACTCGTGACGATCTGCTCTCGGCCTTGAAGACCAAGACGCCGGATGCGCCGGTGAGCGAGGCGATCAACGCCGGTGCGCCGAGCGTTCACCCACGCGACAGTCTCGACAGCGCTCTGCGCACGCTGAACGCGACCGGCGCACCGGCAATCAGCGTCATCGACGAACAAGGCCGTGCGGTGGGTATGCTGACGACGCAGAACGTTCTGGAAATGATGATGGTGCGCAGCGCGCGTCCGGAATGGAATTTCGGGCGTAAATGAAGAAGCGCGGCTTTGGTTCCCTAAAACCGCTGAAGTAGCCATCACGATAGAGTGAGGGTCGCCCTGCTGATCTACCGGGGTAGGCGCACCGTAATGGGATTCGGTCACACCGGCCGACCCAGAGGGAGCGTTCACCATGAAGACCATCTCCAAATTCGCGTTCGTGGCTGCTTTTCTAAGCTCAGCTTCGCTGTTGCCGTCCATTGCATCAGCGGCCCCATTCAGCTTCGCGCCGATGGCGACGCAAGGGGACGTCGAGATCGTTCCGGCGGCGATGACGCGCCATGAGCGGATGATGCATCGTCGTGCGATGAAGAAACATCACATGATGCGCGGCCATCGGTCGATGCGGCGCACCCCCATGCGCGGCAACCGCGCGATGGGGCGCAAGGATATGACGAATTCCGATGCGGGGGCAGCCACCAATTCAAGGGCGCCGATGAGTGCACCTGGCCGCATGAGCCCGCCGAAGGATATGTCCACGTCCGATGCGGGAGCGCGTAACAACTCGCGGGCGCCGATCAGCGTGCCTGGCCCGCGGACGCCGACGAAAAACATGTCGACGACTGACTCGCCGAGATAATTGGATTTAGGCCTGTTGCCCCTGGATCCCGGATCACGCTTCGCGTGTCCGGGATGACACGAGGCTCTAAATCAGAGCCCCTTCACTAGCTTCTCGGCGATAAACGGCGCGAAATAGGTCAGCACGCCTTTCGCGCCGGCGCGCTTGAAGGCAATGAGGCTCTCGGCCATGGCTTTTTCGTGGTCGAGCCAGCCGCGTTCCACCGCCGCCATGATCATCGAATATTCGCCGGACACTTGATAGGCGTAGGTCGGTACGCCGAACGTTTCGTGGACGCGGCGGATGATGTCGAGATAGGGCAGGCCGGGTTTCACCATCACCATGTCGGCGCCTTCGTCGAGATCGAGCTCGACTTCGCGCAGGGCTTCGTCCGAGTTGGCGGGATCGAGCTGATAGGTGCGCTTGTCGCCCTTCAGCAGGCCGCCGGAGCCCACCGCGTCGCGGAACGGGCCGTAGAAGGCCGAGGCATATTTCGCCGCATAGGCCATGATCTGCACATGCTGGAAATTTTCCGCGTCGAGCCCTCGGCGGATGGCGCCGACGCGTCCGTCCATCATGTCGGAGGGGGCGATGATGTCGGCGCCGGCGCGCGCCTGCGTCAGCGCCTGGCCGACGAGCACTTCGACGGTTTCGTCGTTGAGGATTTCATCGCCGCGCATCAGCCCGTCCTGGCCGTGGCTGGTGTAGGGGTCGAGCGCCACGTCGGTGAGCAGGCCGATTTCGGGAACCGACTTCTTGATGGCGCGGCAGGCGCGGCAGATCAGATTGTCGTCGTTCAAAGCCTCGCTGCCGTCCTCGTCGCGCAGTTTCGGGTCCGTATTGGGAAAGAGGGCGATGGCGGGGATGCCGAGTTTGGCGGCTCGTTCGGCTTCGCGCACCGCCTCGTCCACCGAGTAACGTTCGACCAGCGGCATGGATTCCACGGGAATCCGCTGGCGGGAACCGTCGACGATGAAAATCGGCCAGATCAGGTCGTCGACCGTGACGACATTTTCGCGGGTCAACCGGCGGGTCCAGTCGGTGCGGCGCAGGCGGCGGGGGCGGTGGGTCAGATCGAGGCGGGGCGCATCCTGGCCGATTTTGCTGACGGGGGCTTTCCGGCCTGTTTTCGACGCCATTTCATGCTCCTTGCCGGTTGCCGGCCATTCGGTCGCCATTTTCCAGTTGGAAATCGCTGCTTTAACCGCAGGCAATATCATGTTGCCCAGGTTGGCAAAACCGACGCGTTGACGCGGGGAACCGTCGGTTCTATCCGGAAATCCCCCTTCCGCACCGATTCATATGGTGCGTCCGGAGTTTGCGCATGCCGATCGTCCAGGCGGACCGATCAGACCCATTCGACGACCGCGAGGCCATCCAGGTCGGGCCGGAGGCGGAACGCCGCCGCCGCGCCTCGCTGCGCTGGGCCATCATGCTGGTGGTTTACATGCGGGCCCTGGCCGCCCTGTGGATGGTTCTCGGCCTCATTAACTGGATGAAGTTACTTTTCCCGGCCGGAGGCACTGCAACCCTGCCGGAAAGCTTAAATACCACCATCGCCGTTCTGGCCGTCGTGGATGTCGTGGCGGCCGCCGGCCTCTGGTTGGCTAATCCCTGGGGTGGGGTTCTGTGGCTGGTGGTGGCTTTGGGGGAGGCGCTGGCAGCGCTTTTCGTGCCCGATTTCCCCAACGCCGGGGGCCTGCTGATGGCCCTCTATGCGCCCCTGATTTTTGTCTATTTCCTACTGACTTATCTGGCTTCTCGGGAAACCGAGGCACGTTATGGAGGCCGTCCCAGACCGCTTATGGGACGCTTCAAACGCTCGGGAAGTTAGGTAATTTTTACTCAAAAAACAGGCGGTTAGTTAAGCATCGCGGAAGCCCAAAGGGTAAATCTGGGATTCATTCTGTTATTTAAACTCGTCTTCATTCGCTCAACCTATGTTCCTTACCAACGAGCCGGCAGAGACCGGCCGGGCAAGGTGTTAACGGGGTGATGAAAATGAGTACGGCTTTGAAGTCTGAACAGTCCCAGAACCGGGCCGAGCGCACCGCGCAGGTGCGCCCCGCCTATCTGGAATCCCTGACGCTGGTGGAACGGCTGCATCGCCGCCTGCTCGATGTCATCAAGGATGAATTCGACCGTCGTGGCCGCAGCGACATCAACGCGGTGCAGGCGCTGCTGCTCTATAACATCGGCGGCAGCGAACTGACGGCGGGCGAACTGCGCACGCGTGGCTACTATCTCGGCTCCAACGTCTCCTACAACGTCAAGAAACTGGTCGAGATGAACTATCTGCACCACGCCCGTTCCCGCGTGGATCGCCGCTCGGTGCGCATCAGCCTCACCGACAAGGGCAAGGAAGTGCACGACGTCGTCGCCGCACTCTATGAAAAGCATGTCCTGACAGTCGAGCAGATTGGCGGCATTCAGGCGGAAGATTTCGTCCGCATGAACCAGGCCCTGGTGCGCCTCGAGCGCTTCTGGACCGATCAGATCCGTTACCGTCTGTAGAAAATAAAAGAGTTCCCCGTGAAAGCAGCCCCCTTGAGGGGCTGTTTTTGCGAGAAGGGGGAGTGATGGAGTTTCTCTTCAATCTCCTTGGCGAATTGTTCGTCCTTCTCGGCGTTAGGGCTGCGGAGTCCATCGCAAAGGACGAGCGTCACGTCGACCCGAACAGTCTCTCTGGGCGTCTTGCTGGCCTGATGGCTGGGGTCGTCGTCATCGCTGCGTTCGGCGCGATGATTGGCGGCGTGCTTTACATTTCGTTTGTGCGGTGACGCACCCGTTTCTTTCTGCGATCCTCGATAGATGGAGTGACGCCGGCTCTGCCAGGGCCAATGATTGAAGGGGCGGGGTGAATGCCGAATTGGCTCGTTCGTTTCTGGTCTTCCTTTTCGATGACCGGTCTGCTGCTGGCGACGCTGTTCTTCGCGGCGTCCCTCACGCCGACCCTGATCCCCCGCAACTATCTCACGCAAGGCGTGCTCTCCGGTGTGGCCGCCGCCGCCGGTTATGGTCTGGGCTTTTTCCTGCGCTGGCTTTGGCGCTATCTGGAACTGCCGGAATTTAACGCGCGCACCCAATATATTTCGAAAATCGTCGCCTCGGTCGTCTGCGGCCTCATCGGCCTGGCCTTTCTGTGGCAGGCGGCCGAATGGCAGAATTCGATCCGCCGGCTGATGCATCTCGACCCGGTGGACACGGCCCATCCCTTCGAGGTCGGCGCGATCGCGCTTCTCACCTTCATCGTGGTGATCGCGCTGGCGCGGTTGTTCAATCTTCTGCTCTATTTCATTTCCGGCCAGCTCAATCGCGTCGTGCCGAAACGTATGTCCTATGTGGTGGGCACGGCGATCGCCGTTCTTTTGTTCTGGTCGGCCGCCAATGGCGTCATCTTCCGTTATGCGCTGCGCGTGCTCGACAGTTCGTTTCAGCGGCTCGATGCCTTAATGCCGCCCGACATGCAGGCGCCGACCGATCCGACGAAGACCGGCAGCGCCGCATCGCTGGTGCGCTGGAAGGATCTCGGCCGCATGGGCCGCTCCTATATCGCAACAGGGCCGAGCGCCGCCGATATCAATGCCTTCACCAAGGAGCCGGCGAAACAGCCGGTGCGCGTCTATGTCGGGCTTGAATCCGGCGCGACGCCGCAGGAGCGGGCGCGCCTGGCGCTGGAGGAGTTGAAGCGGGCGGGGGGCTTCAATCGCAAGACGCTTGTCATCATCACGCCCACCGGCACCGGCTGGGTCGACGAACAGGCGATCGATCCGATCGAATATCTGCACCATGGCGATATCGCCAGCGTCGCCGCGCAATATTCCTATCTCGCGAGCTGGATGTCGCTTCTCGTCGAGCCCGGCTATGGCGCCGAACAATCGCGCGCTCTGTTCAGCGAAATCTATGGCTATTGGCGCAACCTGCCGCGCGACGGCAGGCCCAACCTTTATCTGTTCGGACTGAGCCTCGGCTCGCTGTCGACCGAACTCTCCAACGATCTGTTCGAAGTTTTAGGCGAGCCCTATCAGGGCGAGCTTCTGGCCGGGCCGCCCTTCGCCAGCCGCATCTGGCGTTCGATCACCAATCGCCGCAATCCCGGCACGCCCGAATGGCTGCCGCAATTCCGCGACGGTTCTTATGTGCGCTTCACCGCGCAGGAGAACGCGCTGGAAATCCAGGATGCCCATTGGGGGCCGTTGCGCGTCGTCTATCTGCAATATGCCAGCGACCCCATCACCTTCTTCGATCCCGCCTCCTTCTATCGCCAGCCCGACTGGATGAAGACGCCACGCGGCCCCGATGTCTCGCCGGAGCTGCGCTGGTATCCGGTCGTCACCTTCCTGCAACTGGCGCTCGATCTCGCCGTGGCGACGACCGCGCCTGTTGGATTCGGCCATGTCTATGCGGCGGAGAATTATATCGATGCCTGGAAGGAAGTGGCCAATATTGACTATTGGTCGCCGGTGGAGACGGATCGGTTGAAGGAATTTTTTATTGCGAAGCGGGTAGGGAAGAAGTGACGGGATAACCGTCATTGCGAGAAGCGTAGCGACGAAGCAATCCAGGGGCGTGTGCTAGAACGAGAATGCCTGCGATGCCGAAGGGCGAGCCTTTGACTTCTGGATTGCTTCGCTTCGCTCGCAATGACGGTTGTTCCGCTATCTCCGCTTCACCTCATGCGGCGTCTTCCCGAACGCCGCCTTGAACGCGCGGCTAAAGTGGGAGAGATCGCTGAAGCCATAGGTCAGCGCCGCGTCCGTTACCTGCTGCACCTTGCCTTCGCTGAGTGCGCGATAGCTCAAGGTGAGACGTTGCTGCCAGAGCCAGCGGATCGGCGTCGTCGCTTCCGCCGCGAACAGGCGGTTCAAGGTGCGCGGCGCCATGTTCTGGGCTTTGGCGATGGTTTCCAGATCGAGGTCGGGATCGTGCAGGTGGGCGCAGATGTAGGTTTTGGCGCGTTCGAGGCGCGGGTCGCCGCGTGGCGCCTCGGCGACGAGTTCGCTTTCCAATGTGGTGGCGAACATGTCGAGGGCCGACTGGCTCAGTCGCTCCACCACCGTGTCGGCGACATCGTCGATATCCGTCATATGGCGAATGAAGCTGCCGCAGAGGGCGCCGAGTTTCGACGCGCGCGGAATGGCGCGCGCCGCCAATGTCTCGGCGTTTGACAGGCGCGCGGTGAGCAGAGGCCTTGGGATCGAGACCATCATGGCGCGGGCGCGCGGCCCGAATTCTAAAGCGAACGGCTGCGACTGGTCGTGTAGCACCATGTCGCCGGGGTGCAGCGGCGCCGCGCGGCCGCATTGGCTCAAGATCGTTTCGCCGCCGAGCGACAGCCACAGCATGAAATAGTCTCTGGGGTCCTTGCTGATGTCCTGCGGGCTGCGGGTGACGTGGATGCGCTCGCTGTCTGGTGTCGCCGACCAGATGTCGTTGATATGCAGCGCGCCGAAGCGGCGGATGGCGATGCGCGCGCGAAAGGCCTGCGGCGTGCGGCGGCATTCGGTGCGCGAGAAATCGCGGCAGGTCACTTGATGCCAGTGATCGAAACCGTCGCTGGGTTTGACGGCGGTGACATCCAGGATGTGAGCCGACATGGGCGTTCTCCGACGCGTGAACGGGGTGCATTAAGCCCGCGATGCCGGGCTCTGGCAAGATTCCGGCCAAACGCATTTGGGTGATTTCGCAGCCTTGGTGTCATCCCGGACGCACCGCAGGTGCGATCCGGGATCCAGGGGCAAACGGTGAAACCTTGCGTCGTGACCGCATCGCTGCTTGCATTCTACCGCACGCCCCTGGGTCCCGGATCGCGCTTTCAGCGCGTCCGGGATGACACAGAGGCCGCGGCCTTCCATAAATCCGCCGCCCTCCCTGCCTATATTAAGCCGGAGTGAGTGAGGCGCGGGCCGCCGTGGCGCAAAGGGGAGGGGGGCAGCGGAATTCTGAGGAACGACCCCATGCAAGTCCCTGTCAAGGGCATGCCCGAGATCACGTTCCTTTGCGTTGAGCCAAGCGACACAAGGGCTTCTGCATCTTCAACTGAGCTGATGCCATCGTGGGCGAGGCGATCTTTGGCACGCAGAGACCAAAAACTGGCCGTGGCAGGCAAGCGCGCTCGCGGCGCGCGGTGCTAGGCAAGAGCATCAAAGCGGGAGGTTTTCATGCCTTATCAGGTCAATAGTCTCGATCCGGCCAAGACCGTTTGCATCGTCGTCGACATGCAGAACGATTTCGTCGCCGACGGCGCCAAACTGCAATCGAAACAGGCCCATGACATGGTGCCGAAACTGGCGCAGACGTTGAAGGCTTATCGCGAGAAGGGCATCCGCATCATCTATACGGCGCATGTGCATCGCAAGGATGGCAGCGACATGGGCCTCTACGACGATCTTTATGGGCCGATCGCCGACCGCTCCTCGCTGGTCGACGGCTCCACTGGCGCGGAGATTTACAACGATCTGGCTCCGGCGGCGGGCGAGCACATCATCAAGAAGCACCGCTACAGCGGCTTCTTCGGCACCGATCTCGACATCATCCTGCGTGAATGGGGCATTGAGACCGTCATCGTCACCGGCACGACGACGGAAAATTGCTGCCACGCGACGGCGCGTGATGCCATGTTCCACAATTACAAAGTGGTCTTCCTGTCCGACTGCACCGGCACGTTCGACTATCCCGACGTTGGGCAGGGCGCGATGACGGCTGCCGACGTGCATCGTGCGACGCTCACCATCCTCGCCTTCTCCACCGCTCATGTGATGACGGCGGACGAATGTCTGACCCGGGTCGAGGGTGCGCCGGTGACGCTGCGCAAAGCCGGCTGACATGTGAATGGGTTATGCGATTTGCGAGCGGCCATGCTAGTGTCCTCACCATGCATGGCTTTCGCGATCAGGCCCGACATTGAGCACACCGACCAAGGGTAAACCCGCCGCACGGCGCCAGGTGAGCGCGACCTCGCTCACCACCAAAACCGATAAAGGCAGCGTGCAATCGGCCGAGGTCGGCCTCAATCTGCTCGTCACTCTGGCCGAGAATGGCGGCGACCTGACCTTGTCGGCGTTATCCGCGCATGCGCAGATGGCGCCGGCCAAGGCGCATCGCTATCTCGTCAGCCTCGTGCGGGCCGGTTTCGTCGAACAGGATCAGCGGTCCGAGCGTTATACGCTGGGGCCGCAGGCGATCCGCGTCGGGCTGGTGGCGATCGGCCGCCTCGACATGATGGAGGAGGCGACCAACGCGCTCTATCGGCTGCGCGATCGCATCGACGAGACGGTGCTGCTTGCGGTGTGGGGCGCCCATGGCGCGACGGTGGTGCGACGCGTCGATGCCAGCCAGCCGGTGACGGTCAATGCGCGGATCGGTTCGGTGCTGCCGCTGTTGCGATCGGCGACGGGACTGGTGTTCGGCGCTTTCCTGCCGAAGGACGCAGTGGAGCCGGTGCTGACCACCGAACTGGCGCGGGCGCGCGAAGGCTCGCCGCCGGCATTGGCGACCACGCAACAGGCGGCCTATCGGCTGTTCGAGGGCGTGCGCCAGCGTGGCATCGGCTTTGTCGATGGTGCGAGGTTGATCGGCATTCAGTCGTTCAGCGCGCCGGTGTTCAACGCCGAGGGCGATCTCGCTTGCGCGCTGACGACGCTTGGCCCCACGGGCAGTTTCGACGATCGCCTCGATGGCCCAACCGCGCTTGCCGTGCTCGACGTGGCGCGCGATCTCTCTGTGCGGCTTGGTAGCTTCAAAGTGTGAAGCGGCCGAGTTTCAGGCCCGGCCGGTGGGGAAGGGGCTCCAGTCGCACATTTCCATCATGGTGCGCGACATCTCTTCAAACAGATCAGCGCGGATTCGTGCGCCCTCAGGCGTGTCGGCGAGATTGGTCTGCTCCAAGGGATCGTTGCGGAGATCGTAGAGTTCGACGAGCGGCAGCTTGTCGTAAATGCTCATGCGATAGCGTTGCGTGACGATGGAGCGCGTGCGCAGCGGGCCCTCGATGCCGGGAAAGGCTTCGTGGCCGTCTTCCTCGATCAGCACCGCTTTGCGCCAATCGGCTTTTGGATCGCGCAGCAGTGGGCGCAGGCTGCGGCCTTGCATGCCGTGGAAGGGCGCAAGCCCTGACGTGTCGAGGAAGGAGGGCGCCAGATCGATGGTGCTGGTCAGCGCATCGATGGCCGCGCCCCCGTTCTTTTCGTCGGGATCGCACCAGATCAATGGCACGCGCACCAGGCCATCGTAGTGCAGCGATGATTTCAGCATCAGGCCGTGGTCGCCCATGAAGTCGCCGTGGTCGCTGGTGAAGATGACGGTGGTGGTGTCGGCGAGACCAAGCCGCTCCAAGGTGGCGACGATGGCGCCGACCGCATCGTCGATCATGGTGATCATGCCATAGGTCAAGGCAATGGCCTGGCGGGTTTCCTCGACATCGACGACGAAAGGCACGGTACCCAAGGTCTTGGCCTTGCCGGCTTCCCGCAATTCGCGCAGGCGCGTGATGATGGGATGATCGGCTGGATGGCCGGAGATCGGCGACAGCGGCACGTTCGCGGGATCGTACATGTCCCAATAGCGGCCAGGCGGCGTGAACGGGTGATGCGGATCGGGAAAGGAGCAGTGCAGGAAGAAGGGGGCATCGTCCTGCGCCAGGCTTTCGATGCGGGCGATGGTGCGCTCCTGGATGTAGCGCGTCGGGTAAAACTCTTCGGGCACGCGCGTGCGATAGGCCTGCGGCACCGTATAGCGATCGTCCGGTAAGGCGTTGGCGGGGCCGCGCGCGACGTCTGCATTGGGCAGGCGCTGCTTCAGCCAGCCGTCATAGTCGCCATGCACCATGTCGCCGTGCATCGTGCACAGTTCGATCTGATCGAAACCGTAGTAGGGGCCTGGGATCGGCTTCGGATCGCTCTGCCAGCGTTTCAGGCTTTCCTCGTCGTAACGGCCGTCGCTCCACATCGCCTTTTCGGTTTCGCCGAGGGCGACGGGCGGTGGCGTCAGCGTTCGATCGGTCTGCGGCGTCACGGTTGCAGGCGGCAGGCCAGTCATGTTCTGCAGATGCGACTTGCCGACGAGCCCGGTGCGATAGCCGGAAGCGCGTAGCAGATCGCCAAAGGTGTTGCTGCGCAGCGCCAACGGCACGCCGTTGCAATGCAGGCCGTGCACCGAAGGCATGCGGCCGGTCATCATCGTGGCGCGGTTGGGCATGCAGATCGGCGAGGCGACATAATTGCGCGTGAAGCGCCGTCCGCGTGCCGCCAGCGCATCGATATGCGGCGTGGCGATCACCGGATTGCCATAGCAGCCGAGATGATCGACACGATGCTGGTCGGTGGTGATGAACAGGATGTTCTTGCGGTTGGCAGGCATGGTCGGTCTTACTGCTTGATCTGGGGCAGGCGTTCGATCTTCTTCGCCCATTCGTCCATGTCGCGGCGGACATAGGCGGCGCTGTCGGCGACCGAAAGGGATTGCGGCGCCAGCGAATGCACTTTCAGATTATCCGCGAAGCCCGGCGAGGCTGTGGCACGGTTGATGGCGCCGTTGAGCTTGTCGATGATCTCCTGCGGCGTGCCGGAGCGGGCGAAAATGCCGAACCAGTAATAGCCGGTGTCGAGATCGACGCCGCCTTCGCGGAAGGTCGGCACATTGGGCAGGACATCGCAACGCTTGGCGGTGGAGACGCCGAGCGCGCGCACGGTGCCTGCTTCGATGGCGCCGACGGCGGAGACGGCCGAGACGAACAGCGCGTCGAGGTGGCCGCTGATCACATCTTGAAAAGCCGGGCCCGAGCCGCTGTAGGGCACTTTCTGCATCTTGGCACCGGCGCTCGCCTGAAACTCGATAGCGACGGTTTCCGCCGGCGTGCCGAGGCCCGAGCCACCATACATGATCTCGCCGCTCTTGCTGCGGGCGAGGGCGACGAAGTCCTTCAACGTGGCGGCGGAGAATTTCGGATTGACGACGAGGACGTTGCAACCGCCGGCGGCGAAGATGGCGGCGGGCACGAAATCGGTCGCGGGATTGTAGGGGATGTTCCTTTGAATATGCGGATTGATCGACATCGGGCCTTCGCCGGCCATCAACAGCGTGTAGCCGTCGGGCGTTCCGCCTTTGACCGAGGTCGCGGCCAAAGTGCCGCCGCCGCCAACCTTGTTCTCGATGAGAACCCGCTCACCGATCTCCTTGCCGAAAGGTTCCGCCAACAGGCGCGCCGCGGTGTCGGCGGGGCCGCCGGCGGCATAGGGCACCACGAGAATGATCGGCTTGCGCGGATAGTCCTGGGCGCCCGCGGCGGAGGCGAAAGCCGTTCCGGCCAGACCGAGCCAAAACGAAAACGAGCGCTGGAACTTCATGGTGTCTTCCCTCCCTGAGCCAGACGCCATGCGGCGGCATCTGTTGACTTCCCGATAAAATCGTAATTGATTACGTATATCGTAAATTGACCTCTGTCCAGTCCGGCGGAAAATGGCCGGCAAAACGAGGGTAGGGAACGCCGCCATGACGCAAACTGCCACGGCCTCTTGTCCGTTTTCCGGTGAGATATCGCCGACCGGCTGTCCGGTGTCCCATCACGCCGCCGCTTTCGATGCCTTCGAGGGGCCGTATCAAATCGATCCGGCGGAGGCGCTGCGCTGGGCGCAGGAGAGCGAGCCGGTCTTCTACAGTCCGAAGCTCGGCTACTGGGTGGTGACGCGCTATCAGGACGTGAAGGACATTTTCCGCGACAACATTCTGTTCTCGCCGTCGATCGTGCTGGAGAAGATCACGCCGGCGCCGCCGGAGGCGCAGACCATCCTGGCGCAATATGGCTATGCCATGGACCGCACGATGGTGAACGAGGACGAGCCGGCGCATATGCAGCGTCGCCGCCTGCTCATCGAATCCTTCGCGCCGGACGAATTGAAGAAGCAGGAAGCGGACATCCGCCGCCTGACCCGCGAATATATGGATCGCTTCATCGACAAGGGCCGCGCCGATCTCGTCGACGATATTTTTCGCGAAATACCGCTGACCGTCGCGCTGCACTTCCTCGGCGTGCCGCAGGACGGCATCGACGAGCTGCGGCAGTTTTCCGTCGCGCATACGGTCAACACCTGGGGGCGGCCGACGCGCGAGGAGCAATTGGGCGTCGCCGATACGGTGGGCCGTTTCTGGCAGGCGGCCAATCGCATTCTCGACGAGATGATGCGCGATCCCTCTGGCACCGGCTGGATGCATTTCTCCATCCGTCAGCACCACAAACATCCCGATGTGGTGACGGAATCCTATCTGCGCTCGATGATGATGGCGATCCTCGTCGCGGCGCATGAAACCACGTCCTATGCCGCGACCAATGCCTTTCGCCTGTTGCTGTCGGATCGCAATGCCTGGAACGAGCTGTGCGAAAATCCGGGTCTCATTCCCAATGCGGTGGAGGAATGCCTACGCCGCGCCGGTTCCATCGTCGCCTGGCGGCGCCTGGTAACGGCGGATACGAAAGTCGGCGGCGTCGATATTCCGAAGGGTTCGAAGCTGCTCATCGTCATGGCCTCGGCTAATCATGACGAGCGGCAGTTCGAAAATCCCTTCAGTCTCGATCTGCATCGCGGCAATGCGATCGATCATCTTTCTTTCGGCTATGGCAGCCATCAATGCATGGGCAAGAATATTGCCCGCATGGAAATCCGCATCTTCCTCGAAGAGTTCATCAAGCGGCTGCCGCATATGCGGATGGAGCCGCAGACATTCGAGTTTCTGCCGAACACGTCTTTCCGGGGCCCCAAACATTTGTGGGTGACGTGGGATCCGAAGGAAAATCCGGAGCGTCGCGATCCAGCGTTGTTGGGCCGGCATCAGGATTTCAAGATCGGCGCGCCGTCGAAGCGCGAGATCGCGCGGCCCTTGTGTGTCAAACAGATCCATCACGAGACGGATCAGGTAATACGGCTGGTGCTGGAAGACCCGCATGGGCGCGATCTGCCGAACTGGACCGCGGGTTCCCATATCGATGTGGTCGTCGATGGTCTCGACCGGCAATATTCGCTGTGCGGCGACCCGGCATCTCCAACCTATGAGATCGCCGTTTTGCGCGAGGAGAGCGGACGCGGCGGGTCGAAGTTCATTCACGATCAGGTCAAGGAAGGGATGATCCTGCGCACGCGCGGGCCGTCGAACCGTTTCCGTCTCGATGAAACGGCTGAGGGTGCCGTGCTGATCGCGGCCGGTATCGGCATCACGCCTATCATTGCGATGGCCGACCGTTTGAAGGCGCTCGGCAAGCCTTATGAACTTCATTATGCGGGACGTTCGCCGGACGAGATGGCTTTGAGCGAACGCGTCCTGCGCGATCATGGCGCGCGCCTGCATCAGTATTGCAAGTCGCAAGGGCGCCGGCTCGACCTTGCAGCCGTCATGAACGCTCTGGCACCGGGCTGGCAGGTCTATGCTTGCGGTCCCGAACGTCTGCTCAGCGAGATCGAGACATTGGCCGAAGGCTGGCCCGATGGCCGTCTGCATGTGGAACATTTCAGCGGATCGGGCCTGCTGCTCGATCCGTCGAAGGAGATTTCCTTTGAAGTCGAACTGCGCGATTCCGGCCGCACGTTGCACGTGGCGCCAGATCAAACCTTGCTGCGTGCGCTGCATGCCGCCGGTGTCGATGTCGCCTGCGATTGCGAGGAGGGTTTGTGCGGCTCATGCGAAGTCGGTGTCATCGAGGGCGATGTCGATCATCGCGATATGGTGCTGACACGCGTCGAGCGGTCAGAGAATCGCCGTATGATGGCTTGTTGCTCGCGAGCACGACAGGGCAAATTGACTTTGTCGCTGTGAGCCAATCGCACAGTCTATGCCTTTGAAATGTTGGTGTAACTGTTTTGTCTCGGCGATGTCGTCTCGAACGCACATTGCAACGTCAATGTCAGGACTGATAGGTTCGACGTGAAGCCGCGCGCAAAGCATGCGTGCGGCAGGATGAAGGCAAGATAGCGCAGAATGGGTATTTTACCGGCCGTTCCTCGACCGAGTGAAGCCGCTTCGCCGGAACCTTTCGCCATCGATGCCACGATCACGCTCGAAGACCGGATCGCAGCGGCGCTTTTTCTCTATCGCGATCTCTTTGCCACCGCGCGGCGCCGCTGGCTGATGGTTCTGGCTTGGATCGTGATCGTCCTGCTCTTCGTCATGGGTTTTCAAGCCTGGGAGGGAAGCGGCAAGGACGGTTTGCAAGCCTTCGCCACACGATTCTTTTCCGATCTGACCGGCATCCCCGGCTTGCCGCTGCCGCTTATCCTGGTGCCGGCGGCGATCTACTATCTTCTTCAGCCTGCTATCGTTCGCCGTCGGTTGCGGCTTTGGTATCGCGACGAGAAGCTCGATCAACCTTTCACGGGACACTATCGATTCGAGGCCGGCGGTCTTGTTTCGGCGACTGCCGATCAGACCAGCGTGACTGCTTGCCGGCGTCTTGGTGGCATCGCGGAAACCGCTGGCCATGTCTTCATCCAACTCAAAGACATTGAGGACGTGATCGTTTTGCCGAAGCCGCAGCTCTCGCCGGATCAGGTGGAGAAGCTGAAGGCCTGGGCATCGCTCTGCCATGTGGACGGTCCAGGCACGACGTTGCCGGCCCCTGAAAGTGAGACATCCGGCGAACCGAACCTGACGATCCGTTTCGTGCCGACGGAAGCCGATCGCGCCGCGACGCTGACGTGGCAGCAGGAACGACCCGGAATGCGACGGCGACGCTGGCGTGGTTTCGCGATGGCATTCCTTGTCGCCGCGGCGATTCCGCCTCTGCTGATTGTCTTCGCCTGGCTGCTGGATCCGCAGCGCGTCCCGCTTCGTTATACGGTACCGCTCTTTGCCGAAATGTTCGTCACCGATTTCTGGAAATGGATTCTCGGCTTCTGGGCCATCATCGGCGTGATCGTCCTGCTTCATCCCTGGATGAGGCGATCGCATGCCCGTCAGATCAGCAAGCAGCTGCATAAGCGCTTGCGATACTACGAGACGGAATTCCGTTTCTATGTCGATCATCTCGACACGCTGCAGGACGGCCTGCACAATCGCTTTCGTTGGGCCGCTTTCGACGGCCTTGAACGCAAGGATGATTATTTTCTGCTTCGCTTGCGCCTGGGCGAGCCGCTGACCGTGCCGATGCGTGCGTTGGATGGCGATCGTCTGGCGATTTTCGAGCGGCTGGTCAAAGATCACATCGAGACGGCCGGCAACAAGATAGGGGAAACGGCATGAGGACTCTCGCCCTTGTCGTCGCACGTGCCATTGCTGGTGTCTTGCTTGTCTTGCCGGTGGCGCATGCCGAGACCGTGTCACTGCCTTACGATTTGATGATTGATCTGCCGGAGGGATGGCGTGTCGATGGCCCCGAGCAGGGTAAGCTCGGCACCGATGGACTGCGGCGCGTGCAATTGATTTGCGCCACCGAGGCTTGTGAGAAGACCCAGGAGACCTGCACGGTGCTGATGCGTCGCAAGCCGATCGAAGGTGATGACGATGCGGCCAAAGTGCGTGCGCTTTATGAATCGCCTTTCCAACGCTATTTGCGGCTGCGCGCCGTGCTGCGGAATACGCGCCGCGATGCTGAGATTTTGAAGCCGCTGGAGCTCGTCAAGATCGGCGAGCGGGATTGGTATCGGGTCGAGACCGATGCGCGCCACAATTATAAATCCGGCTTCTTCGCCGAAACCGTCGTGAACGGTCTCTATGTCGGCACCATCTGCAAATCCTGCGAGACTGGCGCGGTTCGCCATCAGGACGGCCTGCGGATTTTGACGAGCTTGAAGCTGCGGGCCTTGAAAGCCGCTGGCGCGCACTGAATGGAGAGGCTGATCGCCGC
The DNA here is from genome assembly GCF_031921685.1 of Methylocella sp. CPCC 101449. Lineage (NCBI taxonomy): Bacteria > Pseudomonadati > Pseudomonadota > Alphaproteobacteria > Hyphomicrobiales > Beijerinckiaceae > Methylocella > Methylocella sp. CPCC 101449. Next base: position 1,319,008 of record NZ_JAPDHU010000002.1, on the reverse strand, counting down.
ACGGCTGGCGTCAACTCTGCAATAAAACTGTCACAGACGACCGCTACGGGGGACAAACTCTGTCTCCTAACGGAGTTTCTCATGCGTCGCTCAGTTCTCACTCTGGGGGCGCTGTGCGCCCTTGCGCAAGCCGCCGTTGCAGCCGATCGTCCGCACAATGTCGTGCTCTTCGTCGCCGATGGTCTGCGACCCGGCATGGTGAATGAGAAGACCGCGCCGGCCATCGCCGCGCTGTGGAAGCAGGGCGTGCATTTCACCAACACGCATTCGATGTTTCCGACATTCACCACCGCCAATGCCTCGGCCATGGCGACCGGTCACAAGCTCGGCGACACCGGCGATTTCAGCAATACGATCGATGCGGGCTTTCAGGTGCCCGGTGCGGGCACTAGCCTGACGCCGTTCCTCGAAAGCGATCCGGTGCTGGCCGATGTCGATGAGCATTTTGCCGGCGATTATCTCAATCAAGAAACCGTGATGAAGGCGGCGCGTCAGGCCGGCATCAGCACGGCGACCGTCGGCAAGCTCGGCCCGGCCTTGATCTTCGATCACACTGAACGGTCCGGCGGACAGACCGTCACCATCGACGACATGACCGGCCGGGCGGGCGGCGTGCCGCTGAGCGCCGAGGTGCAGCAGCGGTTGAAGACGGCCGGTCTTGCGCTCGAAGCGCCGGGCCGTGGCGACAATGGCCAGGTCGGCGACATGCAGAAGCCTGGCACCTTGCAGGCCAATGTCACGCAGCAGGACTATTTCCTCAATGCGGCGACGAAAGTGGTGCTGCCGCTGTTCAAGGTGCGGGCCAAGCCGTTCATGCTGGTGTTCTGGTCGCGCGATCCCGATGGCACTCAGCACAATCAGGGCGACAGCCTCAACCGGCTGATCCCCGGCATCAATGGCCCGACATCGCTTGCCGCCATCCGCAATGCCGATCATGATCTGGCGGAACTGCTGGCGACGCTCAAGACGCTCGGTCTGGACGAGACGACCGATGTCATCATCACGGCGGACCACGGCTTCTCGACCATTTCGAAGGAGAGCGCGACCAGCTTTGCCGCGACGCAGGGCTATAAGGATGTGCTCCCCGACTTCCTGCCGATCGGCTTCCTGGCTATCGATCTCGCTCACGGGCTCGACATGCCGGTGCTCGACCCCGATGCCAAATATGTGTCGATTGCCACAGGCGCCCATCCTTCGAAGGGCAATGCCTTGATCGGTGGCGATCAGGCGCATCCGAAAGTGGTGGTCGCGGCCAATGGCGGCTCGGATCTCGTTTACATTCCCGATGGTGATCGCAATCTGGCGCGCCAGGTCGTCGATATTCTGTCGGCGCAGGATTACGTCAGCGGCCTGTTCGTTTCCGACGATCTCGGCCCCATTCCCGGCACCTTGCCGATTTCCGCCATCGATCTAAAAGGCTCGGCCGTCACGCCGATTCCCTCGATCGTCGTCAACTTCCGCAGTTTCTCGACCGGCTGCGCCGATCCGCTGACCTGCGGCGTGGAAGTGGCCGATACGGTGCTGCAGCAGGGGCAGGGCATGCACGGCAGTTTCAGCCGCTCGGATACGGCCATTATCGGCGGCGCCCTGGGGCCGGATTTCCGCAAGGCCTTCGTCGATCCGGCGCCCGTCAGCAATGCGGACATCGGCAAGACCATGGCGCGCATTCTGGGGCTTCATATCAAGGATGTGGGCAAGCTCGTCGGTCGCGTCACCAGCGAGGCGATGCCGAATGGCGGCATGCCGAAATGGCAGTCGACCGTGCAGGTTTCGGCGCCGGATGCCCGTGGCCAGGTCACGAAAGTGGCGATGCAGGTTGTCGGCACGACCCGCTATTTCGATGCCGCCGGCTATCCCGGCCGCACGCTCGGCCTGCCGGATCAGCCGCTTAGCCGGCGTTGAGGTCAGTGAGGGCAGGGGTTGGCTGCTGCAGTTTTGTGACAAACGGCACATCTTTTTGCCCTCCTGTCATGCTCTGTCTCAAGATAAGGGAGTGCTGCATGACCCGAAGTGACGATCTCAATCGGATCGCCGACCGGCTCTGGGAGGCCGGCGGCGACGACCGCAAATATGCTGGTGTTGCGCGCGACGCCGCCGAAAAGTTGGCGCGCGACCGCTGCGACGTGTGGCTCGCCGTCAAGGTGGACGTGCTGGTGCGCCGGCTCTGTGCCCAGGGCAAGATGGAAGAGGGGCAGGCACTAGCCGAAGCCGCTTTCATTCTGCGCGCCGAGAAGATGCGCGGCGATCACGCGCAGGCTGCCTGATATCGGCAGCCGCGAAAGCTCTTATTTCATATGGTTTTTTCGCGCTTATTTGAGTTCAACACGAGCGATGACTGTCATCAGATTTCCAACTTTTTAGTTGATGGTGCCTGCAACGCGCGCTTGAATTGCGCGTTGAATGCAGGGATCGCCAGGGCTGGCCATCAAGAGCCATATCCAAAACCGGCAGAACGCGTCACGGAGAGGCGGAGGCTCATATGAACGACCGCATTACCCGACTGGTGCAATTGTCGCAGCGTCTGAATTCGGCCGAAGAAAATTTCACCGTGGAAGCGGAAGCCGTCCGGACTGCCGCCACCCGCTTGGCCGAGGGACAAGGTGACGCCCGGCTCGCCGGCGTCATGGATCATCTCTTCAAACATATGCGGGCCCGCGCCCGGCTCGACGACGGCCAGCTCTTGGCCGAGACGTCGCTGCTGCTGCGCCGCCGGGGTGCTTCCAAAGCCGGCTCGGTTTCGGAAGCGGCTTAAGTCGCGCTTCCAAAAACGTCTGGCAAAAACATCTGGATAGGTCAGGTGAAACTGACTATCCTGGGCCTTTCCTGTGTGACATTGATCACACCGTTGATCTTTAACGGTCTTTCACAAGCTTGTGTTCCGCATATGCGGCGCGGCCGCCCTAATTTGGCCCGACTGTTCGTTCCTTTTTAAGCATATCAGGGTACATCACCGTTGTTCGCGGCGGTTTTGCAGGTCGCCGGAGTGTTGAACGCACGGCAGACGTACCGGTACGAGGTTCAGTTCCCGTGTAATCGCGCCCGCTTTTCGCGAGCGTTTTTTATAACGGTGATTCAAGTTTCTGGAGCAAGGCTTTGGGTGACAACATGAAATCAATTTCGCGGCGCGCCTTCAATTTGGGCTTTACAGGCGCGGCGCTGGGGCTCCCCCTGGCTTCCGCCTTCGCGGCTTCCGACGGTTTCGATACGGGCCAGGCCGAATGGCAGCAGAAATTCGATGGCGATGCGCGCCTGCGCGTGCCGCGGTCCGAGACCCCGTTGCTGTCGCAGCAGACGATGTCCGGCACCGAACAGGCCATTGCCCAGTACCAGCAGCTCGCTTCGCGCGGCGGCTGGCAGACGGTGCCGTCCAATGCCACGCTCAAGATTGGTTCGCGCGGCCCGGCCGTCGTGGCCCTGCGCCAGCGCCTGATCATCACCGGCGACCTCGACCGGCAGGCCGGCGATTCTCCGGTGTTCGACTCCTATGTGGAAGCCGGCGTGCGTCGCTTCCAGGCGCGCCATGGCATCGGCCAGACCGGCGTCGTCGCCAAGCAGACGTTCACCGAAATGAACGTGCCGATCCAGACCCGCATTCGCCAGCTCGAGATCAATCTGGTGCGTTTGCGTGCTTTCTCCGGCAATCTCGGCAGCCGCTTCGTCACCCTCAACATTCCCGCCGCCGCCGTCGAGACGGTCGAGAACGGTCAGATCGCCACCCATCACCAGGCCGGTGTCGGCAAGATCGATCGTCAGTCGCCGGTCATGCAGGCGCGTGCGCTGTCGGTTAACTTCAACCCGTTCTGGACGGTTCCTGCCTCGATCATCCGTAAGGATCTGATCCCCAAGATGCAGCAGGATCCGAACTATCTCACCGAGAACAAGATCCGCATCTTCACCCGCCAAGGCCAGGAACTGCAGCCCGCGCAGGTCAACTGGAACTCCAACGAAGCCACGAATTACATGTTCCGCCAGGATCCTGGTGGCGAAATCAATTCGCTCGGCTTCGTGCGCATCGACATCGCCAATCCGCATGGCGTCTACATGCACGACACGCCGGCCAAGGGCATTTTCGGCGACGACTATCGTTTCGTCTCCTCGGGCTGCGTGCGCGTGCAGAACGTGCGCGACTATGTCGCTTGGCTGCTCAAGGACAATCCGGGCTGGGATCGTGACAAGATCGACGAAGCGATCCGTTCGGGCCAGCGCATCGACGTGCGCCTGACGCCGGCGGTCAACGTTTATTGGGTCTATGTCACCGCCTGGGCGAACGAGAATCTCGTTCAGTTCCGCGACGACATCTATCGCCGCGACGGTTTCGGCGGCGGTGCGGTGGCGCAGAGCGCCCCGATCAACAATGCCAATGCGGCTGACGAGGATCTGCTGCCGCCGATTCGCTAAGCTTTCTTTGATTTGAAACGACGAAGCCCCGGACCGAGAGGTCCGGGGCTTTTTGTTCGCGCGTTCTCGCGGGCTCATAAAAATCGCATGACGATCGTATTATTACGTCCGTAAATTCATTGCGAAGCCCTTGCGGGTTGAATAGGCTGACGGCCTGCTTCCCTGAGGATATGCCATTGCTCGCAAGATCAGCGCGCATCGCCATAGGAGCTCTCCCCCTCGCGGGATGCAGTGCCGTGCTCGATCCGCAGGGTCCCGTCGGGGCAGCCGAAAAACTCATCCTCTACAATGCGCTTGCGATCATGCTGGTGATCGTCGTGCCGACGATCCTGGCGACGCTGGCCTTCGCCTGGTGGTTCCGCGCTTCCAACAGCCGCGCGCAATATCGGCCTTATTGGGCGTTCTCCGGTACGTTGGAATTGATCGTCTGGGCGATCCCGGCTCTGGTCGTCATCTTTCTTGGCGGCATTGCCTGGTTCGGCTCGCACGCGCTCGATCCCTATCGCCCGCTGTCGTCGAACGAGAAGCCGGTCGAAGTCGAAGTGGTCTCGCTCGATTGGAAATGGCTTTTCATCTATCCGGACGATGGCATAGCTAGCGTCAACAAACTGGTCATTCCGGTCGGCAAGCCCGTCCACTTCCGCCTGACATCCTCGGGTGTGATGAACAGCTTCTTCGTGCCGCAGCTCGGCAGCCAGATCTACACGATGGCCGGCATGACCTCGCAGCTTCATCTGCAGGCCGATCGCGTGGGAACCTATGAGGGGCTTTCGGCACAGTTCAGTGGCGAGGGCTTCGCCGGCATGCGGTTCGAGACGCGTGCTCTGGCGGCGGATGATTACGCGGCCTGGATCGCCCGCACGAAAGCGACAGAGCCTCGTCTCGATCAGGCGGCCTACGCCGATCTGGCCAAGCCCAGCAGGAACGTTGCGCCCAGCACCTACAGCGCTGTCGAACCCGGTCTCTTCGACTGGATCGTGGCCGGTTCCTCATCCGTCGTCGAGAGCGGCATGGGGCATGGGGCTTCCCGATCGATGGAAAGGAAGCCGTGATGCTGGGTAAGCTCAGTTGGTCATCCATTCCGCTCGATCAGCCGATCCCGATGCTGGCATCCCTCGGTGTGGTCGTCGTCATTCTGGCGGTGCTGGGATGGATCACCGTCAAAGGCCATTGGTCTTATCTGTGGCATGAGTGGATTACGTCGGTCGATCACAAGCGGATCGGCGTCATGTATTGCCTGCTGGCGCTGGTCATGCTGCTGCGCGGGTTTATCGACGCGCTGATGATGCGCTCGCAGCAGGCCATAGCCTATGCCTCGCAAGGCTATCTGCCAGCGGATCATTTCAATCAGATATTCTCCGCCCATGGCACGATCATGATTTTTCTGGTCGCCATGCCTTTCATCATAGGGCTCATGAATTTCGTCGTGCCCTTGCAGCTCGGCGTCCGCGACGTGGCGTTTCCCACTTTCAATTCGGTCAGTTTCTGGTTGACCGCGTCGGCGGCGCTGCTCGTCAACATGTCGTTGCTGATCGGCGAGTTCGCGCAGGCCGGCTGGCTCGTCTATCCGCCGCTGTCGGAACTGAAATTCTCGCCGGGCGTCGGCGTCGATTACTACCTCTGGGCCATTCAAATATCAGGCGTCGGAACGCTTCTGACCGGCATCAATTTCGTCACCACGATTCTGAAAGTGCGCGCGCCGGGCATGACCTTGACGCGCATGCCGATCTTTTGCTGGACGGCGCTTGCCGCGAGCCTGCTCATCGTCGCCGCCTTTCCCATTCTGACGGCGACGCTCGGCATGCTCTTGCTCGATCGCTATCTCGGCTTCCACTTCTTCACGGTGGAAGCCGGTGGCAATCCGATGATGTATATCAACCTCATCTGGGCCTGGGGACATCCGGAAGTCTATATCCTCATTCTGCCGGCCTTCGGCGTTTTCTCCGAAGTGGTTTCGACCTTCTCCGGCAAGCCTTTGTTCGGCTATCGCTCGATGATCGCCGCGACGATGGCGATCTGCGTGCTCTCCTTCATGGTGTGGCTGCACCACTTTTTCACCATGGGCGCCGGCGCTGACGTCAACGGTTTCTTCGGCGTCGCCACGATGATCATCGCCGTGCCCACCGGCGTGAAGATTTTCAACTGGCTGTTCACCATGTGGGGCGGCCGGCTTCGCTTCTACACGCCGCTTCTCTGGACGATCGCCTTCATGGTGACGTTCACGATCGGCGGCATGACCGGCGTGCTGCTCTCCATTCCGCCCGCCGATTTCGTCTTGCATAATTCGCTGTTTCTCGTCGCGCATTTCCACAACGTTTTGATCGGCGGCATGCTGTTTGGCTGTTTCGCCGGCTATACCTATTGGTTTCCGAAAGCCTTTGGCTTCAAGCTCGATGAACGGTGGGGGCAGGCGGCCTTCTGGTTCTGGCTCATCGGCTTCTATGTGGCGTTCATGCCGCTTTATGTCCTCGGCCTCGAAGGTATGACGCGGCGCATGCAGAGTTATGATGTCGCGGGCTGGCAGCCATGGCTGATCGTGGCCGCGGGCGGTGCCGTCCTCATTCTATGTGGGATTCTCTGTCAGATCGGCCAGCTCGTTTACTCGATCAAGCACCGTGGCGCTTTGCGCGATACCACGGGCGATCCCTGGGACGGGCGGACGCTGGAGTGGATCACGGCCTCGCCGCCACCGGCCTATAATTTCGCGGTTCTGCCCAATGTGATGGAGGAAGAGGCCTATTGGGGGATCAAGCAGGTTGCGCTTGAGCAGCATCGGCTCACCGATCTGCCCGACTACACGGAGATTGAACTGCCGCGCAACAGCCCGACAGGCTTCGTGGCTTCCTTCTTCGCCGTGGTCACCGGCTTCGCCTTGATCTGGCACATCTGGTGGATGGTTCTGGCTGGTCTTCTGGGCGCGTTCGCCGTCTTCGTCGTCTTCGCCTGGCGCGACCGTTCGGAGTATGAACTGCCGGCCGAGCAGGTGGCGCGGAGCGATCACGAGCGGCGTCAGGCGCGCGTCGCCATGGTCGAGGGCCGCGAACCCGGAATAATGCCGATCGCGCCTCCCGACGAAAGGGAGCGCGATCCCAATCAACTGAGCCTGTGGCCCGGCGTCAATGAGGAATATCGAGGGCCGGCGTCAAAGCGGATCATCAGCGCCTATGGCTTCTGGATTTTCCTGCTGTCCGATTTCGTCATGTTCTCGGGGTTCTATGCCGCCTATGCTGTGTTGTCGCACGCGACCGCCGGAGGGCCAGGCCCGAAGGATCTTTTCGATTTAAGGATCGTGGCGTTCGAAACGGCCTTCCTGCTGGTGTCGAGTTTCACCTGCGGCATGGCGACGATCGCCAGCAATGGCCGCAATATGCTTTGGACGCAGGTTTTCTATCTGATCACAGGTCTGCTCGGCCTCGGCTTTCTCTATCTGGAATTCAGCGAGTTCGCGCATATGCTGGCGCAAGGAAACGGGCCAAGCCGCAGCGCGTTCCTGTCGTCTTTCTTCGCGCTCGTCGGATTGCACGGCGCTCATGTGACCGTCGGCCTGTTGTGGCTCGGCACGATGATGGCGCAGTTCTGGGCCAAGGGGTTCAGGCCTGACATCATGCGGCGCGGTTTGAGCTTTGCGCTGTTCTGGCACGCGCTCGACATCATCTGGGTCGGCATTTTCACCAATGTCTATCTTCTGGGAACAAGCCCATGAGCCACCATCACGATCACGCCGATTGGCACACGGATACGGCGCCTGGCGATCAAGAGGGAGACCATCGAGATGTTGCGGGCGCTGTCCGCAATTATCTGATCGGTTTCGTCCTGGCGGCCGGCCTGACGGCGGGTTCATTCTGGGTCGCGAGCGGAACGAGCTTTCTCTATACGCCTGGCGTGCCGATGGCGCTGGCGGCTCTCGCCATCGGCCAGATGGGCGTGCATCTGGCGTTCTTCCTGCACATCACGACAGGCCCCGACAACACCAATAACGTCATCGCGCTGGCTTTCGGTGTTCTGATCGTCGGTATCGTCATCGCCGGCTCGCTGTGGATCATGTATCACCTCAACGCCAACATGATGGTGCCGGGCAATCTCATGGACATGCGCATGCAGCCGGGATTGTGAAGGCTAGCAGCCGCGGCAAATGTCCTGAATCTTTTTAAGTGTATGGTCGCCGCTGTTGATCAGTTTCTGATAGGCGCGGTCCTCTTCGCGCCGGGCCGCGCTTGTCTGCGTTGGCTCCTGCATGATGGGCAAAGCATTGACGGTGAAGATGCGGGCCCCGGCCTTTTGCGCATCGGCTTCGAAATCTTTGAACGGTTGCGAGGCGCGCCAACCGTCGGCTTCCTGAGTGGTGTTGAAGGCGATCAGGAAGAATGTCGTCGGCGGTACGCCATCCACGGCGCTGGGGCTCGTGTCATGGGAGACGAGGCGGCCGTTGAAGGCGGGCAAGCTGTCGGTCAGTTTCGTGGTCAGGCCGGGAAGGGCGGCGGCATCCGTCGCGGTCGTCATCTCGATGGCGGCACAGGTGCTGATGGCGATGGCGGAACGGCGTCGTTCGCCGGGGACGTGCAGGCCGTGGCGACCATAAACGCCATGAAGGCCGCCATAGGCGCCGTGAAAACCACCGCCCATATGCCCGCCACCTCGGGCCTCCGCCAGCGAAGGACAAAGCACGAGAAGCATGAGAAGGAGAAACGAGACAGGTCTCAACATGATCATTCTCCGGTCGCTCCATGACCTGAAGATCAAGGGCTAACATAGGATTGGAGCAAGACTGCGGGCGGCGGGAAAATCCCGATCACGTTATGCGTGACCCTGACAAGCTTTGTCCTCCGAAGGCATTGGTCCCGGGCCTTTGGTCAATGCGCTACGGGCATGGCTCATCTTCGGCCAGCGGCCTTTTCAGTTCAAATACACCCGGCGCAAAATTGCCCCATCGATGCGGTAGACACGTCGTGAGTCGATGTGCCGACATTTGCGCGGGAGGATCCCGATGCCCAAGGCCATCCGTTGGCTGCTTATACTTCCCTATATCGGTCTGCTGTGGGTGCCGTTCTACAATCGGCATGATCCCGTGCTGTTCGGCTTTCCATTCTTCTATTGGTATCAGCTCGCTTGGGTTCCGCTCTCGGCGCTCCTGACGTGGATCGTCTACAGGAGCATGAACCATGACGACTGAAGTCGATACCACGGCCCTCGCGGTCTTCGTTTTCTTCTTCCTGCTCGTCACCGTCATGGGGTTTGTCGCGGCGCGCTGGCGCCGGCCGCAGACCTTGGCGCGGATCGACGAATGGGGATTGGGCGGCCGCTCCTTCGGCACCTGGATCACCTGGTTTCTCGTCGGCGGTGATTTCTATACCGCCTATACGGTGATCGCCGTGCCAGCGCTCGTCTATGTGGTGGGTGCTTATGGTTTCTTCGCCTTGCCCTATACGATCATTGTCTATCCCTTCGTCTTTCTCGTCATGCCGGTTCTGTGGAAGCGGGCGCGGGATAGGAATTACATCACCGCGGCCGACGTGGTGCATGGGCAATATGGCTCGCGGGCGCTGGAGCTCGCCGTCGCCGCGACGGGCGTGATTGCCACCATGCCCTATATCGCCTTGCAGCTCGTCGGCATGACGGCGGCTTTGAAGGCGCTGGGCCTGCATGGTGAAATCCCGCTGGCGCTCGCCTTCATCGTGTTGGCGCTCTACACCTATTCGGCCGGCCTGCGCGCGCCGGCTCTGATCGCTTTCGTCAAGGACATCATGATCTATATCGCGGTGATCGCCGCGGTGCTGCTGATCCCGTCGCGGCTCGGCGGTTACGGGCATGTGTTCGAAGCCGCCGATGCGGCCTTCAAGGCCAAGGGGGCAGGAAACCTGCTGCTTGAGGGCAATCAATATGTCGCTTATGCCACTCTCGCGTTGGGTTCGGCATTGGCGGCCTTTATGTATCCGCACACATTGACCGGCATTTTCGCGTCGAAGAGCGGCAATACCATTCGCAAGAACGCGGTGCTGCTGCCGGCCTATACGCTGTTGCTGGGTCTGCTCGCGCTGCTCGGCTACATGGGCCATGCCGCCGGCTTGAAACTGTCGAGCCCCAACGATGTGGTGCCCGAACTGTTCAAGACGCTGTTCCCGAGTTGGTTCGCTGGTTTCGCCTTCGCCGCCATCGCCATCGGCGCCTTGGTGCCGGCGGCGGTCATGAGCATAGGTGCGGCCAATCTGTTCACGCGCAATTTCTGGAAGGCTTATGTCAATCCGGCGGTGAGCGAAGCTGGCGAAGCCAGCGTGGCGAAGATAACGTCACTGGTCATCAAGGTGGGGGCGCTGCTGGTGATCTTGTTCCTGCCGACGCAGTTCGCGCTCGATCTGCAATTGCTCGGTGGCGTGTGGATCCTGCAGACCCTGCCGGCTTTGGTGTTCGGCCTCTATTCCAACTGGTTCCGGGCGCCGAGCCTGCTTGCCGGTTGGTTCGTCGGCTTCTTCGGGGGCACTTATCTCGCCTGGGATGCCGGCTTGAAACCGCTGCATGCGGTGAGCCTCGGCGGCGCGCCGGTGACGGTCTATATCGGGCTGTTGGCGCTGGCGGCGAATATCATCGTGGCCTGCATGCTGAACGTGCTGCTGCCGGGACGGGAGACGGCCAAGGCATAATGCCTTGGCCGCAACCTGGTTATTCGGCAGGCTCGCAAACGGCGGAAGCCATATCGCACTCGGCATTGTTGCCGCCCAGGACGCGTTGACCGAGCAGCACCGTCGTCAGCGCGATGAGGCTGGCGGCGACCGACACCCAGAAACCGTTCTGCGCACCGAATGTATCGACCACCCAGCCGGTGACGAAGGCGCCGAGCGCCATGCCGATGCCGATGCCGGTCATCACCCAGGTGATGCCTTCGGTGAGGAGGGCAGGCGGCACGCGCCGTTCGATCAGACCGAATGAGGTGATGAAGGTCGGCGAGACCGCGACGCCGCTGACGAAAAGCGCCAGCGCCAACACAGGCACCGTGTCGGCGATGAGTAGCGGCAGCGTCGTCACGACGATGACGGTCACCGCGACCGCCAATTGCCGTTGCAGCGGTGCTTGCAGGTTCAGCGCGCCGACGATGATGCCGACGAGGAAGGACCCGACCGCGTAGACACCGATGGCGAGGCTTGCCGCGCCCGGCTGGCCCAATTGCTTGGTGAGGGCGACCGTCGTCACTTCGGCGGTGGCAAAAATCGCGCCGATGAAGATCAAGGCGAAGGTGATGATCTGCACCGGCCGCAGCAGAATGGCCGACTGCCGTTCGCCATGTTCGATCGGCCGCACTTTCGGTTCGGTCGAACGTTGCAGAATGAAGGCGGCTGAGCCCAGGGCCAGGCAGAGGGTGGAGACGAGAACGCCGGCTTCCGGAAAGAGCGAGACGCTCAAGCCGACCGACAGCGATGCACCGGCGATATAGACGAGTTCATCGGCCACCGACTCAAAAGCGAAAGCGGTGTTGAGCTCTGGACGACCGCGAAAAATCTCGGTCCAGCGCGCCCGCACCATGGCCGGCATGCTGGGCATGGTGGCGGCAAAGAGCGCGGCGACGAACAAGGTCCAGGTGGGCCAGCGCAGGTGCGTGGCGAGCATCAGGGTGGTAAAGGCGAGGACCGAAATGAGGGTCGCCGGCACCAAAAGCCGGGTCTGGCCGTAACGGTCGACAAGGCGGGAAATCTGCGGCGCGATCAATGCGTTGGTCAAAGCGAAGGTGGCCGAGACAGCGCCCGCCAGCCAATATTCGCCGTGCGTCTGGGAGAGCATGGCGACGATGCCGATGGCTTCCATGGCGATGGGCAGGCGGGCGACGAAACCGGCGGCGGCAAAGCCCTTGGCGCCCGGCGCGCGGAAGATTTCGGCATAGGGATTGGGCATAGCCCTTGCTCCTTGGTTTCCAGAACCCTTGCGAGAGCCCTTGGAAAGTTTACATACGTTGCGTATGTTAGTGAGATAATAACATACGTCGCGTATGTCAACTGCTTGCGACAGGCCTGTGACTGGAGCTGAAATGGCGCATAAACCGCGCAAGGAAATGATCGCCGAGACGCGCGCCAAGCTGATCGCGGCGGCTCGTAAGGCGTTTGCCGAAAAAGGTTATGCTGAAGCCTCGATGGATGATTTCACCGCCGAGGCGGGGCTGACGCGCGGGGCGCTCTATCATCATTTCGGCGACAAAAAGGGCCTGTTCGCCGCCGTCGTCATGCAGATCGACGGCGAAATGAACGAGCAGCTCCATGCCATTTCGGCCAAGGCGCCCACGCGCTGGCAAGGCTTTCTCGATGAAAACCTCGGTTATCTCGAAATGGCATTGGACCCGGAAATTCAGCGCATCGTCCTGCGCGATGGTCCGGCGGTGCTGGGCGATCCGTCGCTGTGGCCGGAAACGATGGGCTGTATCACCACCATCACTGCCAGTGTCGAGCGCCTGAAGGCAGAGGGCGTGGTTGCCAATGTCGATGCGGAGGCGGTGGCCCGCCTGATATGCGGCGCCTCGACCTATGCGGCAAGTTGGATCGGCAATGCGGAGAATCCGCAAGCGGCCTTGGCGAGCGCCATTCCGGCGTTCAAGGCGCTGATGGAAGGTTTATTGCTCCGCCCTTGAGCCTGCTCAGTCGTGGGATGACGGCCATGCCCCGCCGTCGTTGCGGCTGATCTCCTGACGATGCAGGGATTCCGGCGGGAAGATCAATTTCGGTTTGTGATCTCGCGGTCGAAAGGCCCAGTAGAGGGCGCCGCATATAAGGACCAAACCGGCGATCAGACCAAGCAGGATCGAGAGCCAACTGGACATAGACTTCCTTCATCAGCGTGCATTTAGGCTGTAATCGTGTCGCGCTTCACGTTCAACGGTCAGTCGATGTTGAACATGATATCATCCATCAGCGCTGTGGTCTTTCAGAGCTCGCTCACGTGCGCTCTGACGTGGAATGTTCCCACGCGGTAGACGCAAATTCTTGCAAAGATTCCGATTGACGCCACTGGCACCGCCAGTGCTCACTCACGCTTCGCAGAACATCCGCGTTGGGGAGGATGAACATTGCCCATGAAGCGCGTGCTGATCCGTTGTGGTTGGTTGGTAACGCTCGATCCGAACATTGGTGACTTCCGGTCCGGCGAATTGCTGCTTGTGGGCAATCGCATCGAGGCCGTTGGTCGCAATCTCGGCGCGACGGCGGACGAAATCATCGATGCGTCCGACAAGATCGTGATGCCGGGTCTCGTCAATGCGCATATGCACACTTGGGAGACGGCGCTGCGCGGCATCGGCGCCGAATGGATGACGCCTGATTATCTGCGCACCATCCATCTCAATCTCGCCACCCGCTACACGGCCGAAGACAATTATCTCGGCAACCTCGTCGGCGCGCTTGGCCAGATCGATGCTGGCGTCACGACCTTGGTCGACTGGTGTCACAACATCACCAGCCTCGACATGGCGGAGCGTGCGGTGGATGGCCTGATCGACAGTGGCATTCGGGCGGTGTTCGCCCATGGCACGGCGAAACCGCCGACCAAGGAAGGCGCGGTGCCTTTCACGCATGTTCCCCATCCGCGCGAGCGCATCGAAGCGTTGCGCAAAGGACGGCTCACCAGCGACGACAACCTTGTCACGCTGGCGATGGCGATCCTTGGTCCGGACTGGGGCGCGTGGGAGGTCGTCGAACACGATATCCGCATGGCACGTGAGTTCGGCCTCGTCTCATCCTCGCACACCCGGCGGCGCGAGGATTGCGTGGTGCCGGATGGCTATCATCGCATGGCGAAAGCCGGTCTGCTTGGTCCCGACCACAATCTTGTTCACGGCACCAGCTACGACAGGCACGATATCCAGGTCATCGTGGACAACGGCGCCTCGCTGACATCGACCGTGCTGGTCGAACTGCATCATCATATCGGCGATCCCCAAGTCGCGGCGTTCCGGGAGGCCGGCGGCTTGCCGTCGCTCGGCATCGACGTCGAACCGTTCACGTCGGGCCACATGTTCCGCGAAATGCAGGCGGGATTGCTGTTCACGCGCGGCCGCGAGATCCGCAGCAATGCCCTGCGCGGCAACTCGCCGTTCAAGCAGATGCCGGTGCGCTCGCGCGAGGCGTTGGAATGGGCGACCATTGGCGGCGCCAAAGCCTTCCGCATGGATGACAAGATCGGCACGCTGTCGCCCGGCAAGAAGGCGGATGTCGTCATGCTGCGCGCCAACGACATCAACATGGTTCCGATCCACGATCCGATCTATTCGATCGTCGAGATTGCCGGGGCGGGGAATGTCGACACCGTTCTGATCGACGGGATCGTGCGCAAGCAGAACGGCAAGCTCACCTTCCCAGCCGATATGCTGGCACGGCGGGTCGAAGAACTCACGGAATCCGGGGCGCGGATCATGCGCGAAGGCGGCTATCACGTGACCGAAGCATTGCCATAGGGGAGGCGATCATGACGCACTTCACACGCCGTGCCGTTGTTGGGGGATTGTCGGCTTTGGCGGCTGTGCCCGCGCTGGCGCAAAGCGGCCGGCCGATCACCATGCTGCACGGTTTTACGGCGGGCGCGAATGTCGATCTGGTGGCGCGGCTTATCGCTGATCAGTTGAGCCGGAAGCTCGATCAATCGATCGTGGTCGAACCGCGCCCAGGCGCAGGCGGCACGATCTCGGCGGCGGCGGTGGCACGCGCCGCGCCCGATGGCACCACGTTGACGGTGTTGCCCGGCGGTCATGCGGTCTCGGCGGCGATCTATAAACAATTGCCCTATAACACCGCTGAGGATTTCAGCTTCATCAGCATGCTCACGGACTTTCCGTTCATCCTGGTGACCCATCCCAACCATCCGGCGAAGACCATCGCTGACGTGATCGCCATGGCGCAAGCCGACCCCGGCAAGCTGATCTGCGCCACCGCCGGCAATGGAACGGGCATGCATCTCGCTCTCGAACTGTTCATCTCGATGGCGAAAGCGAAAATCCAGCACGTGCCCTATCGTGGCTCGCCGCAGGCGATCACCGATCTGATGGCGGAACGCTTCGACTTCCAGATGGATACGCCGACGGCGCTGCTGCCTTTTATCAATGACGGAAAATTGCGCGCCATTGGCGTGACGGGCCCGCGACGTTTCTTTGCTTTGCCGAATGTGCCTTCTGTCGCGGAAGCTGCGGTGCCGGGATATTCGGTCACGTCTTGGCTGGGATTGGCCGGCCCTCCAGGACTGCCGGCGCCGCTCGTGGCCAAGCTCAATGCCGACATCAAGGCGATCCTGGCGGATCCGGCCGTGGTCGAACGGCTGCAGAGCTTCGGCAGCGAGGCCATGGCGACGACGCCGGAAGGCTTCAAAGCCCGGGTCGCCGACGACGTCGCCAAATGGACGAAGGTTGTCGCCGAGGCCAATATTCAGCGGATTTAGCAGGTGTGGCCGCCACCGGGGGCAACGGTCATCCAGTCCCGTTGTTCTGGCGCAGGTATTGAAAAATGGAGAATGATATCATATTTTCATTATTGATATCATTCAAGGAGGCCTGTCATGGCAGCCGTGACCATTCGGAACTTGCCCGAAGAGACGCATCGCGCCCTTAAGGAGCGCGCAGCGCGCAATGGTCGGAGCACGGAGGCGGAAATCCGCGAAATCATCGAAAAGGCGGTGCGCCCGCCGAAGCGCGTCAAGCTTGGCTCTGAACTGGCGGCGATTGGCCGGGAGTTCGGCGGGGTGGAGCTTGATATTGAGCGCGACAAAAGGCCGGCCGGCACCGTGACGTTCAAGTGATCCGTTCTCGATGATCATTCTCGACACCAATGTCGTGTCCGAGCCGCTCCGGCCGGCGCCAGAGGCGGCTGTTCTTGCGTGGCTCGACCAACAAGCCATCGAGACGCTTTTTCTCTCGACAATCAGTTTGGCGGAACTCCGCTATGGTGTTGCGGCTCTGCCTTCTGGGCGGCGCAAGGAGGGGCTCAATGCGGCCCTGGATCGCGTCATCTTATTGTTGGGCCAGCGTGTGCTGCCCTTCGATGCGGCGGCAGCCGAAGCCTACGCGACGATCCGTGCCCATTCTAAAACCGCCGGGAAAGCCATTGCCGCGGCTGATGGGTATATCGCTGCGACGGCTGCGGCCCATGGCTTCGCGGTGGCGACCCGCGATACCGGACCCTTTGAAGCTGCAGGAGTTGCCGTCATCAACCCGTGGCAGAACCCTCCGCAGG
Organism: Methylocella sp. CPCC 101449; assembly: GCF_031921685.1. Lineage (NCBI taxonomy): Bacteria > Pseudomonadati > Pseudomonadota > Alphaproteobacteria > Hyphomicrobiales > Beijerinckiaceae > Methylocella > Methylocella sp. CPCC 101449. Next base: position 1,302,422 of record NZ_JAPDHU010000002.1, on the reverse strand, counting down.
TGGGCTGAGCGGTTCTCGTCCCCATTCCTGCCTATTGTGCAGTTCAAATGACACTATATCTGGACGCGGACGGCCATTTTCTCTATTGGCTGGGCGGACCCAGGATCGAATCCGCGCCAGACGCGGGATCAGGAAAAAATCAGATGAGCCAGTCGTCAGCAGCCGTGGCCGGTCAGGCTAGGTCGAACTCTTTCTTTTCCGCCGGGCTTGCCGAAGCCGACCCCGAAATCGCTCGGGCCGTCGAGCTTGAATTGGGTCGCCAGCGCGACGAAATCGAGCTGATCGCTTCGGAAAATATCGTCTCCCGCGCCGTCCTCGAGGCGCAGGGCTCGGTGATGACCAATAAATATGCGGAGGGCTATCCGGGCCGGCGCTATTACGGCGGTTGCCAGTTCGTCGATATTGCCGAATCCCTGGCCATCGAGCGCGTTACGCGCCTGTTCGGCTGCCGTTACGCCAATGTGCAGGCCAATTCCGGCTCGCAGGCCAACCAGGCTGTTTTCCTGGCGCTGCTCCAGCCGGGCGATACCTTCCTCGGCCTCGACCTCGCCGCCGGTGGCCATCTCACCCACGGTTCGCCGGTCAACATGTCCGGCCGCTGGTTCAAGCCGGTGCCCTATGGCGTCGATCGTGAGACGCACCGCATCGACATGGATGAGGTGGCCAAGATCGCCCGCCAGCACAAGCCGAAGCTGATCATCGCCGGCGGCTCGGCCTATGCGCGCCATTGGGATTTCGCCAAGTTCCGCGAGATCGCCGATGAAGTCGGCGCGGTCTTCATGGTCGACATGGCGCATTTCGCCGGTCTGGTGGCCGGCGGCGCGCATCCCTCGCCGTTTCCGCACGCCCATGTGGTGACCTCGACCACCCACAAGACTCTGCGCGGTCCGCGCGGCGGTCTGATCCTCACCAATGATGAGGACATCGCCAAGAAGATCAATTCAGCGATCTTCCCCGGCCTTCAGGGCGGCCCGCTGATGCATGTCATCGCCGCCAAGGCCGTGTCCTTCGGCGAGGCGCTGCGTCCTGATTTCGCGCTCTACGCGCAGCAGGTCGTCACCAATGCCAAGGCCATGGGCGATGCGATCAAGAGCGGTGGCTATGACCTCGTCACCGGCGGCACCGACAATCATCTGCTGCTGCTCGATCTGCGTTCGCGCAAGCTCACCGGCAAGGCCGTCGAGGCGGCGCTGGGCCGGGCTCATATCACCTGCAACAAGAACGGCGTGCCGTTCGATCCGGAAAAGCCGTTCGTGACGTCGGGTGTGCGGTTGGGTTCGCCGGCCGCCACGTCGCGTGGCTTCGGCGCGCAGGAATTCCGTCAGGTCGGCGATCTGATCGTCGAAATCCTGAACGGTCTCGTCGCCAATGGCGAAGCCAACAATGGCGCGGTCGAGGCTGGTGTGAAGGGTCGCGTCAGCGATTTGACGAAGCGGTTCCCGATCTACGGCTGAGGCCGGCTGAAAAGGAGACAGGATGCGCTGTCCGTATTGCGGCACGCTCGATACGCAGGTGAAGGACTCCCGGCCGACGGATGACTCGTCGGCCATCCGTCGCCGTCGTGTCTGTCCCGATTGCAACGGCCGCTTCACCACGTTCGAGCGCGTGCAATTGCGCGAGCTCACCGTGCTCAAGAAGTCGGGCCGGCGCGTGCCGTTCGATCGCGACAAGCTGGCGCGTTCGTTCGAGACGGCTTTGCGCAAGCGGGCAGTGGCACCCGAGCGTGTCGAGCGCATGGTCAACGGCATCGTGCGTCAGCTTGAAAGCTCGGGCGAGTCCGAGATCGACAGCGGCAAGATCGGCGAACTGGTGATGGAGGGACTGAAATCTCTCGACAGCGTCGCTTATGTGCGCTTCGCCTCGGTCTATCGCAATTTCCGCGAAGCGCGCGACTTCGGCACGCTCATCGACGAGTTGAACGAAGAAGGCCCGGACGACAACCTCAAGCCCGTGGCGAGCGGTGAGTGAACATGCTGACGGCCGCACAGCCGCAGGATGTGGCTGCCGATCGCGACGAACATTTGATGGCGGCCACCATCGCGCTGGGCCGGCGGCAGCATGGTCTGACCGCCCCCAATCCGGCGGTCGGTGCGCTGGTGGTGCGCGACGGCGTCATCGTCGGGCGCGGCGCGACGCGCAAAGGCGGGCGTCCGCATGCGGAGACCGAAGCGCTCGCGCAGGCCGGCGAGCTGGCGCGCGGTGCCACGCTTTATGTCAGCCTTGAGCCCTGCGCTCATTTCGGCGTCACGCCGCCTTGTGCCCAAGCCACCATCACGGCTGGTATCGCACGCGTCGTCTCGGCGCTCGAAGATCCAGATCCGCGCGTCGCCGGGCAGGGGCATCGCATGATGCGCGAGGCTGGCGTCGAAGTGGTCGTCGGTGTCGGCGCGGCGCAAGCGCGGCGCGCCCATCTCGGTCATATCCTGCGTGTCACGGAAGGCCGCCCGCAGGTGACGTTGAAATTGGCGGAGACCGCCGATGGTTTTGCCGCCGGCGGCCCGCATGATCGGCGCCTGCACATCACCGGCATCGCCGCCAACAATTACGTGCAAATGCTGCGGGCCACCCATGATGCGATCATGGTCGGCATCGGCACGGTTTTGGCCGACGATCCTTTGCTCACCGTGCGTCTGCCCGGGCTCGACGATCGCCAGCCATTGCGGGTTGTCCTCGACTCCAACCTGCAACTGCCCTTGCGCTCCCGGCTGGTGACAACAGCGGCGGAAGTGCCGGTGCTGGTGATTTGCGCTGCCGATGCGGATGCGACGGCCGAGGCCGCCTTGGCGCAGGCTGGAATCGCGGTCGTGCGCGTGGCGCGTGACGACGACGGCCATCTTGACCTTGCGGCGGCGTTGCATGTGCTGGCCGGCCGGGGCGTGACTCGGGTGTTCAGCGAGGGCGGGCCACAGGTGGCCGGGCGGCTGATCGGCCTGGGCCTGGCCGATGAGTGCATTTTGCTGACCGCCCCCAAACCGTTCGCCCGCGAGGGTGTTGCCTCGTTGAGCGAAACAGCCCGGAGAGAACTCGAAGACGGCCGGCACTATCGCTTGGTCGAGGACGGTTTTTCCGGCGTCGATCGGCTGCGCCGCTACGAGCATATTTCGTAAGCCTCCACAGCGGCTTCTGGCCGCGCTTGCGCCAAGTGGCTCCGGTCTTTAAGGAAACTCTCTCGCAAGTTCGTGCTAGGCTGCGCCGCTGGGTGCCGCCGGCACAAGACCTGATTTCAAGAGTTTACCATGGCCGAACCCCGCCGCTCCACGTCGCAGCCGCTGCCGCGCGCCGATGGAGCCCGTTTTCTCATCGTCGAAGCGCGTTATTACGACGCGATCGGCGACATGCTGCTGAATGGCGCCAAGGCGGCGTTGCAGGCGGCCGGGGCAAGCTGGGATATTATCGGCGTGCCCGGTTCGCTGGAAATTCCGGCGGCGGTGCGCATCGCCACGGCGGATGGCGCCTATGCCGGTGCTTTGGCACTCGGCTGCGTTATTCGCGGCGAGACCTATCATTTCGAGATCGTCGCCAATGAAAGCTCGCGCGGGCTGATGGACCTGTCGGTGGCGCAGCAGTTGCCGATCGGCAATGGCATTCTCACGGTCGAGAACGAGGAGCAGGCCATCGTGCGCGCCGATCCAAAACAGGGCGACAAGGGTGGTGATGCGGCACGCGCGGCGCTCTCGCTCTATCAGCTCAAACGCAGCGTGGTGCGCTCATGACCGTTCGTCGTCAACGCGCCGCCGCGCGGCTCGCCTCCGTCCAGGCGCTCTATCAGATGGAAGTCACCGGCAAGGGGCTCAATGAAATCCTCGCCGAGTTCGAGACCTTCTGGATCGGTGGCGAGATCGAAGGCGTTCAGTATGAAGAGGCCGATGTCGATCTGTTTCGCGACATCGTGCAGGGCGTGCTGAAGGATCAACGTGCCATCGACCAGGCGGCCGACAAAGTGTTGCAGGAAGGCTGGCCGTTGCGTCGCATCGAAGCGGTGCTGCGGGCCGTGCTGCGCGCCGGGGTCTATGAATTGAAGAGCCGCGCCGATGTGCCGGCCCGCGTGATCATCACCGAATATGTCGATGTCGCCGCTGCCTTTCTCGCTGACAATGAAGTCGGCATGACCAATGCCGTGCTCGATCGTTTGGCGCGGCAGTTGCGCGCCGATGAGTTTCTGACGCGCGCTTAACCCATCAGGGAGGGGAGATTGGCTGCCGATTTTTCGGAAGACGATCTGATCGCGAGCTTGCTCGCGCCTCTCGCCGGCCGTGCTGGTCTTGGGTTGCGTGACGATGCAGCCTTGATCGATTTGCCCGAGGGCATGCAGGTGGTGGCCACCAAGGATGCTTTGGTGGCGGGCGTGCATTTCTTCGCCGACGATGCGCCAGATGACATCGCGCGCAAGGCGCTGAGGGTGAATGTTTCCGATCTGGCCGCCAAGGGCTCCGATCCCATCGGCTTTCTTCTGTCGATCGCTTTGACCGAGAATATTGACCGGCAGTGGATGACGGCGTTCGTGCAAGGGCTGCGCGAAGATGCGACGCTCTATCATTGCCCGCTCATCGGCGGCGATACGGTGCGCACGAGCGGTCCGCTCGTCATTTCCGTGACGGCGCTCGGCACCGTGCCGCGCGGCCGCATGGCTTTGCGCACCGGCGCCAAGGCCGGCGACATCATCTATGTGAGCGGCACGATCGGCGACTCGACGCTCGGTCTGCGCCTGCGCCTGAAGGGCGAGCGCGATGCGGGATGGGCTGGGCGATTGAGTGTCTCATCGCAGGCGCATCTGTTGCGCCGTTATCTGCTGCCGGCGCCGCGTCTCGCCTTGGCGCATGTGGTGCGCGCCTATGCGCATGGCGCCATGGATGTCAGCGATGGCCTGGCCGGCGATCTGGCGAAAATGCTGCGCGTGTCCAACGCTGGCGGCGAGGTGCGCTTGGCCGACGTGCCGTTATCGCAAGCCGCGCGCGAGGCCGTGGCGCTTGATGGCGCATTGCTCGATGTCGCCGTCACGGGCGGCGACGATTACGAAATCCTCTGCACGGTGGCGCCGCAGAATGTTGTTGCTTTCGAACAGGCGGCGAAGGGCACGGGCGTGCCGGTGACGGCCATTGGTGTCGTGACTGATGAGGTGGATGGCTTGCCGCGGTTCGTCGATGCGACAGGGGCAGCGCGCACGTTTGCGAAGGGCTCGTACAGCCATTTTTGAGCGCTTCGACCGTGGTGTCATCCCGGACGTGCCATCGGCGCGATCCGGGATGACACCAAGGCTTTGGCGATACTACAGCGGTAGGGCGTTCGTCTCCTTCAGCGTCGCCAGCACAATGGCGGTTTTCACGTGCTGTACGGAGTCGTGTGGCAGCAGCACATCGTTGACGAATTGCGAGAGCGCCTTGAGGTCGCGGGTGACGACCTTGAGGATGTAGTCCATCTCGCCAGTGAGTGCGTGGGCTTCCTGCACTTCGGGCAGCCGCGAGACGAGTTCGGCGAAGCGCCGCGCGTTGTCGCGATTGTGGGTGGCCAAGGTCACCGTGATCATGTTGACGAGACCGAAGCCGAGGCGATCGCGATTAAGGACGGCCCGGTAGCCGTCGATAAAACCATCCTCATCGAGCCGCTGGCGCCGGCGTGAACATTGCGAGGCCGAGAGGTTCACCCGTTCGGCGAGGTCATTGTTGGTGAGGCGCGAGTCGGCCTGGAGTGCCGCGAGGATCTTGCGGTCGAATTCATCTACGTGCTCATTTTCATTCATGAAAATAGCCTTTTACGCACAATATATGCGTTAATTTCCCATTATGGGCGTCAGAATGCAAGCTCAATGCGCGTTTTTCGGCGTAATTTTGCATGCAGTCACTGCTCGACAGGAGGATGTTCATGGGACCGTTTCCGCACAATGCGCCGCCCGCTGCCATCAGCGTTGAGAACCCGGCCGGAACCGACGGTTTCGAATTCGTCGAATTCGCTCATCCGGAGCCTGAGAAGCTGGAGGCCTTGTTCGCCCGCATGGGCTATGCGGCCGTGGCCAAGCACAAGACCAAGAACATTACGGTCTGGCGCCAGGGCGACATCAATTATGTGATCAATGCCGAGCCCGGCTCGCATGCGATGAAGTTTGCCGACGAGCACGGCCCGTGCGCTTCGGCCATGGCCTGGCGCGTGGTCGACGCCAAACACGCTTTCGATCATGCGGTCAAACAGGGCGCGACGCCTTACAAAGGCCAGGACAAGGCGCTGGATGCCCCCGCCATTGTCGGCATCGGCGGGTCGCTGCTCTATTTCATCGAAAAATATGGCGCCGAGGGATCGGCCTATGAGGCTGAGTTCGATTGGCTAGGCGCGCGCGATCCGCGTCCCGTCGGCGTCGGCTTCTATTATCTCGATCATCTCACGCACAATGTCTTTCGTGGCAATATGGACACGTGGTGGGATTTCTATCGCGAGAAATTCGGTTTCAAGCAGATCCACTATTTCGACATCGACGGGCGCATCACGGGCCTCGTGTCGCGCGCCATCACATCGCCCTGCGGCAAGATCCGCATTCCGCTGAACGAGTCGAAGGACGAGACCAGCCAGATCGTCGAGTTCCTGAAGAAGTATAAGGGTGAGGGCATCCAGCATATCGCTGTCGGCACCGACGGCATCTATGACGCGACCGACAAGCTGGCCGATAACGGGCTGAAGTTCATGCCCGGTCCGCCCGACACCTATTATGAAAAGTCACACGACCGCGTGCATGGCCATGACGAGCCGATGGATCGGATGAAGAAGCACGGCATCCTCATCGACGGCGAAGGCGTGGTCGATGGCGGCACGACGCGCATCCTGTTGCAGATTTTCTCGAAGACGGTGATTGGACCGATATTCTTCGAGTTCATCCAGCGCAAGGGTGATGAAGGCTTTGGCGAAGGTAACTTCCGCGCGCTGTTTGAATCGATCGAGGAAGATCAGATCAGGCGCGGTGTGTTGAAGAGCGACAAGGCCGCTTGATCAATTGGGAGCCTTCGCCAATTCATGATGGCGGATGACTTCCTTGATGACGAATGCCAGGAACTTCTCCGCGAAATCGGGGTCGAGATGCGCGCCTTGAGCCAGGGCGCGCAATCTCTCGATTTGCAGCTTCTCGCGATTAGGATCCGATGAGGGCAATTGCAGCCGGGCCTTCAATTCGCCCACCCGCTGCGTGCATTTGAAGCGTTCCGCGAGGATATGGATCAGCGCCGCATCGAGATTGTCGATGCTGTCGCGCAAGGTCTTCAATTCAGCCGGCGTATCCGTCATCGCGGTCTCCACTCAAAACAATCGCATCACGTCCTGCGCCGCGGCCTTCGGATCGTCGGCGCCGACGATGGCCGAGACGATGGCGAGGCCGTTGGCGCCGGCCTTCAGCACATCGGCGGAATTGCCGGCCTTGAGACCGCCGATGGCCATGACGGGTTTTGGGGTCAGCGCCCGTAGAGCCGCGAACCCTTCGACGCCGAGTGGCGTCGAGGCGTCGGCTTTCGTCGTTTGCGCATAGAGCGGGCCAATACCGAGATAGTCGGCCTGTTTTGCATCTTCGCGCTCGATCTGCGTGCGATTGGTGATCGACAGGCCGATGATTTTCTGCGGCCCGATCAATTGGCGCACCAAGGCCACCGGCATGTCGGTCTGGCCGACATGAACGCCCTCCGCATCGACGGCAAGCGCGATGTCGACACGGTCGTTGATGATCAGCGGCACGTGCAGGGGCTGCAGCAGCGCTTTGAGGGCGCGCGCTTCCTCGAGGAATTGCCGGGTGGTGGCATTTTTCTCGCGCAATTGCACCATGGTGACGCCGCCGGCGACCGCCGCGCCGACCACATCGACGAGGCTGCGGCCGCGCGACAGATCGCGATCGGTGACAAGGCAGAGGCGCCAGATTTTCGGATCGAAACTCATGAGATGACTTTCACAATTTCACATGCAGGCGTGCGTTGATGTCAGCGGCGGTGATGGCATCGAGCGCATCGAGGAAGGCGACGCGGAAGCTGCCGGGACGTTGGGCTATCTCAGCCGCCATGTCGCCGGCGACGCCATAGACGGCAAGCGCCGCGACGGCGGCGTCGAGCGGCGGCGCGATCGCCATGAAGGCGCCCATGACGCTCGACAGCGAACAGCCGAGCGCGGTGACGCGGGTCATCAGTGGCGAACCGTTGGCGAGCCGCACGATCTGCTTGCCGTCGGTCGCAATGTCGATTTCGCCGGTGGCAACGACGACGCAGCCGGCCCGCTGGGCGAGTTCGACACAAAGCTGTTCGGCCTCGGTCGTCGTATTGGCGCTGTCGACGCCGCGCGGGGCGGCGCTGGTCGTCGTCAGGCCGGCGAGCCGGGCAATCGCCATCACCTCCGAGGCGTTGCCGCGCAGAATGGTTGGCCGGTTCTCCATCAGTTCCGTAGCGACATCGTTGCGATAGTCGGTGGCACCGACGCCGACCGGATCGAACAGCCAGGGCCGGCCGAGCTGTCGCGCCGCCGTCGTCGCTATCTGGGCCGCGTGGGCTGTGTCGGCCGACAAAGTGCCGATGTTGACGACGAGTGCCCCGGCGAGCGCTACGAATTGCGGCGATTCTTCAGGAGCATGGACCATGGCCGGCGAGGCGCCGACAGCCAGCAGGGCGTTGGCGGCGATGTCCATGGACACGTAGTTGGTGATGTTCTGGACCAGGGGGCGGGCGGCCCGCATCTGGTCGAGCAGGGCACCGCAGCGCGCGGCGATGGCCCGGGCGTCAATATCCAAGGGAACCTACCTCCTGAGAATCCTCACACAGGTCTTTGCTGTAGTTCATATCATTGCCGACTGTGGTCTGTAAAACTCTTCAAAATCAGTGATCTAGCGCTTTGTGAGCTTGGCAATCCGCTGCTCAAGGTCCTAAGGTGTCGCCGCGTTTTTTGCAAAGACCGGCTCGCATAATGACAACAACAGCGGCGGCTGCGGCCGACATCGACGATCGTACGGCCAAGAACGCCATCCTGAGGCTGGCCGTGGCGCAGGCTCTGGCGGGCGCCAATTCCACCGTGGTGATGACGACGGGCGGCATCGTCGGCTCGATGCTGGCGCCGCGCGCCGATTTCGCCACCTTGCCCGTAACCACTTTCGTCATCGGCACGGCGCTGGCGACGATTCCGGCCGGATGGATCGCGCGGCACTATGGCCGGCGGGCGTCTTTCCTCGTCGGCTCCGGATGCGGCGTTCTCATCGGCCTCATCGCGGCGCTGGCCATCTATCTCGGTTCCTTCGCACTGTTCTGCTTCGGCACGTTCATCGGCGGCGCTTATCAGGCTGTGGCCCATTCCTTCCGTTTCGCCGCGACCGATGTGGCGAGCCCGTCGCTGCGCCCCAAGGCAATTTCCTGGGTGATGACAGGTGGTGTTTTCTCAGGCGTGCTTGGACCGCAGCTCGTCAACATCACCATGGATTGGGCGACGCCCTATCTGTTCCTGGCCAGTTTCATCGGTCAGTCGGTTGTTGCTCTGTTGTGCATGGGCATTCTCAGCACCATCGATATCCCAAGGCCGGCCGCCGCGGTGGCACGGGCCGCCGGGCGACCGCTCAAGGAAATCGCCTTGCAGCCGCGATTCATCACGGCGGCGGCTTGCGGCATGGTCGCCTATGCGCTGATGAATCTGGTGATGACCTCGGCGCCCCTGGCGATGAAAATGTGTGGCCTGCCGCTGTCGGATGCGAACTGGGGCATTCAGTGGCATGTGCTGGGCATGTTCGCACCGAGCTTCTTCACCGGCAGTCTGATCGCCCGTTATGGCGCGCCGCAGGTGGTGACGGTGGGGTTCGTCTTCACCATCATCGCGGCGATTGCCGGCCTGCTCGGCATCACCGTCGCGCATTTCTGGGTCGGCCTCATTTTCCTCGGGGTCGGCTGGAACTTTAGCTTCGTCGGCGCTTCGGCCATGGTGGTCGAGACCCATCGGCCGGAAGAGCGCAACAAGGTGCAGTCGTTCAACGACTTCCTCGTCTTCGGCTTCATGGCCATCGCCTCGTTCTCGTCGGGCCAGATGCTGGCCCATTCCGGATGGGCGCTGGTCAATTGGGTGGTGTTCCCGCCGATCGTGGCCGCACTGCTGCTGTTGATCGCCACCGGCGCCTTCAAGCGCCGGGAGCGGGCGGCTTGACGGCTATTGCTCGCCTTTCGCGCCGGTAAGCTTGATCAGCCGTTCCATCCGCTGCATGTCGGTGATGATCAACTCGCTGAAGGCTTGAGGCGTTGAGAAGATCGGCGTCATGGCGCGCGCGGTGACATATTTGTCGCGCACGGCGGGATCGGCGAAGAGATCGGCGACATCCTTGGCGATTTTCTCCGGCAGGCCGGCAGGTGATCCGCCGGTCATGAAGAGACCGAACCAGGAGACGCCGGGATCGATCTCGCCAAGGCCGGCCTCCGTCAATGTCATCACCTGCGGCAGTTCCGGCAGGCGTCTGTCGCCCACGACCGCCAAAGGCTTGATGCGCCCGGCCTGCATCTGCGGCTGTGCCAGGGCGGTGCCGACCAGCGTCAATTGAACTTCGCCGCCTGCCGTCGCGGCGACCGCGGGAATGATGCCCTTGTAGGGCGCCTGAGCGATGCTGGCGCCAGTCGTCTTGTTGAGACCTTCGAAGAACAAATGCGGCAGGCTGCCGGATCCATAGGATGCATAATTGAGCCTGCTTGAATCCTTGCGCGCTTGCTCCACCAGCTCCTTGATCGAAGCCGCCGCGACGCTCGTATTCGCCACGACCATTTGCGGCAGGCTGACGAGCTGGCTGATCGGTGTCAGTTCACGGCTTATATCATAAGGCAGGCTGGCGAAAAGAAATGGATTGCTGGTGATTGTCGACTCGCTGGTCAGGAGCAGCGTGTGTCCATCGGGCGCCGCTTTGGCGACTTGCGTGGTGCCAAGAAAGGTCGAGGCCCCCGGCTTGTTTTCGACAATGACCGACTGTCCCCATTTGGGCGACAGACCTTCGGCGATGGCGCGAGCAAAGGCATCAATGCCACCGCCCGGCGCGTAAGGCACGATGATGCGCACGAGTTTGGTCGGATAGGTCTGCGCCGCCGTCAGGCTCGACGAGGCAAGAACGACGAAAGCGGAAAGCCATAATTTTCGCAGGATCATTCATTCCCTCCCTTGGGATTATGCGCGGGATGCGCGCGCTCTTAATTGGGTGATGCTGTCGGTGGCTTCGCGGACGACCTGGTCTTGATCGAGCGCTGTGAATTCTCCCTTGCGGCGCAGAATGCGTCCATCGACCATGACGGTGTCGATATTGGCGGGTTGAGCCGAATAGACGAGCGCGAAATAGGGATTGATGACGGGTGCCATGTTGACGTCGCCCGTGCGCACGAGAATGAGATCGGCGCGCTTGCCTGGTGTCAGCGAACCGATCTTGTCGGCGAGGCCGAGGTCGCGCGCGCCGTCAATGGTGGCAAGCGCCAGCAGGCGCCTTGGCGTCAGCGGTTTGGTGGTGCCGAAACGTTGCTTGTGCGACCACAGCAGCGCACGCATGCAGGCAAAGAAGTCGGCGTTGGCTGAGGCGGCCGAGGAGTCGACCGAGAGGCTTTGCTGGATGCCGTCTTCTTCCAGTTCCTGAAACTGGATTTCGCCGCGCGTCGCCTGGGCGTAATGCATTTCGATGACGGGCGAGCAGGAGAAGCGTGTGCCCGTTTCGGCCACGCGTTTGCGTTCCGGTATCGACAGGCCTTGCGGGTGGACGAGCTGCACGTCCTTGCCAAGCAGGCCGTTGTCATCGAGGACCGAGACCACGCCGGGTCGCGCGTGCATGGTGATCGGCAGGCCCAGCGCGCGTATGGCGTCATATTCGCCGCGCAGAATATCGACAGGCACGATGCCCCGTGGATTGGCAACGGGTGTGCGAACCGCCGCGCCGAGGGAAAGAAGGCCATTTTCGTCCGACCAGTCTCGTGCCACGCGCGCGAGATCGGCGGTGTTCATCGGCGCCGTCAGGGGGAGGTCCTGTCCCCATCCATAGGAGAAATGCGCGCGCAGGCCCGTCGAACGTAAGGCCCCGATTTCCGCATCGGCATGATCCGGTGTGCGGATATTATGCGACCAGTCATGCACGGTGGTGATGCCGGACACCAAGGCTTCGGCGAGACCCAAGCGGACGGAGCGGCGCGCGTCCTCCGGCGTGCAGAGTGGTCCGAGGCGGAGCGTGACCGGAAAATAGCCGTCGGCTTTGTCGTCGGCCCGCACGAGGGCGCGCAGCGCGCTGTTCCACAAATGCCAGTGCGTATCGACGAAGCCGGGCAGGGCGATCATGCCGTTCCCGTCGATCCGTTCAGCGGCCGGCGCGTCGAGCCTGTCGCCGATGGCGACGATGGCGCCGTCGCGGATCTGGATATCGCCCTTGGGGAGGTCGGCGATGGCGTCATCCATCGTCAAGACATGGGCGCCGCGGATGAGATATTCGCCGCGCGCCGGCAGGCGCTCGCTTGTGTCGCGCGCCGGTGCGACCCCAGCCGCGTCAGCAGGCGCGTGCAAGGCCCATTGGCCATGACACGAACAGATCAGCCGCGCTCTCATGATCGCATGTTCCGGCGTCTTCCATCGACAGGACTGTCCTACCCACTTTGTCTCCTGACGGTCGCCGCTCAAGGATTTTGTCTGGAACAACTTATCGGGAATTCGAATAAATGGGCTTGTACGTGCGGCGAGGTTGAATCCCATAAGGCGGGTTCTCTAAACTTCGGCGCGATGGGAGGCGAAGGTGAACGTGACGCTTAGACAAGTTCGGGCCTTCTTGGAGATCGCCAGTCTCAGGAGCTTCACGCGCGCCAGCGAACGGCTGAACGTGCCGCAATCGTCGCTGTCGGTTCTCATCAGCGAACTCGAGGCGGAGCTGCAAACCCGTCTTCTCAAGCGCACGACGCGCATGGTCGCCCTGACCGAGGCGGGCCGAGAGTTTCTTCCCTATGCCGAACGTCTTCTGATGGTGCTGGACGAAGGCATAGAGGCGGCGCGTGAGGTCGACCTGCGCCGCAGGGGGCAAATCAACGTCATCGCCTCGCCGCTGGTGGCTGTCGCGCTGCTGCCGCCGGCGATCGCCCGGTTCCAGGATGCCTATCCGGGAATCCACGTCACGGTGACCGAATTTCCCCCTCACCAGATTTCAACGCATGTCGCGCAGTCGCTGTGCGATTGCGGCTTTGGCGTTTTCGACGCGCAGGACGATGGGCTGATCTCGGCGCCTATCATCCAGGGGCATTTGATGTTGCTTTGCGCGCCGTCCCACCCGCTGGCTGCCCAGAAAAAGGTGGGCTGGAAGGATCTGGCCGGGCATCCGCTGATTGCCGTTCGGCAGGACAATGCGGCCCGCCGCAGATTGGATCGTCAATTCGAGGTCGCCGGACTGGCCGTGAAACCGCGCTTCGAGGTACGCAACATGGTGACCATTCTTGGCATGGTCGCCGCGAACCTCGGCATATCGATCTGGCCGTCCTGGGCAGCGCCACTGGCGAAATCGTTTCAGCTTGAGCTGCGCCCGCTGGTGCAGCCGCAAGCCCATCACATCGTGTCGGTGATTACGTCGAAGGACAGGTCGCTCTCGCCCGCCGCCACGGCTTTCATCGAAACGGTCAGGGCGCATGCACAGGCGCTCTAAAATCGTGGAGCGATGCCTTTCCTGTAAATATCTGTATTTTAATGGATTTTAACGTTCTTATCGCGCAGCGCCGCTGTCCGCGGTGGGGCGGATTCCCCACCCAAGATTGGATGGGTTCCAAAGCGAGGTTCCTGTTCCTCTTGGCCAGAAAGCAGTGAACAAGCGGCGGTTCTCCACCTTCACCATTGCCTATCATTGCCGTTAGGGCATCTTTCTGGCATAGGCGATTGGGGTTGGCGGCCACCATGCTGACATAAATACGATAGGCCGCACGAATGGGCGGGCGTCTTCTGTCCGCCTCGTGAATGGAGAGGGCGGAGCTAAATGAGTCCAATTCTATGGATTATTATCGGCGGCCTGTTGTCCGTCGTGTATGGCGTTGTCACCGTTTCTGCGTTGATGAAAGCCGATGCTGGCTCACAGCGCATGCAGGAAATCTCTGGTGCAGTGGCTGAAGGCGCGCAGGCCTATCTGAAGCGCCAATACCTGTCGATCTCCATCGTCGGTATCGTCATCTTTCTCGCCCTCGGTTATTGGCTCGGCTGGCTGGTCGGCATTGGCTTCCTCATCGGTGCCGTGCTGTCGGGTGCCGCCGGCTTTATCGGCATGAACGTGTCGGTGCGTGCCAACGTGCGCACGGCCCAGGCGGCGACCAAGTCGCTGGCCGGCGGTCTCGACGTCGCCTTCAAGGCGGGCGCGGTGACCGGCATGCTCGTCGCCGGCCTCGCGCTGCTCGGCGTCTCCGTCTACTACTGGATTCTGACCGGTCCGCTCGGCCATGCGGTCGCTGATCGTGTCGTCATCGATTCTCTGGTGGCGCTCGGCTTTGGCGCCTCGCTCATCTCGATCTTCGCCCGTCTTGGCGGTGGTATCTTCACCAAGGGTGCCGACGTCGGCGCCGACCTCGTCGGTAAAGTCGAAGCGGGCATTCCGGAAGACGATCCGCGCAACCCGGCGACCATCGCCGACAACGTCGGTGACAACGTCGGCGATTGCGCCGGCATGGCCGCCGACTTGTTCGAGACCTATGCGGTGACCGTCGTCGCCACCATGGTGCTCGCGGCGATCTTCTTCGCCAAACAGGCGGGCCTCAACGCGGCGCTGCTCTATCCGCTGGCGATCTGCGCCACCTGTATCGTCACCTCGATCATCGGCACCTATTTCGTCAAGCTCGGTGCCAACAATTCGATCATGGGGGCGCTCTACAAGGGTCTCATCGTCACCGGCGTGCTGTCGATCGGCGGTCTCGCGCTGGCGACGCATTGGCTCGTCGGCTGGGGCGAACTCGGCAAGGTCGGCACTTTGTCGGTCACCGGCACGAACCTGTTCCTCTGTGGCCTCGTCGGCCTGGTGGTGACGGGCCTCATCGTCTGGATCACCGAATACTATACCGGCACGGGCAAGCGTCCGGTCGTGTCGATCGCGCAGTCGTCGGTGACCGGTCACGGCACCAACGTCATCCAGGGTCTCGCCGTCTCGCTGGAATCGACGGCGCTGCCGGCGCTCGTCATCGTCGGTGGCATCATTGCCACCTACCAGCTTGCCGGTCTCTTCGGCACGGCGATCGCCGTCACCACCATGCTCGGCCTCGCCGGCATGATCGTGGCGCTCGACGCCTTCGGCCCGGTCACCGACAATGCCGGCGGCATTGCCGAAATGGCCGGCCTGCCGAAGGAAGTGCGTCAGTCGACCGATGCGCTCGATGCGGTCGGCAACACCACCAAGGCCGTCACCAAGGGCTATGCCATCGGTTCGGCGGGTCTTGGCGCGCTGGTGCTGTTCGCCGCTTATACGAACGATCTGCAAGCCTTCATCAGCGAGGGCAGGCCTTACTTCAAGGATGTCGGCGCGGTCTCCTTCGACCTGTCCAACCCCTATGTCGTCGCCGGTCTGATCTTCGGCGGCCTGATCCCGTATCTGTTCGGTGGCATCGCCATGACGGCGGTGGGCCGCGCGGCGGGTTCGGTCGTCGAGGAAGTACGGCGGCAGTTCAAGGAAATGCCCGGCATCATGCAGGGTACGCAGCGTCCCGACTATGGTCGCGCCGTCGACATGCTGACCAAGGCAGCGATCAAGGAAATGATCATTCCGTCGCTGCTGCCGGTGCTGGCGCCACTCGTCGCTTACTTTGGCGTGCTGTGGATCTCCGGCTCCAAGGCCAATGCCTTCGCGGCCCTCGGCGCCTCGTTGCTCGGCGTCATCGTCAACGGCCTCTTCGTCGCCATTTCGATGACCTCGGGTGGTGGCGCTTGGGACAATGCCAAGAAGAGCTTCGAGGATGGCTTCATCGACAAAGATGGCGTGAAGCATCTTAAGGGCAGCGAAGCGCACAAGGCTTCCGTCACCGGCGATACCGTCGGCGACCCCTACAAGGACACGGCGGGTCCCGCCGTCAATCCGGCGATCAAGATCACCAATATCGTCGCGCTGCTGCTGCTCGCCATCCTGGCGCACGGATAACGTACGAAACGGGTGCGAAACGCACGGGAAAGGCGGGGGCGACCCCGCCTTTTTCTTTGGTTATTCAAAGATTAACAGGGCGACTCTCAGGTTCATAAAGCTGTGCTCCAGGCAGTCTAGTTTTGCTTCCGTAACTCCACGGAGGCGGGCTATGACGAATATTACGATGCCGGGAGGCATGGCGACGGAACAGCCGGAACATAAACGGCCGTCGCTCGATACGGGGATCAATCCGCTGACGCTGCTCATTCTGTTCAGCGTCATCGCGGTCGGTCTTTTCTATGTGGCTTGGAGCATCCGCACCGAC
This sequence comes from Methylocella sp. CPCC 101449, assembly GCF_031921685.1. Lineage (NCBI taxonomy): Bacteria > Pseudomonadati > Pseudomonadota > Alphaproteobacteria > Hyphomicrobiales > Beijerinckiaceae > Methylocella > Methylocella sp. CPCC 101449. The sequence continues at coordinate 1,286,037 of NZ_JAPDHU010000002.1, read as the reverse complement.
GTCATCGACGCGGGCGTGCCGGCGACCACCTGGGCGCCGTTCCTGTTGCTCGGCGTGGCGCTGCTGATCGCGCTTGGCTTCGAATTCGTCAACGGCTTCCACGATACCGCCAATGCGGTGGCGACGGTGATCTACACCCATTCGCTGCCCGCCAATTTCGCGGTCATGTGGTCGGGCTTCTTCAACTTCCTCGGCGTGTTGATGTCGACAGGCGCCGTGGCCTTCGGCATCGTCTCGCTGCTGCCGGTCGAACTGATCCTCCAGGTCGGCAGCAGTGCCGGCTTCGCCATGGTGTTCGCGCTGCTCGTCGCCGCCATCGCCTGGAACCTTGGCACCTGGTGGTTCGGCCTGCCGGCTTCGTCTTCGCATACGCTGATCGGCTCGATCATCGGTGTTGGCGTCGCCAATGCGATGATGCGCGGACGCGATGGCACGTCCGGTGTCGATTGGTCGAAGGCGACCGAGATCGGCTATGCGCTGCTGCTGTCGCCGCTGGTCGGCTTCTGCCTCGCCGCGGCTTTGCTGATCGCCATGAAAGTGCTGATCAAGAACGAGGCGCTTTATGAAGCGCCGAAGGGCAATCAGCCGCCGCCGTGGTGGATCCGCGGCTTGCTGATCTTCACCTGCACCGGCGTGTCCTTCGCCCATGGCTCGAACGATGGTCAGAAGGGCATGGGCCTGATCATGCTGATCCTCATCGGCACGGTGCCGACGGCCTATGCGCTGAACCGCTCATTGCCGGAACACGAACTGGCGGCCTTCCACACCCGTTCGGAAGTGGCGGCGAAACTGGTGCAGGAGAAGGGCTTTGGCCATGCGATCATCGGCGATCCGCGTCCGGCGGTGACCGCCTATGTCTCCCAGCACAAGATCAGCGAAGGCACTTATCCGTCGCTGGCCGTGCTGCTGCAGGACATTTCGAAGCAGATCAACGACCACGGCACGATGAACAAGATTCCGGCGGCCGCGGTCGGCAATACGCGTAACGACATGTATCTGGCCTCCGAGGCGATCCGTTTCCTGATGAAGGATAAGGAAAACGACCTCAACGCCGCCGATGTCAAAGTCCTCAAGGAGTACAAGGACTCGCTCGACGCGGCGACGCGCTTCATCCCGACCTGGGTGAAAGTGGCGATCGCCATCGCGCTTGGCCTCGGCACGATGATCGGCTGGAAGCGGATCGTGGTCACCGTCGGCGAAAAGATCGGCAAGACGCATCTGACTTACGCGCAGGGTGCTTCGGCCGAACTGGTGGCGATGGCTACGATTTTTGCCGCCGACAACTACGGCCTGCCGGTTTCGACCACGCATGTCTTGTCGTCAGGCGTGGCGGGCACGATGGCGGCGAATAAATCCGGGTTGCAGATGTCGACCGTGCGCAATCTGGTCCTCGCCTGGGTGCTGACCTTGCCGGTGGCGATCCTGCTCTCGGCGAGCCTGTATTACCTGTTCTCGCATATCTTCTAGTCGACAAGCCGGCGCGGGCGGTTCAGCCGTCCGCGCTGGTGTTCTCCCATGCACGACAAGATCTCCACTCCCGATCGCGAAGCCGTTGTCTTCGCCTATCGTTTCGACGAGAGCGGCCGCGCCAGTGCGTTGACCGGCTGCACAGCCGTCGAACTGTCCTCCTCGGCGCGCGGTTTCATCTGGGTTCATCTCAACCTCGCTGACGTGCGGGCGCGGCAATTCCTTTCTGATCTGGAGGACGTGCCGGCGGCCGCCTTGCAGGCGATGCTGCGCTCCAGCGATCATCAGCAGATGCATCACGAGGCGGGCGTGCTCTGGGGCGTCTTTCCCGATCTCGCCCAGGATTTCGACGGCGTCCGGGACGATTTCGCTCATCTGCGCTTCCTTCTGTCCGACCGTTGGCTGGTGAGCGGCCGCCATCACGCCGCCCATGCGATCGAGACCCTGCGCCGAACGATCGAGGCCGGGGCCAGCGTCGATGCGCCGGTCACTCTGTTCGAAACCCTGGCCGACCATATCGCCGACGGGCTCGATGGCGCGGTGACGCGGATGGCCGACGAGCTGGACGCATGCGAGGACCGTATCCTTGCCGACGACAGTTCCAAGGAGGCACGGGCGCTCGGCCTCTTGCGCCGCCAAGGGGTGCGGATCGAGCGCAAGCTCGCCGGCGTCCATTCGATCTTGCGCCGCCTCGAAGGGGCGAGGCCCGAGAGCCTCAGTTCCGCCGTCCATGCGGCGGTGATCCGCGTCAGCCATCGGTTCGAGACCCTGCATCACGAATCCCATGCGCTGGTGGAGCGGACGCGGCTGTTGCAGGACGAGGTGTCGAACCAGCTCCAGAGTTCGGCCAATGCCCATCTCTACGTGCTGACCATCCTCAATTCTGTGCTGGCGCCAGCCGTGCTGGTGACCGGCTTTTTCGGCATGAACACCGCCGATCTGCCATTCAAGGATACGCCCGGTGGTACCTGGTATGGGCTCGGGCTTTGTGTCCTGGCGGCCGGGCTGACCGTTTGGTTCATGCGCCGTCGCGGCGCGATCGGAAATAAAAAAGATAATTTATAGAATGACTTGTGCTGATTTGATCAGATTTTGAATCGAGTTCTTCCGGCGGGACATGAAATGAAAAAGGCGCGGGTTGGCCGCGCCTTTGAAGCTTTGGATCGGGCTTTTGCAGATCTTAGCTGAAGCGCAGCAGGTTCTGCATCATGTTACGCAGGAACGACGATTCCGCGCCCGCCGTCGGGGTGGTGCGGCTGTTGAAATCGATGATCTGGCCATCTTCCAGACCGTAATTGGCGATGCGCTGGACGCGCTTGTTCTTGTCGAAATAGACCGCGAAAATGCGCTGGTCGGTGACCTTCTGCTGCATGAAGGCGACCGGCCGCTCGACCTTCTGGCTGATGTAGTACCAGGCGTCGCCACCGATGGTAGAGGTGGTGGAGGGGGTGCCGAGCAACACCAGGGTCTGTTCGGCCGAATTGCCCATCTTCACCTGGTTCATGGTGTTTTCGTTGATCACGTAGCCGCGGTAGACGTCGCCGTCATACCCGAGGCAGCCGCCAAGCGACACCGCGAGGGCCGCTGCCAGCGCCAGGCCTACCGATCTTGTCCCGACCTTGAACTTCATCTTTTCATTCCCCTCTGCGCCCGCCGATCCGCCGCCGGAGCGCGCGCAACTGCCGCATCTGCGTGATTTTTCTTGCATCAGCGACCGGCGATGCCTAACCCCCGGAGGCGCGAAATGCAAGAAATGCATTTACCTTGATATCGACTTGGCGCCCGGAATTTGGTGAAGCCAAATTCCGAAACACTACGGTGCAGACAGAAAAAGCCCATGGCATTCAGCTTGTTCCGCCGCTCCCGCAACCTGCCAGTGATCGAACGCCTTCAGGGCGAGATCATGGCGGCTTCGCGTCAGCCGGCGTTTTTCCTCGATTATGGAGTGGCCGACACGGTGGCGGGCCGTTTTGAACTGCTCGTCCTGCACACCGGGCTCGCCGTTTGGCGGATCGAGACCTTGCCGGCGCCGGGGCCGGATCTGGCTCAGGATCTCACGGACGCCGTGTTCCATAATATCGACACGGCCTTGCGTGAGATTGGCATTGGCGATGCCTCCATGTCGAAACGGATGAAATCCATGGCTCAGGGCTATCTCGGGCGCACCTTGGCCTATCGGGACGCACTGCAGAGCGGCGACACAGCGGCGCTGGCCCTGGCTTTGGCCCGCAACGTCTATGGCGACGAGGGCCGGGCAGGGGATTCCGCCTGTCTGCGCCTGGCGCGTTATACCGAGCGCCTCAATGCCGGCTATAGCGGGCTCGACCTGGAACGGGCATGGTCGTCGCCGCTGCCGGTGGTCGATGCCGCCACGGTGATCTGATTTCCTATATCTGATCGTGACCGAATGCGGTCCTGATCGCATTTTCCGGGGACTCCCATGACCAAGGACAGCCACACCGCGCCGGCTTTTTCTCGCCCGACGCTCGTGACCGATCTGCTGCGCGATTCCACGCGCCGTTTCGACATCGAGGCCGATGCGGACGAACGGGCGGCGCTCGCCGCGCTGAACGGGCTGGAAGACATCGCTAGCCTCAAGGCCTCCTTTCAGGCGGTGAAGGCGGGCAAGTTCATCCGCATCACCGGCGAGCTGACGAGCCGGCTGACGCAGCAGTGCGTCGTCACCCTCGAGCCGTTCGAGAGCGAGATTTCCGAGGATATCGACGCCCGCTTCTTCGAGGAGCCGACGGGGCCGGCAATGCGCGCCGCCAAAGCGGCCAGGAAGGGTGAGAAGGGCGACAAGGACGAGCGGCGGCCCGCGCCGGCGGCGGAGCCTATGTCCATGGACGAGGACGAAGCGGAGGCGATCGTCGACGGCAAGATCGACCTGGGAGCGCTGGCGGCGGAGTTCCTGACCTTGGCGCTCGACCCCTATCCGCGCAAACCGGGGGTGAGTTTCGAGGCGATCACCGAGGACGACGAGGAGGAATCGCCATTTTCCGTCCTTGGCGGTCTCAAGAACGGGCCGAATGGAAAAAAATCGTAAGATTTCTTGTCGATGCGCGGATCGCTTCGGGATTGCCTTCCCGATGCAAACGGCTATTGTCCGCGCCTGAATTTGGCCCGCCGGTTTGGTCGTGCAGGGCGGGAGCGTTTACTGGATGGCGAAACCGGTCAGGATTTCTCTGGACGGTATGGGTGGCGATCACGGACCCTCTGTCGTCGTCGAAGGCGCGGCGTTGGCGCATGAGCGCCGCCCCGATACCGAATTCCTCATCTATGGCGATGAAGCGCAGATCGCGCCGCTGCTGGCCAAGCAGCCGAAACTGGCGGCCAATACGAAGCTGATTCACGCGGCCGTTGCCGTGCGGATGGACGACAAGCCGAGCCAGGCGTTGCGCCGTGGCCGACGCGTTTCCTCCATGTGGATGGCGATCGATGCGGTGAAGCGCGGCGAGGCCGATGTCGCCGTCTCAGCGGGCAATACCGGCGCGCTGATGGCGATGGCGAAAGTCTGCCTGCACACGATGGCGCAGATCGATCGCCCGGCGCTGGCGGCGCTGTGGCCGACGGTGCGTGGCGAATCGGTGGTGCTCGATCTGGGTGCCTCGATCGGTGCCGATGCGCAGCATCTCGTCGATCTCGCGGTGATGGGCGCGGCGATGGCGCGCATCGTGCTCGACATCGAGAAGCCGACCGTCGGTCTGCTCAATGTCGGTGTCGAGGAAATCAAAGGCATCGAAGAGGTCAAGGCGGCCAATCGCATTTTGCGCACCGTCGATCTGCCGCATCTGAGCTATCACGGCTTCGTCGAGGGCGATGATCTGGGCGCCGGCACCACCGACGTGGTGGTGACCGAAGGCTTCACCGGCAATATCGCGTTGAAGACGGCGGAAGGCACGGCGCGACAGATCGCGCGCTATCTGCGCGAGGCCATGGGCGCGAGCCTGATGTCGAAAATCGGTTATCTGTTCGCCCGCCACGCTTTCGCGGCGCTGCGCGAGAAGATGGATCCGCGGCGGGTCAACGGCGGTGTCTTCCTCGGTCTCGATGGACTGGTCATCAAGAGCCATGGCTCCACGGATGGATTGGGCTACTGCGGCGCCGTTGAAATCGCCTATGACGTCGTGCGTCATGATTTGATGAGCCGCATTCGCGATCTCGTCTCGCTGTCGCAAGATCTGCGCACAGCCGAAACGCGGTCAGCGGCCGCTGAAACTGAAGCGTCTGTCGCCAGCGACGACGCAACTCTCTAGTCGGATAAAATGGTCGAAACTTCTCATAAGACAGCTTCTCACAAGACTTGGCGTTCCGTTGTCGAAGGCATTGGCGCTTTCCTGCCCGAGCGCGTGATGACAAATGCTGATCTGGAGAAGATCGTCGATACGACGAGCGATTGGATCGTGCAGCGGACCGGTATTCACGAACGGCATATGGCGGCTGACGGCGAGACCACGTCGGTGTTGGCGACCAAGGCCGCGCACAAAGCGATGATGGCCGCCGGCTGCACGGCCGATGACATCGATCTTGTCATCGTGGCGACGTCAACGCCCGACTACACGTTTCCGGCGACGGCAACGCAGGTGCAAGCCGCGCTCGGCATCACACGTGGCGCCGCATTCGATCTGCAGGCGGTGTGTTCGGGATTCGTCTATGCGGTCAGCGTTGCCGACAAGTTCCTGACCACGGGTGCGAGCGAACGCGCGCTCGTCATCGGTGCGGAAACATTTTCGCGTCTGCTCGATTGGAACGATCGCACCACCTGCGTGCTCTTCGGCGATGGCGCAGGCGCCATCGTGCTCGGTCGTCAGCAGGGCAGCGGCACAACGGAAGATCGCGGCGTCTTGACCTCGCATCTGCGCTCCGACGGCCGGCATCGCGAAAAGCTTTATGTCGACGGCGGGCCTTCATCGACGGGCACTGTCGGTCATTTGCGGATGGCGGGTCGCGAAGTTTTTCGTCATGCGGTCGGCATGGTGGCGGATGTGATGGACGATGCGTTCAAAGCAACGGGTCTCACCGCCGAGCAACTCAACTGGTTCGTGCCGCATCAGGCCAATGAACGGATCATCGACGCTTCCGCCGACAAGATGGGCATCGCCCGCGAGAAGATCATCAAGACGGTTTCTCTGCACGGCAATACGTCCGCTGCTTCCATTCCGCTCGCGCTGAATGCTGGGGTGACCGATGGACGCATCAAGCCCGGCGACCTGGTCATGATCGAGGCCATGGGCGGCGGCTTTACTTGGGGTTCCGCCATAATTCGCTGGTAAGTCCTTGTATACATTTTCAGTTTGGAGTTACGCTCTTGACATTGGGGCGATTCTTTTAGAGACCGTAGTTTGTTTTTGATAAATTTTTTTGGATGTTTCGATGACTAACAGCAATGGAAAGAGCCCGACTAATATTACCCGGGCCGATCTCGCCGAGGCTGTCTATCGGCGTGTCGGACTTTCCCGTGTGGAGTCGGCTGAGCTGGTGGAACTCGTGATCAATGAGATTTGCGATGAACTCGTGCGCGGCAACAATGTGAAGTTGTCGTCCTTCGGTTCGTTCCTCGTGCGCTCGAAAGGCCAGCGCATCGGCCGCAATCCGAAGACGGGTGTCGAAGTGCCGATCACGCCGCGGCAGGTGATGGTGTTCAAGCCGTCGAACATTCTGAAGGCGCGCGTCAATGGCGAGACAGTCGCCGACGAGGACGAATAAAGCGGTATACCGCTTGCTGCGACCCAAGTTGCAAACTGTCGCGAATCGGCTCCACGCGTTAAACTGACGGTCTCGTTTTCCGACGCGACGGGTTTCGGCGATGGACAAACAGGCGGACGCATTTCGAACCATCAGCGAGGCAGCGGACACGCTCGGATTGCCGCAGCATGTTCTGCGCTTCTGGGAGACACGCTTTCCGCAGATCAAGCCACTGAAGCGCGGCGGTGGCCGGCGCTATTATCGACCCGATGACGTGCTCCTGCTGGCCGCCATTCAGCGGCTGCTCTACGACGACGGCTATACGATCAAGGGCGTTCAGCGGATCTTGAAAGAGCAGGGCGCCAAGGCGGTTATTGCGCTGGGCCAGAAGGAAGGCGGCGGGGAAGCGCACGTTCCGCAGGCCATGCCGGTTCCCGTCGGACGTCTGCATCCTGACATCCTCGACGATGACGAAACCGATGAGCCGATGGCCTATGAGCTGGCGGCGCCGGCCCCGGCGCTCGCCCGGCCGGCAAGCCCTCCGGGCGCCTCGCTCCAGGATCTACGGGCGCTGTTGACCGTGATCGACGGCTGTATCGGCGTGCTGGAAGCGGCCGAAGGCTAGACCAACACATATTGTTGGGATCGTCCGTCTCGCTGTTGCGACCGCCCAACCCTTTGTCTATAGGTGGCGCCGTCGGAGTGTAGCGCAGCCTGGTTAGCGCACCTGTCTGGGGGACAGGGGGTCGTGGGTTCGAATCCCGCCACTCCGACCACTTTACAATCAGTTATTTAGCATCATTTTGCGCGTCGAATTGCGTTCCGGTTCCAGGCCGGCCGCAAGCGGCGATCATTTCCGGCGATTCCCGGCAAAGATGTCAGCGCGGCGCGGCGGCGCCGTTGTCGGTCCAGTTTGGCGGCACGCCGACCGCCGCCCCAAGGAAACCGACGACCCCGTCCGATCTGCCGAAGGTTTCGCAGGCGGGATATTTGGGCGTGCCGCCGAGAAGAAAGCCGATCCGCTCCATGGAAGGCAGCGAAGGCAGGCCGCCACCAAAAGGCGTTTTCCCGGTCACCAGCAGCGTGCTGAAATCCCCGCCAAAGGAGGCTGCCAGGCTGTAAGCATCCGCTTCGGAGGCGACCCGACCTTGACCCAGCAGGGCATTGGCGCCGCGTCCCCAAATCATCGCCGCCTTTTGACGTCCCTGCGGGTCGCGGGCCTCGGCTTCCAGCGACAAACTGCCCAGACCCAGCGGGAGACGGGGTACGGGGACGGGCACGCCAGGAAGCAGGACGGATTTGGCGATCGACGCGCTCTTCGACACGCCGACAGCAATCGGATCCGTTGCCGCGACATTGGTGACGACGGCTTGGACGACGAGGTCGGCTGGTTCTGACGGGCCGACGACCTGCAGGCGCTCGCTCAATCCGGCACAGAGAGCCCGATCGACCGCATTGGTGACGAGATTGCGCTGCGCGGCCGTGAAGGGCGTGCGTTGCGCGGGCGCAGAAAAGACGGTCGGGATGATTTTGATGGTTTTCGCGGCGAGCACGTCGTCTCTGCTCACACTGATGCGTGAGCGCGTGAAAAAGCCATCCGATTGTTGGAGGCCGGCATAGGATTGCAGCGTTCCAGCTTCGTCTAAGGGGGCGGTGGCGCAACCCGCCAACAGAAGTTTGAGCGCGGCTAGGGTTGTGAAAACGCCGAAGGGGCCGCCGATTTTCTGGATTATACGATTGATATAAAAGGGTTCTATTGGGTTTATGCTGGAGGGTGGCGACATCGAACTATCCTGCGGCTGCGCCTTGAGTGAAAATAAATGCACTAAATGCATTTATTGCACTTGATGTATTTTTATTATGGCAGCTTTGTGATTGCCCTCGCGGAAGGAGGCGATAGCGGGCCGATAGTTGCGGAAAAGCCGGGCGTCCGTCTTTGTGCGCGGGCGCAAATTTGTGAGAGAAATGGTCGATGCCGAACGCTGTTGGAAAATCTGAAACCCTGCGCGAGCGCAATCGGCGGCAAACGCATCAGAGCATCGTCGAAGCCGGCATGAAATTGTTTCTCGCTAAGGGATACGAGGCGACGACGGTCGATGAAATTGCGGAAGCGGCCGGAATATCGCGGCGGACGTTTTTCCACTATTTCGCCAGCAAAGACGACATTCTGGTCGCTCATCTCGGTGTCTATCGCGACGCGCTCAAGACAACGATTTTGGAAAGCGCCTCGGCGGGTGGGCCGCTGGACGTTGTCCGCGAAGCACTGCTGAAAATTGCCGTCCGTTTTCAGTCGGCGCAGACGGTGGCCGTCGCGCGGCTCATTCACGAAATGGATGCTGCACGCGGTCGCCGGTATGGAGATCGCCCAGGGCAGGAGCAGATCGTCTTCGAAGCCCTATGCGAGTTGTGGCCGGCGCAGGACGTGCGCGACCGCTTGCGTGTCGTCGCCATGGTATCGGCTGGCGCCCTGCGCCTGGCGGTCGACAAATGGCTTCAGGAAGACTGCCGGCCGCCGCTCGCGCCCTATGTTCAGGAAGCATTTGATCATCTGAAAGCGGCGATCTGACCGCGCGCATTCGCCATCAATTTCATCACCGGGCGCAATGTACCCCAGCGAGTGCAAATGCGGCCGTCCTGGATGCAGCGCTTGCGAGCGGCGTTTCGCCCGGCCTGAAATTTCTGCCCCATTTCTGCCCATGCGCGGTCTCAACTCCGACCATCTGAGTCAGGCTTTTCGCGTACGACCTGTACACAAAACCGTTGCAGGACTGGCGCTTCTCGTATCACCCCTCGTACAAATCACAGTTGAGCTCGTGACTTAGCTATTGTAGGATTTGTCACGTTCGGCTGAGGAAATCGCTGAAACCACTGGCGCACAATGCATAGGGGAGCGGTGCCGCCAGTTCAGGGATGACGCAGCTGGGCCAATGTGAAGAAAGGACTCGCTTCAGAGCATTCGGCTCAGCAGGGCCGCAATAACAATAAAAAAACGACTTCGTTCGAGTGGAAGGGCAATGACAATGAACACCGCTGGAAAATCCAAGCGTGGCTTTGCGTCCATGAGCTTGGAAAAACGCCAAGAGATCGCTCGTATGGGCGGCCTTTCGGTGAAGCCTGAGAATCGCGCTTTCTCAAAAGACAAGAAGCTGGCGGTTAAGGCGGGGCGTAAGGGTGGCTCCTCCGTTGGCCCGCAGAACCGCGCTTTCACGCGCGATCCTGCGTTGGCTTCAGCCGCCGGACGTAAGGGTGGTTTGGCGCGGGCGGCAGATAACGAATAGCGCCGACCGACGGGCGCTTTCGCTACGCATGACGCTCCGCGGCTTTTAAAGACGCGCGATCGGCCGTGCGTTTACAACGCGCCATTTGCCGTGAATTGATCTGGTCGCCCATGCGCAGCTCGCGCGTGGGCGATTTCGTGCGCTTGTCCGGAGTAGCTTGTCCGTTTGAACGATCATCGCTATCGCTTCATCGATCAGGGGACCACAGCTTGTGACCGGTACGCCGACATCTTCACCTTTCTGGACGTTCTCGTTGCGCTTCTATCGCCTCGACGGCGTAGCGCCGGCTTGCCTTGCTTTGCAGGACGAGCAGGGCGTCGATGTGAACGTGCTGCTCTTTCTTCTGTTCGTCGCAACGCAAGGGCGAAGCCTGACGCAAGCCGACGTGGCTGCGATCGACGTGGCGATGGCCGACTGGCGGCGCGAAACCGTCGCGCCGTTGCGCGCGGTTCGCCGCGTCCTGCGCACGCCACCGGCCGCCATCGATGCCGCCCAGGCGGAAGCTTTGCGCGAGCGGATCAAGGCCGTCGAGCTTGAAGCGGAGCGGCTGGAGCAGAAGGCGCTGTTTGCCCTGCGGCCCATGGCGGCTTGGGGGCAGGCGGGTGATGCGGCCGCCGCTGCCGGTCATGTCGCGGCCTATGCCGCCCATCTCGGCGTTTCTTTTCCGCCGGCGCCGGTCCAGGTGCTTTTGGATCGTTTGGCCAGTCTTTCGACCACGTGAGCTTGACGGGGAGCGTGCAAGCAGGCACTTCGGAGCCAATCAAGGAGTGAAACGTGGCAAGCGGAGACAGGCAGCGGATTATCGTCGGCATCAGCGGGGCCTCGGGCATCGTCTATGGCGTGCGCATGCTCGAAGTGCTGCGCAAGGCCGGTGTCGAGACCCATCTGGTGATGACCAAGGCGGCGGAAATGACGCTCGGCTATGAGTCCGATCTCAAGGCCAAGGACGTGCGCGACATGGCTGACGTCGCCCATCCGATCGCCGACATCGGCGCCTCGATATCGTCAGGCTCCTTTCGCACCATGGGCATGGTGATCATTCCCTGTTCGATCCGCACCATGAGCGAGATCGCCACCGGCGTCACGTCGACGCTGATCAGCCGTGCGGCCGATGTGGTGCTGAAGGAGCGGCGCCGGCTGGTGCTGGCGGTGCGCGAGACGCCGCTGCATTCGGGCCATCTGCGCACCATGCTGCAATTGTCGGAGATGGGCGCGATCATCTCGCCGCTGATGCCGGCTTTCTACAACAAGCCGCAGTCGGTCGATGATATCATCGATCACAGTGTCGGACGGATCGTCGATCTCTTCGGTCTCGATGCTGGTATCGTCAAACGCTGGAAGGGCGACGGCGATAACTCTTGACGATGATCGAACTCAACAGCGCCGATGCGCGCGCCAGCATCGCGCCTCTGGGTGCCGAGTTGCGGACATGGCGGGCGGGCAAGCGTGATCTGATCTGGAAGCCGGATCCGGCCATCTGGAATGCGACTGCGCCACTGCTGTTCCCCATCGTTGGTTGGGCGCGTGACGGAGCAATCCGTGTCGGCGATCAGCGCTATGCAATCGGCGTTCATGGCTTCGCCGCCGCTTCGCTCTTCACCGTCGAAACGCAGCGATCGGATGAGGTGACGCTGGTCTTGCGCGATGACGCGCGGACTTCAGGCCATTACCCCTTCAATTTTTGCTTGCGCATCACCTATCGCCTGTCGCGCACGGCGCTGCGGATCGATCTGGAGATCGCCAATACGGGCGAGGCGATCATGCCTTATGCCTGCGGGCTGCATCCGGGCTTTCGCTGGCCCTTCGCAGACGGTGATCCGCAAGGCTATCTGATCCGCTTTGCCGAGGCCGAAGTGCCGGAGGTGCCGGTCATCGCGCCGGGCGGGCTCTTCAGCGCGCGCCGGCGCGCGATCCCGCTTCATGGCCGTGATCTGCCGCTGAAGGCGGAACTCTTCGCCACTGAGGCGCTGTGTTTCCTCGACGCCAACAGCCCGTCCCTCGCTTTCATCGCGCCCGATGGAGAGCGTCTCTCGATCGCCACCGAGGGCTTTCCCCATTGGGCCTTGTGGGCGCGGCCGGGGGCGCCGTTTCTGTCGATCGAATCGTGGAGCGGCCATGGCGACCCGGAAGGGTTCGAAGGCGAGCTCGCGGACAAGCCGTCGATGATTCTGCTGCAGTCGGGCGAGGCGGGCCGCCATGCTGCCACTTACGCTTGGCATCCAGCTCCGGAAGGCGCGCCGTATTGACGCGGTGGCGATGGGCTCGATCACTGTCTGGACGTGCATCAGCTCACATTCCAAGACCTTATGGAGATCGTGGGATTCGCCCACAAAATGTGGGTTCTGCGCATCTGATCCATGGCTCGCTGCGCGGCGTCGATAACCCTTGGCATCGGCCGCCATCTCTGCGAAGAGGGCGCGTCCAGATTTCACCGCCCTGAAGCTGAGGCCGCCGCTATGTCCGACACTTTATCGTCCAACGCTCCTTCCGCCGCGTCCAAGCCGGCCTTCATCATCGACGGCAAGGCTGTGTCGCAGCGCGTGCTGCAAGAGGTTGCGGCCGAGACCGCGCATCGCGGCCTGAAGCCGGGGCTGGCGGTCGTGCTGGTTGGCGAAGATCCGGCGAGCCAGGTCTATGTGAAGTCGAAGGGCAGGGCGGCCGAGAGCTGCGGGTTCCATTCGGTGCAGCACACCTTGCCGGCGGACACGAGCGAAGCCGATCTTCTGGCCCTGGTCGCCGCGCTCAATGCCGATCCGGCCATTCACGGCATTCTCGTGCAACTGCCGCTGCCGGCGCATATCAACGCCACCCGTGTGCTCGAACTGATCCTGCCGGCCAAGGATGTTGATGGGTTCCATCCGGTCAACGCCGGCCTGTTGTCGATCGGTGATGCCGCGCGGGCGCTGGTGCCGTGCACGCCGGCGGGTTCCATGGTGCTCATCGATGAGGCGGTGAAGGCGCTGGGTGTGGGTCTGGCGGGCCTCGACGCGGTCGTCGTCGGCCGTTCCAACATCGTCGGCAAGCCGATGGCGCAACTGCTGCTGGCGCAGAACTGCACGGTGACGATCGCGCACTCTCGTACGCGCGATCTGGCCGCGACGGTGGCGCGTGCCGACGTTCTGGTGGCCGCCGTCGGCCGGCCGGAGATGATCAAGGGCGAATGGATCAAGCCGGGCGCCATCGTCATCGACGTCGGCATTAACCGTGTGCCGGGGGAAGGGCTGACCAAGGACGGCAAGCCGAAGACGCGGCTGGTCGGTGACGTCGCCTATGCGGCCGCGGCGGCGCGCGCCGGCGCGATCACCCCCGTGCCGGGCGGCGTCGGCCCAATGACCATTGCGATGCTGATGCGCAACACCCTGACGGCGGCGACGCGCGCCGCCTCGTAACCGGCATGTGTTAAGCCGCACGCCGCGAGGGCAGGCGGGGCGGCAGTATAGGGTAGCCCCGCTGGCGGTTCGTGCTAGATTGCCGGAAAACGTGTGTGTTGGGGCCTCGAGCAGAGCGCGTTTCGACCCGAAATGCTGTTTTGCCTTCGATCTTTGTTTTGATGCGTCTTGCAGCGTTCGGCGAGTTCGCCGGGCCGCAAAACGCGTAGCAGCGGCAGGGACCCGTTATGCAGACTTTGGCGCGCATACCTTTCTTCAAGGACACGTCGGACATCGATCTGACGGCCTTCGACCGGCGGTGCACTTGGAAGCGGTACGATCAGAACGAGATCGTCGTCGACTTCGAGGACCGTTCGTCCGACGTCTATTTCATCCTCTCGGGCGATGTGCGCGTCCTGATCCGCACGGCCGCGGGCAAGGAAGTGATCCTGGCGGAAATGAAGGCGGGGCAGTTCTTCGGCGAGATGTCGGCGATCGACACTGTCGCGCGCTCCGCCAATGTGACGGCGCTGACGCGCAGCGAACTGTGCATTATGCCGGCGGCGGTGTTCCGGGAACTGCTGTTCAGTTCCCGCTCGATTTGTGAGAAGGTGCTGCGTCTGCTCACCGGCCGCATCCGCGAAAGCAATGCGCGCCTCACGGAATATTCGGTCTTCGACCTCAAACACAGGCTCTATGCTGAATTGCTGCGTATCTCTGCTCCGCGCACCGGCCATGACGGCCAGCGTATCGTCAGCCCGCCGCCGTTCCATCATGTGCTCGCCGCCCGCATCGGTTGCCGGCGCGAACAGATAACGCGGGAATTGTCGGCCCTCGACAACGAACATCTGGTCGAGAAGTCGCGCGGAGGTCTCGTCCTCCTTAAACCCAAGGTTCTTGAGGCGCGCCTCGCCGAAGCCATGCGCAACGAAGGCTGACCTGCATTATCATGCAGCAGTCTCTCGTCCGCATCGACGGCGTCAGCAAACATTTCGGGGAAACAACCGCTGTCGACAACGTGTCGCTCGACATCGGTGCCGGTGAGTTCTTCGCGTTGCTCGGCCCTTCGGGGTGCGGCAAGACCACGCTGATGCGTCTGGTCGCCGGCTTCGAGACGCCCGACAGCGGTAGTATCGTGATCGACGGCGTCGATATGGCTGGCGTGCCGCCCAATCGGCGGCCGGTCAATATGATGTTTCAGTCTTATGCGCTGTTCCCGCATATGAGCGTCGCCGCCAATATCGGCTTCGGGCTGAAACAGGCGGGCATGGGCAAGGCGGACATCGCGACGCGCGTTGCCGATCTTTTGAAACTCGTGCAGCTCGAAAAGCTCGGTGGCCGCAAGCCCGATCAGCTTTCCGGCGGTCAGCGTCAGCGTGTGGCTTTGGCGCGGGCCATTGCCCGGCGGCCGAAACTGCTGCTGCTCGACGAGCCGCTGGCGGCGCTCGATCGCAAGCTGCGCGAGGAAACGCAGTTCGAGCTGATGCAATTGCAGCGCGATCTGAAGATCGCCTTCATGGTCGTGACCCACGATCAGGATGAGGCCATGGCGATGGCACAGCGCATCGCGGTGATGCGGGCCGGGCAGATCGAGCAATTGGGTGGCGCACGCGAAATCTACGAGACACCGGCGACGACGTTCGTGGCGCAGTTCATCGGCGAGATCAATCTGTTCGCGGCGACCGTAGAACGTGGCCAAGTTGTGCGCTGCGCGGCGCCGGCTTTCACCTGTCGCCTGCCGGAGCCGATGGCCGCGGGCACGGCTGTGTCGCTGGCGGTGCGGCCTGAGCGCATTCGATTGACGCGAGGAGAACCGGCCGGCGGCGAGGTCGCTCTGTCCGGTCAGGTGATGGACAGTGTCTATCTCGGCGATGTGAAAGTCTGGCGCGTGCGCACGGATGATGGCGGTCTTCTACGCGTTAGCGCTGTCAACAGCGGTAACGGATCGGAAGACATTCGGCGCGGCGAGCGGGTGCATCTTACGTTCGCTGAAAGCGACATCCGGATTTTGCCGCGATGAGCGCGGGCAAGCCCAAACCGCATCGGCGCAAGCTCGCTCTGGGGCAGCGCGTGCTGCTGGCCGTGCCGTTCCTGTGGCTGTTGCTGTTCTTCGCCGCGCCGTTCCTGTTCGTCGCGAAAATCTCGCTGTCGCAGGCGGTGGCGCAACGTCCGCCTTATGAGCCCGTCTTTGCCTGGAGCGAAAGCTGGAACGTCTTCGTCGAGAAACTCGGCCAGTTGTCGCTCTCAGCCTATGGCCTGCTGTTCGAGGACGATCTCTATCTCGCCTCCTATCTCGGATCGCTGAAATTGGCGGCGTTGGCGACGCTCATCGGTCTGTGCGTTGCCTATCCCATCGCCTTGGCGATGGCGCGTGCGCCGCGCTCCTGGCGGCCGGCCTTGATTGTGCTCGCCATCGCACCGTTCTGGACCAGCTTCCTCATCCGCGTTTATGCCTGGATCGTCATCCTCAAGGACGAGGGCCTGCTCAATCATCTGCTGCTGTCGTTGCGATTGATCGATCAGCCCTTGCAGATCTATGCGACGGATTGGGCGGTGCTGATCGGCATCGTCTATTCCTATATGCCGTTCCTGATCCTGCCGATCTACAATGCCATTGACCGGCAGGAGCCGCAGCTCGTCGAGGCGGGGCGCGATCTGGGTGCCACCGGCCTGTCGGCTTTCTGGCGCATTACCTTTCCTTTGTCTCTGCCTGGCGTTTTTGCCGGTGCGCTTTTGATGTTCATTCCAGCGGTCGGCGAATTCGTCGTGCCCGATCTGCTTGGTGGTTCCGACACGCTGATGATCGGCCGGACCTTGTGGAACGAATTTTTCGCCAACCGCGACTGGCCGACGGCCTCCGCCGTCGCTGTCGTCATGCTGCTGGTGCTGCTCGTGCCGCTCTTGCTTTATGAGCGCAATGAAATGCGGATATCGGAGACGCGGCGATGACCGGCGCGATGACGCGTTCTTGGCGCAAGCGCGACGTGGCGATCCTGCTGATCGGCTTCGCCTTCCTCTACGTGCCGATTGCGCTGGTGATCATCTATAGCTTCAACGCCTCGAAGCTCGTCACCGTCTGGGGCGGCTGGTCGACGCGCTGGTATGGCTCGCTTCTGGACAATACCCAGGTGCTCGATGCCGCCTGGCTCAGCCTGAAGGTGGCTTTTCTCTCCGGCGTTCTTTCGACCATTCTCGGCACGATGGCCGCCCTCGTCATGTCGCGCTACGGGCGTTTCCGAGGGCGGTTGGTTTTTTCGTCGTTGATCTATGCGCCGCTGGTCATGCCGGAAGTGATCATGGGGCTGTCGCTGCTCCTGCTGTTCGTGGCGCTCGACATGGACCGGGGTTTCTGGACTCTGTTGATCGCGCATACGACGTTCGGCCTGTGTTTCGTCACCATCGTGGTCAATGCGAAACTGGCGGGCTTCGATCGCAGTCTGGAGGAGGCGGCGCGCGATCTTGGTGCGTCACCCATCGGGGCGTTCTTTCAGGTGACCCTGCCGATCATCGCGCCATCGGTGATTGCCGGCTTTCTGCTCGCCTTCACGATTTCGCTCGACGATTTCGTCATCGCCAGCTTCACCACGGGGCCGGGGGCGACAACCCTGCCGATGCGGATCTACAGCCAAGTTCGGCTGGGCGTGACGCCAGAGATCAACGCGATTTCCACCCTGATGATTGGCACGGTGCTGGCTCTGGTGCTGTTCGGTTTCGCCTTGAGCCGGGCTTTCCGAGGTGGTGGCCGGGCCGTCGGACGCGCTTGAAAGGCGCCTTCGGTCGCTATATTCTGCAAAATATATCGATCCGCTCCCGTGCTGCGCGCCCTGGGAGCGTTCGGGAACGTGGGTTCCCGAAGCGATCGTTCTCCCTGCTTTTCCCTTTCAGGAGGACGCCTTTGCGCGCGCATATCCGGACGTTTCTGACTGCCTTTGCCATCGGCTTCACGGCCCTTTCCGCGCCGGTGCGCGCCCAAGAGAGCACCCAACAGCCGTTGGTCGTTTTCGCCGCCGCCAGCCTCAAGGATGCGCTGGATGACGCGGCCAACACGTTCAAAGGCGCCGGCGGCGTCGACGTGAAGTTCAGCTATGCCGGCTCGCTGGCTCTGGCGCGCCAGCTCGAGCAGGGCGCCCCGGCCGATATTTTCGCCTCCGCCGACCAGGAGTCGATGAACTACGCGGCGAGCAAGAACAGCATCAGGCCCGAAAGCCGCTTCGATCTGCTGCAGAACAAGCTCGTCGTCATCGCGTCGAAGAACAGCAAGGTGCAGTCGCTGGCGTTCACGCCGGATGCGTTCAAGACGGCGCTTGGCAGCGGCCGCCTGTCGACCGGCGAGGTCAACACCGTGCCGGTGGGGCGTTACGCCAAATCGGCGCTGGAGAAGCTCGGCCTGTGGCGCGACGTCGAACCGCGTCTTGCCATGTCCGACAACGTCCGCGCGGCGATGAGTTTCGTCGCTCGTGACGAGGCGCCGCTCGGCATCGTCTATGCGACCGACGCGGCGGCTGACGCCAATGTGAAAGTGATCGCCACTTTCCCAGCCGACTCGCATGCGCCGATCATCTATCCTTTCGCCTTGACCGCCACGAGCAAGAATCCGGCAGCGGCCAAATTTCTGGATTTCCTGCGTTCGGACGCTGCCAAGCCGATCTTCGAAAAGCAGGGTTTCACCGTACTCAAAAAATAGGCGAAGATTGTCATGAAGATCAGCGCGCGTAACGTCCTCAAGGGCACCGTCGTGGAAGTCACGAAAGGCGCCACGACGTCCCATGTGAAGATCGACGTCAACGGCGCGATTGTCACGGCCTCCATCACCAATGAAGCGGTCGATGCTCTGAAGCTCGAAAAGGGCAAGAGCGCTTACGCGGTGGTGAAGGCCTCTGACGTCATGGTGGCGGTCGACTGATGCTGATGCGTCTTCGCGCTCTAACACTGACGATCGTGGCGGCGCTTGTCGCCGCCGCGACAGTTCATGCGGCGGAGTTCACCGATTCCGCCGGACGCAAGGTCAACCTGCCCGATAAGGTTGGCCGTCTGCTGCCGGCCGGGCCGCCGGCCGACGTGCTGCTTTATGCGCTGGCGCCCGATCTGCTGGTCGGCTTGGTCGAGCCGTGGAATGATGATGTCAAACAGGCCCTCTCACAGCGGTTTCAGGCCCTGCCTGGCGTGCCGCGCCTGACGTCGCACAATCTCAGTTCCGAAGATCTCGAAAAGCTGCGGCAGCTCAAGGCCGATCTCGTCGTCGACTATGGCGACATCAATCCGAATTACGTGGCTCTGGCGGACCGCATTCAGGCGTCGCTCGGCGTGCCTTATGTCTTGATCGACGGCAAGTTGCGAGAAGCGCCACTGGTGCTGCGCCGACTGGGCGAGGCGATCGGACGACCGGACCGCGGGCAGGAATTGGCGGGCGCCGTTCAAAGCGCGCTTGCGCTGATCGATGGCGCGGGCACGGCTGCGGCGGACCAGCGCCTGCCATTCTACTATGCCCGCGGCGGCGATGGCTTGCAGGGCGTGCGCGCCGGTTCCAGCGTCGGTGAGGCGATCGAGCTGGCCGGCGGCCGCAACGTGGTGCCGTCGGCGCGGGGCGCTTTCATCGGTCTGACGGTGGCGGATGTGGTGCAATTGACGCCACGCATGGTCATCGTCGCGGATGCCGCGGCGGTGCAGCCGGGCAGTGCCTTGCGGACGAGCTTGCCGGCCGGCACGCGTTTCTTCGTCGATCGCGGTGCGCCCTATGGCATTATCGAGAAGCCGCCGTCGCTGAACCGCATTCTCGGCGCGCTGGCTGTCGCGGCGCTGATCCATCCCGATCGCGCCGAGGCTTTCAATACGGCGGCCGCGCGTCTGGCGACGGTGATGTTCGGCGACAGCGCGAAGTTTGAAAGCCTGCGCGATTAATCCCTGTGTGCCTTAATCTCTGCGCGCTCTCGCGATCTGGCGGATCATGCTGCCGGTCGCCAGCAGCATCTCCACGATGAAGGCCCAGAGCGACACGGAGAGACACAGCAGGCCCATGCCGAAATTCCAATAGAGCCAGTCTTCCTTGATCGCCCGTTCGATCTGGCCGACGAACAGGCCGAGAATGGCGGCGCAGACGAAGACGCCGGTCAGGGCGCCGAAGATGACGGCGATTTCCAGCGCAATGGTTCTGCGCCTGAGAACCCTCAGTTGCGCATTGCGGACGTCTCGCGTCACGCCATCGCCGTCCATCTCGTCGACGATCGCGTTGATACGATCCGAGACCCGCGCCAGCCGCGATGCGAACACGTTCAAGAATCCAGCGGTGCCGGCCAGCAGGAAAACCGGCGTCAACGCCGATTGAATCGTTTTCACGATGCCTTCGACGTCGGGCATGGCAAGCTCACTCATTGATCAGCCTTCTGAAGAATGGTCTGCACACGAGTCGTGCGCATCATTCGCCGTCCCGAATGACTTGGCAAATGGCTAAGTGCTCTAGCGATTTGAAGTGAAAGCCGGCGGCAGCGGCTCAGGCAGATCCGGCGGGCGGATCACCGCGCGCAACAGGCCGGCGGCGGCTTCCGATCTGCGGATCAGACTGTCGGTGTCGATGGAGAAGGCGGGCGCTTCCCAGGGACCCTGGACGTTGAAGTTCAACTGCATCGGCGCGGTCGGATTGGCCGGCATGGCTTCCGGCCGGCGCGGCGGCGAGACGCCGACATCGAGGCGCAGCGTCTGGTCAGGTCCGTTGATGGCGCCGGAGACATTGATCGATGCCCCGGGGCCTGTGATCTGGCCGCGTTCCAGCGACAGGGTGCCTTTGTTGATGGTGCCGCTGAATTCGGCCGCGGTGAAGCCGGTGCTGCCGGCGCGCACTTCGCCTGGCACCGACAGGGGCCGCTTTTCCGACCGGCGCAAGGCCTGTTCCGCATCGAGGCCGGCGAGTTCGCCGTTTCTGGCCGAGAGCCGCAATTGGCCCGACAGGCTTCCCATATGTTCGCCAACACTATCGCCCCGGCTCTGCAGATTGATCTCGCCGGTGACGATGCCGGTCAGGCGCGGATGGCGGACGACATCTTTCAACATGGCGCCGGCATCGACATTGGTGAGCGCCAAAGTGCCCTTGAAGTCGCCGTCGTCGCCGATCGGCGTTACCGTCATCTGCCCTTTCATGCGTCCGCCATAGGCCTGGGCGCCGGCCAGCAGCACTTCCAATTTGCCGTCGTTGGCGAGGACGGAGAGACCGGTGGCGGTCATCGTCAATTTGCCGAGGATGGCGCGTTGCGCCGAGAGGCGCAGATCCATGTCGGTGCGGCCGAGCGCGGCCAGAGACAGCGGCTCGCGGCTCCACTGCCGTTCATTGCGTAGCGTCGGTATGAGCTCGGTGCTGGGCAGCATCAGCGACGGCGTGGCGAGTGTCGCTGAAATCAGCGGACGCTCGCCTTCAAGACGCACGCCGACGGAACCGCGGAAGACATTGGCATCAAGCGTGATGCTGGCATCCGACAGAGCGAGCGCCTGCTGCGTGATGCGCAAGGTGCCGTTGGCGGAGACCGTCGCCAAAGGACCCGGCAAAGCGGGCGCGAAACTCAATACCTGCATCAAGGTGCGCGGCTTCGCGGCGGTGCCGGCGAAATGGCCGTCGAACTGCCAGCGCGAACCACCTTGCAGGATGCCGTCGAAAGCCGCGTCGGCGATGGGCGAACGCAGTTTGGCGGTGAAGGGCGTCGCGCCTTTATCGAAGAGATCGGAGAGGCGGGCGAGCAGGACTTCGGCCTCGCCGTTCACATCGTTCCAGAAGAAGCGGCCGGCGAAAGAGAGAGGGCCGGGCAGGCCGCGCGGATCGAGAATGCCGTCGACCTGGGAAATCTGAACCGGCGGACGGCCATCGATTTGCAGGTCGAGCGAGCCGCCGGCGATGGTGAGGGGGCCAAGTTTCGACAGTTCGCCGAGCAATTGCGCGGAGGGGCGTGTCAGACTGCTGGTCGCCGTATGCAGCGAGAGCTGCGGTCCGATCAAGGTCAGCCGTTCGAGTTCGATGCGTCCGCCGAGCAGCGGCAACAGGCGGATATTGCCGCGCACGAAAGGCGTATGCAGCGCCATGGACGGTTGCGTGCCGATGGCGACATTCTCGGCCCTGATCTGCGGGCGCGGCAGGAGGGAGAAGGACAGCCGGCCTTTGATGTCGGTGTCGAGCCCGCTCACCTGGCGCACCTGTTCGGCGATTTGCCGGCGCAGCGCCGCCTCAAAGGCGCTGATGGGAAAAAACGCCCCGGCCGCGCCAAGCAGCAGCAGCAGGCCAAGTCCCCATTTCAGGCTTCGGTTCATCGCGGACGGTTGGTTGGGCAAAGGAATGGTTCGAGTGAGGGTGCAAGCAAATGGTACATGCCATTGGCAGCCGCCATCATGACCTGATCAGCTTAGAAAAGAAAAGTTGAGCAAATCCATGGCGGCGAAGGGGATTTTCCAAGCCATCCCCAAGCAAATATAGGGCCGGAAGAATAGCCAAGGTAAGGCTGACGGCGGGATCAGCGGGTGTAGAAGGCCTGGGGGCCGATCATCCGGACGGGTCCACGGCCCGCGAGGTGACGGGCAGGCGCCCCGCCTCGTGCAGGCCGGCGAAATCGCGCGAGCGATAGGGCCAACGCTCCGAACCCTTGAAGATGCGGAAGCCGGCTTCGGTCATCACCGGATCGCCGCGCCGCAGGGTGCGGTCGCGGTAGATGTCGGCCGTCTGCAAACCGGGCAGGCCGTCGCTTCGGCAGGTGCAGGTGTTGTCGCGGGTGGAGGCATAGCGGCTGGCCACGGGCAAGGTGCGATAAGTGCGGCCGGTGCGGGCCGCCACGGCATCGTCGATCTTCTCCGAGCGGCTGTAGTAGACGCGCGTCGGCGCGTTGGGGCACAGGCTGTTGCAATCGGCTTCGAGTTGCGCCGGTCCGAGAGCTTGATTGCTCGCCGGGAAATGAAAGCCGTCACAGAGGCGCACGCACATAGCCACGGTTTTCGAGTGGACGACAGGAACGATCGTCGGTGCGGTCTGGCGCGCTACCGTCGGCTGACGCTGCGGCTGCAGCCGTTGCGGTTGCAGCCGCGTTTCGGGCGCCAAGCCGGAGAGATTGTCCAAAGGACCGGGCAGGCCGGCGCGCAAATTGCGCGGCAGGCGGGAGAGCACGGAAGGCTGCGCCGGGGCGTAGGCGGTGACATAAACGGGTTGAACGCGCGCCGGCGCATGACGGGCACGTTCCGCCCGCCAATAGGCGGCCGTGCTCTCATCGCTTTGCGCGAAAGTGCGCAGCGATGGTCCGAAGAGAACGGCGGTGACGGTGACGAGGCAGGCAGCGGCGCCGAAGGCGATCCAAGTACGACGGGGGATGTTGCGTCGGGGAATGCTGCGAGGCGCCGGCTGATCGCTGGCGGAGGAATTTGCAACGCGCGACATCAGCCACTCCATCGGGACGCGGGGAAACTCTCAAATAATCAGTGGCCTCTATGTTTCATGGTTACTCAAAGATGAACAATGTGGCAAGCGTCCATCGGCCTCCGCCGCTCAGCTTTCGCTGATCCCGTCGACGAGAATGAGATGACGGCTCAAAGCCTCGTCGCGAACCGCCAGCGCCTGGGCATATTCGGGCGAGCGATACCAGAGCCTGGCCTGGTCGAGAGTGGGAAATTCGACGACGACGATCATGCGCGGCGTCCACTGACCTTCCAAAGCTTCAATCGGCCCGCCGCGCACCAGATAGCGTCCGCCATAGCGGGCAATCGAAGCAGTGGCGCGCGTCCGATAGGTTTCGAAAGCGGCGGCATCCTTGGCGGTCACGTCGGAAATCAGATAGGCGGGCATGGGAACCCTCGAAGACGGTGAAAAATGAAAAGGGCCCGCGCGGTTGGCGCAGGCCCCTCAATCTCTCACTTGGCAGTGGCGTTTATTCGGCGGCGTGGCGCACCGGAACCGGCTCGAGAGCTGGTTCGGCCTCGACCTGTTGCGAGGCGCCGCCGGAAATGTAGCTGTCGACCTTGTCGAGGTAGTAGTAGATCACCGGCGTGATGTAGAGCGTCAGCAATTGTGACACGCACAGGCCGCCGACGATGGCGATGCCGAGCGGCTGACGCAGTTCGGCGCCGGCGCCGGCGCCAATGGCGATCGGGATGGCGCCAAAGATCGCGGCCAGCGTCGTCATCATGATCGGGCGGAAACGGATCAGCGCGGCTTCGCGGATCGCGGGCAGGGCGTCGATGCCATCGCGCCGTCGTTCGAGTGCGAAGTCGACCATCATGATGGCGTTCTTCTTGACGATGCCGACAAGCAACAGCACGCCGATGATGGCGATGACCGAGAGGTCCATGCCGAACAGATGCAGTGCCAGCAGGGCGCCGATGCCGGCCGAGGGCAGGCCCGACAGAATGGTGATCGGGTGAATGTAGCTCTCGTAGAGCACGCCGAGCAGGATGTAGATCGTCAGAATGGCGGCGATGATCAGCGGCACCTGACCCTTCTGCGCTTCTTCGAACAGCGCGGCGGCGCCCGAGAAATTGGTCGAGATCGTCGCCGGCAGTTCGATTTCCTTGGCGATGCGACGGATCGCTTCGTTGGCCTCCGACAAGGCGACGCCCGGCGCGACATTGTACGACAGCGTCACGGCTGGTTGCAGCGACTGACGGTTGATGGTGAGCGGGCCGACGGAGCGGCGGATCGTCGCCACCTGGTCGAGCGGAACAATCGGGAAGTTGAAGATATTGGCCGTCGGCGCAGGTGTCGCCGCCGTGGCGGCGCTGCTGGTCGATCCCGCGCCTGTCGTCGGCGCCACCGGCGCCACGACCGTGCCGCCGGCGCCTGGCTGGGCGCGGATATAGATGCGGCTCAGGGCTGACGGATCGTCCTGGAAGCGGCGGTTGGCGAGCAGGATGACCTGATAGTCGGCGATCTGCGTGAAGATGGTCGAGATCTGCCGGGCGCCATAAGTGTTGAACAGCGCTGTGCGGATCTGGTCGGCGGTCAGGCCATAGGCGGCGGCCTTTTCGCGGTCGATGTCGACGTTGAGTTCCGGATTGCGAATCTGCAAATCGCTCGTCACGTCGCGCAGGCTGGACAGCTCGCGCATGCGGTCGAGCATTTCCGGACCCTTGGCATAGAGGGCCTTGAGGTCGCCGGATTGCAGGGTGAATTGATATTGCCCGCGCGACTGGCGGCCGCCGGACAGATTCATGTTCTGCACCGGATTGAACACGGTGTTGATGCCGGGCACGGCGGCGGTGGAGCGGCGCAGGCGGGCGATGACGTCTTGAATGTTGCCGCGCTCCGCCTTGGGTTTCAGCGCGACGAAGACGCTGCCTTGGTTGGCGGCGCCGAGGAAGCCAACGTTCGAGGCGACATATTCGACCGCCGGATCCTTCAGGACGATGTCGACCACTTTCTGGTTGAGATTGGATTGCAGCGGAAAGGCGGTGTCCGGCGAGACTTCCGTCGAGCCGGACAGGAAGCCCGTATCCTCGGTTGGGAAGAAGCCCTTCGGCATCCACATGAACATGGCGATGCTGACGCCGATGGTCAGGAAGGTGATGCCGAGCATCAGCAGGCGTGCGCGCAGCACCGCGTCGAGCGTGACGCGGTAGAGCGAGTTCATGCCGTCGATGAACCAGTCGACGCTGCGCGTGAAACCGTTCGGCTTGGCGTGATGGTCGATCGGCTTGAGAATGCGAGCGCAGAGCATGGGCGTCAGTGTCAACGACACGAAGCCCGAAACCAGAATGGAGCAGGAGATCACCACCGCGAATTCGCGGAACACGCGCCCGACCACACCGCCCATGAGGAGAACCGGAATGAAAACGGCGACGAGCGAGAAGGTGATCGACAGAATGGTGAAGCCGATTTCGCGCGAGCCCTTCAGCGCCGCCTCGAAGGGACGCATGCCCTCCTCGATATGACGCATGATGTTTTCGAGCATGACGATGGCGTCGTCGACCACGAATCCGACGGCCAGAGTGATCGCCAGCAGCGAGATGTTGTCGATCGAATAGCCAAACATATACATGAAGGCGCAGGTGCCGATCAGCGACACGGGCAAAGCGAGCGCCGGAATGAGCGTCGCCGTCATCGTTTTCAGGAACAGGAAGATGACGAGAACCACCAGGGCGACGGAGAGAAGCAGGGTGAACTGCACGTCGTGGACAGATTCACGGATCGATTCCGAACGGTCCAAGAGCACGCGGGCTTCGACAGACGGCGGCAATTGCGCCTGCATCTGCGGGAGCTTTTCCTTGATCGCGTCGACGACGGCGACCGTGTTGGCATCCGACTGACGGAAGATCGCCAATTGGATCGAGCGGTCGTTGCCGAACCAGGCGGCCGTGCGATCGTTCTCGACCGAGTCATAGACATTGGCGATTTCGGACAGGCGCACCGGCGAGCCGTTACGCCAGGCGACGACAATGTCTTTATAGCCAGCCGCCTTTTCGATCTGGCCGGTGGCTTTCAGTACCGCATCCTTGTTCTCGCCGCGCAGGCCGCCGACCGGCGCCGAGGAATTGGCGGCGGCGACGGCGGTGCGGATTTCGTTCAAGGTCAGGCCGCGCGCCGCGGCGGCATCGGGATCGGCTTCGATGCGAACGGCGAATTTCTGCTGGCCGAAAATCAGCACCTGGGCAACGCCCGGGATCTGCGAGATTTGCTGGGCGAAGGTGAATTCGGCGTAGTCGTTGGTGGCCGAGAGCGGCAGTACCGGCGACTTGAGGCTGAGGAACAGAATCGGCGCGTCGGCCGGATTGACCTTGCGGAAGCTCGGCGGCGCCGGCAATTCCGGCGGCAGGCGCCGCAAGGTGCCCGAGATTTGCGACTGCACGTCGAGGGCCGCGCCGTCGATGTTTCGGTCGAGATCGAACTGGATGATGATGTTCGTCTGGCCGTTCGACGACCGCGAGGTCATCTGCGTAATGCCGGGAATGGTGGCGAAAGCGCGCTCGAGCGGTGCGGCGATCGACGAAGCCATGGTCTCCGGATTGGCGCCGGGCAGGGTGGCGGACACGCTGATCGTCGGGAAGTCGACCCGGGGCAGCGCGGCCACCGGCAGTTTCGAATAGCCGAACAGGCCGAAGACGATGAACGACATCATCAGCAATGTCGTCATCACAGGACGGCGAATACATAGCTCCGAGATGTTCATCACCCGACCTTCCAGCCCTTTTAGTCCAGCCGCCCGTTACTCAGATATCAACTGTCCGTTTTGCTCGTCTCATTGCGGATGACGATGCGCGCGCCATTGGCCAGCGCCAAGGCGCCCTCGACCACGACGGTCTCGTCGCCCTTCAAGCCTTCCGAAATGATGTCACGACCGTCTTGTGTCCGCGCCACTTTGACCGTGCGCAGGCGGGCCACGCCATTCTCGACCACGTAGACGAAATTGCCTTCCTGGCCGGATTGGGTGGCTTCGCGCGGAATGCTCACCACATCCTGCTCGATGCGCAGAACGATGCGCAGATTGCACAATTGCCCGGGCCAAAGCCCTTCGTCGGCATTGTCAAAAACGGCGCGCACGCTGACGGTGCCCGTCGAGGGATCGATCATATTGTCGACGAAAGCGATCTTGCCCTTGATGGTGCGCTGCGAGCCCTGCGGCGTCGCCTGCACTTCGGCGCCAGTCGCGCCGATGGAATCGCGCAGGTCCGGCAGCAGATATTGCGCGAGCGAGAAGGCGACGTAGATCGGCGCTGTCTGGACGATGGTGGCGAGCGTGCCGGTGGCGGTGTTGTCGCCGGAGCGCACGATATTGCCGGCCTTGGCGCTGATCATGCCGACCCGTCCGGTGATCGGGGCTGAAATCGTGTACCAGCCGAGCTGCACCTTCAGGTTTTCGATCTGCGCCTTGTCGCCGGCGATATTGGCGGTGGCGGTCGCCGCTGCCGTCCGGGCATTGTCGAGATTGATCTTGGTGCCGGCGTTCTTCGACAGAAGTTCGGCGTAGCGGGCGACGTCGCGATTGGCCTGTTCGAGGGCGGCGACATCGCGGGCGAGGGTGGCCTCGGCCTGTTTGATCTGTGCTTCGACCTGACGGGAGTCGAGCTGCGCGATGACCGTGCCGGCCTGGACGAGGCTGCCTTCGGCGACGCCGATCTTGTCGACCTGGGCATCGACGCGGGTCTTCAGCGCCACGGTGGCCATCGGTTGGGCGGTGCCCAGCGAATTGATCACCAGCGGCAAGGAGCCACGCGAGGCCTTGCCCGTGACCACGGGAACGGGGGGGCGGGCGCCGGGGGAGCCGGCTGGCGCGTTCGGTGCGGCGGCCGGCGCTTGCGCCTGGGCCTGGCCGATGGCGCCGCCATTGGCGTTTGGCGCGTAGGCCGGCAAAATTCCGACAAGAATGGACGGCAGATAGGCGCGTGCGGCATTACCGCGATCACCCGCCCCTGGGAAGATCGTGTTGGCGGCGCCCGGCCAGATGACCGCGGACGCGATCACGGCGACGGCCACACCGGTGAGCGTCGTCGCGACGCTGGGCCTTTTCATAGAACGTAGTCTCCCTCCGGCGGACGTTTGCCGTCTCGCCCATGTCTGAAGTTTCACTCCCCCGCCGCTCTTTATATCACGCCGGGGGCGAATGCACCTAGATTACATAAAGTTGAGGATGCTTCGAGTTACGATAAGGCAATGTTTGCGCCAGCCGTGCTCAACGACGGTGGAAAAGCCCGCAAAGCCCCGTAACCAGCCAGCCGAGGATCATCAGCACCCCGCCGGCGGGCGCCGCCATGGGAAAAGCCCGCACGCCAGCCAGCGCCCGCATGGCCAGATCGCCCGAAAACAGCACAGTTCCGAGCAAAAGTGTGCCGCCGCCGGCCAGCAGCATGAGCGACGAGCCGCCGCCCAACGCCAGGGCCAGTAGCGCGGCGGCGTGGAAAAGCAGCATGTTGGAGGCCGGATTGAGCAGTTCCGGCGCGCCGGTGTGAGTCGCGGCAGCGGCCAAAGCCACGCCGGCGGCGCCCATCAGACCGGCAAGCAGGACGAAAAAGCGGCTGGATGACGCCATTGTTATTTCCCTGGATTGAGCAAAGACCGATTGGGGCGGCGGCCTCAATCTTGAATCAAGATTTCCGGCGCAGGGTACAGGCGCTACGCTGACCGTGCGCCTCGTCTGGACTTATATGCATATCTTCATCCTCGCCGATCACGCCTATATCAATGGCGGCCAATCGAAAGTCGCCATCGAAAGCGCGCTCGGGCTTGCGGCGCGTGGCCGCAAGGTGACCTATTTCGCCGCCGTCGGGCCGGTCGACCCGCGCCTGGAGCAGGCCGGCATCGCGGTCATCTGCCTCGATCAGTTTGACATCGATACGACGCCATCAAAACTCGGCTTCCTCACTCAGATCATCTGGAACCGGCCGGCCGAGCGGCGGCTGGAGGCGGCGCTGGCGGGGCTCGACCGGCATGAAACCGTGGTGCATGTCCATGCTTGGCCGAAGGCGTTGTCGCCTTCGATCGGCGCGGCGTTGAAACGGTCCGGGCTGCCGTGCGTCTACACCATGCACGAATTCTTCCTGGTCTGCCCGAACGGCGGCTTTTACGACTATCCCAGAGCCGTGACCTGCCACCGGGTGCCGCTGTCGCTGTCCTGCATCGGCACCAATTGCGACTCGCGCAATTATGCCCGCAAACTGGTGCGGGTCGGCCGGCAAGTGGTGCTCGATCACAGCGGCCTGAAGGAGGCCATCGGCCACGTCATCACCATCAGCGCGCTGCAAGACGAGGTGTCGGGGCCCTATATGCCCAAGCATCCGGTCTATCATCGGGTCGACAATCCGATCGAAGCGCAGGATCTCGGCCCCAAGGAGAAGCCGGGCACAGGCTTTCTCTATGCCGGCCGGTTGTCGCGGGAGAAGGGGATCGAACATTTCTGTGCCGCCGCAGACCTTGCCGGCGTGGCGCCGGTGATCGCCGGTGACGGACCGCTGATGGACGAACTGAAGGCGCGCTATCCGCAGGCCAATTTCCTCGGTTGGCAAAAGTCGGAGGCTGTGCGCGCCCATATGCGGGCGGCGCGGGCGCTGGTGTTTCCCTCGGTCTGGTACGAAGGCCAGCCGCTCACCGTCTATGAAGCCTTGGCGCTGGGCACGCCGGTCATCGTTTCGGATGTCTGTGCCGGCCGCGAGGCGGTGGAGGATGGCGTCAACGGCC
This sequence comes from Methylocella sp. CPCC 101449, assembly GCF_031921685.1. Classification (NCBI taxonomy): domain Bacteria; kingdom Pseudomonadati; phylum Pseudomonadota; class Alphaproteobacteria; order Hyphomicrobiales; family Beijerinckiaceae; genus Methylocella; species Methylocella sp. CPCC 101449. Next base: position 1,256,119 of record NZ_JAPDHU010000002.1, on the reverse strand, counting down.
TGTGGTTCAAGTCCGGCGATGCGCAGTCTTTGGCTGAGGCGCTGCGACGCCTGAGCGATGAGGGCGAAGCGGCGCGCATGTCGCGCGCCGCTTATGAGCGCTATTGGGCGCGGCCGCTGACCTTGGATAGGCACCTCGACGCCATCGAGGCGATCTATCGGCAGGCGCTGGCTTAATCGCGGCCCGCTTCGACCAGCTTGTCGGCGAGACCGACCGGATTGGTGAAGATGACTTCGTGGCTGCCGGGCATCTGCACCAGCCGATAGAGGCCGAGGCGGCTCGACATGCGGGGGTGCCAGCCCCATTCGCCGGGGGGGAGTGCGATGTCCTCGGTGCAGTTCAGATAGCTTTTCGGGATTTTCGTTTCGTAGAAGCGTTTGAGATCGAGTTTGTCGATCAGCGGCTGATAGGGTTCCGACGACAGCGTTTCGTAAGACGATTTGGCGAGGGCTTCGTCGGCATCGTTGACGAAGGCTTCGCGCCAGATCGGAAACGGCATCGTCACCGTGCGATCGGCCGAGGCGTCCGAGAGCTGCTTGAACAGCGCGCGATAATGCGGCGGGGTTTCATCGTCGAGGCTGTTGCCGGGCAGGGGCACGAAGGCATTCCAAAATACTAGCCGGCGGATGCGATCAGGAATTTCTTCCGCCAGCCGCGAGATGATCGTGCCGCCATAGGAATGGCCGACCAGCGCGAAGTCCTTCAGATCCGCCTTGCTGATCTGGGCGACCAGATCGTCGATCTGCTGGGCGTGGGTGACGTTTTTGTTGACCCCTTTGCCATGGCCCAGCACCGTTGGCGCGGTGACCTTGTGGCCGAGTTGTTCGAGCCGTTTGGCGACCGGCGCCCAATGTTCGCCTGTATGCCAGGCGCCGTGAATCAGAACGAAATGTGTCATCGGTATTCTCCCTCTCCGCTCCCGGCTCTAGCATGATCGGTGCGTGGCGACTTGGACAGAGGCGCTGCCGGTTTTGGACGCAGGCGCCGGATCCTTGCCTTTGCCCCTCGCGCCGACCGGGCTAAGCTGCCCGCCGCCGTGGCCGATGGGAGATCGTCATGCGGGTTTGGTCGACCGACGATGTCAGGGGCAGGGAGCGCTTCTCCTTCTGGAACGACGCGGTCTGCGATGCCTTCCTGAAAGTGCGGACGGAATGTCACGAGCCCGATGGGTTTGAAGGACGCATCAGCAGCGTCGCGGCCGGTCCGCTCCTCGTCAATCACGTGACGTCGCAGACCCATGTGGTGCGTCGCAGTCGCGCTTCGGTGAGCGCCGACAACAGTGACCATTTCCACGTCAATCTGCATATGGGTGGCGCGTGCGTTCTGACTCAAGGCGACAGGCAGCAGCAGCCCGCCATCGGCGAGTGCCTGTTCTTCGACAGTACGCGGCCGTTCGATCTGAATTTTCCGACGGCAATGTCGTTGACCAGTTTCATTGTGCCACGGGCGATGATCCTGGCGCGCGCCGCCGACGCGGTTGATGCCGTGGCCTTGCCGCTGTCGCACAGCGGGGCGGGGGCTCTGTTCACCGCCTTCGCCAGGACATTGGCCGCGACGGCGGATCGATTGAGCCCGGCGGAGGTGGCGCAGGCCAGTGAAATCTTTGTCGATCTGCTGGCCTTGGCGCTCGGCGCGACACGCGGCGAAGGTTTGCGTGAGAGCGTGCGGCAGGCGCGTTTCCAACACGTCTGTCAGCACATCCGCGCTCGCCTTTCAGATCCCGCATTGTCCTTGAACGACGTGGCGCAGGCGGCAGGCCTGGCGCCGCGCACGCTACAGACTTTATTCCGCGGTGAGGGCACGACGTTCAGCGACTATGTGCTGGAACAGCGGCTGCTGCTGGCCGATAGGCAATTGACGGCGGGGTATCGCCGCTCGTTGACGGAACTCGCCTATTCTGTCGGCTTCGGCGATCTGTCTTATTTCAGCCGTGCCTTTCGTCGTCGCTTCGGCGTGACGGCGCGGGAGCGGCGGGCCATGATGCAAAAGTTGTGATTGTTTGGAGGTTTCATGTCAGCTCAATGCCGTCACACTGACAGCATCAAGACCGTCAAGCCCAGCGCCCTGGGCTGCGAGGAATGTTTAAAGACCGGGAGTTGGTGGGTGCATCTGCGTGTGTGCCGCGCCTGCGGCCACGTCGGCTGCTGCGATCAGTCGCCGAACAAGCACGCGACCGGCCATTTTAAGGCCACTGGTCATCCAATCATCGAAGGCTACGACCCGCCGGAAGGGTGGGGCTGGTGCTATGTCGACGAAACCTTCATCGACCTGCCGGATCAGACCCCGCACAATGGGAAGATCCCGCGCTATTTTTGAGGTGGATTATTTGGAATGGATCTGATGGCGGTTGGGCGACGCTGTTGCCATTGCCAACGGACACGAGCGGCTTCGAGCCCCCACACCATGCCGAAACCGAGGAAGACCCAGCGCCAGTGATCGATATCGATCTGGAAGCCTTGCAGCAGCAACACCATGAGCGCGGGCCAGCAGACGTGGGCAAGGCTGCGATACGGTGATTTGACGATCATCATGCGGAAGCCGATGAAGAAGGTCGATGCGATCAAGATCAACCAGGCGAAACCGCCGATCCAGCCGTAGGAGGCGAAGGCGTTGATGTAGGAATTGTGCGGATCGAGGAAGAATTCCAAGCGGAAACGGAGCGGTCCGAAGCCGTTCGGGAGATCGAGCAGCATCGGCAGAGAGCGAAGCTGATTGCCGAAGCGGCCGGTGAGGCCTTCGTCATAGTCCTGTGTGACGGTGGCGCGCTGCAAAAACAGTTCACGTGCGGTGTCGATCGAGAGCACGGCGATCACGGCGACGAAGATGATGGCGAATGCCGCAGCGGCCCATAGCAGCATGCGGCGTCGGACGGAAGCTTGTTCTGCCGTGAGAAAGGTTGCGACGAACATCGTCAGCAAAGCGACGGCGGATGCGCCCCAGGAGCCGCGCGAGAACGACAGGAACACGCCGGCGGCGATGATGCCGAAGCCGAGCATGACCAGCAATGTGTTGCGCATGCGGCCGGTGATCATGCCATGGCCGAGATAGACGAGGCCGAGGATCATGTAGGAGCCGAACACGTTCGGGTCTTTGAACGTGCCGCTGACGCGGCCTTCGTACATGGTCGTATATTCGGCGAGACCGAACAGGCCAAGATAGCCGAGAATGCCGAGAATGGAGCTGACCAGACAGCCGAAGGTGAAGGCTTTCAGGCCGAGCTCCAGTCTCTCTTCGGTCTCCTCCGAAAAGAACATGGCAAAGAAAATGCCCATGATGACGAGATAGAGCGACTGGAATTGAAACAGCCGTGGATCAGGCTCGTTCCAATGGGGCATCAGTGCGACGAAGCCGGCGATGTCGTAGATCACCCACAGGAAGATCATCGGCATCAGCACGACATTGAGCCGGAAGCCGCGCAGCAGCCAGAGCGGAAGAACGATGAACGACAGATAGTCGAACGGCGAGGGTTCGATGATGGAAATGCTGCCGGCGGCGACGAAGAGTGCGAAGACGACACGCAGGATTTTTTCGAGATCGACCTTGCGTCGCATGGTCGGCGGCGTGGCGCCGGTGCTTTGCGGATAGGTCGCGGTGTCGCTCATCGGGCCGCGGCCTCCGGTTTGATCGTGACCTTGCGGCGCACCAGCACGCGGTCGGATGTATGGGAACAGCCGTCGACGCGCATCGAGGCATAGTAGAGCCAGGCTTCGTCGCCGACATCGTCGAAATTGCGCGTCTGCGCCTGTTCGTCAAGCAGCGATGGATAAGAGTTGAGGCGGCCCGCGCCGCAGGCGTTGTCGAACAAGGTCTTGGTGGCAAACAGCAGGCGCGGCTCGCTCCAGGCGATCAGGTCGCGCGAGGTGGCGTAATAGAAGCCGGGCACCGGATAGCTCTTGTCGTCCTTCCATGCCTGCACGACGGCAATCCAGGCGCCGCTGGAGCGTTGGCGCACGATGGCGCCGGGCGCCACGGGGAAGGGCGCGATGGGCTGACATTGGGCGGGCGCGGGCTGTTTCGGGCCATAAGGATCGGCGTAGCGGATGGTGAAACCCTTGCCGTCATAGGCGCGCCAGGAGCCGGCTTTCAGCGGCTCGGCACTGCGAAACAGGCACGCGCCGTAACGCTGACCAGCCCAGCCGGTGGTATTGCTGAAGAAATAATGATTGCCGTTCAAGGCGATGATGTTCGAGGGATTGAAGAAGCCGCGATGGCGGCCTTGTTCGACATCCTGGCGGAAGGGCGCCGAGGCGATCACCGGGGGCGTCTGTTTGGTGAAAGTCGCGCCGCCATCATGGGAGGCCGCACCGATCAGCGTGTTGAACCAGCAGCCAAGTGTCGCCTTGTCCTTCGGCACGTTGCATTGGCCGTTACGATCGCCATGAAATTCGTGATGGACCACGGCGGCGATGTCCTTGCCGTTGTCGGTCCAAGTGGCGGCGATCCAGCTCTGATGATCGTAGGCGGCGGGATCGGCGCTGAACGCGGCCTTGAAGGCAACCTTGCAATCGAGCTTGAGGTGGGAAAGGTCCTGGCCGCGCAGCGGACGGTTGACGTCGTGCAAAGCGAACATCACGACTTTGTTGTCGGCATCGCGAAAGGCGCGGGCGTTGACGTCGGGCACGTCGTGGCCGTCGCAGGCATCGCGCTTTGGATCGAACATGATCTGCGTGTCGTCGGCCAGGGTCAGCTTGACCCGCGGCGCATCGGCCCATGCCGGCAGGCTGGCACCGATTGCGGCCATCATGGCTAACGCCCGGAATTTAAGCGCATGCGGGCTCAATAGGCGTTCTCCGCCTTCAGCAGCGCGAAGGGCGTGACCGCGAGGATGTACATGTCGAACAGGATCGACCAGTTCTCGATGTAGAACAGGTCATATTCGACGCGGCGCTGAATCTTGTCCTGGGTATCGGTTTCGCCGCGCAGGCCGTTCACCTGCGCCCAGCCGGTGATCCCCGGCCGCATACGGTGGCGGGCGAAATAGCCGTCGACCACTTTCTCATATTCGCGGTCGGCGGCCTTGGCGGTCACCGCATGGGGGCGGGGGCCGACGAGGGACAGATTGCCCTTGAGCACGACGTTGAACAGTTGCGGCAGTTCGTCGAGCGAGGTGCGGCGGATGAAGCGGCCGACGCGGGTCACGCGTGGATCTCCGCGCGTCACCATCTTCTTCATCGTCGGGTCGAGCTGGTCGGAATACATCGAGCGGAATTTGAACACTTCGATGAGTTCGTTGTTGAAGCCATAGCGCTGCTGGCGGAACAGCACCGAGCCGCGTGAATCGAGCTTGATGGCGACGGCGATGGCCAGCATCACCGGCGACAGGACGAGGAGGCACAGGGCGCCGACGATGCGGTCAAACGCCGACTTCAGCACCAGATCCCAATCGACGATCGGCCGGTCGAAGACATCGAGCACGGGCACGTCGCCGATCCAGGAATAGGAGCGGGGACGCAGCCGCAATTTGCTGGCATGGGCGGCCAGGCGGATGTCGATCGGCAGCACCCACAGCTTGCGCAGCATCTGCAGGACGCGTTGTTCGGCGGTGATCGGCAGAGACAGGATGACGAGATCGACCTTGGCGTGGCGGGCGAATTCGGGCAGGTCGTCGACGGTGCCGAGCTTGGGATAGCCGGCCACCACATCGGGCGTGCGGTCATCGGCGCGATCGTCGAAGACGCCGTAAATGCGCAGGCCCGTATCCCTTTGCTGGGACAGGGCGGTCAGCAGTTCGGCGCCGGCTTCGCCGCCACCGACGATGACGGTGCGGCGGTCGAGCTGGCCGCGCCGGGTCAGCCAGCGCACACCGACGGCGACGAGGATGCGGCCGGCGATGAGCAAAGCGAGGCCGAGGACGAAGAAGCCGGCCGCCCAGACGCGCGAGAAGGCGCCTTCGAGCTTGAACAGGAAGGTGACGGACAGGGCGGCGAGGAAAACCAGAAGCCAGGCGCAGGCGAGGCGCAGGCCCCGGCCGATCGGCGCGCGGAAAGCGGCGATCGTGTTTAGTTCGAAGGCCTGAAACAGGATCAGGGCGAAAAAGGCGACGGTGGGAATCGCGGCAACGTAATAGCTTTCGAGGCCGCGCACCGGCTGTACATAGACGGCGTGGACGGCAAAGCCGGCGACGCAGATCACCAGGAAATCGAACAGGCGTACCAGGCCGATCAGGACAATGGGAGACCAGGCTGGCCGCGTGTCGCTGCCGGCCAGGGTTTCGGCGAGCCGCGCCATGCGGACGCGACGCTCCTCCTGCTGCGCCTGCTGTTCAGGCGTCAGCGGGGGCGTCTGTTCAACCCGTTTCATATCGTCGACGGTGAACGTGTTCATGACCGGTCGGTTCAACTGTTCTGCGGTACGATATTAGAACGCCAAGGCCGTGGTTCGGCCATTATCTCCCATGCTGGGCAATTTTCTGGCCAAGGCGGCCCGGTAGCCTTCGATCACCGCGTCGACCATTTGATGAATGGTGAATCGAGAGGCGACGTAGTCGGCCAGCAGGCCCGCCTCGCGGGCGATGGCGCCGTCCGATTTGCCAGCCTGATCGATCATGGCCGAGGCCAGGGTGGAGGGCTCGTTGCTGGGAATCAGCCGGCCGGCATAGGGGCCGAAGATTTCCGGAATGCCGCCGACCGAGGTCGAAATCATCGGCAGGCGGGCGGCGGCCGCCTCGAGCACGATATAGGGCAGCGATTCGGCGCGGGACGGGACGATGAGAGTGTGGCCGAGACGGAAGGCCTCGCGTGCCGGCATCGGGCCGGGGAAGGTGACACGCCCGTTGAGCCCGTTGCGCAAGGCCTGCGCCTGCAGCTCCTCCTTGTCCGGGCCGGAACCGACGAGCACCGTTCGGATGCGCCGGTGGGTGCGCAGTTCGAACTCCAGATGAGCGTCGAGCAGGGTGTCGATGCCCTTGGCCGAGCGCAGTTCGCCGACATAGAGAAAGTCGGCGGCATCCGCATTGGCGGTCACGGGCACGTATTCCGCCTCGCTGATTCCATTGGGAATCACCCGGGTGAAGGCGCCGGGCGCATGGACGTAGCGGATGAAGCAGCTCTGGATGAAGGCGCTTTCGAACAGAAAAATGTCGGTGGCCCGGGCCAACACCGATTCGGTCGCCATATAGATTCGGTGCAGATAGCTGCCGGGGCGATAATTGAAACTGCCGCCATGGGGCGTGTAGGCGCGAATCGCCGGCGCGGCGCCGGGCAGGAACCCCGGCAAGCGGGCGTAAAGGCCGCCCTTGGACCCGTGGCCGTGAATCACGTCCGGCTGCAAATGCCGCATCAATTTGCGGATTCGTGCCAGATTGCCGATGTCGGTGGGATGCGGGTTGCGCCGCATGGGGAGGCGAACAAGGCCAAGGTCAAGACGAGGGGCGAGTTCCGCCAGCACCGAGTCGGTCCGGTCTCCGCCCGTCAGAGAATCGCAGATGATGCCGACGTGATGGCCGCGTTCGATCTGCGCGCGGGTGAGATCCAGGACATGCCGAAAAAGGCCGCCGAGCGGAGCGCGGAAGACGTGGATTATTTTGAGACGGTCATCCGAGGGCGGCGCTTCCAACATGACACATGCCTTTAGCGCCTGTCCTAGAAGAAGCGCTCCCGGACTGTGATCGTGTCGCCCGGCAGGACCGGATAGGTCAGCGGCACTGATCCCGTGACGGGAGCGCCGTTGATGACTCGCGTCAGATCGGCGCTCGATCTCGACGCGCGTGGCCCGAAACCTCCGGCCACCGCGACGGCATTTTGTACCGTCATGCCGTTAATGAATGGGTACTGGCCGGCGGTGATCACTTCCCCGAGGATGAAGAAGGGACGGTAAGCCTCGACTTCGACAGAGACTTTCGGCTCGCGCAGATAGCCGCCACGCAGTTTGCCTTCGATGATGCGTTCAAGCTGAGTGGTGGAATGGCCGAAGGCGTCGATCGGGCCGATCAGCGGCATGGAAATGCGGCCGGCTCCGTCGACGGCATAGGAGTTCGAGAGCGAATCCTGGCCGAAAACGATGATGCGGAGACGATCGCCGGAGGCCAGAAGGTAAGGGGCCGCCGCGTTCGCCTCGAGGAGCTCGTTTTGATAATGGGTCCTGGCACAGCCCTGCAACGCGATCGCCGCGAGGGCCAGGGCCGCGATGAACGAACGCCGTATCATGCTGCAACCACACGAGACTTTTCCCTCCGGCCATCGGCGGGATCACGGCTTAAGTCTTAGGGTGGTATGGTTAATAAAGCCTAAGCAACTCAGTGCCGTGGGATTGGCGGGTTAACCAGCCCTCAACCATAAGGCGCTCTAATCCGCCCAGTTTCCGAAAGGGCGTTTCATGAGTTCCCAGGCGACCGATTCTAACGATCAAAGATACGACGGCCGCACGCTGGACCTCGATCTGCCGGGTATCTGGCGGACGGTCTGGCGTAAGCGCAACGTTATCTTGGGAACGACGGCTCTTTGCTTCGCGCTCGCTACCGCTTTCGTGCTGGTCGTCAAGCCGCGCTACACCGGCGAGGCCAAGGTACTGATCGAGAATCAGGAAAACTATTTCACGCGGCCGGAGCGGGTGCAGACTGAGTCGTCGGGCCAGGCCCCCGACCAGGAGGCGGTCGCGAGCCAGGTGCAGGTGGTGACGTCGCGCGATCTCGGCCGTGAGGCGATCCGCGCGCTGGGGCTGCGGGGCAATTCCTATTACGATCCGCTGGCTGGCGGCAGCCTGCTCGGCAATCTATTGTCGCTGCTTGGCGTCAGCCGCACGCCGGCTAATCCGGAAGATCGCATTCTCGACAACTACTTCGATGCGCTGGCGGTGTTCCCGGTGCCGAAGTCGCGCGTGTTGCAGATCGAGTTCAAGGCGCCCGATCCCGATCTCGCCGCCAAGGGCGCCAACACGATCGCCGATCTTTATATCGACATGCAGTCGCAAGCGAAGCGCGAGCGTGCCAAGGCGGCCGCGGAATCGCTGGGCACGTTGGTGGGCGAACTGCGCAAGCAAGTGGCGCAGTCGGAAGCCAAGCTCGAAGCGTTTCGCGCCTCGACCGGCCTGATGCTCGGCGCCAACAATATGACGCTGCCGACGCAGGCGCTCTCCGATATCAACGGTCAGCTCGCCACGGCGCGCTCGGCCCAAGCCGAGGCGCAGGCCAAGGCGAAACTGCTGCGCGATGCCATTCGCAGCGGCCGCCTCACCGATATGCCGGATATCGCCAAGGATGATCTGATCCGCCGCATTTCCGAACAGCGCATCAATCTGCGGGCGCAACTAGCGCTGGAATCGCGCACGTTGGGACCGCAGCATCCGCGCATCAAGGATTTGATGGCGCAGCTTGCGACGCTCGATGCCGATCTGCGCACGGCCGCCGAACGCTCGGCGCGCGCCTTGGAGAACGATGCCAAGATCGCCGGCGCGCGCGTCGACAATCTTATCGCCGCCGTCGATCAGCAGCGGCGCACTGTCGGCAATGCCAGCGGTGACGAAGTGCGGCTGCGCGAACTCGAACGCGACGTGAAGCTGCAAAAGGATCAGCTCGAATCCAACATCACCAAATATCAGGAAGCGACGGCGCGCCAGGAATCGGCCTCGACCCCCGGCGATGCGCGTGTGATTTCGCGTGCCGTGGCGCCGCAACTGCCGTCGTTCCCGAAAAAGCTGCCGATCATCGTGATGGCGACGCTGGCAGGTCTTGTCCTGTCGATCGGCGCCGTCCTGATGCGCGAATTCCTCACCGGCAACAGCTTCGTGCCGAATGGCCCGCAAGGCACCTATGCGCCGCCGTCGCCGCGGCATGATCCCGATCCGCGCCCGGGCCGCACGATGGATGTCGTCGAGGCGTCGCCTGCCGATCGCCCCGTGACGCCTGACGTGCGCGTCGAACCGCGGCCTGATCCGCGTCCGACTCGCAGCTTGTTTGCCTTGCCGGCCTTGGCTTCTTTGCTCGCTGGCTGGCGCAGGAGCAAAATCGAGGACGCCAAGCCCGAACCGGAATCCGAATCCGACATGCCCGCGGTGCCCGAATCCGTGCCCATGCCGTTGGCGGAACCTGTGGCTGACGCGGACGCGCCAAGCGATGTGCCTGCTGATACGCGCCTGTCGGTTGCCACCGTCGCACGCCGTCTGCTCGACACGGCCGAAATCGAATATGCCACGCGGGTCATGACGGTGCCGACCGATGCGGCGCTCGACAGCCGCGAGACGGCCTATCCCTTGGCGCGGGAACTTGCCAATGAAGCCCGGACGATTCTGCTCGATTTCCGCCGTTCGCCACTGCGCGAACATCGGGAAGGGCTGTCGGATCTGTTGACCGGTGACGCCTCGTTCGAAGAGGTGATCCATCGCGATCGCGGTTCGCGCCTGCATGTGCTCGAGGCGGGCGAGGGCAGCGTGCTGATCGGCGAAGACCTGGAAGCGATCATCGACGCCCTGTCGCAGACCTATGAATTCCTCGTTCTGTCGATGCCGCCGGTGGCGGATGATGGAATCACCAAGGGGCTGGCGCCAGCCGCCGATTGCGTCTGTGTGGTTTCGCCCGCGATGGGACCAGTGGCAACGGCGCTTGGTTCATCGCTGGTGGAAGCCGGCGCTGGCGAAGCCGTCGTCATGCAAACCTCGCCGGCGCCGGAAATGCCGCGGCCGAGCCGTCGGCCGGTGGTTAGCGACGCGGCTTGATTTAATTTCGACGCAGAAAGCCGAGGCTGGCGCGCAGGCGCTTCGCCATTGGCCAGGCCCATTCGCTTTGCTTGATGAGGCGCTTGGCGCGGCGGCGGGTCTTTTCCATCGCCACGAAAGCCTTGCCGGCGCCGCTTTGGCCGATCAACGTGTCGAACAGCGGCTCGGCCTCGTTGCACCAGGTGTTCTTGTAGCGGCCTTCGCCGATGCCGAGATCGAAGCGCGTCAGACCGTCCTGGCATTTGGCTTCGATCAAGCGTTGCAGCAGCAGATCGCCGGGGCTGAAACGGGCGATCATCGGATCCATGTCGAAGGAATTGATCATGCCATGGAAGCGGCCGCGATGGATGCCGCCGCCATAAATGGCAATGATGCGGGTGCCCATCGCCAGCGTGTGCAGTTCGATCGCGGGTGCTTCTCCGTCACGCGGCAGGCAGGAACGGCGAAAATAAGCCAGCGCCACATCGTTGCGCATGTCGGAAGTGATGTTCATCTGGGCGAAGCGCTCACGCTTCTGCGCCAGATAAGTGTCGATCGTCGCCTCGATCTCTTCGGCGGTCATGGCCTTGTGGTAGGCGACCGGGCCCTGTTCTTCGAGTTTACGCGCCTTGTAGCGCAGTTTCTTACGGGTATCGGCCGACAATCGCTCCTTGGCGAGCGCTTCGAAATCGGCGGTGAGCGTGGTCGAATAGCAAAAGCTCGGACTGTCCTGGCGGCCGAGCGCAGCGAAAGGATTGGGACGGCCTTCCCAAGTAAGAGGCTGGTTGGCCAGCACATAGGCGTCCGGCTTCAGCGCGCTGGCCTGGGCCACCTGCATCAGAATGGCCACGAGAATGTTGCGGGGCGGCTCGCTGCCCGGCCGATACAGGCCGAGATTGGCGTTGGAGTCGCGGCCGCCGAGGAACTGGGCCAGCCGCAGGCCGCCCGCCGTCTGGATGCCGAAAGGCAGCAGCATTTGCGGTGCGCCGCTGCCCGGATCGCGGGTGAGGATCAGGAGCGGGCGGATGCCGGCGGCCGGGCAGACGGTCTCGATCCACGGCAGCAACCAGCGCCGTGTCTGATACACGGAAGCCGGCGCGATCGCCTCCAGTTCGGCCCAGGCGTCGAGGACGCCGGCCGGATCGTCGTGAATCTCGATGCGAGGAAGTATGCTCACGCTCTCGGCCATGGTTTGCGCGACAGGGGCGTCGCGACGATTTGTTCGTAACTGCCGTCTATGATGGACTGTTAAAATAGCTTGCAATTGTCAATGCGGACTTATCCGAGGTTGTGAATCTGCCATGCGCGCGAGCGTCAAGGAAAAGGCCATCGCGGCCGGTTTCGCGGTGTTCCGGGCCACGGGGCTGCACCGGGCGGCGCGCTTTGCCCGTGGCGCGGGCGTGATTCTGATGTTCCATCACGTGCGGCCGTGGGCGGGGCAAGGTTTTGCGCCGAACCGGCTTCTGGAGATCACGCCGGATTTTCTGGAGACGGTGATCGACACTTTGCGCGGCGAGGGCTTCCAGATCGTCAGCCTCGATCAGGCCGTCGAACGGCTGGGGCAGCGCGGGGAAAAGCCCTTTGCCGTGCTGACCTTCGACGATGGCTATAAGGACAATCTCGAATATGCCCTGCCGATCCTGCGCCGCCACGAGGCGCCGTTCACCCTCTATGTGACGACTGGCTTCGCCGGGCGTACGGCAAGGCTCTGGTGGGTGGAGCTTGAAGAGGCGATCCGCGCCCTCGACCAGATCGAGATTGAGATCGGCGGCACGCGGTTCATGCTTGATTGCCGCAACGACACGGAAAAAGCCGAGGCCTTCCGGGCGCTCTATTGGCCGTTGCGCGCTGGTTCCGAACAGGATTTGCTCGATCGCATTGCCGGTCTCGCGCGGCAAGCCGGTGTCGCGCCCGTGAAACTCGTCGAGCGGTTGTGCCTCGATTGGGATGGCCTGCGCCAGATCGCGCGCGATCCGCTGTGCACCATCGGCGTGCATACGCTGACCCATCCGATGCTCGCCAAGCATGATGAGGCTTTCGCGCGGCGTGAACTGGCGGAGAGCCGCGCGATCATCGAACGCGAGATCGGCCAGCCGGCGCGCCATCTGGCATTTCCCGTCGGCGATCCGACCTCGGCGGGACCGCGTGAATTCGCGCTGGCTGAGGAACTCGGTTTCGCCAGCGCGGTGACGACCCGGCCCGGCATGGTGTTCCCCGAGCACGCTAAGCACCTAACCGCATTGCCGCGCCTCTCGGTGAACGGCCATTGGCAGGACCGGGCCTTTCTTGAAGTGCTGCTGTCGGGCGCGCCCTTCGCCCTGTGGAACAGGGGCCGGCGAGTGAACGCAGCTTAGCTGTAGCCTTCACCCGGTACCGCGACTACGATCTTCCGACGAGGAATCGGGAAGCGGTAGATGATGGAACCGGCGCGGACGGAACGATCCTGGCGACCTCTGGCGGTCGTTGCTGGTGTGCTGGTTGTTTATGCGCTGGGCAGCAAGATCCCGTTGCCGGGCCTTGATGTCGAGCGGCTCGCCGCCATGCCCATGCAAGGTGCCATGAGCCGTCTGTCGGTCATGGCCTTGGGGCTGATGCCGTTTCTGAGCGTGCTGATCTTTTTCGAGATCGCCAAACTGGCGATCCCGCCCTTCGCGCAGTGGCAGGCCCGTTCTCCTGCAATGGCCTACCGTCTGCTGCTTATTTTCGTCGTCGTTCTTGCGACAATGCAGGCCTATGGCGTGGTTTCCGCTTTGGCGGGAGCGGGGCTTTTGCAGGCGGACGACAATACGACCATGCTCGCCGTGATCGCCGCCTTGGTGGGCGGCACGCTGCTGCTGGTCTGGCTGGCCGATCGCATCGATCTGCCTGGCATCGGCAATGGCTTCTGGTTGGTTTGGATCGCGCCCTTTCTTGGCGGTTTTGCCGCGTTGGCCGCGACCGTGATCACGGCGATGCAAGTCGGTGCTTTGGGTCTGGGCGGCGTGTTGATCGGTTTGGCTTATATCCTGCTGGCGAGCGCCGCTGTCGTCCTGGCGAACAGAGTTGTCGCGCGGGGGGACTACGGGGTTGCGCCGATCGCGATACAAGCGCTGATCTGGCCGCCTTTGCTGGCCAATGTCGTAGCGGGTTATATTGCCGCCTTCTTCTATCTCGTCTTTTCGCTGTCGCCGCGGGCGCTCGCGATCATCCAACTGATCCTGCTCGTGCCGCTGATCGGGCTCTTCGTCTTTGCCTATATGCGCCAGTCGATGCGCGCCGATGCGGCGCCTGGGTACGCGGTTCGGGCGGCGCCGTGGGTGTTGCTCTGTCTGTTGGAACTGGTCGTCTGCGTCGGGGGCGAGCTGTTGAGCGAATTTCTGGCTTTGCCGTGGCGTTTCAGCGGGGCTTTGCTCATCATCACCGTGACGGTGATGATGTCGCTGCTGCGTCTCTTACCCTTTAAAGCGAGCGCTTAAAATAGTGCGCGATCTCGCCGACGATGCCACGGCGGAAGGTGAGCACGCAGACCACGAAGATCACGCCCTGCATCACGATCACCCATTGGCCGAACTGGGCGAGATATTGCTGCATGGTGATGATGATGAAGGCGCCGACGATCGGACCGAAGATCGTGCCGAGGCCGCCAAGCAAAGTCATCAAAACCACTTCACCGGACATCGACCAGTGCACATCGGTTAGACCCGCATTCTGCGCGACCAGCACTTTCAGGGAACCGGCGAGGCCGGCGAGCGCGCCGGACAGAATATAGGCCATGAGCTTGTACTGATCGGCGCGATAGCCAAGCGAGATCGCCCGCTGTTCGTTCTCGCGGATCGATTTCAAGACTTCGCCGAACGGCGAATTGATGATGCGGAAGATGAGCAGGAAGGCGAGCAGGAAAACGATGAGAACGAAATAATAGAGGGTGAGGGGGCGGGAGAGATCGATGAAGCCGAACAGCCGGCCCTGCGGCACGCCCTGGATGCCGTCCTCGCCATGGGTGAACGGTGTTTGCAGATAGATGAAATAGAGGAGCTGCGACAGCGCCAAGGTGATCATGGCGAAATAGATGCCCTGTCGGCGAATGGCGATGAGGCCGGTCAGCACCGCGAGTGCGGCGGAGGCGGCGACGCCCAGGAGAATGCCCAGCGCCGGCTCGAAACCCCAGACCTTCAAGGCATGAGCGGTGACATAGCCGGCCGTGCCCAGGAACATGGCATGGCCGAACGACAAAAGACCGCCATAGCCGATCAGCAGATTGAAGGCGCAGGCGAATAAGGAAAAGCACAGTGCCTGCATGACGAAATAGGGATAGAGCCCGGTGAAGGGGACGACGGCCAGGATCACGGCCATGACGACGAAGACGATGCTTTCGTCGCGGGTGTTGTTGGCCGGGTTGGTGCTCGCGGTAATCGATGTCATGTCAGTTGGCCCGTCCCGTCAGTCCCGTCGGCTTCACCAGTAGCACCAGCACCATCAGAACGAAGACGACGGTGTTGGAGGCTTCGGGATAAAAATATTTCGTCAGTCCCTCGATCACGCCGAGCGCGAAGCCGGTGATGATCGAACCCATGATCGAGCCCATGCCGCCGATTACCACCACAGCGAAGACGACGATGATCAGATCCGCGCCCATCAAGGGGCGGACCTGATTGATCGGCGCGGAGAGGACGCCGGCCAGCGCCGCGAGACCGACGCCGAGACCGTAGGTGAGAGTGATCATACGGGGAACGTTGATGCCGAAGGCTTGCACAAGAGTGGGGTTTTCCGTCGCCGCGCGCAGATAGGCACCGAGCCTCGTGCGCTCGATGAGGAACCAGGTGGCGAAACAGACGACGAGAGAGAAGACCACCACCCAGGCGCGATAGATGGGCAGGAACATGAAGCCGAGGTTGATGCCGCCGCGCAATTGCTCAGGGATGGCATAGGGCAGGCCGGAGGAACCGAAATAATTCTGGAACAGGCCCTGGATGATGAGCGCGAGGCCGAAGGTCAGCAGCAATCCATAAAGATGATCGAGGCCTTGCAGGCGATGCAGCATGGTGCGTTCGAGCACCATGCCGAACAGGCCGATGACGATGGGCGCCAGCAGCAGTGACCACCAGTAGCCGAGCCCAGTATATTCGAGGAAGAAATAGGCGACGAAGGCGCCCATCATATAGAGAGCGCCGTGGGCGAAATTGATGATGTTGAGCATGCCGAAAATGACGGCGAGCCCCAGGCTCAAAAGCGCATAGAAGGAGCCGTTGATCAGACCCACCAGAAGTTGGGCGTAAAGGGCTTGCATCGCGATCGGTCTTTCAGGCTCTGGATCGGAGGATGGTGCCCGGCGGTGGGTGCCGCCGGGCCGCCGATCTTATTTCTTCAGGAGAGCGCAGGTGCTTTCCGACAGCGGCGTGAAAGCCTGCTCGGCCGGAATGGTGGAGACGAGCTTGTAGTAGTCCCACGGGCCCTTGGATTCCGACGGCTTCTTCACTTCGAAGAGATAGGCCGGGTGAATCTTGCGGCCGTTCGCTTCGATCTTGCCCTTGCCGAACAGCGGATCGTCGGTCGGCATTTCCTTCATCTTGGCGACGATCTTGGCGCCATCGTGAGAATTACCACCCATGGCTTCGAGCGCCTTGAGATAATGCAGCACGCCCGCATAGACGCCGGCGTGAACCATGGTCGGCATCTGCTTGTTGCGCATGCGCTCCTGGAATTTCTTGGCGAAGGCGCGGGTCTGATCGTTGGTGTCCCAATAGAAGGATTCGGTGAAGTTCAGCCCTTGCGCCACGTTCAGGCCGAGCGAATGCACGTCGCTGAGGAAGAGGAGGAGCGCGGCGAGTTTCTGGCCACCGCTGACGATGCCGAATTCAGCGGCCTGCTTGATCGTATTGGTGGTGTCGCCACCGGCATTGGCGAGGCCGATGATCTTGGCCTTGGAGGCCTGGGCCTGCAGCAGGAAGGACGAGAAGTCCGAGGAGTTCAGCGGATGTTTGACGCTGCCGAGCACTCTGCCGCCACCGGCTTTCACCACGGCGGTGGTGTCGCGTTCGAGCGCCGCGCCGAAGGCATAGTCGGCGGTGATGAAGAACCAGCTATCGCCGCCGGCTTTCACCAGCGCGCCGCCAGTGCCGTGCGCCAGCATATAGGTGTCATAGGTCCAGTGCACCGTATTGGGCGAGCACTGCGAATTGGTCAGATCGGACGCTGCGGCGCCGGAATTGATGTAAACGCCGTTCTTCTCGCGCACGATATTGTTGACGGCCAGCGCGACGCCGGAATTCGGCACGTCGACGATGATGTCGACCTTCTCGACGTCGAACCATTGGCGCGCGATATTGCTGCCGATGTCAGGCTTGTTCTGATGATCGGCAGAAATGATGTCGATCTTCCAGCCTTTCTGCGTCAGGCCTGAATCCTCCGCCGCCATCTGGGCGGCGAGCGTCGAGCCCGGGCCGCCGAGATCGGCATAGAGGCCGGATTGGTCGCTGAGCGCGCCGATCTTGACGGTCTTGTCTTGAGCCAGCGCGGCGCTGCCGGCGCAGGCGAGGGCGGTCGTGAAAAGCAAGGCTGAAAATGCTTTGATCATGGTCTACTCCTTCAACCACTCCCTGAGGCGCGTCCGCTCTCCGTCTTTTAGACGCCGAGATAGACGTGCAATTTCTCCATATTGTCTTGCAGCTTGGCGTTGCTGAAATGGTCGATCACCTTGCCGTGCTCGACGACATAGAAGCGATCGGCAACGGTCGAGGCCCAACGGAAATTCTGTTCGACCAGCAGGATGGTGAAGCCCTGCGACTTGAGCCGCGCGATGGTGTTGCCGATCTGCTGAATGATGACGGGCGCCAGGCCTTCGGTCGGTTCGTCCAGCATGAGGAAGCGCGCGCCGGTGCGCAGGATGCGGGCGATAGCCAGCATCTGCTGTTCGCCGCCGGACAGTTTCGTGCCCTGGCTGTTCAGCCGCTCCTTCAAATTGGGGAACAGTTCGAAAATCTGATCGAGCGTCAAGCCGCCGGGCTGCACCATCGGCGGCAGCATGAGGTTTTCGCGCACGTCGAGGCTGGCGAAGATGCCGCGTTCTTCCGGGCAGATGGCGATGCCTTGTCGGGCGATCTTGTCGGAGGCGGTGCGCACGATGTCCTTGCCGCGAAAGCGGACGGAGCCCGTGCGCTTGCCGATGATCCCCATGATCGATTTCAAGGTCGTGGTCTTGCCGGCGCCGTTGCGTCCGAGCAAGGTCACCACCTCGCCCTCGCGCACGTCGAAATCGATGCCGTGCAAAACGTGGGATTCGCCATACCAGGCTTCGAGATTGCGCACCGACAGAACGAGATTGGCGTTATCGGTCGCATCCAGACCGGAAACAGGCGTCGCGGTCTCAAGCATGGCCGGCTCCCAGATAGGCTTCCTTGACGCGTTCGTCCTTGGTCAGTTCGGCATAATTGCCTTCCGCCAACACACGGCCGCGCGCCAGAACGGTGATCCGATCGGAGAGATTGGCGACGACGCTGAGATTATGTTCAACCATGACGATCGTATATTTGGCGGAGATGCGCTTGATGAGGGCGGCGATCTTGTCGATATCCTCATGGCCCATGCCGGCCATCGGCTCGTCGAGCAGCATCATCTCGGGATCGAGCGCCAAGGTGGTGGCGATCTCCAACGCGCGTTTGCGGCCGTATGACATTTCGACCGCCTGCGTCTCGGCGAAGGCGCTCAAGCCGACGTCGTTCAGCAATTCCTTGGCACGATCGTTGAATCGGTTCAGCACGCTCTTCGAGCGCCAGAAGTCGAACGAGTCGCCGTGCTGGCGTTGCAAGGCCACGCGCACGTTCTCAAGCGCGGTCAGGTGAGGGAAGACGGCTGAGATCTGGAAGGAACGCACGAGGCCGAGCCGGGCGACATCGGCCGGTTTCATGGCCGTGATGTCTTGCCCCTTATAAAGAATCTGACCGCGCGTCGGAGTGAGGAACTTCGTCAGCAGGTTGAAACACGTGGTCTTGCCGGCGCCGTTGGGGCCGATCAGGGCATGAACGCTGCCTCGCTTGATACGCAGGTTCACGTCATGAACCGCGACGAAACCGGCAAACTCCTTGGTCAGCCCTTGGGTTTCAAGAATGTAGTCTTCTGCCAATCACATCTCTCCCAACCACCGCTCGGCATCGGAGAGGCAACGTCATCGCGACATCGCATGTGCCTTCCCCAGCACGTTTGATGTCGGTTGCTGCTAACGCCGCCCTTCGTCTCCCTCTCGGCCGCAACACCATCTGGCAAGCTATTCGTTCTGCTTTTTTAAAATGGCCTGCTCTGAGACCACTACACCAGCGCCATCGGCGCTTAGGGCTTTGTCCTGCCTCGTCGTGAACCGTTGGCAGTGTGGATGACGAAACTCATCAGTGCAAGGCGTCTCCAAGGTTCCGGGTCCTGGGTTCCCGACCCACGCGGGTGAGGGCGTGCCCAGCCTTGGTAAGCCGGTCTTTGGCGGCCTGCGAATTGGCAAATAGTCTGATTGAACCTGACAAAGCTTTTGGGTCGGATCGTTCGTTGGTTCCCATCGGGCTGTCGGCGGCTCTGAGAACGTGTGGAGGGCTCTATGACCGGAAGACTTTTGTCGGCTGTCGCCGCCTGCAGCCTGTTGCTGGGTGGTTCCGCCTGGGCGCAAGGCGTCAAAATCGGCATCCTTAACGACCAGTCCGGCGTCTATGCCGATTATGGCGGCAAATGGTCGGTGGAAGCGGCCCGAATGGCGATCGAGGATTTCGGCGGCTCAGTTCTTGGGCAGAAGGTGGACCTCGTGACCGCCGACCACCAGAACAAGCCGGATCTGGCCGTCAGCATCGCCCGCAAATGGTATGATGTCGATGGCGTCGACATGATCACCGAATTGACGACGTCCTCGGTCGCCTTGGCTGTCCAAGATTTGACCAAGCAGATGAAGAAGATCGACATCGTCATCGGCGCGGCGACCTCGCGCATCAGTGGCGATGCCTGTTCGCCCTATGGGTTCCATTGGTCTTTCGACACCCGCTCATTGGCGGTGGGCACGGGAGGTGCCTTGACCGAACAGGGCGGCAACACCTGGTTCTTCCTGACAGCCGACTATGCCTTCGGCTATTCGCTGGAAGAAGACACTTCGGCTATTGTCAAAGCCAAGGGCGGCAAAGTGCTGGGCTCGGTGCGCCATCCGCTGAATTCGTCCGACTTCTCGTCCTTCCTGTTGCAGGCGCAAAGTTCGAAGGCGAAGGTCATCGGTCTCGCCAATGCCGGTCTTGATACGATCAATTCGATCAAGCAGGCGTCGGAATTCGGCATCGT
The DNA here is from genome assembly GCF_031921685.1 of Methylocella sp. CPCC 101449. Classification (NCBI taxonomy): domain Bacteria; kingdom Pseudomonadati; phylum Pseudomonadota; class Alphaproteobacteria; order Hyphomicrobiales; family Beijerinckiaceae; genus Methylocella; species Methylocella sp. CPCC 101449. The sequence continues at coordinate 1,236,214 of NZ_JAPDHU010000002.1, read as the reverse complement.
CGCCGGCGGCCAGAAAATGGCAGGCTTGCTGATGACCCTGGCGGAAGTGCATGGCCTCGGCCTCCAGGCGGCGCAGGGCCTGGTGCTGACAGAATCCTATTACTGGGACCGCGATGACAGATCGCGCGCCTTCGCCGAGCGCTATTTCAAACGCACCGGCCGCATGCCGAGCATGATCCAAGCCGGCACCTATTCGGCGACCTTGCAATATCTGAAGGCAGTCAAGGCGGCCAACAGCAAGGACAGCGAGGTCGTGGCGAAGAAGCTGCGGGAGATGCCCGTCGATGACGATGTGTTCAACGGTGGCAAGGTGCTGGCCAATGGTCGCATGGTGCATGACGTCTATCTGTTCGAGGTCAAGAAGCCGGCGGAGTCGAAGAGGCCGTGGGACTATTACAAACTGCTCGCCACGGTGCCGGGCGATCAGGCCTATCCGAGCGCGGCGGAAAGCGGGTGTCCGCTGACCAAGTGAAGCGTGATCTAGGAATGAGAAAGCCCGGTCAGACCGGGCTTTCCTTTTTATGCATCACGCTGCACGCTTCGCTTCTTCGGGCCGCTCCCATTCCTCGCGATGGTCATAGACCCAGGCGAAGCTCGGCGCGAAACGCAGGAAGAGTGGCATCAGTAAACTCTGGATGAAGCTGATCACCGGGCCATGCCGTTTGCTGTTGCCGCTGTGGCGGCCGAAGGCGATCACCTTTTCGGTGCGTTCGCGGCGCTTTTCGAGGAAGGTTGCGAAGGCCATCTCAGTGGTTGGCGCGTCGCGCAGCTCGCGCGCCATGACGAGGGCATCTTCAAGCGCCATCGAGACCCCTTGGCCCGAATGCGGGCTGACCGCATGGGCGGCATCGCCGATCAAGGCGATCCGGCCCGACGACCAGGTCGCCAGCGAGGGCATGTCGAAAATATCGAGCGGCGGGATCACGCGGGTGGTTTTGGCGAGCATGGCGCGAATGTCGGGCGACCAGTTGTTGCCCGCCGCCAGCAGCGCCTGCATGCCGGCATCACCGATGAGCGCTGCGCGGCTTGCGGCATCGAGCGGCGTGTCGCGGGCAAGCGCATACCACCAGAAAGCGCCGTCAGAGGTGCCGCGATCACCAAAGGCATAGCCGATGAAGGCTTTGGTGCCATAGACGAGATGCATCACATGTTCGCCGTTGGGTTCGACATTCGGCACGGCGCTATTGGGCAGGAAACCGCCGGCACCGACGAGGCCGGTGAAGGCAGGCTCCGGCGCGTCAGGTAGAATGCAGCGGCGCACGCGCGAGCGGATGCCGTCGGCGCCAATCAGGATGTCGCCTTGCGCCGCGCTGCCATCTTCGAATTTTGCGCTCACACGCGTGCCATCGTCGTCGATCGCGGCGAGACGCTTGCCGTAATGAATGGCGATGCCCCGCGCGGCGGCCGCCTCTAGCAGCATCGCGTGAAAGACCGCGCGGGATAAAGCGATAGCGGGACGGCCGGCACCGGCGGTCTGGCCGTAGGCCATGGTGCCGAGCAGGCGACCCTTCGGCGTATGAAAGGCCATGCTCGTGATAGGCGTGCCGGCGTCGGCAACCCGATCGGCGAGCCCGATCTCAGCCAACACGTTCATACCGTTGGGGGCGATGCAGATGGCGCCGCCAATATTGGCCAATTCGGCATGGGCCTCATAAATCGTCGAGCGGATGCCGGCCTTGTCGAGGAAGAGGGCCAGCGCCGGCCCGGCGATACCGCCGCCGACGATCAGGACATGGTTTGGGGGTAAGCTTTTGTGAAAAGAGGGCATTTTGGGCTCCGAAGAAGCAACTGGCGGTTGTGCGGTGGACGAGGTATGCTGAATATCTTATAATTAGATAATCAAACTATTAGAGTGTCAAGCAAAATGCGCGCGGAAACCATTCAGGCTATCGGTACGGCGATGGAGCTGTTTCAGGAGGCGACGGATGCCTTCGACGATACGGCGGCGGCGGCGCTCGGCCTCAATCGAACCGATCTCAAATGCGTCAACATCATCGTCCGGCACGGGCCGGTTGCGGCCGGCGATGTCGCCAAACTTACCGGGCTGACGCGCGGGGCCATGACCACCGCGCTCGATCGGATCGAGCGGGCCGGTTATGCCCGCCGCAAGCCCGATCCCGCCGACCGGCGTGGCGTGCTGATGGAACTGACCGAGAAGGGGCGCGAGGCCCTCGATGCGATCTGGGGCGTTTATATCCGGGAGGCCGATCAGTTCTTCGCCGATTATTCGGTGGCGGAATTGCAGACGATCCACCGCTTCCTCGAACAAGGCCGCCAGGTTCAGGACGCCAATCGCGAACGGGTCAGCAAATTGCGGTTCGAGGCTTAGGTTTTCGCCGCGTCGAAGCGCGTCATTTGATGCATTGTCGTCAGAAGCCGGCGCTAGAGTAAACGCGAACGACAGAGGAGCGGGATATGCGGTTGGTTCTCTTCGTCAGCCTTTTGCTGGGCTTCATCTCGACGGCCGACGCCAGGCCGGCGGATTGTTTGCTGGAGGTGCAGGGGCGGCGCGTCATCGATGGCGCCTGCGATTTCACCGCCATGCCAGATGGCTCGTTTCAAATCTCGGCGAAGCGGGGGCAAAACATCGAATGGTTTGCGCAGGTCCAGGTGAGTGAGCGCAACGTCGCGCAAGGCTATTGGAACGGCGAGGCTGGCGCGCGCCACGCCCATTACAATCTCGGACAATTGCAGGCTTCAGGAGCATGCTGGAGCAATGCAACGGCGCGCGTCTGCGCCTGGAAGATTGGCGAGCGGCGCAATCTGTCATCTTCGACTGGTGGCCGACCGCCGGTGAGTTTTCCGAGCGGAACGATTTATGCCGATGCGCGCGATAGCTTGCAGGTGCTGGGCTGGAAGCCCGCGCCGCCCGAGAAGCCCGAGACCTGTTTGAGTGATGATGGCCGCTGCAAAGGCCGGCCTGAAACCTGGGCTTGTTCAGGCACTGGTCTTGGGCATTGTCTTTATGTCTGGCGACGCGGCGATACGTTGGTCGAGATCGTGACGCAAGACGAAGAGGTGAGTCAGCAAAAGGTGACGTCCATCCGCTGCCGAGCGGGATGCTGACGATCAAGGGTCTCACTGCCCTTTGATCAAACCAAGATCACCCGTGCTTCTCGAGATAAATGGCGATCTTGCTTTTGATGTCGGAGATCGGTCCGTGAAGGTGCCCGTTGCGCTCCAAGATGTCGATCATCTGAAAGCGCTGAAAGGGATTTTCTGAATCGATGGCCTCTCCCAAGCGGCTGTAATGGGAGCGAATGAGCTTTTCTTTCGTTTCGATCAGCACCGCCCAATCGGCTTCATTCCACTGATCGCGCCTGAATTTGCGCATGTTCAGGGAGGCGGCATTCTGCGCTGTTCGACGGATGTAAGACGGCAATGGATTGTCGTGCATCGTCAGCCCTCGTCGCCGGCCACGTTAGCAATCCAAAGTTGCAAGCGGAAGGGCTTTGAGCTGCCAACCAAATACTGTATACAGTCCGCGCCTTTTGGGGAGGAAAAGGAGTTTTCAGTATGAGTTTGACCGCTTGGGTTTTATTCGTCGCTGTACTGATTGCCGCCTACACAGTGCTATTTGAAAGTGGGAGCCGATCCGCAAAATATAATGCGGTGGTCATCGAAACGGCGGCTCCGTAATCAACTGATAGCTCATGCAGAAGCATGAGGCGTCGTCGGGTCGCCTCAGGGCGCTTTCACTCGCCGCCGCCTTCCATCCACTTGATGAAGGGGAACATCGGGATGATCCAGCCGATGCCGAGCAAGGCGAAGCCGATGCCGCGCAGCACCGCATGGGCTTCCTGGAACACGCGGGCTTGCGCCAGCGCCATGGCGACGAGCGCATAGACGACCACGAAGGCCAAAACCACCGCCGCGCCGATCAGTTTCCGCGTCCGCCGTTTCATGATCCACTGCTGTCCAATTGAGGTGCGACGTGACGTCCGTGGACGCCCGCGCGCCAAGGGCTTATCTCTCCGGGCGCTTTAAAGCAAAACGCGTCTCGATAGAAATGCATTTTGCTCTTTCGTATGTCTTTGTTTTGATGCGCCTTTGCAGCGGCCAGGCAGGCCATGCGGCAAAACGCACCCAGCGCGGAATTCAACCATGACCTCGCAGACGGTCGCTTCGCCTCTTCATTCCACAACCGACGTTTCGGGCGGGCAGACCGCCATGCGGGTCTGGCTGTGGGGCGTCGCGCTGCTGGTGTTCGCCATGGTTCTGGTCGGCGGCGCGACGCGGCTGACGGAATCCGGCCTGTCGATCACCGAATGGAAGCCGGTGCTGGGCGCCATTCCGCCGTTGTCGGAAGCGGCGTGGCTGGCAGAATTCGAGCGATACAAGCAGATTCCGCAATATTCTCAGATGTTTCCCACGATGGCGCTGAGCGACTTCAAGTTCATCTATTACTGGGAATGGTCGCACCGGCTGCTCGGCCGCCTGATCGGCATCGCCTTCGCGCTGCCGCTTCTCTGGTTCTGGCTGCGTGGGCAGGTGAAGGGCAAGCTGCGCTGGCAACTCCCGGCGGTGCTGGCGCTCGGCGGTTTGCAAGGGGCTGTCGGCTGGTGGATGGTGGCCTCCGGCCTCGCGGGCCGCACGGAAGTGGCGCCCGAACGGCTGATGATCCATCTGATCCTCGCCTCGATCACCCTCGTGGCCCTGGTTGCCATCGCCGTCGGCCTGTCGGGCAAGAGCGACCGGGATGCGAGGGCCAAACGCGGTGGCTTGATCTTGCTCATCGCCGTTCTATTGCAGATCGCGCTCGGCGCGCTGGTGGCCGGTTCGCGGGCCGGTCTGTCCTACAATAGCTGGCCATTGATGGACGGTTCCTTCGTGCCAAACTTCATGTTCCGCACCGATCTCGAGCCGACTTGGCGCAATTTCTTCGAGAACGTCACCATCGTGCAATTCCAGCATCGCATGTGGGCCTATGCGCTGCTCGCCATCGCGCTCTGGCATGCCTTCAGCCTGCGCGCCACGCTCGCCGCCGGCCGCGCCTGGCTGTTGCTGGGCATGGTTATCGTCCAGGCGGGATTGGGCATCGCCACTCTGCTGCTGGTGTTTCCTGAAGGCCGTATCCCCATCGGCTGGGCGTTGGCGCATCAGGGTTTTGCCATGTGCGTGCTGATCGTCGCCACCGTACATTGGCGGCGGTTGGCGGTGGCGAAATCCTGAATTGCCAGAGTCGTTTAGCGGCTCGCGTTGAGATTTTGATTCAATCGGCGCCCTGCAGGCCATTGCGATAAGCGGCGATACGTTCCAGCAGCTTGTCCGGCTTCTGGCCGATCATCGACGTGTTGACGGTGATTGCCGGCGGCTTTGGCTTGCGGATGCCGCCTGTGTCGACGGCCGTGCCGGCGATGCTGAGGTTGGACTTCATCACGCTGACATTGCCGATCTCCTGCCAGGGGATCGTCATCTGCTTGAGGCCGACGCCCTTGCTGAAACCGGTAATGCCCTGCGCCGACAGGCTGAGCGGCGACAAACCGCTGAGCCAGCGGCGCAGAAAAATGCCGCCGCCGAAAGCCGTCACCGCGGCCAGCAGAGCCCAGAAGCCAACGCGCACCGACACCGGAAAGTCGTGCATCAGCTCGCCGAACCAGGCATGGCGCCCGTGCGGATGATCATAGAAATGCGGGTTGAGCGACAGCCAGGCCATCCAGGCGAAACCGCCGGCGAGAACCAGAAACAGCAAAAGCCAAAGAGACATACGAAAAGGTTTGAAAGGGAAATGGAGGGCTTCGTTCATTTTTCCTGCTTGCTGGAATGGGGCGCTTCACACGACCGGCACGCCGATCACATAAGGGTGGATGGCGACCATCGCCCCGGCGGCGATCGTGCCCGCGATGACGGCTATGGCGTCGCCCTTGGTGAAACTGGCGCTGGCCGGCGCGCCGAGGTCGCCACGCTTCTTCACGGCGATGCGATCCCACACCGCCCAGGCGAGCAGCGAGCCGAACAGGAGGATGCCGCCGAGATCGCCATTGGCGAGCAGATGCGCGAAGGCCCAGATCTTGATGGCGACGAGCATGGGGTGATGCAGCCACCCCTTGATCTTGCCCGGCGGCGCATAGGTCGCGATGATGGCGATGAAGGCGAGCCAGACGAGGGGGATCGCCAGATGCCGCGTCCAGACCGGCGGATCCCAGATGGGAATATAGCCGGCAGCGCGATAGCTGCCGAAACCATAGACCATGAGGATCAGGCCGACGGCCGAGACGAGGGAATAGAGGCCCTTGTAGCCGTTCTCGCCAAAGCGCGCGATCAGCCCGGCGCGGGTTTCGCGCAAAGTCGTCAGCGTATGGGCGCCGAGAAAGATGATGAGGCCGAGGATCAGGATTGCCATGTCATCACCTCTATAGGTTCTATCGTGGAAGAAGCAGGCTTTGCATCGCGGTTGGCGGGATCGATATCCGGCCGACGAAGGGCCGATCATGCGCCAGGATGACGAAATAGGCAGCCGATGCGACCAGGACATAAATATACGAGGCGACGATCTGCATACGGAAGGCGTGACTGTTGCAGACAATGATGGCGAGAAGTGTGGAGGTCGAGATCAGCCACATGGCGATCCATTGTGCCCATGTGATGCCGGCATTGGAGGCGGCGAGGCGGGCCAGGCGGGCGTGGCGGATATCGAGAAGCTGGTTGAGCAACGGTGTGTAGGTCGCCAAACGAGCCAGTGACACGTGCTGTTGCGAGAGAGAGCCGATCGCGTCCAGCAAATGCTTTTCCGACTGGTCGAAGACAGCATCGTCGAGCGGCATGGCTTTGGCCATGGCGGGCCAATCGATCGCGACGACATCCTTCAGATAGGCTTGCAAATCGCCTTTCAGCTTCGACTGCACATCGTCGGGGAGACTGACCAGAAGAACCATCGCGTTCTCGATCGAGTCGGCCTCGCGTTGCACGGCGTTGCGCGCCGAAAGCGCATCGTTCCATATGCCGGCTGCTGAAAACGCGACGATCAGAGCAAAGAGACCGCCGCAGGCATTGATCAGGGAATCCCGGATCGGTAGGGGTTCGCCAAGCGCGTAACCGAGCCGGGGGATGAGGAAACGAACGAGAGCGATCAAAAGCCCGCAGATGATGATGCTAATCGCCAGGACGACGAAAAACATCACGATCAACGGCAACTGATGAAAGGCGACGAACATGCGGGACCTACAGTGATTTACGACGCCTGTCGTCGCCGGTTCGTCTTCCTGAAATCGTCGGCGATTGCCGGATCAACCGGCAACCGCGCTGTTTCGCCGGAGTTTAGGTCGCGGCAAGGCCCTGTTCAAGGTCGGCGATGATGTCGGCCGCGTCTTCGATGCCGATCGACAGGCGCACCACGTCCGGTCCCGCGCCGGCAGCGACCTTCTGATCGTCGCTCAACTGGCGATGGGTGGTCGAGGCCGGGTGGATGACCAGCGACCGCGTGTCGCCGACATTGGCGAGATGCGAGAAGAGCTGCAGGTTTTTCACCAGCGCGATGCCCGCGTCATAGCCGCCCTTGAGGCCGAAGGTGAACACAGCGCCGGCGCCCTTCGGACAATATTTCTGCGCCAGATTGTAATAGCGGTCGCCCTTCAGGCCCGGATAGGAAACCCATTTCACCGCCGGATGGCCGGAGAGAAATTCCGCTACCTTCAAGGCATTGTCGGAATGGCGCTGCATGCGCAGTGGCAGGGTCTCGATGCCGGTCAGCACCATGAAGGCATTGAACGGCGACAATGCGGGGCCGAGATCGCGCAGGCTGAGCACGCGGCAGGCGATGGCGAAGGCGAAATTGCCGAACGTCTCACCTAAAGTCATGCCGTTATATTCCGGACGCGGTGCCGAGATCATCGGATAGCGCTTGTCGGCGAGCCAATCGAACGTGCCGCCGTCGACGATGACGCCCGCGATGGAATTGCCGTGGCCGCCCATGAATTTCGTCGCCGAATGGATGACGATGTCGGCGCCGTGTTCGAAGGGACGGAGCAGATAGGGGGTCGCCAGCGTGTTGTCGACGATCAGCGGCACGCGGGCGCGCTTGGCGATCTTGGAAATCGCTTCGATGTCGACGATGACGCCGCCGGGATTGGCGATGGATTCGATGAAGATCGCCTTGGTGCGCGGGCTGACGGCGGCTTCGAACGAGGCGAGATCATCGGGATCGGCCCATTTGACGTTCCAGCCGAAGTTTTTCCACGAGTGGTTGAACTGGTTGATCGAGCCGCCATAGAGCTTATTCGCGGCGATCACTTCGTCGCCCGGTTGCATCAGCGCATGAAAGGCGAGGAATTCGGCGGCGTGCCCTGAGGCGACGGCGAGTGCCGCCGTGCCGCCTTCCAGCGCTGCCACCCGCTCTTCCAACACCGCGTTGGTCGGGTTGGTGATGCGCGTATAGATGTTGCCGAACGCCTGCAGGCCGAACAGCGAGGCGGCGTGATCGACATCGTCGAAGACGAACGACGTCGTCTGATAAATTGGGGTGGCGCGCGCGCCGGTGGCCGGATCGGGCTGGGCGCCGGCATGGACGGCGAGGGTGGAGAAACCAGGGGCAGGCGTATCGGTCATGGCACCTCGCGGGGATTTCATAAAACAGGACGCTTTGTTCTTTTTATAGAACAGATGGCGCGCGTCAATCGCCATCCGGCCGGGCCTGTGGAAGCCGCCCACCTTAGCTGGCGGCCATGACGGGCGGAAGGCGGAGACGTTCTCATGCAAAGGCTTGCAACCTCTTGACCGCGCAACAGGGACGAGAGAGACCGCCATGACGCGCTTGACGCGTCTTTACGGTTTTGACGATGTCAAACCGCAAAACGCTATGGGGCAAATCGAGGAGGGACGATTGACGGACGGCAAAGGCACGATCGTACTGGTGCACGGCGCGTGGTTCGGCGGCTGGGTATGGCGCGATGTGGCGCGGCTGCTGCGCGCGGAAGGGTTTGACGTCACCACGCCGACGATGAGCGGGCTTGGCGAACGCCGGCATCAACTTGCTCCCGACATCGATCTGTCGACCCACATCGTGGACATCGTCAATCACATCGAAATGGAAGACCTGCGCGACGTGACCTTGGTCGGCTGGAGCTATGGCGGCATGGTCGCCAATGGCGTTTTGACGCGCGTCAAGGACCGCATTCGGACTTTAGTCTATTTCGACGCCTTCGATCCGAAGGATGGGGAGTCGCTCGCCGATCTTGTGAACAACCAGCTTGCGCACGACTTGGACAAGGCGGGGCAGCCCGTGCCGCCGCCCGATCTGGCGCAGCGCTGGAGCGTGACCGACGAAACCTTGTTGGCTTTGTGCGCGACGCGCATCGGACCGCATCCGGCCAAGACCATGACCGAACCCGTCAAGGGCTTCCGCGAACGTCCGCAAGGGGTGAACTACGTCTATGTCTGGTGCGGAGCCAATCCGGCTTCGTCGTTCGCGCCCTTCTACGCGCGCGCCAGCAAAGACCCGCAATTCGCTTTCGTCGAGCGCCTGCCGCATGACCATGTGGTGGCGCTGACGCATCCAAAGGTATCGGCCGACGTGATCGCCAAGGCGGCGCGTCTCTGACGACGTTTTAGAACACGAGGAATGCAAAGGAGTGGCTGTGGAAATGGATCAGGACGTGCTCGACCGTATCGCCGTGCGCCAGCTTGTCGACAATTGGGTGCTGTGGCGCGATGCCGGCTATTGGGAGAAGTTCCGCACGGTCTGGCATCCGGATGGCAAGATGTTCGCCACTTGGACGCAGGGCACCGGCGATGAATTCATCGCCATGAACAAGAAGGCCTGGGCTGCTGGCGTGAGCATTCTGCATTCGCAGGGCGCGCATACGTCGGAGATCCGTGGCAATCGCGCCATCGCCGAAACCAAGATGCATATTTCTCAGCGCGACACCGTGCACGACATTCTCGTCGACGTGGTCTGCGTCGGCCGCTTCTACGATTTCCTGGAGAAGCGCGACGGCAAATGGGGCTTCGTGCTGCGCCAGCCGATCTATGAGAAGGATCGCATGGACCCGGTGCGGGCCGGCGAGAAAGTGCCGCTCGACGAAAAACTGCTCAACTCCTTCCCCGAGGGCTATCGCCATCTCGCCTACATCCAGTCGAAGATTGGTTTCCCGGTGAAGACCAACATGCCGGGGCTGAAGGGCGAGCGCGTCGAGGCGCTTTATGCAGCGGGCGAAGAATGGCTGGCCGGCAAGCCCCTGTCTTGGGGCCACGATTGATTGGGCCCGACTAATCAGAACACGAAAGAGATCACGTTTCTTTGAGGGGATAGTATGCGCGAGCTCGACGAAAACAGCATTACGCCGGCGGTGATTGAGCGCTTCGCCAATGCGCCGAATGCGCGGGTGAAAGAAGTTTGCACCTCATTGGTGAAGCATCTGCACGACTTCGTGCGCGACGTGCGCCCGACGGAGGAAGAATGGGGTTTCGCCATCGACTTCCTGACGCGCACGGGCCAGATCTGTGACGACGTGCGGCAGGAATTCGTGTTGCTCTCCGATACGCTTGGTGTGTCGACCCTGGTCGATTCCATCAACCATCCGGTGCATGGCGACATCACCCAGTCGACGGTGCTGGGGCCGTTCTGGACGGCGCAGATGCCTGACTGCAAGATGGGCGACGACATCCACGGCAATATGAAGGGCGAGCCGGCCTATATCTACGGCACGTTGCGCTCGGAGGATGGCACGCCGCTCGCCAATGCGCAGATGGACGTTTGGCATTCCGACGACGACGGTTTCTATGACGTGCAGCAGATGGAAAAGCTGGGCGGGCCGGGCGGTCGCGGTCGCTTCAAGACCGATAGCGAAGGCCGCTATTTCTTCTGGTCGATCAAGCCGACCTGCTATCCGGTGCCGACCGATGGTCCGGTTGGTGAAATGCTGCGCGCGCAGGGCCGTCATCCGATGCGGCCTGCGCATCTGCATTTCATCTTCACGGCCGCAGGCCATCGCCGGCTGGTGACGCATATCTTCGACCCGACCGACAAATACATCGATTCCGATGCGGTGTTCGGCGTCAAGGAATCGCTGATCCGCGAATACAAGGAACATCCGCCGGGCAAAGCGCCCGACGGCAAGGTGATGAACGAGCCCTTCGTCACCATCACCTATGATTTTGTAATGGCGAAGGAAGACAAGAAGGCGGCGTGAGCCAAGCGCCTGGTGTCATACCGGACACGCCAACGGCGTGATCCGGTACCCAGGGGCAACCGCTTCTGTCTAAATCGTTTTATCGCACGCTCCTGGATCCCCGATCACCTGCTGCGCAGGTGTCGGGGGATGACACCAAGAGTGCCGCGTTGCTTTACTTGATATCGATCTTCGCCACTTCCGCCACCTTGTTCCAGGCGACGATGGCTTCGTCGAGTTTCTTCGTCATGAAGGCCGCATCGCCCTTCACCGGCACGCCGCCGTTGTTGAGCAGGAAGTCGGCATAGGCTTTCGAGCCGGCCGCCTGCATGAACCAGTTGGCCAGTTTGTCGAGGATCGGCTTCGGCGTGCCGGTCGGTGCCCACATGGCCCAGATCGGCGTCGTGTCGGAGGTGCGGTAGCCGAGCGAGTCCATGGTCGGCACGTTCGGCATGGCAGGATTGGCGGCGGCCGTCGTCACCGCGAGCAGTTTCACCTTGCCTTGCCGCTCCTGGCCGCTGGCATAGAGCGTGTCGACGAAGACGAAATCGAGCTGGCCGGCGGACAGATCGCGCACCGCATCGGGCGTGATCTTGTAGGCGACGGGCGTCATGTCGAGGCTGGCGCCGGAGGTATAGGCGACGGAGGCGGCGAGCCCGACGGTGGTCGCCCAGCCATAGGTGGCGCGCTTGCCTTTGGCTTTGAGATATTGGGTCAACTCGGCGACATTTTTCGAGGGATTGTCCGGGCCGATCGCCAGAGCGAAACCGTTTTCGTGCAGAGCGGCTATTGGTACCAGTTCCTTCTTCACGTCGAAGGGAACGGGCTTATAGAGCGCCGCATTGCCGGCCGTGGTGGCGGTGGAGGCGAGCAGCAGGGTGTAGCCGTCTGGCTTGGCCTTGGCGCCGGCATCAACGGCGATATTGCCGGAGGCGCCGGGCCGGTTGTCGACGATGAAAGTGGCGCCGTTGGTGATCTGGCGAAGCTGTTCGAGCAGGAAGCGGGCGGGAATGTCGGCACCCGATCCAGCGGCGAAGCCAAGCATGATGCGCACGGGCTTGTCGGGATAGTTGTCTTGCGCCTGCGTCGACGTCATTTGTGCTGTCAGGCCGGCGGCCATGGCCGCGACGACCGCCACGATGCGTGCAAATCTCATTGTCCCCTCCCAGGATTTTGGGAAGGATCACAGGCTTCCTGCCATCGGTCAACCGGAAAACCATCTAGGCGCTTGTCCATCACCGATCCGTGCAGAACAATCGCCGATCAGGGTAGGACGACGAGCCGGAGAGGGCGATGGCGAACCTCAGTTTCGTGACGGGCGCGACCGATGGGCCACTGATCGAGGAAACGATTGGGCGCTATTTCGACGAGGTCTGTGCCCACCATGCCGATCGCGAAGCTCTGGTCTCGCGCCATCAGAACATCCGGCTCACCTATGGCGAGCTACGCGCCAAGGTCGATGCGCTGGCCTGTTCGTTCATGCGCCTGGGCTTTGCCAAAGGCGATCGGCTGGCGATCTGGTCGCAGAACAATGTCGAATGGGCGTTGACGCAGTTCGCGACGGCGAAGGCCGGGCTCATTCTGGTCAACATCAATCCAGCCTATCGCCGGGCCGAGTTGGACTATGCGATCAACAAGGTCGGCTGCCGTGGCATCGTCTTGGCCGCGTCCTTCAAGACGAGCGACTATCTGGCCATGTTGGGCGATCTTGCGCCGGAGTTGCGGGACTGTCCGCCCGGCGCTTTGCAGGCGGCGCGGTTTCCAAGCCTCAAATGGGTGTTTCGTCTCGGCACCGAGCACACGCCAGGCATGGCGAATTTCGACGATCTGCTCGTTGCGCCGAGCGAGGCCGAGTTGGCGGCGCTTCAAGCCCGTGGCCGCGAACTCAGCGCGCAAGAGCCCATCAACATTCAATTCACCTCCGGCACGACGGGGGCGCCGAAGGGCGCGACACTGAGCCATCGCAACATCCTCAACAATGGCCGCTTCGTCGGCGATGCGATCCGTCTCGCTCCCGGTGATCGCCTGTGCATTCCCGTGCCGCTCTACCATTGCTTCGGCATGGTGATGGGCAATCTCGGTTGCCTCACCCATGGCGCGACCATGATCTATCCGGCGGAAGCGTTTGAGCCGCGTGCCGTTCTGGAGACGGTGGCGCAAGAACGCTGCACGGCGCTTTACGGCGTTCCCACCATGTTCATCGGTGTGCTCGATCACCCGGATTTCGCCACGTTCGATGTCTCCAGTCTGCGCACGGGGATCATGGCGGGCAGCCCTTGCCCGATCGAGGTGATGAAACGCGTCATCAGCGAGCTGCATATGCCGCAGGTGACCATCGCTTACGGCATGACGGAGACCTCGCCCGTCTCTTTTCAGAGCGGCGTCGACGATCCGCTGGAGCGGCGCGTCTCCACCGTCGGGCGCATCCAGCCGCATGGGGAGGTCAAGATCGTCGATGTGGACGGCAACACCGTGCCGTGCGGCGTCTCGGGCGAATTATGCGCGCGCGGCTATCTCGTCATGCGGGGCTATTGGGACGATGCCGAGCAGACCGCCAAGGCGATCGACAGCGATGGTTGGATGCACAGCGGCGACCTCGCCGTCATCGACGACGAGGGCTATTGCAACATTGTGGGGCGTATCAAGGATCTGGTGATCCGGGGCGGCGAGAACATCTATCCGCGGGAGATCGAGGAATTTCTCTATCGCCATCCCAAGATCAGGGATGTGCAGGTGATCGGCGTTCCCGATCGCAAATATGGCGAGGAGTTGTGCGCCTGGATCATCGTGCGCGATGGCGTCACCTTGATCGACCAGGACGTGCGCGACTTCTGCCAGGGGCAGATCGCCCACTACAAGATTCCGCGCTATCTGCGCTTCGTCGAAGCCTTCCCGATGACCGTCACCGGAAAGGTGCAGAAATTCATCATGCGCGAGCAGATGAAGAAGGAGCTAGGTCTGGCGGAGGATGAAACGGCATAAAGCCCGGTCCTGCTGAAAACAGACCGGGCTTTAGAAAATTACTTTTTGGCCTTCGCCTTCTTGGCCCGCTCGATCGCCTCGACGATGAGCTTGCGGGCGGCGTCCGCATCGCCCCAGCCTTTGGTCTTCACCCATTTGCCGGGTTCGAGATCCTTGTAGTGCAGGAAGAAATGCTCGATCTGCTGCAGGGTGATCTCCGGCAGGTCGGTGTAGTTCTTCACGCCCTTGTAACGCTGGGTCAGCTTGTCGGAGGGTACGGCGATGATCTTTTCGTCGCCGCCGGCCTCGTCTTCCATCATCAGCACGCCGACGACGCGGCAGCTCATCACGGCGCCGGGGACGATGGCGCGGGTGTTGGCAACGATCACGTCGCAGGGGTCGCCGTCTTCCGACAGGGTGTGCGGGATGAAGCCGTAATTCCCCGGATAGCGCATGGCCGTATAGAGGAAGCGATCGACGACGAGGGCGCCGGAGTCCTTGTCCATTTCATATTTGATCGGTTCGCCGCCGATGGGGACTTCGATGACCACATTGACGTCGTGGGGCGGATTTTTGCCGATGGCGATGGCTTCAATATTCATAATGCTTCCATATGCAGGACCCGTGCCCAAAATGAGATTGCCTCCGGGCGCGAGCCATCGTGATGCCGCCGTTGTAGCCGGTGCGGAGCCGGGCATAACGGCGACGTTAGTAGCAGGCGTTACGGCAAGGGATTAGGGCTTGCCGTTCATCTTGATAAGCTGATCCTCGAGCTTGCCGAGGGTCTTCATGGTGGCGAGGGCTTCGGCGACCGAGCAGTTCGGCGTGCGCTTTTCCTGGATCGCGGCAATGAATTCGCGGTCCTGGTTCTCGAAACCGTTCATCGAGGGGGCGACGCCGGCCAGATCGATCTTCTTGCCGAAGCCGTCGGTCAGGTCGTCGTAGAAGGAGACCCAGGTGCCCTTGTCGCACATATAGCGGTAGGGCGAGCCGATCGGGCCTTCGTCGTTAAAGGAGAGCGACAGCACGCAGACCGAGCCCTTCGGCGTCTTCATGATGATGCCCATGTCCATGGCGATCTTCAGTTCCGGATGGTACGGGCCCTGGACCGCATAGGCTTCCGAGACCTGTTCGCCGGTCTGGTAGGAGAACAGATCGACGGTGTGGCAGGCGTGGTGCCACAGCAGGTGGTCGACCCAGGAGCGGGCCTGGCCGAGCGCGTTCATGTTAGTGCGGCGGAAGAAGTGGGTGTGGGCCTGCATCTGCTGCAGGAAGACGCCTTCCTCGCGCAGTTTCTTATGCATCAGCTGATGGCTCGGGTTGAAGCGGCGGACGTGGCCGGCCATGGCGGTGACGCCGGTTTCTTTCTGGACGCGGACGATGCGCTCGGCGTCGGCGACGGAATCGCACATCGGGATTTCGATCAGCACATGCTTGCCGGCGCGCATGGCGGTCTCGGCCTGGTCGGCATGGATCTGGGTCGGGCCGGTGATGATGACGGCGTCGACGTCCTTGCGGTTCACCGCCTCTTCGAACGAGGTGAGGGCGTTCGGCACATTATATTCTCCGGCAACCTTGTCGGCGCCTTCCTGGGTACGGCTCTGCAACACCGTCACGTCCGAACCCTCGATCGCCTTGATGGCTTTCAGGTGAGCGACCGCCATCGCGCCGTTGCCGCTAATGCAAAACCTCATTGTCATTTCCTCGCTTCAACAGGGGCCGTGACGGGGAAACCGGTCGTAATCTGCGAAAAGTCCAAGTTTTCCGTCAAGCTTACCGTCCGGCCGGAGATACAGGCGGGCGGATAGCATGGCGGGGCCGAAATAGGAATGCCGCTTCCGCGCGGTCCTTGTCGCGGCGGCTTGTTCCTTGAAATCGTTCGTATTGTTTCGGCCTAGGTATCGGTCCTTTAACTTTAGTTCCCTTAGAAATGAAGCATGCCGGACGAACGGTCCGGGAGCATGAAGGGCCGGGGTCGTGGCGCTAGCACAGGGTGCAAAAGAGTTCGGCAATCGCAGGCCAGGGGGCGCTGCCGCGCCGCGCGCGGTCAGCAAAAGCAGTGGCGCGCGGATCGGCGCCAGCATGACCGAGGTCTTCGAGGAGCAAAATCGCAGCCGCTTGTTCATTTTCGGCGGTGCCGCCGTGGCGCTGCTTCTGGTCGGCTGGACCTATATGACCTTGTTCTCGACCCAGTCGATCGAGAACAAGGTGCTGACCAGCCCCGAGGAATGCGCCTCCTTTGGTTCGGTCGGCCTCGACGAATGTCGCGAACTTTGGCGGCAGGGGCTCGTCCAGCATGCCAATACGGCTCCGGCCTATGAGACCGCCGCCGCTTGCGAACGCAATCACGGCCAGGGGCGTTGTGTCGTGGCTTCGCGTTCGACCATCGCCGACCGGCAGGGCAAGTTTATTCCGGGCATGGTGGCGATCATGCCGGTTAACTCTTCGCGTGGCTGGACGGTGACGCCGCTTTATCGCGATCCGGGCGACGGTCCGGAGCAATGGCGCCAGGTTATTTCCTAAAATCGTCAATTATATTAGCCGGATAATTCCTCTTTCTGATGTATCGAGCCGGGGTTCTGGTGCTTGCTTCATGTAGTGCTTGAACCGGCCCAGTCGTCGGATTTTGAGGTTTTGTTTACCATATTCGTTGACGCTCATCGCATGCGAGTCCCGCGCGTGAATTTGCCGGCCGCCATTGGAAGACGAGATGAGCCCGTTCAGTCAGCAAGTTCGTTATTTGCGCTCCCGTTTCGGCGCCCCAGCACTGCTTGCCTTGCCGGCCCCGGCCGGTGCGGCCGCAGTCGAAGCCAAAGTCGAAGAGACGTCAGCGGCCGAACCGGCCGCCGAACGTCGCAAATCGGTTCTGGCGCATCCCTCGATGGGCGCGCTTTTGATCGCGCTCGGCGCGGTGGTTGGCGCCAAATTCCTGGCTTCGACCGACCGGCCGGAGGTCGTGCGCGAACCGCCGACCATCGCCGCGCCGACGCAGGCTTATAAAATGCAGGTCGCCCAGACCGGAGCAACGCCACCGATTCAGCAGACTGCGACGAAGCCGCGGATGGAAACGGTCGCCGGCCCGGTGGGGGCAACGGCGATGACGGCACCTGGGCCGGTCCAGGCGGCGAGCAATGTCTATTTCCCGGAACCGAAGGCGGTGAAGTCGGTCATGACCGATTCGCGCGGCCGCATTGTCGATCCGACGCCGACCGGGACCGTCCGGCCGGCCCCGGCGCTCGCAGCTACGCCCAGCGTGGCGGCCGTGGCCGCTCCCACGCCGGCGACTCCGAAGCCGGAAGCGGCCAAGGTGGTGGCGCGGGCGGAAGCCATTAGCCCTGCGAGTGCGACGCCCCCCACCGCGCCAGGGACACAGGCCGTGCGCGTGCCGATGCCGCCGGATGCGCCCCTGAACATGAGCTATGTCAGTGTCGTCGAGAAGTCGCCGGCTGCACCGCCGCAGCAAGTGGCGGCTGCCGCTCCGGAACAGCGCGCCCCGGCCAATGTGGTTGAAAGTGCGCGTTTTGGCCGTTCCGGCGGGGTTTCGATCCAACTTGCCGCCGCCAGCACCGAAGATGAGGCCCGTGCCCTGGCTGACAAGCTTCAGCATCGCTTTGCCTACGAGCTGGACGGCCGCCCGCTGGAGATCATTCCGGCCAAGCCGCGTGATCGGATCGTCTACCGGCTGCGGCTGACGGAAATCTCCCGCGACGAGGCGGATGCCATCTGCGCCTCGCTGCGGGCAAACCGGGCCGGCTGTTTCGTCGCGCGGGACTGATTTCCGCAAGACTTGCGGTCAGCCGCCCAGCGGCTTAGGTCTCCGGCGTTAAAACCGGAGTGATCATGCAGGCCAACAGCGAAGTACGGATCGGCACAGGCGCGAAATCGGTGGTTTTCGGCAACCAGCGGCCGCTGTCCTTCATCGCCGGGCCTTGCGCGCTGGAGAGTCGCGACCACGCCCTGCGCATGGCCGGGGCCTTGCGCGACATCGCCGACCGGCTCGGCGTCGGCATCGTCTACAAATCCTCTTTCGACAAGGCCAATCGCACCTCGTCCTCGAGCAAGCGCGGCATGGGTATTCACGAGTCCCTGCCGATCTTCGCCGAGATCAAGGAGCGCTTCGGCTTTCCCATTCTCACCGACGTCCATGAAAACGAGCAGTGCGCCATCGTCGCGCCGGTCGTCGACGTGTTGCAGATCCCGGCATTCCTCTGCCGGCAGACCGACCTTCTGCTGGCGGCGGCGAAGACCGGTCTGGCGGTGAACGTCAAGAAAGGCCAGTTCCTGGCGCCGTGGGACATGAAGAATGTCGCCGCCAAGATCACCAGCGCCGGCAATCCCAACGTGCTCGTCACCGAGCGTGGCGCGAGCTTCGGCTACAACACCTTGGTGTCCGACATGCGCTCGCTGCCGATTATGGCCGAGCAAACCGGCGCGCCGGTGATTTTCGATGCCACCCATTCGGTGCAGCAGCCGGGCGGGCAGGGCACGACTTCAGGTGGCGAGCGCCAGTTCGTGCCGGTGCTGGCGAAGGCGGCGGTGGCGGTCGGCGTCGCGGGTGTCTTCATCGAAACCCACGACGATCCGGCCAATGCCTTTTCCGACGGACCGAACCAGGTGCCGCTCGGCGAGCTGGAAGGCCTGCTCAAGCGGCTGATCGCCTTCGATCAACTGGCGAAAGCTTAAACGGCTCAACCGACGATCGAGAAAATACCTTCGATCTCGATGGCCATGCCGTGCGGCAGGGATGGCACGCCGATGGCCGAGCGGGCATGCCGGCCCCTTTCGCCGAACACTTCGGCCATCAGGTCGGACATGCCATTGGCGACTGTCGGATGTTGCGTGAAATCTGGCGTCGCATTGACCAGGCAAAGCATTTTCACCACCTGATCGACGCGGTCGAGCGAACCCAGTGCGTGGCGCACCGTGGCGAGCAAAGTGAGGCCGCACAGCCGCGCGGCGGCGATGCCTTGCTCGATCGTCATATCCTGGCCGAGCTTGCCAGCCACCAGATGCCCCTCGGGCGCACGTGGACCCTGGCCGGCGAGATAGAGCATGTTGCCGGAGATCTTGTACTGGACATAGGAGGCGAGCGGCGCGCGCACCTCCGGCAGAATGATGCCGAGTTCGGTTAGTCGGGCTTCAGCGCTTATTGGTCTCACTGGCTTGGTCTCTCAACTGGCTTGCAATTGCGGGCGGCCGGTACGCCGCTCGAGGCGGGCGATCAGCCGGTCGAGTTCAGCATGATCGTCGCGGGTAAGGGAAGGGCCAGGGGCGCGGACAAAGGCGCTGGCGATGGCGCCGCGCCGGCGCAGCACTTCCTTGCGTAGCGCCATGCCGAGACTGATCTGCGCCTCATGGCGTAGCAACGGCAGATAGGCGTCGAACAGATCTTCGCCAGCCTCACTCTTGCCCTGCGCATAGAGGGCACAGACATCGACCAGCATTTCTGGATAGGCAAAGCCGGTCATCGCGCCGTCTGCGCCGCGCGCCAGTTCCTGCGGCAGATAGAGGCCGCCATTGCCGACGAGGATGCTGACGCGCCGATGCTGGTTCTGCTCGGCATTGCGCCGCAGCCGGCTCAATTTGTTATGGCCGGGGCTATCCTCATGTTTCAGCATGACGAGCTGGGGCAGGGCATCGATCAGTTTCTCGATGGTCGCGACCGACATATAGGCGGTGGTCGCCACCGGATAATCCTGCAGAACGATCGGCACGTCGGCGCCAAGAGCGTTGCACGTGGCTAAAAAATAATTGTGGAGCTGCTCTTCCGTCTGATGCGACGGCAGCGGCGCGATCATCACGCCGGCGGCGCCTAGCGCCATGGCTTCATGGGCGAGCCGCACGAGCGGACCGGTGCCGGGATTGCTGACCCCGACGACGACGGGCACGCGGCCGTTCACCTGGGCCAGGAAGCGGCGCAAGGCCTGATCGCTTTCTTCCGAGGAGAGTTTGGCGGCCTCGCCCATCATCCCCAAAATGGTGATGCCGGCGACACCGCATGACAGATAGAATTCCACCAGGCGGTCGATACTGTCGAAGTCGAGCGCGCCGGTATCGGTGAAGGGGGTTGCGGCGATCACATAGACGCCGGTGGCTTGTTCGTTGAGACGAGTCATTGCGGTTCATCCTTAAGGGGAGCGTGCGAGCGCGAGGCCTGAGAAAGGCTGTGCCGCACTCACGCCGATGGAGATTTATTTTTGCAGGGCACGCACCGAGATGTGCCAGGGCAAGCTGCGGCGCTCGATATAGGTCATCGCCCAGAACAGCAGCATGCCGACGATGGTGAGCGCGATGATGGCGCCGAACTGACGCGCGATCTGAAAATTCGCGCCGGCGATCATGATGATATAGCCGAGACCGCTGTCGGCGCCGACGAATTCGGCGACGATGGCGCCGATGACGGCCAGAACGATGGCGAGTTTCATGCCGGCGAAAATGCTGGGCAGCGCCTGAGGCAGGCGAAAGCGCCAGAATACCTGGGCGGCCGAAGCGCCCATGGATTTGGCGAGATGGATCATCTGCGGCGGTGCGCTGCGCAGGCCGACCACCGAATTGATGACGATGGGGAAGAAGGCCACCAGGAAGACGATGAGCACTTTCGGCATCATGCCATAGCCGAACCAGGCAAGGAGCAGCGGGGCGAGCGCCACTTTCGGCACCGTCTGCGAGCCGACGATCAAGGGATAGACCGCTTCGTCGAAAGCGCGCGAATAGGTAATGCCGATGGCGATGGGCACGCCGATGAGGACGCTGAGCAGGAAGCCGGCGAGGACTTCGAAGACGGTGATACCTGTGTGGGGCGCCAGCATGCGCCAGTCGATGGCAAGCTGAGCGAAGATCGCGCTGGGCGATGGCAGAATATAAGCGGGGAGGCCGAATATCCGCGCAGCCAGCTCCCAAACGAGAAGCAGGCCGGCCAGGGTGATCAGAGCATAAGGCACTTTGACATCGCGCCGGGGAGCCGACGCCGTGGTCGCTGCTTCAACTGCCGTGATATCAACCATCACATCGCCTCCTCGGGATCATCGCGCAGGACGCCGAGCGACCGGAACACATCGGTCACTTCATGATTGAATTTCAGAAAGGCTTCGCTCTCGCGCATGGCGAGCCGGCGCGGGCGCGGCAGATCGACGGTGATGATCTTTTCGATCCGCCCCGGACGCGGCGACATGACGACGATCCGGTCGCTGAGAAAGACCGCTTCCGAGATCGAATGGGTGATGAAGAGAACCGTCATCTTGCGGCGCGACCACAGGCGCAGGAGATCGATCTGCAATTGATCGCGGGTGAGAGCGTCGAGCGCGCCGAACGGTTCGTCCATCAGCAGTAGACGCGGCTCATGCAGCAAGGCGCGGCAGATGGAGACGCGCTGGCGCATGCCGCCGGACAACTCATAAGGGTAAGCATCGGCGAAGCGGGCGAGATCGACCATCGCGAGCAGTTCCTTGGCGCGTTGTGTCGCCGCCTTCTTGTCGAGGCCGCGGATTTCGGCTTGCAGCACGATGTTTTCCAGCGCGCTGCGCCATTCGAGCAAAACGTCCTGCTGAAAGACGACCCCCAGTTCCGGATCGGGCGTGGTGACGGGGCGGCCGCCGATCGCCAGCGAACCGCCGGTCTTGGGTTCGAGGCCGGCGAGCAGCATCAGCAAGGTGCTCTTGCCGCAACCGCTTGGTCCAATCACCGAGACGAATTCGCCATCGGCGATGTCGAGATTGATGTCGGTGAGCGCCTGCACCGTGCCGTTGCGTCCGGCGAAGGTCTTGGAGAGCCCCTGGATGGAGATATAGGCATCGCTGGGGCTTGTCGTGGGCACGATGGTTTTCGTGGCGGCGCTGGCACCCGTCATGCCGTCGAGAAACCGTCGCGGAGCAGGCTCGATATGGTGATCCGCCACTTGAACTCCAGCCATGATGATCTCTGTCGCTCCCAAACTAAGCAATCCACATGCCGATCAGGCGGCGATACGCTTCTCGTAACGGCCGACGCCGGGACTGGCGACGATCGCCTGGCCGTTCCATACCTGTTGTCCGCGCACGAACGTGGCCGACGGCTTGACCTTGAAAGTCTCGCCGTCGAACGGGCTCCAGCCCAGACCGTCGAGCGCGTTCGCAGCCGCGAAGGTGAATGCCTGCGGTTCGAGGATGGTGATGTCGGCATCGGCGCCGGGCGCGATGGCGCCTTTGCGTGGCCACAAGCCGAAGAAGCGGGCCGGACGTTCCGACAGATAGCGCGCGGTGAAACTGGCGGGATCTTCCACATGGGCGCTGGCGCCGGTGAAGAAAGCCGGCACGAGGGTTTCAAGACCGGGAATGCCGGCGGCGACTTTGAAGATGGAATCGGCTTTTTTGCGCGCCAGCGGCCAGGCGCTGTGATCGGAGGAGACGAATTCGACACCGCCTGTCAACATCTCGTCCCAGAGTTCCTTGCGGACATTGCCGCGGATTGGCGGATTGACCTTCAGCAGGCCGCCGAGGCGCGGCATATCGGTGGCAGCATCGAAATGCAGATAATGAACGCACATTTCCGCCGTGGCGCGGAAGCCTTCGTCGCGATAGCGCTGCACCAGTTCGAAACCGCGCGGCGTTGAAATGTGGACGATATGGACATGCGCGCCGGTGGCGGCGCCAAGTTCCAGGAAAGAAGCGGTGGCGAGCACTTCGGCGACCTCAGGCCGGCTCGGATCGTGATCCTCCGGCCGGGTGCGGCCCTGCGTTTCGAAGCGGGCGATCTGCGCCTTGATGATCTCCTGGTCCTCGTTGTGCAGGCCGGTGGGAACATCCGTGTCGGCCAATGCCGAGAGCAAGGCGAAGGCATGTTCGTTGGTGATGCGCGGGAAGCGGGTGGGGTGGTTTTCGAAGGATGAGATTTTGAAGGCGGCCACACCGGCATCGACCAGCGCGCGCACGTCATCGATATTGGGCGTGCTGCTCACGGTGGCATAGAGGGCGACGTTGCAATAGGTGCGGGTGTTGATCACGCCGACCTTCTCGTCGAGCACGTCGACCGCATCGACCGGGCGCGGTTCGTCATAGGGCATGTCGACGATGGTGGTGATGCCGCCGGCGACGGCCGAGCGCGTGGTGGGTTCAAGGCCGGGAAAGCCGAACTGGCTGCCGGCATGGGTCTGGCCGTCGATCAGCCCCGGCATGACGAAGGCCTGGCCTGCGTCATAGCGGCTGACAGCCGGCGGTTCGGCGCCACTGCCGACGGCGGCGATCGTTTCGCCACGCACCGCCACCCAAGAGTCAGGCAGCACGCCATCGGGCTTCACGACATTACCGCGGATCAGCAGATCATAGGACGTCACCAGCAAGCTCCTTCGACGGGCGCTGCCCAGCGGCAGCGTCAAGGAGCCTCAGCACATCCCGTGCCATCTTCGCCCCGCGCCAACGGAATTCTGACGAAAACTGAAACGCATCCGAAATAAATATGCGAATTGGTCGACCGTTGGTATACAAATTGCTGAGCACGCGAGAGGCGCAAAGGCTTGCGCTGCCTCAAAACAAGGAAAGGTGCGTGCTGCTATGATCTATGACCTCGCTATCTTGGGGCTTCGGCCGAACACCCTTGGGCCGGTCATGGCTCGCCTGCCGGAAACGGTTCCGGCTTCGGTGGCGAACGGCAAGCTGCTTGGCTGTTTTATGTGCGAATTCGGCGTTTTGAATCGCGTTGCTGTGCTAACTGCCTACGAAGACGTCAAAGCGATGCATGAAGATCGCCGCGGCATCAGCGGCAGCGACAATGCTTATGGCATTGCCGAATATCTCGGCAGTTTCGAGCGCGGCGCTTATCAGAAACTGCCTTTTATGGCTGATTTCGAAGCCGGTTCTTATGGTCCGTTCTATGAAATTCGCACCTATGGCATTGGTCCCGGTGGCCTGGGCGTGACGAGCGAGGCCTGGTCGAAAGTGGTGCCCCGGCGCAAGGAATTGTCGCCGCTGCTGATGGTGATGAGTTCGATCGAGCCGGGCGCCACCCGCATGGTTCACATCTGGCCCTATAAGACGCTCGATGAACGCACCGCCGCGCGAACCGCCGCCAGCAAGGAGGGCATCTGGCCGCCGCCGGGCGGTTCGGATCACATCACCTCGCTGCAATCCGAGCTTTTCGTGGCGATGAAATTCTCGCCGCTTCAATAACCTGAACGCGACGGCGGCGTCTTGCGGCCGTCGCCTCCGCCCATACTGACGAGCTGATTGAGGATCGCCATGCGGGCATTGTCGATGTGGTTCATCATCAAGGTCCGCGCTTTAGTGGCATCGCCCGCGACGACCGCTTCGAGAATGGCCAGATGTTCCTGAGCGCCTGGCTTCAAGCGGCCAGGAATGCGCTTGGTATTGAAGATATGCGTGCGGCGTCTGAGATCGCGAATGATGTCGGCCATCAGCTTGTTCTCGGCGGCTTCCGCGATCGTGCTGTGCAGTAGATCGTCCACCGCCCAATGTTCGTTGGGGGTCGGGTTTCCCTTGGCGATCAGGGCGCGGATCGCCTTGCGAATGGCATCCGCCTTGGCTTTCGGAATGCGGCCGGCGGCGGCCGCCGCTGCTTCGCCTTCAAGCAACTTACGGACCTGAAGAATCTCGATATAGGCCTGTACGCTGATGCGTCGAACGGTCATCAGGCGGCCGGCGCCGCGCGTCACTAGGCCCTCGGCTTCAAGTTGCGTCAGCGCCTCGCGCACAGGCGTTCTTGAGATGTTGAGCGCTTCCGCCAGGCGTCGTTCTTGCAGCACGGAGCCGGCGATGAGGTCGCCCGACAGCAGCATGTCGAGCAATTGCTCATAGGCGACTTCGCTCAAGCTGCGGCTGCCGCTGTCCTGCTCGTCCTGCGTGCCGTCATCGAACATCAAGTGCAAGGCCTTAGCCATCGATCGCTTCTCCGGATCCGTTCCCGACGCTGCTTCGCCTGAAACAGTCTGCTTAAATTTTTTCCGCTCTAGCTGAATTTTGGGCGTTCGTGAATGGCTGGCTTTTGTTCGGCTATTAATTGCTGGCGCGTCCATCTTCGATCCTTACGTCCATTACCCTTTGAACTTGGTATTCCAGCGGTCCGCTAACGGGCTTCGCGAGGTTCTTGAGCCGTCCTCATCAGCGTCGGCACGCCTTTTGCTACGTCACTGTGCCAACGGTATGCAATTGGTATTCCATCTAAGACGGAGACACGCCATGATGGGTCGACTAGCTGGCAGGGTAATGGGGGCTTTCGTATTGGCCTTGGGGTGCGCCGCGCCGCTCGCCGTGCAGGCGGCCGATACGGTGACCCTGCGTCTGGATTTTCTGCCGCAAGGCTATCATGCGCCGCTCTTCTATGGCCTGGCCAAAGGCTTCTACGAGCAGCAGGGCATTACGTTGCAGATCGGTGACGGCAAGGGCAGCAATGCGTCGCTGCAAGCGGCGGCCGCCGGCAATGACATGATCGTCATCGCCAATTACTCGACGATGCTGCAATCGGTGTCGGAAGGCATTCCGCTGGTCGCCATCGGTGGTCTGATCCAGCGCGTTCCGGACTCGATCATCGCGCTGAAAGGTTCGGGCATCGTCAAGCCGAAGGACATGGAAGGCAAGACGATGAGCATTCCGCCGACGTCGGCCATTTTCAAAATGTTCCCGGCGTTCGCCGCCGCCACCGGTGTCGACATGAGCAAGATCAAGCTCATTCAAATGACGCCGGCGGCAACCCAGACAGCGCTGCTGCAGGGGCAGGTCGATTTCACCACCGGCTGGGCGTTCACCCAAGGTGTGGCGATGGCGAAGATGAAGCCGATCGAAGAGCCGATGATGATCGCCGATTACGGCATCACCTTGCTCGGCGCGGGTTTCGTCGTGCGGCAGGATACGGCGGCGAGCAAGAAAGACGTGCTGAAGCGCTTCATGGCCGCGACCGCCAAATCCTTCGAAGAGGGTTTGAAGAATCCGGTCGAGGCGAATGACGCTTTGGTGGCGGCACGTCCGCAGGTCGATAAGGAAGTCTCGCTCGAAATGCTGAAACTGTTTCCACCCTATCTGACGACGGCGCAGAGCAAGGGGCGGCCGTTCGGCTGGATGGCGCGCGAGGACTGGGACAAGACCCTCGATATCCTGCGCAACTATTTCGATCTCAAGGGCAATATCGATCTGACCAAGGTCTACACGAACGAATTCGTGCCCGGCACCTGAGCGTACGGTGAAATCCCGGCGCCCTGGAGGTGCCGGGTCACGAACATCAAAACATAATTTGGAGATTGAACATGATCTCGCAGGAACAGAACGAAATGATGTGCCGCGTCGGTCGTGGCACGGTGATGGGCGATTTTCTGCGGGAATTCTGGACGCCCGCTTGCCTGTCATCCGAACTCAAGGCCGATGGCGATCCGATGCGGCTGATGCTGTTTGGCGAAAAGCTGATCGCTTTTCGCGACACGCATGGCCGGGTCGGTGTGTTCGATCACCGTTGCCCGCATCGCTGTGCCTCGCTGTTTTTCGGCCGGAACGAGGAGGGCGGTATCCGCTGCGTCTACCACGGCTGGAAATTCGACGTCGACGGCAAATGCCTCGATCAGCCCAATCTGACCGACAAGACCAAATATCCGGCCGGCACGCCGGCCATCGCCTATAAGGTGATCGAACGCGCCGGGCTCGTCTTCGTCTATATGGGCAAGCGCGAGGCGCCGCCGTTCCCGGAGATCGAGGCGATCTTCGGCGAGCATCGCGAAGGCACGATCGCCTTGTCGCATCGCGAGTGCAATTGGATGCAGGCGCTGGAAGGCGATGTCGATACGTCGCATCTCGGTTTCCTGCATGTCGGCGGCATCGACGGTCATGCCATCGAGGAGACGAATCCGAACCGCTATACGATCATCAACAAAGCGCCCGAGATCAACGTCACGGAAACTTCTTACGGCACGATGTACTCCGCCTCGCGGGACGCCGATCCCGGCCTGGAACATCACCGCTTCGCCTGTTTCATCTTTCCCTTCTGGGTCACGTATCCCGGTGGATCGCAGTTGAAGGATAGCGTCACGCTAAATGGCTGGGTGCCGATCGACGATACCAATACGATGATCTTCAATATCGATCGCCTGCGTGGCCTGCCGGGGGGCGAGGTGCTGCGCTATAAGGACGGTACGCCGGTAGAGGGACTGGCGCGACCGCTTGACTATCTGCCGACGACCAGCGACTGGCAGGGGCGCTGGCGCGCGGCCGCGAACCGTTCCAACGACTATGGCATCGATCGCGAATGGCAGCGCAGCGGCGGCAGCTATTCCGGCATTCGCGGCATTCCCTTGCAGGATCAGGCGATCCAGGAAGCGATGGATCCGATCGTCGATCGCACCATGGAACATCTCGCGTCCAGTGATCGCATGGTGATGATCACGCGCCGCCGTCTGCTCGATGCGGCTGTCAAGTACCGCGAGACCGGACGTTTGCCGGAGGTGCGGGACAATCCGTCGCTGGCGCGCGTTACGGCCGCCGGCGACGTGCTGGCGCCGAAGGGCACCGATTGGCTCGACGTCTACGAAAAGACGATGACCGATCGCTACGGCCCCAACAGCTTTAAGCGCGACGCGGCCGAATAGTGGACATAGGGCAGGCCGGCCCGCCTGGCTTGTCTGTCTGATTTCATCTTTCAGTGTTGGAGCCGCATCGTGCGTAGTGAATTCATGCCGTTCAAATTTCCGGCGCGGTCGCCGGGGCCGCTCGCCATTGCGCATGTCACGGTCATTCCGATGGATGCCAACCGGCGGCTTGAGGATCATACGGTGCTGATCGAGAACGGCCGCATCGTTGCCATCGCGCCGTCCTCGGCGATGGATCTTTCGGCGCGGCCCGAGGTGAGCGTCGTCGATGGCGCCGGCCGCTATCTGATGCCCGGGCTTGCCGATATGTACACCCACTATCGTGAGCCCGCCGAAGCGCCGCTCTATCTCGCCCATGGCATCACGACGGCGCGCACCAGTGGCAATCCGTTTCAGCTTGCGATGGAATGGTCGGCGGAACGGGCCGAATTTCCGAGCCCGCGCGTCATCACGGTGACGCCGGGCTTCGACGGTATCGGCCCTACCGGGCGCACCGACATGCCCCATGGCGTGCCGTTGACGCGGCCGGAAGATGCGGCAGCCTTGGTGAAGAAATATGCCGATCGCGGCTATCACCAGATCATGCCATTTTCGCTGTTGACGCCGGAATGCCTGGCGGCCGTCGGCCGCGCGGCGGCGGAGCGGGGCCTGCGCGTCGTCGGCAATTGCCCCAATGCGGTGTCGTGGGAAGAGGCGGTGGCCGCCGGCATGTCCGGCTTCCAGCAATTGCATCTGATCGCGCGCGACCACATGGGCGATCAATTCGCGGGCCAGACCTATTGGGACAGGTTCGATCCGGCGCCGGGCACAAAACTCGATTTCGAGAAAATCCGTCGCTTGGGTGGCTTTCTGGCGAAGCATCAGGCGTGGAACCTGCCGACGGTGGCTTTCCATCAGCGCGCCAGCCAGCCGGTGGAAGTCTCCTTGGCTCATCCAAGCCTACGCTACGTGCCGCGTTCGACGATCAACGATTGGGAGACGACCATCGTGCGTTGGGGCCATCGCGGCCGCGTTAATGCGGAGGAATGGCGGCGGCTGGCGCGCGAGCGGGCCATCGCCTTCCACAAGGTCATCGGCATTTTTCATGAGGAAGGCGCGCCGCAGCTCACCTGCACGGACGGCGTCAACCCTTACAATGTGCAAGGCGACACGCTGCATCAGGAGATCGAGAATTTCGCCTCCGCCGGCCTGTCCGCCTATGAAGCTCTGCGCTGTTCGACGAGCGAGGCGGCGCGCTTCATGAATGAGGAGAGCGAATGGGGCACGATCGGCGTCGGCAAGCGCGCCGATCTGATCCTCATCAATGCCGATCCCCTGCAGGACGTGCGCGCCACCCGCAACATCGAAGCCGTCTTCGTCAATGGCTATCATCTCAAAAAGAGCAATCTCGACGATCTGCTGCGCCAACGGGCCGAACTGGTGCAGGGCGCACCGCCGGTCGCCGGCACGGATTTGCCGGCAGCGTCCGGCAATGGCGACGTGACGGATGAGGGCGTGTGGCGCGAGCGCATCTGCGGTGCGGAGTTCGGCCGCGTCACCTATCGCCATACGCGGCTACCCGAGGGCGGCTGGCGGATCGAGGAGCGCCATGCCGGCGCCGAACCACGCCGGCATGCAATGCGGCGCAGTTCGCAGATCGTCGTCGATGCCGATCTGAACTTGCGCACGGCCGACTACGAGCTTGAAACCTTTGCCGGCGTCGAACAGGCGCATGTCGAACATGTGGGCGACGGCTATGCGCTGACGTTCAAGGCGGTCGACGGCCACGAAAGCCAGTCGCATCTGCAAGGCGCGCCACGTCCGCCAAGCGAGCATATGGCGCTCAGCGTCGTGCCGCTGCTGGCCGGTCGGCATGGGGCAGGCACCATCGCGGCGCTCGATGCAGAAACTAGTTTGGGCGCGGCGGAACTGGTCTTGAGCGTCAGTCCGGAGCCGGGCGCACCAGGTGAAACCCATTGGCAGCTCGAGACGAGCCGCCTTGGCCAGCGCGCGACGCAGCTCTACGCATTGGGGGCGGACGGCCGCCTCGCGCGCATGACCGAGACCACCATTCTATTGTGGCCGCGTGAATTGCAGCCGGTCGACGCTCCGGTGCGCGCAACCGAGCCCGCCGGAACCGGCAACGCCTGAACATAGGAACCAGATTTCCACCGCCATCGGAGCAGGCGCGGATGACGCCTGTTCCGGTGGCTGGACTCTGGCCCGAATGTAGCCTATGCTACATTTTAGTGTTCAGGCTATGTCAGGAGACGGTGATGGCGGCGCAGAAGGCGGTGGAGGCAACGTGGCGGGTGCATCTCGCCGGCCGGTTCAGGCAGGACGAAACGGAATCCTTTGCCAAGGCTTGCGGTGCCTTTGAAAGCGGCTACGCGGGCACGCTGTATTTTGCCTTCCGCGATGCGACCGAAGCGCGCCGCTTCGCCGCCTATAGCGAGCGGCACAATCCGAAGACGGCTGTCATCGTCGTCAACGTGTGAGGTTCAGGCGGCTT
Source organism: Methylocella sp. CPCC 101449 (assembly GCF_031921685.1). Classification (NCBI taxonomy): domain Bacteria; kingdom Pseudomonadati; phylum Pseudomonadota; class Alphaproteobacteria; order Hyphomicrobiales; family Beijerinckiaceae; genus Methylocella; species Methylocella sp. CPCC 101449. The sequence continues at coordinate 1,206,102 of NZ_JAPDHU010000002.1, read as the reverse complement.
GCCCGGCACGGAACGCCCGCTCCATCTCGTCCGTGCGCACGGTGCTGCGCTGGTCGACGAAACGACAGACGAGATCGCTGAATTCCTCGCGCGCCTGTGGCTGGGTCAGCATGTGGTCGGCGCCGCGCAGAATATGCTTCGAGACGCTGGGCAGAGCGGCCGCATTGATGCCGTCGCCTTCGAGATACGCGCTCATGTGGCGTTCGAGTTCGGCGAGGCCGGCGTCATTCTCGCTGTAGACGAGCAGGATTTTGGTGCCGCGCCCGGCGATGGCATGGAAAGCCGCTTCGACCGGGTTCTGCTGCGCCAGCACGCTGTTGGCCTTGGCGGACAGTGACATCAGCGCTTCCAACGTGCTGCGCGCCAGGCTCTTGGCGATAGGAAAGAGGCGCGCCATCAGTTTGGCGGCTTCGCTCGCCGCCTGTTCGTCGCTGTCGAGCGCCGACATCTTGGTCTGCATTTCGCGCGCCTTCGACTTCTGCCAGGCCGAAAGCTTCATCGCATGGGTGGCGCTCCAGGCGAAGGATACTTGATTGAGCAGCACCAGCCGATCGATGCGAGGGTCGACGAGCGCCGTGCGGAAGGCGTGATAGGCGCCGCTGCAAGCACCGGCGATGGAGATTTCGGAAAAGCCGCGTTCCTTCAGCCAGTCGATGACGGCGGAAATGCGTGTCGAGAGATCCTGGGAGATGGTCGCGACGGTCGACGGGCCGCCAGGCCAGGCGCTGTCGGCAAGCCCCGGCAGATCGATGCGCAGCGACGATGTGCCGAAGCGCGCCAACTTGCGGGCGAGATCGACATGCATGCGGCCCCAGCCGCTGCGCGGAATGCCGCCGGCATTGCACAGCACGATGATGTTGCGACGCTTCTCGCCTCCAGCCGGCCGGCAGAAAATGCCGTTGATCGGTCCGTCGCCGCCAATATGAACGGGCGTTTCGACAAAGTCCGGGCCGTTAAGCGGCAGGCAGGGCGGGGCGGTGGGCTCATGGTCGCGCAAGCTGTTGCCGCGCGCGAGACGTTCGGCAAGCGAAGCCAAGGTGGCGAGCGGCGGTTCGCTGGCGGTGACGTCGCACATCATCGCACCATAGCCGGTGAAGGGTAGCACGTCCGCCTTACCGCCGATGCGCTCAGCCACGGCCTCGGCTTCCTGCGTCTGTTCGCGCGACAGGATCAGCACCGAGGCGGGCAGCGTATCGAACGACGGCCAGGCGAGCGCTTTGATACCAGCGGCGGTTTCGCCGGTCATGCGATAGCCGGCGAGGGCAATCTCATTGTTTGCGCTGGAGCGCGCTTCGGTCTCGCCGAGAGGCGGCGCGATCATCGCCGAAAAGGCTTGTGCCTCACGCAGCCAGGCTTTGCCGCTGAGTGGCGGTGCGATCAGCGTCAATTGGCTGAGGTCGTCGATGGCCGGCGCGGCCTTTGCCGCCAGCAGCGCGCCGAGGCGCAGGCCGACAAGCGAGACGTCGGTGACATGGGCGTTGACCTTCAGCCAGTCGGCCGCGGCACGGATATTGGCGATCCAGGTTTCGACCTGCTGCGGATGCAGGGGGCCGCCGAGCGCATCGCCGGTGCCGAAGTAATCGAACCGCAGCACGTTGACGCCACGTGCCGCCAGGTCATGCGCCAAAAGCACGAGCGACTTGCGCGCGCAAATGTCTTCGAAGCCGAAGCTTGAGCAGATGACGATGCCACGCGTGCCGCGCGCGCGATGAAAACTACCTGAACATCCCTCGAAACTGACCGGAACCATGCCACCCTCGCCGCCATTTCCTGGCTTTGATTGAGCATGGCGCCGTCGAGGTTAGGGGCTGGTGAATCGAATGGATCGAAACACGATCTTGGTTATCCGATCCTCAACCACGGCCTCGGTAGTTCGGCACGTTCTGGTCGGGCGCCCAGGTGCCAGGAGGCAGTTTGCCGGTTTGCCAGAACACATCAATGGGAATGCCGCCGCGCGGATACCAATAGCCGCCGATGCGCAGCCAGCGCGGCTTGATCAGGCCCGCGATATCCTTGCCGATGCGCACGGTGCAATCCTCGTGGAAGGCGCCGTGATTGCGGAAACTGCCAAGATAGAACTTCAGCGATTTGGACTCGACCAGCCAGGGGCCGGGCACGAAATCGATGACCAGATGGGCGAAGTCGGGCTGGCCGGTGACCGGGCAGAGCGAGGTGAATTCCGGCGCGGTGAAACGCGTCACGTAAATCTCTCCGGCCTGCGGATTGGGAACCCGCTCCAGAATGGCGGCATCGGGATGGTCGGGCATGGTCGCGGGGCGGCCGAGCAGGCCGAGGGACAGGGGTTCAGAAGCGCGCTTTTTCGACGTTTTGGCCATAAATCATCACCACAAGATGGAATTTGCCTTTGAGTAGGCCGCTGCGCGCAAATCCGCAATGCCGCCTGGAAATGGCTCTGCTCTTGCCCGGTGATCAGACTTGCGGCCTACTGCCTTCAAAGCCATGGCGGAAAGCCTCGGCTTGAGGGGGAGGGAGGACAGCTTGATCAATCGTCGCGACGTGATTGTCGGCGCGGGCGCCGCCGCGCTTTCGACCGCCGGTGTGCCGGCTCTGGCTCAGGGGTGGCCGGACAAGCCGCTGCATGTCTATATCGGCTTTGCCGCCGGCAGCGGCGCCGACATTCTCTGTCGCTGGTTCACCTCCAAAATGCAGGAGATCAGCGGCCAGACGGTGGTGATGGAAAATCGCCCCGGCGCCGTCGGCTCGATCGCCATCAATGTGGCCGCCAAGTCCAAGCCCGACGGCACCAATATCCTGTTCACCGGCAATACTCTGATCGCTGGCGGCCGGCATCTTCTGAAGGATTTCTCGGTCGACTATCGCAAGGATCTCGATTGCGTCTGCGGTCTGGTCGAGACGCCGTTCGTGCTCGTCGTCGGCACCAAGTCCAAGGCCAATAGCGCCAAGGAACTGTTGGACCTGCTGAAATCCAAGCCGCAGAACCGTTACGGCTACACCAATCCGGCCGCCATGGTGGCGGGCTTTGCCTTGAAGGCCTATGCGGGCGTGCAGGCCGAAGCCGTTTCCTATCGCACCACCGCCGATGCGGTGGGCGATCTGGAGAGCGCCACTCTCGACTACATGATCATGGACGGCACCTATGCCGCTGGCCAGCTTAAGGCGGGCCGTCTGCGCATTCTCGGTGCCACGATGGAACAGCGCATCAATGTGCTACCTGACGTGCCGACCATGCAGGAGCAGGGCATCCCTGATTTCTTCTTCAGCCCCTGGTGGGCGGTCTGGCTGCCCAAGGGATCGCCGCAGGAGGCCAATGCCAAGCTTGGCGAATTGGTGCAACGCATCTGCAAGATGCCGGAAACCGTCAAGTTTCTCGGCGACATGGTGGCCATGCCGGTGATTGGCGATGCCGAATACGTGCTCTCCAAGCTCGATGCCGACAAGGCGCGCTGGGATAAATTGGCGGCGGCGGCGGGATTGACGCCGCAATAGTGTCAAGGAGCCTTCAAAATCCTATCAGACCCTTGTTTTCAGGGGAAAATACGCTTGCGCGGGCTACGACCCTCTGCTTTATGACCCCATTCGCTCGGGCGGCGGCTACCGCATCGGGTGCCAGAGGAGAAAAGAAATGGACCGTAGGGACGTCATCAAGGGGATGGGTGCTGGCGCGCTGACGCTGACGGTGCCCGCAGGGGCCTTCGCGCAGGCGGAAAATTATCCGGCGCAGCCGATGCATATCTATATCGGCTTTCCGGCCGGCAGCGGCGCCGACATTCTCGGCCGCTATTTCACCAACCGGCTCGGCCAGATCACCGGCAAGACGATTGTCGTCGAGAACCGGCCGGGCGCCAACAGCAATATCGCGCTGGGCCTCGTCGCCAAAGCGAAGCCCGATGGCTATTCGATCCTGTTCTCGGCCAATTCGAACATGGCCGGTTCGCGCTATCTGTTCAAATCGCTGCCCTTCGACACGGTGCAGGATTTCGTGCCGGCCGGCACATTCGCGCAGATCGTGTTCGTCGTCGTCGTGGCGCCGGACTCCAAGATCAATTCGATCGCCGATCTCACGGCTTTCCTGAAGACGACCGATCGCGCCAAATATGGCTACACCAATCAGATGGGTATCCTGTGCGCCGAACTCTATAAGTCGATGACGAATTCGAAGGCCGAGGGCGTTTCCTATCGCACCGCGCCGGAAGCGCTGCCTGACGTCACCAATGGCACGCTCGATTTCATGATCATGGACGGCACCTTTGCGGCGGCGCAGGTTCGCGCCGGCCGCTTGAAGTGCATCGCGGTCACCACCGGACACCGCAGCGATTCCTTCCCCGGCGTCCAGACCATGCAGGAAGCCGGCTTGAAGAATTTCGATCTGTCGCCGTGGTGGGGCGCTTACTTCCCGAAGGGCACGCCGCAGCCGATCGTCGATAAATTTTCCGCCTGGATTCTTCAGATCGCGAAAGAGCCTGAGACCGCGAAGTTTCTTGAATCGGTCGGTGCGGTTCCGCATCACGACACGCCGAAGGAAGCCAATGCGCGGCTCTTGGCAGACATCGAATTGTGGGGACCAATCTTCAAAGCGGCGAACATTCAGCCGCAATGATTTGAACGATCGTTCTTTGCAAGCTTTTCGACCCGCCGGATTTTTCCGGCGGGTTTTTTCATGGCGTTTTGCGATTTGATAAAATCAACAACGAGAAGAGCTTGATTCAAGCCGACATCATGCCGCGATCTCAGAAGGGTTCGAGTTCCATCACATCAATGTGTTTCGGGTTTTATTTGCGACGGAAATCAACTTCGTACATTGGGGAAAGTGTGGTGTGCGCAATTTTGGAGATGGAACGTTGAATAATCTGAATGCTGTCAGCCCTTATGTGCTGAGTGTTTTGCGTATTGTTTTCGCGCTTGTCCTTTTCAGTTTTGGAACGCAGAAAATTCTGGGCTTTCCTTTTGCCGCGCGCGTGCCTGAAGCGTGGTCGCTCTCTTGGATCGCCGGTGTGCTCGAACTGGTGGTCGGTTTCTTTTTGCTGATTGGATTTCTCAGCCGTCCCGCCGCCTTCATTCTGTCCGGCTTGATGGCGTGCGCTTATTTCATCGGCCACGCGCCCAACAGTTTCTTTCCGTCGCAAAACGGTGGCGTGGCCGCCATTCTGTTCTGCTTCGGCTTTCTCTATCTCGTTGTTGCCGGGCCTGGACCTCTGAGCGTCGATGCCTGGAGAAAAGCGCGGGCGTGATCTTGATGTGATCCGAGCCATCAGCCCGCTGGATTTTCCAGCGGGCTTTTTGTTTTATAGCTCTTTGGCAAGAGGCAGAGAGCGAGCAGGGGCATGCGGCTGATTTTCATCTACGGCGAGCCGGCCGTCGGCAAGCTCACGGTCGCACGGGCGCTGGCGCAGCAAACCGGGCTGCCGCTGTTTCACAATCATCTCATCGTCGATGCCGTATTGGCGGTCTTTCCCTTCGGCTCGGAAGAATTCGTTCGTCTGCGGGAGCAGTTCTGGCTTGAGACCATTGAGGCTGCCGCGCAGTCAGGCCGGTCACTGATCTTCACCTTCAATCCGGAATCGAGCGTTGCACCCGACTTGCCACAGCGGATTGCGGAACGGGTGAAGGCGGCTGGCGGGCAGGTGGTCTTTGTCGCGTTGACTGCGCCGGCTGAAACCCTGGAGCAGCGGCTCGTCGCGGCAAGCCGGGCCGAATTCGGCAAGCTGCGATCGCTCGAGCTCTTCCGTCAGCTCAAAGCGGACTTCGCCTCCTGCATGGCCGCGATGCCGGAGGCGGACGTGACGATCGATACCAGTGAAACCACGCCGGAAGCGGCGGCTGCGATGATCGCGAAGGCCGCCGATCGGCTGTCCAAACCGTGATTTAGGCGTGTTTGGAAATCTTACCTATGCAACGATCAGCAGGTCCTGGACGGCGCGGACACCGGCGACGGACCAGGCGGCGCGTTCGACTGCAGCGCGCTCGGCATAGTTGTGAACCGTTCCTTCGAGCGTCACCTTGTCGTCATTGACGCGGACCTTGATGGCCGATGCTTCGATTTCTGCACTGCGCTGTAAAGCGTCGACAATGCTCTTTTTAACGTCGCTGGTATTTGCATGCAGCTTGATATGAATTCCGTTGGTGACACCGACAACGCCTGCCATGCGATTGACGGCATTCTCAGCTGCTTGACGCTCATAATGCCAATCGACATCACCCGTAAGGGTAATCCATCCCTTCTGGACCGTGGCTCGAACTGTTTTGGGTATGAGCGAATTCCAGGCAATGACATTCGCGACTCGCACGGCCAGTTGTTCATCGGGCGTCAAATCGTTGGGATTCGAATGCACTTCTAGCGCCTGGACGACGGCTTTTACACCTTGCACGCGCAAAGTCGCTTTCTCGGCGGCGATCTTTTCCGCATAAGAGCGAACGTGTCCGCTGAGGGTCACTATTCCGTTGGCTGTTGTCACGGCAATATTTTCAGCTTTGACGCTTGGTTCAAAGCCGAGCTCATCGATGACCGATTGACGGAGACCTTTGTTATCCATGGCCGACCTCCACAGTTGAACAAAGATAATTTATAGCGTCCTTCCGATGCGCCTCATTGACCTACCGCAAAGGCGTCGCCGCGAAGTGATTTTGCCATCTATAAGCGGAGACCATGCGGTGCCGAAACTTGCTTCTCGTCCTCCGGCGATCCCATATACATGCCCGACATGGGCTCGATCCAGCAGAGATGATCGTGAACCTCATGAACGCCGGCTACATTCTCCGTTGCGACGATGGCCGCTTGTCGACAGCGATCATCCGTTATGCTGCCATAGAGATGGACGACACCATTTCGCACGGACAAATTGAGTCCTATCGGTCGCCAATCCTTGCCCTCCATTGCCATGACGATATTATTCCCGATCGCGATGTCGTTCGGATTCGTTGCGGGCATATCTCGCGCAAAATTGGCGACAGCTTGCAGCAGATTTGAACGTGTTACGATGCCGATGACTTGATTTTCCCTGACGACGGGCAATCGCTTGACGTGTTTGCTTTCCATCAGGCGAACAATTTCTTCCAGCTCCGTATCCTCGCTGATCGTATAGGGATCGTCCGTCATAATTTCGGAGATTTTACGTCCTTGCTCGTGAACGAAATCCAAAGCTGCTCGCCCGCCGCCGAGAAAGAATTGCAGCCAACGGCTGTGCTTTCGTTGCGTTCCGATTTCCGCGCGACGCAGAAAATCGCCTTCCGAAACAATGCCGATCAGCTGTCCATCAGCTTTGACGACCGGAAGGCCGCTAATGTGCTTATCCAGCATTAGCTTGGCAGCTTCCATGATCGGCGTATCGGGGCCAACCGTAATGACACCGTGGGTCATGATTTGTCGCGCACGCATCGCCGTAACTCCTTCGCACTTAGTCGCTATAGAGTACGCGCCAGGCCGGCATTGGGTTTGATCTGTATCAAGCCTGTCGTGACGTCAGGGCAGGAACATTCTGATGGCGGATAGGCCCATGATCGCTACGCCGATCCAGCCGAGAATGCGGGTGCAATAGCCAGCCGTATAGGCGCCCATGACCGATCTCTTTGACACAAGAAGAATCACTACGATCATCAATGGGACGGCAACAATTCCATTGATGATTGCCGCCCAGAAAAGGGCTTTCATCGGGCTTATCGGTGAATATTGAATCGCGAGGGCTGCAAGAACGCTGAGTGCGATTACGCCATAGAAGCCACGTGCGTCACTGGCGCGTTTGTCCAGGCCCCAGTCCCAGTTCATCGCTTCCGCGACGGCATAAGCCGCCGACCCAGCAAGGACAGGTACGCCAATCAATCCAACGCCAAGGATGCCCAAGGCAAAAACGATAAAAGCGAAGTCGCCAGCGATCGGCTTGAGTGCGCTGGCGGCTTGGGCAGCGGTTTCGATGTTGGTGATGCCTTGCGCGTAAAGGGTGACTGCTGTCGCCAGAATGATGAAATACGCGGTCAGGTCGGAATATAACATTCCGCTCCACGTGTCCCATTGGATACGGAGAAGTTCCTTGCCCGCGCTTTGCGTGTCATTGAGCAAGGGTTGGCTATTCGTCAGCTTCATGTCTTCGATTTCTTCCGAAGCCTGCCAGAAGAACAGGTAGGGACTGATCGTCGTGCCAAATATACCGACGATCATTGCCGCGGCATCGGCATTCAGATTGAATGTCGGCCAGACGGTTCTTCGCCATACTTCTCCCCAAGGTACATGGACTGCGAAAAGAACAGCCACATATGCCAGCAGGGAAAGCGTCAGCCATTTCAAAAAGAAGACATAGCGGTGGTAGGGGATGAATATTTGCAGGAGCAGAGTTCCGATGACGAAACAGGGCGTTGCCACGTTGCGGTTAAGGGGCGTTACCAGCTCCGCCACTTCGCCCATGGCTGCAATGTCCGCAGCGATATTGAGAGTATTGGCAATCAACAGGAGTGCGACCACGATACGCAGTACGACCGGTGGAAAGGCCGTCTTGATGTTGGCCGCAAGCCCCTGTCCGGTGACGCGGCCGATGCGTGCGCACATGGACTGAATGGCCGCCATAAGAGGAAATACCAGCGGCATGGTCCAAAGCATATTGAAGCCGAATTGCGCGCCGGCTTGCGAATAGGTGGCGATCCCGCTCGGATCGTCATCGGCCACTCCGGTAATAAGACCAGGCCCGACCCTGGAAAGGGGATGCTCGCGGAATTGTTCCCAAAAGGTCGGGATCGGAGTTTTTAGCTCGGAAGGGTCAGTTGGTGGCGATGACATGGGAGGCCTCGGGTCTTCCAGGTTCTGCATGAGGCACTCGCACGGCCACAATCCTCGGCATTTGAGCAAGATCAATGGTGGTGACAGGGACCTGACAGCGACGACGGGTCGAAAGGGAGCTCTAGATTAGAACGTATACAATGTAGAAGCGTTTTTAGTATCAATTATTTGTGCCGGCGCTTCCCGAGGCGTTGCTGAGGCGCTGGGGCGGGGTTATCACGGCGCATTCGGCGCCGATGGTGCGGCGCTGCGGCCACTATGATGACTATGAACGAAGAGATCGATACGCGTCGGCATATGCCGTTGGGGCTGGCCCGGCGTGGCTATCGCGGCGTCATTCAGCACCTGAACACGACGGACGTGGGCTCAGCGCTCTCGGGCCTTGAGCTCGAAAGCCGGCTGCTCGAACTCGGTTTCGTCGAAGGCGCCAAGGTGGAAATTCTGCACGAGGGGATCGTCGGACGCGATCCCATCGCCGTTCGCGTCGACAATGTCACGATCGCCGTTCGTCGGCGTGAAGCCATGGCCATCATCGTTTCTGATCTGACGGGATTATGAGCCATGGAACCGCCGTTGATGCATCTGGCCTTGGTGGGCACGCCGAACAGCGGCAAGACGTCTTTGTTCAATGCGCTGACGGGCAGCCGGCAGAAGGTCGCCAATTATCCTGGCGTGACGGTGGAGCGCAAAGAGGGCTCGTTCGTCACCCCCACGGGCCAGCAGGTGTCGCTGGTCGATCTGCCGGGCACCTATTCGCTGCGTGGCCGCAGCCCTGACGAGGAGATCACCCGCGATTTCGTGCTTGGTCGCGTCAACGGCGAGTCCCTGCCTGATCTTGTCCTGTGCGTGGCCGATTCCACCAATCTGCGGCTGACGATCCGGCTGCTGCTCGAATTGAAGAGTGCCGGCCGGCCGTTGGCGCTCGTATTGAACATGTTCGACATCGCGACGCGCCGGGGCGTGTCGGTGAACGTGCCGCTGTTGTCGGAAATGCTCGGCGTGCCGGTCGTCACCTCGATCGCCATCCGCAAGGGCGGCACGGCCGATCTGCTGCGGTTGACCGACGATCTCCTGGCGCAAGCCGGGGCAGGGGCGCGCGACAATGTCTGGCAGCCGCAGACCGTCGCGCAATTGCGCGCGTTGCAACGCGATGCCGACCGCATCATTGCCGCGACGATCAGCCAGCCGGCGCGACCCGACACCTGGACCGCGCGCATCGACTCCGTCGTTCTGCATCCGGTCGCGGGCCTGTTGATCCTGGCGCTGATCCTGTTCGTGATGTTCCAGGCGGTGTTCGCCTGGGCGCAGCCGTTGATGGAATTGCTGTCATCGAGTTTCGATGCGATCGGGCAATTCATTCAGGAGACATTGCCGCAGGGCCTGCTGCAAAGCTTTTTGCAGAACGGTGTGATTTCCGGCGTCGGCAGCGTCATCGTCTTCCTGCCGCAGATCATCATCATCTTCCTGTTCATCCTGCTCTTGGAAGATTTCGGCTATATGGCACGCGCGGCCTTTCTGATGGATCGCATCATGGGCGGCGCCGGCCTGCACGGTCGCGCCTTCATTCCGCTGCTGTCGAGTTTTGCCTGCGCCATTCCCGGCATCATGGCGACGCGGGTGATCGACAACCGTCGCGATCGGCTGACGACGATCCTGATCGCGCCTTTGATGACTTGCTCGGCGCGCATTCCGGTCTATACGCTGATCATCTCGGCGTTCATCCCGGCGAAGATGATCTGGGGCTGGATCAATCTGCAAGGGCTGGTGATGTTCGGCCTCTACGCAGCGGGGATTGCGAGCGCGCTCTGCGTGTCGTTCCTGGTCAAATTCTTCATGCTGCGCGATTACGCGCCGGCGCCGTTCATGCTGGAACTGCCCGATTATAAGATGCCGCGCCTGCGCAGCATTTTGATCGGCGTCTACACGCGCGCCAAAGCGTTTCTGCAACGCGCCGGCACGACCATCTTCGCGATGATGGTGCTGATCTGGTTCCTGGCTTCGTTTCCGCAGCCGCCGGTGGGTGCCACGGAGCCCGCGATCGACTACAGCCTGGCGGCAATGATCGGCAAGGCGATCGAGCCGCTGCTTGCGCCGATCGGCTTCAACTGGCAGATCGCCGTCGCTTTGATCCCCGGCATGGCGGCGCGCGAAGTGGCTGTCGCCGCGCTCGGCACGGTCTATGCGATCGAGGGTGGCAAGGAGGCGGCCGAACAGATCGGTCAGGTTCTGTCGACCCAGTGGAGCCTCGCCACCGCTCTGTCGCTGCTCGCCTGGTATATTTTCGCGCCGCAATGCGCCTCGACCCTGGCGGTCATCCGTCGCGAAACGGGGAGCTGGAAATGGATGGCGATCACCTTCTTCTACATGCTGGTGCTCGCCTATGTGGCGAGCCTGATCGTCTACAATGTCGCGGTGAGGCTCGGCGCGGGCTGAGATTTCACGGTTTGTTCTGGGTTTATCGCTACGTTTTGATAACCGTGTTCCGCGGGAAACGGCCCCAATCGGGCCGTTTTGCCGTTGGGACCGGCCGCCGATCGCCTCGGGACCGATGGCAGTCATATTCCCTTAAGGTTGATCGGCTGAGCTTGGCGATCTACCTTTGAATGTCGCCTTCGTGTCCGCGTTGCGTAGGAGTTCGTCGTGGCTGCACCCGCTCGTCCCTATTGGAAGGGCTATCTTCAGCTCTCGCTCGTTTCGTGCCCGATTTCGCTCTACACGGCGGCCTCGTCATCGGAGCGGGTGGCGTTCCGGCAGATCAACAAGCAGACCGGCAACCGGCTGCGCCAGCAGCTCATCGATGAAGTGACGCAAAAGCCCGTCGGCACTGAGGACAAGGGCCGGGGCTATGAATATGCCAAGGGCGTCTATCTTCAGGTCGAGGATGAGGAGCTTGAGGCGATCGCCATCGAAAGCAGTCATATGATCGGTGTCGATCGCTTTGTGCCGCGTGCGCAGATCGACGAGCGCTATCTCGACAGTCCCTATTACATCGTGCCCAACGATAAAGTGGGGCAGGAGGCTTTTGCGGTGATCCGCGAGGCCATGCGCGTCAAGGATATGGTGGCGCTTGGGCGCGTGGTTCTCGCCAAGCGCGAACGTGTCATCATGTTGCAGCCGTGGGGCAAGGGCATTTTGGGCGAGACCCTGCGCTATGACTATGAGATCCGCAATGCGGACGAATATTTCGACGACATCTCCGACATCAAGATCAAGAAGGAGATGCTCGATCTGGCGCAGCATATCGTGGCGTCGAAGACGGGCGACTTCAACCCGAAGGACTTTCGTGACGAGTATGAAGAAGCTGTCGTCGAAATGCTGAAAAAGAAACAGGCTGGCGCGCCGATCCCGAAGGATCGCCCGGCCTCGGCGCCGAACAATGTCATCGATCTGATGCAGGCCTTGCGGCGCAGCCTCGGTCAGTCGGAAAAGGACAGCGCGAAAGCGGAGGCGGCGAAGCCCGCGGCCAAGAAGGCGCCGGCGAAGAAGGCCGGCAAGCGGAGCAAGGCGGCCCCCGGCCAGCGCGAGTTGCTGTTGCCGATCGCCGGCAGCGGCAAAGGCAAGGCGGCTGCTGCAGAAAGCACGGCGGAGCCAAAGAAGGCGTCCGGCAAGCCGGCAACCACACGGCGCAAAGCCAGCTGAGCTGTCATCCCCGACGCCTGCGTAGCAGGCGAGCGGGGATCCAGAGCATGTGGTAGAGCTTAAAAAGACGCGCTGTTCCTTTTACACAGAGGCGTTTGCTCTGGATTCCCGCTCACGCCTTCGGCGTGTCGGGAATGACACCGAGGCTCTTCATGATGGAACGCATCACATCCAGGTCGGTTTGAACAATAAGGGTCAACCGATGAGAGATGTAGATGATGTTCACCAATGGTCGGCTATCGAACGAACCGGGTAAACCGCAACCGCCTGAGCCACCACCGCAGGAGGTTCCGCCGATGACGCCGGTTCCATCGCCTATTGAAAGACCGCTGACGGATCCCGATCGCATTCAGCCGGGACGGCGCGAGCCCGATACGGAACCGCCATCACCACCCGTGCAACCACCGCCACCGGCACCGCCGGAACAGCCGCCACCCACTGCAACTTAACCGGGTAAAAGTGCTGGGAACCCATCCCGACGCGCGACGTTGGTTTCATGCCGGGGCGCTCAACCGCAGACATATGGTTTGCGGCAACGTGAGAGAACGACCATGAATACGAAGCATCTAGTGGCAACAGTTGTCCTTGTGGCGCTTGCCTTTCCTGTCGTTGCCAATGCGCAAGGCGTTGTCGGCGGCGCGGAAAGCGGTGCCCGTCAAGGCGATAGAGCCGCAGGCCCGGTGGGCGCGGTTGTTGGTGGTGTGGTCGGCGGCGTTGCAGGTGGTGTCGCCGGCTTAATCAATGGCGATCAGCGTCCGCGCTTCCGTGAATATGTGGTCACGCAAAGGCGGCCGTCTTATGTCTATCGTGAGGAGTTGCGCGATGGCGTCGTGCTGCCTTCCGAAGGCATCGAATATTATGATGTGCCGCCTGAATATGGCGTGCGGGACTATCGCTACACCGTCGTGAACGATCACGTCGTCCTCGTCGATCCGCGCACCCGCCGTGTGGTGGAGATCATCGACTAGACGGCTTAACCTTTGATTTCGGCGGACGGCACATGTTGCCGTCCGCTTCATTGTTTCAAGAAATCGACGATCTGCGCAAGCGTGGCATCGCGGCCGCGCTCCGGTCGATCGAGCAGCACATAATGTGTCGCGTTCTTCGGTTCCCAGCGGCGAACTTCTTGCGCATTGACAAGATCGCGCTGCAATTCCTCCACATCCTCGACACGGGAAAAATAGTCCAGCTCGCCGCGAATGATCAGGACTTTGCAGAAGACCTGATTGGCGTGAACGAGCTTTTCGCCGATGCCGATATAGAAACTGTCTTCCAGCATGCCGTTGGGACTGCGGAACGTCGGCGGATCGCGGCTTAATGTCGTGGGGTCGCCATCGCTGAGGGCTTGCACGAAAGCCTTGGCGACAGCCGGGTCACGCCAGTCGTCCTTATTGGCGATCGGGATGGACGTGTCCCATTTCTCGAGCAGGTGATCGAGCGTGTTGAAATTGTAGCCGCCGAATTTTTCCGCATGGAAACGCCGGGGATTGGCGGGATCGGCGAGCTGCGCGCCGCGATAGCGCGCATGTTCGGACGAGCCGCCATAGAGCGGATTATAGAGAATGAGATGGCTGACCTTTTCGGGCCAAAGTGCGGCATACATGAGGATGAGCGTCGCGCCGACGCCCCAGCCGAGCAAAGCGACCTTCTCGACGCCGCAAGTTTCGCGCATGGCATTGACCGTGGCATCGACGTCGCGGGTGATTTCAAGGCAGCGCGCCAGCGGGCGTGAGGCGCTTGATGGTTGTGCCATGGCGGCTGGGCGATCGGAACGGCCAAAACCACGGGCATCCGGAATAAAACTGTCGTGTCCGGCGCGCGCCAATGCCTCGGCCACCGATCCGTTTTCGACGGGAAGATCGAATTCGCTTATCCCCGGCACGCGGGTTCCGTGCATCAGCAGGATCGGGGTGTCTCTGGTTTCCTCGCCACGGACTTCACGCACAGCGATCGTGACCTGGTCCATGGTCTTTACCGTGATGTCTCGACGATGGATGCGCGTCACCTGGGTCCTCTGATCAATTGAAGAAGAGTTTTAGTGCGGTCAGGTCCATGGCGCGCCGGACTGCTTCATCGGGGAAATGGGCTGCATAGCGTTCGAGGGTTTGGGCGTAGGTCACCTTGTCCTCGAAGGCGGCGAACGGCCAATCGCTGCCCCACAGCAGGCGTTCGGGGCCGGCATGTTGGAGCAGGGTGGACGCAAACAGCGGGCAATCCTGCGGAGGCTCGACGCGGAAGGCGGCGGAGACCTTCACCCAGGTGTTGCCGCTCTCCAGCGACCGCAGGACGGCCTGAAAGCCCGCCGAATTGATGCCAAGGCTAGGGGTCGGGCGGCCAAAATGATCGATGACCAGCTTGGCGCCGGAGGCCTCGATCTTGGCGATGTGATCGGGCAGGCGCGCGCCTTCGTCGTGCAGTTGAATATGCCAGTCGAGATCGGCGACGCGGCGCATCAGCCGGCGATATTCGTAGCTCGTCAGATCAGGCGGCGTTTTGACGTTGCGGAACTGAAGGCGGATGCCGACGACGCCATCCTCCTTCATCCGCCGCATGGCATAAAGATCGATATCGGGCGAAACGATCACCGTGGTGCGCAGACGCTTGTAGTGGCGCACGGCGTCCAGTTGATAATCGTTATAGTCGCCATAGATGCTGGCGGCGGCGAGCACGGCGAAATGCACGCCATGGCGATCAAGCGTCGCGATATAGTCTTCGATCGGCGCATCGGCTGGCGGGATATGCCAGGCCGTGGCGCTCACTGGCATTGATCTCGTATAGACATGCGCGTGGCAGTCGACGAAGGGCTGTGCAACCGTCATGGCGGATTCCATTTATGGGCGGGCCGAGCAAATCATGGATCGGCGAGTTCCTTGCTGATTAGCCATTTCGATATCTGTTCGGCAATCTCGCGATTGTTCTTATCCATCATCATCATGTGGGAATTGCCCGTGATGCCGATTTTCGGGAGATCGATGAGATCGACGCTGCCGCCGGCTGCCTTGATCGCATCGAAATAGGCGAAGTCGCTTTTGCGATAGGCGACCCAGCGCGAATCCTGCTCGATATAGTCGCCGAAGACGCCGAGGATCGGGATTGATTTCAGGAGCGGCGCCTTGTCGAGATTGCCGGCACTGGCTGCCTCAACGGAGACGATGCCCTTGATCTTGTCGGGACGCGCTTCCGCCGCCTTAAAGCCGAACATGCCGCCCTGGCTGTGGGTGAGGAGAACACAGGGGCAGACCTTGTCGATCAAGGCGACATAGCCGGCCAGAACCGCATCGTCGGTCGAAAGCCAGCGCGGCACGATCTGTTTGGTGAAAGCATCAAAGGCTTCGATCGGGAACTGGTTGCCGGGCAGCAGTTTGCGCTTGGCCGGATCGGCATCGAAGGAGCCGGCGCCGGGGCCGATGCGGAAGCGCTCCCACGGATCGGTCTGGGTGAGGAAGACGGGTTGTGATTTCCAGATATCTGGGGAGGCGAAGCTGGAGCGGCCGCGCTCCACGGCATCGCTGATATAAACGTCCCAGCCCTTGCGGATGAACATGTCGCGCCAGCCTTCGCGGCCGTCGGGCGTCGTCTCATAGGTGACGCCGGTGAGCCCGCCGCCGTGCCACATCAGCAACGGCCATTTGCCCTTGCGGTTCTGCACCAGGAAATATTGCACATACATCTGCTCGACCGGGTAGCGGCCGTTCGGGTCGAGCTTGGAGGTCGGGCCGCCGGGAACACGAACGATGTCCTGCACGGGCAGGCCGGAGAGTTCGGCGATCCGTCCGCCGACATGGAAGGAACCCATGTCGCGCAAAGCGATGGGATCGGCCGCTTGGGAGGCCGTGCCGGTCAAGCACAGCATCGTCGCCAGAAATGCGCTGCGAAATTTCATATCGAACCTCTTACGTCTGAGGGGCTATTGGCCGAAGGCGCTGCCGAGCGCCTTGAGGACTTCCGGGGGCGCAGCATAGAGGCGCTGGACATAGGCGCGCATGTCGGCGCCCGACATGCCGGAAACGTCGATGCGCATCTTGTCGGCGTCGGCCTTCAATTCGGGGCTGGCCAGCGCATCGAGAAACGCCTTCTGCAGAATTTCGAGCCGGTCGGCGGGCACTTCCGGGGGCGCCACATAAGGGCGGCTCAGATCGTTCTGCGCATAGAGGATGGTCAGCACCTGGCGCTGGATATCGGTCTTGGCGAGGGCTGACATGAGGGGAACGCCGACAGCGTTCAATTCAGGATCACCCTTCATGTCTTCCTGCACGAAGATGCGCGCGAAGCTGTCGCCGGTCAGCAGGCCGGGATATTGCACCTTCAGCGTCGACCAGCCGATGCCGCAGATGCCTTGCACCTCATTCTTCTCGATGGCGCCGCCGACTTCGCGCGTGCCTTGATAGCCGGGAATGAGTTTGAATTTCACGCCGAGAAGATTGCGCTCAACGGTGGGGAAATCCACCACCTGGCTGCCACGTGTGGTGCCGCCGATGGTCAGTTCCTGGGTCAGCAGGTCCTCGATGGTCTTCACGCTGGCATCTTTGCGCAGCATACAGACGGAGGCTTCGACCTTGGCGTTGCCGATGAAGCTGAACTTGCTGGCATCGAGGGCGTTGGCGCCAGGTGCCAGCAGCGCATCGATGAGAACGCTGGGAAAGAAGGTGCCGATCGTCGTGCCGTCCTTGGGCGCGCGAAACATCAAATGACGGGCCACGATCTGGCCACCGGCGCCAGGCATGTTCGAGACCACCACATTGGCGGCGCCGGGAATGCGCGCGGTGAGATGGCGCGCCAGAAGACGCGCATAAGTGTCGAGCCCGCCGCCTGCGGCGGCACCCACTGCGATGGTGATCGTCTTGCCTTGAAAGAACTGGCTCGCCGGCTGTGCCGAGGCTGAAGCGGCCGCGAGGCTGACGAGAAGGCTCGTGCCGAGTGCCGTCCGGAGGGTGCTGGCGAGCAGCGTCATATGGGTCTCCCTAGCTCCATTAGGCCCTATAATTTCAGCTATCGACCTTGGGCCATGGGAGAGGACATTGCGCCAATATGTGCTGAAACGCTTATCAAAAGCATTATTTCCGATATAAAAAATACGCCACATAATTTCGAATTGGACGATCTCTTGGAACATATTCCGGACCTTCGGCGTCTGCGGGCCTTTCACGAGGTGGCCCGTTCGGGGTCGCTTGTCATGGCGGCGACGACCTTGCGCATCAGCCAGCCGGCGATGACCTATCTGATCAACCAGCTCGAGGCCGATCTCGGCATCAAGCTGGTGGTGCGGGGAACGACGGGCACGGCGTTGACCGGGACCGGTTCCATTTTCGCCAAGCGTGCCGAACGCTGTCTGGAAAAAATCAGTGAGGCTGTCGAAAGCCTGCTCGCCGACGGCACGTCGACACGGCGCAGGCAGGCCATCGTGTCGAAGATGAGCGGCACGCAATATCGCGCCATCCTGGCGCTCTGGCATGAGGGGGACAGCATGGCGGCGAGCCGTTCGCTCGACGTGTCGCAGCAATCCCTGCTGCGGCCCGTGCGCGAATTGGAGAAACTGCTGGCCACCAAATTGGTCCGGCCGCTCGGGGGCCGTGTCATCTTCACCGAAGCCGGACATGAGTTCGCGCGTCATCTGGTGTTGGCGGGACAGGAAATCGGATCGGCGCTGGAAGAGATCGGGCGCGGGCCGACAGGACAGCGAAACTTGCGGATCGGTGCGCTCGTCCTGTCGCCGCGGCTGATCCTCGCCGAGGCGCTCGATGAAGCGCTACGCTTCGCGCCTCGGCAGACGGTTGAGATCGTCGAAGGTTCCTATGAGGAACTGGTGGTACGGCTTCGCAATGGCTCCATCGATGTCATTTTCGGCGCCTTGCGGGCGCCGCCGCCGTTTGCCGATCTCGCTGAAATGCCCTTGCAGAAGGACCCCTACATCGTCGTCTGTCGTCGCGGCCATCCGCTCGCCCCCTTGAAGCGCATCAAGGCGAAGGACCTGTCGAAATGCGATTTCATATTTCCGACAGAAGGCCTGCGCCGCGAAGTGCTGGACGCTCTTGTGCAACGCTGGAAACTGTCGCCGCCATCGCAGATTTATAGTAATTGGCTACCGACGGTCGTCGCCATGGTGCGTTCGAGCGACCGGCTCGCGGTGCTGTCCCGCTGGCATATCGAGTCCGACGAGTCAGCCGACCTTCAAGCATTGGATGGTTTGCCGGTGCCGCATGAGCCGCGCTATGTCGGCCTGACCAGCCGGGCATCATGGTTGCCGACGCCATTTCAGCAGCATTTCATGGATGTGCTGACGCAGGTCGTACAGGCCCGCGCCGCGTAACGCTTTTAGCCCGCTAGGATGCTGGCGCGGCCAAACCCATATTGATCTAATGGCACGACGCGGCAGGGATCGCCCTTCTTGGCCGGCGGCGCATGGGGCAGGCGGACGATCAGGCCTTGCGCCTCTGCGAGAATGCCGAGCATGGAGGAGTCTTGCCGTTTGAACGACGTGGCGACGGGCAGGCCGTCGCTGTCGTGGCGCAGGCGGGCGCGCAGATAGTCCTGGCGCACGTCATTGGCCGGCACGTCTTCGCCGAGCACGGCAGCGATGGTGGGATCATGTCCGGCCGTGCTGTCACCGCAGAGCGCGCGGATCATCGGCAGCACGAAGAGCACGCAGCAGACGATGGCTGACACGGGATTGCCGGGCAGGCCGGCGATCAGCATGTCGTCGATGCGGCCATGCATGAAGGGCTTGCCGGGACGCATGGCGATGCGCCAAAAGCCGAGTTCCATGCCCTCGCGCTTCAGCGCCGATTGCACCAGATCGTGATCGCCGACGGAGGCGCCGCCCAGGGTGACGAGCACGTCGGCCTTGGCATCGCGGGCGCGGCGGATGGCGGCTTCAAGCGCGGTGAAATTATCACCGGCGATGCCGAGATCGAGCACATCGGCGCCGGCCTGGCGCAGATAGGCGCCGACGGCGAAATTGTTGGAGGCGATGATTTGGTCCGGGCCGGGCGCGCTGCCGGGCGGCAGCAATTCATCGCCAGTCGCCAGAATGGCGACGAGCGGCTTGCGCACGACATCAAGGCTCGCATGGTTCATGGCGGCGGCGAGCGCCAGTTCGGCCGGGCCCATCAGGCGGCCGGCTTCGAGCAGAACGTCGCCTTCCTTGAAGTCGAGGCCGGCGCCGCGCACATGGCGGCCGAGCGGCTCGCTGAATTTCGCGGTGACGGTGTCGCCGTCAGCCTCCGCATCCTCCTGGATGAGGATGGTGTCGGCACCTTCAGGCACGCGCGCGCCGGTGAAGATGCGCACGGTTTCGCCGGGGGCGATGGCACCGTCGAAGCCGTGGCCGGCGGAGCTGGTGCCGATCAGTTTCAGCTTCGAGGGGATTGTGGCGATGTCGGCGGCGCGCACCGCATAGCCGTCCATGGCGGAGAGATTGGCGGGCGGCTGGGTGCGGCGGGCGGCGAGGGGATGGGCGAGCCGGCGACCATGTGCTTGGGCGAGGGGAACCGTTTCGCTGAGGCGCGGCCGTTCCGCGCTCGCCAGCAGACGCCCCAGCGCTTCGTCGACCGACAGCATCGGTTCCTTCGCCACTTTATGCCTCGCGTTTCCAATGGCCGGATTTGCCGCCGGATTTCTCGACCATGCCGATGCCTTCGATGCGCATGAAGCGATCGACGGCCTTCACCATATCATAGACCGTGAGGCAGGCGACGCTGACGGCGGTCAGCGCTTCCATTTCAACGCCGGTCTGGCCGCTGACCTTCGCCGTGGCGCGTACGCGCACGCCCGGCAGGCTCTCGTCGGTCGTCAGATCGACCTTGATGCTGGTGAGGTTCAGGGGGTGGCAGAGCGGGATCAATTCATGGGTGCGCTTGGCGGCCATGATGCCCGCGATACGCGCGGTGCCGAGCACGTCGCCTTTCTTGGCATCGCCGGCGATGACTAGGGCCAGGGTTTCCGGCTTCATCACCACACGGCCTTCGGCCACCGCGACACGGTGTGTCGCGTCTTTATCGGACACATCGACCATATGCGCTTCGCCGGAAGCGGCGATATGGGTGAGCTTGCTCATGCGGGGCGACGCACCAGTTCGCCATGCAGCAGATCGTGCGTGGCCTTGCTGACGTCGGCGTGGCGCATCAGGCTTTCGCCGACGAGGAAGGCGTTGATGCCGGCTTGGCTCAGGCGCACGCAGTCTTCATGCGAGCCGATGCCGCTTTCGCCGACGATGATGCGATCCTTCGGCACGAAGGGCGCCAGCTTCTCGCTGACTTCCAACGTCGTCTTGAAACTGTGCAGATCGCGATTGTTGATGCCGATGAGGCGCGTTTCCAGCGGCAGGGCACGGCGCAGCTCTTCCTCGCTGTGCACTTCGATCAGGACGTCGAGATGCAGATCGTGAGCGGCCTTGTTGAGCGCCTTAGCGGTTTCGTCGTCGACACCCGCCATGATGATCAAGATGCAGTCGGCGCCCCAGGCGCGCGCTTCATAGACCTGATAGGGATCGTAGAGGAAATCCTTGCGCAACGCCGGTAGCAAAGTCGCATCGCGCGCGGCGGTGAGGAATTCAGGCTTGCCCTGGAACGAGGGTTCGTCGGTGAGCACCGAGAGACAGGCAGCGCCGCCATGCTCGTAAGCCTTGGCGAGCTTCGGCGGATCGAAATCGGCGCGAATGAGCCCCTTCGACGGGCTCGCCTTTTTCACTTCGGCGATCAGGCCGAAATCGCCGGCGCTGATCTTGGTTTCGAGCGCATGGACGAAGCCACGCGTCGGGGAGCGCTGCTCGATGATCCGCTCCAGAGCGGGCAGCGGCATGCGGACCTTCGCCTCGGCGATTTCGCGACGCTTATAGGCTTCGATCTTCTGCAGAATGTCGGACATTCGCGCGCTTCCTGCTCCCACTATACTGGACGATTGGTCACTTCGATCAGTTTGGCAAGCGTGGCCTTCGCCCTGCCATCGGCGATGGCTTTGCTGGCAATGGCGACGCCTTCCTTGAGTTCCTTGGCTTTTCCGGCAACGATCAGGGCGGCAGCGGCATTCATCAGCGCGATATCGCGATAGGCCGAGGCCTTGCCGTCAAGCACGTCACGCAGCGCCTGGGCATTGTGTTCGGGATCGCCGCCCTTGAGATCGGCAGGATTGGCACGTTTCAGGCCGGCATCCTCTGGCGCGATGTCGAAGCTCTCGATCTTGCCGTTGGCAAGCGCCACGACGCGGGTTGGGCCGGTGGTGGTGATTTCGTCGAGACCGTCGGAGCCATGGACGAACCAAGCGCTGTCGGAGCCGAGATTGCGCAACACTTCCGCCATCGGCCGCAACAGATCGACGGAGAAAGCGCCGACGAGCTGCCGCTTGACCGAGGCTGGATTGGAGAGCGGGCCGAGAATGTTGAAGATCGTGCGGGTGCCGAGTTCAACGCGCACGGGCGCGACATGGCGCGTGGCGGCATGGTGGCTTGGGGCCATCATGAAGCCGATGCCGACACTCTGGAGCGACGCTTCGATCTGCTCCGGCTTCTGGCCGACGGCGACGCCGAGCGCGCCGAGCACGTCGCTGGCGCCCGAGCGCGAGGACAGCGCACGGTTGCCGTGCTTGGCGACCGGTATGCCGCAGGCGGCGACGATGAGCGAGGCCAGCGTCGAAACATTGTAGGAGCCCGAGCCGTCGCCGCCGGTGCCGACGATATCGATGGCGCCCTCGGGCGCGCTCACGCGCAGCATCTTGCTGCGCATCGCTGCCGTCGCGCCGGTGAATTCATCGACGGTCTCGCCACGTACGCGCAAAGCCATCAGGAATGCGCCCATCTGCGCCGGCGTGACTTCTCCCGACAGCAGATTGTCGAAGGCAGCCTCGGCTTCCGGCCTTGTCAGGCTGGCGCCCGCAGCCACTTTGGCGAGGATCGGCTTGAAGGACTCCATTCACGCAGCTCCGCTTGTCCGTTTCGTCGCGGCCCCCGCCGCGCGGCGCGCATTCCAGTCGTGCGCCATGTCGAGAAAATTCTTCAAGATGAGATGACCATGGTCGGAGAGAATGCTCTCCGGATGAAATTGCACACCATGGATCGGCAGGCTGCGGTGTTGCAGCGCCATGATCAGATTGTCGGTCCAGGCGGTGGCTTCGAGGACGTCGGGCAGGGTATCGGCCTGCACCACCAGCGAATGATAGCGCGTCGCCTGGAAGGGCCCGTTGATGCCGCGAAACAGGCCGGTGCCGCCATGGGTGACCTGCGACAGCTTGCCGTGGATCGGGATCGGCGCGCGCACGACGTCGCCGCCGAAGGCTTCGCCGATGCTCTGATGGCCGAGGCAGACGCCGAGCAACGGCACGGTTTCAGCCGCGGCCGCCACCAGATCGAGGCAGATGCCGGCCTCGCGCGGCGTGCAGGGGCCGGGTGACAGGACTAATGCGTCGGGGTGGGCCGCCATGACGGCGGCGACGGAGACCTGATCGTTGCGATGAACGGTCACGGACGCGCCGAGGGAGCCCAGGTAATGCACCAGGTTCCAGGTGAAACTGTCGTAATTGTCGATCAGCGTGACGGAAGGCATGTCGGCCCCTGTTTCCGGCGTTCTTTTCGACTTTGGCAGGGGCAAGGTCAAGCCGGCCGTTTGAAACGCCCATCTGGCCTTTTTTGGCGCGGGCAGGGTGGTTTAGCCGTCATTCTCCTGTGATCTGGCTGTCGCTGGCCCGTCAACGCTCCGTCAATCGGCTGTCAGCGAATCGGCGCATGCCACCGCCATGTTCGACCGGACCGGACTTTTCGTGACGACGCGGCGCGACCTCCTCCTTTCGAGCGCGGCCTTGGCCAGCGCATCGGCCCTGTCTGGCGCGGCGCCGGCCCAAGTGGGGACGGTTCAAGTGGCGGCGGCCGCGGGCCATTGGGCCAGCGGGCGGGTGCTCGACGGCGATCGCAATCTGGGTCTGGCTGGGGTTTTGGTCTCGAACGGCGTCGATATCGTCGCCACCGACCCGGACGGCCGCTATGTCCTGCCCGAGGCCGACGACGGCACGCTCTTCGTCATCAAGCCGGCGCATTATCAGGTGGCGCGCGATCCCGTGACCGGCCTGCCGCAACACTATCGCCCCTATAGCGCTTCAGTTGGGCGCACCGATTTCAGGCTGCGGGCCTGGGAAGAGCCGCAGCGGTTCGATGTCGCTCTATTTGCCGATCCCCAGCCGGAGAGCCATCGCCACATCGATCATATCCGTGACGGCGCGGTGCGTGACGCGGCACGGCATCGGCCGGCTTTCGGTCTGACGCTCGGCGACATCTGCGGCGACAATCTCAGCCTGCTCGACCGTCTGAACCGCACCATCGGGCAGGTGGGCGTGACCTGGTGGAATGCTGGCGGCAATCACGATCTCGATTACGACGCGACGACGGCAGTCGGCGCGCGGCGCACGTTCCGGCAGAAATATGGGCCGAGCCATTACGCGTTTCACTATGGCCCGGCGCTGTTTGTGGTGCTCGACAATGTCGAATACGAGGGCGCGCGGCCTGATGGTTCGGCGGGCGGTTATCGTGGCGCGATCGGGTCGCGGCAGCTCGCTTTCGTGCGCAATCTTCTGCAGCACTGGCCGCGCGAACGGCTTGTTGTTTTCAGCATGCATATCCCGCTGGCCACCGCCTGGAACCCGTCGAGCATTCGCGACAACACAGCCGATGCACTGGATCTGCTGCGCCTGCTCGACGGTCGCAATGCCGTCAGTTTTTCCGGCCATATGCACACGACCGAGCATGGCTATCTGCCGCAATTTTCCGGCGCATCGCATCATCATCACGTGCTGGCGGCGGTCTCGGGCTCGTGGTGGAGCGGGCCGAACGATTTCCGTGGTACGCCGCTCGCCATGGGCTGCGATGGCTGCCCCGCCGGTTATCATCGGCTTTCGGTCAGCGAGAACGATTATGCGACGACGTTTCATGCGCCGGCGGCCGAAGAGCGGTTGCGCATACACGCGGCCGTTATGGACGACTATGTCGATGTTTTCGCCAATCTGTTCGACGGTGGCCCGCGTTCAACCATGCTGGCGGTGAGCGGCGCGACGCGGGTTGAAATGACAAAAGTGCGCCGTGCCGATCCCTTCGTCGAAGCTTTATTCGCCGATCCGCATGTCGACAAACATTCCTGGGTTAAGGCCGAGCCTTGCGAACACCTGTGGCATGCGCGACTGCCTTTTGGTGCAGGCCTGGCGCCGCAGCGGATCGATGTCGAGGCGTGTGACGAATATGGCCGGCGCGTCGACGATATGGTGTTTGTCGAGCGTGCCCTGTCGGAAGCGCCTGTCTCGCACGGCTAATTTTTTTTCCAGAGACGAAGGAAACGCTCAGATAATTCGCGTCGTTCAATCCAGCGCGATGATTCTGTAGAAGCGGCGTCTATAACAAGCCAACAAATTGAATGTCGTTTGGTTAGTCCGTGAGCGGTTATGATTGCATGCTTTCGGTCTGGATCTGAGGCGTCGTAAATTTCTTGTTCATTTGATCCAATAATCTCAAGTTCGATTGGTTGTTTGGTTGCTGCTCCGGTTGCTATTTCATGCTTCTCTAGTTGAACACGGAGTATGCGGAGATCATGGGCAAGCTCCGAAAAGCCTTCTGGCTGAAGATTGAGCTTCTTTGACTTAATAGTGTGAGTTACGGCGTAAGCGTCACCTATCCACTGTTCCGCTAATGAAGTGTGAGGCTCTGCCATCCATGGATCTTCATATCTCTCATCTTCGATCGCTCTAATAAGAGTATCAAGGCGGCCAAGTCTTTGAATCGTCATCGTTAGAGACGATCTTGGTAACGTGCCGCCTATAGAGAATGAAATGTCTATCCAAGCTTTGAGCACATCTTGGTGTAGATGATAGCTTTGGTTGAATGCTGCCATTATTAGGGCGGATACACGGGGAGCTGCCTGCTGGTTTTGAGCCATAGCTTTCGCCCCTATTATTTGTCAGCGTTCAGTCCGTGGTTCTCATGAAATTTTATCAGGACTACTGCCCGCGCCGCGCACTGGTCGCGAAGCGCACGGCTTCTTCCGCCGCGCGAAACAAGGCCTGCGCCTTGTTGATGCATTCGCGGTGCTCGCTCGCCGCCACCGAGTCATAGACGATGCCGGCGCCTGATTGCGCGTGCATCTGGCCATCCTTGATGACGGCCGTGCGCAGCACGATGCAGGTGTCCATCTCGCCCGATGCACCGAAATAGCCGATGCAGCCGGCATAGATGCCGCGCTTGTCGACTTCCAGCTCGTCGATGATTTCCATGGCGCGCACCTTTGGCGCACCGGAGACGGTGCCGGCCGGGAAGCCGGCGGAGAGCGCTGTGATGATGTCGTGCTGCGGGTCGAGCTTGCCCTCGACATTGGACACGATGTGCATGACATGGCTGTAGCGTTCGACGAAGAAACGGTCGGTGACTTCGACGGTGCCGATCTGCGAGACGCGGCCGACATCGTTGCGGCCGAGATCGAGCAGCATGAGATGTTCGGCGCGTTCCTTCGGATCGGCCAAGAGTTCCTGCGCCAGAGCCTCATCCTCAGCCGGCGTCTTGCCGCGCCAGCGGGTGCCGGCGATCGGGCGAATGGTCACCTTGCCGTCGCGCACGCGCACCAGGATTTCCGGACTCGAGCAGACGATCTGGAAGCCGCCGAAATCGAGATAGCAGAGGAAGGGCGCCGGATTGACGCGGCGCAACGCGCGATAGAGCGAGAAGGCCGGCAGTTCGAACGGGCCGGTGAAGCGTTGCGACAGCACCACCTGAAAGATGTCGCCGGCGCGGATATATTCCTTGGCGCGCTCGACCATTTCGAGATAGCGCGCTTCCGGCGTGTTGGAGGTGGCGGGCTGCGCCAGGAGATGCGGATCGGCCGCTGGCGGTGCGTGGGTGAGGGGGCCTTCGAGCAGCGCCACCACGCTGTCGAGCCGGGTCTGCGCGCTTTCCCAGGCGGCGCGGGCGTTGACGCCCTGTTGCGGGCGCACCGGCGTGACGATGGAGATTTCGTCGCGCACCGTGTCGAACACCACCATCAAAGTAGGGCGGATCATCACCGCGTCTGGCACGCCGATCGGATCGGGCTTGGCCGGCGCCAGCCGCTCCATCTGCCGCACCATGTCATAGCCGAGATAGCCGAAGACGCCGGCGGCCATCGGCGGGAGGTCGCCCGGCAGATCGATCTGCGATTCCGCGATCAGCGCGCGCAGGCCGTCGAGCGGCTTCTGCTGCATCGGCTCGAAGTGGTCGCGATCGGAAAGCGCGCGGCGATTGATCTCGCAGGCATCGCCCTGCGCCCGCCAGATGATGTCGGGATCGAGGCCGATCATCGAATAGCGGCCGCGCGAGGCGCCGCCTTCGACGGATTCGAGCAGGAAGACATTGCCGTCGCGGCCAGCCGTCAGCTTCAGGAAGGCCGAGACCGGCGTTTCCAGGTCGGCGATCAACGTGGTCGCGACCAAAACGCTCTTTCCGGCGCCAAACGCCTGCGCGAAATCCTCGTAGGTGATCGCCGACATGAGTGTGCCGCTTAGTTGTTGTCGCCGCCGCCAACCGCCATGCGAACGGCCGCTTCGTTGATCGAAACACCCATGTCGCTTTGCAGTCGCGTCACATATTGCGCCAGGATGTCTTCGGCGAGCGCCGGCTTCAGCCTGTCCTCGACCGCCTTGATGTTGTCGTCGTCGGCATCGAGCGGCGGCGTGATGGAATCAACGACCTTGAAGATGACGCGATCGAGACCATCGGCGACCGAGGCGATTGAGCCGTTGGCGACGGAGAAGACGCGCGCCACCACGGCCGGCGACAGTTTCTCCGAGCCGGTGCGCTTCACGTCATTGGCGAGTTCGTCGGGGACGCCGAGTTCCTTGGCCTCAGCTTCGAAGCTCGCGCCGCCTTGCAGGCGCTTGACGATCTCACCGGCTTTTTCCTGCAGGATGCGGACGATTTCGTCCTCGCGCCAGCTTTTGGTCACCTGTTCGCGCACTTCGGCCAGCGTGCGCTCGCGCGCCGGATCGATCGCCTTCACCTCGAACCAGACATAGCCATTGTCCTTGGTGGTCAGCACGTCGTTGTCCATGCCGATGTCGGAAGCGAAGACGGCGCGCAGCACCTGATCGCGCTCGGGAATGTCGGTGATCGGCTGGCCGTCGCGGCCGCGCCCGTTGGCATCAACCGCATCGACGGTGATGGCCTTCAGCTTCAATGCCTGGGCAGCATCGCCGATCGACTTACCGGCGGTGCGTTCATCCTCGATCTTGTCGCGCAGGCTCGAGACTTCGTCACGGGCGCGTGTGGCGGCGAGCTGGTTCTTCACTTCCTCGGCCACTTCGGCGAAGGGCTTCACCGCCTGGGCGTTGATCTTGACGACGCGCACGAGCACGGCGCCGAAATCGCCCTTGATCGGCTCGCTCACGCCGCCTTCCGGCAGGGCATAGGCGGCCTTGCCGACGGCCGCGTCGACGAAATCTCGTTGCGTCAGGGTGCCGAGCGCAATGTCCTTGTCGGACAGTTTGCGTTCCTGGGCGATCGCATCGAAGGTCGTGCCGGCCTTGATCTTGTCGCTGGCTTCCTGCGCCGCCTTCTCGTCGGGGAAGACGATCTGCTGCACTTCGCGGGTCTCGGCGGTGGTGTAGCGTTCGGCCTTAATGCGGTCGTAATAGGCGGTCGCGTCGGCATCGGAGATTTTCGACGCATCGGCGACGCTCGACGGCGTGATCGCGAGCACGGTGAAGGAGCGATATTCGGGAGCGCGGAAGGCAAGCTTGCGCGCGTCATAGAAGCTCTGCAACTGCTCGTCGGTCGGTGCCTTGATCTCGCCGGCGGCTTTTTCCGGCAGGCGGAAATATTCGACGCTGCGCGTTTCGGCGCGATAGCGATGGATGGCTTCGCGCATCGCCTTCGGCAGTTTCAGATTGGCAGTCAGGGAGTCGGCGATCTGCTGGCGCAGATAGACGCGGGCCTGCTCTTGAATGAAGCGCTGCTCGTTGGGATAGCCGGCTTCACGCAAGGCGTCGTTGAAACGGGCGCGGTCGAACTTGCCGGTGGGGCCGACAAAGTTCGGATCGCCGACGATCGAGGCGGCGATGTCGCTGTCGGCGAGCGCCAGGCCCATCGACTTGGCTTTCTGGTCGAGCGCCGCTTCGGCGATCAGCCGTTGCAGCACGAGCCGGTCGAGGCCCGCGGCGCGGGCCTGGTCGCTGGTGATCGACTGGCGTGTCTGGCGCTGCAGATTGGTGAGCTGGGTCTGATAAGCGGAGCGATAGGCGTCCAGGCTGATTTCCTGGCTGCCGACCTGAGCGACGCGGTTCTGGCCGAATCCTTTGAAAATGTCGGCAATGCCCCAAATGGCGAAGCTGATGATCAGAATGCCGAACATCAACGTCATGATGGCTTTGCCGACCCAATTCTGGGTCATCCGCCGCATACCTTCGAGCATTGTCACCCTTCCAGACCAACGGGCGCCGCCTCCTGTCGCGGCGCCAGAGCGTTTTGCAAAGCGCAAAGACGCGTCCAAACAAAGACCGAGGGCAAATCACGTTTCTGGCGAAGGTGATTTGCTTCGGGGCAGCGGTTCACATACCTGCCCCGGCGCGCTTTGCATAGCTTGGAGGCTCTGCTAACCCCGGCAGATAAAGGGGAATTGCGTGTAACTGGGAGTGTCAATGCGCCACAGCCGCCGCCCGCTCGTCGCGGGAAACTGGAAAATGAACGGTCTGCGGGCGTCCCTGGCCGAAATCGCTGCCATTGCAACGGGTTCCGAGACAGCCGGAGCCGAGCTGCTGATCTGCCCGCCGGCAACCCTGGTGGCCGCCGCCGTGGCCCAGACGGCGGGGTCTCCCTTGAGAATCGGCGGCCAGGATTGCCATTGGGCGCCCTCGGGCGCCCATACAGGAGACATTTCCGCCGAAATGTTACGGGATGCCGGCGCCGATCATGTGATCGTCGGCCATTCCGAGCGTCGCGCCGACCATGGCGAGAGCGATGCGGTGGTGAAGGCCAAGGCCGAAGCGGCGCTGCGGGCCGGCCTCACCGCCATCGTCTGCGTCGGCGAGACCCAGGCCGAGCGCGAAGCGGGCAAGACGCTTGATGTGGTCGGCACGCAGCTTGCCGGCTCCCTGCCTGATGGTGCGACCGCCGCCACTCTCGTCATCGCCTATGAGCCCGTCTGGGCCATCGGCAGCGGCCTGACGCCGACGCCGCACGATGTGGCCGAGGTGCATGGCTTCATTCGCGAACGGTTGATCGCGGCGCTGCGCGAGCAGGGGGAGGCCGTGCGCATTCTCTATGGTGGTTCGGTGAAGCCTGCGAACGCCGCCGAGCTGATGGCGGTGAAGAATGTCGACGGCGCGCTCATCGGCGGCGCCAGTCTTCTGGCGAAAGATTTCCTGGCGATCGCCGGTGTGTATCGCTGAGGAAGCCGCGAACGGGACAGCGAGACATATCATCTCAATTTCCGTTCGGCGTGTGCTTCTTCGATAGGACGATCGCTCGTCGCTCGATAAATTTTCTTCGATTGAGTTGATACGTGGCACGACAAGTTGCGGGCTGTTTTCAGTCGTTTTGCGACGGGCGTTTCTTTTTTCATCGCTTCGTCGCGACTTCTGTTCACGAAGAGCGGATGTCGCTTGTTCGTGCAAGCGCTTCTGCTACCAGCGGAGTCGCGCCACATCTTAAATCGGTGTGTCGCTTCTCGAACTATAGTGGGCTGGGAAAGACTATGATCGTACGTACTGCTCTCATGGCTGGCCTTGTGGCCGGCCTTTTTATGACTTCGCTTCCGGCTGCCGCCGCTGACCGGAATGTCGACATCATCAACAACACGAAGAAGACGCTGAAAGAGTTCTATGCATCGCGTGTGAACAAGAACAGCTGGGAAGAAAACATCCTCGGCGGTGATTCAGTGGAGCCCGGCGAAACGCAGCCTGTCGATATCGACGATGGCAGCGGCGGTTGCCGATTCGACTTCAAGGCCGTGTTCTCGGATGGCGATGAAGTCATCAACAAGAATGTCGACGTCTGCGCCGTCAGCACGATGACCTACAAATAATTCATCCGATCGGATCGATGCGCGGTGTCGCGCATCGGTCCGGCATTCTTGGCGCGCATGAAGACGTGTTGTTGACGGGTATACTGTAAAGGCGCACATGCAGGGGAAGCCGCGAGGGCGGCTCGAATGGAGAACCTCATGTTGGCGCCCATCGTCGGCAATCCGGTCGTGCAGGTGAAGGCGCCGGCTTTGCTCAATCCGCGCTATGCGGCGGCGGGCATCGATCTTGAAGTGGTTCCCGTCGAACTGCCGTTGGATGATTTCGACGCCACCTTTTCGGCACTGCTCGGCCGCGATGACGTGGCCGGCGTGATCGTCACGGTTCCCTTCAAGGCGCAAGCGATCAAACATTGCGCTTATCTCGACGCGCAGGCTGAAATCGCCGGCGCGGCCAATCTCGTTACGCGCGGTGACGACGGCCAGTGGCGTGGTGCGATGACCGATGGCGTCGGCATGGTGCGCGCGATGCACGTGGCCGGCTTCGATCCAAAAGGACGGCGCGGCTTCATGGCGGGGGCCGGCGGCGCTGGCAAAGGCATTGCGGCGGCGCTTTCGGCTGCGGGCATCGCCGCGCTCGACATCTACGATCCGGCTTATGAGAAAGCCATCGATCTTGCCGTTCGCACCGGCACCATGGCCCTACGCAGGCCGCCCGGCACGCTTGGCGACTATGACCTTCTCATCAATGCGACGGCGCTGGGCCTCAACGAAGACGATCTATCGCCGTTCGATCTGGCGCAGGCGAATGCCGACGCTTTCGTCGCCGATGTAATCGCCGAACCGTCGCCGTCTCGTTTGCAACAACGCGCTGCGGCGCGCGGGCTGCGCAATATCGGCGGCATGGATATGCTGGCGGGGCAGCTCGATCTGCTGTTCGAGGAACTGGCGGCGTCTCTCGTCAATAGGCACAAGATCGGGCGAGTGTGATAGCGGTCCGGCTGCGGCGATTAACTTCAGCGATAAGCCTTGGGCCATGCTGGGCCATGGAGAAGTTCGGACAGCAGACGAAACGGCGTGTTGCTGGCGGCATGGGACGTCAGATGTTCGGAGACTTCGCGGACGTCAATCTCATAGAGGTTTTTCGTGTCGAGAAGCGCAGACGTCACCTGCAGCCAAGAGGAGCGGCATCGCATAATAATATTCCAGATGCGGTGGCTGCAAACTGTCCTCATCTCCATAGTTTAGAAAATTCTCTTTTGCCTCATCCAAATCTGCCGGTGATAGAAGCTGCTTTTGCAAGAATAGGTTGTACGTTCGAATGCAACGTTTCGCGTCATCGTCCCCAGAGTGCTCAATGAGGAGCGACGCTCTCTGCAACAGGATTTTCAAAAAAACGAGTTTGGACAGGTCATTTTCTTGATCGAGAGAAGCGTAGAGTTGCTCGTAGTTTCGAACACCGTCCATCTGTCGTCGCTTTCAATATCGTCCGGTTGAATGTTGACTGAGACTATCGATAGGCTCGCCGCGCAAGACCAGGCAGGCGTGATCACCCGAGATCCTTGAGATAAGCACACAGCATATCGGCCACCGCCTCGGCGTAGGTTTCGATTTCCTCAGCCGCGCGCGGGCTTGAGGAGAATTGCTTGCCCACCGCGCTCAATGTCGTGGTGATCACGTCGGCGACGAGAATGCGTTTGGCGTCCGGCTGTTGGGGCAGGGCTTCGCGCATGAAATCTTGCATCGTGCGCGCGCCTCTCTCCTTGGCTTCGCGCGCTTCCGGCGCGTCGCGATAGAGCGGTGCGGCATCATCGAGCGCGCCGCGGATGGCGGCCTCTTCGCATTCCGAGCGGATGAAGGCATGGACGAGGGCGCGCAGCCGCGCCGGTGGCGGCTTGCCGGTGTCTTCGAGAATCGCGCGCAGCAGGTCGCTGGTCTGGCGCCATTCGTCGCTTTGCAGGCGGAAGAGGATCGCCGCCTTGTTGGGGAAATATTGGTAGAGCGAGCCGACGCTGACGCCGGCCTTTTCGGCCACGCGGGTGGTGGTGAAACGCTGCGCGCCTTCGCTCGTCAAAACCTGAACAGCCGCTTCGAGAACGGCGGAGATGAGATCGGCCGAGCGGGCCTGCTTGGGTGATTTTCGCGAGGAAATAGAAGTGCTTGGGCGGTCGGTCATGGGACGGGCGCGGCAATGCGAATGGAAAACCTGAAGGATTATTCGTATTTTCTTCGTCGACGCAAGGCCCTGTTCGGGCCGCCCCGGAGACCTTCTTATGACCACCCTGACCACCACGCCGCTGGCCCCGCTGCTCGACCGGCTGTTCAGCGAAGCTGACGCAGCGCAGCCGGCGATGAGCGCCTTCGTGAGCGACCTTTCGTCGGAAGAGCGGGCGCGCCTCATGCGCAGCAAAACCGACTATCTCGATCTTTACGGCCGGCTGAAGGACTTGCCGCTGCCGGTGTCGCGCGAGACGGGCGCGCTGCTCTACATGCTGGCCCGTGGCGCGCGGGCGCGTTCGATCGTCGAATTCGGCACGTCGTTTGGCATTTCGACTCTGCATCTGGCGGCGGCGCTGCGCGACAACGGTGGTGGCCGCCTGATCACCAGCGAGTTCGAACCCTCGAAGATCGCCCGCGCGCGCGACAATCTCAGCGCCGGCGGCCTCATCGATCTGGTCGAAATCCGTGAAGGCGATGCGCTGCAAACGCTGAGTGTCGATCTCCCCGCGACGATCGACCTCCTGCTGCTCGATGGCGCCAAGGCGCTTTATCCCGATGTGTTGAGCCTGGTGGAAAGCCGCCTCAGGCCCGGCGCCTTCATCGTCGCCGACAATGCCGACTATTGTCCCGATTATCTCAAGCACGTGCGTGCGCCCGGCAGGGGCTATATGTCGACGGCTTTTGGCGGGGATGTCGAGCTGTCCATGCGGCTTGGTTGATCTCGGCTCGGCTGATCGCCTCTCACAAGTTCACCGCTGCCCCGCAGCCGTAAGCGTTCACGTCAACCAACGCATTGACCGACCTCGTTCGGCAGTGCGTTGGCTTGCATCCGGCGCACTCCATCGATGTCCATCTGGAGTGTGCAGACATGTCTGCGATTGTTCATCCTGATCTTGCCTATCGTCACGTTCTCGTTCTGACGGGGGCGTTGTTTCTCTCTTACCTAGCGGTGGCGATGTCGCTGCCGGCGGTGTCGCTCTACGTCGTCAACGATCTCAATCTGAGCAATGCCTATGGCGGCCTCGCGGTCGGCATTGCCTTTCTCTCGACGATCGTCACGCGCGGCCAGGCCGGCGCGTTCACTGACAAACTCGGCGGCAAGCTCGTCATGCAGCGCGGCCTCGTCCTCTATGCGATCGCCGGCCTGATCTGCTTGCTCGCCGGCTTGCCGCAACTGCCGGTCGCCGGTCGTTACGCGGTGCTGATCGCTGGGCGGCTGCTGCTGGGCCTGGGTGAAAGCTTCGCCATGGTGGCCATGGTCGGTTGGGCCATCGGTCTCATGGGTCATGGGCGCTCGGGCCAGGTGCTCTCGCTCGTCGGCATGGGCATGTATGGCGCCTTCGCGGCTGGTGGCCCACTGGGCCTGGCTTTGCTTGACCACATCGGTTTTTCCGGTCTCATGATGGTGTGCACGGCTCTGCCGCTGGTCGGGCTGATCGGCATCCATTGGCTGCCGGCGGTGGCGCTGCAAGCGGGCCAGCGCGAACCCTTCTGGCGGATCATCGGCCGCATCTGGCGCGCCGGTGCCGCCGTTGGCCTGCAAGGCGTCGGCTTCGCGGCACTCGGCGCGTTCTTCGCGCTCTATGTGATGAGCCACGGCTGGCCTTATGCCGGGCTCGGCCTCACCTTTTTCGGCGTCGGTTTCGTCGGCATGCGTTTGCTCTGGGGCCACTTGCCCGATCGCATCGGCGGCACCCGCGTCGCCGCCGTCTCGCTCGCGGTGGAAGCCTGCGGCCAGTATCTGCTGTGGCTGGCGCCTGGGCCGGAGCTGGCGCTCGTCGGTGCCCTGCTGACTGGGCTTGGCTGTTCGATGGTGTTTCCGTCGATGGGCTCGGAAGTCGTCAAGCAAGTGCCGCCGCATCTGCGCGGCACGGCGGTCGGTGGCTTCGCCGCCTTCCAGGATCTTGCCTATGGTGCGACCGGGCCGGTGGTGGGCGTGCTGGCGGATTATTCCGGTTATTCGAGCGTGTTCTTGATCGGCGGTCTGGCGGCGACGCTCGGCGTGTGGCTGGCGCTGGGGGTGCGCAGATCGATGGCGCAGCCGCAACAAGCTTGATGCCAGAGGTGCAATGCCACGCATGAGCCTTTGCAAGATCACGTTTCGGAAGAAACGTGATCTTGCTTAAGCGCGTTTGCGCTCCCAATTCAGAGTGGCAATCCGTCGATCGGCCGCGAAGGCGTCGCGCGGAAATTCCAGCGCCTGTTGCGGAAACTCGCACAGAGCTTGGATGCCTGATGTGTTCAGACGAATCCGCCAAGTCTGGCGGCTGACCGGCGCGGTTTGAGAAAATGTCCGGCACGTCAGGATCGCCAGATTGGAACCTCGGGCGGGATCGCGCACCGACTGGTAGCGGATCACATCCGCATCGGCTGTTCTCGCGGCATCGGCGAAGGCCTGACAGCCAGCGTAATCGATGGGATCGATCCAGATCGCAGCGTCGGCCGACAGCGGCGCGCTGGTGAGATCGAGAAGACGGGCCGTTGAGATGCCGGCGGAAAACGCGGTGTATTCGGCGGCATTGGAGGGCCAGGGCGTGGCCGGCGACTCGGCGAAGAACAGGAGGCGGTAGAAAGCCATCTCGGCAACCGCCGTCGTGGCGCTTTCGGATGCATAATAAAGGCCGGGCGTGCGCCCGGCGCGCCGGAAGCGCGAGCCGCGGGGATAGAGGGCGCCATAGCGGAAGGGTGTCGCCAACAGGAAGTCGAGGTGCCGGCATTCCGGCGGGATTGCCGGCTTGGTCGCTTCGATCAAATCCTCAAGCAGAGCCTGCTCGGCAAGCGTATCGGTCAGCTTCAGCGTGGAGACGCGGTGCTGCGCCTCGACAAGCCGCCAGCATACACCGTCGAAGCTGCGAAACTCAGACGAGAGCGCGACGCGCGTCCAGATAGGCGATGACATCGAGGAGTCCGCTGATGGTTTGCACTTTGTCGATCGGCCGGGCGTCGAGCGCGGTGTTGGGATTGGCCAGCCAGCGCGCGGCCACCTGCGTGTCGCCGCCGACGATGGAATCGAGCGAACGAAACAGGCGCACGAAGAGGACGGCCAGCTCGAAGGGTTTCGTGCCGGGTTCAAGCCCGAACTCGCCCCGTTTCATGCGCGACACCGTCGCCTCGCTGACACCGATGACGAGCGCCAGGACACGGGCGGTGACATCCAGTTGATCCGCCGCCCGGACGACGGCCCGGGTGATGACGCCGCCGGCTTTTGGCGATGCGGAGGGCGAGAGGTCAGGGGCAGGCATGGATAAATCCTTTCTTTGGAAATAATATATCAATTAAATGCCTAAAGAAAGAAAAATTCCCCAGAGTGCCAATAGCAAAGCGAACGGCGCTTGTGGGCGCCGCTCGTTTGATTTTGCTGCGTAATTTGCTTCCGCTCTCAGCCGGCGCGTGCCAAGGCCACGGCGTCGGCGCCGGCCGGGAAACGCAATTGTCCTGAGACATCATTGGCGGCCTCCCACACGGCC
Organism: Methylocella sp. CPCC 101449; assembly: GCF_031921685.1. Classification (NCBI taxonomy): domain Bacteria; kingdom Pseudomonadati; phylum Pseudomonadota; class Alphaproteobacteria; order Hyphomicrobiales; family Beijerinckiaceae; genus Methylocella; species Methylocella sp. CPCC 101449. The sequence goes on along the minus strand of NZ_JAPDHU010000002.1, from coordinate 1,170,085 downwards.
TCAGCAACGTCCGTTTCCTTCGTCACCAGCGCCGGCTTCGCAAATCCGGCGAAGATCGGTTGCGCGAAGGCCGCATAGGCCTCGGGGATCAGGTCCTCGACGCGCACGTCGGTATTCTCAGCGAAGCGGGTGGTCGGTGCGTAACCAGGCTCCACCAGTTTGACGCTGACACCGAAGGCTTGAAGCTCGTGGGCGAGCGAGCCGGTGAAACCTTCGATGGCCATTTTGCTGGCCGTGTAGGCGGCTGCCAGCGGCATCGGCGTGAGCGTGACGCTGGAGGTGACGTTGACGATCACGCCCGATCTGCGGGCGCGAAACTGCGGGATCACCGCCTGGGTCATCGCCATCACGCCAAACGTGTTGGTCTCGAACACTTTGCGCACATGGGCCATTGGCGTCGCCTCGAAAGCGCCGACCACGCCGATGCCGGCATTGTTGACGAGCACGTCGATCGGCCCGCTGCGCTCGAGCGTCGCCGCTATGCTCTCGGGCTTGGTGACGTCGAGCGGCAGCACCAGCAGGCGTTCTGAGGCAGGCAGAATGTCCTCCCGCGGGGTGCGCATGGTGGCGATCACCTTCCACCCCTGGGCACGGAAGTGGCGGGCGGTCGCGAGGCCGTAGCCGGACGAACAGCCGGTGATCAAAACGGTCTTCATAGGAAAGCTCCTCTCTGGGGTTGACGAGGGGGAAATAACCTTCAAGATCAGGACTATCATCAATCAGAAGTCCAAATTTAATTGGCAATAGTCCTGAAATGACCGATCCGCTGTCTCAAGTCATCGAACTGCTGCGGCCCCGCGCGGTCTTCTCAAAAGGGATCAGCGGCGCCGGGCGCTGGGGCGTGCGCTATTCGGCGTTCGATCAGCCGGGCTTTTGCGCGGTGATCGAGGGGCGCTGCCGCCTGGCCGTCGATGGCGAGGAGCCGATCAGCCTGGAGGCGGGCGACTTCGTGCTGCTGCCGGCGACACCTGCCTTCACCATGTCGAGCTTCGACACTGTGTCGCCGCGATCCATCGACCCCAAGGTCGCGCCGGCACCGACGGAGGAAGTGCGCCATGGCCGGCCTGACGGGCCGCCCGACGTGCGTCTGCTCGGTGGCTATTTCGTTTTCGACTCTCCCGATGCAGCGCTTTTGGTGTCGTTGCTGCCGGTGATCGTTCATGTGCGCGACGCGCAGCGGCTCTCGGTGCTGGTGCGCCTCGTCGGCGAGGAGGCGGCCGCGCAACAGGCCGGCCGCAATCTCGTGCTGACCCGTCTCGTCGAAGTGCTGCTGGTCGAAGCCCTGCGCGCCACCCAAGGCAAGAAGGCCCCGCCCGGGCTGCTGCGCGGCCTTGCCGATGCGCGGATCGCCATCGCGATCAGGCGGATGCATGGCGATCCCGAGCAGGCTTGGACGGTGGAGAAGCTTGCCGAAGAGGCCGGCATGTCGCGCTCGGCTTTCTTCGACCGCTTCACCCGAACCGTCGGCCTGCGGCCGATGGAATATCTGCTGACGTGGCGCATGGCGGTCGCCAAGGATCTTTTGCGGGGCACGGACATGGCGCTCGATGAAGTGGCGCGGCGTATCGGCTATGGCTCGGCAAGCACCTTTAGTACCGCCTTCAGCCGCCATGTGGGACAGCCGCCGGGGCGCTATGCGCGGGTTGGGAGTTTCGCCCCGTGAGCTATGACTTGATGGTGTTCGATCCCCATGTCGCGCCGCGCGAACGAAGCGCGTTTCTTGAGTGGTATCGGGTGCAAACCGAGTGGTCGGAAGGCCATGCCTATAACGATCCTGTCGTGACCACGGCGCCATTGGCGGCATGGTATGCCGACATGCGGCGCGATTTCCCGAATATGAATGGTCCTGGCGCTTACGAAATCGCCGATGACGAGGACAATCCGCGCGTTACTGATTATTCCATCGGTCAGTCGGTCATCTACGCTGGCTTTCGTTGGTCGGAGGCGGAAAGCGCCTATGCTGCCGTGCGCGCTTTGGCGGTCAGGCATGGTGTCGGTTTCTTCAATGCCAGCGTCGACGACGGCGAGATCTGGTTCCCGCCAGCCGATGCCCTTGATACAACGGCGATGTCCGGCCTCACGCTGACCCTCGAAGGGCAACGGGCTTTCGTATCGCCGTCAGTGGCCTTGATCGAGGCGGCGGTTGATTGGCTCAATCCATCCGGTGGCCCCGGGTTTCTCGTTCTGCAGAACCAGACGGGAGACTATGCCCAGGTTGGTGGCGGCAAGGGCACTTGCACGGTCGAATGGCGGCAGCATTCGAACACGGGCTTTCAGCATTGGGTCGCTGGCAGGCCAGGGCCGGGTTCCGATACAAACATCACCATTCCTGGGAACGGCACACATTTTTCGATCAGGGCGAACGAGCGGCTTTCGAATGAAAGCGTTAAGCTGATCTTGCGCGACTTTGCTGAAGGGAAATCTCGACCGACAACTTTTGTCTGGCGCGACATCACGGAAGAACTCGGCGGCGAGAAACGTCAGTCCGCTACTAAACCGTGGTGGCGGTTCTGGTGATGGAGTTCGTGAAAACCGGCTTGACATGAAAAAGACGGCCTGATGAAGCCGCTTTTGTCTTACATCTGCTTCTTTAGCAAACTCATGTGAACCCAGCCCCAAGGTTCAGACTGGCCATCTCCAACCCTCGCCCATGATCCGTTTCGGTCGAGAATGACCAAGATCGTACCGGCTTTGATAACTCGTAAAGACGGAGCGTTTCGATCGGGACCGCTTCGCAGGTTTGCTCCAGAGACGGTAACCATGCGCTCTAATGCTGTCTGGGCGGCTAAACTGCGAACGATCTGTTGCGGTTCGGATGTCGGCTGTGAGCTAGCCACATCGATTTTCTGTGCCGGAATGAATTTCGTGCTGTTTGTTGCGGCCGTTTGATGAGCGGCATTATTCGTAGGCGAGCTCATCTCAGCCTGTTGGGCAAGAGGTTGAAAGAATGAAAAGCCTGCCGCCATAGCAACCGGAATGACGATTGTTTCATAGGCTCCCCTGACCTCTGGAAGCTGTGGAAGTCTCTGTGCTGGATCAATCTGGTTGGATTCATCGTCGGCAGCAAATACGTCTTTCGGATTTGATGCTTGACCTCGCATTGCCATCTGAAACGCTTGCATCGCAAAGCCGAACTCTAAGGCTGCGTCGCTGCGGCTTAGCAGATAACCCTCGAAGATGCCGCTCGAGGATGTGAAGTAGATTTTCCCATAAGACACGATCGGAATTTGATGGTTTTCCTTGAAGCGACGATCGGGCGAGCCGTCCTTATTTGCTTTTGCCCATGTGCTGCCAACGATTTTGGCATCTAAAGGGAGATCCTCGTTTTCTATAAATTTTATCGTCATGGCTTGGACGTTGATCTCTCGCATATCGACAAGAGCGTAATCTGACGCAGATTTCTCCCTGATCAAGAGAAAGCCGGGAAAGAGATTTAGGTCACCGCCATTCGCATTTTCAAAGCACAAGCCGCCATGGTTCGTGGATACGATGGCATCGCGCGTGGGCCGTAACGCGACAAGAGTGCGAGAGATCGCATTTGACGCGATCGTCCGCTCCTTAATTTGATCTGTGGCCACGGACGAAGTGACATCCCATGTGCGCGTTGATAACGACATCGCGCGATGAGCGGTAACGACCCGCTCCCATGCAGCCCAGGTTTGCTCGTCAAATTCGACGCTTATCTTGATTTCAGAGGCTGCGAGAGCGCTTGCGACTTTCAGGGCTTCTTCGTCTGCGACCGCGAACGCTGTTTGTGCTTTTGGTACGGTCCAACCAGCAAAGACACTCAATGGGAATTGTTCTCGTCGGCGTAACTTTTTCCAAGTCTTGAGACGTTCCTTTAATGCGTTGTTCCAGTCCGGTTCCAACATTCTTTTTTGACTTGCAGCTTCATTGATGAGTTGCTTGAGGCCTGCCAAATCTGGGCTTGTGAGTGTGGCGATTTCAGCGCTACGGATTTCCCCCTGAAGAGATTCTTTCGCAGGGCTAGGAGTAGAGGGCGGAGCCTCTGGCTGATGTTCTAAGCGTGGCTCGGTCGTGGCTTCGTCTTGATGCCTCGTTCCACTGGAAAGACTGTGGACATAAGACAGTCCCGTGCCAGGGATTCCCATTGTCAGAGTTGAGCGTCGAGTGCCGACGTTCAATCTCATGCCGGGAATGCCCGCGCTTACCGACATGCCGCTGAGGCTGAAATTCACCCTAACACCGGGAAAAAGACGAACGGACTGGCGGAACCTGAATCCCATTTTGATCTCGCGGATCAATGCTTTCCGTTTACATTAGCAATCTCGATGGAAAGAAAACAATTGCGCATCTCGGACGTTGTCTAGTTTGAGCTAAGACGTGCAATACGGGAGCGAATGGATCGAGTACGACTTTTGGCGTTTTACCATTTGCCTCTGGACTTCCGTTCGCGGCCTGCGGCGCGTCGGGAGTGGCATGGAGACTGCGGCCAATAAAAAAGGGCGCGTCTGCACGCGCCCTTTTGTTCTTAATGACTGAGCCTAAAGCTCACGAACATCCCGTCGTGCTGCCGCACGTGTCGCACTTCAGACACGTGCCGTTCCGTACCAGCGTAAAGTTCTGGCACTCGGGGCAGGCTTCTCCGACGTAGCCTTTCATGCGTGCTTCGGCGCGGCGGTCGGCGACCGAGGGAGCGGCGGCCGTGGTGGAGTTCGCTGCTGATGGCGCTTGCCAGTTCAGCGTTTCGATCACTTCAGCCGTGTCGCGCAGTGCCGTCGTTGCTTCCGCGTTGTGGGCGCGGGCGGCGGGCTGGTCGGCGTAGTCGTCCTTGCCGGTGCCGGTCTTCACCAGCATCAGGCGGTCCTGCTTGCCGCGCACGAAGCCCGAGGAGACGAGCGGCGCCGCCTGATTGCGGCCCTGGTCTTCGCCGCCACCGATGACGGTCGAGCCGATGTCGGAGGGTTCGACATGGGCGAGGTCGTTGCGGTTCAGGTAGGAAATGGCGAGTTCGCGGAACACGTAGTCGAGGATCGACGTGGCGTTCTTGATCGCGTCATTGCCCTGCACGAAGCCCGCCGGTTCGAAGCGGGTGAAGGTGAAGGCGTCGACATATTCCTCCAGCGGCACGCCATATTGCAGGCCGACCGAGATGGCGATGGCGAAGTTGTTCATCAGCGAGCGGAAGGCGGCGCCTTCCTTGTGCATGTCGATGAAGATTTCGCCGATGCGGCCGTCGGCATATTCGCCGGTACGCAGATAGACCTTGTGGCCGCCGACAACGGCCTTCTGGGTGTAGCCCTTGCGGCGATCGGGCAGGCGTTCGCGTTCGCGGGTGCGCTCGACCCGCTCGACGATGCGCTCGACGATCTTCTCGGCGACCTGCGCGGCGCGCGCCGCGTTCGGCAGCTGCACGAGCTGCTCGACCGCATCCTCTTCGTCGTCGCTGTCGTCGGCGATGAGCTGCGAGTTGAGCGGCTGCGACAGTTTCGAGCCATCGCGATAGAGCGCATTGGCCTTGAGGCCGAGGCGCCACGACAGCATGTAGGATTCCTTGCAATCCTCCACGGTCGCGTCATTCGGCATGTTGATCGTCTTGGAGATGGCGCCCGTGATGAAGGGCTGCGCCGCCGCCATCATGCGGATGTGGCTTTCCACCGACAGGTAACGCTTGCCGGTGCGGCCGCACGGATTGGCGCAGTCGAACACGTTGTAGTGCTCGGTCTTCAGGAAGGGCGCGCCTTCCAAAGTCATGGCGCCGCACACATGAGTGTTGCAGGCCTCGATCTCGGCGCGCGAGAAGCCGAGGAACGCCAGCAGTTCGAACGACGGATCGTCGAGCTTTTCCGCCGGCACTTTCAGCGCGCCTACGAGGAAGTCGGCACCCAAGGTCCACTTGTTGAAGACGAACTTGATGTCGAAAGCGCCTTTCAGCGACTTCGCCAGCACGTCGAGCTTTTCGTCGGTGAAGCCGCGTGCCTTCAACGTCGCATTGTTGATGGCGGGCGCCTGGGCGAGCGAGGCGTGGCCCACCGCATAGGCTTCGATCTCGGCGATCTGCGAGGGCGAGTAGCCGAGCACGCGCAGGGCTTCCGGCACGGCGCGGTTGATGATCTTGAAATAGCCGCCGCCGGCGAGCTTCTTGAATTTCACGAGCGCGAAGTCAGGCTCGATGCCGGTGGTGTCGCAATCCATGACCAGGCCGATCGTGCCGGTGGGGGCGACGACGGTGGTCTGGGCGTTGCGATAGCCGTGCTGTTCGCCCTTGGCGAGCGCGCGGTCCCAGGCCGACTTGGCGCTGTGCGAGAGCGCGCTCCAGTTGGAGCCGAGCTTGATCAGCGAGGCATGGTCCAGCGGCACCGGCGCGACGGCGACATTTTCGTAGCCAGCCGCTTCGCCATGGGCGGCGCGGCGATGGTTGCGGATGACGCGCAGCATGTGGTCGGCGTTCGGCTTGTGGCCGGGGAAGGTGCCGAGTTCCTTGGCCATTTCGGCCGAGGTTTCGTAGCAGACGCCGGTCATGATGGCCGAGAGCGCACCGACGATGGCGCGGCCTTCGTCGCTGTCATAGCCGAGGCCCGACGACATCAGGAGACCGCCGACATTGGCGTAGCCCAGACCAAGCGTGCGGTAGTCGTAGGAGAGGCGGGCGATTTCCTTGGACGGGAACTGCGCCATCATGACGGCGATTTCCAGCACGATGGTCCACAGCCGCACGGTGTGTTCGTAGCCGCCGACGTCGAACGCGCCGGTCTCCGGATTGCGGAACTGCAGCAGGTTCAGCGAGGCGAGGTTACAGGCCGTGTCGTCGAGGAACATATATTCGGAGCAGGGGTTCGACGCGATGATCGGACCCGAGGCCGGGCAGGTGTGCCAGTCATTGATGGTGGTGTGATATTGAATGCCCGGATCGGCGGAGGCCCAGGCGGCATAGCCGATCTTCTCCCACAGGTCTTTCGCCTTGAGGGTCTTGTGCAGCTTGCCGTCGGTGCGGCGCGTCAGGTTCCAGTCACCGTCCTTCTCGACCGCGCGCAGGAATTCGTCGGTGACACGGACCGAATTGTTCGAGTTCTGGCCGGCAACCGTCAGATAGGCTTCCGAATCCCAATCGGTGTCATAGGTGTCGAAGGCGATGTCGGTATAGCCCTGACGCGCGAACTGGATGACGCGCTTGATATAGCTGTCGGGCACGGCGTCGCGGCGGGCGAGCTTTACGGCCTTCTTCAACGCCGGGTTCTTTTCGGGGTTGAAGCAATCGTCGCCCGGGCCTTCGCAATTGACGCAGGCCTTCATGACCGCGGTCATGTGCTTCTTGACGATCTTCGAGCCGGTGACGAGGGAAGCGACCTTCTCCTCTTCCTTCACCTTCCAATCGATATAGGCCTCGATATCAGGATGGTCGGCATCGACCACGACCATCTTGGCGGCGCGGCGCGTCGTGCCGCCCGACTTGATGGCGCCGGCGGCGCGATCGCCGATCTTGAGGAAGCTCATCAGGCCGGAGGACTTGCCGCCGCCCGAGAGCTTTTCGTTTTCGCCGCGCAGGCGCGAGAAGTTCGAGCCGGTGCCCGAGCCATATTTGAACAGGCGCGCTTCGCGCACCCACAGGTCCATGATGCCGCCTTCGTTGACGAGATCGTCGGCGACGGACTGAATGAAGCAGGCGTGGGGCTGGGGATGTTCGTAGGCGCTCTTCGACTTGGTGAGCTTGCCGGTGAACGGGTCGACATAGTGATGGCCCTGGCCCGGGCCGTCGATGCCATAGGCCCAGTGCAGGCCGGTGTTGAACCATTGCGGCGAATTCGGCGCGGCCATCTGGCTCGCCAGCATGAAGCGCATTTCGTCGTAGAACGCCTGCGCGTCGTCTTCACTGTCGAAATATTTGCCCTTCCAGCCCCAATAGGCCCAGGTGCCGGCGAGACGGTCGAAGACCTGGGTCGAGGTCATTTCACCGCCATAGCGGGCGTCCTTGGGCAGATCGGCGAGGGCTTCTTCGTCGGCGACCGAGCGCCACAGGAACGAGGGGACGTCGTTCTCTTCAACCTTCTTCAGGCGGGCGGGGACCCCGGCCTTGCGGAAATATTTTTGCGCGATGACGTCGCACGCCACCTGGCTCCAATCGGCAGGTACGTCGATACCGTCGAGCGAGAAGACGACCGAGCCATCCGGGTTGCGGATTTCACTCTTGGCCTTGCGGAATTCGATCTCCGCGTATGGCGACTGATGGGCTTTGGTGTAACGACGTTCGATCCGCATTTTAGTCCCCCGGTATGCGCGGGCAAAACACGCCCGCTGAGGCCACGCGTGGCCCCTGTGTTCTGTCTGACTTGGTCCCCGAAACTGGCGGTCCGCTGTGCGGTTCCGTCTGCACGCAACGGATCAGGCTCTCCGGCGCTTCAAGGCGTCCGTGTCGTGCGATCCATTGAACAGAAAAATGCGCCTCTGTCGTGGCAACGTCAAGGATTAGTGGTGGGGTTGACGGCTTAACCCAAAATGTAGTGGGGCGCCTGTGAAGAGCGGGGATTCGTCCCGGCCGCAGCCCAAGTCTCTGACGAGTCGCGAAATTCTGCAATGGGCCAATACCGGTCCTGTGGGAGAATCAGTCGGTCATACTGGTTACGATCGATTCACCATCCTGTTGATCGTCCCCATCAACCACAGGTTGATGACAGGGCGTGTCATGAGCCGGCCCCTGGGTAGTTTGGGACTGGTTTCGGAGAGCTGCCGGAAATTCAAAACCTTGGCCGAGAATCGTACGGCCAAGGTCGCTGCGCGGTCCAGGCGGGCTGTGGAGACCGTCCGTCCGGAGAAAGAAAAAATTTTACGGATCGATCGGCGCGCCCATGTCCTCTGTATTGCGCGCCGGGCGCAGCCCCTCGGGCCACACCAGGAGGCCATCCAGATAGTCATGAACGACCTGGCCCATGCCCAAGGTGAGGTCGGCGAGGATGTGGGTGGCCGAGAGGACTTCGAGCACCGGCAGATCGGCCACCGGCGCCAAGGCGTGGGCGTGCAGATCGAGGGCGGCCGGGCCGTTCCAGGCGCCTTTCAGCACCACGTCCTGCAGGTCGAAGCTGACCAGTTCGCAGATGCGGGTGCTGCCATCCACATGCGGGATGATCTTCAACAAGTAGTTCGGCAGAGCGAGAGAATCCTCGATGGCGCCGCGATCGGCTTCCACATGTTTGAAACCCATCGTGCCGGTGGCGACCCGCACCGGGCCATAGTCGAGGGTGCCGACCAGGGTGTCGCGATGCACGGCGAGCGTCGGGTGGGCGTATTTCTTAGGGAAGCCCCAGATCTCGCGGCCGCCGAAGATCGGCGGGCCGTCATTGAGGTACATGGCATGGGTATAGTTGCCGGCCTTGCCCTCGAACCGGACCGGAATCACTTGGCCGGCCTCGGTGTAATCGCCGAAGCCGGTGGAATCGGGCATGCGAATGAATTCGAATTTGACCACCGGTTCGGCCATTTCCAGCGGTTCGGGGATGACGGCGCGCAGCTTTTCCGGGTCGGTCCGGTAGGTGATGATCAGGTATTCGCGATTCACAAAGCGATAGGGGCCTTTCGGGAAAGCCGGATTTGTCAGGGGCATGGAATAGGCATTTTTTCTCACGTCGCTGGCTTTCATGACCGTCTCCGTCGTTACGGGTCTCCTTTCTGCCCAGGGCTGTGTGGCAGTTGTTCCATGCCCGTCGCGGTTTTTGCGGTTTTGGGCAAAATATTTAGCTGATCAGGACATATGTGGAGCCACGGTCGATCGCCCGACCGTGGATGTCGCTATTTCCGGTGGTGGCCAGTCGAAAACTTACAGGCAAAACTTACAGGTAAGCCGCATAGGACTTAGCCCAGAGCAGGATGCGCGAGATCAGCCCAATGACGCCGGCCGTATCGGAGAATACGGTCGCCGTGCCCGACGTTCCAAGACGAAGCACGTCTGGATGGGCATCCGGCGGGATCGAGATGACAGCGGGGTAGGCGCCCGTACCGCCGATCGATCCGACCCGCGCCAGCGTCCCTGAAACCGCGATTTCGCCCTGGCCGACCCCCTTTGGAATGGCCAGAATCGTCGCCTCATAGGTGCGGCCGGGCTCGGCATCGAAGAACAGTCGCACGGTTGCGCCCGGCTGAATGGTGCGGAACCCATTCTGTAAGAACGTGCCGACGATCGTGATATCGGACGCGACGATGAAGGACATCGCCGCGCGGGCCTGCAGGGCCCGAGCCCCGACCGCGAGAGCCATGGTGCTCACATAGCCATCCGATGGCGCCCTGACTGTCGTCTGCTCAAGCTCCCATTTGACCTCATCAAGCTGGGCGCGCGTCTGAAGGACGGTCGTGTTGGTGCCATTGATGGAGGAATCGAGCGCTGCGCGCGCGCTCTGTTGCTGGGCCTTCGCGGCCTGCAACTGCGCCGTGGCGACGTCGAGCTGTTGGAGCGTTTCCTGCTCGCGGAACGCTGTTGCCGATCCGCTCTTCGTCAGCTTCGCGATGTCCGCCAGCCGCTGTTGCTGGAAGGCGACCTGTTTCTCAAGCCCCGCAACATTCGCACTCGCCTGATCGAGGTTGGCCTGAAGGACGTCGGTCTGATGCTGCGCGGCGACGAGCGCCGCCTCGAGCTGCCGGACCTTGTATTGAAAAGGAGCCGGGTCAATCTGGAAAAGGACAGTGCCGGCCTTGACGGACATGTTGGGTTTGACCGGGACCGCGATGACTTCGCCGCTGACGTTCGGTGTCACCTCGACCACGCGCGATCCGACAACGATGGGACCTGTCGGCGTAAGCGAATTCAAGAGCGCTGCGAAAACGGCAACGATGAAGATGCCGATCACTGCGGCCACGCTTCCGCTCAACCACGTCAGCCGAAGCAGCTTGAGCTTGGAAAATATGAGCCAGACCAGGACAAAATAGCTTCCGAAGATGATGAACAAGGGCCAGTCTTTCTCAACGCGCCTAAAGGCAGCGGCGAAACAGTCCGCCCGATGCGTGCGCCCCACCAAGGCATGCGCCGCTGCGGCCGGCACAGTTCGCGCCAGTTTGCTTAGCTTCCTGCAGTAGCGAGATCAGTCGGCGAGTCTTGCCATTCCGCGCCAATCCATTTGTCCTCGGATATTCCATTGGGCGGAATACTCGAATTTTGCAGTGTCCGGGCCCGCCGGCAAAGCGGTAGCTGATGCCGTTACAATGACGTGGCCACTGCTGAACTTGCCGTCCTCGCAAGTGGATTAGGCTTTCGCAAGTTCCGCGCTGGGACAGTCCAGGCAGCTGTCAAAAGACAGCGGATAATCGAGCGGGGAGGCAGGGCGCGTGAGCAAAAATCGCACATTCTGGTCCAAGGTCAGTGGGTTGGGAATGGTCGCGGCATTGATCGCGGCGCCGGCCCGGGCAGATGAACCGCTCAAGGTTGTCGGCTCCTTCAGGGTCATGGAAATGGCGCCCTTACTGACCGCAGCCGAGGCGATGCCCGGATTGGTGACCGTTTCACACGGAGGCATTGCCAGTCTCTGGCCAGATGCGGTCGAGACCGCTGCCACAGCAACAGGCCCAAAAGGGACAGTGGCGGATGTCGCCGGCAATGCTGAAACGCAGGCCTTGCTACAGTCGGTGCAACATACGGACCTTCGCATCATCCTGACGGTCACCGAAGGGAATTACCGCATGATGGCGCGCAGGTGGTCGGATATCCGGAATTTGGCGGATCTCAAAGGAAAGCGGATTGCTACCTCGGCTTCAACTTCGGCGGCTTACTACCTGCACAAGATGCTTGCCCGCGCCGACCTCACCGCAACTGACGTGACTATCGTGAGCTTCGCTCCCGCACAGCTAAAAAAGGGCGGGGATATGTTGATAGACGGTGGAATCGATGCGCTGGCTCTGTGGGAACCTGAGCCCGAACGCGCGCGTCAGGCGCTTGGCGACAACGCGATCGAACTATTTGAATTCGGAGCCTATCGCGAATTGTACAATCTTAACGCGACCGCTGCCACGCTCGCTGATCCCGTCAAGCGCAAGCAGATTGTCTCCTATGTCCGTGCGTTGTTGACCTCCTGTCACGATGCCACCTACAGGCCGGCACGTGCGCAGGAGCTGATTGCCAAAAACACCGGCTATGATTTCAAACTGATCGAAGCCGCGTGGCCCCATCACCGTTGGGCCTGCAACTTGCCGACCGATTTTGCGGATGTGCTGGCCGAGGAGGAGAAATGGCTAGCAGCGCAGGACAAGCGTCCGCCCCGCGATCGGGCGCAACTCGCCAGGTTAATTGATCCGTCGATTCTGACGGAGGCTCAGAAGCAATGACGCCTTGGCCTAAGGTTCGTCTGGTCGTCTTCAATCAACATCATGCCTCACGCCAGATAATCATGGACGACCTTGCCCAGGCCCAGGGTGAGATCGGCGACAAGGTGGGTGGCCGACAGCACTTCCAGCACCGGCAGTTCCGACACCGGCGCGAGGGCATGGGCGAAGAGTTCGAGCGCCGCCGGCCCATGCCAGGCGCCTTTCACCGCGACATCGACGAGATCGAACGTCACCAGCTCGCAGATGCGCGGCGTGGCATCGACATGGGGGATGATCTTGAGGAGATAATTGGGCACGAGCAGCGATTTGCGGACATCGTCGGTGTCGGCGGTGGTGTGCTTGTAGCCCATCGTGCCGGTGGCAATCCGCACCGGGCCGTAGTCGAGGGTGCCGACCAGGGTGTCGCGGTGCACGGCGAGGGTGGGCTGGGCGTATTTCTTGGGGAAGCCCCAGAGTTCGCGACCGCCGAAGATCGGCGGCCCGTCGTTGAGGTACATGGCGTGGGTGTAGTTTCCCGGCTTGCCGTTGAAGCGCACCGGAATGACCTGGCCGGATTCGGTGTAACTGCCGAAGCCGGTCGAATCGGGCATGCGGATGAACTCGAACTTGACGATCGGGTCGGCCATTTCGAGCGGCTCGGGGATGACGGCCCGCAGTCGGTCCGGATCGGTTCGGTAGGCGATTATGAGGAATTCGCGATTGAAGAACCGGTAGGGCCCTTTGGGGAAGGCCGGGCTCGTCAGAGGCATGGAATAGGCGTTTTTCTTGATGTCGCTGGCTTTCATCTGCGCCTCTTGGCCGGGTAAAATCCCTCGGGTCCCTTTGTGCCGCGTCATTTGTGACAAATTTGGAGCCGATTTGGGCAGCGAGGCGATCCTATTGGCGATAATATTCCTGTGAGGGGCGGGAGGCTGGCAGCGGATTGCCGCTTTCGGGCCGGCGCGGCGGGATATCGTCGCTGGACATCGCGCTTGGGCATCGCCATAGTCCGCGCCAAATCAGCACCAAATTCTCTTGGATTCAGCCGATGAAGTGGCTTCTGCAATTTTTTACCTGGTGGCATGGGCAGACGCTCAACACCAAGTTCAATACGTGGCGGACCGGCGAACTCGTCGGCGAGGACGAATTCGGCAACCGCTATTTCCGGACTAAGGGCGGCCGGCTCGATCCGGCGCTCGGTTTCGAGCGGCGCTGGGTCATTTATCCGCATATCAGCGAGGCCTCGAACGTACCGCCGGGCTGGTATGGCTGGCTGCATCACACGGTGAAGGAGCCGCCGACCCGCGAGACCTATAAGCCGCGCGACTGGCAGCTGCCCCATAAGCCCAATATGACCGGCACGCCGGAAGCCTATCGTCCGCCGGGCTCGACCTTGAGCACGGGCGTGCGTCCGCCCGCCACCGGCGATTACAAGGCCTGGACGCCAGGCACCTGAGACTTGGTACTTAATACTTGGCGCCGAACGCCATACCGTTGCTGCAATTTGCGGCGAATCGTGGCTTGAATCACAAGGCGCCCCAGGCAGCGTCGGCGGAAGCGATATGAGACGTAGGCCCATCAAGATCGAAAATGCAGCGGCGGTCCTTCTGGCCGGCGCTTTGACGGCTTTGGCCGCTTCACCCGCAGCGGCTGACCGGATCAAGCATCCGACCGCTGTTTTCGCTGGTCTCGATAAGATCACCGGCCGGATCATTTCCTTCGACGTGGCGATCGACGAGACGGTGCAGTTCGGCACCCTGCAGATCACGCCGCGCGCCTGCTACACGCGCCCGGCGACGGAAGCGCCGCTGACCGACGGCTTCGTCGAGGCGGAAGAAATGATCACGCCGACGGAGACCAAGAAACTGTTCGCCGGCTGGATGTTCGCCGCGAGCCCTGGTCTGCACGGCATCGAACATCCTGTCTACGACGCCTGGCTGACCGACTGTAAGGGCGGCAAGGAAGTCATTCCCGATCCGACGCCGGCCAGGCTCGACGATCCAGGCGCGACGATCGCACCGCCGCCGCCCAAGCCCGGCACCCAGCCGCGGCCGCGCCGTCGCGAGACCGCACCGCCGACGCGTGAAGTGCGCCCGAGCTTGCCGCCGGGGCAGGAGACTTTGTCGGAACCGCAGGTTCTGGCGCCGCCGCGTCCCTCGCGCAGCGGTCCGCCGGGCCTCGTGCCGCCGGGCGACATTCCTTTCGACAACCGGCGCTGAGCGTTCAATAGCGTTTCACAGCTCGACTTCGTCGAGCGCCATGAAGACGCGTCCAAATAAGAGTATCTAAGCAAAATCACGTTTCTACCGAAACGTGATTTGCTCTAACGTCCGAGCACGGCCAGGGCTTCGCAGCCTGACACTGCTTGTCCCTTCGGCCAGCCATAGAACTGGGCTGGACGGCCGATCGCTTCGTCGAGACGGGCGTGGTATTCGGCGCGCGGAATTTCGATGGCGCCGAGCGTGATCAGATGCGGCGTGACGAATTGCGTGTCGAGCAGTTCGAAGCCGCCTTTGTTGAGCCGCGCCACCAGATGCACCAGCGCCACTTTCGACGCGTCGGTCTCGTGGTGAAACATGCTCTCGCCGAAGAACGCCCCGCCGATGCTGACGCCATACAGTCCGCCGACGAGATCGCCGGCGGCGTTATAGGCTTCGACCGTATGGACGTGGCCCTGATCGAAGAGATCGCGATAGAGCTTCCGGATGCGCGCGTTGATCCAGGTGCTTGGACGGGAGAGGCCCATGCCGGCGCCGGAACAGCCGTCGATCACGGCATCGAAATCGCGATCGATCTGGATGTCGAAACGATCCGAGCGCACCACTTTGGCGAGCGAGCGTGAGATGGCGAGGCCGTCGAGCGGGAAGATGCCGCGCTGCTCCGGATCGACCCAGAAGATCGACGGATCATCGGCGCTTTCGGCCATGGGGAACATGCCGACCGAATAGGCGCGCAGCAGAAGCTGCGGCGTGATCTCAAAAACCTGTCCGGCTTCGCTCATGATGCCTCACACACGGGCAAAGGGTGGGTTCGCTGTTCGTCATCGTCAAGTGGTCGCCGGCCGTTCCCCGCCGGTTTTGCGGCTGCCCAGGCATGACCTTTGCCGGGCTGCATTGCAATGTTTGCTCATCTCGCCCCGTCAAGACGCGGTAAAATGCAGGCCTTAAGTCAAATCGGCCCTATCGAAGCACGATTTTTCGAGAGAGCGGCCGCAGCGAGGAGCAGCGCAGTTCCATGACAAACGTCTCATCTTCAATCCATCAGACAGCGGCAGGCGGCTATGCGGTCGGGGCCGATTTCTACACGAAGGGGCGGCCGGAATATCCAGGCGAAGTGTCGGACTGGTTGCGCGACAGCCTTAGCTTGCAGCCGGGGCGAATGGTGGTTGACCTCGGCGCCGGCTCCGGCAAGTTCACCGGCTATCTGGTGCGGACCGGTGCTTCGGTGATCGCGGTGGAACCCGTGCCGCAGATGCTGGAGAAGCTGTCGCAGGCGTGGCCCGATGTTATCAGCCACCTTGGTACTGCCGACGCCATTCCGCTTCCCGACGCGTCTGTGGACGCTGTGGTCTGCGCGCAGGCGTTTCATTGGTTCGCGCATGCCGGCGCCTTGGCGGAGATCTGCCGCGTCTTGAAGCCGGGTGGCCGCCTCGGCTTGATTTGGAACATGCGCGACACATCCATCGGCTGGGTTAAACAGCTCAACGCGATCGTCGATCGCTACGAAGGCAACACGCCGCGTTATGCCAATGGCGATTGGCGGAAAGCGTTTCCCTTCGCCGGTTTTGGGCCGATGCAGACGGAGCATTTCCGTTACGGTCATACCGGTGCGCCAGAAGACGTCATCGTCAACCGCGTGCGCTCGACGAGCTTCATCGCCGCGCTGCCGAAAGATGAAGAAGCCAAAGTGGTGGCCGATGTCAGAGCCTTGATCGAAGCGACACCGGAGTTGAAAGGTCACGATGTCGTGACAACGCCTTATGTCACCGACGCCTATAGCATGATCAAGGTTGCAGGCTGATCAGCGCCGATTGTTGCGTCGCCGAAGCGCCGCGCGTTGTCGAGCGATGTGGCGGTTTTCATGTCGTTGTTTAGCTCCAGGATGAGCGGACAACGGCAGAGCGAGCCGCTTCATCTTGAAAAGAAAGACGAGCGCGAAGTCGCTGGGTGCAACATCTTGCATGGTGGACGCGGCGACGATCTTGCGATGCGTGTCGCGGTAATTGGTTGACAGCTTGGAAACCAATCGTCAGTCTCCTGTCTTATAACGAATAGAACCCGCTTGGGGAGGTCCGATGATTGAAGCGCCGCGTCGCTCGCGCGTTTTTGGTGTTATAGCGTTTTGCAGTTTGACGGAATCGTCAAACGCCACAAAGACGCGTCAAAACAAAGATCCCAAGGCAAAATTGCGTTTCTATCGAAACGCAATTTGCTCTAGGGCGCTATCGTGACGGGGGCGACGGTTGGGAGTATCAACCTCGGTCGCCAAGTTCCCCTCGGCCTGACGAAGCAACGGCCACCATCGCGCTTCACGCGTCTCTTCAGCCTGGAATATCTCGTCATGGGCGGCGCGATCGTCGCCCTGTTCGTGCTTGTGGTCTTACCGCTCTGCTTTTTGCTGATCGGGAGTATCTGGGGGGAGAACGGCTTCACCCTCGAATATTTCACCGAGGCTTTCTCTGGCCGGCTTTATGTTCAGGCGCTGCTCAACTCGCTGATTTTGGGCGCTTGGACGGGATTGTTCAGCCTGCTGCTCGGACTGCCACTGGCCTGGGCGGTCGCGCGTACGAACATACCGGGCAAGCCGCTCATCACCCTGACTGCCAATCTATCCTATCTCTCGCCGCCTTTTCTGACCGCGATCGCCTTCGTCAATCTGTTCGGCCCCAACGCTGGCCTGATCAACGCGTTCTCTCGCGACGTCCTCGGTCTGCCTTGGCTCGGCTTCAACATTTTCTCGATGTCGGGCCTCGTCCTCGTCACGGTGCTGCACACGTTTCCTTATGTTTATCTGCTTGCATCGAGCGCATTGCAGTCGGTCGATGCGTCCTATGAGGAGGCGGCTCAAATCTTGGGGGCCAGCAAATGGCGTACCGCGCTGCTGATCACGACGCCGCTGGTGATGCCGGCCATCCTGTCGGGCGTTCTCCTCGCCTTCGTCAACGCCATTGCCTTGTTCGGCTCGCAGGCGATCATTGGCTTGCCTGGCCGCATCGTGACCCTGCCGACGCGCATCTATTCGCTGTTCGATTATCCGCCGCAGTATGGGCTGGCTTCGGCTTTATCGTTGCTCTTCGTCTTCATCACGATCGCGGCGCTCTATCTGCAACGTGCCTATCTGGCCAAGCGCTCCTTCGTGACCTTGGGCGGCAAAGGCGCGAGGCCGCAACTGATGGATCTTGGCTGGGCCAAGTGGCCGCTTTTTGGTTTTTGCCTCCTGGTCTTTTTCATCGCCATCGTGCTGCCCTACATGACCTTGATCGCGGTTTCGCTCTCGAAGTCCTGGGGGCTGGCTTTCTGGAAGGGACTGACGTTCGAACATTACCGCTTCGTGCTGTTCGACTATGATGTGACGCAACGCGCCATCCGCAATTCGCTCGGGTTGGCGACTGTGGCCGCGACCGTCGCTGTTTTTCTTGGCGCGATCATCGGCTGGATCGATATCCGCACGCATCTCCCTGGCCGCAAATTCCTCGATTATGCCGCCTTGGTACCGCTCGGCTTGCCGGGGATCGTCATGGCGGTGGCACTGATCCAGTTTTGGCTGTCGATGCCTATAGCGCTTTACGGCACGCTGGCGATCCTGCTGCTTGCCTATGTCGGCCGCTATATTCCACTGGGCGTGCGCGCCGCCAACACATCGCTGCGCCAGATTGACCCGACGCTCGAGGAAAGCGCTCGCATCCTCGGCGCAAGCTGGGGCCATACGCTTAAGGAGATCACCTTGCCGCTGATGCGGCCTGGTCTCTTTGCGGGTTGGCTGCTCGTCTTCGTGCCGGTCATCCAGGAACTCAGCGCCTCGATCCTGCTGTTCTCGTCGAGTTCGATGACTTTGGCGGTGGCGATCTACAACCTCTACGAAACCGGCTATACCGAGCCTGTCGCAGCGCTTGCCATGATCAATATGGCGATCATCGTCGTGGCCATCGCACTGGCGCGCAAGATCGCGGGCGATGGCATCGGCAGAGAGTCCGATAAAAACCTCACTACGCAGGGAGGAACCGCCTGATGGCCGGTATCACGATCTCATCGCTCTCCAAAAGCTATGGTGGGCGTCATCTGCGGCTGACGGCTGTGCAGGATCTCGACCTGGCGATCCAGGACAACCAGTTTATCACGCTGCTCGGTCCCTCGGGCTGCGGCAAGACGACGACGCTGCGGCTGATCGCGGGCTATGTCACGCCCGATACCGGTTCCATCCATGTCGGCGACAGGTTGGTCTCGGCGCCATCAGGCGTGGTCCCGCCTGAACGGCGCGGCATGGGCATGGTCTTTCAGAACTATGCGGTCTGGCCGCACAAGACGGTCTACGAGAACATCGCCTTCGGCCTGAAACTTCGGAAGCTCTCCTCGACACAGGTCCGTGACAAGGTTGAGGGGGCGCTCGACCTGGTTAATCTGAAGGGGCTCGCGGAGCGTTTCCCCAATGAGCTTTCCGGTGGTCAACAGCAGCGCGTCGCGCTGGCGCGCTCGCTCGTGGTCGAGCCCGACATTCTATTGTTGGATGAACCTCTCTCGAACCTCGACGCCAAATTGCGGGAGAAGATGCGCGGCGAACTCAAGCAATTGCAGCGGCGCACGGGCATCACCTTCATCTATGTCACCCATGATCAGGCCGAAGCGTTGGCGCTCTCCGACCAGATTGCCGTGATGCATGCCGGGCGGTTACAGCAATTCGGCTCGCCCTTCGATGTCTATACCACGCCGGCGAACCGCGTCGTCGCCGACTTCATGGGGCTCGTGAATTTGGTTCCAGGCCGCATCCGCTCGATCAGCGGCGATATGGCCCAAATCGAGGCCGACGGTGGATTGGTCCTGGTGGCGCCACGGCCGCCCGAGATGGCGCTGGGTATGGAGATCGAGATCGCGATCCGCCCGGAGAATATCCGATTGAGCGCCACGCCCGAAACCTTTGCCGGCGTCGTCAGCGAGCGAACCTTCCTCGGCAATCTCTGCGAATATGTTGTCGTCATCGCGGGCGGACGGGCGCTGCGCGTTCAGACCCATCCCTTGCAGCAATTCTCTATCGGCCAAAATGTAGGCATCACCATCGACCCAAGCCAGTGCAGCCTGTTCGCGCGTGAGCCGGATGCCGTCGCTTCGGCCGCATGAAACCATCAGAGACGGAGACTGAGATGAATCAGCATGCAACCGTGCAAGGCGCCATCAAGAGCGAGGAGCACTGGACCAAGAAGGGCGATGTCGATCTCTTTCTATTCGAAAAGTATCTGAACCATCCCAGCGACGACAAAGGCACGATCTTGTTCGTGCATGGTTCGTCGATGGCCTCGCAACCGACCTTCGATCTCAATGTTCCTGGCCGACCGGATTCCTCGGTGATGGAATGGTTCGCCAAGCAGGGCTACGATACCTGGTGTGTCGATATGGAAGGCTATGGTCGTTCAACCAAGACCCGCGATATCACCAGCAACATCGCTGATGGCGCCGACGATCTGGCGGCAGCCTCCCAATACATTATGAAACTGCGCGGCAACCGTCCTTTCCTGATCTATGGGATTTCTTCGGGCGCGCTGCGCGCCGCGAGCTTCGCCGAGCGTCATCCCGAGCGGGTACGCCGGCTGGCGCTCGACGCTTTTGTGTGGACCGGCGAGGGGAGTCCGACGCTGGAAGAGCGCAAGAAGAAGCTACCGCAATTCCAGGCGATGAAACGCCGACCGATCGACCGCGCCTTCGTGCATTCGATCTTTGAGCGAGACCATCCCGGAACAGCCGACCACGCGACGATCGAGGCCTTCGCCGACGCGATCCTGGCGCTCGACGATTCCATGCCGACGGGCACCTATGTCGACATGTGCTCGCGCCTGCCGCTGACCGACCCGGCCAAGATTACCGTGCCGACGATCATCATGCGGGGCGAATATGATGGCATCGCCAGCTTCGAGGATTTGATGGCTTTCTATGCGCGGCTGCCGAATGCCGACAAGCAATTCATCGTCATGCCTGGTATCTCGCATGCCTCGTTTCAGCAGAAAAACTACAAGCTGGTTTATCACATCTTGAGGAGTTTCTTCGAACAGCCGGAGCCGCTCTATCGCGGTGAATGAACTCGCAAGGCCGGCCACTGCCAAGGAATTGATATCAACGAACCAGGGAGGATCGCATGCGCAGACTGGCTTACACGATCGCGATGGGCACCGTGATATCGCTGGGCGCGGTCAGCGTCACGCTGGCGCAGGACAGGGCCGACCTGGCTGCCGCCAAAAAGGAAGGCAAAGTCGTCTGGTACACGTCGACGCCGGTCGAGACCGGCCAGAAGATCGCGAAAATGTTCGAGGCAAAATATGGCGTAAAGGTGGAGATCTTCCGCTCGGGCGGCTCGGCGATCCTGCGCCGTTTCCTGCAGGAGGCGCAGGCCAAGCGCATCAACGCCGATCTCCTCACGACATCGGATCCGGCAGCTGCCGCCGAACTGGGCGATCAGGGCATGTTCGTCCCGTTCAAACCCGTCAATTTCGATAAGATCCCCGACAGCGCGAAGGATGCCAACGGCAATTTCATTGCTCAGCGGCTCAATATCATCACGATCTATGTGCGCAGCGACAAGATGCCGGCGGCGATGGCGCCACGCACCTGGGATGCCTTGCTCGATCCCAAATATAAGGGGTTGCAGGTGATGACCGATCCTTCCTTCACGTCGCTGCAGCTGACGGTGGTCGGCATGAACGCGAAGGAGAAAGGGTGGGGATATTATGAGAAGCTGCGCCAGAACGACATTATGATCGTGCAGAGCAACCAGCAGGTCTCGGACATGATCAAGCGCGGCGAACGCGTCATCGCCGCCGGCGCGCTTGATTCCTACGCCGCCGAAGACCGCAGGGACGGCCATCCGATCGAGACGATCTATCCGACCGATGGCACTTATGTGATCCCGTCGCCAACCTCCGTGGTCAAGGGCTCACCCAATCCCAATGCCGGCAAGCTCCTGGCCGAATTCATGATCAGCGACGAAGTTCAAAAACTCTTCCCCGAGGAGGGCGCCTATTCGGCGCGCATCGACATGCCGCCCCCGGCTGGCAGTCCCGCCATCAAGGACATAAAGGTGATCGGCGTCGACTATGCCTTCCTGCGCAAGCAGGGGCCGATCGTGAAGAAGAAGTTCAATGAGATATTCCAATAGGGGCGGAGCGCGTCGTCATGACTTGATCAGCGCATAATAGGCGATAAGCAGGATCGGCAGCGCCAGCGCGAGCCAGGACAGCATATCCCAAAATCCGTCGCCGAGCAGCGCCGACAGCAATCCGAAAGTGACCACGCCGCCGACGATCGCCGGCGTGCCGAAGATGCGCTTGAGCGGCCAACGCTTAGACGAAGATGTCATCGACGGCGCGATCACGCCCCGGAAATCGTCGACGTGGTCGATTTGCGTGCCGCCAGCATGGATCATCCAGTGACACGATAGAGAAATTCGCCGGTGGGACCGACGGGGCCACCGATGTCGAAGGCTGCCTGGCCGCGGCCAAAGGTATTGGCTTGAACCTCGACGGAGCGGATCGGGGTGGACGGCGGCAGCAGGCTGACGAGGTTGATCAAGCCGCCGGGCGCGATCTGGCCATAGAGCGAAGACGATGGTCCACGTAACACTTCAACCCGTTCCAGAATGGCCGGATCGACCTTTGGTCGCCCGAACTGGCCGGCACCAAAGGGCAGCAGCATGCCGTCGAGATAAATGACCGATTCGAAGCCGCGAATGCGGATCGTCTCGAAGCGCGTATCGTTCGGATTGGAATTGACTGAGACACCGGCTGTATAGCGCAGAGCCTCGATCACGGTTTGAGCGTTCTGGTCGCGCATCTGATCGCGCCCCACGACGGAGATGGCTTGCGGCGTTTCCAGCAAGGGCGTGTTGGTCTTGGTGCCGGCGAGGCTGCGGCCGGCGACATAGCCGTTGATGGGACCGTTGCCTTGCTCGAAGGTGGTCGCGTTCCGCGAAAGTTCGGCGGGGACCGGTGTCGCGGCCTGAACGACAGGGCGAGGGCGGGCGCGTTCACCGGCGTTTGCGCGCCGTTCGGCTCGCGGCCGTGAAACGTTGGCTTGTTGTGTGTGCCGTGGGGCGCGCGGCGCAATCCGCCTTTGCACCGGTGCATCGACGGTGACGGCGGGCAAACTGCTGGCGCCATTGGTCGATTGTGCGGAAACCCGGTCGATGCCGAAGGCGAGCGTGGCATAAGCCGTTGTCAGCATAAGGATGCTCTGCATTCGGAACGTCATTAAATTCTCCCGCTAAGGTATTGATCACGGCTAGCGGGCCATCGACAATTTGGTCAAACGTGGCGCCGTGCATATCCTGCGCATGCCAGTCACATCCTGCGCGCATCGACTATTCTACTGTCAAATAGTTGCTCTGCGTGACGGCCTATCCGGCAAAAGAAGGCGAGTTCGCGAAGCGTTCCGATACATGGATTCATCTCTGCCGTGATGGCGGCGGCCATCTCTACAGAAGCACGGATCGCAACCGGCTCGATGGACAAATGCGGCCGGGCATTGTCGCGCTGGCCGGTCCCGATGCGCGCGTCGTCGGTTCCTGGCCGTCGATGAGCCTCCTGAGCCTGGGCATATCAAGCAACAAGCTCGCTGCCATCATGGCCGATCTGCATCGGCAAGGCAGCGCCGGTTCGATCGACTACTCGCGTTTCTATCAAGACCCTTTGCTTGAGCAGCTTCTGGTCGCCATGGCAGCCGAAGCCGAAACACATGCGTTGTCGACGCTCTTCATCGAACACGCTTTGACACTGCTGGTGTTGCGGCTCACCTCGATGCCACGCAAGAACAACGAGGGTGCACTGTCGTCGCGGCAATTGAATCATGTTTGTGATTTCATCGCCGAACATTTGTCGGATGACATCTCCCTGCCGGCTTTGGCCTCCATCACGGGGCTGAGTACGGCCGAATTCAGCCGGCGCTTCAAGACGAGCACCGGTGAGGCGCCCTATGCCTATGTCACGCATCAACGCATCAGACGCGCCATGTGGCTTCTGCGCGACGCATCGCTCAGTATCGACAGCATCGCCAAGCGCGTTGGCTATCTGAACGGAAGCCAATTCGCGCGCGCATTTCAAAGAATGGTTGGACGGTCTCCGACGCACTGGCGTCGAGAGGATGCAGCGAATTCCTGATCGCGCGTGTTCAATGCCGGTTCGTCGCGTCGTCGAAGCGCAGCACGTTGCCGAACGGATCGGTGAGGTTCATGTCCTTGGCGGTCGGGCTAGGCCGGGCGAAGCGGGCGTTCTTGGCGTGCAATTCCGCCGCGAAGGCTGGAACGTCATGACCGCGTATATAGACGGCGCTGCCAGGCGTGCCGTCGCCGTAATGTTCGCTCAGGTGCAGTTTTACGCCGGAGCGCGACACCTGCATGTAGAGCGGCGCATTGTCGTCGAAACGATGTTCCCAATCGATCTTGAAGCCAAGGAAGTCGATATAGAATTCCTTGGCTTTCGCGATGTCATAGATGCGCAAGATCGGTATGGCGGCGTCGAGTTCTGGACGAGACATGCGGTGTGACCCTTCTGCTCGCGACCCGACGCTGCTTTAGCGGGATGGATCCATTCCGCCGGTCGCCAGAAATTTTTCCAGCCAGTGAATGTCGTATTCACCGTTCTGCATGTCGGCGTTGCGCACCAAGGTGCGGAACAGCGGCAGCGTCGTCTCGACACCATCGACGATGAATTCGTCGAGAGCGCGGCGCAGGCGCAGCAGCGCCTCGTTGCGGCTGCGGCCGTGGACGATCAGCTTGCCGACCAGCGAGTCATAATAGGGCGGGATCGAATAGCCCTGGTAGACGGCTGAATCGACGCGCACGCCCAGGCCACCCGGCGGGTGGAAATAGCTGATGCGGCCGGGCGAGGGGCGGAACGTCGCGTGATGTTCGGCATTGATGCGGCATTCGATGGCATGGCCGGAGATGCGCACGTCGTCCTGCGTGATCGTCAGCGGCGCGCCGGCGGCGATCTTGATCTGCTCGTTGACGAGGTCGATGCCGGTGATCATTTCGGTCACCGGATGTTCGACCTGAATGCGCGTGTTCATTTCGATGAAATAGAACTCGCCATCCTCGTAGAGGAATTCGATAGTGCCGACGCCAAGATAGGCCATCTCGCGCATCGCCTTGGCGACGATCTCGCCGATCTTTTCGCGTTCCTCGACGTTGAGCGCCGGCGAGGGGCCTTCTTCCCAGACCTTCTGGTGACGGCGCTGCAAGGAGCAATCGCGTTCGCCCAGATGAATGGCATTGCCTTGGCCGTCGCCGAGCACCTGGATTTCGATGTGGCGCGGCTTCTCGAGATATTTTTCCAGGTAAACCGCATCGTCGCCGAAAGCGGCTTTCGCCTCGGTGCGTGCGGTGGCCAGCGCATCGACGAGATCGTCTTCGGTGCGCGCCACCTTCATGCCGCGGCCGCCGCCGCCGGCAGCGGCTTTGACGAGCACGGGGAAGCCGATCTCCTTGGCGACCTTCATCGCCTCGACGTCGTCGGTGACACCGCCTTCGGAGCCCGGCACGCAGGGAATGCCGAGACGGCGCGCCGTCTTCTTGGCTTCGATCTTATCGCCCATGGTGCGGATATGTTCCGCCTTGGGGCCGATGAAGGTGATGCCGTGATCGGCGCAGATGTCGGCGAAACGGGCGTTCTCCGACAGGAAGCCATAGCCTGGATGCAGCGCATCGGCGCCGGTGATCTCGCAGGCGGCCAGCAGGGCCGGAATGTTGAGATAGCTGTCGCGGGCGGTCGGCGGGCCGATACACACCGATTCATCGGCCAGCTTGACGTGCATGGCATCGGCATCGGCGGTGGAGTGAACCGCGACGGTGGCGATACCCAGTTCCTTCGCCGCGCGCAGAATCCGCAGGGCGATTTCGCCACGGTTGGCAATGAGAATCTTATCGAACATCGGCTGGGCCGCCTGTCTATTCGATCACGAGCAACGGCGCGCCATATTCAACCGGCTGGCCGTCGTCGACGAAGAGCGCGGTGATCGTGCCGGCGCGCGGCGCGACGATTTCGTTAAAAGTCTTCATGGCCTCGACGAGCAGGATCTTCTCGCCTTCCTTCACGACGCTGCCGATTTCGACGAAGGGCTTTGAATCGGGGCTGGGGCGGCGATAGGCGGTGCCGACCATCGGCGACTTCACGGTGCCGGGATGTTCGACGGGAGCCGAAGCCGGCGTCGCAGCGGCGGGCGTGGCGATCAGTGTCGGCGGCGGCGCGACGACCGAGGTTACGGCCGGAGCCGCGGCGATCACGGTGGCGGGCTGGCGCGAGACGCGCACGCGCATGTCGTTATGTTCGACCTCGATCTCGGACAGATCGAGACGCCCCAGGATCGCGCCCAGTTCCTCGACCAGCGAGGTATCGAACCGGGGTTTGTCGTCTTCGGGCTTCTTGGTCATACGTTCTTAGCTCTTCTTCTTTGCCGCGAGCGCCACCAGCGCATCGACGGCCAGGTCATAGGACAGGGATCCAAACCCAAGGATGACGCCCCGTGCCACTGGCGAAATCAGTGAGCGGTGGCGGAAGCTTTCCCGGGCATGGACGTTGGAGAGATGAACCTCGATCACATGGGCGCCCGAGCCGGAAATGGCATCGCGCAGCGCGACGGAGGTGTGGGTATACGCACCGGCATTGAGAATGACGCCCGCATCGGCGCGGCCGGCTTCCTGAATCCAGTCGACCAGATCACCTTCATGGTTCGACTGGCGGCATTCCAAGGTCAGGCCGAGGGCCTTGGCCTTGGCAACAAGCCGCGTCTCGATGTCGGCCAAGGTCTCCGAGCCATAGATCTGCGGCTCGCGCGTGCCGAGCAGATTGAGGTTGGGTCCGTTGAGGACATGGATGGCTTGCATCGGCGGCTCGACAGGACGGTTGGGGAACGGCTCGGAAACGGAGGAACAACCCACGCGAACGCGGTGCGGGAGCGCGCCCGCCGGGGTGCCTCATAGCCCGGTTGTCCTTGGGATGGAAGGGTTTGCACGATCCGGACCGGCTTTGCGCACCGAAAGGCGGGCTGGGATTCTGGTTGCCTGAGAACAAAAGAGAACAAAAAAGAACAAAACATGAAAATTCTTCGTGCAATAGGATTGCGCTTCTGGCAGCATCACGCCGGATCGCCGCATGGGCGGCGCCAAGTTGGGAGTTGGCGATGGTGACGAAGACGATCGTTCTGGCTGTGGGATTGGCTTTGGTCGCGGGTACGGCGGTGGCCAAGGAAACCGTGGTGCGGCGCTCGACCGATGCTGGGAAGGCTGTGGACGTATGGAGCCATTCGTCGATGCGGCCGGACTGCTCGACCAAGGCGCCGGTGGTGACCATCGTGCAGCAGCCGGGCAATGGCACGGTGACGGTCAATGAGGGACCGCGTTTCCTCTCCGGCAATCGCGGCGATTTCGCCAAGTGCAACGGTCAGACCGGCTTCGGCAGCCATATCGTCTATCAGCCCAAGGCTGGCTTCGAGGGCCAGGATCGATTGCGCTATACCGTGCGTTTTGACTCCGGCACCGAGCTGACGGTGACGGCCCAGGTGCGTGTCGGCACGGTGGCGCGCAACGACGAGGGCTGGCATCCGGCGAGCAGCGCCGACAATGCCACCGCCGCGCCGCAGCAGGCGGCGGCCCGGTAAGGCTGGGGTTTCCAAGTCTCTTGATTTCCAAGTCTCTTGAGGAGTGAAGCCGATGATTGGTTACACGATGGTCGGCACCAAGGACTTGGCGAGAGCTCTGCGCTTCTACGACCCCGTCTTCGCTGAAATGGGCTTGGAGCCGTGTTGGCGGGACGAGCAGACAGCCGCGTGGGGCGACACTGCGGATGAGTCCGTCCCGCGTTTCTTCGTCGGCTATCCGTTCGATGGCCGGGAAGCGACAGTCGGCAACGGCGGCATGACGGCATTTCTTGCCGCAGGTGCCGCCGCTATCGATCGGCTCTATGCATTGGCGATGCGCCATGGCGGATCGGACGAAGGTGGGCCGGGATTTCGGCCGCAGTATAGCGAGACCTTCTATGCTGCTTAGTCCGCGATCCTGATGGCAACAAGCTCGCTTTCGTTTGCTACGAGGCCGAAAAGCCGTAGGGCTTTCTCTTAATATTGCCGCATCGCTCGGGCATCTGCGTGGTCCCTGTCACGTGGTCACGAGTCGATGCGGAAAATTGGGCGTTGGGCAATCGCAGGCGTTATCGTTGGAACGCTGCTTTATCTCAATAATAGCTCGCTTTTGGCTTCGCGGCCGTCCGGTGATCCGGTGCTGCTCGCCCATCGCGGCATTTCCCAACAGTTCGATCGACGTGGAGTAGGGCGCGATACCTGTACGGCGAGCCGCATGCTGCCGCCGACCCATGCATTTCTGGAAAATACGATTGCCTCCATGCAGGCGAGTTTCGCTGCCGGGGCCGATATCGTCGAACTCGATGTTCATCCAACGACCGACGGGCAATTCGCCGTCTTCCACGATTGGACCATCGATTGCCGCACCGACGGTCAGGGTGTCACGCGCGAGAAGTCGATGGCGGAATTGAAGCGCCTCGACATCGGCTACGGCTATACGGCTGACGGTGGACAGACTTTTCCGTTTCGCGGCAAGTTCGTCGGCATGATGCCGAGTTTGCAGGAGGTGCTATCGGCTTTTCCCGGTCGCGCCTTCCTGATCAACATCAAGAGTAACGATCCGAAGGAAGGCGAATTGCTCGCCGAGGTGCTGAAAGGTCTGGCGCCGGGCGAGCGGAGCTCGTTGATGGTCTATGGCGGCGATCAGCCGATCGCCACGTTCCGGCAGCTCATGCCCGACACCAAAACGCTGTCGCGGGCCGCTTTGAAGAGCTGTCTCTATTCTTATCTCGCCTATGGCTGGACCGGCATCGTGCCGAAGAGCTGCACCGACATGATTGTCTTCGTGCCGGCCAACTGGGCGCCTTGGCTGTGGGGCTGGCCGGACCGCTTTCTCAATCGCATGGCCAGTGTGAACAGTGCGGTCTTCCTGATCGGCCCCTATCACGGCGGCGATTATTCGACCGGCATCGACACAAAAGAACAAGCGCTCGCTCTGCCGAAGCGCTATTCCGGCGGCGTCATGACCAATGAAATCGAGCTGATCGCGCCGCTGATCAAACCTCAAAAATGACAATCCCCGGAGCAGGGCTCCGGGGACATGGAATTCGGCTCGTCGCTGGGCCGATCAGATGCAGTCGGTCTTGCCGCATTTGCGCAGGTTGCTGATCTTGTCCTGCAGCTTTTCGGCACCGACGGCGCCGACGACGATTTCCGAGCCGACGATATAGGACGGCGTCCCGTTGAGGCCGAGGGTCTCGGCGATGTTCATGACTTCGCCGAGGCCGGCCCGGACGTCCGCGCCAGCCATGTCGGCTTGCAGTTTGTCGAGATCGGCACCGGCCTCCTCGGCGACGGCGAGCGCCTGCGCCTTGCCGACCGGGCCACGGCTGCCACCGAGAAGTTTCTGGTGGAACTCCCAATATTTGGCGGGATCGATCTGTTTCTTGAGGGCCATGGCAACCTGGGCGGCCTCGACGGAGCCAGGTCCAAGAACCGGAAATTCTTTAAGGATAATACGTAGATCCGGGTTATCCTTCATCAATTGCGAGAGATCGTTGAGGGCGCGTTTGCAGTAGCCGCAATTGTAATCGAAGAATTCCACGAGCTGGATCTTACCGTCCGGATTGCCCAGCACGGTTTGATACTTGGACTGGAAAATCTGCGGGCTGAGCTTGGCGACCGATTCCTGCTTGCGGGTCTCTTCCTGCGCCTGGGTGTGCCGCTCCATTTCCTCGAGCGCCAGGCGCATCACATCCGGGTTTTTCAGCAGGTAGTCCTTGATGATGGCCTCGACCTGCGCCCGTTCAGTCGTCGGCGTGACGACGCTGGGGCTGCGGGCGAGAATGCCGACGCCGAAGGCAAGCAGGGCGACGACCGCGAAGGCGGCGATCTTACCGGCGGTCGAATCGAGAAAACGCATGTCCACATCCAGAAAGAGGGCTTTGACCTTAAGCTATAGGCCGAAAGCGGCTGAATCGCGAACGCCGGCGAGACACTTTGGCGTGAATTGCCGCAATTCGGGCGGCTTCAATCCTTCGGCGGGCGATATTCGAGGATGTCGTCGGCCTTCAGCCAGCCGGGCGAATTCTCCTTGAACTGCCGTTTGGCTCGATCGGCCTGGGTGCGGGCCTCGACGAATTTGCCGGCCAGGAACAGGCCTTGGGCGGCGCTCAGCATGGCATTGGCCTGGTCGCCCTTGCGCTCATAAGCCATGGAGAGGAATTGGAAGGCGTCGGCGTTGTCGTCTTCCTCCTGGGTGACGCGGGTGAGAATCTTGATCGCATCATTGGCGTAGGTCGGATTGTTGGTCGCCACATAGGCATGGCCGAGCATGACGCGGATCGACACGCCGCGCGGCGCCAGCGCTGCGGCTCTGCGCAGCGGCTCGATCGCCTGGCCGGCGCGCCCGGCCTCGAGCAGGGTCTGGCCTTTCAATTCGTGAAAGTAAGCATTGTTTGGCTGGGTCGCGATCAAAGCGTCGATCTGCGCCAGCGCATCGGGCAGGCGGCCGTTGCGATAGGCGGCGACGGCGCGGGCATAGCGGGCGGCCAGCGACGTATCGCTCAAAGGATAGCGCCGGCCGGTCTCGGCCGTATTGCCGACGAAGGCGATGACCTTGGCGCGCACCAGATCATGCCGGGCCTGCAGGGCCGGATTTTCCGGCTTGTCGAAATTGGGGCTGCGGCGCGCTTGTTCCTGCAAATTGGAAATGCGCTCGGCCGGCAGCGGATGCGACAGCAGATAGGGATCGAGCGCCTGTGACTTGAACAGCATTTCGTTTTGAAAGCGCTCCAAGGTCGTCAGCAGGCCCTTCGGCGATTGGCCACTGGCGTTGAGATATTTGACGGCGGCGATGTCGGCCGCCTGTTCCTCGCCGCGCTGATAGGAGAGCAGGGCGCGGCGCACCATTTCCTGGGGGCCGAGAATGGCGCCCATGGCGCCGCCGGAGTCGACGCCAACCTGGCGGTTGCGCGCCGTGCCGACCACGGCGCCGGCGCCGAGCAGCATGCCGGCCACCGCATAGATCTGCGCATTGGCCAATTCGAGGCGCTGGCGCACCAGATGGCCACCGGCGATATGGCCGGTCTCATGGGCAATCACGCCGATCAGCTCGCTCGGCGTCTTGGCTTCCATGATCGTGCCGAGATTGATGAAAATCTTGCGGCCGTTGGCGACGAAAGCGTTGAAGGCACGGTCCTGCACCAGGATGATCCGCGTCGCGCCCGCATTGACGCCGGCCGCCTTGAAGATCGGCGTGGCATAGTCGCGCATCAATTGCTCGGTTTCGGCGTCGCGCACGATGATCTGGCTGGAACTTTGCGCCAGTGCCGGCCGGCCGATCGTCTGGCCTGCCATGATCAAGGCGCAACCGATCAGCGCTAGGCGCCTCGCGCGATACGCGCTAGGGCTGCGCCGCGCGGGTGATTTCGATGGGTTTGGCATCGGCACGTCCGGATTTGGTTGGTCCGGCAGGCGGGTCATTGGCAGCTCTTGGGCAATTCTGGGACGTATTTCGGTTTAGCTAAGGCAAGGTAGTATGGCGACAGAACGGCGGCAGGGACAAGAGCGGTCTGGGATGCGGAATGAAGCTGCGTTGCGCAGCCGGGTGGCGCCGTTTCTGGCGATGGAAGTGTTCAAGGAGGCCGCAGCCCTCGAAAGTGCCGGGCGGCGTATCATCCGGATGGAGACGGGCGAGCCGTCGGCCCCGGCGCCCCGCATGGTCCGCGAGGCGGCGATCCAGGCGCTGCAAAATGGCCGCATCGGCTATACGCAATCGCTGGGCCTGCCGTCGCTGCGCGCCCGCATCGCCCGGCATTACCAGGAGGCCTATGGCGTTCACGTGCCTATGGAGCGGGTGGCGGTGACGACGGGCTCTTCCGGTGGTTTCATTCTGGCGTTTTTGTCACTGTTCGATGCCGGCGCGCGTGTGGCCGTTGCCGCGCCCGGCTATCCGGCCTATCGCAATATTCTGGAAGCCATCGATGTCGAGGTGGTGACGCTCGAAACCACGGCGCGGGACCGTCACGTGGTGACGGCGGCCATGATCGAGGCGGCGCATGCGCAGCGGCCGCTCGATGGCGTGCTGCTGATGAGCCCGGCCAATCCGACGGGCACGATGATGAGCGATGCGGCGTTGGCCGAGATCAGCGCCACCTGCCAGCGGCTCGGCATCGCCTTCGTTTCCGATGAAATCTACCACGGCCTGACCTACGAGAGGACGGCGCAGACGGCGCTCGCCTTCTCCGATCAGGCCGTCATCGTCAATTCTTTCTCCAAATATTATTGCATGACCGGCTGGCGCATCGGCTGGCTGGTATTGCCGGACTGGCTGATCCGTTCGGTCGAACGGTTGTCGCAGAGCTTCGCCATTTCGCCGCCGACCTTGAGTCAGATCGCCGCTGAGAAAGCTTTCGACGCGCTCGAGGATCTCGAAACCGTCAAGGCCGGCTATGCCCGCAACCGCGCCTTGCTGATCAGGGAATTGCCGCGCATCGGCCTCGGCGATTTCCATCCCGCCGACGGCGCCTTCTATCTCTATTGCAACGTCAGCCGCTTCACCAATGACTCGCTTGATTTCTGCAAGCGGATGCTCAGCGAAGCGGGCGTGGCGGCGACGCCGGGCGTTGATTTCGACCGCGAGCATGGATCAAGCGCCGTGCGCTTTTCCTTCGCCGGCGCGCATGACGATATCGTCGAAGCGCTTGAGCGCTTGCAGCGCTGGTTGCCGACGTCATGAAAAGACAAAGCCGGGCGTGAGCCCGGCTT
Source organism: Methylocella sp. CPCC 101449 (assembly GCF_031921685.1). NCBI lineage: Bacteria > Pseudomonadati > Pseudomonadota > Alphaproteobacteria > Hyphomicrobiales > Beijerinckiaceae > Methylocella > Methylocella sp. CPCC 101449. The sequence continues at coordinate 1,137,809 of NZ_JAPDHU010000002.1, read as the reverse complement.
TTCTAATAGTTGAAGCGATTGGGCGAAATCGCCTTCGCGATTTGCCCTAGCTGCCGCTCAGGGTCGACTTGGCGCGCTGCCACCAGCCGCCGCGCTTTTGTTGCGGGGCGGGGGCCTCGGGCAGCAATTCGACTTCGCGATGCGCCGGCTTGGCTTCTTCCGGCGCAATCTCTTCGGCAGCGACTTCCTTGACGGCGATCGGGGCCGACGGCTGTTCCGCCTCGTGATGGGTGTGCACCGGCTCGGTCGGGGCCAGCGAAGCCGGGCTTACATCATGCACGGCTTCGAGATGATGCGTCTCGGTCTCGCCCGCGGCATAGGGCGCGAATTCGGGCTCGGGCTGGCCATCGTCGGTTTTCACCCACGAGCCTTCCTGGGCACGGCGCGGTTCGTACTCGTCGCCGTCGTTGTTGCGCGGCAGGCCATAGGGGCCACGGCGATTGTTCCGGCGCGTCCGGCGGCGTCCACGTCCTTCGCGATTCTCGCGGCCCTCGCGCTCCTCGCCATTGACGGTTTCGCCGTTTTCATCGGCGGCCTCGGCCTCCGTTTCGCCATTGAAGGGCGCTTCGAAGCCCGCCGCGGCGGCCAGGCCTTCGTCGGAAGGCTGTGGTGCGGACGGATCGATGCCGGAGGATTCGCGGTTGCGGCCACGACGGCGGCGGCGACGGCGACGGCCGCCTTCCTGTTCGCCGTCCGAACGGGCTTCCTGCGGGCTCTCGCTCTGCTCGTCGCTTTCGTCTTCTTCAATCTCCTCGCCTTCGACATCATAGGGCGAGATCGAGTCGACGCGCACCAGTTGGCGTGGCGCGGCGGGCACGGGCGTGGCCGTTGCCGGCTCGCCGCGTTCGAGCGCGTGATAGACCGAACCCGACAGGGTGTCGTCGGCGAGTACGGTGATCGCGACGCCGAAACGCTCTTCCAGCTCGCGCAGATGGGCGCGCTTCTGGTTGAGGATGTAGAGGGCGACGACGCTGCGCGTCTTCACCGTCATATTGTGGGAGGCGTTGCGGATCAGCGCATCTTCCAGAACGCGCAGCACGTGTAGGGCGATCGACGAGGTCGAGCGCACCGTGCCGGCGCCGGCGCAATGCGGGCAGACGACGCTGGAGCCTTCGAGCACGCCAGGGCGCATGCGCTGGCGCGACATTTCCAACAGGCCGAAATGCGAGATGCGGCCAACCTGGATGCGGGCACGGTCGGCCTTCAGCGCTTCCTTCAGACGCCGTTCGACGGTGCGGTTGTTGCGGTGCTCCTCCATGTCGATGAAGTCGACGACGATGAGCCCGGCAAGGTCGCGCAGACGCAGTTGCCGCGCCACTTCGTCGGCTGCTTCGACATTGGTGCGAAGCGCCGTGTCCTCGATATTGTGCTCGCGGGTGGAGCGGCCCGAGTTCACGTCGATGGCGACGAGCGCTTCGGTCGAATTGATGACGATATAGCCGCCTGACTTCAGGGTGACCTGGGTCGAGAACATGCCATCGAGCTGCTGTTCGACGCCATATTTGGCGAAGAGGGGCTGCGGCTCGTTCCACAGGCGCACGTTGCGCACGTGGCTTGGCATCAACATGCCCATGAAGCTGCGCGCTTCCTCGAAGCCGGCGTCGCCCGAGACGGTGATGTCGTCTATGTCTTTATTGAAGAGGTCGCGGATCGAACGCTTGATCAGCGAGCCTTCCTCGTAGACGAGGCTGGGGGCCGTGGATTCGAGCGTCAGTTCGCGCACCGATTCCCACATGCGCAGCAGATATTCGAAGTCGCGGCGCACTTCCTGCTTGGTGCGCGAGGCGCCAGCCGTGCGCAGGATCACGCCCATGCCTTCCGGCACGTCGAGTTCTTGGGCGATTTCCTTGAGGCGCTTGCGATCTTCGCCGTCGGTGATCTTGCGGGAGATGCCGCCACCGCGTGCCGTGTTCGGCATCAGCACCGAATAGCGGCCGGCGAGCGACAGATACGTGGTCAGGGCCGCGCCCTTGTTGCCGCGCTCTTCCTTGACGACCTGGACGAGCAGAACCTGGCGGCGGCGGATGACTTCCTGAATCTTGTACTGGCGACGGCTGCGGGCGGCCCGGCGCGGCATTTCTTCCAGCGCATCGCCGCCGAGCATTTCGACATGCTCTTCTTCTTCGTCCTCGCCGGCGCCGTCCTCGTCGTCCTCATCCTCGTCGTCGGAGGCGCCTTCGGCATGGTCGCCGTCTTGATCTTCACCGACCTGATCTTGGTCGCTCTGGCTTTCGTCGGCGTCGCCTCGGCGGGCTTCGACCGCCTCGCCGTCGGGCGTACCATCATGGGCGGCTTCCGTCGCGGCCGGAGCCTGCTCAGCCTGCGGCTCGGCCGTTTTCTCGGCGGCCTGCAGGGCTTCGATCGGTTCAGGTGCGCTGACTTCCGATCCTTCGATCAGGCGCGCCGGCTCTTCGACGACGGCAGCCTGGTGCTCGTCCTCGCCGTGATGGGGCAGGAAGTCCGCGTCGGGCTGTTCGGCCGGAATGTCGAGAGCGGCCTCACCGTTCTCGCCATTGGCTTGCAATGCGCCGTCTTGCAGTTCGTTCTCTTGCAGTTCGCCGGACACGGTCTCGTCGCCATGGGCGGCGCGACGTTCCGAGCGATCGCGGCCACGCCGGTTGCGGCGGCTGCGGCGGTTGGAGCGGGGTTCTTCGTCTTCCTCTTCGCTGTGCTGGCGGGCTTCCTCTTCGAGGAGCGCCTGCCGATCGGCGACGGGGATTTGATAATAGTCCGGATGGATTTCCGAAAAGGCGAGGAAGCCATGGCGGTTGCCGCCATATTCGACAAAGGCCGCCTGTAGGGACGGTTCGACCCGTGTCACCTTGGCGAGATAGATATTGCCTCTGAGCGGTTTCTTATTGGCTGCCTCGAAATCGAAATCCTCGATGCGGTTACCACGCAGCACCACAACCCGGGTCTCCTCCGGGTGCGATGCATCTATAAGCATCTTGTTGGCCATAGGGGTCTCTTGTGACTCTGTCTTGAGGGGCCCGCGACGGCGGCGACGCGGAAAATCCGCGTGCTGATGCGCGCTCCGCCGCGAGGCGGGGCGAGGGCGTCGGAGCCGGATGGATGGAAAAAGCTGTTAATGTCGGGACAAGGTCGATCGCGTTCCGCAGCGAGGCCGGCGATGGCCGGTCGGTGACGGGACGGAGCGAATTCATGGGGGAGGGAGCGGCGCGTCTAATGACGCGACCGGGATCGCCTCTCCGGGGAAAGGTCGTTGCCTGGATGTTTCGTCTGCGCTGTCCGGGCCTCTCGCCCTTCGCGTGACGGATCATTGCCTACTCACCTGTGCACATCAGCGTGCGCCGGCGCCGGATGGGCCGGAATGCCTGACCGCGGGCCACATGACCATTCAAGTGGCAGCCGCGCCGGAGTTGAAACCGTCTCATGCAAACCCCGTAAAACTCGGGAGGCACTTCGACTGGACCGCGACGCCCCTCCTGGGTGCGCCGTCAGGCTGGCCCGCGTCCGGCAGGCAATTGATACATATGACGGTTGTGAGAGTCTGACAAGTTTCCTGACGACTGTGGCGAAAGAGCCACAGAGTTTGGTAACCGCGTGCGTCCTCGTTACCGGGCGTTAACCCCTGCGCGACTATGGCTTACAAGAGATTAATACCGGTCACACTTGGCGGATTCCGGGCCAAATGCGTTCCAGCACTGCATTTTTTCATGAAGGTTCCCGTCGGGCCAGCCGGTCCGCGGTCCTGGCGTTGACCCTGTTCGCGGGCTGTCTTTATCCGGCGGCGGGGCAGCAGGGGAGCGAAACGCCCCGAAACCTCTCCACAGCCACGGTCAAGCCTGTGGGAACGCCCATTGTCACGGCGGCGCGGATCGTGCGCCAGGACGACCTGACACGGTTGGTTTTCGATATTTCCGAGCCGGTTACGCCCCGTGCCTTCGTCATGAGCGGGCCAAACCGGGTGATTCTCGATCTTCCGGAGGTCGCTTTTCAGATCGACCCGTCGGTTGGGCAGCTCAAAACCAGTCGTGGCCGACCGGGAAGCCATGGGCTGGTTTCGTCGTTTCGCTTTGGCCGATTGGCAGCGGGCAAGGCGCGGGTGATCATCGATTTGACCGATCCGGCGCGGATTGTGCGGGCCGAAACAGAGGCTTATGACGAAGGCGGCCAGCGGTTGGTGGTCGAGCTGGCACGCACCGACGCGGAAAGCTTCGCCCAGGCGGCGCGCGATTCGGTGCAGGATGTGGCGGCGCCGCAGCCATTGCGCGTGGAAACCGATGCCGCCAAGCAGATTGCCGCCGGCGCCAAACCGGTGGTGGTGATCGATCCGGGACATGGCGGTATCGACACCGGCGCTATCCGGCCGGGGGTGCCTATCGAAAAAGACCTGGTTCTCGATTTCTCGCGGACGCTGGCCGAGCAACTGCGCAAGACCGAGCGTTATCAGGTGGTTTTGACCCGCGACGAGGATATTTTCGTGCCGCTGGGCGAGCGGGTGCGCATTGCCCAGATGGCGCAAGCGCAGCTTTTGGTTTCGGTGCATGCCGATACGATGCGGGCGCCGGGCGTTTCCGGCGCCACCGTCTATACGGTTTCTGAAAGGGCATCAGACCGTTATGCGGCGAAGCTCGCGGAACAGGAGAACCTGGCCGACCAGATTGCCGGCTTTGACGTCAAAGGCGATGAAACCAGCGGCGTCACCGACATTCTGTTCGATCTGACGCGGCGCGAAACGCGGGCCTATAGCCATCTGTTCGCCCGCACCTTGATGTCGGTGTGGAAGGAGGCGGGCAATCTCAACAAGAATCCGATGCGTTCGGCCGGCTTCCACGTGCTGAAAGCCCCGGATGTGCCTTCCGTTCTGCTCGAAATCGGCTATCTGTCGAGCGCCCATGATGCGGCGCAGATGCGTACGCCCGAGTGGCGGGAAAAGGCGGCCAGCGCCGTCGCGCGCTCGATCGATTCGTTTTTCGAGCCACGGTTGCGCGGGCGCACCGCCAGTGCAGTTCCGCAAGCGGAACAGGCAAGAGACGAGAATGCTGTGGCGGCGCCCGTTGCAGCGGCCGATAAGTGATGTAATAAGCGGTATTGTATTGCGTTTGCCCTTTGGTTTTTTGCGGCCTCGCCGCCAAATGAACACAAAATGACGCGAGTGGTCTTCCGGCGGATGTCTTGCCGCGGGTGGTCTCGCGGATGACCTTTGGCCGAGAAGGCCTTGTTTGAGTTAAGGTCATGGTGAAGGCATAGAGTCCCGCTGGCCCGGCGAAGCCGGCTGATTTCCGAAAGCGGTTGCGGAGCGACGATCAGGATGCGCGGTATTGGCAGGTTTTTCGGGTTTCTGTTTGCCACCGGCGCGATTCTATTCGTGCTGGGCGCGGCTGCGGCTGGCATGTTGATCTGGGGGTACGAGAAGGACCTGCCGGACTACACCCAACTGCGTAATTACGAACCCCCGGTGATGACCCGCGTGCATGCGGGCGACGGCAGTATCTTGGCCGAATATTCGCGCGAGCGCCGTCTGTTCCTGCCGATCCAGGCGATCCCGCCGCTGGTCAAGAACGCTTTCATCGCGGCCGAAGACAAGAATTTCTACAGCCACTCAGGTATCGATCCTGAAGGTATCGTCCGCGCCGCCGTCATCCTGATTCAGGGCAATCGCAGCGTGCAGGGCGCCTCGACCATCACGCAGCAGGTCGCCAAGAACTTCCTTTTGACCAACGAGCGCACGTTCGAGCGTAAGATCCGCGAAATGCTGCTCTCGTTCCGGATCGAGGCGGCTTATTCGAAGGACAAGATCCTCGAGCTCTACCTCAATCAGATCTATCTCGGCCTGGGTAACTACGGCGTCGCCGCCGCGGCGCTGAACTACTATGGCAAGTCGGTCAACGAACTGACGCTGTCGGAAGCCGCTTATCTCGCGGCGCTGCCGAAGGCACCCAGCACGCTGCATCCATTCCGCAATCGCGACGCGGCGATCGCGCGCCGCAATTACGTGCTCGACCGTATGGCCGCCGACGGCATGGTCAAACCGGCCGATGCGGAGAAGGCGCGTAAGGAGCCGCTCAACGTCAATCCGCGCTTCCTGTCGCCGAATCATTATGTCGCCGGCTTCTTCGCCGAAGACGTGCGGCGCGAACTGCTCGATCGCTACGGCGAAAAGAAACTCTACGAGGGCGGCCTCTCGGTCCGCACCACGCTCGACCCGCAGATGCAGGTACAGGCGCGTAAAGCTTTGACCGACGGTCTTGTGCGCTTCGACGAAGCCCAGGGCTATCGCGGCGCCATGCGCGTCATCAGCGTCAACACGGGCGACTGGGGTCCGGCGCTGGCAGAAATTCCGGCGTTGGGTGATATCAAGCCCTGGCGCCTGGCCGTCGTGCTCGACGTGTCCGATGGTTCCGCCCGCATCGGTCTGCAGCCGCCGCGCGAGTCTTCGGGCGAAGTCAGCCGCACCCGCGAGACGGGTTTGATCACCAACGACGGCGTCAAGTGGACGCGCCGCAGCAGCGTGCGCGCCGCGCTGTCGCCGGGCGACGTGATTTATGCCGAGCCGATGAGCGATCGTCCGGGGCAGTTCCGCCTGCGCCAGATTCCGGATGTCTCCGGTGCCATGGTGGCCATGGATCCCTACACGGGCCGTGTGCTCGCCATGGTGGGCGGCTTCTCTTACGATCAGTCGGAATTCAACCGCGCGTCGCAGGCCTATCGCCAACCGGGCTCGTCGTTCAAGCCGTTCGTCTATTCGACGGCGCTCGACAACGGCTATACGCCTTCGTCGATCATTCAGGACGCGCCGATCGAAATCGATCAGGGCAATGGTGAAGTGTGGCGGCCGGAAAACTACGGCGGCTCGACCAACTACGGCCCGCACACCCTGCGCTACGGCATCGAACATTCGCGCAATCTGATGACCGTGCGTCTGGCGCGCGACGTCGGCATGCCGCTGATCGCCGAATATGCCAAGCGGTTCGGCGTCTATGACGACATGCTGCCGGTGCTCGCCATGTCGCTGGGCGCCGGTGAAACCACCGTGCTGCGCATGGTCACCGCCTATTCGATGTTCGCCAACGGCGGCAAACGCATCCGCGCATCGCTGATCGACCGCATTCAGGATCGCTGGGGCCGCACGATCTATCGTCACGACCAGCGTGTCTGCCAGGGCTGCGACGCCGAAGGCTGGGACAATCAAGCTGAGCCGCGCCTGATCGACAAGCGCGAGCAGGTGCTCGATCCGCTGACCGCCTATCAGATCACCTCGATGATGGAAGGCGTCGTGCAGCGCGGTACCGCGCAAATCCTGAAGGCCCTTGGCCGCCGCTTTGCCGGCAAGACCGGTACGACCAACGATGCGAAGGACGTGTGGTTCGTCGGCTTCTCGCCGGATCTCGCGGTGGGCGTCTACATGGGTTACGACCGGCCGCGCTCGCTCGGCAATTCGGCGACCGCCGGCCAATATGCGGTGCCGATCTTCCGGGATTTCATGGCGCAGGCGCTCAAGGGCAAGCCGGACATTCCGTTCCGCGTGCCGCCGGGTATCAAGCTGATCTCCATCGATCCGCGCTCGGGCCTGCGTTCGTCGGGGGCCGGCTCGATCCTCGAAGGCTTCAAGCCGGGCACCGCGCCGCCGGACTATATCGCGGGCGACGGCATCTCGCGCGCCTCGACCTCGCCGGCTTCGGACCGCTCGATCGGCTCGGGCACGGGCGGCCTTTACTGACCCACGTCTATCAGCGCGAACGGCGCGGCAAAGTCGCGTTTCTAGTGAAACGCGATTTGCCGTAGGTTTACACTTGCGGCGGTCGTCGATATGACGACCGCAGTTTTTCACTCGTAATTGAGAGCACTTTCATGCGCGCGGAGGCGGAAGCCCTCGTTGAACAGATCAAGCAGTCGGTGGGACTGCTGAGGAGGCATCTTTGACGTCGAGACAGCCACGCGCCGCCTCGCGGAACTGAATGCAAAGGTTGAAGACCCGTCGCTCTGGAACGATCCGGATGCGGCGCAGAAGATCATGCGCGAGCGCACCGAACTCGAGGAGCGCCTGAATGCGCTGTCGCGGTTCGAACGCGATCTCGAAGATGCCATCACGCTCGTCGAACTCGGCGAATCCGAGAATGACGCCGACACCGAGAAAGAGGGTGTCGTCAGCTTGAAGGCGCTGCTGGCGGAGGCCGAGCGGCGGCAGATCGAGACCCTGCTGTCAGGCGAGGCCGATGCCAACGACAGCTATCTCGAAATCCATTCGGGCGCTGGTGGTACGGAGAGCTGCGACTGGGCGCGCATGCTGTTGCGCATGTACACGCGCTGGGCTGAGCGGCGGAAATACAAGGTCGAGCTGATCGAAGAGACGCCGGGCGACGAGGCCGGCATCAAGTCGGCGACCTTGCTGATCAAGGGCCACAATGCCCATGGCTGGCTGAAGACGGAATCGGGTGTGCATCGTCTCGTACGCATTTCGCCGTTCGATTCCAACGCGCGCCGGCACACGAGTTTCGCCTCCGCCTGGGTCTATCCGGTCATCGACGACAAGATCGACATTCAGGTGAACGAAAGCGATTGCCGCATCGACACCTATCGTTCGTCGGGCGCCGGCGGTCAGCACGTCAACACGACCGACTCGGCGGTGCGCATCACGCATATTCCGACGGGTATCGTCGTGGCCTGTCAGATGGAGCGTTCGCAGCACAAGAACCGCGCCACGGCTTGGAACATGCTGCGCGCGCGCCTCTATGAGCGCGAGCTGGAAATCCGCGAAGCCGCTGCCAATGCGCAGGAATCGGCCAAGACCGATATCGGCTGGGGCCATCAGATCCGCAGCTATGTGTTGCAGCCCTATCAGATGGTGAAGGACCTGCGCACCGGCCATGTCTCGGGCACGCCCGACGACGTGCTCGACGGCGACCTCGACGACTTCATGGAAGCCTCCTTGGCGCAGCGCGTCTATGGCGGCGGTCCGGACGAAGTGGCCGACGTCGACTAGAGCAAATTGCGTTTCGATAGAAACGCAATTTTGCCTAGGCTCTTTGTTTTAACGCGTCTTTGTGGCGTTTGCCGATTCCGTCAAACTGCAAAACGCTATAAGCTGATCGATGAAGATGTTGAATGGCGTCGCGATTGTCGCGGCGCCATATCCGTTCTCAACATCCCTTCTATCGGAACGCGATTTAGATTCGCGGCGTTGACGCTGCTCCGCAATTGTGCGGAAATCCTCTTGAGCCATTTCGGTTGGGAGGATCGAATGTTGGCAAAGCATCTCTTTTCAAAGCATCTGTTGTTTTGCGGGGCCTGTGTCGCGGCGCTGATGTCGCAGGCTGCCCAAGTCTCCGCGCAGGTCTCCGATGACATCGTGAAGATCGGCGTATTGACCGACATGACGGGACCGTCGGCCAGCGCGAATGGACCGGGCTCGGCGGCCGCGGCACAGATGGCCATCGACGATTTCGGTGGCAAGGTGCTTGGCAAGCCGATCGCTCTCATCACCGGCGATACACAGAACAAGCCCGACATTGGCGCCGGCATTGCACGGCGTTGGTACGATACCGAGCAAGTCGATGTGATCCTCGACGTGCCCGTCTCGGCGGTCGGACTGGCGGTGCAGAACATCGCCAACGACAAGAAGAAACTCTTCATCACGCATGCGACAGGCACCGCGGATTTTCACGGAAAATACTGTTCGCCTTATGCGATCCAATGGGTGTTTGACACGCATGCGCTCGCCGTCGGCACGGCACAGGAAGTGGTCAAGCGCGGCGGCGATACGTGGTTTTTCATCACCGATGACTATGCCTTCGGCCATTCGCTGGAGCGCGATGCTTCCGAGGTGATCGTCAAGAACGGCGGCAAAGTTTTAGGGTCCGTTCGTCCGCCGTTCGCGACCTCCGATCCCTCATCCTTCATCTTGCAGGCGCAGGCGTCCAAGGCAAAGATCATCGGCATTGCCGGTGGTCCGCCCAACAACATCAATGAGATTAAGGCAGCGAGCGAGTTTGGCGTTTTCCAGGGCGGGCAATCCCTTGCGGGCCTTTTGGTTTTGATCACGGATGTTCATGCGTTGGGCCTTCAGGCAGCGCAGGGGCTGTTGCTGACGACGTCGTTCTACTGGGACATGGACGACAAGACGCGGGAATGGTCGAAGCGCTATTTCGCCAAGATGAAGCAGATGCCGACCATGTGGCAGGCCGGCGTGTATTCGGCCACCATGCACTATCTCAACGCGGTTCAGGCCACGGGCTCCGATGAGGCTTTGAAGATCACAGCGAAAATGCGTGAGGCGCCGATCGAAGACGCTTTCGCGCGCCACGGCAAGCTGCGCGCCGACAATCTCATGGTGCACGATCTCGTGCTGGTGCAGGTCAAGTCGCCGGCCGAAAGCAAATATCCGTGGGATTATTATAAGGTGCTGACGACCATTCCAGGCGAACAGGCCTTTGGTCCCCCCAATCCGGAATGTTCACTGGTGCGATGACGCGCGAGGCGCTTCAGCGCGCCTTGCTGTCGCGCGAGGCGATCCACACGCCGGCGAGAATCAAAGCGCAGCCGATGATGTGGAACCAGCGCAGATGTTCGCCGAGAATGCTCGTCGCCAGCACCGCGCCGTAAAAGGGGATGAGGTGCAAGAAGACGGCGGCGCGTGAAGCGCCGATCGCTTCCTGGCCGCGGTTCCAGAAGACGTAAGCCAAGGTGCCCGAGAACAGCGTGACATAGGCCATCACGCTGAAGGTCAGCCAGGTGAACTGGATTTCCAGGCCGCGCACATGTTCCCAGATGGCGAAGGGCGCCATCGACAGACCGCCAAGCAGCGCGACGCAGAAGACGAAGGTCATCGGATGCACGGGCGGGCGCAAGCGCAGGCACGTGCAATAGGCGGCCCAGATACCCATGTTCGCCACCAGGATGACGTCACCCCAGTTGAACTCGACCGATTGCAGCACTTCAAGACTGCCGCGGCTGACGATGAGCATCACGCCGATGAAAGAGACGACGATGCCGGCATAGTTGATGGCGGCCAGACGGTCGCGGAACAAGACGGCGCCAGCCGCCGCGATCATCGGCGGCGCGAAGGAATTGAAGATCGAGGCGTTGAGCGCCGAGGTGTAGTTGAGCGCCACATATTGCAGCGTCGAGAATACGCCGCCGCCAAACACGCAGAGCGGCACGACGACCTTCCAGCTCTTCTTGAGCATCGGCCAATCAGCGATGACCTGCTTGCCGACGAACGGCCACAGGATCAGAGCGCCGAGCAGCCAGCGGCCGCTGGCCATCGTCACCGGTGGAATATGGCCGGCACCGGCTTTGCCGGCGATGTGATTGCCGCTCCAGAACAGGCCCGCGATCGCCAGGTACAGATAGGGGCTCGTGACGATGCGCCACCACAGGCTGGGCGCCGCAACGTCTGGCGAAGGATCGGTCTGGGCAGTCATGGCATCTCCTCGCCTGATCCATGCGTGGTTTTTAGGCAGGGAGCAATGAGGCTGATCGCAGGGCGGGGTTTACCGCAGAGCAGGACCCCTCAACGTCGCTTTGTTTCAACGCTGTGCAAAGAATTGCGCCCCGGCCTTGAGAAAACGGACGGGATCGACGGGTTCGTCGTCGATGCGCACTTCATAATGGAGATGCGCACCGGTCGAGCGGCCGGTGGAGCCGAGCCGGCCGACGACGGCGCCAGCCGCGATTTGCTGGCCTTCGGATACGAGGATCGTCGACATATGGGCGTAACGGGTTGTCACTCCATGGCCGTGATCGATCTCGACCATATTGCCATAGCCGCCGGTCCAGGCGGCATTGGTGACTTTGCCGGCGGCGGTGGCGACCACGGGCGAGCCATAGGGTTCGCGCAGGTCGACGCCGGTGTGCATGGCGGCACGGCCCAGGAAGGGATCGCTGCGGGCGCCGAAATTGGAGGTGACATCGGTGACGGAAGACAGCGGCTTGCGCAGTGGAATATAGGGCAGGGCCTGGCGCAGGCGCTCGGCGAGCAGAACTTGATCTTGCAGGCGAGCGACTTCGCGCTCGAAGGGCGAGCCGTTGCTATCGGCCTTCAGCGGCACGAAGGGGCCGCCGACGGCGGGAGCTTCGTTGGCGGCCATTTTCCGTGGCGGGGCAAAGCGATCGAGCGAGACGCCGGCCGAGGTGAGGGCCGTGCGCAACTGCGTCGTCTTTCGCTGCGCGCTCGAGGCGATCTGGCCGACGGAGCGGATTTGCAAATGCTCGACACGATCGAGCTTGGCGGTGATTTCGGCGAGATGCAGCGCCAAGGGGACAGCCGAACGGTCGCTCGGGCGCAGGATGTCGGAGGCATCGGAGGTCTTGCCGGAGCGTAGCGGCATCTCGTCAGCAACGGGTTCTGGTCTGGGCTTCTGCGGGGCGATGGACCGCTCAAGCGCCTGCAGGGCTGGCGCGTCGCGAGTTTCGAGTGGCGCGAAAGCCGGTGCCTGAACGAAGCCGCCGCCCACGGCCTGTCGGTTCTTGCCATTGGTCGAACGGCCGATCGACGGCAGGGGCAGGCTGGCGGTCGCGCTCGCTTCGATGCCGGCGCTTTCGGCCAGATTGGCGACGACCACGGCGCGGTTTTCGAGCTGCGACTGGCGGGCGACGAGTTCATGTACGCGATTCTCGATCGAATCCTGATCGAGCAATTGCCGCGAGGCCATGCGGTCGACATGGGCGCGCATGGCGGCGAGCCGATCCTCATAAGCCGCCTGCATTTCGGCCTGACGGGTCATCAGTGCCTGCAACATGCGGTCATGGAAAATGGAATAGGCGGCGGAGCCGATGGTCAGAAGGGCGACCAATGGGACGATCCCGCCGACGAAATAGAGAGCCCACGGCCGCACGGCGACGCATTTGATGTCGTCCCCGCGCGCCAGTGTCAGGAAGTAGCGGGAGGATAGACGAGGCTTGGGCGGGGCAGTCTTAGGAGCCGTCTTGGGGAACGTTTCGCGCAAAGACATCAACCAAACTCCGGCGCTCAACAAAGCGCGATCAGCGAGTTTGATTAGACATTGTTAGGGTTAATTTTTGAGAAACGGGCCTAAAACAAGGGATTAGCGAGGGGCCTAGATCGTTTAGGCCATCAGGTGGGTGAACAGGATGTTGCCGCCGATGGCGATCAGGCCGAAACCGCCCAGGCGTTCGGCCCAGGCGCCGGCGCGGCGACCGATCTCACGGCCGAGATGCAGGCCGATCCAGGTCATGGCGAAGGTGACGAAGCCGATCGCGAGCAAGGTCAAGGCGATATTGGTCTCGACCAAAGCCAAGGTAACGCCGACGGCGGTGGCGTCGACGCTGGTGCCGAGCGCGGTCGCGAAGACGGCGGCGACCGACAGGGGCACCGCGACACTGGTCGGGGTTTCGGGCTTGAAGCTCATCCAGATCATGCGCAGGCCCAGGACGCCGAGAATGCCGAAGGCGATCCAGTGGTCGATGCTTTCGATGGTGCCGGCGAACTGGCGGCCAAGCAGATAGCCGATGAGCGGCGCCAGCGCTTCGAGCACGCCGAAGCTCGCGGCGATGCCGGTGGTGCGTACGATCGACATTTTCGGCGCGCGCGCGCCGTTGGCGACCGAGGCGGCGAAAGCGTCCGTGGAGAGGCTGAAAGCGAGGAGGGCTGTCTGCAACATGATGCGTCGAGGCCTACGCCTCGAACGCAAAATAAGCAAGTAAAAACAAATAGATGAAGCGTTTACTGCATGTTGTAGCGAGAGCTACGCATTCATGCCAAACCTCCGGACGGGTGCTCTTAGCCGAGCGCCTTGGCGGCGGTTAGCACCTCCTTGGCATGACCATCTACTTTCACTTTCCGCCAGATGCGGGCGATCTTGCCCTTACTATCAATCAAAAAGGTGGAACGTTCGACGCCCATATATTTGCGGCCGTACATGCTCTTTTCCGTCCACACGCCGTAGGCTTCGAGCATGGTCTTGTCCTCGTCGGACAAGAGCACAATGCCAAGATCATGCTTGGCCTTGAACTTGTCGTGGCTCTTCACCGAATCGGGGGACACGCCGATCACTTCGGCGTCGGCCTTGGCGAAGTCCTTCTTCATGCCGGAGAAATCGATCGCCTCGCGGGTGCAGCCGCTGGTGTCGTCCTTGGGATAGAAATAGAGCACGACCTTCTTGCCGGCGAGGGACTTGAGCGAGACCTTGCCGCCACCGTCGCTGGCCAGGTTGAAAGCCGGGGCTTTGTCGCCCTCCTGTAATGCTGCTGTCATTTCGCCATCCTTTCGCTCAACTGAGCTTGCACATGGGCGGGAAGCTAGCGAACCCCTCGTGTCAGGTCCATGCCAGACAAATGCAGGATCAGGGTACGAATCGTGGCGAATTCCTTTATCTTCGCAGTAAGCCGCAACCGAGAGACGAGAGCTATTGTCTGAACAGGCGAACACCGCCACTGCCAGCGATGTCGCTCCTGCGAACCCGGTGCGCTGCGCGCGGCCGAGTCTGGCGCGGCGCTGCGTGGTGTTCTGTGCCGGTTTGGTCACCTTGCTCGTCGTTCTCGTTCTGGGCGCGGGCGGCTATTTCTACTGGCGGCTGAGCCAGGGCCCGATCCAGGTCGAGTGGCTGGCGGGGCGCATTCAAGATGAGATGAATGCGCGGCTGCCGGCCGGCTATGCCGTCGAACTCGGCAATACGGTCATCGAGAGCAGCGACACCGGGCCGGTCCTCTCGGTCAATCGCCTGGAATTGCGTGGCCCGGATGGCGGCCTGGCGGTGAGTGCGCCACGCGCCACGGTGTCGATCGACCCGCTACGACTGGCCAGCGGCGAAGCGCGGCCGCGCCGCCTCGATCTCTATGACCTCAATCTGCGCTTGGCCGTGCTCAGCGATGGCACGGTGGCGCTGTCGGCCGGCGAGAAGGAAATCGTCCTGCCGGCGAAACCGCCGACCATGGACGATCCGGCCCTGACGACGCCGCAGGCGCGTCTGGTTTCGGTCGTCGCGCATATCATCGCGGCGGCGACGGCCGGCGCCTCGCCGTTGGGCGATCTCGAACATGCCGGCATCGTTGGCGGTCACATGGTCTTCGAAGATCAGCGCACCGGCGTGAAGAATCGATTCAACAACCTCTCCTTGTCTTTTGATAAGTCGAGCGAAGGTGCCGATCTGCAAGTCAGCGCTGAAGACGGGCCGCGGCAGCGCGAAGTGCGCATCAAGGCCGCCGGCTTCAGCGGCGACGGTGTCGATGGGGCCGCGCGCCTCGAGATGGCGATGCGCGATATCTCGCTCGATGACATCGCTTTAGCTGCGGGCCTGCGCGATCTGCCTTTCGATTTCGACATGCCGCTTTCGGGCAAGGCGCGTTTCGCCATCGGCAAGGATGGCGCGCTTTACGAGGCGACGGGTGAATATCAGACCGGCGGCGGCTTCTTCGTGCTGCAGCACCCCGATCATGAGCCGATCCCGGTGAGCGCGATCAATGGATCCTTCGCCTGGCAGCCGGATCAACAGAACTTTGCCTTGACCGGCACGCGCTTTCTCGCTGGCGGCACCAAACTGGGCTTCTCCGGAACGGTCTTCCCGCCGAAGCCCGGCGAAGACGCTTGGCGCGCCAATGTCGACATTGCGCCCGGCCAGTTCGGTCCCGAGCGGCCGAAGGAAACCGACATCGTCATTGAGCGGGGCCAGTTGGCGCTCACCGTCAATCCAGCCGCGCAGACATGGTCGATCGATCAGTTCAATGTCTCCGGGCCGGCGCTCTCGATGGTGCTCACCGCCCAGGGGGGCTGGCGGGAAGGCGAGCATCGGCTGGCGCTCTCCGCCGACATGCAGAAGACGCCGGTGCGCACGGTCATGCGGCTGTGGCCGACGTTCGCGGCGCCGGAAACGCGCACCTTTCTGCTGCAACATTTAATCGGCGGCCAACTCGATACGGGTTCGGTGCGCGTCAATCTCGATCCGGATGCGATGGAAGCCTTGCGTGCCGGCCATCCCGTGCCCGAACAGGCCTTGAACGTCGAGTTCACCGTCTCCGACGGCGTGTTCGATTATCTGACTGGCGCACCGCCGTTGTCGCGCCTCGTGGGAAGCGGCCGCGTCACCGGCAAGAGCACGTCGTTCGCCGCGAACCAGGGACAGGTCGATCTGGCGCAGGGCCGCAAGCTGACACTCAATTCGGCGAAGTTCGAGATTCCCGATCAGACCAAATGGGTTTTTCCCGCCTCGGTGAACCTGCAATATAGCGGCACCGTCGATGCCGTCATGGATTTCATTTCGCGCGATGCGCTGAAATCCTACGGTGGCGTGCCGATCGATCCCGCCACGATCAAGGGACAAGTCGATGGCAAGGCGGTGATCGACATGCGCCTGGGGCACGAGGCGCCAGGCGGCGATCCTGAGATCCGCGTCTGGCAACAGGTCAGCAATCTCACTATCGATAAGTTCGTTGGCAAAGAGCGGCTGGATCAAGGCACGCTGACGGTCACGGCCGACAGCAAGGGCATGACGGCTTCCGGACAAGGCCGCCTCTTCGGCACGACCGCGAAGATCGATATGCGCCAGGCCAATCGCGGAGCAGCGGAAGCGACGGTGTCCTTCGTGCTCGACGACGCTGCCCGGGCCAAGCAGGGATGGTCCACCGATGCCTATCTCTCGGGGCCTGTGGGTGTGCGTTTGACCGCCTTGCTCGGTCAAAGCGACAAGCAACGCGGCAGCGTCGAACTCGACTTGCAGAAGACCGCGATCAATCTGCCGATCCCCGGTGTCGGCAAGCCGGCGGGGCGTGCCTCCAAGGCGACCTTCACGCTCACGGGCGATCAGGACAAGATTCAACTGCAGCAACTGGCCTTCGATGGCGGCACGTTCTCGGCGCAAGGCCAGATCGATCTCGATGGCGGCGGCAGCTTCCAGGGTGCCCGCCTGAGCCAGATCAAGCTTTCGCCGGGCGATGACATGCGCGCCGACATTCAGCTTGGTGACGACGGTCTCAAGATCGTCGCGCGTGGCAATGTCTTCGATGCACGGCCCTTATTGCAGCAGGCCAACGAAGGGCAGGGGCGCAGCAGCGGCGGCGTCGATCTCGATCTCAAGGCAGGGCTGGTGACCGGCTATAACGGTCAGTCGCTCGCCAATGTCGATCTGCGGCTGATCCGCAAGGGCAACACGCTGCGCGATCTCAAGATGACGGCCCGCTCCGGCCGCGCGCCCGTGACGGTCGGCATGAGCCGCGACGAAGGCGAGCCGCAGGTGACCGTGCGGACCAATGACGGTGGCTCCTTGCTGTCCTTCTTCGACTACTACAAGCGCATGGAGGGCGGTCAGCTCACGCTCGTCACGCAAGGTTTTGGCGAGAATGTCGCCGGGGCGCTG
Source organism: Methylocella sp. CPCC 101449 (assembly GCF_031921685.1). NCBI lineage: Bacteria > Pseudomonadati > Pseudomonadota > Alphaproteobacteria > Hyphomicrobiales > Beijerinckiaceae > Methylocella > Methylocella sp. CPCC 101449. The sequence goes on along the minus strand of NZ_JAPDHU010000002.1, from coordinate 1,120,536 downwards.
TCGGTGCGCGATTTCGTTCTGCGCAACGAACCGGCTCTCGGCCGCCTGTTGCAGGAAGGCGTGCCGCAGCGCGGTGAGGAACGGGCGGCGCAGCTCGATGCGAGTGCCGTCGGCTTCAACCGCCTCGCTGTCACCTTCCGCAAGAACGACGGGCGCATCGACGTTCGCGAAGCGATTATCAACGGTCCCTCGATCGGCATGACGCTGGAAGGCATGATCGACTATCCGCGTAATCGCGTGAACATGAGCGGCACGTTCGTGCCGGCCTATGGCGTCAACAATCTGTTCTCGAAAGTGCCGCTGTTCGGACCGCTGCTCGGCGGCGGCACGAACGAAGGTCTGTTCGGCGTCAACTTTCGCGTGTCGGGGCCGGCCAGCGCGCCGACCCTCAACATCAATCCGCTGTCGGCAATCGCGCCCGGGTTCATCCGCAAGATCTTCGGCGCCATCGAGGGATCGCAGACGCCGGCACCGCCAGCCGCTGTGCCGCAGCGTTCGCGCCAGCCGTCCATGCCGATGTCGATCACGCCCGGGCAGTGACGGGCGTGTTTACTCCGGCCGCAGCAGGACGTGCTTCTTCTTGCCGAGCGACAGTTTGACGGCGCCGTTGACGAGCTGATCGCGCGTCAGGACCGCGCGTTCATCGCTGACGGCCACGTCGTTGACGCGCAGGCCGCCCGCCTTGATCTGGCGGCGCGCTTCGCCGGTGGAGGCGACGAGGCCGGCCTTCACGAAAGCTGTCAGCACACCAACGCCCGCGTCGAACTCTGCCGCAGAGATCGTGACAGTCGGCAGCGTATCGGCGGCGACGCCTTCTTCAAACGTCTTGCGTGCCGTCTCGGCTGCCTGTTCGGCGGCGTCGCGGCCGTGCATCAAGGCGGTCGCTTCGTTGGCGAGGATTTTCTTGGCCTCGTTGATCTCGGCGCCCCCGAGTTTTTCGAGGCGCGCGATCTCGTCGAGCGGCAGGTCGGTGAACAGGCGCATGAAGCGGCCGACGTCGCCGTCTTCGGTGTTGCGCCAGTATTGCCAGTAGTCATAGGGGCTCAGCATGTCGCCGTTGAGCCAGACGGCGCCAGAAGCGGTCTTGCCCATTTTGGCGCCCGACGCCGTGGTCAGAAGCGGCGCGGTGAGCGCATAGAGCTGCGGCGTGCCCATGCGGCGGCCGAGATCGATGCCGGTGACGATATTGCCCCACTGGTCCGAACCGCCCATCTGCAGGATGCAGCCGTAGCGCCGGTTCAGTTCGACGAAGTCATAGGCTTGCAGGCACATGTAGTTGAATTCGATGAACGACAGTTCCTGGTCGCGTTCGAGGCGCATGGCGACGGAATCCATCGACAGCATGCGGTTGACCGAGAAGTGGCGACCGACATCGCGCAGGAAGTCGATGTAGTTGAGCGCCGTCAGCCATTCCGCATTGTCGGACATGTAGGCGTCGGTCTTGCCCTCGCCGAAGGTCAGGAAACGGGAGAAGGTCTTGCGGATCTCGGCCTTGTTGGCGTCGATGGTCTCGATCGGCAGAAGCTTGCGGCTTTCGTCCTTGCCCGAGGGGTCGCCGACGCGGGTGGTGCCGCCGCCCATCAAGGGGATCGGCTTGCCGGCGCCGGTCTTCTGCAACCAGTGCATCATCATGGTCGGCAGCAGATGGCCGATGTGCAGGGAGGGGGCCGTGCAGTCATAGCCGACATAGGTGATGAGTTCGCCTGCCTTCGCCTTTTCGTCGACGCCCGCGAAATCCGAGCACTGGTGCACGTAGCCGCGCTCCAGCAGAACGGAGAGAAAATCGGATTTCGGGCGGAATTCGGCGGACATGGGAACCTCTTTGGCGCTCACTTTCAAAGATTAGCGCGCGAATGCGGGTGTTTAGGCGGCAAAAGGCCCGAGTGCAATGGTGTTGGCGCGGCTCAGGCCGGGGTGGGGGCAGGGGTCGATGCTGGCGTTGGCGCGGGGTTCGGCGCCTGCGCCGCCGGCTGATCCCGGTCGGCGGGGAGGTGCCGTTTCGAGGGGCCGGCGAGGCCCTCGCCGGCATCGGGCGGCAGCCGCAGGTAGATCACGATCGACAACAGCATCAGCACACCCAACCCCAGGAAGGCGGGGGCGAAAATATCCGGGGTGAGGGCGCTTTCGCCGCGGGCGAACTGGGTCATTTCCACGAAGATGGCGCCAAGTGCGATCCCGCCGGAGGCGGCGATCTGCTGGCTGGTGGCGTTGATGCCGGTGGCATTGCTCATGCGGGCGCTATCGACGTCGGAGAAAACCAGGCCGTTGAGCGTGGTGAACTGCAGGGATCGGAAGAAACCGCCGACAAGGAAAATCGACAGCAGGATCACATGCGGCGTCGCCGGGGTGAACAGCGCGTTGACGGCGAATGTGGCGGCGCAGACGATGCCGTTGACGATGAGCGTGTTGCGGAAGCCGAAGGTGCGCAGCACCCAGCCCGAGGCGACCTTCATGAACAGGGCGCCGATGGCGCTGACGAAAGTCAGCAGGCCGGAATGAAACGGCGACAGGCCAAAGCCCAGTTGCAGCATCAGCGGCAGGAGGAAGGGCACCGCGCCCATGCAGAGGCGGAAAATAGTGCCGCCGAGGATGGCGCGGCGAAACGTGACCAGTTGGAACAGGCTGAGGTCGAGCAGTGGATTGGGATGGGTGCGGGCGTGGCGGACGTAAAGGCCAAGAAAGCCGAGGCCGGCCAGCACCAGCAGGATGTTGGGACCGGCGGAGATGAAATGGCCGCCGGCGAGCGAGAAGCCGAAGACGACGCCAGTGAAGCCCAATCCGGTGAGAATGAAGCCCTTGAAGTCGAAATCGCCGGGCTTCTCCTCGCGCACGTCGGCGATGTACTTCGTCACCAGGATCGCCCCGAGGATGGCGATGGGAACGTTGATGAAGAAAATCCAGCGCCAGTGGAAATAAGTGGAGATGAAGCCGCCGACCGGGGGCCCGAGCATCGGCCCGACCATGGCGGGAAAGGTCAGCCAGGTGAACGCCTCGATCATCTGTGAGCGCGGCACCGAGCGCAGCACGATGAGCCGTCCCACAGGCGTCATCATCGAGCCGCCTATCCCCTGGATGACGCGGCATACGACCAATTGCTCCAGCGATTGCGACAGCCCGGACAGGATCGAACCGACGATGAAAATGACGAGCGCGACCCGGAAGACGTTGCGGGCGCCGAAACGATCGGCAACCCAGCCGCTGGCTGGAATGAACACCGCCAGGGACAGCATGTAGGACGTCATCGCCAGCTTCAGGGACAGGGGGCTGGTCCCCAGATCGGCGGCGATCAGCGGCAAGGACGTTGAGATGACCGTGCTGTCGAGATTCTCCATGAGCAGCGCCGAGGCCACGATAAGCGCGGTGAGTAGGCTGCGGTCCAAAACGGAGAATCCTCAATGTCGGCACTGTAATGCGCCGGCACATTAGACCGCTGTGCTGCCCACGTCCAAAGCGTTAACCGCGTATCAGGACGGCGAGAAATGCGGTTTTTGCAGAGGTCGGGGTGGCGGTGCCTCGGTGGTTTCGCGTTTGGCTTTGGCGCGCCGCTCCTGCGCCAGGACAAGCGTGACCGTGTCCTGCAATTGTTTAAGGTTGAACGGTTTGCACAGGAAGTCGCTGGCCCCCGCCGTGATGGCCGTCTGCCAATAGTCGAGCGACATGTTGGCCGTCATCATGATGAAGGGTTTTTTGGCCAGCACCCGATCGGCCCGCACCGAGCGCAACAGGTCGATGCCCATGGCGGGCTCCATGTTCCAGTCCGAGATGACGATGTCGACCCGGGACTTGGTTAAAATATCCCAGGCCATTTCCACATCGGAGGCCAGGGAAACGCGCTTGAAGCCCATTCGCCGGAGCATGAAAGCCATGACTTCGCGGAAGCTTGAATCGTCTTCGACGACAAGCGCAACCATTGATTTCGTTATCATTACTGCCACTTTTCGCGGGGTGGATAGTCCGAATCGCGAGAACGACGCAACTGCGATTGAGGGGCAGGTTTACCGATTCAGGTAAATCGTACCTTGCTCAATTCATTAAGATTTTAGCGAATTTACCGGTCTTTTGTGGATGGGGACGGCTTTTGCAAATCATGGGTATGTGAGTGTGAAATTTGGCGATTTTCACCCGGACGCCGGTGACGCCGACGTCCTATTTCAAGTCCATCCAGCGGTTGACCTTGCTCAACACGTCCGGCGAGGTGGCGTATAACCGCTCGATCAGCGCCTCCACCTCGCCGCCGCTTTTCGCCCCGGCGGAATCGAGATTCATCTTGCCCAGGTCCGCCTGGAAAGCCGGATCGGTCATGGTCTCCTGGAAAGCCCGACGCCACAGATCGACGATCTGCGGCGGGGTGCCGGGCGGTGCGATATAGGGCCGGGCGATGTCCTGCGACGAGAACACCAATTGGATCGCGGCGCGCTGTTCGTCGGTCTTGGCCAGATCGGTGACGAGCGGAATGCCTTCAAGGTCGGGATGGCCCGTCAGCGCCAGTTGCAGCAGGATCTTGATCTGCCCGCTTTTGACCCAATCGAGACGCGCCGCCTTGATGCTCGACCAATTCCAACTGGCGACGCCTTCGACCTCGCCGCGCTCCATCGCCAGAGCGATGTCCTCGGAGGATTTGTAACCGCGTACGATGTCGAACTTGGTGCCGAGCAGGCCGTTCAAGATCGAGGGGAAGACGATATTGCCCGATGTCGGCCCGCCGCCGCCGACCAGGATTTTGTGGGTAAAGGCATCCCGAATGGAGGAGACGCCGGACTTCGCGGTGACGGCCACCACGCCCGCTTCGCTGGCCAGGCTGGCGAGCCAGATCAGGCGGCGTGGATCGAAGCGCACGTTCGGCACTTTGTAGAGTTGCACGGTGGCGACCGATCCGCCGACCGCGCCAATCTCGGTGCCGTCCTTGCGCGCTGCTTCGGCAATGTAATTCGCTGACATGAGCGTGCCGGCGCCCGGCAGCTCCCGGATGATGATGGTTGGCGTTCCCGGCAGGCGTTTGCCGATATGAATTGCGAGAGCGCGCGCGTAGAGCGCATATCCGCCGCCGGAGGCGTAGATCGATATGGTCTTTCCCGCGAAGCTTGGTTCCTCCGCGTGGCTTGCGGTGGTGAGAAAGCTCGCAAACAGTGCGGTGCTCAACACAAGCAATTTCGCCATGCGTCCCTCCCGCTGGCCAAACTGATGATACAAACTACGGATAGCCCGGCATGTTGGCGGTCGAGCCCGAGCCAAAACCCCAATAGTTGCGCAAGGTCTCGGGGCCATGCTGTTTCGGCCGCAGCGGCGTCTCCTGATGCCATGGGCGTGGATCGAAATAGCCGAGCGCCTCGTCCTTCATCTGATCCATTTCCGTATAGAGTTCGACGCGCACGCCATCGTGGTTGCGATGGTATGCGGCGATGTTGTGGCCGATGATGTGGCGCCCCGGACCCCAGACGAGCAGCAAATTGTTCTTGGCGAGATAGTCGCAGGCGCGGTGGATTTCCGGCCAGTCTTTGACCTCGAAGGCGATGTGATGCAGTTGCGCCTTCGGATCGTTGACGAAGTTGACGGCGTGGTGATCGGAATTACAGCGCAGGAAACAAAAGAAATCGCCGCGAATGTCCGACAGCCGGAAGCCGAGCACATCCATATAAAACTGCATCACCGGCTTGATGTCTTCGCAGCGATAGGCGACGTGGCCGAGTTTGAGGGGCATGATGCCGATGGGCTTTTCCATGTCCTTGGCGAATTCATATTCGGCGTAGACATCGATGGCGGTGCCCTTGTTGTCCTTGAAGGTGATGGCCTCCTTCACGCCGGGCGAAATTTCGCTGCGCCGCTCAGCCTTCACGCCATGTTTGGCGAGGGCCTTGATACAGTCGTTGAGATCGGTGCCGGGCGCGACCTGGAAGGAGAGGCGCGCCAGTTCCGCCTGATCGCCCTCGACGAGGGCAATGGCTTCGAGGCCCACTTTGGTGGCCAGGATCGCACTCTTTCTGTCGCGGGCCACCACATTGAGACCGATCACTTCGTTATAATATTCGATCGCCCGATTGAGATTGGGCGTCGTCAAAGTGGCGTGGCCGAGGCGGCGCACATTGATCATGAAATCCTCCCGATCGTCTTTTTATGTGTAGATAGGCAGCGCTCGGCCTACTTTGTCATCACCACGTTCAGAATGGCCGTCTGGCCTTTCTTCGTTGCGGCGAGCGCATCGGCGAAGCCTTTCTTCAGCTCATCGGGCGTCGAGACTTTGGCGCCAAAGAAGCCGTAATGGTGGCCCAGTTCGTGATATTCGGGGCCTGCGATATGGACGCCGTGGTGATGGGTGGTCGAGGCTGCCGCGCCGCCTTCGTAGTAGATCACATGGCCCTTGCGCATGGCTTCGTATTTGGCGTTGTTGCAGACGACGATGATAACAGGCAGGCCGTAGGTCTTGGAGGCGCCGAGCGCCTGGATGACGGGATTGTAGAGGAACGAGCCGTCGCCGACGAAGAGCACCACCGGCCGGTCGGGGGAGGCGAGCTTGACGCCGAGCGCCGCGCCGATGCCCTGGCCCAAGGCGCCGCCGGTGACACGGAAGAAGCTCTGCGGCCGGTTGAAATTGAGATGCGAGCGCATCAGCGGCATATGCGTGATGGTTTCATCGCAGATGATCGTGTCGTCGGGCAGGGCGCTATTGGCCACGGCCGCGACGGCGACGGCATCGAGCGCGCCGGCGGCAAGCGACTTGTCCTCCGCCGTCTTCAGCGCCGCGAGCAGTTTCTCGTGTTCGCCGGTCCAGCGTTTGCGGCGTTCGTCGACAGCGGCGCCTGAAAGAGATTTCGTCGCCTCGACCAAAGCACGCAGCGCCAGCGCCGTATCGCCTTCGAGATATTGATCGGCGAAGAGCACTTGATAAGCGAGGTGGGCTTTCAGCGGATTGTCGCTGATGGCGACGATACGGCCTCTGCCAGGACGCTTGGTCGGCGGATACCAGGGCGCCTTGCCGGCAACGACGAGAATGAGATCGGCGTCGTCGAGCAGGCCGAGCGTGCCATAGCCCATCCACATCGGATTGGATTTGGGGAAATTGGTGTAGGTGCTGCCACGGCCCGAGATCACCGGAATGGCGAGATGTGTGGCGAGGTCGACAAGCGCGCGAAAGGCGTTGGGATCGCGGCCTGATGTCTCGGTGACGATGACGGGGTTTTTCGCCTTGGCGATGAGATCGGCGACCTCCTTCACGTCCTGCGCCAGCGGCTGCGTCTTTGGCGCCGGCGGCACGGGTTTGAGATCGTCTGGCTTCTTCCACTCGTGCAACATCGCTTCGAGGGCGCAATTGAGATAGACCGGGCCTTGCGGCACGCGCTGCGCCATTTCGCCGGCGCGGGTGATCGTGTGGTAGACGGTGGCGTGGCTGGTGATCTGGGTCGACCATTTGACCAGCGGCGCGACATAGCGCTGCGTGCCGCCTTCGCTGACGCCGCCATACCATTGCGGTTCCACTTCGACCTCTGGATCGGCGCCGAAGGTGAAGGATTCACCCGACATCACCACCATCGGCATTTCCGCCTTGGTGGCTGAGAGCATGGCCATCGACCCATGCATCAGGCCGACGCCGGCGTGGATCAATACCGCCTGCATGCGGCCGGTGACGGCGGTGTAGCCGAGCGCCATGTCGATGGCGACGGTTTCGTGCCAGCAGTCGATGAATTTCGGCCCGGCGTTCTTTTCGACCGTCTGGCGCGACATGGCCTCCCAGACCGGGCTCCATTCGGAGCCGGGGGAAGACATGATGTAATCGACACCGAGATTGCGAAAGGCCTCGACAATGGCCTCGCCGCCGTCCTGATAATTTTTCATCTTGTCCTCCCTTATGTTGGTTCAGTGCTTTTTATGGGCACCTATCAAGCTTGCCGCCGCATCGAGATCGGCTTGTTCGCGGGTGCGCAGGTCAGGCAGACCGACCAGACTTGTGAAGGCATCGAACGTCACCATGCGATCCTGCTGGCTTTTGCTGCTGCCTTCGGTCGCCAATGCCCGCATGAAATCCTGCAGGGTGCGGGTGACGGCCAGCAGCGCCGAGACCGGCCAGATGGCAGCGCTGAAACCGATGTCCTGCAATTCGCGCGCGGTGAGTTCCGGGGTCATGCCGAAATCGACCATATTGGCGAGATGCTTGCCTTCGACCTCGCCGCAGATGCGGCGCATCTGTGCCAGGGTGCGCGGCGCTTCGATGAAAAGCAGATCGGCGCCGGCCTCGCGGAACAGATTGGCGCGTTCGATCGCCGCCTCGATGCCTTCGACCGCGATGGCATCGGTGCGGGCGAGAATGATGAAATCGCCGTCTTCGCGGGCATCGACGGCGGCTTTCACTTTGGCGACCATGTCTTCGACCGAGATGATCGCCTTGCCCGGCGTATGGCCGCAGCGCTTCGGAAACACCTGATCTTCGATCAAAATACCACCGGCGCCGGCGCGTTCGAACTGTTTGACCGTGCGGCGCACATTGGTGACATTGCCGAAGCCAGTATCCGCATCGGCGAGAATGGGGATCGACACCGCATCGCAGATGCGTGCGGTGTGATCGGCCATTTCGGTCAGGGACAATTGCGAGGAGTCAGGTTCGGCCAAAGTCGCGCCGGTGGCGGCGAAACCACCGAGAAAAGCGGCGCGATGCCCGGCCTGTTCGGCGATGCGCGCCGACAGAGCATCGTAGACACCCGGCATCGCGCAAATGTCAGGCGCATCGATCAAAGTTCGCAATTGTTTGGTCGGCTTCATTAAAGTTTTCTGCCCTTCATTGGGTTGCAGGTTTACGTCAAATATGTCCGGTCGATTTTGCCTGTCGCATCGACATACCAGCGTTCGCTCGTGGTCATGGGCTTGCCGGTCAGGCGGGCCTGCATCCAGTCGGCGACCAGGGTCGTTGCGAACGGCCCCAATGTTGCCGATGGCACCGTGCCGATGGCGTGGCGGGAATCCTGATAGATGACGAGCTGGCGCGGGCCGCGCACCTGGCTCATCATTTCTTCAGCGAAATGCAGCGGGCTCAGTTCGTCGGATTCGCCGGTGAGGCAGAGCAGGGGCGCCTCGATCTTTTCGGCATGGCCGCGCCACGTGAGGCTTTGCGCGAAGCGATCGAAGGCGGCTTCGTCAGTATAGTTTGCCATGAACATGAAGCGCATTTTGAAGGTCGGCGATGCCTCCTCGAAGATCGTGTGGCAGCCGGGTTCGAGACAGGGCGCATTGAGCGCGATGGCCTTGATGCGCGGTTCGTTGGCACCGGCGAGCGTCGAAAAGAACGTGCCGAAACTGGTGCCGGACAGGCCGATCTTGTTGCCGTCGATCTCGGGTCGCATGGTCAGCCAATCGACGCAGGCGGTGCCTGTGGCGGCCCAGGCTTCCGGCGTCACATAGATGCCGAGCAGGGGGCTTTCATATTGGCCGGGACCGTCGATGGCGAGAACGGCGATGCCGCGATTGAGCCAGCGGTCGCCGTAAAGGGAAACGCCGCATTCCTTGAAACTGTCCATGCCGGGCACGGAGATGATGGCCGGCACGGGTCCCCCCGCATAGCCATAGGGCAGATGCAGCCAAGCCGGCAGTTTCTTGTCGCCCAGGGGAATCCAGACCTCCTCGACCTGATGATCGGCGAGATCGGCATATTTGCGATAGCAGGCGCGTTTCGAGGCATTGTAGCGCAGGTTGGTGGCGTCGGCCGCGTCGATCGGCCATTGCGCCGCGCCCCAATGGATAGCGGCGATGAAATAATTGTCACGCGCGGTGACGAGTTCGCCTGCGGCCTCCGCCGCTTCGGCGCGGGCCTGTCGCCGCTTGGCCAAAGCCTCGAAGGCGGGCGCCGCGTCGGCATATTTGCGGATGCGCAGGCGCGCGGCGGCGAAATCTGCATTGGCCTCCGGGCCGCACGGCGCCGAGAGATAAATCGAGCGCGGCTGATCCCAATCGATGCCGTTGGCCTGGATGATGTTATCGAGAAGCCAGCGCTGTTCAGTCCAGCGCTTGGTCGACGGGTGGCCGGCCGAGGCGGGCGCTCCCTCCCGGGTGGCCGAAAGCGTGTCAAAGCCCGGGTTGTGAGCCATTTTTCCTCCCGTTTATTGTTCGCCGACGGCGCGGCGATCCATTGATATCGCCTTCCGGTCACGTCGTCATCTGTGCCGTCATACGGGCCGGTTTTAAGGCGGAGGGGGTTCGGCTTCGGTGATCCGAACCCTGCCGATGCTGCGTTTGTCGAGCGACAGAATTTCGAACCGCAATCCGGCCGCATCAAGGACTTGACCGACGGTCGGCAGATGACCGAGTTGCGTCAGGATATAACCGCCCAGCGTCGAATAGCGGTTGGCGTCGTCGACGAGGTCGCGGCCGATGGCACCGCTCAATTGGCGCACGTCGATAAAGCCGTCGACCAGCCACGACCCATCCTCCAATCGTTCCAGCGATGCCGCTTCCTCGTCGATATCGGGGAACTCGCCGGCGATGGCCTCGAGGATGTCCGTCGGTGTCGCTATGCCGACCAGCGATCCGTGTTCGTCGACGACCATCGCCGTCTGGACCGGCGAGCGGCGCAGTTGTTCGATGATTTTCAGGACGTCGGTCGTCTCGTGGACGATCGTCGGCTGGCGCGTGAACCGGGTCCAGTCGATCGTCTGTCCGGCGATCAATGCGTCGAGCAATTCGCGGGTGATCGCGACGCCCATGAATTCGTCGACATCGTCACGGGCGATGACGACTTTGCTGTGGGTCAGCTTGCGGATGGCGGCGTGCAATTCGTCCGGGCTTTTATTGAGATCGAGCCATTCGATTTCGTTGCGCGGCGACATGATCGAGCTGACGGGACGTTCGCTCAAGTCGAGCACGCCGCGGATCATCTCCTGTTCTTCGGGCTTGAAGATCGCGCCCTGGGCGGCGTGTTCGGCGATGACATCGACGGTTTCGCCCAGCGAGCCTTCGCCCGAACGGCCGCCCAGCATGCGCAGAACCGCTTCCGACATCCGGTCGCGCAAATCGCCCGTCGTGATGGTTCGCTCGCGGTTGCGGCGTCCCAATTGATTGGCCGCCTCGATTAGAACCGAGAAGCCGATGGCGGCGTAGAGATAGCCCTTGGGAATATGGAAACCGAAGCCTTCGACCACCAGGCTGAAGCCGATCATCAGCAGGAAGCCGAGACAGAGAATGACGACGGTCGGATGTTTCGCCACGAAAGCCATCAGCGGACGCGAGGCGGCCATCATGACGACCATGGCCACGCAGACGGCGGTGACCATCACCCAGAGCTGATCGACCATGCCGACGGCCGTGATGACGCTGTCGAGCGAAAACACGGCGTCTAGAATGACGATTTGAACGATCACCTGCCAGAAGAGGGCGTGAACGACACGTCCTGTCTTCTGCTTATGCGCGCCTTCGAGGCGCTCGTGCAGTTCGATCGTTCCTTTCGCCAACAGAAAGATGCCGCCGAAGATCAGGATGAGATCGCGGCCGGAGAAAGAGAAGCCGGCGACCGAAAAAAGCGGCCGCGTCAGCGTCACGATCCATGAAATCGAAAACAGCAGCGCGATCCGCATGACGAGCGCCAGCGCCAGGCCGATCACGCGGGCCTTGTTGCGCTGATGCGGCGGCAGCTTGTCCGCCAGGATCGCGATGAAAACGAGATTGTCTATGCCAAGGACGACTTCCAGGACAACGAGCGTGAGAAGGCCGATCCAGATGTTTGGATCTGCGAGGAATTCCATGGATTGGGTCCTGTTGCAGGATAAGGGAAGGGGATGAACGCTTTCAGACGAGAAGCGTATTGAAGGCGATGGAGAGGGCGCACATGATCGAACAGGCTCTGCCAATGCAAAGCCCGCGTAGGTCGGCCAGAACTTTCGCTGGTACTATCGCCTTCGTCCGGCATGAGATTTCGGATTATGTCTCGGCGCGCGGCAACATGATGCGATCAAGCTATCATATCTGCTGCGAATGGAAAAGAACGCGGCCTGCGGCGCAATGCGTCATCTCTGTCGCCGTAGGGATTACTGCGTACTTTTGCTGATCGATGTGCTCTGCGTTGGTTGCCACGCATATTCGAGTTGCAGCGGGGACGCGGCTATTTATTGCCACTGACCTTGGGGGTATCGATCACGCAATGAAATGTTTTCGAGGCCAAGGGCGTGGCCAATAACGTTGGGAACGTTGTTGGGATTGAAAACCTCGGGCCTAGTTCTGAACTCAAAATGTATTGGGCAATGTATAGCTCCGAACCGGCAATTAAACGCCAATTGAGGCCGCCATGACAGTGGATACGCGCCTCCGGTCCGGATTTTCTTGATTTCTCCATTGGGCATTACAATCTGGAAGTCACGGGTCGTAACGGTTGTCAGGCCCTCGCGGTCATCCCTTTTTCCACCGACGATCCGAAGGACTGGCTTCAATGGCCGTTCGAGCGTCTCCGTAATGCACATGTTATGCGCGCTGCTGAAACGCCGGCCTTCGCGGAAGCCAGGATCGACCGGCATAGACCCTGAGCCAGAACATTTCGTTGGCTGAAGCTCGATTTTTTTAATCTCCTCGGGAGCCTGTTTTGTAAGCTCATAGGCTGTTGTCAGTCCAAGAGTTTGAACCATTGTGTAGCGCGCTGACAGTTGCCCACCAGCTCTGCGCCCCGGACCGGGCTCGTTCGCTTCCACCAATACATCCTGCGTCGCAGGATCGAAGGCCACTCGGTTGTTTTCTCTTTGTGCCGTCAATGCGTGATTAAAGCGATCAGCTTCCCGTTCGCTGAGCAACACGGCAGCCGCATATCCACCAAACCAGAGCACGGGCAGGATCATCAGGCGTTTGGCAGATCTTCCCGTTAGCACGTCTACTGCAACGATTACGAAGGCAAGGTTCCAGAAGATGGTCGGGGAAATGAATGCGAATATTTGAACATAGAAGAAGAGAGACCCCAACATCTTGACCGTTTCCCTTAAAACGGGAATCTGGACCATTATTGGAAGCAGCACCGATAGGGACAACGCGACCAGATAGAAGGCGGCGGTCAGAAAGAAACAAAGTTTCGCCCAGCGGGACATAGTTGGCTCCTCGCTAGACAGGATAGCCTGAAAAGGCTTGCAAAAATCTAAGGCTGAGGCGGAGAAGCCATCGGGGAAAGGAAAGATTTGTTCAGCATCTTTTTTGGATAATAGAGGTCGCTAAAATTGCTAGCGCTTGTCAATTTCTACTTTTCGGCTGCGGGTATTCAAGCTGCATGGCGACGAAATCGGCGGTGGGCTTGTCGTAGCGGCTCGCTATGCCGGCCAGGTTCTGATCCAAAGCCAGCGCGGGCGGCACGTCAGTGAAGGTGGTCAGTTGTCGCTCCGCTGGCCAGCGCGTCGTGATCCGATCGGGCAGAATGCGCAGTCCGTTGCGGCTCTCGCGCGCTTCCGGCGAAGCCGCATAGGTGTAAGCCTGCGAGTGATAGGTCCGCGACCAGGCATCGGTGACCAGCGCGAGCGAAACTTCGTCCATACCCTCCGTGAGCTCCAACCCCAACTCTTCACGGTTCCAGAAAGCGAGCGTGTTGCTGATCGCGGTGAGTGCGAAGGGGCGGGTGAACGTGAAGGCTGCGCTGTCGTGGCGCGCATCCCAATCGGCGAGGCCGAGACCTTGCGCGACACTCTCAGCCTTGGCGCGGCCGGCGATGGCTTCGATCAATGTCAGCATCATCGGCATGGAGGCGGTGATGCCGGTTGTCGTTGCAACGCCGTTGTCGATCACCATTCGCCGGTTGGCCACGTAAGTGATGCTTGGATGTTTGCCGCGCAGTTCTTTCAGATAGTACCAGTGCGTCGTCGCGCGCTTGCCATCGAGCAGGCCTGCGCTGGCGACGACCTTGGCGCCGGCACAGACGCTGACGATAATAGCGCCTTTGTCTGCCTGGCTTTTCAGCCATGCCATGATGCCGGGATCGTCGTCGCGAACCATGGCGGGAACGATGACGTAGTCCGCGCCGCCGGAATGGCGCGCGTCGAAATCGGCTATCGTCGCCTCTGGTTCGATCTTCAGCGTCGGATAAAGCGTCATCGGGCCGGGCTTGGTGGCGAGCGCCACCACATCGGCGATGTCGGCGCGCTTCAGAATGCCATAGGGCATCAGATAGTCGGTGACCTCCGTGCCCTCATTGACGCCGACGATGGCGATGAGCGGGCGAGGGCGCTTCGGTTTCAGGGCGGCGATCATGGCGGCGGTTTCCGCCTGGGCGATCGGCGCAGGAACGGTTGCGGCTGGCGCGGGCGGCAGGGAGAGCAGCCAGGCGCCGCCGCCCAGGGCTGCCAGCACCCCGAGGCCCAGGGCGCCCCACACCACCTTGTTCATTTCGGCCTCTCCCCTTGGATCGAGAAATTGACATAACTAAATGAATTATAATGATTATTTATGATTATAGCACAGGTTGCCGTGGGTTTGCAGGTCCGGCCCATAGCCATGTTGTTGTGGTCTTGAAACGATCGCACGCGATATTTAGTTGCGCATCGTCGCATGCATGCTATGAGCCGCTGCCAACCCTGTTCCCCATGATCAAGCGGAAACGAGTCGCCCGGCGGCCTCGTACCCGTTTCGTATCCGAAACATATTCCAGGAGTTTGGCAGATGGCCACCATTGAACGTCCGACCTTCGAAACCGCGCTGACGTTCGACGACGTTCTGCTGAAGCCCGGCCATTCGGAAGTGATGCCTTCGGGCGTCGATCTGCGCACCCGGCTGACGCGCTCCATCAGCCTCAACCTGCCGATCATCTCCTCCGCCATGGATACGGTGACGGAGGCGCGTCTCGCCATCGCCATGGCCCAGGCCGGCGGCATCGGCGTCATCCACCGCAATCTCGACCCGGAAGCGCAGGCCGAGGAAGTGCGGCGCGTGAAGCGCTATGAGAGCGGCACGGTCATCAACCCGATCACCGTCTATCCGGACCAACCGCTGGCCGATGCGCTGGAACTGATGAAGATGAATGCGATCTCCGGCATTCCGGTGGTCGAGCGCGGCAATCCCGGCAAGCCGTCGAAGCTTGTGGGCATTCTCACCCATCGCGATGTGCGCTTCGCCGCCGATCCGGCGCAGCCGGTGTCCGAACTGATGACCAAGAAGGTCGTCACGGTGCGCGAAGGCGTGACGCAGGACGAAGCGCGCCGCCTGCTGCATCAACACCGCATCGAAAAGCTTGTCGTCGTCGATGACGAAGGGCGCTGCGTCGGCCTGATGACCGTCAAGGACATCGAGAAGGCGACCCTGCATCCTAACGCCTGCAAGGACGAGCAGGGGCGTCTGCGCGTCGCCGCCGCCTCCACCATTGGCGACAAGGGCTATGAGCGCGCCATGCTGCTCATCGATGCCGGCGTCGATTGCGTCGTCGTCGACACCGCCCACGGCCATTCGCAGAACGTGCTGGACCAGGTGACGCGCATCAAGCGCGTCTCCAACAAGGTCGCCATTATCGCCGGCAATGTGGCGACGGCGGAAGGCACCAAGGCTCTGATTGACGCGGGTGCCGATGCGATCAAGGTCGGCATCGGTCCGGGCTCAATCTGCACGACGCGGATCGTCGCCGGTGTCGGCGTGCCGCAGCTCACCGCCATTCTCGAATCCGCCGAGGAAGCGCGTAAGAAGGACATTCCGGTCATCGGCGACGGCGGCATCAAATTCTCCGGCGATCTCGCCAAGGCAATCGCCGCCGGCGCCGAATGCGTGATGATCGGTTCGCTGCTGGCGGGCACCGACGAGAGCCCCGGCGAAGTGTTTCTCTATCAGGGCCGCTCGTTCAAATCCTATCGCGGCATGGGCTCGGTGGGTGCCATGGCGCGCGGCTCGGCCGACCGCTACTTCCAGCAGGACATCAAGGACACGCTGAAACTGGTGCCGGAAGGCATTGAGGGCCAGGTGCCTTACAAGGGGCCGGTCGGCGCCGTCGTGCATCAGCTTGCCGGTGGTTTGCGTGCGGCCATGGGCTATGTCGGCGCGCCCAGCATCACCGAATTCCAGAAGCGCGCGCGCTTCGTGCGCATCTCCAGCGCCGGCCTGCGCGAAAGCCACGTGCATGACGTGTCGATCGTGCGCGAAAGCCCGAACTATCCGATGGGTGGCGGCTAGCCACTCTCGTGGCATGCCCGACACGCGAAGCGTGAGCGGGCATCCACGGCGAGCGATGCAACGTTACGTGTCGTGATCCGTTGAAGGAGACGCGACGTAGTAACGATCATAGGTGCTATCGCCCCATGACACAGGGCGATGGCTCGCTGCGGCAAAGGTGCGCTCATGTCGGTCCAGGCCATTCTGCTTCCCGTCTTCGCCTATGTCCTGCTGGTGCTGATCATCTTGATCGAACTGGGCCGGCGGCGCGGGCAGGCCGTGAAGGCCGGCGAGGTGGGCAAGGACGCCTCCTTGCGGGAAAACGCCTGGCCCGATCGGGTCACCCAGGTGTCGAACGATTTCCGCAATCAGTTCGAAATTCCGGTGCTGTTCCTGGCGCTGGTGGCCTTTGCCATGTTCACGCGCAAGGCGGACCTGCTGTTCGTGGTCCTGTCCTGGGTCTTCGTGATTTCGCGCTATGTCCACGCTTTCATTCACACCACCTCCAACAGCATGGTGCCGCGCCTCTCGGCCTATTTCATCGGCGTGGTCGTGCTGATGGTGATGTGGATCATCTTCGCCGTGCAGATTCTTCTGGCGGTTTAGCTGGACTTTTGGGCCGGGATCACCACAACAGGCCCATGACACCCGCAGCCCGCATCGCCGCCGCCATCGAAGTTCTCGAGGACATCGAAACCCGCCGCCGCCCCGCCGCCGAAGCCCTGAAGGATTGGGGCCTTAGCCACCGTTTCGCCGGTTCGAAGGACCGCTCGGC
The DNA here is from genome assembly GCF_031921685.1 of Methylocella sp. CPCC 101449. Lineage (NCBI taxonomy): Bacteria > Pseudomonadati > Pseudomonadota > Alphaproteobacteria > Hyphomicrobiales > Beijerinckiaceae > Methylocella > Methylocella sp. CPCC 101449. The sequence goes on along the minus strand of NZ_JAPDHU010000002.1, from coordinate 1,103,693 downwards.
CATCGCCAGTCTGGTCTACGATGCCTTGCGCGTGCGCGCCTCCGCCGCCTGGATCATGGGGGAGGACACACCTCGCGCGATCATGCTCGGCGCCCTGAAACGCGGGCGCGGGATGGAGACGCAGGCCATCGCCGCGCTCTGCGGCGCCGGCCCCCATGCGCCGCCCGAACTGACCGAGGCCGAGCGCCAGCGCCTCGATGCCGATGACCTCACGGGCGCACCCGATCATGTGCAGGGCGATTATCCGGAATGGCTGGCGGAAGCCTTTGAAGCCGCTTTCGGCGACCAGGCCGTGGCCGAGGGGCGGGCGCTGGCGGAACGCGCGCCGGTTGATCTGCGCGCCAATCTGCTGAAGACCAGTCGCGACAAGGCGCTCGCCACCCTGGCGCATCTCAACGCGCAGGCAACCGCGCTCTCGCCCTGGGGCCTGCGCATTGCTGTCGGCGCCGACGGTCGCGGCCCGGCGCTCTCGGCCGAGCCCGCCTATGCCAAAGGGCAGGTGGAGGTGCAGGACGAAGCCTCGCAGCTTGCGGCCCTGATCGCCGGCGCCAAGCCCGGCTGGCAGGTGCTGGACCTGTGCGCTGGGGCCGGCGGCAAATCCCTGGCGCTCGCCGCCATGATGGAGAACAAGGGCCAGGTCTTCGCCACCGACAGCGACGGCCGCCGGCTGATGCCGATCTACGACCGGCTGGAACGGGCAGGCGCCCGCAATGTGCAGGTGCGCGCGCCCAAGGCCGGCAAGATGGATCTCGCCGATCTCGAAGAGCGCTGCGATCTGGTCTTCGTCGATGCGCCCTGCACGGGCACGGGCACCTGGCGGCGCAACCCGGATGCCAAATGGCGCACGCGGCCCGGCGCGCTGGAACAGCGCCAGAAGCAGCAGGACGAAGTGCTGCAACAGGCGGCGCGCTATGTGAAAGCCGGCGGCCGGCTCGTCTATGTCACCTGTTCGGTGCTGCGCGAGGAGAACGAGGCGCGCATCGCGGCCTTCCTCGAAAACTCCGACGGCTTCCTGCCGCTCGATGCAGCGCATGTGGCGCGCGGCGTCGGCATCGAGGCCCTGGCGGATCATGCCTCGCCGCATGGCGCGGGCTTAAGGCTCTCGCCGGCCAGTGCTGGCACGGATGGGTTCTACATCGCTGTTATGCTGCGCGTGTGATCGGCTTCAAGCTCGCCGGGCACCAGCGGCCAGGGCGGCCGCCGTTCTGGCAGGCGATATTGAGCAGCAGGAAGGCTTCGCGCTGCATCGGCCGGAAGCCGAATTCGGCGGCGCGGCTGCTGCGCAGATCGTGCAGCTGAAAATCCCATTGCGCGAGCTGGGCATCGAGCGAAGCCAGCGCGAAGGCGATGGCGCCCTGGCGTTTTTCGAACAGGCTTTCGGTGACAAAGACGCGGCCCGAGGCCATGCCGAAGCCGCCGGCGACAAGATCGCCCGCTGTATCGCGCACGGCGAAGCAATGGACGAAACCCTGGTCGAACAGATTGGCGAACACTTGTAGGGCCGCCGGGCTCAGGCCGAAGCCTTCGCCAGCGCGGGTGGCGGCGGCGGCGCAGGCGGCGGCCACCTGCTCAAAGTTCTGGTCGAGTTCGAAGACAAGGCCGGCGGCGGCCACGGCCTTGGTGGCGGCGGGCTTGCGCACCATGCGTGCCTGGGGCGACCACCAGGTCGCCTTGCCCAAAATCCAGCGCGGAAAGAAGCCGACCGCATAGCCCCCCGCAATGGCCATGGGGGTGACGTCGTCGATCACGCCGGCGATGCCGTCTGGCCGGCGGCGCACCTCTTCCAGCGCCGGCAGGCCGGTATGGCCGAGAAAGGGGGCGCGCAGGAAGAAATCGGCGGTCTGGGGCAGGTCGCGGATATGGCGCAGCAGATAGCCGACATCGGCGCCAACCCTGGCAAAGCGCGCGAAAACCGTCTCGCGGAACATCCGCTCGCGGTATTTGCGTCGCTCCGTGCGGGTCATGTCGGTGCCCCAGTCGGATCCATCCGAAAAGAGTGTCCCAAACTGCGCGATTCGATAATTCAGCATAACCTGTCCCTGCCGGTTCGGCACATCCGACCCCGGTTGCTCACAGGGCTTACCGGGCGGGCGTTGCGGCGGGCGTAAGCAAATCGTTCAAAACCCGGTTAAAACCGGTTCACCATGAGGGCTGCGGCGGGCTTTATAAGGCTTGTCCCGTTGCACCTTTTCGGGGGGTGCCGTAATCGATTTCCTTAGCCGGAGACCCGAAATTTCATGACCGCCGCCCATACAGACATCATCGCCAACCACGACAAAGTGCTGATCATCGACTTCGGCTCGCAGGTGACGCAGCTCATCGCCCGCCGCGTCCGCGAGGCCGGGGTTTATTGCGAGCTGGCGCCGTTCCAGAATGCCGAAGCCGCTTTCAAGGAGCTGAATCCAAAGGCGGTTATCCTCTCGGGCGGGCCGTGCTCGGTGACCGACGAGGGCTCGCCCCGGGCGCCCCAGGCGGTTTTCGACGCCGGCATTCCGATCCTCTCCATCTGCTATGGCCAGCAGACCACCGCCGTGCAGCTTGGCGGTGTGGTGGAAGGCGGGCACGCGGCCGAGTTCGGCCGGGCCGATATCGAGATCAAGGAAAAGAGCGCGCTGTTCGATGGATTGTGGGATGTCGGCGGCCGCTACCCGGTGTGGATGAGCCACGGCGATCGCGTGACGCGGTTACCGGAAGGTTTCTCCGTCAAGGCCGTCAGCGAGAACGCGCCCTTCGCCATCGCCACCGACGAGAAGCGCCGCATCTACACCACCATGTTCCACCCGGAGGTGGTGCACACCCCCGACGGCGCAAAACTGATCGCCAACTTCGTCCATAAGATCGCCGGGCTGAAGAGCGACTGGACCATGGCCGCCTTCCGCGGCGAAGCGGTGAAATCGATCCGCGCGCAAGTGGGCGAGGGCCGGGTGCTCTGCGGTCTCTCGGGCGGTGTCGACTCTTCGGTCGCCGCCGTGCTGATCCATGAAGCGATCGGCGACCGGCTCACCTGCGTCTTCGTCGACCATGGTCTGATGCGCCAGGGCGAGGCCGAGCAGGTGGTGAGCCTGTTCCGCGACCATTACAACATCCCGCTCGTCCATGTGGACGCGAGCGCCATGTTCCTTGGCGCGCTCGACGGCGTCACCGATCCGGAAGTGAAGCGCAAGACCATCGGCAAATTGTTCATCGACGTGTTCGACGCGGAAGCCAAGAAGATCGCCGCCGACGGGCGCGGCGCGCCGCAATTTCTGGCGCAAGGCACGCTCTATCCGGACGTGATCGAAAGCGTCTCCTTCACCGGCGGCCCCTCGGTGACGATCAAGAGCCACCACAATGTCGGCGGCCTGCCCGAACGCATGAACATGAAGCTGGTCGAACCCTTGCGCGAACTCTTCAAGGACGAAGTGCGCGCGCTCGGCCGCGAGCTTGGCCTGACCAAAGCCTTCGTCGACCGCCACCCCTTCCCAGGCCCCGGCCTCGCCATCCGCATCCCCGGCGCGATCACCAGAGAGAAGCTCGACATCCTCCGCAAGGCCGACGCGATCTATCTCGACGAAATCCGCAAAAGCGGCCTCTACGACAATATCTGGCAGGCCTTCGCCGTGCTGCTGCCTGTGCGCACCGTCGGCGTGATGGGCGACGGGCGGACGTATGACCACGTCTGCGCGCTACGCGCCGTGACATCCGTCGACGGCATGACGGCGGATTTCTTCCCGTTCGACATGAACGTGCTGGGCCGGTGTGCCACGCGGATTATTAATGAGGTGAAGGGGATTAACCGGGTGGTCTATGACGTGACGAGCAAGCCGCCGGGGACGATTGAGTGGGAGTGAGGGGGGGGGACTTTAAGATCGACGGCAACTCCAATAATTTTAAGTAGCGATTATTGTTATTGTTGGAATCGAGGTTATATTCCTATGTAAAGCTTTATTAAAAAGCTCGCATGGAAGGGTATACCTATGGCGGAGGGGTATGACGTTATAGTTGGCAAAAATGGGCGCGTGTTTGTCGTGCTCCATCCGGCGTGTAAGATAACCAAAGAAGAAATTCTTGGTCTTCTAGGTGAGATGGGAATTGACCCTTCATTGGTAATATTCCTGCTACCTGGCGAAGTCGATAAATGCGTCGAGATTAGCGACGCTTCCGTCATTATTCCCGTCGATACGGGAACGTCCGATCTTCTCGAATTGGAGGAAGCGGGCCGATATAGCGGACAGGCAGGCGGACGAGTTGTTGTCCTGTTTGGTAAAAGTTTTCCCTATGAAGATCTTCATCCGATTGCGAAAAAATACGGTACTCAGTGCGGTTGGTCTGCTGAGCAGTTGAAGGTCTGCATATCGGGCAAGGCCGACGAGCCGCGAAGCGGGGCTGGCACGCCAGTTAGTAGGCCGAATGCTAGTCAAGTTAAATGCTAGGAGCGTAGCTTGGTCACTCGGACGTATCGTCTGGATCATGACCTTGGCTTTGCTCCTAATCCGTTCTTTGGCTGGTGTACGCTTGCTTGCTGCATGCCCCAGATTCGGAAGTATGCGAACCTAGGCGACATTATTGTCGGCATCGCCGGATCAGGAAAGCGAGGCTTGGGACGCTATCATCCGCGCGTTATCTATTGGATGCGCGTCGATGAAACGCTGACGTTTGATCAATATTGGCACGACGATCGATTTGTTAATAAGAGGCCTCAGATCCCAGGTCCCAAACTACGTATGGTCGGCGACCGTACCTATAGGCATGAATCCGGCAACAACGATTGGTATTTTGAAACCTCAATGCACTATTTGCCAGGCGCTAGTCAGCGCAACGGCGGCCATGTCAATACAGATACGAAGGTAGACCGGGTCTTGCTAGGCAAAAGTTTCTCTTACTGGGGAAAATCAGGGCCTGAAGTGCCCGCTCATCTTATGAGCTTGTTTCCAAATCCTCGTGGGCAAAAATGTCCAAAAAATGAGCAGCTATTGGCCGAGCTGCACGAGCTCATTGATATAAATAATCCTCGGCCAATCGTAGAAGACCCTGCCGACTGGGACAATCCGCGTTACTTCAATGGATAACCAATCATGAGGGTGTCTGATCTTTATGCATTTGTCAGTCAGAGCGACGTCTCCGTGTCCATGGCGAACGATCAACGCGAACGCATCGCGACACTGGGGCTTGTCTCTGAGATTGGTTCTGTTCTTTCAGCTCTGAAGAAGGACATTTTATCCAAACCTAAACGGGATGACGCTGGTTGGTATTTGATCAGGGGCGAACTGAAAGAACAGCTGGGCGATTCAATCTGGTATGCGGTGATGCTTGCGCAATGCCTGGATGATCCGCGTGCTGCCAATATTTTTAAATCCGACATTGAAATGCTGCACAGGCAATTGAGCGGCCGGGCGCGTAACGATAAGCGGGTTCAAGAAGAATTAGGAACGGAAAAGCGAGACGCATTTCTTGCGGCTGCAAGCGTCTATCTTGAGCATTCCAATCAGCCGATCGATCTATACCAGAGCACCGCATTCATCACTAGGCGAACGGAAGGCGACGAGCTCCGCAATGTCTGTGCAGCCGTTCTCCAACAACTAGCAGCACAGATTAGCCGAGATTTCTTGCCGAATATGGAGATGGCCCTCAATCATGAGGTTCGCCCAAAGGATCCTGTCGATGCGCTAGGAGAAATAATATGGCATCTCTCCGCGCTTGCGAGTGTCTATGATTTAAAGCTTTCGAAGATCATTGCGCTGACACAGGAAAAAGCAAAGTTTCGTAACCCCGCAAATGAGCCCGGTCCTAGACATGATAGTAAGATAGACGGAGAGCGTTTTCCAGATAAGTTCGAAGTTCATTTCCGCGATAACGGTAAAGCGCAGACCGAAATGTTTTGGGTTGAAAATGGGAGTTGCAAGGCAAAACTGGGTGCGCCTCTGACAGATAATGATCATAAAGGCGACGGCTATAGATTTCACGATGTTATGCATGTGTCGTTTGCGGTTTTTCTGGGATGGTCTCCAAACCTTCGAGCGTTCATGAAGCTGAAAAGAAAGTCTTCTCCAAAGCTTGATGAAATAGAAGATGGCGGTAGGGCCAAAATCCTCGAAGAGGCGGTCATCTTGGAGGTCCACCTTCAGGCCGAATTATTTGAGACCTTTTTCCAGGAAGCTGGAATATCAATTCAAGGGTCACCTTACGCATATCCTAATGCACTCAGTTTTGAATTTCTGCGTCGTCTTCACGAACTTTGTAAGGGCCATGAAGTCTATGGCAATCCGAAGCAGGATTGGGAGAGTGCGATCCGTGAGGGTTATGATTGCTACCACAAGCTTCGAGATGCGAATGGTGGTATCATTGCTGTAGATATGGTTGGCAAAAAAATTTCATTCAGAAATTTCCCTGAGGACAATAATATCGATTATGATACTGAAGTTTAATGGATGTTCGTTGTAGTTTCGGCACCCAACACCAAGATTCACATACGCTTGGATTGCACCTTACGAGCCATTCACTATGGCATACGATGAAGTGTCGCTCGCCGGTATTGGTGATGGTCCTATCGCTCTATCGCTTTCATAATATCTTCTAACCATCTTCGCGGTTTTCTTCTCTCGCCAATATTGGTGACGAATTCTTGTCCGCGAGATACAATCTGTAGCTGATTACCGGGGAGCCAGCGATCCTTTCGGTTGTGATAGCTCAATCCCGTTTTGGCCAGCCATGCAGGAACATCCCATAACTGAAGAGGCCCACCTTCTGTTGTAAGACGTAGTAGCGGATCTGCAGTTTGGGCGCGTTTGCCTGGCCCCGCATATATGCAGTTCGTTGTATTCCAGTTGCCGATTGTGTGAGGGTGCGGTCGTAGTGCCTTTTTAATAAGTCTGTGCTCAGAGTGAAGTTCGTCGCCTTCGATCATTTGATCTACCCGCATGTAGCCATAGAGACGATGATGGCGATCACGGAAATATCGATCGGCGAACAAGCCGAAGAAGAGGAATACATCCCCTATATCTACACCTTGACGTTTGAGGTGCGATTGAGCGGCATCGCACTGCCCGAACAGGCAATAGCCGTCGAAGAACATTGGATCCTCGTGGCAGAGATGGTCAGCATCTATCTTCCCGCGTGTCACCCGTTCGACCATATCTCCGAGTCCGAGATCGCGATAAGTTGTGGTGGAGCGTCCCTTCGTCGGGATAGGCAGCGAAATCGGTTTGCCATTGATGATCGGTGAGGGAGCACCTCCTGATCCTGTGTCGAAGCCCTTGCGGCTAAAGATGATCCGCATGCGTTATTCTGCCAAGGCTTAGTCTCGCCTAAAACTTTTCAATGCATCTGCTTTCGCATGCATGACCGTGAGATGGTATTAAGTGCATATATCTGAGCCAATAATCTAGGAAGATTCTATGTCTTCCGATATTCTTTGATTGAGCCCCCAATCTGGGGGATAAAATGGCGTGCTTATTGAGCCGGTAAGGCGGTACTTTTGCTTAATCCGAGTGCGTCCCGATAGGCCACCAATGGCAGGATAAGCCACTCGAGAATATTTTGAAATCTCGCAAAAGACGTTCTGGCAGTCGATGAGCTGAAGCGGTCGTCCCCAAAGATCGTCAAACGTGCCAACGATTTCATTTAGATATTGCTCTTGATGTTCAGCCATGTGCTTGATTACATCAGCCGGTGTCACGTCGTCGAGACCATCGAAGCACTTAGAAATGCCATCGAGAGCCCCTGGCCCAGCCATAACGAATTCCATCTCGGAAAAATTAGTCAGTGGGCTATAATTTAGATCGGTGACAAACTGATAAGCTAGAAACGCGCCAATGGATGGGACGCTACGCAGTAGTGCAAAAGCGTCTTCCATGTTGCGGCAGTCTTTCAGACGGGCTGGATAATTCTGAGCTAGCATCCATTGGAGAAGTTTTAAGTGCCCCATATGTTTGGCTTGCTCGTCAAACATGCTTGCGCAGGACGGCATGATATAAGCGGCTGAATAGTTCCGCATGCCGGAATTTTGGCGTTTCGAGAGGAGGGCACCGGCTAACTCGAAATCAAAGCTATCAAGGTTGATGGTGCCGAAAGCTTTTTCAATTGCCTCCCATGTTTCGATCTTATTGAAAAGCTTGAAAAGCAAAATGCGGAAAAATAAATTGTCTGAATCACTAGATGCGGCTGGCCCGTATATCACTTCGCTAATTAAATACTGGCTCACGCGATCTGATGCGCGGTAGCTGTTAGTAAATCGATAGGAGGCGAGGATCGGGTCTTCGGTCAGATGAGGGCCGTTTAATCTTCGCAATCGGCGGAAGAAAATCTTTTGGCGTTCAGCTGCGAAGTACCAGTAGGCTTCAAAAACTGGTGTAATCTTAATTCGCTTGCCAGCTATCATGATATATCGTTGAGCACGAGGCTCAGGAAGCTTCGGCATGATCGACGCTTGGCCGAAAAGGTCGAGTGTCCGATTCTCTCGGTCGTTCGCAATTAGGCGCATCAGCTGTCTTTTCTGTGATTCTGCGGTCGCGGTCGCAAACAGCAAAAAGTTTAGCATACGATGCGGAATGTTTACTTGATTCTTGCGGGGCCGAGGTAGAATCGGTGGATAATTGCTAGTTTTTCACCGACAAATTGCATTGAACATCGTTTCGAACAGCAATGACGTAGCTCAGGGCTAAAGGGCAGGGTAAATTGGCGATGACCAAACCATTGGCGATGTTTTGGAGCGGGGAAACGCTGGGCGAGCGGCTCAAGACACTAATCGACCCGTTCGCGGACGACCGAGTGGATTGCGCCGCCTATACGCTATCAGTTGGATCGGAAGTCTATGTCTCGCCGAACGATCAGACCGTTGATCCGACCACAGTCACGGTCCGCAAGCTCAACGACGGAGAGGCTTTCACCATTCCGCCTGGCCAGCTTGCCTTTCTGCTGACCGAGGAAGTCGTCTCGGTCCCTGCGGATGCCTTGGCCTTCATCTCGATCCGCGCGAAGACTAAGTTCCGCGGCTTGCTCAACGTCTCTGGCTTTCACGTCGATCCTGGTTATCGCGGACAGTTGACGTTCGCGGTCCTCAATGCCGGTCCTGTGCCCATCCACCTTAAACGCGGACAGGCGATTTTCCTGATCTGGTATGCGAGCCTCGACTGCGAGACTGCCTTAAAGAAAGACGGCGCAATCCATAGGGGTATCGATCCCGAAGTGGTAACCTCCGTTGCTGGCGAACTGCAATCCTTCGCGAGTCTGTCCAAGAAGATAAAGGACGTTGAGAAGGTGCTCGGCGACCGCATTCATGCCGCTGAAAAGGAACAGACCTATTATCGCGTCATCGCGGTAATTGCATTGGCAGTCGTGGTCAGCTTGACCGTGAGCTGGCTCAAGGACGGCTTCCCGCCACGTTTGGCGCCTGTGCAGGCGGCGCCGCCGCCTCAAGCGTCGAAGCCATAGCGCCCTGGAAAGACCTTCTTTGAGCTGGGCGATCACATTCGCCCAGCGTGCACAGCCCTTATCAAACCGGCACCCTCTGCCTCTCCTGCTCCGCATAGATCGGCGCGACATCCATGAACACCCGCAGTTCGCCCACCTTATCTCCGTCCGGCTTCAGGATGGCGACGCTGGGTAGCGTCAGGGTCTGGCCGTCCTGGCGGGTGTAGGTCACGGCCGCTTCGAGGATGGATTCATCCGGGTGGTCCCAGCGGTTGAGGAAGGTGTGTTTGAGGCCGCCGATGGTCGACCAGAACTGGCCGATGGCGCCGGCGATTTGGTCGGGGCCAACGGCGGCCGGGAAATTCGCGAAGGTCATCCGCGCGCTCTGGCTGTGCAGGGACTTGAAGGTTTCGAGATCCATCGCGTCGACCGCGTCGTAATAGCGCTTGATCAGCGTGTCGCGGGCGGTCTTGGCTTTGCGGATCGCGGCGAGCGTCGCATCGACGGCCTTCAGATAATCCTGCTCGACGATTTTGCCGTAGGCGATTTCTTCCGCGCTGCCGTCGGCAACGCCGGCAAGCTGCAACTTGAAGCTGAAGCGCAGGCCGAGGCCATCGTCGTCCTCTTCGATGAGGTTGAGAATGGTGCCCAGCACCGAGCCGTCGAGCCGCACGAATTCCACCTGCCGTTGCGGCGTCATGGTGATGCGCTCGCGGCAGCGCTCGCCGCGAAACTCGATCTCGCGCACGAAGACATTGTCGTCTTCACGGGTGAGCACCTTGCAATGGGTCATCGCCGGCACGAAGGGCAGGGCATTGTTGGCCTTCAGGACAAGGCCCTGCCAGACGTCGCCGCGCGTCAGGGTGGGGTGGCCAGGCGCGTTGACCGGGATACGTTTCGACACTTCGATCATGGGTAGCCTCCCTGGATTTATGTACCGTAACGAACGTTACGGTAAATGCCGCTGGGTGGCCAGCTAAAAGTTTTGCGCTGGCCTCGAGCGATGAGCTGGCTTAGCTTGGGCTATGGAATCACGTAAGAAATCAACGGCGCGGCCTGCGGCGCCTAGCACTCGGCGCGGTGCTGGCACGCGCACACGCACCGAGATCAAGCGCGAGAAAATCGTACGCTCCGCCGCAAAGCTGTTTTTGGAGCGCGGCTATGACAGCGTGTCCATCAACGAAATCATCGCGGTCGTCGGCGGCTCGAAGGAAACCATCTATTCGAATTTCGGCAACAAGGCGCAACTGTTCGAAGCCGTCGTGCGCCAGCTCTGTTCCGACGTCACCATTCACATCGATACACGTCCCGAGGGGACGCTGGAGGAGCAGGCGACGCGCCTGGCCCGCTCCTTCGTCGCCATCGTGCTGACGCCGCAAATCATGGCCTTTCATCGGCTGGTGACGTCGATCGGGCGGGCCTTTCCGGAGGTTGGCCGGCTGTTCTATCAGACCGGCCCGGAGACGATGTATCGCATCTTCGCGCAGTGGATCGCGCTGCATCAGGCGAAGGGTAATATCCGCGCCGATGCGGATGCGCGCCGCCTGGCCATCTTGTTTCACGACATGCTGATCGGCGAACAGATGCTGAGCTGGCTCACCGCCGCCGCCAGCCAGAAGGACCGGGCCAAGCGGATCGATCAGACGGTCGAGCTTGCCGTTTCGGTTTTTATCGGCGGCTGCGCAACGGAAGCCGGAACACGGGCGGCGTCGGCAAAAGCGAAAGCGCCGCGGGCGAAAAGCGCCTGAGCGCTGCCTAAAGCGCGGCCTGTCGCACCGCTTATATCTGCCTGAAAAATCGATCGTTGCAGCGCTGCAAGCCCGGTCGTTGCGGCCGGTGCAGTCGCGCGCGCCCGCGCTCCGCGATGCGAAAAATCTCCCGCGCATAATCGCCATTGTAAAAATTTTCGAAGATGGCACACTACGTACCGTAACGGACGTTACGCTTTTGGGAGGGAGCCGACATGCAACAGGAAGCGACACGCGTCGTCGCCGTTCAGCCGCTGGCCACGCGGCCTGACTTTTCCGACATCATCGCCCGCATCCGAAAGCTCGCGCCGGAGATCGACGCGCGGGCGTTGAGCACGGAGAAAGCCAAGCGCGTTCCGGCGGAGACCATGGAGGCGCTGCGCGACGCAAACGTATTTCGTACCATGCAGCCCAAGCGCTTCGGCGGCTACGAATATGGTCCCGCCGAGCTGGCGCAGATCGGCTTCGAGCTCGGCCGCACCTGCGGCAGCACCGGCTGGTGCGGCACGCTCGCGGTGTGCTTCGGCTGGATGACCGCCTTCTTTCCGCTCGAAGCGCAGCAGGAGGTCTGGGACAACGCCGACAATCTGCTCGCCGTCTCCTACACGCCTTCGCCGACGGTCGAAGTGGTTGACGGCGGCCTCAGGGTTTCGGGCAGTTGGCCCTGGGCGAGCAGCGTCGACAGCGCCGCCTGGCTCATCCTGGCCGCCTTGATCCCGAACCGGGAGGGGCCGCCGGCCATCGCCTGGTGCCTCGTGCCCATCGGCGACGTCACCATCGATCACGAGAGTTGGAATGTCAGCGGCCTGCGCGGTACGGGGTCGAAGACCGTACACATCACCGAGCCGGTGTTTGTGCCGCAGCACCGCGTGCTGCCGCTGAGCGTCGTCTTCTCCGGCCAGGTGCCGGGCCTTGCCGTGCCCGACAATGCGCAGGCGCGCTTCGGCTATCCGACCTTTGGCCCGACCGCTCTGGTCGCGCCCATCGTCGGCATGGCGCAAGGCGCGCTCGATGCCTTCACAGAGAATGCGCGTGACGCCAAGCGGATGACGCGGCCCGGCGTGTTCGAGAAGGTCGCCGACCAGCCGATGACCCAGAGCCTGATCGGCCGCTGCGCCGCGCGCCTCGACGCCGCACGTACATTAATGGTGACCAGCCTCACGGAGGGCCAGGAGGTGGTCAGGCGCGGCGGGACGCTCGAGATCGAGCAGCGCGTGCGCATCCGCCGCAACCATGGATTTGCCGGCCGCACCGCAGCCGAGGTGGCGAGCGACATTTTCACCAAGTCGGGCGCCTCGGCGGCCGACGAGAAGAACCGCGTTCAGCGTTTTTGGCGCGATGCCACCGTCGCCGCCCAGCACGCCAGTCTCGACTGGGACGCGCTGTCGGCGCTTTACGGCACGCAGCAATTGGGCCTGCAGCCGCAGGGGGTGTTTTAAGGAAGGGCGATCACGGCTCCTTCTTGAACACATCCTGGAAGATGAGCGGGCCCCAGATGCGGCCGCGGGCGTGTATCAATGCGCCACCCTCGTCGAGCTTTCCGAGCTTGATGGGGGCGAAGCCGAGTTGTTTGGCGAGGGTCGCCACGGGGGCGACCGCGTCCTCGTCGTCAGAAGACAGAAAGACGACGCGGTGGCCGCCCTCGACGATCGGATCGGCCGCGAGGGTGGCTGCGATTAGGTGATTGAAGCCTTTCACGAGCCTGGCGCCGGTGAACGCTTTCGCGACGAAGGCAGAGGACAGCAGGCCGTCCTGTTCCTCAAGGGGCGCCAGCGAATTCATCGCGTCGATGATCGTCTTGCCTTTCCAACTCGGCAGGGCCTTCGCAATCTCGCGATGCTCGCCGAACGGCACCGCCAGGATAATCGTGTCGGCCGCAAGCGCATCCCGCAGCGGTTTGGCTGTGACCGTGGGGCCGATCGCCCGCGCCTGCGGCGCCAACGCCTCGGCCGGCTGGCGACTTGCGACTGTGACCTCGATGTTCTTGCGGGCAAAGGCGTGGGCGAGGGCCTGGCCGACCTTGCCGAAGCCGATAATGGCGGTGCTCATCATGTTTCTCCGATCCGTGTTGATATTGATTTGCCGGCCTTCGGGGCGGCCCGAGAACTGCGAGATGGGTCCGCCGGTGTCGGGCGTGGAGTGTGGAAGCGCGCACAGCGGTGGTGCGAAATCGATCCGGCCCGAGCTGCGACGATCGCCGTACTGCTATTCGATGTGATAGAAACAGGCTTTGGCAGGCGCGCCATGCGGTGCCGGATTGCACCATGATCGACTGGCATGATTGACTGGGACGACGTTCGCTATTTTCTTGCCGTCGCGCGCGCAGGCTCGGTGCGGGCTGCCGCCGAACGCCTGGGGGTGAACCACTCGACCGTGCTCCGACGGATCGCCCAACTGGAGGAACGGCTCGGGGCGCAGATGTTCGAAAAGCTGCCTTCGGGCTACCGCCTGACGGCCGCCGGCGAGGAGGTCCTCGAACTCGCGGAGCAGATGGAAGCCTCGTCACACCAGCTGGAGACGCGCGTCTTCGGCCGCGACCAGGGCGTGCGCGGGCTTCTGCGGGTGACACTGGCGCCGCCGCTCGCGACCCATCTGCTGATGCCTGATTTCGCCGAGTTCGCGCGGCTGCATCCCGACATCGAGATGGACATTTTGTCGTCGGGCGAGCTGGTCAATCTGACCAACCGCGAGGCCGACGTGGCGATCCGCGTCGTCTACGACCGCAAAACCCTGCCGCTCAATCTGCACGGCCTGAAAGGACCGGAGCTGTTCGGCGGTGTCTACATGTCCCGCGACCGGCTCGTCGCGTGGCGTGCGGGCGCGCCTGATCCCATCCGGTGGATCGTCATCAGCATGCATGGCATTCCCGATTGGGCCAGCGCGGGTGATGTCCGCACCACGGGGGTTCCGTTCAGGGTCACGGACGCCGAGGCGCAGATCGTTGCCATAAGGCAAGGGCTCGGGATCACGACGCTGCCGTGCTTCGTCGGCGACGCCGACCCTCTATTGGTGCGGGTGCCGGGCACCGAGCTGCACATGTATGGAACGCTCTGGCTTCTCACCCAGGGGGAGAGCCGCAAGACGAAACGCGTGCGGCTCTTCACGGAGTTCGTCTCCGGCAGGCTCGCCGCCTACGCGCCGCTTCTCGCGGGGCTGTCCTTCTCGGGCGACTGACGCGCACGTTACGTTCGAGAATTCCGGTGTCGGTGGCGGCGGCTCTCCGCCGCTTTCATGCTGAATTTACCCGCGCGGTATAGGGATGAGGGATCGGGTGTGGGGGATGCTGTGCTGGGAAATTCGAACGAATACGATGCCGTCGCCATCGCTGCGCGCATCAATAAGCTGTCACGGCGCCAATGGCTCAAGGGCAGTGTCGGGGCCGGTGCACTGTTGCTGACGGCCGGCGTGGCCCGTGCGCAACACGCCGGTCACGCCGACCATGGCACTCGAGGGCAAATGGACATGTCGCCGGCGCTGGGCCGGGTGGCGGATACAGTGGTGCGCACCTTGGATCAGCCGCTGGTTGAGCCGCAGGTGCGCCGCTCCGTCAATGGGGTGCTGAGCACGACCTTGCGCGTTGCTTATGCCTATCGGCACATTGGCGGCGTCAGGCTTTATGTGAGGTCTTATGAGGGCGGCAGTCCGGGGCCGACCTTGCGCATGAAGCCCGGCGAAACCTTGCGCATCAAGCTGATCAACGATTTGCCGCCGAATCGCGATGCGATGCCAGCCGACATGAGCCGGCCGCATCAGTTCAACAACACCAATTTCCACTTTCATGGCGGCCATGTCAGCCCGAGCGGCATCGCCGACAATGTCATGCGATCTATGGCGCCGGGCTATAGCTACGACATCGAAATCAAAGTGCCGAAGGATCACACCAAGGGCACCTATTGGTATCACCCGCACCACCATGGCAGCGCCGATGTGCAGATGTCGAGTGGCATGGTTGGCGCTCTCATCATCGAGGGCGATTTCGCCGATGTGCCGGAGATATCGGCGGCCCAAGAACGCCTGCTGGTGATGACCCAGGTGGTGCACGACGCGCATGGCATGATCGAGAATTTCGAGACGCTGTTTCCAGAAACCGCGACACGCTTTCTGGCGATTAACGGACAACGGCGGCCGACGATTGCCATGCGGCCTGGCGAAGTGCAGCGCTGGCGTATTCTCAACGCGGGCTATCAAGACGACATGCTGCTCGATCTGGAAAAGCACGACCTGCATGTGATCGCTTATGACGGCATTCAACTGGGCGCGGTGCAACCCCTCAAGCAATTGCTGATCGCGCCGGGCCAGCGCGCCGATGTTTTGGTGCAGGCCGGTCCCGCTGGCACTTATGCGCTGGAGGCCATGCCTTACGATCAGGGTCATCCTTCGCCGACGGGGTCTCTCGCCCGGGTGGTGGTCTCGGGCGCGCCGATGACCATGAAACTGCCGGGTGCCTTGCCGAAACAGCCGTTGGAAAGCATCAAGGCTTCCGAAATCACCAACCGTCGCACGGTGACCTTTTCAGCCACAGCGCCGGAGGCGGATGCCGCCGGCCATTGGCAGGAATTCGAATTCTTCATAGATGGCAAGAAGTTCGATCCGCGCCGCATCGATCATCGGGTCAAGCTCAGTGCGGTCGAGGAGTGGACGATTGTCAATACGCATGAGCATGACGATCATGTCTTTCACATCCACACCAACCCGTTCGAAGTGGTGTCGATCAACGGCAAGCCGCTCGCCGTGCCGCAATGGCGCGATACGGTGATCGTCGAGCGCAAAAGTGGCGAGGTCGTGTTGCGCTCGCGCTTTGTCGATTTTACCGGCATCTTCATGGTCCATTGCCACATGATGAACCATGAGGAGATGGGCATGATGCAGACGGTCGAAGTCTACGAATGAGAAGAATTTCGGTAGGTCATGGCAACGGCGGCGGCTGCCGGGCAGGGGCCGACCGTCGAGCGGGTGCAGCTGCCGCTCGATGCAGTGAGGCCGGGTGGGGAGCAGGTTGCTGCTATGGCGGGCTGCTTGCCGGGCCCTGGCTGCTCAGAAATGAATAGAACAAATCAAGAACAAAAAATCGCCACCCTTCCTTCGTATTTTCTCGGCGAGGACGAACCTGCGGCATGAAGCGCCGGCGGGGCGATCGCCACCCTCATGATCTTCTCCAGCAGGGGCTGGGGAGGGGTGGCGGGCGAAACTGAGGAACAACCCCATGCAAGGCGCATTTCCTCTGCATTTCGGGAGCGGAGATCGAGCCGGACCGGCGCTGCCTTCTGGCGTTCTATTTCGCGCCGGTGCCCGCCACCGCCGCCGCGACATCGGCCAGGAGAGCACCGGTTGTGGGATCGATCACACCGTCGACGCAGAGGTTTTGCAGCGCTTGGCCGTTCTTGGCCCAGCTATATTTTACGCCGCTGCATTTCGGCGACGGGCCGGCGCTGTCGTAGGCGTAAAAGAAGACGTGGCTGATGTTCACGGGCTTCTGCGCCGTGCGCAGTGTCGCCACCACGTCGCGATTGAAGGCTTGGATGGCGCCGGCGCGGTTCATGGCTGGCGTGCGGCCGCGCGCGTCGGCCTTGTTGAGATCGCCGGCGCTCTGGCCCTGCGCGTCATATTGAAAGTACCGGCGCTTACCGTTCCACCAGCTCGAACTCGACGGATTCCATTCGGTGATCCAGAAGGTTTTTTTGTCGAGATGCGGGAAATGCGCGGCGGCGTTGCGCAGCATGCCGGTGGCGTCCGCGATCATGTCGAACGTCGTGTCGGCCACGGGATAGAGATGGGTGCCATAGCCGTCGACCCATTGGGTATAGTCGATGCTCTTGCCATTGACATCGCGCGCCTCCGCCAACGCCGCGATGAGCGGCGTCGCGGCGGGCAGGGAATTGCCGTAGGTAATGATCTGAGCCTGCGGAAAAGCGCTGCGAATAGCGGCGGCCGCCGTGGCGAGGAACGGGCCGTAGCCGTTGACGAAGGTCTGTACCTGCATAGGGCTCAAGAACCATTGCCAGTGATGCTTGGCCCATTCGGCGCTCGTCGGGCTGTTGGCATTGTTGCAATGGAGATCGAGTTCATTGCCGATCTCGAAGGCCTCGATCGTCTGGCAGTATCGAGATGGCACGCGAGGCGGCGCTGCTGGCTCAGAAGCCGCAATTTCTCTGGCCTTCATCATCGGTCCTGGTGGACCTCGCCCGTTCCAGCGGCGTGAAGATCGCGCGCGACCAGGTGATCCTCAATTCGCCTATTGTCGTCTACTCCTGGGATAGAATCGCAAAGGGATTGGTCTCGGCGGGTTTTGCGCAGGCTGATGGCCCAGCCCGTTTTCGTCTCGACCTCGCCAAACTGCTCGACGCAGTTCTCCAGAACAAAAGCTGGTCGAGCATCGGCGTGTCCGATCTCTATGGCAGCGCGCGCCTCCTTTCGACGAATCCCAATCGATCCAATTCCGGTTTCATGTTCGCCGGCCTCGCGGCCAATCTCTTGGGTGGCGAAGTCGCGACTTTGACTTCTCTTGGCAAGGTCGGAAGCCAAGTCGAAACCATATTCGCCTGCATGGGTTATAAACCGAGTTCTTCGGGCAAGATGTTCGAAGATTACCTCGCCGGCGGTCCTGGCGCTCAGCCTTTGGTGGTCGGCTATGAAAACCAGTTGATCGAATGGGTGTTGGAGGATGCCGCACGCTGGCGGCGGCTCGATGCGACGGCGCCCGCGAAACCCGTCATCCTCTACCCGCAGCCGACCGTTTTTTCCGCGCATCCGCTGATCGCCGTGGACGAGAAGGCCGAAGTCTTGATCGAAGCGCTGATGACCCCTCGGGCCCAGGAGATCGCCTGGAACATTCACGGTTTCCGTGGTCCACTCGGCACGTCCGGTGAGTTGGACAATCAACTGATCGGCGACCGCATCCTGCCGCACATCGACTCGTCGACGCCCATGCCGGATTTCCGAACCATGCTGGCCTTGATCGATCGGCTGGCAGGCTGACCGTCAAGGACGCGCCGGGTTTGGATGATCGTCTCAAGCCGCCGAGCCGATCGCTACGTTCGTGGCGGCTTTATCTGCCGCTTTCATCTTCGCGGCCACCTCTTTCAACGCTTCCGGCGTGATCAGCGTGAGCTGGCCCTTGGCGACGAGATCGGCGAGGGGCGCGGGACGGCCGAGCAGATAGCCTTGTGCTTCATCGCAGCCTTCGTTGGAGAGCAGCGCGAGCTGGCCGTCGGTTTCGATACCTTCGGCGAGCACCGAAATGTCGAGGCTTTTGCCGAGCGCCATGACGGCGCGGACGATGGCCCGGGCCTGCGGGCTCGACTCGACTTCGCTGACAAAGGAGCGGTCGAGTTTGATCTTGTCGAAGGTGAAGGTGCGCAGCGTGTCGAGGGAAGAATAGCCGGTGCCGAAATCGTCGAGCGCCATGGCGACGCCGAGGGCCTTGATCTGGTGCAGCATGCGCAGTGCGCGCTCCTTGTCGGCGAAGATGGTCGACTCGGTCAGCTCCAGTTCGAGGCGGTCGGGTGCTAGGCCGGTTTCGGCGAGCACGTCGGCCACCAGTTTCGGCAGATCGGCATGGGTGAATTGGGCGGGCGAAATGTTGACCGCGATCTTATAAGGCTGGGCCCAGGTGGCGGCCTGGGTGCAGGCGGTGCGCAGCACCCACTCGCCGATCTGCAGGATGAGACCGTTGTCCTCGGCGATTGGAATGAATTCGGCCGGCGAAATGTCGCCGCGCTTCGGGTGTTTCCAACGGGCCAGCGCCTCGAAGCCGAGGATCTGGCCAGTGGGGATCGAGGTCTGCACCTGGTAGTGGAGACTGAGTTGGCCGGTCTTGATCGCCTTGTGCAGATCGTCGGCCAGGGCGCGCCGCGCGCGGGCGGTTTCGTCCATCGACTGGTCGTAGAAGCAGATCACTTTGCCGAGATCGGCCTTGGCGCGATACATGGCGAGATCGGCATTGTTGATCAGCGCCGCCTGATTGGCTGCATTGTCGGGATAAAGCGCGACGCCGATGCTGGCACCGGTGACCACTTGATAGCCGTCAATGGAAATGGCCTCGAACAGAGCCGTCTGCAACCGGGCGAGGAAATGGGTGAGGGTGCCGTCGTTGCGGATGCGCTGCACGGCGGCGAATTCATCGCCGCCGAGCCGGGCAACGAATTCGCCCTCGCGCAACAGCTCGTTCATCCGCTGGCCGAGAATCTTAAGCACCTGATCGCCAGTGCTGTGGCCGCGCTGGTCGTTGATGTCCTTGAAGCGGTTGAGGTCGATGCCGACGAGTGCCAGTTTGCCGCCGCTGCTGTCGATATGTTCGATTTCCTGTTCGAGCCTCGTGTTGAAACTCACGCGATTGGGCAGGTTGGTCAGGCTGTCGACCATGGCCATCTGGCGCAGGCGTTCGTAGGATTCAGCCCGCAGGCTGTCGTCGATGAAATAGCTGGTGATGCCTGCGCCCAGAATGACGATGGCGACGCCGGCAATGGCGAGCGCCAGCGCCTGCATGGCATCGGGGTTGGAATAATCGCCGTCGATCAACAGCGGATAGACCTGAAAGGCCGTCATCGCGGTGAAATGCAGGCTGACGATGGCGGCCACCAGAATGCCGGCAGCGAGAAACTGGCCGCTGGGCGTGATCTTATTCATGGCGACGCGCAGTGCCAGGCTGGCGAAGACGACCGACAGAACGATGGACACGATCAGATAAGGCATGTTCCAGGAAACGAGGCCCTGAACGCGATAGCCCATCATGCCGGTATAGTGCATGGCGACGATGGCGAGGCCGATGAAGGCGCCGCCCAAAGTCGGCGCGGCTCTGACGACGTTGCTGGTGGAGGCTACGAGGCCGATGGCGCCGCCGATGATGGCGACGAGCAAGGAGACGATCGTCAGGACCGGATCGAAGCCGATGGGCACGCCCGGATCGAAGCCGAGCATGGCGATGAAATGCGTGCACCAGATGGTGGCGCCGAGCGAGACGGCGGTGAGGACATGCCAACCCAGCCTCTGCTTGCCGCTCGAGGTGGCCGCGCGGTGAAACAGACGGATCATCACCCAGGAGCCGACGACGCAGATGGCGGCGGCAATGAGAACCAGCCAGACGTTATGGCTTTCGGTGATGCATGAAAGAACAGTCATCATGCGAGGATCACGCTTATTGAGTTTTGTTGAGCCAAGCAGTTCCGGCTGACATGCCAGGTGGTCTCAAAAGTCTGAGCAAGGCGACACTGACATCAAGAGATTGGCCGCACCCCTGCGTCATCTGATCCGGAATCCCTTAATATCCCATTGCGATTGCTGTTCTAATTGTGAGGAGGGCGCTTGGTCTGCTTTGGCATTGTCACGTATTTACGACGTTAGGTTAATGCGCGTTAATCCTGGTGCGTCGGCTGACTGGTGGATGTCCGGAGCTTGCCCAGTGACTGCCCAGGCGGATTGCTCGAGTTTGGCGGCGAGATTTTGTCTCGCCGCCGTTTTGCAATTCATCCTTGCGGCATGCGTTCGAAAGCCTGCAAAGCGGGATCGACCCTGTCCCAGGCCTGGGCCCTGACGGCGTAGGTGACCGCCTGCGGCTTGAACTGGCTTGCGTCGTCGAGGCTGGCCGCGTTGATGGCCACGAATGGCATGGCGGCGAAGGTCAGATAAACTGGCGTGCCGCATGTCGGACAGAAGGCTTGGAACTTGTCGTTGCCGCTGTCGGCGGTCATCCGCCAGGTCTTAGCTTCCCCGGTGATGGTGACGCCGGAGCGATCAGGAAACGTCAGATAGGAGCCATGGCCGGTGCCGCTGCGTTGCTGGCAATCGTGGCATTGGCAGTGGTTCTGGAAGATCGGTTCGCTGCGGGTTTCATAGCGCAGCCCGCCGCAGGCGCAGCCGCCGGAATAGCTTTTGTTCATGGCCACCTCCCGGCTATTTCGCGGCACGTGGACGACGCACGACCCGTACCTTGCCGGTGGTGCCGCCACCGCAGAAGAAGCGGCCCTCGCCGTCGGATTCGAGGCCGGACATGCCTATGCCTTCCGGCAGGTCGATCTGCTCGATCATGTTGCCACTTTTGGGATCGATACGGCATAGCGCGCATTCGTCGCCCTCCCATGTGCCGTGCCAGAGTTCGCTGTCGACCCAGGTGACGCCAGTGACGAAGCGGCTGGTTTCGATTGTGCGCCGGATGGCGCCGGTCTCGGGATCGATCTCATGAATCTTGCGGTCGCGATATTGGCCGACCCAGAGCGAGCCTTCCGCCCAGGTGAGGCCGGAGTCGTTCCCGCCGCCCGGCGCCGGGATGGTGGCAAGCACTTCGCCGGTTTGCGGATCGACCTTCTGAATGTGGCTCTCGGCGATCTGATACAGATGCCGGCCGTCGAATGCGGTGCCGGCATGGGCTGGAATGGCGAACGTGCGCACCATCTTGCCACTGTCGGGATCGAGTGCGTTCAATGCATCGCCCAAGGCGATCCAGACATGACGGCCATCGAACGATACGCCATGCACTTTGTCGAAGCCGGGAAAAGGCCCGTATTCGCGGAGGATTTCGGCGGCTGATCTTTTCATGCGTGATCCTGGGCTGTTTGCATCCAATCGTTTCGGAATCAGCTCCAGCTCCCTTGTGTTGATGAGGCGAAGGCCAATCCTTCGCTGGTTTCTGTTTTAGTCGCCTGGCAGTGGGGCTGGGAGTAACAAGGTTGTCGTGAAACCGGGCACAGGCGGCGTGAGCCAGCGACGGGCGCGGCCGCGCCCGAAGAATTGCACTTTGTCGGTGGCGGCCAGCGCATCGAGCGCGCGCTGTACATTGCGCTGGCTGACGCCGAGCGCCAAGGCAAGCGCGGAGCTCGACCAGGATTCGCCATCGGCTAGGAAAGCCAGCACGGCCGCATGGGTTTCCTCGACGGGCCGCGCCAGGACGACGACCTTCAGGTGACGTCGTGTCTGTAATTTGAAACCGCTTGCCGTCGCGTTGATATCGGCGAGCGGTTTGAGCAGGCGCCGCAGCCGACCGATCTCGACACGCAGGCGCGCGCGATGCGATTCATCGGCCTCCTTGGCGCGGAAAGCTTGGGCGACGAGTGCATCGCGCGAGACATCCGCCGGCCAGGCTTGGGCCAGAGCGCGCACAAGTGCGAAAAGAACCGGGCGCGTGGCGAGCGAGACGATGATGTCGCCGCTGCGCACCGCGTGGCGGCAGGCATCGACGACACAGGCTTTTGAGGCAAAGAGCGCTTCGACATCGTCGAGCAGGAGCGGGCGTTCCTCGCCATCGGCGATCAATCGCGCAGCGGGCGCGTTCAACAGGCGCGTAGCGCTTTCGACCTCCGCCGTTAAAGCCGGAATATGCGCTCGCCGCGTTGCTTGTTCGGCGGAGGCGAGGGCGGTGCGGGCCGCTTTGGTGTTGAGCCGCCGCATGGCGATGCCGGCGGCGACCAGTTCATAGGTGGCGCGCAGCGCCGGCTGCAAGGGTTTAGGATCGAGATCTTTAAGCGCCCGTTCGGCCTCGTCCAGCCGGCCGAGGAGCAGCAGCCGGCGCAGGGTCAGCAGTCGCGCATGGGCGGCATTAATAGGATCGTCATGCGCTTCAAGCGTGGCGTGCGCGCTATCGAGCGCCTTGACCGGCCAGGAGAGATCGCGCGCGGCAAGCGCGATCTCCGCTTCGGCGACGATGCAGCGGGCGCGGGCCATTGCCTCGCGTTGGCCGAAGGCGCGGGCAGCCCGGCGCACCAGCGCCTTGGCGCGGGGCAGGTCGCCAAGTTGCGCCATGGCGATGCCGCGCAGTGCCAGAGCTGGGGCATCCTCGCGCAGCGCCACGCGTTTGAGCGCGCCAAGCGGATCGCCGGCGGCCAGAGCCCGTGCCGCCGCCGTGATCAGCGAGTCCATTCAGGTTCCAGTCCCGCTTGTCGCAGAAATCCCGCCAAACTTGTCACTCCCACCGGTCGCCGCTTCGGGACTACCACCCTTTCAGGATGCTGGTTCAAGCGCCAGCAGGGTTCCTGACAAGAGGAGACAGCGATGACGACACGCAGAACCGGAACACGTCAAGAGTGGCTGAAAGCGCGGGTGGATTTGCTGGAAGCCGAGAAGGAGTTTTCGCGTCGTGGCGATGAGCTCGCGCGGCGCCGGCAGGAATTGCCATGGGTGCGCCTCGACAAGGATTATCGCTTCGAGACGGAGGCCGGCAGTGCTTCGCTGGCGGATCTGTTCCAGGGCCGCTCGCAACTGCTCGTCTATCACTTTATGTTCGGGCCCGATTACAAAGCCGGTTGCCCATCCTGTTCGGCAATCGCCGACGGATTCAATGGCATCGCGGTGCATCTTGCCAACCATGACGTGATGCTCTGGGCCGTGTCGCGGGCGCCGCTCGCCAAGCTGCAAGACTATAAGCAGCGCATGGGCTGGACGTTTCCCTGGGCTTCCTCATCCGACACCAGTTTCAACTTCGATTTCGACGTCTCCTTCACCGAGGAGCAGCAGCGGCAAGGTGTCGAATATAACTATCGACGGCAAGGGATACGGGATTGGCGTAATGTCGGCGGTGCCGAATCCCAGTTCGCGTCGATGTGCGGCGTCGACGTGCCGACCTATCATCGCGAACGGCCGGGCCTCAGTGCTTTCGTGCGGGAGGACGAGGTCGTCTATCACACCTATTCCGCCTATGCGCGCGGCGTTGATGGCGTGTGGGGCATGTATTCTTGGCTTGATCGTGCGCCCAAGGGGCGCAACGAGCCGGGTGTATGGTGGCGGCGCCACGATGAATATGCCTCGGTCTGAGGGCGCGATGGCCCTCGTTCGTCGTCCTGACGACAAGGACTGCGACGCGCCGTCGTGGCGATGGATATTCCTTGTTGTCTTCGCGCTGCTGTTTATCGCCAATGTCGCTTTGATGGTCGTTTGGTGCTCGTCGATGTCCGGTATGGGTGTCATACCCATGCCGGGCGATTGGGCTGTGTCGATGATGTGGATACCGATGTGCGGGCAGACGTGGCTCGATGCGGCTGCGTCCTTCGTCGCCATGTGGATCGTCATGATGATGGCGATGATGTTGCCGTCTTTGGCTTGGACATCGTGGCACGCAGAACTGGACGCCATTGATTTAGCTCTGCTGTGCTTGGGGTATTTTTCCGTTTGGGCTTTCCTCGGACTGACAGTCTTCATGGTTGGCGCCGGACTGGTTGCGGTCGCGATGCGACTGTCAGCCTTCGCGCAATTCATGCCATTTGCGGCTGGCGTGTCCGTCCTGCTGGCAGGTATCTTTCAATTCAGCGTCTTGAAGGTGCATTTTCTCGCCGATTGTAGTCAGGTGCTGCGAAGTGCGCCGGCTTTTCGTCAGGGCTTATCGCTCGGCAGCCATTGCTGTTGCAGTTGCGCCGGTCTGACAACGGTTCTTCTTGTCTTCGGTATGATGGATCTGCGGACAATGGTGGCCGTGACAGCTGCCGTTACCGCTGAACGCGTCGTGCCGGCGGGCATGCGCATCGCCCACGCGACCGGCGCCCTTGCCATCGGGGCAGGGGCATTGATGATTGCGCGGGCGGTGGCGGGATAGCCGTTCGCTTTAGGCCGCCTTGGCGCGGTAGCGTTCGGCGGCGTGGCTTTGCGCGAGATTTGGCAGCATGGCTTGGCGGGCGGCTTCCAAGGTATTCCACTGATCGGCATTGGGTAGCGGCGGGATCGTGATGAGTTCGCGGCGGTCGAAACCGACCAACGCCGCATCCACCAGCTCATCTGCTTCCATGACGCCGGTGAGGGTATTCACATCGCGGCCGGAGCGTTCCCAGATTTCGGTGCGGGTGGCGGCGGGCAGAACGGCCTGTACGTAAACGCCCTTGGGGCCGAGTTCGAGATGGAGACCCTGGGTGAGAAACAATACGAACGCCTTGGTCGCGCCATAGACGGTGAGGCCGAGTTCCGGCGCGAGCGCGACGACCGAGGTGATATTGATGATCGCGCCTTCGCCTGCCTGGGCGAAACGCGGTGCGACTGCATTGGCGAGCCGGGTGAGGGCGGTCACGTTCAGAGCGACCAGATTCGCCAGCTCATCGCCGGTCTGCTGCAGGAAATTGCCGTGCGCGGCGGCGCCCGCGTTGTTGACGAGTATGCCGATGTGCTTGTCGTCGCGCAGGCGGGTTTCGACCTTGGCGAGATCGGTATCCTTCGTCAGATCGGCTTGCAGAATATCGATTTTGACGCCGGCCTCAGTGCGCAGGCGCTTGGCAAGCTCCTGCATACGGGCGGCATCTCGAGCCACCAGGACGAGATCATGACCGCGGCGGGCGAAACGGTCGGCATAAATGGCGCCCAGGCCCGTCGAGGCACCTGTGACTAGAACGGTTGGCTTCTGGCTCATGGATAAGCTCCTGCTTGCTTTATTGATGATGATCATCATATAAATTAAACATGATAATGATCATGTTTGGAGTCAAGGGGTGATCAGGGCGAAAGCCGGAGAGAAAAATGAAAGTCAGTCGTGAACAGGTGGCGGAAAACCGGCGGATGATTTTGGACGCGGCCGGCCGGCTGTTTCGGGAACGGGGCTTTGAAGCCGTGACGGTTGCCGAAATCATGCAGGCGGCTGGGCTGACCCATGGCGGCTTCTACGGCTATTTCACCTCCAAGGACGATCTCATCGCCCAAGCCCTCGCCGAGGCTCTGGCGAATTCCTCCATTCGCGCCGATGATCTTGCCGGCTATGCGGCCAGCTATCTGTCGCCAGGTCATCGCGACGATCGCGCTTGTGGTTGCGCGACGGCGGCGCTTGCCGCCGACACGATCCGTCAAAAAGACAGCGCGCGCAGCGTGATGACGCAGGCCCTCGAACAGCAGATCGAGCGATTGAGCCGCATCGCTTCCGGTCGCACGGCGGCCCAGAAGCGTAACGCCGCCGTCGTCAATTGGTCGACGATGGTCGGTGCACTTATCCTGGCGCGTGCCAGCGACGATCCCGTCTTGTCGGATGAAATCCTCGCCGACACGCGGGCCTGGCTCGCGGCGCAAAGTGGCAAACAAGACAAAGCGCCGGCGCCGCGCAAAGGGCGTAAGAAAACGACGAGTGCGCGATAAAGATCGTTCTCATGCCGCTTGCGCGACGAGGGATTTGCCGACGTTTTGGATTTCACCCGACAGAAAATCAGGGAGTTCATTGAACGTGAGCGGCCCCCGGCCGGAGTGCACCGCTGCGCTGAGTTGCCCGAGGGCGGCGGTCGTTGCCGTCAATTCGGCTTGTGTGAGCGGCGGCTTTTCGGCCTTGCCCTGTTCGGCCGCCTGTTCGATGGCCCAACAGGCGGCAAGCGTTCGATAGGCGAGGCGCTGCGTGGCAACGACCGTCGGCCATAGATCTTCCGCCGCGTCCTGCTGCCGCGACAGGCCGCCCATTTCGGTCTCGGTCGATGTGACCAGGACGAAGACTTCGTGCTGGAGCGTGCTACGGGCACGCCGCGCCGCCGGCGTCGTCACCTGGCCGGTGGCGACATGTTGAAGAACGTCCTGCAGGGCTTTCAGGGTTTCGGCGATCTCCTGGCGAATGGAGGCGGCGGGGCTGCGGGGGGCCGTAAGGGCATGGACGATCAGCGCGATCAAACAGCCAACGAGCGTATCGATGCCGCGCGCCCACAGCAGGTGACTGTCGTCTGCCATGGGTCGGCCGCCGGAGGCGATCAAAAGCGCGATCGCGGTGATGAAAACCACGGCCAGGGCATAGTTGCGCGTCACCGTGACCTCGATGATGTATTGCAACAGCATCATGGTCGCCACGAGCCAGAGGCCTGTCGGGTGCAGCGTCAGAATGGCGGCGGCGAGGCATAGGCCGACGAGCGTGCCGCTCATGCGTTCGAGGCCACGCTGCAATGTGCGGATCCAGTCCAGCCCCTGATGCAGCATCAAGACGGCAGAGGCCATCACCCAATAAGCATGTTCGAGACTGAAGGCCGCACCAACTACACCGGCCACCGCAACCGCAAGGCCGACGCGCAGGGCGCTGCGTAGGGCAGGCGACCGCGGACTGAGATTTTCACGCAGCAATCCCTTGAGACCAGGGCGGCCGAGGGGCACTTGCGGCGGCTCGGTGCGTTCGCGATCGGCACGCAAGGATCTGGCGGCCGTACCGATCTCGCGGGCGCGGCTCGCGACAGCATCGAGTTTCTCTCTTGGCTGGCCGGCGGCATTGATGCAGGCGGCGAACAGCAGATGCAGTTCGCGATTCAAATCCCGCAAGTGGGCCAAAGCGCCATTGGGGCGCGGCTTGGGCGGCTGCAAGCTGACGAGCACGGCCCAGGCCTCATGCAGCGCGAAGGCTGCGCCATGACGGGCGTTGTCTTGTCCGGCGGTACCGGTGGCTTGGGCAAAGAGGGCGACGGCTTTGGCGGCATTGGCGACGGCCGCCTTTTCTGGTCCGCGCGGCGAAAACAGGGCGCCGGCCATGTGCAGGATCCACGATAGCGTGCCGCCCGCCAAGACGAGCAGGCCGATCTGCCAGACGGCGATATGGGGCGCCGGCAAAGCGGTGCCCGCAGCGCAAGCAAGCACGAACATATAGGCGCCGGGCGGACCGATCCGGAAAGCATTGCAGATGAACGTGGCGGCGACCGAGAGCACCACGACCAGAGGCACCACGAGCCAGGGCTCGGCCTGGGCCCAGGCGCCGAGGCTGACGACGAGACTGAAGGCCACCGCGATCCAGGCCACGACGGCCGCGCGGTTTTGATAAGGCCGGTCGGTGGCATAGAGCGCGGTGAAGGCGCCGATCGTGGCGAGCATGCCGGCCGGCACATCGCCGGCGAGCCAGCCGGCGGCGACCGGCAGGCCCATGCTCAGCGCGGCTCGCAAAGCCGCCGGCCAACGGGGCGGGGAAGGGCGCAGCTTGAAGAGGGCGCCCATGCGCAGGACGGATTTGGGCGGCGGCGGCGTATCCGGCAAAGCAGAAGCAGGAGGACTCATACGCGCATCGTAGGGGGCATCATCAGGCTTGCAAGACAGACCACAGGGAAAACAGAGCGCTGAAAAAGCCGTGAGATCATCGGTCTCCAGCGTTTTGCTACGATTGCGGTGTTCGGTCTTGACTTTTATATTGCTATTTGGCTATATAGCTAAATGGCAATTTTAAGCAGGCCGACGGAACGGCTCGACCAAACGTTTTACGCCCTGAGCGATCCGACGCGGCGGGCCATCCTTTCACGTCTCGCTTCCGGTGAGGCGACAGTTTCTGAACTGATGGAGCCGTTCGCGCTGAGTCAGCCGACGATTTCGAAACATCTGAAGGTTCTTGAGACTGCTGGCTTGATCGAAGGCGGTCGGGATGCGCAACGGCGTCCGCGCCGGCTCGCGCCCCTCGCCATGAAGGAAATCGCCGAGTGGATCGAGCCTTTCCGGGCGCAGTGGGAGGCGCGGTTCAACCATCTGGAGGCTCATCTCGCTAAGAGAAAAAAGCAGGAGAAGTAACATGCCAGCTCAGACACAAATCCAAGCAGGGATGGATCTTGAGATTGATCGCTCCACCCATACGATCAGGCTGACGCGTGCCTTCAAGGCGCCGCGAGAGCAAATCTTCGAAGCATGGACCCAGCCGGAGCAGGTGACCGCGTGGTGGGATCCAGCTGGCCAACCACTGACCGTCTGCGAGATCGACCTGCGGCCCGGTGGTGCCTTTAAGTTTTCCACCAAGGGCCATCCCGAGATACCCTTCACGGGGACCTATCGCGAGATCGCGCCGCCCGATCGGCTGATATTCGAGGCGATGGGCGCTTTAGGTCGCGTCATTCTGCAGAACCTAACTGGCGGAACCCACATGGTGGTCGAAATTGAGTGTCGCTCCGCCGAGCAACTGGAGCAGTATCTGAAGATGGGCATCGACAAGGGCACATCGCAGACGCTCGATAATCTCGTCGCCTATATGCGACGCTGACAGTCTTACCACACGCCCGGCACCAGCCGGTATTTCACTCGCTGACGATATGTATCGTAATCGGTGAATTGCCGGCGCAGGGTTTCCTCCTCTCCGACCGATCGCCAGGCGAGAGCTAGGCTGAGCAGAACGGAAAGCCACAAGCCGTGCCAGGAGCCGAGGAGAAGCGGCAGGCCGAAGAAAAACAGCAACGCGCTCGTGTACATCGGATGGCGCACCAGAGCGTAGGGGCCGGTGTCGACGACTTTCTGACCTTCCTGAATCTTTACCACTGGCGCGGCGAAGGTGTTGGCATTGAACGTCCAGGTAACGCCGGCGAATTCCAGCAAGATGAGCAGCGTACCTATAGCTTGGAGCCACATGGGGACAGCCGAGAAGCCAGAACGCGCCGCATCCCATGCCATGAAGGCGAGCCAGCCGAAGAAGAGGACCACGAACAGACTGAGGAAGATCTTATCCCAGGTCGCCTGACCGCGCTGGATCGGCGAACCCATGCGTTCGCGCAGCAATTGCGGGCTGCGCTTCGACAGCCAGAGAACCATTGCCAAACCGCCGCCTGCGAACAAGACCAACATCACCCAGGCGCCGGGATAAGCGAATGTGCCGGCGGGCCAGAACAGCAACGCCGCCATGAAGACCGTCCAGACGATCAACTGCAGGAAATAGCGGATCATGGATCGCTCCTTTTAGTCTGTGCTCGGATCGGCCGCTGGAGCGAGGCGAAGTCCAAACGCGAGCCGAAAGCGCAGTGGACATTCTGATATAATTTAGTATATTCGATATATGCCGAATATGTCAAATATAGAGCCGGATCAACGACGTTTTATCGACGGGATCGCTCGTCTGTTCGTGCCGTGGGGCGTGCCGCAGACCGCCGCCAGTCTGTATGGCTATCTGCTACTCTGTCCGCAGCCGGCTGATCTGGATGAAATCGCGCGCGATCTTGAAATCAGCAAGAGCAGCGCCAGCGTCGCCGCGCGGCTCCTGGAGCAATACACGCTGGCGCATCGTCTGCGCGTACGCGGCAGCAAGCGTATCCTCTACGAAGTCTCGGAAAATTACGAGGAAATGCTGACCCAGCAAAGCCGTCTTCTGGAAGCGCTGGCCAATCAATTGCTGGCAGGGGCGCAGATGAGCCGGTCGAAGAAGATCAAACAGCGGTTGAAGGAAATCGCCGCGTTCAATTTGGCGGCGCGTGACGCGATGGCGGAGATGTTGCAGGCGATGAGCGCCAAGCGCCGTGGGAGCGCCGGGCAATAGAGTTGCCCGGCGCGTGAGCGGCTAGTTGAGCCGGATGTTGTTCTTTTGAATGACGTCGCTCCATTTGCGACCTTCATTCTCCAGGAAGCGGCCGAAAGCCTCGGGCGGCTCGTCGACGGGCACGAGCGACTGTGCGTCGAGCCACGACTTTAGATCGGGCGTCTTCAGCGCGGCGCGAACGGAGGCGTTGAGCTTTTCGACGATCGGGCGCGGCGTGGCGGCCGGCGCCAGCATGCCGACCCAGGATTGCACCTCGAAGCCCGGGTAGGTGGTGGCAATGGTCGGCACATCGGGCAGGACCGGAATGCGCTGCGCCGTGGTGACAGCCAGCGCCTTCAGCTTGCCGGCGCGGATATGTTCCAGCACCGACGGCACGCTGACGAACATCACCTGCACCTGACCGGCGACGATATCGGCGATCGCGGGTGCGCCACCACGATAGGGCACGTGGGTGATCTTGATGCCGGCGATCGTATTGAACAGTTCGGTGGTGAGCTGGTTGGAGCTGCCGATGCCAGTCGAGGCATAGTTCAAAGCGTCGGGCTTGGCCTTCGCCAGCGCGACCAGTTCGGCGACCGAATTGGCGGGGACCGACGGGTGCACGACCAGCGCGAGCGGCGATGTCGCGATCAAGGCGACCGGCGCCAGATCTTTATGCGGGTTGTAGGAGAGTTTATAGAGCTGGTCGCTGACGGCATGCGTGTCGAACGTGGTCAGGAGCGTATAGCCGTCGGGGGCGGCACGGACGACTTCGACCGTGCCGACGGTGCCGCCAGCGCCGCCCTTGTTCTCGATGAGGAACTGCTGATTGAAGGCGGTGGAGAGCCGGGCCGTCAACGCGCGGGTGGTGTTGTCGACGATCCCGCCGGCCGGGAAGGGCACGATCACGCGGATCATCCGCTCCGGATAGGTCTGTGCCGCGACGGACTGTGGCAAAAGGGCGGTGCCGAGGCCGGACAAGGCGAGAGCTGCGGCGCGGCGACGGGTGATCGAAAACTTATGAGACACGGGCTTCAGCCTTCCAGAATGGCGACCGCACGGCACCAGGCCGCCGATCCGTTTTTGATTTTGATGGGGAAGCAGCTCACGGTGAAACCGTGCGGCGGCAGTTGGTCCAGATTGGTCAGTTTTTCCATCTGGAAATAGCCGATGTCGCGACCGGCCTTGTGGCCTTCCCAGATGATCGCCGGATCATGGTCGCGCCGATAGCGTTCGACCACGAATTTGAAGGCCGGATCCCAGCTGTAGGAATCCGTGCCGACCACGCGCACGCCCCGTTCCGTGAGCCACAAGGTCGCGTCGCGGCCAAAGCCGCAGGCGCTTTCCCAATAGTCTTCCAGGCCCTGGCGGGCGCCGGCGCGGGTGTTGGCAAGAACGATGTCGAGCGGCTGCAGGGCGTAGCCGATGCGCTTGAGTTCAGCCTCGATATCGGCTGATGTCACCACATAGCCGGCGTCGAAATGGCGGAAGTCCAGCTTGACGCCGGGCCGCTGACACCAGTCAAGCGGCACTTCGTCGATGCCAGGCGCCGGACGGCCGCCGGCAACAAGGGCATGATCGGTCGTCGGGTGGTAGTGCCACGGCGCGTCCATATGCGTGCCGGCATGGGTCGACAGTTCCATCTGTTCGACAGCCCAGGCCTTGCCTTCCGGCAGATCCTGCGGGCCGATCCCGTCAAAAAGTTTCGAGAACAGATCGAACGATTGATCGTGATCGACATAATGGATTTTCGGCCGATGGTGGGGCGGCGAGGTCGGCTTGTCTTCGAGAGTGACGGAAAGATCGATAAAGCGGCGTGCCATCTGTTCAGCCAAGTCTGTTCAATCATGTCGTTGATTAGGAGCCGGCTGGAATCCAGGCCGCCGCGATAGCCGCTTGTGGCCTCCGCGCGCGTCAAGCCATCCCCGCGTGTCCCCGTGTTGGATTGCTTATTCATTCATGGCGTTACGGTTGTCAACGGCGCTTTGGACGCATGCGTTGCGAAAAGGAGAATTCGGAAACAAATAAGTGCTATGCTGCACTGATGTCGCAGGAGAGCCATCATGTTGCCCGCGCAGCGAAATTAATATCCGATCAGGTTCCGAAATCGTCTTTTCCATTCCTCGCGGGTTGACGTGATGACAAGCGCCGAAGTCGAGAAGCCGCTTCCCGCCGAACAGGTTTTTCCGCCATTCGCGCCACCGATCGCGCCGCGCAATGCCTTGCGAGAGGCGATTACCGCGCATACGCGTGCGCCCGAAGCCGATTGCCTCGCGACGCTTCTCCAGCGCGCCACTTTCGATGCTGGGACGCAGGCTGAGATCGCCGATCTAGCGCGTCGGCTGGTCGTCGCGGTGCGCGGCAAGCCGAAGGCCTTCAGCGTCGGCGAGCTGATCCAGGAATATTCGTTGTCGAGCGAGGAGGGCGTCGCCCTCATGTGTTTGGCGGAAGCTCTGTTGCGCATTCCCGATGACGAAACGCGCGATGCCTTGATCCGCGACAAGATTTCGACCGGCGATTGGCACGCCCATCTTGGCCACAATCGTTCGTTGTTCGTCAATGCGGCGACCTGGGGGCTTCTCGTCACCGGCAGGCTCACCGCCACGGTCAACGCCACGGGCCTGTCAGCGTCGCTGCGGCGCTTGATTCATCGCTTGGGTGAGCCGGTCATCCGGGGTGGCGTCGATGTGGCGATGAAGATGATGGGCGAGCAGTTCGTCATCGGCGAAACCATCACGGCCGCGCTGCATCGCGCACGTCAGCAGGAAAGCGTGGGGTTTCAATATTCCTATGACATGCTGGGCGAGGCGGCTTTGACGGCGGCCGATGCCGCGCGCTATTTCAGGAGTTACGAGCAGGCCATCCACGCCATCGGCAAGGCGGCGGCGCATCGTGGCGTCTATGCGGGACCCGGAATTTCGATCAAGCTTTCGGCGTTGCATCCACGCTATCAACGTTCGCAGGCCGGACGTGTGATGCGCGAACTGTTGCCGCATGTGAAGGCGCTGGCCGTGCTGGCGAAAAGCTATGACATCGGTCTGAATGTCGATGCCGAGGAGGCCGACCGGTTGGAGCTGTCGCTCGATCTGCTTGAAAATCTTGCGACGGATGCGGAGCTTGGCGGCTGGAACGGCCTGGGCTTCGTCGTCCAGGCCTATGGCAAGCGTTGCCCTTATGTCGTCGATTTCGTCATCGATCTGGCGCGGCGCAGTCATCGCCGCCTCATGGTGCGCTTGGTCAAGGGCGCCTATTGGGACGCGGAGATCAAGCGCGCGCAGGTGGATGGGCTTGAAGACTTTCCGGTCTTTACCCGCAAAGCCCATACGGACATTTCCTATATCGCCTGCGCCCGCAAGCTTTTGGATGCGGTCGATTGGGTCTTTCCGCAATTCGCCACTCACAATGCGCAGACATTGGCGACGATCTTCCATCTGGCCGGGCCCGAGTTTCATATCGGCAAATATGAATTCCAGTGCCTGCATGGCATGGGCGAGCCGCTTTATTCGGACATCGTCGGGCCGGACAAATTGAACCGGCCTTGCCGCATCTATGCGCCGGTGGGGACGCATGAGACCTTGCTGGCTTATCTCGTGCGCCGCCTGCTGGAGAATGGCGCCAATTCGTCTTTCGTCCATCAAATCTACGACGAGCATGTGGCGATAGAGGATTTGATCCGCGATCCGGTCGCCATCGTGCAAAACGAAGAGAGGCCAGGCGAGGGGCATCCGGCTATCGCGCTGCCGCCCGATCTCTACGGAAAGACGCGCCGCAATTCGCATGGCCTCGATCTGGCGAACGAAGATGTCCTGGCATCGCTTTCGGATGCCTTGCAGATGAGCCGGCAGACCCGTTGGGACGCTCGTCCTTTGCTGGTGCGGGATATCGTCGCCGAGACGGCGCGCCCGATCCTCAATCCTGGCAATCGGGCGGATCACGTGGGCTGGATCATCGATGCGCTGGAAGAAGACGCGCGGCTGGCGGCGAAATCCGCGGTTGAGAGTACATGGCCGTCGGTGCCCTTGGCGCAGCGGGCCTTATGTCTTCGGCGCGGCGCCGATCTCTTGGAACAACGGCGCCTGGAGTTGATACCGCTGATCATGCGCGAGGCGGGAAAATCAGCGGCCAATGCGGTGTCGGAAGTGCGTGAGGCGGTCGATTTCCTGCGCTATTATGCGGAGCAGGCTGAGGCGACTTTGCAAACTGGGAGCAAGCCGCTTGGGCCGGTGGTCTGTATCAGTCCATGGAATTTTCCGCTGTCCATTTTTACAGGCCAGATCGCGGCGGCGCTCGTCGCCGGCAACGCGGTGCTGGCAAAGCCGGCCGAAGAAACCCCTTTGATTGCCGCGGCCTGTGTCGGGCTTTTGCACGAGGCGGGGGTGAGCCGGGACGGCCTGCAATTCATCCCGGGCGATGGGACCATCGGCGCAGCCCTGGTGGCGGCGCCGCAGATTGCCGGTGTCGTCTTCACCGGCTCCACCGAAGTCGCCAAACTCATCCAGGCGCAATTGACCAGCCGGCTTTCGCCAGAAGGCCGTATCATTCCGTTGATCGCCGAGACCGGCGGCCAGAATGCGATGATCGTCGATTCCTCGGCCCTGCCGGAACAGGTCGTCGCCGACGTCCTGTCATCGGCTTTCGACAGCGCCGGGCAGCGCTGTTCGGCGCTGCGTGTGCTCTGCTTGCAGAACGATGTGGCCGAGAAAACGATGGACATGTTGCATGGCGCTTTGCAGGAGCTCGATGTCGGTACGACGGAGCGGCTTGCCAGCGATGTCGGTCCCGTCATCACTGAGGAAGCCGCGCAGACGATCGGCAATCATATCATCCGGATGGGGGCTCGTGGTCACGAAGTCCGTCAGGCCGGGCTCGATCCATCGACCGAAAACGGAACCTATGTGCCGCCGACCGTCATCGAGATCGACGACATCGAGGAATTGCAGCGTGAGGTGTTCGGCCCGGTGCTGCATGTGGTGCGCTATCATCGCGATGACCTCGACGCTTTGATCAGGCGGATCAACGAGACGGGGTATGGGCTGACTTTCGGTCTGCACACACGCATCGACGATACCGTCGCTCATGTGTCGGAACGTGTCGAGGCCGGAAATATCTACGTGAACCGCAACATCATCGGTGCCGTGGTCGGGGTGCAGCCCTTCGGGGGGAGAGGATTGTCGGGCACGGGGCCGAAGGCCGGCGGCCCTCTTTATCTGCATCGTCTGGTTTCCCAAGCCGGCGTCTTGCCGAAGCTTGTCACGGCGCTGCCGAATGAGGTTTTGCATCAATTCGTGTCATGGCTCGAACGCATGAGATTGATCCGTGCTGCAAGGATCGTCGGAGATTTCGTAGATCGCTCGCCTTTGGGTTTCACGCAATCGTTGAAGGGGCCGGTTGGCGAAAACAATCTTTACAGTCTGCGATCACGCGGTCGTGTCTTGGTGGTTCCCCAAACCGAGCTGGGCTTGCTGTGTCAGATCGGCGCCGTGCTGGCGACAGGTAATGACGCCGTCATCGATAGGCAATCGGGCTTGCAAGAGAGGCTTGCGAACTTGCCGGCGGTGGTTGCCAGCCGTTTGTCCTGGTCGAGCCAATGGGGAAGCGACGGACCATTCGCAGCGGCGCTCATCGAGGGCGAAGCGGACATGGTGCGTGCTATTAACGCGAAAATCGCCGCTTTACCTGGCCCGATCCCCATCGTCCAGGCGGCGACGTCCGAGGAAATTCAGGCCGGCCCGAAGGCCTATTGCCTGCATTGGCTGGTCGAGGAGACGGCCACGTCGATAAACACGGCGGCGGCGGGTGGCAATGCCAGTTTGATGGCGCTGAGTTAAGTGCTTCAAAGTGGGATATCCGTCATTGCGAGCGGAGCGAAGCAATCCAAGAGTCAGGGTGAAGGGCCTTGAACACAAATGAACGTGCACCGCAGGTGTTTCTGACGCAACCACACGCGTCCCTGGATTGCTTCGTCGCTCCGCTCCTCGCAATGACGGAGCTGCGAGATTTCGCCTAACTGTGTAGTGCTATAGATCGACGCTATTTCGGCGGCTTGGACGGTTTCAATCCGATCGCCTGTCGGCAGAAGGCGAGCGTGGTGGCCACAAGGGCCTTGCGGCTCATCTTGGAATTGTTCGAAACGGTATCGTCGACTGCGCCGTGCAGCGCGTAGAACAGCATGGTCGCGGTCAGCCGCCCATCCTTCACCGCCCAGGCGCCTTTGCGCGCGCCGTCCTGCAGCAAGGTTGCTAGCTGCAGAATGATGGGATTGTCGTGCTGGATGCGATGATGAATCGGGACGGATTCATGGAAGACCAGATCGTGCAGCGGCACTTGATCGAAATAGCCGCGCATGGCCGCTTCGATCCAGGCGTCGAACCGCTGATCCCAATCGTCAGGCGCAAAAGGTTTAAGAGCATCCTCGAGGCTTTGACGGAAATCCTCGATGAAGCGGGCCTGCAACGCCAGAAGCACGTCATCCTTGGTCTTGAAATGCAGATAGAACGTGCCCTTGGCGACGTCGGCGACCTTGACGATTTCATCGACGCTGGCGGCCGAAAATCCCTTTTCGAGAAAGAGCGCCTGGGCAGCATCCATCAGCTCTTCGCGGCGTATTTCCGCAGGCTTGGTGCGCGGCCGTTTGGCGGTGATTTCGGTCATTGTTCAGGCTGATCCGCATGGCGTTTGCGATGGATTCAAAACTAACGCAGATCAGCCTGAATTGAAAGGTTTAAACGATGTCCTGCGATCACCACTATGCGAACGTTTCCACGGATGTGATCAGGCGGGTATAGGCGCCACCTTTCTGCACGAGATCGGCATGCTGTCCGTCTTCGACGATACGGCCATTTTCCAGTACGAGAATGCGATCGGCGCTGCGGATGGTCGACAGCCGATGGGCGATGACGATGACCGTTCGATTGCGGCGGATGTCGTCCATTGCCTTTTGCAGAGCCTTTTCATTCTCGCTGTCGAGACTCGAAGAGGCTTCATCCAGGAGAAGGATGGGTGCATCGAGCAGAAGCGCTCGGGCGATGGCGATGCGCTGGCGCTGGCCACCGGAGAGGCGGGCGCCACGTTCGCCGCAGACCGTGTCATAGCCCTGTGGCAGTTCGGCGATGAAGTCATGCGCTTGCGCCAGGCGAGCGGCGCGTTCGACCGCCAGGGGCGAAGCATTGGGCATCCCCAGTCGAATATTGTCAGCAATGGTCTCGTTGAAGAGATGGATGTCCTGCGGCACATAGGCGACGAGCTTGCGTAGCGCGCCGATCGGCCGGTCGCGAATGTCGCAATCGCCGATGGCGATACGCCCTTCGTCCACGTCCCAGAATCGCAGCAACAGATTGCTGCATGTGCTTTTGCCGGCGCCCGAACGGCCGACGAGAGCCACGGACTCGCCGGGGCGGACGGTGAAACTGACGCCGTTCAGCACGGCGCCGCGCTCCTTATTGCCATAGCCAAAACGCACCTGCTCGAAACGCACGGTCGTATCGGGCGTGGGGCCTTCGCGGCCGGTGTCTGGCACGGCCGGCTGTTGATGAAAAATGGTCAGGATGCGCTGCGCGCCCGCCCGCAGCTCGCCGAGCTTGCGGGCGGTTTGCGTGACTTCGACGATCGGACTCAAGGCTGCACCAGCAAGAACGATGAGCAGCGGGAAATGGGCGCGGTCGAGAGCGCCGCGCGCCACAAGCCACAGGCCTACGATCGCGGCGGTTAAGACGGCCAGCGCAACGAGACCGTCGATGGCGGCATGTTCGAGACCGGCCCGTGAGCCATAGCGCTTTTGCGCGGCGGCGAGATGGCGCGTCTGCCCGATGAGACGATCAAGCATGTCACGCGTGCGGCCAAAGATCGCCAGTTCGCGCTGACCTTGAATCATTTCCACGTTCTGGGCGTTGAGGGCGCCGAGTTCATGCATGACCTGACGTCCCTGTTCGCCGGCGCGGCGGGCGAGCCAGAAAGGCACCGAAGCAACGAGCGGCAGGAAGGGCAGCAGCGCCAGGGCGGCCAGCGGCGAAAGCAGGAAGATGACGATCAGCGCGCCCAGCGGCACCACGACGGCGCCGACATAATCGGCGACGGTGTGCGCATAGAAATGCTCCATCAGGTCCGCGTCGGCCGTGGCGACGGAAGCCAGTTCACCGGTGCGCTGTCCCAGAACATAACCGGGCGCGGCCCGCTCCAACCCATCGTAGATGCCAACCTGCAATGTCTCGATCAGAGCGAAAGCGAGGTCGTGCGAAATATAGGCCTGCCACCAGCGGGCGATGGCGGCGAGGAGGGCAACGAGACCGAGTGCGACAAAACCCGGGATGAGGCTTGCAGGCGCGGCACCCGTCACGGCCTTGCCGGCGAGCCAGGCGCCGATGGCGAGGCTCGCCAAAGTACCCGCCTGCGCGAGAATGCCTGACAGAATGGTCAGGGCTAGCACAAGGCGGCGGCTTTTCAGCAGGGGAATGAGCCCGAAAATGCCAGCGGATTTTTGCGCGCTTGTGGAAGGCAAGGGCAAGGTTGCGTCGGTCATGCTGCTTCTCCTTGCGCCGCCATCAGGCGGGAATAAATCTGGCCGCTTTGTTCGAGGCTTTGGTGATTGCCTTCCTCGACGATGCGGCCGTTTTCGAGCACCAGAATGCGATCGGCCTTGCGAATGGTGGATAGGCGATGGGCGATCACCAGAGTGGTACGCCGTCCGACCAGGCCATCGAGCGCATCCTGGATGGCGCTTTCGCTGCGCGGATCGACGTTGGACGTCGCTTCGTCGAGGATCAGGATCGGCGCATTCTTTAGAAGGGCGCGGGCGATCGAGAGCCGCTGGCGTTGGCCACCGGAGAGATGGGCGCCGCGCTCACCGATTTCGGTGGTATAGCCCTGCGGCAGGTTGAAGATGAATTCATCGATATGGGCGGCGATGGCCGCGGCGTGGATTTCATCCTTCGTCGCGTCCGGCTTGGCGATGCGCAGATTGTCTTCGATCGTTCCATGGAACAAATAGGTGTCCTGCGAGACGACGCTGACGAGCGAGCGCAGGTTTTCGAGCGAGAGATCGCTGATGTTGGTGCCGCCGATGCGGATATGGCCGGAGGTCGGATCGAAGAACCGCAACAGCAGCGAAATGACCGTCGATTTGCCGGCGCCCGAGGGGCCGACCAGAGCGACGAATTCTTTCTCCTTGATGGAGAAGGAGACCGACGACAAGGCCTTGGTGTCGTTCGTGTCGTAAGCGAAGCTCACATCGTCGAAGGCGATGTCATGCGCGATCGGTTTGGCGGCGCTTGTCGCCGGCTCTTCGATATTGGGCTGCAAGGCCAGGAAGTCCGATACGGAGGTTGCCGCGCCGCTGGCGGCCCAGGCGGTGTGGAATTCCTTTTCCAGCCGGTCGAGCGGCCGAAAGGCTTCGCGCATGAGGAACAAGGTCGTGAACAAGGCGACAGGTGCCAGAATGCCGGCTGCGGTGCGCCAACTGTTGAAGGACAAAACCAACGCCATGCCGATCAAGGTGATGAAGCCGGTGAGGCCGGTGCGCATCAAGGTCACGGCCAGGGTGTTCATGGCTTCCTGGCGCAGGTTGGCGGCGCGCAACGCCAATTCCTTGCGTCGCGCGGCGGTGGCGTCGAACGCCTTGAGGGTGACGATGCCTTGCAGGCTGTCGAGTAGATAGGCGCCGAAAGCGCCCATGGCAGCAAAGACGCCGGAGCTTTTGGGCATGCGCCAGCGCAGCCACAGCCGGTCGGCGATCGGGAAGGCGATGACGAAGGCGCCGAGCAGCAAAGCGGAGGGCCGATCGATCCAGGCGAGGACGGCCAATACGCCGGCGCAGCCGAGAATGGCGATGAAGATCGCCGGCATATAGCGGCTGTAATAGCTCTCCAATGCTTCGACGCCGGCCACGAGCACGGCCTGCAGATCGCCGGTCTGCTGGCGCAAGGTGACGCCGGGGCCAAGAGCCGCAAGATGCGCGAGCAGGCGGGCGCGCAGATGTTCCTTGGTTTGTTGCGCCGTGGTCTGCGCCGCCATTTCGGCGCACCACAGCAGGAAGCCGCGCAGGATAACGATGCCGGCAAAGGCGATGATCCAGCGCATGACGTCGGCCATTGCGGCGCCAGTAAAGAGGGCGGCCAGCGCCTGCGCCAGGAAGAGGCCCTGCAGCACATAGCAAGCGGTGATCAGCAGGCCGATGGCGGTGCTGATGGCGACGCGGGTTTTGAGCGGTCCGGCCAGTGCCAACAATTGTCCATTCATCGCAGACTCCTTTGGGTCTCGTTGTTCCAAATATGACTGACTATCAGTCATAGTCAATCCATCTCTGTATACTTAGGGATTGACCTTAGTATTTTTCCACGCTACCTGACCAGCCTGAGAGGAGGCGCCGTCGCGATCGGGCACGGATCAATCGAAGGGGAATTGCAGGTGATGATGCAGGGCATGTCCGCTGAGCCGGCGCTGATCGACGGCATCTTTCGCGCTCTGGCCGATCCGACCCGACGCGATGTCGTGGAACGGTTGAGCGCCAAGCCTTCATCGGTCAGCGAATTGGCGGCGTCCTATGACATGGCGCTGCCATCCTTCGTCGAACATTTGAAAATGCTCGAAGGGGCAGGGCTCGTCCGCTCCGCTAAGGTCGGTCGGGTGCGAACCTACGCACTCGTGCCCGAACAATTCGACATTCCGCGAGATTGGCTCAGCCGCCAACGCTCCATGTGGGAGGGCCGGCTCAATCGCCTCGACGCTTACCTTTTGTCACTCAAAAAGAAGGAGAAGCCTGAATGATGCTGCCTTTGGGAAAGCCTGATCCGACGCTGGATCTTGTATTGGAACGGGAGATCGACGTGCCCGTCGAATGGGTCTGGCAAGCCTGGACGGATCCGGAAAGCATCAAGCACTGGTTCGTTCCAAAACCGTGGACGGTCACGGAATGCGAAATCGATCTACGAGTCGGCGGTGGCTTTCGCTCGGTGATGCGTTCGCCCGAGGGGCAGGAGTTTCCGAACCTCGGCTGCTATCTGGAGATCGTGCCGATGAAGCGACTGATTTTCACCGATACGCTGCTGCCCGGCTTCCGTCCTGCGCCTAAGCCTTTCTTCACGGCCGGTCTGTTTCTTGAGCCGAACGGCAAGGGCACGCGTTACACGGCGATTGCCGTCCACGGCGACGCCGCCAGCCGCAAAACCCATGAGGACATGGGCTTTTACGATGGCTGGTCGACGGTGGTCGATCAGATGGTGGCCCATATCAAGGCGACGCACTGATCGTTTCCGGTCGCGGGTATCAGGAGACCTCCTGACCCGCGGCCGATGATGGTTGCGAATAATTTCTCGCCCCATGTCGGAATGGCCTAGGTTGGCGCGTCCTTGGTTTAGTCTCTTCAGAACCTGAGGATAGCCGGACATGAGCTCTTATCGTTGGGTGATCGTCGGCGCGGGCGCGCTGATGACCTGTGTCGCGCTGGGCGCGATGTTTTCGCTGGCCATTTTTCTTGAACCGGTTGCAACCGACACCCATTGGTCGCGGGCCGGCATATCGAGCGCCATGACGTTGAATTTCCTGGTCATGGGCTTTGGCGGCTTCGCCTGGGGTGCGATGACCGATCGGTTCGGTCCGCGTATCGTGGTGCTGAGCGGCGCGGTCCTGCTCGGCCTGGCGCTGGTTCTGGCGAGCCGGGCGGAAACGCTGACCACGTTCCAGTTGATCTACGGCATTCTGGTCGGGGCCGCCGCCAGTGCCTTCTTCGCGCCGATGATCGCCACCACCACCGGCTGGTTCGAGACCAATCGCAGCCTGGCGGTTTCGCTCGTCTCGGCCGGCATGGGCGTGGCACCGATGACGATCTCGCCCTTCGCGCGCTGGCTCATCTCGGCTTACGACTGGCGCACGGCGATGTTCGTCATCGGCGTGGTGGCCTGGGTGCTTTTAATTCCGGCCGCTTCTCTGGTGCGTCGACCGCCAGCCGTTGCGGCTTCGGGCGGGCCTCAGGCGGTTAGCACCGGCATGTCGGTGAAAGACGCCCTGCGTTCGCAACAATTCTGGGTCTTGGGGCTGACGTTCTTTGCCTGTTGTGCCGCTCATGCGGGGCCGATCTTCCACATGATCAGTTATGCGACGCTCTGCGGCATCGCGCCGATGGCGGCTGTCAGCATCTACAGTGTGGAAGGGCTTGCTGGTCTGTTTGGACGCGTCCTGTTCGGCGTGCTGGCCGATCGGGTGGGTGTCAAACGCGTGCTGTTGACCGGGCTCACACTTCAGGCCGTCGCCATCGCCGCCTATCTGTTCGTCAGCCGGCTTGGCGAATTCTATCTGCTCGCCGCGGTTTTCGGCACGATCTACGGCGGGGTGATGCCGCTCTATGCGGTGCTGGCGCGGGAATATTTCGGCCAGCAGATCATCGGTACGGTATTTGGCGCGGCGACTCTGTTGTCGAGCATCGGGATGGCGTTTGGTCCGGTGGCTGGCGGCCTCATCTTCGATACTTACGCCAGCTATATGTGGCTCTACATCGGCTCCGCTCTGGTCGGATTGGGAGCCGTGGGGATTGGGCTGGCTTTTCCGCCGATCGTGCGGCGGCAATTGCAGCCGGCGTGAGAAGTCCGCGTCATCCCGGCGCCGCATGCGATCCGGGATGACGCCAACACTTAGAAGTTTATCTCGGCGAGGAAGCGGACGATCTTCGGTCCGGCGAAGCCGCCGAAACTGGTGTCATCGACGGGATCGGTGACGAAGAAATGGCCGGCCCCGGGGACGACCACGGTGCGGACGTAGAAGCCGGCTTGTTTCAGCGCCAAGAGAAAAGCCGTCGATTGGGTGGCGGGATCGACGATATCGTCGTCGGTGCCGTGGATCAGCAGGAAGCGGACGCCGTTCTTGTCGACCATGGCATAGTTGATGGGCGAGGAGTCGAAGTAGACTTTTCGGTTGGCATAGGGCGCGGCGCCGAGAAATTTTTCGGCGATATTGTCGCGCGGGCGGGTGACGAGGTCATGCTGCCACTGCGCCTGCATGTCATAGACACCATAGAAGCCTACGACCGCTTTGACCTTGGCTGAAACGCTGGCGTTCGGATCGGAGCGATAGTCAGTGGAGTAGAGCGGCTCCTCGCCGGCTAGCGCGACGAGAGCTGACAGATGGCCGCCGGCGCTGTCGCCGATCAGGCCGATGCGGTCGGGATCGATGCCGAGGCTTGCAGCATTGGCGCGGACATATTGAATGGCGGCCTTGGTGTCGTAGATCGCGCCGGGATAGCTCCGCGCTTGCGGCTTGTTGAGCCGGTATTCGATGGCGAAGACCGCATAACCGTTCTTTGCCAGATAAGGGCCAAGATTTTGATAGATTTTACGGTCGCCGACCTGCCAGCCGCCGCCATGAACGGCGATCAGGATCGGCGCTTTCTGAACGCCTTGCGGCATATAGAGATCGCCGACGAGTTTCACCTGATCATGTTCGGCGAAGGTGATGTCGTTGCGGGTGGTGATAGTCGATTGCGCTCGTGCTGCAACGGTGTAAGCGGAAGCGACGATGGCAACAGCCAGGGGCAAAATGCGCCACGATCTGAACATGAAAGCCTCCCTGAGATGTCGGACCAAGCGATTATTGATCGCCAACGGTCTTGACTCTTTTATCTTAAGGTCAATTATCTTAATCTCAAGATAGTTACTCATAGACTTTGCGGTTATAGACTTAAGGAGAGGGCACATGGGCTCCGATGTCTCGTTCAAAGCGGTTGCCGACGAATTCGAGGCGGCGTGGAATGACCCCAGCCACAGCCGCTTCGAGCTGCCGGCGGTCGCGGTCAACAGCAAGCTGCGCGAGAAATATACGGTGACGCCGCCAGCGCGGATGTCGCGCGCCAAGCTCTGGGACATGGAGTGCCGGAAAGCCTGGGACCCCGCAAGCTTCATTCCTTATGTGGTGTCGACGGGGAAATCCTGGGGCCGGCATCAATTGGCTGATGGAGCCGAACGGTTCTTCCGCTCTTCCGAACAGGTCGGCTGGATCGATCCGAACGTGCGCGGCACGGTGCTGGAAGAGGTGCTGATCGACAACGAGACGCAGCGAATTTTCTTCATGGGCCGCGCGCAGTTTCCCGATGAGGCTGGCCAGCCTTTAAAGGCGGGCGACTTTCAGCCTCTCTTTCATGTCGAACATGCCGCTGCCGGCGACGATAACGATCCGCTGAATCTCTGGCGCATCGTCGTTCTCACCGAGAAATATGACGAGCGCTATACCGAGCCGTTCAAGGATATGGTGCGCCAGGGCTGGCTGCCGGGCTTCGTCGAAATCTATATCGAGCGCGAGTTCAACTGTAAGCTGACGCGCAAA
Source organism: Methylocella sp. CPCC 101449 (assembly GCF_031921685.1). Taxonomy (NCBI): domain Bacteria; kingdom Pseudomonadati; phylum Pseudomonadota; class Alphaproteobacteria; order Hyphomicrobiales; family Beijerinckiaceae; genus Methylocella; species Methylocella sp. CPCC 101449. The sequence goes on along the minus strand of NZ_JAPDHU010000002.1, from coordinate 1,059,155 downwards.
GTGGCTTGAGCGCCGTCTTCAGAGGACGAGCTTGCTGCCTGCGATTTTGACGCGCGGCAGGCTTTCCAGATCGACATCGTCCAGGCAGCGCACGTTGATTGCCCAGCCTTTGAATGGTTCGACGCTTGCCGCTCGTTCGGCCGCAGTCGGTGCGCTCGGTTTGCGGAACGGCAGGATGCCGCACGTCTTGCAGAAATAGTCTTCCGCCGTTTCGCTTCCCCACCGATAGACCGTCATGTTCTCGCGCGGCGTCAACAGGCGCAGTGCCGTCTCGGGCACGCGAAACGTCAGCGCGCCCCGCCGCCGGCAGATCGAGCAATCGCAGGCGCGTACATGATCGATTTTAGCCTCGACCTCGAAGCGAACCGCGCCGCAGTGACAGGAGCCAGAGTGAATCGCCATGGCGGGAGTTTAGCACTGCTGAGCGGGAACGACTTGCGTTATGTTCCTGTTTTGTTCTAATCTGGGTTTAAGGGGACCTGCACGCGGCGTGGAGTTAGCGTCATGCAGGATGCGTTCGATTTTTATTGGGACTTTCCGGGCCGGCCGAGTCGTCCTGACCGCATTTTCTATGCGTTATTTCCTGACGCTGAAACAGCAGTTAAAGCGGAAGAGTTCGGACGGCTTTTTCGGAAAACGCATCGCTTGATTGGATCGCCGTTGCTGACCGAACGGCTGCATATCTCTTTACAACACATAGCCGACTATAGACGGGTGCGGAGCAAGTTCCTTTATGCCGCGCAACGGGCCGGCAATAGGATAGCCATTCCTCCATTTGAAGTGAGCCTATCAGCCATCGAGACATTTCATGAAGGGCGCCCAAATTGGCACCCACTCGTTCTACGAGCTGAAGGTCAGCTACTATCTGATTTGCAACGTCAGCTTGGTTTAGCCATGACTGAAAACGGGCTGAAGTTGCAAACTTCTGGTGCTTTTTTGCCCCATATGACCTTGTCCTATGGCCCTGGGATGGTTCGCCTGCGCGCGATCGAGCCGATCCGTTTCGTGGTGAAAGAGTTCTGCCTCGTTCACAACGAGCGCTGGCTCGGTCGGCTTGGCACTTATCATCTGCTTGAGCGTTGGCCTTTGATGGCATCCGCAAATTTCACGGGTTAAACGCCGGCCTTTAGCATCGCCTTGGCATTGACCTCGTGACAAGCCCAGGGATAGAAGGAGCGGCCCGAAACGAGAGCTGGTCGGATGGTTAGCCCGGCCGCTTCCAAGAGGAAGCATTCTCGACCCGAGCAAATCGCATTTCGAAGAAATGCGATTTTGCCCATGCTTTTGACGCGTCTTTGTGACGTTTGACTACGTCAAACTGCAAAACGCTATAGAGCGGATCCAGGACAGGGCATCGCTTATGCCGATGCATCCGCTTCTCTTGTCAAAGCTGACCCTATGAACGTTCAAGACAATAACGACCTTCGCCCGGACGAGAGGCTCGGCCGTAGCGAAAAACAGGCAATCGTGATCGGCGTTCTCGTCGTCATGCTGTTGGCGGCGATCGATCAGACCATCGTCACGCCAGCCATGCCGACCATTGGCAGCGCGCTTGGCGATAGCGAATATCTGCCCTGGATCATCACGGCCTATCTGTTGACCGCCACCGCTTCGGCGCCGCTCTATGGCAAGATTTCCGACAGCTACGGCCGGCGGCCGGTGATCGCCGCCGCGGTCGTCATCTTTCTCCTGGGTTCGGTGATCTCGGCGCTATCGCCGACCATGCTCACTCTGATCGTCGGCCGCGCCGTGCAGGGGCTGGGCGGTGGTGGCTTGCTCGTTCTGGCGCAAACGGTCATCGGCGATACGGTGCCGCCGCGCGAACGGGCCGCTTATGCCGGCTATATTTCGGCGACCTGGGCGATTGCCAGCCTGGCCGGACCGCTGCTCGGCGGTTTCTTCGCCGAGCGCTGGCATTGGTCGCTGATCTTCTGGGTCAATATTCCCCTTGGCATCGGCGCTCTGTTCATTCTGGCCGGACCGCTGAAGAAGCTGGCGGTGCCGACGCATCGCCATCGTCTCGATTTCGTCGGCGGCCTGCTGACGCTCGCCGCCACGACGACCTTGATGCTGGCGCTGACCTGGGGCGGCGGCATTTATCCATGGCTTTCGCCTGTCATTCTATCTCTGCTCGGCGCGTCGTTCATTCTCTGGCTGCTGTTCGTGTTCTGGCTTAATCGGGTGGAAGAGCCGTTGATCCCGCTCGAAGTGCTGCGCAACCCCATCGTCGCGGCGGCTACCCTGGCTTGTTTCTTCGGCATGGGCGGCAGTCTGGCCATTGCCGTTTACGTGCCGATCTATTTGCAGTCGCATCTCGGCCTGTCGGTAGCGGCATCCGGCGTGGCGCTGGTCGCCTATATCATGGGGACGACCGTCGGCAGCGCCGTCATCGGCAAGATGGTGCAGCATGTGCCGCGCTACAAATATCTTGCCGTCGGCGGCTATGCGCTCGCCGCCGTCTGCCTGACCGTGCTGGCGCTGCAATCTACCACGGCTTCTCTGTTGCTGACGGAAACGCTCCTCTTCGTTGCCGGTTTCGGCATGGGCTCGATGTTCCCGATCGGCACCGTCACGGTTCAGAACGCTGTCGATTATCGCCATTTGGGCGTCGCCACCGCCGTGTTGAGCTTCATGCGCAATCTGGGCAGCGCGCTCGGTGTGGCGGCCGTCGGTGCCATCGCATTGGCGAGCGGCCTGCCAGGCTTGCGCGAGGGCACCACGGGCGATGCCGCCGTGGAACTCGCGACTGCAAGCGCGTTCCGCGACATCTTCCTGGCCGGTGCGGTCATCTCGGCGCTGGCGGCGCTCTGCTTCCTCGCCCTGAAGGAAATTCCGCTGCGCGCGACCGTGAAAGGTGAGTAGCGCTTAGGAGGAGTATTCCGGCCGGGTCGGGGTGAAGACGTCGAGATTCATCACCGGCTCGTCGCCGATCACTTCGCCCCAATGTTCGACATTCGGCGGCACGACGAGAACGCTGCCGGGCCCGAGGATATGTTCCTCGCCGCCGACGACGAATTTGATCTTGCCGCTGATGATATAGGCGATCTGTTCGTGCGGATGCGAATGCGGCCGCGGTTCGTGGCCGGGCATCAGCCGATTGATGGCGATGGTGGCGCCGGTGCCGGAAAAGCCCTTGCGGTCGACGCCGGTGCGCACATGCGTCCAATCCGTCTTGCTCCAATCGATTTTGGCGATGTCCATGGCGTATCCTTTCTTCAGGTCTCGTAGATCATATCACTTGCTGGTCACTTGCTGGCGCCGACGATGCCGCCGGGGCGCAGGAACAGGAAAATCAACAGCATCGACAGGGCCGCGACATTTTTGAGCCCGGAACCGAATCCGGCGATGGCGGCGGCTTGTACGACGCCCAGCAGCAGACCGCCGAGAAAAGCACCGGACGGTTTGCCGAAACCGCCGACAATGGCAGCGATGAAGCCGGAAATGGCGAAGGGCACGCCGACATTGAAGGCGGTGTATTGCGTCGGCGTGATCAAGACGCCGGCGAGCGCGCCGAGGCCGGCGCTGAGCGCGAAAGAGAGCGCCAGCATGCGCTTGACCGGAATGCCTTGCAGCGCCGCCGCCTCGCGGTCGATGGCGCAGGCGCGCATCGCCTTCCCGGTCTTGGTCTTCTGAAAGAAGACGGCGAGGCCGGCAACGATTAGGCAGGAGGTAACGAGAATCCAGATCAGTTGCAGGCTCACCGCGACGCCGCCGAATTTCAACGGCGGCAGATCGGTGAAAACGGGCAGGGTGCGGGGCTGGTCGCCGACGGCGAGCAAAGTCGCGCGCTCGACGACGATCTGCGCCGCCAATGTCGCCAGGATCATGACGAACATGGTGGCGTTGCGATCCCATAGGGGACGCACGACGACCCGTTCCAATACCGTGCCCGAAATTGCCACTAAAAGAATGGCGATGATGGCGGCGATGGGAAGCGGTAGGCCCAACCGGGTCAGCGCCACTTGCGTGATCATGCCGCCCAGCATGACGAAGGCGCCCTGGGCGAAATTGACGATGCCGCTGGCGTTGTAGATGACGCAGAAGCCGATGCCGATCAGGCCGTAGATGCAGCCGGTGCCGAGACCGCTGACCAGAACTTGCGCGAAATAGGTGAAGTCAGACATCGGCGATCTCCACGCCACCGAGATAGGCTTCGAGAACCGCCGGATGCGCCCGCACTTCCGCCGGTGTGCCTTCGGCGATCTTGCGGCCGAAATCGAGCACGATCACCCGATCGGCTACCGACATGACGAGCGACATGTCGTGTTCGATGAGGAGAACGGTGACGCCGCTGGCGGCGATCTGGCGGATCATCGCGGCGAGATGCTTGGATTCGTTGGCGTCGAGCCCGGCCGCCGGTTCGTCCAGCAGGATCAGGCGCGGCTGGGCTGCCAAGGCGCGCACCAGTTCGAGTAGACGCTGCTGGCCGTAGGACAGAATTTTGGCGGGTTGGTCGGCGAGAGGTGTCAACCGGGCCAGATCGAGTAGTTCGCGCGCTTTGGTTTCGATTTGCTTTTCTTCCTCGCGTGTCGCGCGGGGCCGCAGTACGGCGGCAAGCAGGCCGCTTGTCGTATGCAGATGCTGGCCGACCTTCACATTGTCGAGCACACTCATTTCGGGAAAGAGCTGTACGAGCTGAAACGTCCGGACGAGGCCGCGCGCGGCGAGCTTGTCCGGCGTCAGGCCGACGATATCGTCACCCTCGAAACGGATCGTGCCTTCGGTGGGCGGCAGGAAACCGGAGATGAGGCTGAACAGGGTCGTCTTGCCGGCGCCGTTCGGGCCGATGACCGCCGTTACACCGTCAACGGGAACATCGAAACTGACCTCGCCCACGGCCACGAGGCCGCCGAAGCGCTTGGTCAGATTGTCGATCGACAGGCGCGTGGTCATGACGCGCTCCCGGTTCGTTCGCGGCGTTCGAAGAAAGCCGCGAGGCCGCGTGGCGCGTAGATCAACAGCAGGATCAGTGCCGCGCCATAGAACAGGTCCTGATAGTCCTTGAAGCCGCGCAGCACTTCCGGCAGCAGGCTGATCAGCAGCGCGCCGATCAAGGGACCGGCAATGCTGCCGATGCCGCCGACATAAAGCATGGTGAAGCCGAGGATGACCATGTGCAGGCCGAAGACTTCCGGGCTGACATAGCCGACCACATGGACGAACAGCGCACCGGCCAGCGCGGCGAAAGCGGCGGCGGTGAGAAAGGCGATCAACTTGGTGCGCGACACGTTGATGCCGAGCGCCAGCGCCGCATTCTCCGAAGCGCCCAGCGCCAGAAAGGCGCGGCCCATGCGCGATGATTTGATGCGCGCGGCGATGAAGACGGCCAGCAGCGCGACGATGGATAGGATGGCAAGCTGGCCACGGTCGGAAATGATCTCATAGGAGCCGATGCCCAAAGGCGGAATGCCGGAGATGCCGAGATAGCCTTGCGTCATCGACTGCCATTCGACGGCGATTTCATAGGTGATGAGGCCGATGGCCAATGTCGCCATGGCGAGATAGTGGCCTTTCAGGCGCAAAGTCGGATAGCCGATGATGAGTGCGATCACGACGGCCAGCAGGATGCCGGCGATCATCGCCGGCAACACGGGCCAGTTGTAGGTGGTCGTCAAAATGGCCGAGGCATAACCGCCGAGCCCGGCGAAGGCGTTCTGGCCGAAGGACACCTGATTGGCGAAGCCCATGAACAGGTTCAGCCCGGTGACGAAAACCACATAGACGAGGGCGAAGGCGATCACCGTCGCGATATAGCCGCCGACGACGAAGGCATAGCCGACGATGGCGGCTGACACCGCCCAGGGCAGGAGCTGCAAAGGCCGAGCGCGCGGCAGCAGGCCGGCGCGCTCAGTGGAAGTAGTATTTGGCAAGGTCATCATGCGAGCTCAGGTCACGGGGATCGAGACAGGCCACGATGCGGCCGAGGACGAGCACATAGGCGCGCTGCGCCAGCTTCAACGCCGCCGGTGCTTTCTGCTCGACGAGCAGGATCGGCAGGCCTTCATCGCGTAGAAGCGCCAGCTTTTCCATGATCTCGGCGATGACACGCGGCGCCAGGCCGAGCGAGGGTTCGTCGAGCAGAAGGATTTTCGGGTCGCTCATTAAGGCGCGGCCGATGGCCAGCATCTGCTGTTCGCCGCCGGACATGGAGCCTGCGGTTTGCGACAGACGCTCGCCAAGACGCGGAAACAGCGCCAGCACGCGCGTGAGCCGGCGCTCATATTCGGCCTTGTCGCTACGCAAGCGATAGGCACCGAGCTGAAGATTTTCGGAGACGGTCATCGGCCCGAAAATGCCGCGCCCTTCGGGCACCAGCACCACGCCGCGCGAACTGACCGCCACCGGATCTTGCCGGGGCAGGGGCGTGCCATGGAAACTGGCCGTGCCCGTCGTCGAGGCAAGACCAAGAATGGCGCGCAGCAAGGTCGACTTGCCGGCCCCGTTGGGGCCGAGCACGGCGACAAGCTCTCCGGCACAGACATGGATGTCGGCGGCGGAGAGCGCCTGCACATGACCATAGCGTGCGGTCAGCGCCTGCGTCTCCAGTATCCGCGCGGGGGCGGCTGTCATTCCACGACCTTGGGCTGACCGTTGGCAATGGTGGCGATGAAGAACGGATTGACCGTGAGGCCCTGATGCACGGTGGCGCTCATATTGTAGACGCCCGTCGTGCCCTGGAAGCCGGTCAATTGTTCGAGCGCGTCACGCACCGCCGGACCATCGAAGGATTTCGCCTTCTCGATGGCGGCGACCGTCAGCATCACGCCGTCCCAGCCGCGCGAGGCCCAGTTCGGATCGCGGTCCGTGAACTTGGCGTGCCAGGGCTTGAGGAAGCGGCCGATCTCGGTTTTCAGTGCGCCATCGGGCAGGGCGTCGAAGACCTGCGACGGCGAGGCGACGAAGAAGAACTTGTCGCCGAGCACATCGGCCACCGGCTTGAAGACGGCAATGTCCTCGAGGCTGGTCAGCAGCAACAGGTTGGAGCCGAGCTGCTTGATGTTCTTGGCCGCCGTCAGCGTGGTACCGCCGAGGCCGATCTTCAGGATCGCGCCGGCGCCCGCCGCCTGCATCTTGGCGATCTGCACCGAAAGGTCCGCATCGTCCTGCTTGTATTGTTCGACGCCGACGACCTCGATGCCATATTCGGCCGCCGCTTTCTCCGCCACGCCCTTCTGCAGATTGGCATAGGGGGTGGGGTCGTGCAGCACGCCGACCTTGCGGATGTTGGTCTTGTTCTTGAGATATTCGTAGCGCTTGGTGATTTCGAACCCGGCCGGCGGCAGGGTTGAGAACGCCCATTTCACCTGGTCGGGCTGCTGCGGCAGGATGGAGCAGAGCACCATCGGCACTTGCGCACGCACGACGAGGCCGGCGGCGGCGAAATTGCCGGCCGAGACGCAGCCCGAGATGAAGATGTTGACTCTGTCGGAGGTCAGCATCTTGCGATAGACCGTCACCGCTTCCTGCGGTTCGGAGCGATTGTCCTCGACGATCACTTCCAGCTTGCGGCCCATCACGCCGCCCTTCGCATTGATAGCGGCAGCGGCCAGCTCGACACCATCGCGCCAGGCGCGATCGACGGTCGCGGCATAGCCGGTGAGGCCGGCGGAAATGCCGATCTTATAGGTTTCCTGCGCGGTGGCGCCAGAGGCGGTGAGGACGGCAGCAAAGCCGGCGGCAGCAAAAGCCGCGTAGTGTCTCCCTTGCATATTCTTTCTCCCTCTCCTGTTTACGCGTCGATTAATAGTTGGACGATCCGAATCCGCCCCCTCCGGGCGTTTCCAAAAGCACCACATCATTCGGCTGCATGGTCAGCTTACGTGGTTCGCTGACATCGCGGCCATTGACTTGAAACACGCCTTTCTGGCCGGCCGTGCCGCCACCGATACCATCGGGACCGTGGCCGAGACGGCTTGGCACGGCGTTGAGCAGCCAGGGGTCTTGGGTGAGCATATGGAACTGGATGATCTGGCCGTCGCCGCCCGCCGTGCGGCCCTGACCACCCGAACCGCGGCGCAATTCCTTGCGGTCGAAGACGATCGGCATGGCCGCTTCGAGGATTTCGATCGGCACGGCAGCAACGCCCGTGGGATAGCAGGTGGCGCTGGGGCCAGGCTTGGTGGCGCGTGCACCCATGCCGCCGGAATAATTGAACATGGACGAGGTGAAGGCGTTGCCGTCGGCCTTCTTGCCCTGGATCTGCATGGTCCACACCGCGCCGGAGCCTTCCGCCAACACGCGCTCGGGCATCACCTGATAGAGCGCTTTGAGGATCGGCATCGGCACATACATGCCGACAACGTGGCGGGCATTGACTGGCGCCGGATAGCGGCAGTTCACGATCGAACCTTCGGGCGCCTTGATCTCGATGGGCGCCAGGCTGCCGGTATTGTTGGGCAGTTCCGGGTTCAGGCAACTGCGGATGGCGAACGTCGAATACGCGTGGGTGTAGTTCAGCACCACGTTGATACCGGTCGAAGTCTGCATCGAGGAGCCGTCGAAATCGACGGTGATGCTGCCTTTGTCGGTATCGACGGTGAGGGCGGTTTTCAGCGTGATGATCTCACCGCCCGGCACATCGAACTGGCTTTCGCCGTGATAGACGCCGGGCTTGAGCTTGCGGATGGCTGCCCGCGTCGCTTCCTCGGAACGGGCGATGATCTCGTCCGACAGGGTTTCGATATCCTCGAGGCCGTGGCGACGGCACAGCGCGATCAGATGATCGGCGGCGGCATGGCCGCTGGACACTTGGGCCGCGAGATCGCCGAACACGGCATCGGGCGTGCGGACATTACGGCCGATCATGGCATGCAGCACCGCATTAGGGACGCCGCGCTCATAGAATTTCAGCGGCGGAATCCACAGGCCTTCCTCGTGCACATCACGCGCGCCGGCGCCGATGCCATAACCGCCGATGTCGGTGTGATGGATGGTCGAGCCGATATAAGCGAGAATCTTGTCGCCGTCGTAGATCGGCGTCAGCAAAGTGATGTCGAAGAAATGGCCGGCCGAGAGCCAGGGATCGTTGGTGATCAAGACGTCGCCCGGCTCGCATTTGCCGTCGAACAATTTGACCAGATGAGCGCCGGCGAAGGCGAGCGAATTGATGTGGCCTGGCGTGCCGGTATTGGCCTGCGCCACCATGCGGCCGCGCCGATCGAACAGAGCGCAAGCGAGGTCGCCCGCTTCGCGCACGATCGGGCTGAAGGCGATGCGTTGCAGGGCTTTCGACCGTTCGGTGACGATGCCGATGAGATTAGACCACAGGATTTCGAGTTCGACGGGATCCATGACGTTATCCTTTTGTGGCGACGATGCAGCCGTAGCTATCGATGACGGCGCTCCAGCCCGGCGGCAGCGCTGTCGTTGTCTCGCGTTCTTCGATGATGGCGGGGCCTTCGATCTTCTGGCCGACGGCGAGATCGGCGCGGGCATAAACGGCGACCTGCTGATTGTCTTCCCAGGCATGCACCGTGCGATGCCGTTTTGGCGCAGCCGCTTTGCCGGCCGCGTTGGCTGGAGCTTTGAAGGGAACGAGTGGTCCCCGCGCGGTCACGCGCCAGGTGACGATCTCGATGCCGACATGGGAGGGGGTGACGCCGTAAAGCGTGCGATAGGCGGTCTCAAAGCGGTTGGCGATGCCGGAAATATCGTGGTTGCTGCGCGGGTCGGCCTCGAAAGTGACGGGCACCTCATGCTGCTGGCCGACGTAGCGCATGTCGGCGCCGAATTCGAAGCGCACGTCCTGCGGCGTGCAGCCGGCTTCTGCCAGCGCCTCGGTCGCTTCCTTCGTCAATTCGCCGAGGATATGGTTGACACGCTTCCAATCGAGATCGTTGAGGCGGCCGAGATCGCTGCGCACCAGATCGAGACGCACCGGCGTCACCAGGGTGCCGAAGGCCGACAGCACGCTCGATTGCGGCGGCACGATCACCGAGGCGCTTTGCAAGAGCGCAGCGACGCCGCAGGCATGCAGCGGGCCGGCGCCGCCGAAGGCGAAGAGCGGCAGGCCGCGATAGTCGATGCCGCGATCGGTGGCATGGGCGCGGGCGGCGGAAGCCATGGCTTCGGTGACGACACGATAGATGCCGCGCGCCGCCTCGACAGGTGATAGTTTCAATTCGCCAGCCAGGCGATCGAAGGCTTTCCGCATGGCCGGGCTGTCGAGCTTCATGTCGCCGCCCAGGAAGTTATCCGCATCGATCAGGCCGAGCATCAGATCAGCGTCGGTGACGGTGGGATTGGTGCCGCCACGGCCATAGCAGGCCGGCCCTGGCATGGAGCCGGCACTTTCCGGGCCGACTTTCAAGAGACCCAGATCATCGACATGGGCGATCGAGCCGCCACCGGCACCGATCTCGATCATATCGATCGAGGGCACCGTCACCGGCAGGCCGCTGCCATCCTTGAAGCGGTAGCGCCGGTCGACCTCGAACAGACCGGTGACGAGGGGCACGCGGTTTTCGATGAGGCAGGCCTTGGCGGTGGTGCCGCCCATGTCGAAGGACATCAGCCGGTCGATCTTGAGCAGTTCGGCATAATGGCAGGCGGCGAGCGCACCGGCGGCCGGTCCGCTCTCGATCATCCGCACCGGATTGCGGCCGGCGGTTTCGGCGCCGACCACACCGCCGGACGACAGCATGATTAGTGGCGTATTGGCGAAGCCCTCAGTTTCAAGCCGTTCGCTCAGCCGCTTCAGATAGGGCTGCGAGATCGGCATCGTATAGGCGTTGACCGTGGTGGTGGAGGCGCGCGGATATTCGCGGATCTGTGGCGCGACGTCCGACGACGTGCAGATGAAGAGATCGGGCAGGGCCTGGCGTAGGGCTGCGGCCACTTGCCGCTCGTTTTCCGGATTGGCGAAGCTGTTGAGGAAACAGATGGCGACGGCCTTGGCGCCGCTGGCTTTCAACTGGCTGACGAGGCTGGCGATGTCCTTTTCCGCCGGCTTCGCCAGGATCTGCCCGTCGGCCAGGGTGCGCTCGGCGATGGAAAAGGTGAGTTCCTGCGGCACCAAGGGTTCGGGAAACTCGATCTGCGGATCGTACATTTCGTAGCGGTGCTCGTTGCGGATGAAGAGCACGTCACGAAAACCTTCCGTCGTCACCATGGCGGTCGGCTGGCCTTTGCGCTCGATTAAAGCATTGGTGACGACCGTGGTGGCGTGGACGACGACACCGTCGACATTATTGGCGTCGATGGCGGCCTTCGAGAGCACGGAATGGACGCCGTGAAAGAAGCCCTCCAGCAGGTCGTGATGGGTGGTGAGCGTCTTGTCGACCGTCAGCGCGCCGGCATCGTTGCGTAAAACGATGTCCGTGAAGGTTCCGCCGATATCGACAGCGAGCGAATAGGTCATGGCGTTACGATCTCCAACCTAATGTTCCAGAAATGCGGGCGGCGGTCTCGAGCGTCGCGGTGATCTGGGCGGGCTCGGGTGTCGCCGGAATGAATTGTTTGGCGCCGACGATAGCGATGGAGGCGACGAGCGTGCCGTGATGGTTGCGCACCGGTGCCGCCAAGGTGTTGACGCCGCTGATCACCTCGTCGGGAGCCGTCGCCCAACCGCGCGCGCGGGCTTCTTTGACGTCGCGGGCGAGTTTCTTGGGATCGGTGATCGTGTCCGGCGTCCAGGATTGCAGCGGGGCGCTCGTTATGTCAGCGAGCAGACGGTCGGGACCGAAGGCGAGCCACACCTTGCCGTGAGCGCTGGCGTGCAGGGCCATGCGCGTGCCGGGACGGGTGGCGAATTCGATGACGGTGCGCCCTTGCATCAGTTCTAGAACGACGACCTCGTCATCGATCAGCGTGCATATCGTCACGGCCTGGCCGGTCGCATCGCGCAAGGCGAGCAGTTCGGGCCGTGCTGTCGTGACGATGTCGAAACGGCTGCGCGAGGCCTCGCCCAGCACCATCATCTTGACGCCGATGTCGTAGCTACCGGTGGCCGGGTCGTGGCGCACGAAGCCGTGGCGCAGCAGCGTTTGCAGGTGACGATAGACGGTCGATTTGGATGCGTCGAAGGCTGCGGCGATGGCGCCAAGCGGCGTCGGTCCGCTTTGATAGGCGAGATGTTCGACAATCCGCAGCGCGAGATCGAGCGTGCTCGTCCCTGGCTCGGTGTTGACGCTCTCCGCCTTGCCCATGCGGTTCCCTCGTGGCGCTCAGTTGTTTCATTATTCAAAACGACGTTTTATTATTTGGATCATGCGCCGTCATTCTGGATCTCGTCAAGAGGGGGCTTGGCGTGTTTGCGGTGCGAAAATAGAAAAGCCGCCCAAATTAAAGGGCGGCTTTCGTCTAGCTGTTGGCGATGTCAGGTCAGACGAGAGCGATCTTTCCCGTTGCCAGATCATACTGTGCGCCAACCACTTTTATCTTCTTCGCCTGCACGAAGTCGGCAAGGATAGGCTTGGCTGTCTCAAGCCGGCGAACGCCATTGCGAATATTTTGGGTGATGGACGCTGCGAGCAGATTGGTTGGTTTATCTTTCTGCGCTGCAGCGACCGCCGGTTTGATGTCGCGCACCAACTGCTGCAAATGGCCGGGCAGGGTGGCGCCGTCGTTGAGGACTTTGATGGCGGCATCAACCGCGCCGCAGTTGGAATGGCCGAGCACCATGATCAAGGGCACGTTGAGAATCTTCACCGCATATTCGAGACTGGCCAGACCGTCGTCATTGACGAAATTGCCGGCGAGGCGAACGACGAAGAGATCGCCGGGCGCTTGATCGAAAGCAAGTTCTGGCGCGACGCGCGAGTCGGCGCAGCTCAGGATCGCGGCGATCGGATGTTGCGCCGCGGCACGGGCGGCGCGGCCGACGGAATAGTCCTGATTGGCGGATGTATTGGTGGTGTAGCGCGCATTGCCGTCCATGATGCGCTTCAGGGCGTCATCGGGAGAAATGGCATTCTGTGGTGTCGCCGGCTGCGCCAATGCCGCCTGAAATGGTGCCGTGGAAGCTGTGGCGAGCGCCGCGCTGGCCCCCAGCAGATGGCGACGAGAGAACCTTAATCTATTGCTCGGGTTTGGCGAGGAACACTGATCGCACATGAATAGCCCCCTTAAGAATGAACACGCACATAATCAGAGGAGCCGTTGAGGAACGTTTAAGCGCGATTGTTCTTATTTTTCTGTGTGATGCAAGCCTAAGGCTCGCTCGTCAGATGTGGGCGGGAAGCGCCAAAATTGAGTTGACGCACATATTTGTCAAAAAGCCCATTGAGCGGTTTGAAGCGTTGATTAGGCGCCGTTGAAAGTTCACCGCGCGCTTGATTAGGGGTTAAGGAAAAGCGCGTCCGGAAGGCGCGGTGGAATTGCGTGGAGCTGGAAAAGCCGAAGTCATGGGCGATCTGTGTCACCGAATGGTTTTTCCCGTCGGACGAAGCCAAAGCATGAAACGCTGCATCGAGCCGCTTTTCACGGATGATCGTCGCGACGCCGCCCTCAGCCTCGAACATCCGATAGAGGTGAGCGCGCGAGACCTGGAAACGCTGCATAAGTAGAGCCGGTCCAAGGGCGGGATCGGCGAGGTGGGTGTCGATAAAATGAAGCAGGCGGTGGCGCAACACATGGGCCAGAGCCGGATCTTGTGGCAGCGGCGCCTGGCGAGCCAGGCATGCGCCGATGAGGTCTATGGCGGCGTCCTCGATGGCTTGCAGGTCCTGTCCATCGGAGGTTGTTGAAAGCGTCGCGAAACTGATCATGAACTCAGTCAAGAATCGCGTCGTCGGCTCGCTCTTCTTGAAAACGAGGCCATGCAGGTCGCGTCCGCCAGTCACTTTGTCGACGGCGGCTCGTGGCAACATCAATGATAATATGGAGCCATTTCCGACCTCGCCGTTGAACGTACGGCTGAGATCGAAGACGATGATATCGCCAGCGGCGGTCGGCGTCGTGCGTTCTCCGCAGACGCCGTTATGCTCGCCGGTCAGCATCAGGCGAATGAAATACTGATCCATTCCGCCGAGCACATGGCGGCGGTCGCGTCGATATTGCTGCTGTCCATGCCGCGACGCGATGACGACCGTCCGGCCGAACAGATGTGTCCGCAGCGACAGTTCGAGAGCGCCGGGATCGTCGGCCAACATGGTAGGCTCGAACAGCAAGCGGCGATCTATGGGCTGATCAAAGGCTGGCGGCGCGGTGATCCTCTGTCACGGGCTGTTGACCGCGGCGGGGGCGCGTGACGGTACCGCTGATCGGCTGGGCGCGAACTGGTCGATGTAGCCGCGGGTCAGCGGCACCACGTCGTTGCGATGGGTGAGCTGAATCTGGAAGACCATCAGCTCCTGCCAGCGGAAGGCGGCTTCCGATGCGGCCAGATAGAATTCCCACATGCGGCAGAAGCGTTCGTCGTAGATTTCCTTGGCGCGATCGCGATGCGCCTGGAAGCGCTCCTGCCAGGCTTTCAGTGTGTCGGCATAATGGAAGCGCAGGATTTCGATGTCGTTGACCATCAATCCGGCGCTTTCGATCACCGGCAGGACCTCCGACAGCGAGGGGATATAGCCGCCTGGGAAGATATATTTGCGGATGAAGGCGCCGGTGGCGATCGGCGGTCCGTTGCGGCCGATCGAATGCAGCACCATGATGCCGTCCTTCTTGAGCAGCTTCGCCGACTGCTCGAAGAAGGTGCGGAAGTGATTGACGCCGACATGTTCGAACATGCCGACCGAGACGATCCGGTCGAAGGGCTCAGTCAGGTCGCGATAGTCGGTCAGTTCGAAGCGCACGCGCTTGTCGAGGCCAGCCGCGCGGGCGCGCTCCTCCGCCACGCCGTGCTGTTCCGTCGACAAAGTGATGCCGAGCACGTCGGCTTCGCACTGGCGTGCCAGATAGAGGCCGAGCCCGCCCCAGCCCGAACCGATGTCGAGCACGCGCTGGCCAGGCTTGATCAGCAGTTTGGCGGCGAGATGGCGCTTTTTGGCGAGCTGCGCTTCTTCTAACGTCATGTCGGGACGTTCGAAATAGGCGCAGGAATATTGCATGTCCTCATCGAGGAAGAGTTTGTAGAGCTCGCCGGAGAGATCGTAGTGCCGGTGGACGTTTTCCTTCGCCCGGTTCGCCGTGTTGAGCTGCTGCAGGCGTTTGAAAAGGTTGCGCGTGCCTTCGATGATGCGCGTCAGCACGTTGCCGTGGACGCTCAAACCTACGTTTTTATACACGACCGACAAGAGCCGCAGCACATCGCCTTCGAGGAAATCGACCTCGCCGCTCATGTAGGATTCGGGGAAGGCCAGCATAGGATCGCGCGTGATCGCCCATTCCGCATGGCTGGTGTGAATGACGATATGCGCCGGCGGCCCGTTGCCGTCACCGAATGTGTTCACCTTGCCCTCAGGGTCGGTGATCAGGAGATTTCCGTTTCGTATCACGCGCTCGAGCGTGCGCTGCAATAGAGTGTTCATGGCAACAACCGTCGTTATCGGCAGTACCGCCTCTTGTGGTCCGGCACCTAATTAACGACAGTTTTGCCCGCAGGGCCAGACCAGGGGCGAGGGGCTGGCCCGCCGTGCTGACATGGCTTTGCCGATTAGACTTAAGGCGCAGGCCGCAGATTGTGAGTTGGCCGGCACAGATCGGCGATGCAGGGCGAGACGAACAGATGGCCGCGCCAGGCGCCGGCAATCGTGCGCGTTGCGACCACAGCCCACATGATGGCCAGGACGAGCGTGAGCAAACTGCCCACGATGCCGAAGAAAGAGAGATTCAACGTCGTGCCCAGCTTGAAGGTTGCGACGGCATAGACGCCGATCGGGAAGGTGTAGCCCCACCAGCCGAGATTGAACGGAATCCCGGAGCGCAGATAGCGGCGTGTGATCAAGGCGGCGAGGAAAAGCCACCACAGGCCGAAGCCCCACAAGGCGAGGCCCGCGACGGTGCCGATGCCTTGGGCGACCTCGCCGGCGCCTGCCATGTCATGGGCGGCGAAGATCGCGGGCGCATCACTGCCCAGGACGAGGAGGCCAAGAGCGCCGGTGCCGATGGGGCCAAGCGCCAGCCAGCTCGAAGCGGCCATACTCTCATGTGGCAGTTTATGGAGCGCCATGCGCAGCATCAGAATGGCGAGGATGGCGAAGGCGGCGGGCACCGAATAGGCCCACAACACATAGCTGGTGACGAGCGTCGCATATTGCGCCGTCGGGTCAGTCAGGTGCGGCGCCAACAGGCCACCGCTGACGGCGGCGACTTCCGCCGCCACCACGGGCAGCAGCCAGATCGCGGTCATCTGATCGATGCGATGCTCCTGGCGCGTGAACATCAGATAGGGGATCAGCACGCCACAGAGGATCGACAAGACGCAATCGAGCCACCATAAAACTTCGGCAATACCGATAGCGACCGTGCCGAACCGAGGAATGCCGAAGGTGAGAAAGCCGTTGACGATGGTGGCAAGGCCCATCGGAATCGTGCCGATGAACATCGATACCGAATTGTGCCCGAAGATGCGTTTGGCCTCATGGCCGAACAACAGCCAGCGGGCGCCGTAAAGCGCGCTGAACAACAGGAACAGCACGATGTTGACGAGCCACAGGGCTTCGCCAAGGCCTTGCAGCGACGGGCCGATGCGCGGCACTTGCGGCAGTGCCAAGGCCAGTATGCCGGTGCCCATGGTGGCGGCGAACCAATTGGGCGTGAACTGGCGGATGACTTCGCGTGGATGATCGAGAGCGGCCAAAGGGCTCAGGCCGTTCAGCACGCGGATGATCCGCGCGGGCGTTTGCGTTCGGCTCTGGGGCGCCATCAGTCGTTCTCCTTGATAAGGTCGAGCAGGGCCTGGGCAGCGCGGCTGCTGTAGCGTTCCTTGTGGCGCAGGCCGAAGAAGGGCCGGCGCGGCAGATCGAATTTCAGTTCCGTCAGCATGCCGGCGCGCACGGCCCGCAAAACGACGAGCGAGGACAAAGCGGCGATGCCGGCGCCAGCTTCGACGGCGGTGCGCACGGCTTCGTTGGAGGGCAGGGTCAGCGCGATGTCGAGCTGGGCTGGGTCGATGCCGCGCGCCCGCAAGACGTCCTCGAAGCTCGATCGCGTGCCGGAGCCCTGTTCGCGCATGATCCAGCGCGCCTGTTGCAGCCAGGCTTTGTCGATCGTGCGTGCGGTCGTGCCGGGCGCCGCGACCAGGGTCATCTGATCCTGCGCCACCTCCCAACTGACGAGCGCCGGTTCGTCGATCGGTCCTTCGACGAAGCCCAGTTCCGCCGCGCCGTCGCGGACGCGCTCGGCGGCGCCCCCGGTATTGGCGATGTCGAGATCGACTGCCACGTCGGGATAGCGCTGGCGGAAGGCGGCGAGATGGCGGGGCAGCCAGTAGCCGGCGATGGTCTGGCTGGCGACGAGTTTGAGGGTACCGCGCTTGAGGCCGCCGAATTCAGCCAGGGCCAGTTCGGCGCTGGCGGCGCGGCCGAGAACGGCGCGGGCTTCCTCCAGAAACAGCCGTCCGGGCTCGGTCAGTTCGATGCGGCGGCCGACCCGGTGGAAGAGGGCGATGCCATGCTGGGCCTCCAGGGCGGCGATCGCCGCGCTGGCCGCGGATTGGGTGACGTTGAGGGCCTGGGCCGCCTTGGTCATATGTTCCCGCTCCGCGACGGCGACGAAAATCCGCAATTGTTCAAGGGTCATATCGATCTCCGCCGCCTTGATGCGCCGATCTAATCAATCTGTCTAACGGATTGTTTTTATCATAATGATCGATTTTTATGATTATTTATTGCCGAGCGGCAGTTGATGGCCCGACGTGCTAAAGCGTAGGTGACGTTCGCGGGCATAACGAAGGAGACGGCCAATGGCGCGACTGAGGCATTTCGCGATCAGCGTGAAGGATCTGGAAGCGTCGGCACGCTTCTATTCGCAGGTTTTCGAACTCAAGGAAGTCGGCCGCGAGAGCAACGAGATCGGTTCGGGCATTTATCTGAGCGACGGTGTGGTCAATCTGGCGCTGTTGAGCTTCAACGGCGAGCGCGGCTCCGGCCTGAAAGACGCCAAGAGCTTCGCCGGCCCGCACCATTTCGGCTTCCAGGTCGATGATCTCGTCGACGCGCAACAGCGCATCGAAGCAGCCGGCGGCACGTTCTTCTTCGATTTCGGCGAAGAGCAGAAAGGCAACTTCGAACGCAAGTTCAAGGATCCCGACGGCGTCATCTTCGACATCTCGGAACACGGCTGGGTCGGGACCGATGGTTTCTCCTTCGCTCAAAAGAGCTAAAGTCTGGTTGGGAGACAGGGGTGAGCGAAGCGACGGAGGGCGGTTCGACGAAAGGGCGCCGCCGCGAGGCGGTCAAGACTTTCCTGATCGGCGACCGCACGCCGATGTGGTTTTCCCTCTTCGTGCTGCTGCTGGGCGCGGGTGGCACCTATTTTCTGGCGCCCCGGGTGAACGCCCAGTTTGAAGAACAGAAAATCAAATCCGATTTCGTCATCAGGAACTATGGCGACCTGCGGACGAAAATGGAGGAGTTCCAGGGCCTCTATGCCGTCGTGACGCAAAGGCTCGCGGCCGGAGAGGACATTCGTACGGATGTTTTCAAACTGCAGGAGCTGACGGCACGGATCAGTGCCCAAAACCTTTCGCTTCTGCCGATGTTCAATACTGAGGCGGGACCCAAGGCGGCTTCTGAATTGAACGCGGCTCTGAATGGCATGATCCAGGTGATCTTTGCTAATGCGGGGAAGAAAATCGAGAGCGATGCCGAGGTGGCGGCCTACCAGTCGGAGGTCGCCGCGGCGACACAGAAAATGGTGCCGCCCTTGCTCGAACTTTATATCCGCATCGGCGATGTCGGCCGCTTGCGGCCTATCGAGAAAAATCAAGAGTTGGCCAAGCCCTGACATCTCGTGACCCGAACAGGTCTTTTACCCTCATTGGAACCGTAGCGCCTCTGGCATAGACTGGCCGCGAGACTCACGGGAGAACGGACGACGTGGCCGGTTTGCGCATTTTGCTGGTGGAGGACAATTCCGAACTTGCCGCGTTGATCATGTCCGGTCTGCGATCGTCGGGCTATCTGGCCGATCATATGGCCAGCGCCGCCGATGGCCGCCATGCGCTTCGTCTGGGCCAATATTCGCTGCTGGTCCTCGATCTGGGCCTGCCGGATGCCGACGGCCTGACCTTGCTGCGTGAGTTGCGCCAGGCCAATGACGCGGTGCCGGTGTTGATCCTCACGGCCCGCTCCGGTGTTTCCGATCGGGTCGAGGGGTTGCGAGCGGGGGCAGACGATTATCTCGCCAAGCCTTTCGCCTTCGAGGAATTGCTGGCCCGCATCGAAGCGCTGCAGCGGCGGCCGCGGCAATTGGCCGATACGATGCTGTCCATCGCCAATCTCAAGCTCGACGTGCCCAATCGCCAGGCTTTCGTCGATCAGGAGCCGATTACTCTCAATGCGCGCGAAATCTCCGTGCTCGAATTGCTGCTCCGGCGCAAGGGCCGGGTGGTGCCGAAACAGGTTTTCGAGGACCAGCTCTTTGGCCTGTCGGGCGATGGCTCGCCTAATGCGGTCGAGGTCTATATCTACCGGCTGCGTAAGCAGCTCGTCGACCACGGCGCCACGGTGAAGGTGCATACGGTGCGCGGGGTGGGTTATCTGATCTCTGAGGCCAACGCGTGATACGCCGTATAGGCCGCAATTCGATTGTCGCGCGTATCGTCTGGCTGCACATTCTGGTGGTCGGCAGTGTCTCGATCTTCATGCCGGTGGCGCTGTACTTCCTGCTGGCGTCGGAAACCAACGAGATCCAGCGTCAGTTCATCACCAGCCAGGTCAACCAGATCGGCAAATATCTGACGCGCGATGACAATGGGGCCTGGCATCTGGATCTGCCCGAGGGCATCCAGGACATTTATTCCGAAGCTTACGGACGCTATCGCTACGCTATTCTCAATGCGCAGGGGAAAGTGCTGTTCTCCTCGCTGGCCGACAAATCCGCCGTCTTTCCCGATGGCGTGCTGACCGATGAAACGCAATATCTTGAGCGCCGCGATAGCGGCCTGACGGTTCAAGGCGCGCGTATTCCCGAGACGATCGACGGCGAGCCGTTCTGGGTCGAGGTGGGCGAAGACCTGTCTCACCGCGACGTCATCATCGACGATATTCTGGGCCGGTTTCTGCAACGCGTTGCCTGGGTGACGCTGCCGCTGTTGCTGCTTTTGCTGGGCCTCGACATCGCCATCGTGCGTACCGTTTTCCGGCCGGTCATCCGCGCTTCTGAAGAGGCGGAAGCCATCCGACCGTCGCAGCCGGGCGTGCGCCTGCCGAGCGCCGAACTGCCCGGCGAAATTCGGCCGCTGGTTCTGGCGATCAACAATGCGCTTGAACGTCTGGAGGCGGGCTACAGGCAGCAGCATGAGTTCGCGGCGGATGCGGCGCATGAATTGCGCACGCCTTTGGCGATCCTGCGTACCCGCATCGACACGATGGCGGATCGCGAAGTGTCGCGGCAATTGCGCAGCGACGTTGAGCGCATGTCGCACACGGTTAATCAGCTCCTCGAAATGGCGGAATCGGAGATTTTCGTCGTCGGTCCTGAAGAGCAGGCTGATTTGCATGCGGTCGCGGTCGATGTGGTGTCTTTTCTCGCGCCGTTGATTTTCGGCGAAGGGCGGTCGGTGTCCGTCTCGGGGGTGGATGGGCCGGTGCCGGTGAATGGCAACGTGGAGATGATCGCGCGGGCCCTGCGCAATCTCGTCGAGAATGCCGCGAAATATTCGCCGGAGGGCAGCGAAATCGAGGTCATCGTCGATCAGGCTGGGGCGCTGCGCATCACCGACGAAGGTGCGGGCATCAGCGATGACGACAAGCAGTTGCTCTTCCAGCGGTTCTGGCGACGGGACCGGCGGCGCGGCACCAACAGCGTTGGCCTCGGTCTTGCCATCGTGCAGCGGATCATGGCGGCGCATGGCGGCGAGATCGAGGTGCATCGCCGCTCGCCGCGCGGCACGGAGTTCGTGCTGCGCTTTCGGCCCTTCGCGCCGGATGCTCCAGAGGACAGCGTCGGAGCAGTCTGACGTTTATAGCGAAACGTGATTTGCTCTAACTCGCCTTGTAGCGACGATAGCCGTCGGCCCGCAGTTCGCAGGCTGGGCAGGTGCCGCAACCGAAACCCCAGGGGTGGCGCGTGCCGCGTTCGCCGAGATAGCAGGTGTGGCTTTCCTCGAGAATGAGATCGACCAGCGCCTGGCCGCCGAGCCGTTCCGCCAGGCGCCAAGTCTCGGCCTTGTCGATCCACATCAGTGGCGTTTCTAGCACGAAGCGCTTGTCCATGCCGAGATTGAGGGCCACCTGAAGCGCCTTGATTGTATCGTCGCGGCAGTCGGGGTAGCCGCTGTAGTCGGTTTCGCACATGCCGCCGACGACATGTTTGAGGCCGCGCCGATAGGCCAATGTGGTGGCGAAGGTGAGAAACACCAGATTGCGGCCCGGTACGAAGGTGTTGGGCAGACCCGCTTCGGTCATTTCAATGCCGACATCGCGCGTTAGCGCCGTATCGGAGATCTGCCCGAGCACGGCAAGGTCAATCGTGTGGTCGTCGCCAAGCCGCTGCGCCCAGCGCGGATTGAGTGCGGCCAGGCCTTTGCGAATGCTGTCGCGGCAATCGAGTTCGATGCGATGGCGCTGGCCGTAGTCGAAACCGATGGTTTCGACTCGGTCGAAGCGATCGAGCGCCCAGGCGAGGCAGGTGGCGGAGTCCTGTCCACCGGAGAACAGAACGAGGGCACCGGTGTTCAAATCCTTGTCTCCTTCACGGGTCTTTCACGCTTGGCTCTTCGCCGGCGCCTTGCCGACGGTGAAGTGATAGACGATGAGAAGTAGGAAAAGAACGCCGAAGGCGGAGAGGCCGAGCGACCAGTGGATGCCGATCCAGGCGCCGAGCAGGCCCACCGATAGGCCACTGAAGGCGCGCATGCCGAGCCCAGCCATGTTGTAGAGGCCGACGACCCGACCGCGGCTCTCGGGCGGCGCGTTCAACTGCACCAAGGCCTGTGCGATGGTGTTGAACGACAGTTCGCAGAAGCCGGCGATCATCAGTAGCACAATCGCCAGTGCGAAGCTGCCGGAGCTGGCAAAGCCCAGCAACGCACACGCCCATACTCCCGCCAGGATCATCGCGGCCTTGGCGGTGGAACGGATGACGTTCCAGCCTTCCAGCAGAATGCCGGCCAGCACCGCGCCGGCGGCGTCGGCCGCCAACAACAGGCTGTAGGAAATGCCGGGATCGCCATGGCCGAGATCTTGGGCGAAGCCGGGCATCTGCGCGCTGTAGGCATTGCCGACCAGGAAGGAGGTGAGGCCCGCCAGCAACGTCATTGAAGTCAGTATCGTGTTCGGCCTGATGTCGCGCATGGTCTGGATGATGTCGCCGAAGCCGCGCACGGCGCGGGCCAGCGGCTGCGCCGCCTTGCCCGGCGCCCAGAACAGCCACAACAGCATCGGCAGGTAGAACAAGGTGTTCAGCATGATGCCCTTGATGGGCCCCAGCGTGTACATGATCAGTCCGCCGACGGCTGGGCCGACCAAGACGCCGAGATAGCGCGCCATGGCATTCAGGCGCACCGCCGATTGCAGGTCGTTGGGGCCGACCATGTCATAGAGCAGGAGCTGGTTCGGCGTCTGCCACAGCACGCCAGCGCAGCCATGGATGATCAGGATCAGCATGGCGCTCCACATCGTCAAAGTATCGGTGACGAAGAAGAAGGCCCAGCCGGCCGAGGCGATGATGAACAACAGCATGCCGCACTGGATGATGCGGCGCCGGTCCATGCGATCGGCGAGGCCGCCGACGGAGACGGAGAATAAGAGGAAAGGCAGCCAATGGGACAGGATGGCGAAGCCGCCAAGCGCCGGCGAATGGAATTTTTGATAGATGAACCAGTAGCTGATCACGTGCTCTATATTGTCGGCCATCATGGCGACGACATAGGAGACGAATTGCAGGCGGTAGGCGGGGTGCCGCATGGCGGCGAAGGAGGTTTTGGGCAGGCCGGTTTTGACGGGGGTCGTTGCTGGGGCAGTCACGAGATATGTTCCAATACGGGTGCGGCCGCATAGCATGGATGCGGCGACGGGTTTTTGACCTTGTACATGACCGTACACTGGATCGTGTACTTTGGCTGCAATTGCCGCGCCATTTAAGATCCCCGGCTGTCCCGCGCTTCGATACGGCTGAGTTCGGCATATTCGGCGGCAAGAAAATCCATCAGCGCGCGCACCGAAGGCAGAAGGCCGCGTCGGGATGGAAAAGCAGCATGGATGATGCCTGTGCGCGGCGCCCAGCCCGGCAGAATGTCGACCAGGCGACCAGCTTTGAGATCGTCATGCACCACCAGGGTCGGAAATTGGCAGACGCCGATGCCGGCGAGAGCTGCTTCGCGCAGCGCCACCATGTCCTCGGTCAAAAGCCGCGGCCGGTGCGGGATTTTCGCCGTCGCGCCATCGGGGCCGTCGAGGCACCATTCGTGCTCGCTGTTCGCCGGCCCCCAGGCGAGGCTCGGCAGGGTGGTGAGGTCGGCTGGGACGAGCTGGTGTGAGAGGTCTTTGACGAGGACCGGGCTCGCCACCAGCCTTTGGGTGCTGTCGGCGAGTTTGCGGATGACCAGATCGCTGTCGTCGAGCGGCGGAAAGCGCACGCGGATGGCAAGATCGAAGCCTTCGCTGATGACATCGACCCGACGATTGGTGCTGTCCAGCATGATTTCGACATGCGGGCAGGCGGCCATGAAGCGGGCGATCATCGCGCCGACCTGAAAGTAGATCATCGACGCCGGGCAGCTCACCCGCACGAGACCGCGCGGTTCGCCATGCATGCGTTGGACGGCTTCGGTCGCCGCTTCCGCTTCCACCACCATGGCCAGGCAGTGGCGATAGAATTCGTGACCGACGTCAGTAACGGCGAATTGCCGGGTCGAACGCTGGATCAGGCGGACGCCCAGGCTTTCCTCGAGCAGGCCGATGCGTCGGCTGAGCCGCGAACGGGGCATGCCGAGCTTTCGCGCGGCAGCGGAAAAGCCTTTTTGCTCAACTACATCGACGAAGAGCCTGAAGTCGTTTAGATCTTTCATGAATTGTCCTATCCTTAGGACAGTCTAGCGCAAAATCGCCCTCTACAGGATTTTTGGTGCGGATTTATCTCTTTGCCAACGTCGGCGTCCTTATTTTGACGCGTCTTCTTGGCGTTTGATGGCTCCATCAAACACAGAAACGCTATGGGCGTCGCGACAAGGAGTGTGAGATGAAAAAAGTTCTCGGAACTTACAGCAGCCCGCGGCCGCATTGGGTCGGTGACGGCTTTCCCGTCCGCTCGCTGTTTTCCCATGGCAGCCACGGCCAGCATATCAGCCCGTTTCTGCTGCTCGACTATGCCGGCCCGGCCGACTTCACGCCGGCCAAGACGCCGCGTGGTGTCGGCACCCATCCGCATCGCGGCTTCGAGACCGTGACCATCGTCTACAAGGGCGAGGTCGAGCATCGGGACTCGACGGGCCGTGGCGGCGTGATCGGACCGGGTGACGTGCAGTGGATGACAGCCGCCGGCGGCATCCTGCATGAGGAATTCCATTCCAGGGCGTTCACCGCCAAGGGCGGCACGCTGCAGATGGTGCAGCTCTGGGTCAATCTGCCGAAGAAGGACAAGAATGCCGAGCCCGGTTATCAGAGCCTGCTCGACGCCGATATTCCCGCCGTCGATCTGTCCGAAGGGGCAGGCACATTGCGGGTAATCGCTGGCGAGTTCGAAGGTAAGCGCGGCCCCGCACACACTTTCACGCCGATTGAGGTGTGGGATGTGGCGTTGAAGCCGGGCGCGACGGCGCGTCTGCCAGTGCCGGAGGGTCACACCGCCGCTGTGGTCGTGCTGGAAGGCACGGTCGAAGTGAACGGCGAGGCCATTGCGCGCGAGGCTGAATTCGTCCTGCTCGATCAGAAGGGCAGCGAAGTGACGATCGAAGCCAATGGCAACGTTCGTCTGCTGGTTCTGGCCGGTGAGCCGATCGACGAGCCGGTGGTCATGCACGGCCCGTTCGTGATGAACACCAAGGACGAGATCGTGCAGGCGATCACCGACTTCCAGAGTGGCCGCTTCGGTGCCATTTCGGCCTAAAATGAAAGGGCCGCCGCTCGGATGAGTGGCGGCCCTTTTTTCTAAGGGTCGATGAATTTCTTCACGTCGACGGCCGGCGGCCGCGACGACAGGTAGGCGTGGATCGCCTGCAAATCCTGGTCAGGGAGAACCTGCTCACGGAACGGCGGCATCTGCCGCGAACTGCTTCTGACGAAAGCCGAGAAAGCTTCGTAAGGCAGCGGCTCCGGAGCGAGTTTCGGGCCGGCCGAAGTGCCTTGGCCCTCGGTTCCGTGACATTGCCAGCAGCCATATTTCAGAAACTGCGCATGGCCGGTGTCATCAGCCGCAGTGGCTTGCAAAGACGAGCCGACGAGGACGGCAAAGCTGAGGGACGCGAATTGCAAAAAGCTTCTGGTCATCAGCTTACCTCGGCTGGCACACGACATCGACGAGCGCCGGCTCGCCACTTTTGACGACTTCGACGGCCCGCTTGAGCGCCGGCGCCAGATCTTTTGGATCGGTGATCGGCCCGGCTGACCACATGCCCAGTGAAGATGCCAGCCGGGCGTAGTCGATGTTGGGATTTTCGATGCCGGTGCCGACGGGCACCGAGCCGCCGCCGAGATTGGCGACGCGATCATGCCGGTTCGACATGCGTTGCACGTGCATCACCTCCTGGTGATAGCCACGGTTGTTGTGCATCACGTTCAAGAGCGGGATCTTGTGATGCGCGGCGGTCCACAACACGCCGGGCGCATACATCAGATCGCCGTCCGACTGGATGTTGAGCGAGAAACGGCCGAAGGCCCGGTTGGCAAGCGCCGCGCCAACGGCGGCCGGTGCGCCGTAGCCGACGCCGTATCCGCCCGAAGCGCCGATGAATTGATAATACTTGTCGAAAGGCCAGAGCCGTGTCGGCCAGGAGCTATGGAAGGAATCGCGGCTGACCATGGACCAGTCTTCGCCTTTGATCTGATTCCAGATTTCGGCGCAGAGCCGCGCCGTGCTGATCGGCTGGGCGTCCCAGGCGATGCCGGCCGCGGCAATGGAACGGGCGCGGTTTTCCGCCCAGGCCTTCTTCATGCGTTCGGCGCGCTGGCTGAGCGCATCCTTCTTGCCCGCCGGCAGAGCCGATTTGATATATTCGATGAGCAAGGGAAGCGAAGCCTCGGCATCCCCGGCCATGCCGATATCGACCGGCTGGAAGCGCTGGAAATCCTGGAAGTTGGACTTGCTCAACAGTTCCGTCGCGGAAATCGAGATCAGCTTAGCTGATGGCTTGGTTCCACGCTCCTGCAAACCGTGGCCGTGATTGTCCTCGTTGTCGATGTAGCCGTTCACCGTGCCCCAGAAATCCGACAGTTCCAGACCAAGTATGACGTCGGCTTGCGCGATCAGCGCGCGACCGCGGGCGGATTGATTGAGATAGTGATTGGTCGCGATATTGAGCCGGCCGAGTTGATCGATCACCGGCGCCTGCAAGGTTTCTGCGAGTTCGGTGACAAGGCGCATACCGGCGAGCGTACGTGCCGCGCGGTCGGCGATGATCACCGGATTTTCCGCCTCGGCGAGCAGTTTGGCCGCTTCGCGCAGCGCCGCCGCATCGGCCTGCGGTGGTGCGCTGGCGACGTATTTTGGAATCTGGAGTTTTTCGCCCTTCGGATAAGGGACTTCCTGTAAACCCGCATCGAGGGAGATCGCCACCGGTTCGTAGGGCGGCGTCATCGCGATGCGATAAGCCCGCACCATCGATTGCGCGAAGTGGTTCAGCGAAACCGGCTGGTCATCCCATTTGGTGAAATCGCGGATGATCGCATTGGGGTCTTGTGCGGCATGGAATGTCGGCACGCCGGGCGGCCGCGTCGCGGCATCGAGATGATTGCCGCCGATGACGATGATGGGAACGCGATCGCACCAGGCGTTGAAAATCCCCATGGTTGCATGCTGCAATCCGACCGTCCCGTGCACCAAAACGGGGATCGGCTTGCCGGTGATCTTGAAATAGCCGTGCGCCATGCCGATCGCCGACTCTTCGTGCATGCAAGTCAGCATCTCCGGCATCTTGTTGCCGCCATAGTTGATCAGCGACTCATGAAAACTGCGAACGCTCGAGGCCGGATTGGTCAGTAGGTAGTCGAAGTTGAGGGACTTCATGACATCGACCATGAAATCGGAGCCGGGCTTGCGGCTTTCTTCCGGTGCGTTCGGCACCTGTCCCACTTCGGCGGCGGCGACCTGGGCATTCGGCGGCAGGGCGCTGGGCTTAGGGGGAGGGAGGTCGAGATGTTCGGCCGGTGCCGCAGCATTGGCGACTTGCGCGCCGGCCACCGTTCCGGTCGCTCCGGCAGCAACGACAGTTTTCAAGAAGACACGACGCGAACTGCCCCGAGCATTGGCCATGTAAGCCTCCCTTGGTTCGGATCATCCCATCACCGCGCACCGTAATTGTGCGTCAGTATATTTGTGAGCAGGGTGATCCGAATAGGGTTCGGGATCAAGCGGGAAAAGACGCGCTTAAGCTGCAATATTTTGCAGTTTTTGAATGCACATCGCATCGATCGAAAGACGATGCGATGTGGCGAGGTGTATCGTGCTGAATGTGAACGAGTTGTCTTAGAGGTCGATCTTCTCGAACCGTCCGGCGCCTTGTGGCGGGCGATGGGCGATGAAGACGAATGTTGTGTGCGGAAGCGTCGTTCGCAGGTTCTGCAACAGCGTGGTTTCGCTCTCTTGATCGAGCGCGCTGGTAGCTTCGTCGAGGAAAGCCCAATCCGGTTGTTGCAGAATCAATCGGGCAAGCGCTAGCCGTTGACGTTCGCCGCCGGACAGGCCGCGCCGTGTCTCCTCCCAGGCCGTGCCTTCCAGACCGCTCAGGCGCTCGAGCCCGACCAGTTTCAGGGCTTCGAGGAAACGCTCTTCGGTGATTTCATGCGGATCGAGCGGATAGGCCAGAGCGGCATGCAGGCTGCCAAGCGGCAGATAGGCTTGCTGCGGCATGAAAGCGATGTCGGCTTCCGGTTTGTCGATGCGGCCTTGTGCATGCGGCCACAGGCCGGCGATCGCCTTGGTCAACGTGCTTTTGCCGCGACCGGATGGACCCGACAGCCAATAGGATGTGCCGGCTTGCAGGTCGAGACGTTCGAATGGCGGCAGCATTTTGCCTGACGGTGTCGAGAGACGCACATCATCGATCGTCAAGCGACTGTCCGAGGCCGTGGCGATCTGCGGCTGCGCGATCTGCCGCCCGGCGTTTTCCGCGGCATCGAGGAAGAAGGCGAGGCGATTGGCGGCTGCCGCCAGTTCCGCCAGGTCGCGATAGGAGAAGATGAACCACGAAAGCGTGGTGACGACATTGGAAAAGGCGGAGCTGATCTGCATCAAGCCGCCGAACGTGATCTTGCCGGCGAGAAAGGCCGGCAGTGCCAGGAACAGCGGAATGCGCAGCACCGTCTGCATGTAGGGCCGGGTGAAACAGCCGAGGATCAAATCGCGCCGGGCCAGCAGGCGCCAATTGTCGAGCACGGCGCGGAAGCGATCGCGCAACAGGCGGCGCTCGGCCTCCTCGCCATTGGCGAGCGCCACCGCCTCGACATGCTCGCGAAAGCGCGACAGCGCGAAACGGAAATCGCCTTCGCGGCGCTGTTGCTCGAAATTGATGTTCTTGAGCGGTGCGCCGAGTAGATGAGTGGCCGTACTGGCGATCACCACATAGATCGGGGCGGCCCAGACCATGTAACGCGGGATTTCAATGCTCAGCCCGAACAGCGTAATGGAAAGCGGAAAGGTCGAGAGGCCCCAGACGATGCTGACATACCAGACGATCGCGACGATATTGACCATCAGTTCGACGGCTTCGCCGGTGAGCTTGTCGACATAGATGCGGCAATCTTCGGCGATGCGCTGATCGGGATTGTCGATGCCGCCATCCTTGCGGTCGCGCAGATGCCAATAGGCCTTGCCGGTGAGCCAGCGGTCGAGCACGGCCTCGGTCAATGTCCGCCGCCAGCGGATGATCAGCATTTTACGCAGATAAGTGGCCGTCAAGAACATGGCGGCGCTGGCGCCGATCAGGCAGAAGAACACGCCGATCTGCCAGATCGCGGTGTCGACATCGAGCTTTTGCAAGGCGTTGTAGAAGACGGCGGTCCAGCCGATGATCTGCACCGTGATCCAGATACCGCCAAGACCGAGCGCGAACAGGATGAAGACGTAGAACAGGCCGATCGGGCCGCCTTCGCCGGCGATGCAAAGGCGGGTGAGGCGGATGAACTGGCTGGCGAGGGTGCTCATGCGCTGGCCCTCGGCGCGACAGGCCGCCGGTCGGCCGGCGGTTCCGGATAGGCGAGCCGGAAGAGGCCGTCGGCAAGGCCGGAGAGGGCGTTCACATCATGGCTGTCGTTGTCGGTCGGCAGCAGAATGCCGATCCGGTTGATGCCGAGATCGCGCAACTGATAGGGCGTGCCATGGCCATATTCGAGATGGCCGCGTCCGATGATGCCGACGACAAGGGGATCGTCTGGCTGCCCTTCCAGGCAATCGGCGATGGCACAGGCGAAGGAGCGGTCCCAGACCTGTTGCGCCCGCACGAAACGATCGAACCGTTCCGGCGCGGCGAAGGAGGCATCGCGGGCCGTGACGCCAGCCATCAATCTCAGCAGGTAGTCGCGATAGGCTTGTGTCGCCGGGGCCGAAGGGGTGACGCTGTCGCGTTCCTCGACGGGAATGGCGTCCCAGCCGAGCTGGCCGACGCGGGTTACCAGCGAGCGTGTGCAGTTCAGCGCTCGCATCGGCACGTTCTGCTGCCGGCAGAAATAGAACAGCGGCAGATAGATGGCCGGATCGAAACCCCACACCTTTGCCCATTCGCTACGTTCGATGAATTCATCTGTCGTCAGCTCCTGCGCCACCCAGGCATCGAGGACGGGCTGCACGCGGCGCGGAAACATTTCGAAACCGACGACCATGCGTGGACGCAGCAGATGCAGGCAGGTCAAGACCTGCAATTGCCAGCGGTGGATTTCGGCGATGTCGTGGGTTTCGCCGAGCAAAATGACCTGTTGCGCGGCCATGCGCGCCATCAGCTCGCTTTGGGCGATTTCACGGCGGGTTTGCGGGTCGATCCAGCGGGCGCGATGGTGCGGGATCGATGCAGGTATCGCTTCAACCATGATGGATCGTTTCCGTCAGATGGACGAAGGCCTGCGGTGTGCCGCGCAGCACCAGGCCGGTCAGCGCCCCATCGGCCGTTTCAGCATGTAGCTCAATGTCCTTCCCGTCGCTGAGTTTGCGCCAGCGCGCGACCGCGCCGACCATCAGGTGCAGGTGAAAATCCTTGGTCATGACGTTGATGAAGCCCATGGCCGGCTTCGGTTCGGGCACTTCGCCGGTCCAAGCCTGGATGAGGCCCGGGCGGTGCATTTCGATGGTGATGGGCTCACCGCTTTCGCGCGCCGCCTGGAAGGTGACGATTGCCAAATCGTCGGCCGACACGTCCTGCGCTGGAGATGAGGTTTTTTTCTCGGGTGGGGCGACGGGGCGGCCGGGACCGAAGGGCGCTAATGCTTTGTCGAAAGGCTCGGGGCCGTCGAGTGCATGCAGGCTGAATAAAGTGACGCCGTCGCGGTCCTGCATTTCGAGTTTCGGCAAAATGCGTTCACGCATCCGTCCGGAGCGATCGGCGATGACCGCCGCGATCCGAGCGAGATCGATCTGGCTGTCGTGGCATGGTCCCGACAGTCGCGCCGTTCCATTGTCGATGGTGATGGATGCAACTTCGCCTATTCTCTCGTGGGTGGCGCCGCCGGCCTGTGTGCCGAGCATGATGCGTCCCATCTGGGGCAAAAGGGCGAGAATGGTTTCTACCGCAACATCGAGGATTTCGCGGTCGGCGGTTTGATCTAACATAAGGCTACTCCTGAACGGCGGAACGGTGCCAGGCGCGAGGCCGGCACCGTTCGCATGTACGGCTTCTTAAAAATCGATCGTCGCGCCGATCTTGAACGTACGGCCCGGTGCGGTCTGCAGTTCAAGCGGATTGACGGCACGCACACTGGCTGATGGTGCGATGTCGTAGCGGAAGACGTTCGAGAAATAACGCCGGTCGAACATGTTTTGGATGCCGGCGCGCAAAGTCACATTCGGCAATGGCTTCCAGTTGAGATAGGCGTCGAACACGCTGTAACCCGGCGGCTTGAACGTGGTCGATGTGGCAGCACGCGTCACGGCCGAAGCGAAAGTCGCGACGAATTCGGCTTCGAGACCATGTTCGGGCATCTGATATTTGAGACCGGTAACAGCGGTCAGCGGGCTGATGTCCGTATAAGGCGTCTGCGCCGCGCCGGGCGTCGCGCGTTGGTTGCCATATTGATAGCTGACCGAGAGATTGGCCAGCCAGCGCTCGTGGAAGCGCCATTCAGCGGACGCTTCGACGCCGGAAATCGTCACCGACGACAGATTGCGCGAGGTGATGTCGCTGGCGTTGACCTGATAGAGTTCCTGGATGAAGTCCTTGTAGCGGGTGTGGAAGACGCCGATCGAGAACCAGCCCTGGGCGAACTTGCCGCGGATACCCGCTTCATAGGATTGCGCCTGTTCGGGACGCAGATCCGGATTGGGGATCACGACCTGATTGCCGGCGGGCAGGGAGGTGAAGAGCTGCTGCGCCGTCGGCATTTTGAAGCCTTCGGAATAGCGTGCGTAGACCGAGTAAGTATCGTTCAGCTTGAATATGGTGCTGAGCTGCGGCACGAAGCGGTGCGCAGCGAGATCGCGCGGCAGCTTACCGGGAATGTAGATATAGCCCGGACCCGGCTTCGGATTGATCTCGTAGTTGGCGTAACGAATGCCCGGTGTCACCGTCCAGCGGTCGCCGAACAGCTCGATCTCGTCCTGCAGGAAGAAGTCGTAACGCTTGGTGGTTGAGTTGGCGAAATTGAAGCCACCGGCGATGGTGGTCGTCAGCACATTGGTGGTGAGATTGCGGATATCGTCACGCCGATTGTAGTCGGCCTGCATGAGATCGCCCTGGAAACCGTAGGTCAGCTTGTGGCGGCTTGGCCCCAGTACGAAAGTTGATTTGGCCTGGATGTCGAGCTGCGTGAATTTTTCCAGATAGCTCAGATAGCCGTGGGTGTAGCGGAGCTGATTGTTGGCGAGTTGTTGGATACGATCGCTGATGAACTTGCGCTGTTGCTCCGAATGCGAGATCTGCCAGCGGATGCTGTCCAGATAAGGTGCGCCGACATTCCATTCGTGTTCGAGCGATATGGTTTTGCGCGTCAATACCTGATTGCGCAGGTAAGGCCCGTTGCGAATGCCAAGACTGACGACGTTGTAATCATAGATCTGATTGACCGTGCCATCGCGATCGTACCATTCGCCCGAGAGCTTGAACTCGTGATCGGTCGTTGGCCGGTAGACCAGTTTGGCGAAGCCGTTCAGGGTCGATTGCGAGACCGGGTTGAGCTGATTGCAGGGCAGGTAGCGTAGCGAAGGAACCGGGCAACCGTAGATGCCGCCGTCGGCCCGGGCCTGGCTCAGCCGCGCCTCGTTGTTGCTGCGGTGGCTGATGCCGAAGAGGGCTTCGAGCGAGGGATTGATGCGTACCGCCGCGATGGCAGTCTTGACGAAGGAACGGTCGAAACTGTCAAAGGCCGTGTCGAGCTTACCGCCGTAGGATTTGGCCGGGTCGCGCAACAGGTCGGACGGGTCGAGCGTGCGGTAGGCGACGATGCCGCCCAAGGCGTCGGCGCCCCACAGCACGGTGCCCGGACCGCGCAGGATTTCGACGCTCTTCATGAAGGGCATACCGACGAAGTCGCGCGTGCCGTCGGTGATGCGCTCGATGACGCGCACGCCATCCACCCGCATCTGCACCCGGTTGCCACCGACGCCGCGGATGGTGAAGCCGCCGAAATTGCCGAAAGGATCGGTGCCCGACGTCTGCCGATTGACGCTGACGCCCGGCTGATAACGCACGAGATCCTGCATGTCGCGGATGCCGTGGTCTTCGATTTCCTGGCGGGTGATGACGCTCACGGTGGCCGGAACGTCGAGGACCTGCTGCGGACTGCGGGTCGCCGTCACCGTGATCTGGTCGAGGTCGATAGCCGATTCAGGCGTCGTGTTTGTGGATTGTTGGGCAGCCGCGCTAGTTGTGAAAGCGGATGCCGCGGTCAGTATAATGACCGGAATATTCCATTTAGAATTCATAAAAGCGCCCCCATTCTTTGGTGTGGCGCCTTAGATTAACAATATAGTTCGGATCAAGCAGAATATAGCGGAAGCATATACTATATATTTTGAATATATATAGATTGTAATTCTTACAGAGATAGCTTGGCCATATTCCTGAAAAGAGTCAGTGGCTTCCCTGAAGCGGCGTGGCATTTTGGGGCTGTGGAGACCGGATATGGCTATTCTCGGCGTCTTCCCGCAAATGGCGTCAAAACACTCCGTAGAATCACGGGTTTTACTGACCTTCGTCCTTCAGACCTGTAGCTCGTACCTGCTTGGATCGGCGCAGTGTGTCGAAGCAATTGTGACGGATAA
Source organism: Methylocella sp. CPCC 101449 (assembly GCF_031921685.1). Taxonomy (NCBI): domain Bacteria; kingdom Pseudomonadati; phylum Pseudomonadota; class Alphaproteobacteria; order Hyphomicrobiales; family Beijerinckiaceae; genus Methylocella; species Methylocella sp. CPCC 101449. The sequence goes on along the minus strand of NZ_JAPDHU010000002.1, from coordinate 1,025,552 downwards.
AACTTATAATATTTAAAAAATACATTTGTTGCGCCAAGGAAATACTTGGCTATAGACGGATCGATGCCGGCCTTCGCGTGAATTCGCTTGCCGCCCGTCGAATGAGATCGCCATGGACAGCTACGTTTTTGGACAGCCCGCAGATGGGCAGAACATCTGGGGCTTGCGCCTGCGCTGGGCGACAGCCGGATTGCTGGTGACGTTGGCGCACGGAGCGGTGGTCTGGCTTGCCGTTAGCTGGCGGCCGGCGCCGGCGGAAGCCGCCGAACCGGCGCAAGGCATGGTCATCGAACTCGCCGCTTTGGCGGTCGATCCTGAGCTGGCGGACGTCGATATTCCGCCGTCGCCAGACATGGTGAAGACGGAACCGACGCCGCCCGAAGAAACGTCTCAACCTGAAGTGGCGGAGCCGCAGGTGCCCGAACAAGCGGCTCCGGAACAAGCCGTGGTCGCGCCCTTGCCAAAGGTCGAAGACAGCGACGTGGTGATGGAAACGCCCAAGCCGAAAATCGAGCCCAAGATCGAGCCTAAGCCGATGCCGAAGGTCGTGCCGAAGCCGGTGCGCGAGGTGAAGCCGAAGGAACCGAAGCGCGAAGTGCGGCATGCCAAGGTGGATACGCATAAGCCGGAGCGTGTCGCACCGCCGCGCGCTGCCGCCGCCTCGCGTCTTTCAGCTCAAACCGGTGCCGCGGCGCCGGTGGCGGCGTCGGCGCCCGTTTCGGGAGCCTCGATGGCCTCCTGGCGCGGCAGCCTGATTGCGCATCTTAATCGTTACAAGCGCTTCCCGGCGGGCGCGAATAGCGCCGGCTCTGCCTCCGTCGCTTTCACCATCGATCGGTCGGGGCGCGTACTATCGTCGAGCCTGGTGCGCAGCTCTGGCGATGCGGCGCTGGACGGCGAGGCGGTGGCGATGATGCGGCGGGCGAGCCCGGTGCCGCAACCACCCGAAAACATTGGCGGCCGGACGATTTCGCTGGCCGTGCCGATCCGCTTCAATCGATAAGCGGATAACGAATAGGCGGCTTGTTGCCGCCTATGTTTCGTCGGGTTTACGCAGCCTGTCCCGAAGACACGGACTTGCCGTCGATCACCTGCAGCACTTCGAACCCTTCGAACTGCGACGGGCCAATCGTCATGGGCTGCTGCTCGGACTTCTGATCGCTGCCCGTCTTGCTCGCCGCCGCTTTATGGGCGGAAGCGAATTGCGGTGATTTCGTCCAGGCCTCGAAGGCGTCGCGTGAAGCCCACAGCGTGTAGGAGGAGAACAGGATGTGATCCTCACGCTGTGGCCCGCGCAGCATGTGGAACGACAGGAAGCCTGGAACTTCCGGCAGCCGCGTTTCGCGCTTCAGCCACATCTGTTCGAAGGCCGTCGCCGCCTCGGGGCGGACTTGGAAACGGTTCATGGCGACATACATGGCGCAACCTCTTCACTGTTGGTCTGCCGGCGAACGAACACCGGGCGAGAGCAAAGGTCAACGGCGAGAGGCGTAGATTTGGTTTTCTACAATCTGATGTCGCGTTCCATCCGAGCGCTTCACGCGATCCGCCGCTGTTCCTCCGGCAAGCGCTGTGCCGCCGCTTTGCGGCCGGCCAGACGATAAGCGACGCGCCGGTCCTCGCCGGGGAAATAGCAGCGTTCGAGCGCACCGATGGTCATGAGGTCGATCAGCGCTTGCAAGGCGTCGAGACTCATTGGCGTCTCGTCGACGACGGCGTCGGCGGCGCTTTTGAGAACCAGGCGCGGTTGCGTGGGATGCGGGATTTCCTCGATATAGTGGCTGGGATCGTTGGCTAGTTGGCCGAGGAGATCTTGGTGTCGCGAGGCGAGGTGGGGCAAATCGTGGTCAAGATGAATGGTCATTGGCGTTAAACTGTCGCGCCCTTGAGCGGTTTATCGTTGAACAATCAATTCGGAAGATTTGAAATCAATAACGCTAAAGAAAGATCGCCGCGATCGTTACAATTTGAACGATCGCGGCGATGGGTGTGGATAGCTTGGCAGTTATTTGTAACGTTTGTGTGCCCTAACGCAGCGGCGGCGCGTAGAGAATGCCGCCGTTCGACCACAACTGGTTCAAACCGCGGGGAATGCCGAGTTTGGACGCTGCGCCGACATTGCGTTCGAACATCTCGCCGTAATTGCCGACGGCGCGCACCGCGCGCACTGCCCAATCAGGCTCGAGCTTCAATTGCGCGCCGAAGCCACCTTCGGCACCGGTGAAGCGGCGCACGTCCGGTTTGCTCGATTTCAAAGCTTCGTCGAGCGTAGCCGTGCCGATGCCGAGATCCTCGGCATTGATGAGGGCGAAATTCGTCCATTTGATCAGGTTGAACCAGGCGACGTCGTCGCCACGCACCGCGGGGCCGAGCGGCTCTTTCGAGACGACGTCGGGCAGCACGATGGCGCTGCCGGGTTGCGACAGTTTCAGGCGCTCGCCGTAGAGCGCCGACTGGTCGGCGGTGAACACGTCGCATTCGCCTTTCTCAAGCGCCTTGATCGCATCGCCCGGCGAAGCGACGAGCACTTCGCGATAGGTCATGGAATTGGCCTTGAAGAAATCGCCGAGATTGGCGCGGGTGGTCGTGCCATCCTGTACGCACACCGAGGTGTCGTTGAGTTCGAGGGCCGAGATCACTTGCGGCTTACGCGCCACAAGGAAGCCCTGGCCGTCGTGATATGTGATGCCGGCAAAGAGCAGGCCGAGGCTCGCCTCGCGTTCAAAGGTCCACGATGAGTTGCGTGACAGCACGTCGATGCGTTTAGCGCGCAGGGCTTCGAAACGATCGGCGGCATTGAGCGGTACGTAGCTCACTTTCGAGGGATCGTTAAAAATAGCAGCGGCGATGGCACGACAGAAGTCGACGTCGAAGCCGCTCCATTGCCCCTTGTCGTCGCGCTCGGAAAAGCCGCCGAGGCCGGTGCTGACTCCGCACGAGAGCGTGCCGCGCTGTTTGACGTCGTCGAGGGTTCCGGCATGAACGGGCAGGGTGACCGTGGCGAGAGTGAGCCCCAGCGCCAGACCTGTAGTGCGAATTGGATCGAGCATGGATTGTCCTTGCGATCGGATTAGAGCTGCGCGGAATGGCGGATGATGACTTTCGCACCGACATTGGTGCGAGAGAAAAGATCGATCACGTCGCCATTGGCGAGACGGAAACAGCCAGACGAAATCGATTGACCAATGGTCTCGGGCTGGTTGGTGCCGTGAATGCGATAGACGGTCGAGCCGAGATACATGGCGCGCGCGCCCATCGGATTGCCGGGGCCGCCAGCCATGAAGCGCGGCAGATAGGGCTGGCGCGTGATCATTTCGGGTGGCGGCGTCCAGTCGGGCCATTCCGCCTTGCGACTGACCTTGACGAGGCCCGACCATTGAAAGCCTTCGCGGCCGACACCGATGCCGTAGCGCAAGGCGCGGTTGTTGCCGAGGACGTAATAGATGAAGCGCTCGGACGTGTGGATCACCAGCGTGCCGGGTGGTTCGTTGGAGCGGAAGAAGACGAGCTGGCGTGCATAGGGGCCATCACGGATGATGGTTTCCTCGGTGGAGATGCGGCCCGGTTCGTCGCCGACGTTCATGGTCTCGCGCTGGGCGGCGGCAGATGCCGCCTGTGCCTGCGCGAACGAGGGCGCGAGCAAAGTCACGGTGGCGACCATCGCGGCTGCCAGCCAGGGACGCATCGATCTGCGCGTCGAAATCGTGTCTTGCGTGGTCATCGTAGCTCTCTCAGCACCGCACATAGATGAAGGTTCCGTAACGCGTATTGGCATCCGGATCGACGAAACGCATGATCATCTCCTTATCGGTCATGGAGACGATCTCGCGATCCTGCGGGTCGCCCGGTGGCGTGGCGAAGCCGAGATAGGTCTTGCCATCGCGCGCGCGTTTCAGCGCGAGTTCATATTGTTGCGAGTCGTCGGCGACATGCATCATCACGCCATCGGTCGGTCCTTTGGCGATGACATAGGGTTGGCGGCACTGGCGCGCGATGCGCTCCGTGCGTGCACGATCCTTTTCTTCGCGATAGGAGGCCATGCCCCATTTGCCGATTAGTCTGTCGGCGGGCAGCGTTTCGTAGGAACCCGAGGCCGGCGCGCGGGCCGCCGTCGGTGTCAGGTTTTCGACTGTCGCACAGGCAGACAAACCGAGAGCCATCGCCACACAGGCGAGCTTTTCGACGCGATGCTTCATGTGACGTATTTCCTCCGATGTCGCAAAGAGTAAGATAAGGCTCTGCTCATGTCTAGCTACGCTTCCTTGCCGAAGCGTTGACCGCGTCGGATGGTAAAGGTTATGCACGCGGGCAAGTGCCATCGAGCACGTCGAGGGAGAGGAAGAAGACCATGGAGTTTCGGACGGTTGGCCGATCGGGCCTGCGTGTTTCAACGCTGGGCGTCGGCTGCAACAATTTCGGCGGCCGTCTCGATGAGGAGGCTTCGCGCAAGGTCATTCATGCGGCGCTCGATGCGGGCGTCAATTTCTTCGATACGGCCGATGTCTATCCGATGAATCGTTCGGGCGCCTCTGAGGAGATTCTGGGTCGTGCGCTCGGGGCGCGCCGGGCCGATACGGTCATTGCCACGAAATTCGGTCTGCCTCTCGATCGCAGCAGCCATCATTCCAATGGCTCGCGCCGTTATATGATCTCGGCCGTCGAAGCGAGCTTGAAACGCCTCGGCACCGAGTGGATCGATCTCTATCAATTGCATTTCCCCGACCATGTGACGCCGATCGAGGAAACCCTGCGCGGGCTCGACGATCTCGTTCGCCAAGGCAAGGTGCGCTACATCGGTATGTCCAACATGCCGACCTGGCAGCTTGTCGATGCCCTGCATGCCTCCGACAAGCTCAATGCCGAACGCTTCATTTCGAGCCAGAACCAATACAGCCTGCTGGCGCGTGACGTTGAGGCGGAGCTGCTGCCGGCGCTCGAACATCATGGACTTGGCTTGTTGCCGTTCTTCCCGCTCGCCAGCGGTTTCCTCTCCGGCAAATATCGCCGCAACCTGCCGTTGCCAGAAGGCCGTTTGACCAAGAGCGAAATGCTCGCCGATATTTTTCTGCGCGACCGCAACTATGAAATCGTCGAGCGGCTCGATGAATTCTGCACGGCGCGCGGCATCACCATGCTGCAATTGGCTTTCCGTTGGCTGCTGTCGCGCCGCGCGGTGCCGAGCGTCATCGCGGGCGCTTCAACGCCGGAGCAGGTGCTGCAGAATGCCGATGCGGTCAATGGGCAGTTGAGCCAAGACGACGTGGCCGAAATCGAACGGCTCGCCGGCAATGCGCCAAGTCTTTTCTGGGTGCATTAGACGGGCCGTCTCGACCGACACAAGGTGAGCAGGAGCACACCTGCCAGCAAGGCGATGGCGGCGGCGGCTTGCGACAGATAGAGCGCGCCGCTGTTGCCGAAACGTTCGATGACGAAGGCATAGACGACCGGTGCGGCAGCCGAGAAGATGAAGCTTGGGGCGATCAGGCGGCCAACCAGCGTGCCGTAGCTGCGCGGATCGAACAGCACGAGAGGCATGGTGCCGCGTGTGATGGTGAGGAGCCCGTTGCCGGCGCCATAGAGAGACGCGAAGACGATGGCGGCGGTAAGAGATGTGCCGGAAAATAATCCGGCGGCGAAAGCGATCGGCAGCACCAGCGTTGCCAGCAGATTGAGTTTGAGTGGATCGATCCGACCACCGAACAAGACTTCGCAGAAGCGCGACAGGGATTGGCCGACGCCGCGCAGAGCGGAGACCCAGACGGCGGTCGCGGCGGTCAGCCCCACGCCCGTGAGGACGCCGACCATATGCGCCGACATGCCGGCATTAAGAAAATTGGCCATGCTTGCAATGACGGCGTAGAGCGCGCCAAGAATCATGACATCGCGCGGGTTTTTCGCCAGCGGCGGTGCGAGCGAAACAGTCTTGATGACGTCGGTCGGCTTGGCACTGGCGGTTGGGATCGTCAGATAGAGCGGGATGGTCAGCAAAGCGAAGCCTGCATAGGCGACGACTGCGCCACGCCAGCCGAACTGTTCGGCAAGCGCGTGGCCGACCGGCCAGAGCACAGTGGAGGCGAGACCGCCGAGCAGGGTGATCTGTGAAATCGGCCGCCGCGCTTCAGCGCCGCCGATCCGTGCCAGAGCCGCGAAAGCCGCATCATAGAGCGTCAGCCGCATGGCGATGCCGAGGCAGATCCAGGCGGCGTAATAGCTGATTAGCCCGCCACTCAGCGCCAGCCCGATGCAGCCGATGGCATTTAGGAGAGCGCCGACGATCATCACTGGCCGGCCGCCATTGCGATCGATGAGCCGGCCGATCAGCGGCGAGGTCAGGCCCATCACCAAGAGCGCGGCGGCGAAGCCGCCATAGACGATCTCGCTGCTCCAGCCGAAATCGGCGGCGATCAGACCGCCGAAGACGCCGATGAGATAATAGGAGATGCCCCAGGCGACGAGTTGAGAGATCGCCAGGCAGAGGACCGTCTTGCGCGCGATCATCGCCGCCTATTCCGGCTTGGTGCGGTCGCCTTCACCGAGCGCACGCTGCATCAGCACCGTATCGACCCATTGGCCGAGCTTGAAGCCGACCGAGACGGATGTACCCGTATGCTCAAAACCGAACCGGCGATGCAGAGCGATGGAGCCGACATTGCCGCTATTGCCGATGACCGCCAGCATCTGCCGCCAGGGGCCGCGCTCGCAGCGGGCGATAAGTTCGCCGAGCAGCGCCGTGCCGATGCCGCGTCCGTCGAGGCCGTGGGCGATATAGATCGAATCCTCGACCGCATAGCGGTAGGCGGGGCGGGGCCGGTAGGTAGCGCCATAGCAATAGCCGACCACTTGGCCGTCGCGTTCGGCGACAAGATAGGGCAGGCCCGAATCCAGGACGGCGGCGCGGCGGGCCAGCATCTCCGCGACGGTCGGCGGCACTTCCTCGAACGTGGCGAGGCCATGCAGGACATGGTGGGCGTAAATCGCTTGTACTGCGCTCATGTCCGCTTCCTGGGCATCGCGGACGAGCGGGCGGGTTTTGGGGGTATTTTCAGTCAAGTCGTCGTTTTCCATGGCCTATCGATCTCAAACATACGATTCCGCTCGCTGGCGGAACTCTTTAGCGCGGGATCATGACCGATGGCGAAGCATAAAAGAAGCTTTGGATGATTATACGGATCATGAGAAAATCTTTGGATGAAGACCCTCAATCTCACGACGCTTTCGACCTTTGTCACGGTGATCGAACAGGGCAGTTTTTCGGCTGCGGCCGAGCGGCTCGGGCTCAGTCAGCCGGCGGTGAGCCTGCAAATCCGGCAGTTGGAACAGCGATTGGGAACAGCGCTGGTCGAGCGCGTCGGGCGCAAGGCGCGGCCGACGGCGGCGGGCGCCGAACTGCTGGCACATGCCGGCCAGATCGAGGTCGCCGTTTCCTCGGCCGTTGAGGCGGTGGCGCGTCATGCCAGCGGCAGTTTGGGGCGGGTGCGCCTCGGCACCGGTGCCACGGCCTGCATCTTTCTGCTGCCGCCGCTGCTCGGCGCGCTGCGGCAGAAACATCCGGGGCTCGAGATCACCGTCGCCACCGGCAATACGGCTGAGATCGTTAAAGCGGTCGAGGACAATCTGCTCGACATTGCTTTGGTGACCCTGCCGGCGTCCGGCCGCATGCTGGAGATCACGCCGGTGATGGACGATGCGTTCGTCGCCATCGCGCCGCGCGGCACGGCTTTGCCGGAGAAAGTGACGGCGGTGGCGATGGCGACCTTGCCACTGCTGTTGTTCGAGCCCGGCGGTAATACGCGGCTGATCGTCGATCGCTGGTTCGCCAAAAGTGGCGTGACATTAAATCCGGTGATGTCGCTTGGCAGCGTCGAAGCCATCAAGGCGATGGTTGGCGCAGGCCTTGGCTGCGCCATTCTGCCTGAGATGGCGGTGCCCAAGGAAAAGCGGTCGGATCTGGTGATCCGACCGCTTTCGCCGCGTCTTCATCGACAATTGGCGGTAGTGGTTCGTCGCGACAAGCGCCTCAATCGGGGCCTCAAGGCGGCGCTTGATGCGCTGCTTGCGATCATGTCGCCTTCTCATTCACCGGGGCAAACGACCGCAGCTTCGCGATAGGTCTTGCGGCGTTCCAGCCGCAAGGAGAAAAGCGCGACGGCGAGCGCCAGCAGCGGCACGAAACCCGCGACCAAAGTCACTGAGCCAAGGCCCGGACCGCGATCGATGACAAAGCCGCCGAGCCACGCGCCGATGGCATTGCCGAGATTGAAGGCGGCGATGTTGAAGCCCGAGGCCAGGCTCTGGCCTGCGCCTTCGGCCTTTTCCAGCACCCAGGTTTGCAGCGGCGGCACGGTGGCGAAACCGGCGGCGCCGAGCAGGCCGATGGCGATCACCGTCAGCACCTGATTGTGCAGGGTGAAGCTCATGGCGATCAGCACGACCGACAAGGCGAGCAGGCTGCCGAGCAGTGCCGGCACCAGACGCTTGTCAGCCAAGCGGCCGCCCAGCAGATTGCCGACGATCAGGCCGCCGCCGAAGACCAAAAGGATCGGCGACACCGCCGCATCGGAAAAGCCGGTGATGCGGGTGAGGATCGGCGCGATATAGGTGAATGCCGCAAAGACGCCGATCCACGACAGCACGGTGGTCAACAGGCCGAGTAGAACCGGCACGCGGCCGAGCACAGCAAGCAGATTTTCCGAACCTTCTTCTTCGCCAGCCGGCTTCTTCTCATCCTGCGGCACGAAGAGCGCGATCACCGCCCAGGCGATGACGCCGACGAGGGAGACGGCCCAGAAGGTCGAGCGCCAGCCGAAATGCTGGCCGAGCCAGGTGCCGAAGGGCACGCCCAGAATATTGGCGACGGTCAGGCCGGTGAACATGATGGCGATGGCCGAGGCCTTGCGATCTTGCGGGACGAGACCGGTGGCGACGACCGAGCCGATGCCGAAGAAGGAGGCGTGGGCGAAGGCGGTGAGAACACGTGCCGCCATCAGGCTCCAATAGCCGGGCGCCAGGGCACAGGCGATGTTGCCAATGGTGAAGACCACCATCAGAGCCATGAGCAGGGACTTGTGGGTCATCCGGCCGGTGATGGCGCCGAGGATCGGCGCGCCGATCACGACGCCGAGCGCATAGCCGGAGATGAGAAGGCCGGCGGCGGAAATCGAGACATGGAGGTCGGCGCTGACGTCGAGCAGCAGGCCCATGATGACGAATTCGGTGACGCCGATGCCAAAGGCACCGGCGGTGAGGGCATAAAGAGCGACAGGCATGATTTTTCCCGAATCTGAAGCGGGTTGAGCTTCACAAATAGGGGCAGGGTGCCTGTGAACCAGTCTTGATTTCGGCACAGTTTTTGTGAATTGAATTCACAATGGCCCGATCCGATATCAACCGCTCCGGCGAAATCGAAGTTTTTGTCCGTGTCGTCGAGGCGGAAAGCTTTTCGGCGGCGGCGCGCAGCCTGCGCATGACACCCTCGGCGGTGAGCAAGCTGATCGCCCGGCTGGAAGACCGGCTCGGCGCCCGCCTGATCCGCCGCTCGACCCGCAAATTGCAGGTGACGCCGGAGGGGTCGGCTTTCTACGAAAGCGGCCTGCGCATCCTCGCCGACATTTCAGCGGCCGAGCGCGAGGCCTCGCTTGGCGCCACGCCGCGCGGCCGACTGCGCATCAATTGCCTGGTGCCGTTCGGCCAGCATCACCTTATTCCGCTGATCCCGCGCTTCCTTGACGCCAATCCCGAGATCATCGTCGAGCTGACGCTCACTGACAAAGTGGTCGACCTGATGGAGGAGCGCGCCGATCTCGCCATCCGCGCCGGCCAGCTCACCTCGCCGGGCCTCATCGCCCGTCGCCTGGGCCAGAGCCGTATGGTGATGGTGGCGTCGCCCGCCTATGTGGAAGCGCATGGCATTCCGAAGACGCCGGCCGATCTCGCCAAACATCATCTGCTCGGCTTCTGCTTCCGCCGCACCAGCGAAGGCTGGCCGTTCCGCGACGGCAAGGGCAAGATCGTCAATGTCGTGCCGGAAGGATCGCTGGTCAGCGACGGCGAACAGATGCGGCTGATGCTTTTGGCTGGCGCCGGCATCGGCCGCCTGTCGTGCTGGCACTCCGCGCCCGATATCGCAGCCGGCAGGCTCGTGCCTCTACTGGAAGATTTTAACCCCGGCGATGAGGAGGCGGTGCATGCCGTCTATGTTGGCCAAGGCAAACACCTGCCGGCGCGCGTGCGGGCGTTTCTGGATTTTCTGGTGGCGAATGTGAAGATGTCTCAGAGGTGGTAGGTGATGCGTGTGAAGTTATTTTGCGTGAATATCGGATGATTTCTGATGACGTCAGGTTTTGGATTTTATGCCTTTGCGAAACCACGCATCGAAGAGGACGCGAGGATTCGGTAGACCGGCAAATTGTTGACCTTGGAGAATGATTGCCTGTAGCAACTCGTCGCTCGCCTCTCCAAGAGCCTTCATCGCGCTGTGAAAGGCGTCATAGTCTTTCCCCGACCGCGGATGGACTAGCAAGTTCATCCTCGTTCGTTCCTCGTCTAGTTTTTGGAGAGCTGGCAGGATCTCAGGAAAATAAAATTTCGTCAGCATCTGAAGCGTAGGGTGAGATGTATTAGGTGCCGATTTTAATTCGGCAATATCTTTTACGACTTGATCATAGGTTCGTTCACCTTTCATGTATGGGTAGTAATAAAGATAGATAGAATAAATATCTTTTATGTATCGATCTGCTGCGAGATATAATTCTTCAGCCTTTTTCTGCCTGAAAGCGAAGTGCTCCTTGTTCAGGGAAAGGATATAACTCACTAGAGCTGCAACTACACCGCTCGAAAGTATTGTGGCTATTGTGGGAAGCATTATGTCCTATCGATGTAAGGCGTCGATCGATTGCTTGAATTAAATCAAAGGAAATCAAACACGCAAGGTAGGACAAGCGGGTCGGAAGCATCCACAACAACTCTCTACATAGATGGCTTGTAGTCGCAGCTACTGCCGCAGATCACTGAATCTCGATCTTCCCAATCCGCACCGCTTCCTTCCACGCGCCGAGTGCCCGTTCGAAGCTCGCCTTGTAATCCGCCGTATTCAGCGGAAGTGGCGTGGCACCCTGATCGCCGAGAAACTTCTGCGTGTCGGGCATGTTGGTGATGTCCAGAGTCCAGCGCTCAAGCTGGCGCAGGATATCGGGCGGCGTGCCGGTGGGCGCCCAGACGCCCCAGACGGCGACGATGTCGCCGGTCTTCGCGCCGGTGGTTTCCTTCAACGTTGGCACATCGGGCAGGGTGGGCGACCGTTCGTTTGAGGAAATGGCGAGCATTTTGATGCGGCCCTGCCGTGCCTGGCCGGTGGCGTAGACGACATCGGCGAAGGCGAAGTCGATCTGCCGGCCGGTCACGTCCTGCACCGCATTGGCGGTCGCTTTGTAGCCGACATAGGTGGCCTCGGCGCCGATGGCGTTGAGATACAGCGCCGATGAGGCCACGCCGCTGCCGGTCGCCGCGCCATAGGTGGCGCGGGCGCCTTTCGCCTTGATGAAGGCGGTGAGGTCGGCGACCGTGTTGATGCCGGCATCGGGCGCAACGACCATGACGAAGGGCGTTTCGGCGAAACCGACGATGGGCACGATGTCCTTTTCGACGTCGATCGGCATTTTGCGGAACAAAGCGGCATTGCCGGCCGTGCCGACGGTGGCGGAGAACAGCAGCGTCAGTCCGTCCGGCTTGGCGTGTCCGGCGGCGTCAAGCGACAGATTGCCCGAGGCGCCGACCCGGTTCTCGACCAGAAACGTGCCGCCGGAAAGCTGGCCGAGCTTCTCCGCATACCAGCGCGCCATGATGTCGGCGCCACCGCCGGCCGCGAAGCCGAGCATTATGCGCACCGGCCGATCGGGATAGGCGGCGGCCGCGGGCGCGGCCGAGGCAAGGAGGACAGCGGTGGACAGGCAGGCGGCTGCGATGCGGGCGAACATGGCGTTTCCTCCGGAGCGTCTGGCCGTCTAGCGCGGCCATGACGTGAGAATGACACTGGGGCGGGCAGGGACGCAAGCGCGTGCTATCTGGTCTCGAATGACGGCATTTCTTCGAGGAAACGGATGGGAGGTTGGACGGGCCTGAAGCTCTTTAGTTCGCGCCAATGGCTGGGCTTTGTTAGCCCCTCAGATTTTCGTCGCCCTCGACATCATGTCCGTGCTCGGTCCAGGCCCAAAAATCCCCGCAATCTGTCGACCGCGCGAGGTTTCTCAATGATCAGAAGAAACGACGTGCTGGCGTAGCCGCCGATGTCGAGCTTTAAGTGTCGCACGCCTGGCTGCATGTAGGGTTCGGTGTCACAGGCCAGATCGAAGGGATGGTTCCCAGTATCGAAATCGAGGCGGGACAGCCGCAAGCCACGCGCCTTTAGAGCTTGCGCCAGTTCAACGAAGTCTTTGCGTCGATAGATGACGCTTGGTCCCGTCGTTAATGTGTCGGTGTCGGAGTTGACGTTCATTTCGGTTGTGTGGACCGCAATACCCCCCGAACGCAGATAGCGTGTCGAGTTGAGAACGAAATCGATGCCGTGTTGTAGCGATCCCAAATGTTCGAAGGCGCAAGAACTCCATAGAAAATCGAATTGACCGGAAATTCCTTTCAGCGTTCGCATATCGGCCGGTTGGAAAACGACACGTGCGTCGAACGCGTCCTGTGCAACCAGGGGCGGGTAGAACAAGGCGTTTTTCGAAGCTGCATGCTGGTTCGTGTCGAGCCAGCCGCTGACAGAAGCTTCTGCCGCCAAATCCGTTGCCAGCACGTCACATCCACGACTGGCAAAATAAGATGTTAGCGGCTCGGTGCCGACCGCAAAACCAAGGCCGCGCATGCCAGGCCTTAGTTTACCGCGCTCCTCCAATGCCTGAGCGATGACGCACCATTCCCAAAACTTGCGATTAATGAATTCAACTTGCGCGGCGGAATGGTCATGGAAGATTTCGCGAATCTTCAGTTTGTCTTCCTGGTCGCGATACCAAGCTTGAGCGAAATCCCCATATTTACACGCCATGGAATTGAGCACGTTACCTCCTTATTTGTCGGTCCAGCCATAACAAGGGCGCAGCATGAAGTCGCTCTTATTCTAACGGACTCCCCATTTCGAGTGCGTGAGCGAAAATTTTCCAACCGTGCCAGGGGCTCAGCCTGGTTTTTAAAAAGGTCAACCGCCGGGTAGCGCAGTCCGATCCGACGGATGCCGGGCACTGGTCGATCCACGATGAATATTTTACGCCCGTTCGACGGCGATGACGAAATCGTGGAGTTCCTCGGGAATGGCCTTTCGGGCTTCGTCGATCGCTTCGGAGATGAGGCGCAAGAGATCGGCATCCTGATTCACCACGCCCACGGTGGAGGCCAGGGTATCGCCGTCCATCATCACCGTTACTTTCGTGGGCATCCGAACTCTCCCTGACAAAATGAAACAATAGTCACGCGCCTTGCGGTTTCTATGAGAAGCCGAAGATACAGGTGACATTAAGGACGTAATCGGCGAATGCGACAGATCTGACGATGATTGGATCATTTGGCGGGAGGAAACATGGAGATTGCCATCGATCGCGTCGAGCGTGCGCCCGTTCATGGCGGTAACGGGCAGGTCGATGCCAAGCGCGTGCTGATTTCGACGGCGGATTTCGCTTCCATCTCGCCGTTTCTGCGCTTCTCGGAAGATTGGTTCCAGGCGCCTGGCGGTTTCGACACCCATCCGCATCGCGGCATGCAGACGGTTACGCTGGTGCTTGAAGGAGCCTTGCATCACCGTGACCATACGGGCGGGGAGGGCGTGCTCCAGGCCGGCGACGTGCAATGGATGACGGCCGGGCGCGGTGTCCTGCACAGCGAGAAGCCCTGGGGAGCGAATCCGGTCCACACACTCCAGCTCTGGCTCAACCTGCCGTCCCGTCTCAAGATGTTGCCCGCGCGCTACACTGACCAACCTTTTAGTGGTGTGCCTGTGCATCGTGAGCCTGGTGTCGAGGTCAAGGTTTTCGCCGGTCGGGCCGGCGAGGCGGAGCATCAGCATGGCAGCGACTGGCCGCTGATCTTCCTCGATATCCAGCTCGATCGTGGGGCGATCTATCGTGCTGAAGTGCCGGCTTCCTGGCGCGGGTTCCTTTATGTCGTCGACGGCGAGGGCTTGGCAGGACGCAATGAAATCAAGGTCATGGCGCCGGATATGGTCTGGTTCGAACCCTCGTCCGACGCGCCCGAGGCGGTCGCTAACATGACCATAACAGCGTCGAGTTCCCTCCGATTACTGCTGTTCGCCGGCCCACCGATCGACGAGCCGGTGGTCGCGTATGGCCCATTTGTGATGACCACAGCCGAGGAAATTCAGCGCGCTTTTGATGACTTTCGGCATAATCGTCTGACAGACGGTTGATTTGACTGCGAACCGGCGCTTGCGCATATAGGCGCAGTTGTTGCGTTGCGTGATTGAGTGGGCCGGGGGACCAACTTTGCACTGCGCGGTGAGGCAGGCGCTTCCGCCGGTTCATTTGATATTGAGTGAGGCTATTGAAATGCGGATTGATAGACGGGCTTTTGTGATTGGCGCGCCGCTGGCGGTTGCCGGCTGTGCCTCTCAGAGAGAGATGATCGTCGCTCAACCTGGTCCGACCATCGATCCACATTATCGTGCCATGTACGACGACATGCCGGACGAAAAGCATCCGGTGGATGCGGTGGATCTGACGCAGATCGACGAACGTTTCCTGCGCCGCGAAGTCAATTTTCCGACGCCAGAGCCTGCCGGAACGGTGATCGTCGATCCGAACGCGCGCTACGCCTATCTGGTGCTCGGCGGTGGCAAGGCCATTCGCTACGGCGTCGGCGTCGGCAAGACAGAGGCTTTCAATTTCAACGGCGTTGCCACGATCGGCCGCAAGGCCGAATGGCCGCACTGGACGCCGACCGCCAAAATGGTCGCTCGCGAGCCGGAACGCTATGGTCCGGTGGCCGCCGGCATGCAGGGTGGCGAGGACAATCCGCTCGGCGCCCGCGCGCTCTATCTCTATCGCAACGGCAGCGACACCTTCTATCGCCTCCATGGCACCACGGAGCCCTACAGCATTGGCACCATGGTTTCATCGGGTTGCATCCGTTTCCTCAACCAGGACATCATCGATCTCTACAACCGCGTTCCTGTTGGTTCGCGCGTGATCGTCCGCCCGGCCCGGGCCACTGCCGCGGCGTGATGGCGCCGGCATGATTCGGCCATCCGTGGTATAGGCTGGCGTCGCCTCATCGCGCGACGCCAGATTGTGAGTCGGCACGTCGGTAAGCCATGCCTCAATTCCAGACCACGCGGCGCGTTCGCCATTCCGCTGCCGATATGTTCGCCCTTGTCGCCGATGTGGAGAAATATCCGCTGTTCGTGCCCATGTGCACGGGGCTGCGCATCAGGCGCCGGCAGACCGACGCCAAGGGCAACGACGTGCTCGTCGCGGAAATGTCGGTCGGTTACAAGGCGATCCGCGAATCCTTCACCAGCAAGGTGACGCTCGACCGGCCGGGCCAGCGGGTTCTGGTCGAATATATCGACGGGCCGTTCAGCCGCCTGGAAAACGTCTGGACTTTTCGCGATGTGGGCGCCGACGGCAGCACGTCCGACGTCGATTTCTCCATCGACTATGAATTTCGCAGCCGCATGCTCGGCATCGTGATGGGCGGTCTGTTCGACACGGCTTTTCGCCGCTTCGCTGAAGCCTTCGAGCGGCGCGCCGACCTTGTCTATGGTGTCGCCTCGCGCCGTTCCGCGCCCGCTACCTAAAATCCCCCGGATTTTCGCAGCCGTGACTGCTCGCGAAACCGGCTTGGTGTAACGCCAGAAATGCGGCGGAAGGCACGACTGAAGTGCGCTGGATCCGTATAGCCGGCAGAGAAGGCAACCTCGATAATCTTGCAATCCGTGTCACGCAAAAGCTTGCTCGCACTTTCGTATCTGACGGTATCGAGGACATCTGAATATGTGAGACCCACATGCGCGAGCTTGCGTTGGAAAGTTCGAGCGCTGACACCCGCCATCTCCGCGACGTCCGCAAGACCTGGAATTCCTGCGTCCAGATAGGACGGCAACATCAGTTTAAGGAGTTCGACGATGCCATAGCCAGAAGCGCCATCGTCGTCATCGGGCGGCGGAGGGCTTAATTCGGTCGAACGGTTGGAGAGGGCGAGGAGGGAGATCGGCAGACTGATCCAGGCGGAGTGCTGGTCTGACAGGAACCGCACATTGGGCCACGCATACTGTGTCGTCAGACTCGGTCGGTAACGACCTTCAAAAGCAATCGCCGTCGGCATCCAGTGGAGCCCCGCGAATTGCCGAACGATGTATATTGAGAAGATGTTCTGAATCCATTGCGCATGTTCCAGGTGCAGGACCCCGTGCGTCCTGGCGAGCCTGCTGCAAATCCGCACGTGGTCATAATCGTATTCGATCCACATGCTTAGGATCGTATCTTCCCGCGATGCCCAGTGGCAGGCATGTCGCAATGCAACAAGCAGGGTCGGGGAGTGAGCGATGAGAAGCCGCGTCTTTTCTCGCATATGGGCGTAATGCAACCGCTGGCTGGCGAGAAAGCCGAAATCTTCAATACCCTGGGTCCTCTGCGTGGTTTCCACGAAATGGAGGGCCGGCAGGAGAGGAATGTAAAGATTGCTCTTGTCCTGGAGAGCCGAGGGGAGCCGGCACTTTTCCAGAAGCGCCTCCGTCGGCGCACCGATATCGTCAAGAATTCCGACGAAAGGCAGAAGAAACTGGGCGCGCGTCAAAGGAATGCTGGCCATTGGATCCCGCCGCGATCATGTGCTGACGCTTTCTACCCGGAAGTTTCAAGGATTCGCTACCGGCAAGCCGTGCTTGGCGCGAAATGGCAAGACGGACGCTCTGCCTATGCACGAAATGATCCAGACAAAGTTCGTCTCACGGCGTCCTTGAATGAAGAGGTCGGTTTATGTTCCGCTTGGTTGGGATCAGTCTCGCATTTGCTTCCGTTGCTCTGGCCGGGGGAGCATTTGCCCAGGCGCCGAGCGGTAAAACGCGGGTCACCGTTGATAATTTCGTCCGCGCCGAGACTGACAATTACTTTGCGGCGAATGCAAAGACGGTAGGCGGACTGGGTAAGTTTCAGCACTCCCGGGAGCCAACGGCGATCGATAAGCAAACGGTCATCCGTATGAACCGAGATACGCTTTACTCGTTTGCCGTGTTTGATCTTGCCGCCAGCCCGGTCACGCTCACGATGCCGGACACCGGCAAGCGCTATATGTCGATGATGGTCGTCGACCAGGACCACTATCTACCGGTCGTCGCCTACGGGACCAAGCCGGTAACATTGACGCAGAAATCGGCTGGCACCAGGTATGTCTTCGTAGCTGTCCGGACGTTGGTTAATCCGAACGATCCGAAGGATATCGAGGAGGTCCACAGGCTTCAGGATGCCATCAAGGTCAGCCAGAAGGAGACAGGGAAGCTCGAGCTTCCAAACTGGGACGAAGGCAGTCTCACGGATATCCGCAATGCGCTGCTCGCATTGGCAAAACATCAGACGTCTTTTCGTGGCGCTTTTGGTGCGCGTGGTCAAGTCGATCCGATCCAGCACCTCATGGGCACGGCCTCCGGATGGGGCGGAATTCCGGAGAAGGACGCTACCTACCTGAGCTTCACGCCCGCGAAGAACGACGGCCGTACAGTTCACACCCTCACCCTGCCGACGAATGTGCCGGTGAAGGCGTTCTGGTCGGTCAGCGTCTACAACGCAAAGGGCTTCTTCGAGAAAAACGCCTACGACGCCTATTCGATCAACAACCTGACCGCGAAGAAGAATGCGGACGGCTCGGTGACACTCCAATTCGGCGGTTGTGACGGCAAAATTCCGAACTGCTTGCCGATCGTCGAGGGCTGGAATTACACCGCGCGGCTTTATCGCCCTGAGCAATCCATTGTCAGCGGCAAGTGGAAGTTTCCCGAGGCCAATCCCGCAAACTGAACCTCAAGCGATTGTTCTAGGGAGAAGCCAGTTGCGTTCCGTCTCGCTCGAAAGCGGAGCGGAACATGCTGGCGGCTGTGGGACCGCAGTGTGATTCAAGGAGAAACAGTGCGCTATTTCGCAATCGGATTGATGGCGGCAGCATTGCACACGCCCGCTTGGGCATCCGATCTCCCACGGCCCGGCTCGCCGCGCGCGCCTGTCGTCATATCAGGCCCCAGCTTTTCCATCACGAGTTATATCTGGGCGACTGCCATCGACGGGAAGAGCGCGACCTTTCCGCCGCTTCCCGCCGCCGACATCAGCTTGCGCTTTCGCGACGTGCTCAAGGAGCTCAACGGCGCGATAATGGGCTCCGCCGAGATGCGGGTCGACCGGTGGAGCTTTCTGGTGGACGGTCAGTTCTCGCAGGTGACGTCTGGCGGTAGTCTGCCCGGCCCCTTCTTTTCTTCTTTGAAGGTGCGCTCGCAAAGCACGACCATCCACGGTTCCGCCTTTTATCGCGTTTACGAGAATGCAGTCATTTCCTTGGATGCGGGTAGCGGCGTTCGGTTCTGGAATCTGAACAACAGGCTCCAGATTCTGCCCGGGCTCGCAAATCTTCGCATCGATCATCGCGTATCCCAGACCTGGGTCGATCCCATCGTCGGTGCCCGACTTGGCATCAAGCTCAGCGGCCCATGGAGCTTGACGCTGGCGGGCGATGCCGGCGGCTTCGGCGTTGGTTCGCGCCTGACCTGGCAGGCTTTGGGCAGCGTCAACTACGCCTGGAACGACCATTTGACATTAAAGGCTGGCTACCGGGCGCTTCATGTCGACTTTCGTCGTCGCGGTTTCTCTTACGACGTCACTCAGCACGGCCCGGCCGTTGCTGCGACGTATCGGTTCTGACCAGGCCATTTATGGCTTCAGCGATGTTGAAAGGAATGGGGATGTCTATGATTACGAATGCAGCTCGGACCGCAGGTGTTTCCGTGTTTGCGCTGCTCGCGATCTGTGGACAGGTCTTCGCGCAATCGGGTGGGGCCCAGCCGAATGTGACCGATCCGCATTTCAAGATCGCGCCGGGCTATCTGAAGCAATCCGATCTTCCAAACAGCTTACTCCTGTTGGGCGCTCCGCCCGAGGCAGGCTCTGCCGCGCTGGCCCGGGACGAGGAGGCACGCACAACGACGATCCCGCTGCGCGGCACCGCCCGCTGGAAGCTCGCCACCACCGATGCCGATCTTGCCTTTCCGCAGGCGGCCGATAATTTCTCGTGCGCGATGGGTATCAATATCGACGAAAAGCAGACCCCTCGGCTCTATGCGATGATGCAGAAAATGCTATCGGATTTCGGCCTGTCGACCTATGGCGTGAAGAACAAGTACAATCGCGTTCGCCCTTTCGTCGTTCACAACGAAGCGACATGCAGGGCGGATCAGGAGGCGATCCTGCGGGGAGACGGTTCCTATCCGTCCGGCCATACGGCCGCGGGCTGGGGATGGGCTCTTGTCTTCGCCCAGATCAATCCGGCGCGCGCGAATGAACTGTTCCAGCGCGGTATCGCTTTCGGCCAGAGCCGTGTGATCTGCGATGCTCATTGGCAAAGCGATGTCGACGCGGGGCGCATCATGGGCGCGGCGACCGTTTCGCGGTTGCAGACCAATGCGGCTTTCCTGGCTGATCTCAAAGCGGCGAAGGCGGAAGTGAAGGCGGCGCTGGCGAAGCGATCCGGTCCAGCACCCCATTGCGCGGCCGAGGCGGCTGCTTTGTCCGAGCCATAGGGCCAATCTGGTCGGGTGCCGGCCGATGGGTATCGGGAAATTGGATATCTCCGGATCGGCAGAAAAGTCATCGCATTTTGTTGAAATGCGATGACAAGAAACCTTATTATCGAAACGAAAATAACGGCGCCCACCTAAACCTATTGTCTTGCCTCTTCCCGCTAGAATCGGCAGCTTAAGCTCCAGCAATCCTACGCCGACTTAGCGCTGGATGGGGGAGGGAATGCGATGCTCTGCGATGGCGACGGAAGGCCGTGCTGAATGGCGGTCGATCTGAAATCGCTGCGTCTGTTCGTTGCCGTGGCCGATCTGGGCAGTATCAGCGAGGGCGCCAAGCGCTGCCATCTGGCGCTCGCCGCGGCCAGCAAACGTATTGCCGATCTGGAGGAACGCACTCGCCTGCCGTTGTTCGTGCGTCACGCGCGTGGTGTCGTGCTGACACCAGCGGGGCATGCGCTGCTGGTGCATGCGCGCACCGTGCTCTCGGCCATGGATAAGCTCGGCGCCGAGCTCGACGATTTTCAGCGTGGCGTCGCCGGCGTCGTGCGGGTCAGCGCCAATGCCTCGGCCATCGCCCAGTTCCTGCCCGTGCCGATCGGTTCGTTTTTACGTACGCATCCGATGCTGCGCGTCGATTTGCAGGAGCGATCGAGCGCCGAGGTGGTGAAAGCCGTGCAGGGCGGTCTGGCCGACATCGGCGTGTTCGAAGCCAGCACGCCGGCGCCGGACCTCGACTGCCTTCCCTTCGCGCGCGACGAACTCTCCGTGGTGGTCGCGGCAGGCCATCCGCTGGCGCGCCGGCGTCGTGTCGGCTTGGCGGAGGTTCTGGACTGCGAACATGTGATCGTGCGCGAAGGAACGGCCGTTCATCGCGCGTTGCAGGCCGCCGCGCAGGAGGCGCAACGCCCGCTGCAGGTGCGTATGCAGGTCGGCAGTTTCGACATGGTTTGCCGGATGGTCGAGGAAGGGGTGGGGATCGGCGTAGTGCCGCGCGCTGTCGTTCTGCAAGAGTCCGCATCGGCCAAGCTGCGCTGTCTCACGCTCGATGCGCCTTGGGCTTCGCGCCAACACGTGCTGGGTGTGCGATGGCTCAACGGACTGTCGGTCGCCGCGAGCGCTCTGCTGCAACACCTGCGCGCGGCGATAACGTGAGGCGTTGAGCCTTCGTCTCCCGCGAAACCTGGGGCCTGTCAGAAACGAATTGTTCCCCGCCGGACGGCGCACCACACTCGCGGCGTCTGGAGAGGGGAAACGCTTTGAAGATTGTTCGTGTCGGCGCCACGCCGCTCAACGTGCCTGTCGTCATCGATTTGCTTGGCTTACACAAGGAAACCTCGCTTTCGCTGTGCCTGACCGAGATCGAGACCGACACCGGTCTCATTGGTCACGGCATGACCGCTATCACCGAGGAAGAGGTCATCGCCACGGCCGTGCGTGAAGTCGCCGGTCCGGCCCTGATTGGCGAGGATCCGCTGGCCTCCGAGCGGCTGTGGAACAAGCTTTATTGGCTGCTCTCACCGCGCGGCCAGACGGGCTATGCGAGCCATGCGATCGCAGCGCTCGATATCGCGCTGTGGGACCTCAAGGCCAAAGCGCTTGGCCTGCCGCTATGGCGCCTGCTGGGTGGGGCGCGCTCGCGCGTGCCGGTCTACGCCACATTCGGCTTTGGCTTCTTCGATCGCGACCAGCTTGCCGAGGCGGCGAAGCTGTTTGTGTCGCAAGGTTTTCGGCGTCTGAAGATGACGGTCGGAGATCATGCGCTGGCGCGGCGTGACGAGCCACGGCCGATCGATAAGGTCATCGCCGAGGACGAGCGTCGCGTTGCCGCCGTGCGCGAAGCCGTGGGCGCGGACGTCAATCTCTATGTTGATGCCAATTGCGGCCTCGATCTGTTCCACGCGACCGAACTCGCGCAGCGGATCGAACCCTATGGGATCACCTTCTTTGAGGAGCCGCTGACGCAAAACGACGTGCGCCAGATGGCCGAACTGCGTCGCCGCACGCGCATCCCGCTGGCCTGTGGCCAGAATGAAGGTCTGGCTTTCCGCTTTCGCGATCTGCTCGTGCAGCAGGCGGCGGACGTTCTGCAACCCAATGTCGCTATTACGGGCGGCTATTCGCAATGTCTGAAGATCGCCGGCATGGCCCAGGCGTTCAATGTGCCGATCGACAATGGCGGCGCCTGGCCTTTCCATAACATGCATCTGCATGCCGGCGTCGCGAATGGCGGTCTCGTCGAATACCACTATGTCGCCGTTGCGCTGCTGCGCCAGATCTACGACGGCCTGCCGGAGCCCGAGGACGGCTGGCTGACCTTGCCCGAAAGACCGGGCCTTGGCTTCGAACCGAATGTCGACCGTGTGAAGGACATCGCGCGTCGGCCATTATCGCGCGGAAAGGGCAAAGCATGAAAACCTCTGCTTCAATCCTGAACGTGATGCACCGCCGCGCGTTGCTTGCTTTTGCATTCGCTGCAGGTGCCACTCTGGCTGTGCCAGCGATCGGCCAGACTCAAAGCGATTATCCGAACCGTCCGCTGCGCTTGCTGGTCGGCTATTCGGCCGGCGGGGGCGTGGACCTGGCGGCGCGGCTGCTGGCCGCCCGACTCTCCACGGTGCTGGGGCAGCAGATCGTGGTCGAGAACCGGGTGGGTGCTTCAGGCCAGATCGCGGCAGATGCCGTGGCCAAGGCACCGCCCGATGGCTACACGTTGATGATGGGCGAAAGCGCCATGTTGATCGCCAAAATATTGCAACCCAAGACGGCGCTTGATCCGCTGACGAGTTTCAGTCCCGTGGCGGGTGTCTTCGTCTCGCCGCTGGTGATCATCGCCGGCAACACCTTTCCGGCCAAGACGCCGGCTGAACTCGTGCAGCACCTGAAGGCCAACCCGGGCCGTTACTCCTATGCGTCTTCGGGCGTGGGCACGGTGCAGCATCTCGGCTTCGAAGTTCTCAAGGCGGCGACGGGCGCCGTCGTCGTGCATGTGCCCTATCGTGGCGCAGCGCAGATCGTCACCGACGTAGCCAGTGGGCAAGTGCCGCTGGGTGTCGTCAGCGTGACGTCCGCGGTTGCCCAGGCCAACGCGGGTGAGTTGCGCGCGCTCGCACTCATGAATCCGGGGCGCGTCGAAGGGGCGGAAAGCGTCGCGCCTCTCGCGGATGCCTTGCCGGGCTTCAATGTGGCGCCGCGTCTGTTTGTGCTCGCGCCTCCTGGTACACCGGCTGACGTGGTGGGCAAACTCACTGCCGCGATCAAGACAGTGCTGGATCAGCCGGAAATGGCGACGGCCGCGACGGCCCAAGGCACGGCAACCGCGTATCTGGCCTCCGACGCACTCGGCAAAGAAATGGTCGCGGAGACTGCGCGCTGGCGCCGCATCGTCGCGGAACAGCGCATTGCGGTGGAGGGCAATTAACAAGGTCGATGCGACCGCTTTGGCCTGATCGCGCCAGAATATAAGACAGGGTCCCTTATCCTCGCGACGAAATAATCGTGCGGGTCGCGATTGCTATCTTGCCTACGCGTCCAAGAAGCGGCAGCTTAAGCGCAATGGCGCCGACAGCAGCGCCGACGCGGGGGAGGAAGATGATGGTCCGCACGGGAGGGGCCGTATTTGGCTTGTTGATGGCCTTTATTGTGTTGTGCGTGCAGTTCCCGGAACAGGCGTTCGCACAACAGAATTATCCTTCTCGACCCATCCATATTCTGCTCGGCTTTGCCGCCGGCAGCGGCGCTGACATCGGCGCGCGTTTCGTCTCGTCTGAATTGCAGAAGCGCGCGGGGCAGCCGGTCATCATCGAGAACAGGCCGGGAGCCGGCAGCAATATCGCCATCGGCCTTGCCGCGAAGGCCAAGCCAGATGGCTATACGTTGTTGCTGGCGGCGAGTTCCGCCATGGCGGGCAGCCGTTTTCTCTATGGCGACCTCAAGATCGACACGGAAAAAGAGTTTGCGCCCATAGCCGTTCTCTTCGACGCCGCCTTCGTCATCACCGTCGCGCCGGATTCGCCGTTGCAGAGCGTTTCGGCATTGACCGAGCGGCTCAAGAGCAAGACACGCAACCGCCACGGCTACACCAATCAGACGGGTCAACTGGCGGCCGCTTATTATCTCGCGCAGGTTGGCGCGAGCGCCGAGCCGGTATCCTATCGCACTGCCGCGGATGCGGTGGCCGATGTGGCGAGCGGCACGCTGGAGTTCATGGTGCTGGACGGCGGTTTCGCCGCCGGTGTGGTGCGCAACAACAAGATCAAGGCTCTGGCGGTGACGACGGCGGAGCGTTCGGTGAGCCTGCCGCAAGTCCCGACCATGGCGGAGGCGGGCGTGAAGGATTTTGTCTTCGCGCCATTCTGGGCGGTCTATGCGCCGCGCGGTACGCCCGACGACATCGTCAAGAAACTGCAAGGCTGGTTGCGGGAGATCTACACGTCCGACGCGGCACGTCAGCATCATGCGATCACCGGCAGCAATGTGCGTTTTCAGGACGACACGGTTTTGAGTCAGCGTTTGCGTACGGAGATTGAAGATTGGGCCAAGGCGGTCAAAGCCGCCGGGATCGAGCCGCAATAAGCGGCCAAGTGGGAGGACAATATGGATCGACGGCATGTTCTAGGACTGCTCGGCGCAGCGCCGATCGCTTACGCAACGACCGGCTTTGAGGGAGTTCGTGCCGAAAGCGATTATCCGACACAACCGATCAAGGCCTTGGTCGGCTTCGCGGCTGGCAGCGGTGCCGATATCCTGGCACGCTTCTACAGCAAGAAGCTGTCTGATTTGTGTGGGCGCCCCGTACTGATCGAGAACAGGCCTGGGGCAACGAGCAATATCGCGCTCTCGCTGGCCGCCAATGCCAAGCCCGACGGTTATACGATCGTCTATTCGGCGAATTCGAACATGGCGGGCAATCCGTTCATGTTCAAGGATCTCTCCTTCGACGTGGAAAAGGATTTTGTACCCCTGGCCCTGCTGTCGCAGACGACTTTCTTTCTGGTGGTGGCGCCAAACTCACCATTCAATACGGTCGAACAACTGACCAAACATCTGCTCGGCCAGCAGGACAAGAACAAATACGGCTATACGAACCAAACGGCACATATCGGCACCGAATATTATATGTCGCTGACAGGCATCAAAGCCGTTCCGGTGGCCTATCGTACCGCCGTGGATGCGATGGGCGATCTCGCCAACGGCGGTATCGATTTCATGATCATCGACGGCACGTTTGGGTCGGGGCAGGTGAAGGCCGGAAAATTGAAGCCGCTGGCGGTCACGGCGGTGACACGCCATCCAACCTTTCCGAATGTTCCCACCATGGCGGAAGCCGGGGTGAAGGATTTTGAATTCACTTCATGGTGGGCAGCCTGGGCGCCGAAAGATACGCCGCGCGAGATCGTCGATAAGCTCGAAGGCTGGTTCGGCAAGATCATGGCGCAGGATGAGACGCGGGCGTTTCTCGAACCCAATGCCGGCACGCCGCTGAAGGGCGGGTCCAGGGAGGCGCGCGAGAAGCAGCGCGTTGAAATCCAGAAATGGAAACGCGCTACTGAGGCTGCCGGCATCAAGCCGCTTTGATCGTCACTCTGCCAGCTCGCGCATGACCTTGATCAGATCGGATTTGCCTTCGAAACCGATGCCCGGCAAATCCGGCATCGTGATGTGGCCGTCTTCGACCTTCACGCCGTCGGGGAAACCGCCATAGGGCTGGAACAGGTCGGGATAGCTTTCATTGCCGCCGAGGCCGAGGCCGGCGGCGATGTTGAGCGACATCTGATGACCGCCATGGGGAATGCAGCGCGATGGCGACCAGCCGAGCTGGCGCAGCACGTCGAGCGTCCGCAGATATTCGACCAAGCCATAGGAGAGGGCGCAATCGAATTGCAGATAGTCGCGATCGGCGCGCATGCCGCCATAGCGGAGCAGGTTGCGCGCATCCTGATGGGAGAATAGGTTTTCGCCGGTCGCCATCGGTGCGTCGTAAAATTCCGAGATGGCGGCTTGCAGCGCATAGTCGAGCGGATCGCCGATCTCTTCGTACCAGAACAGTGGATAGTCGCGCAGCATCTTGGCATAGGCGATGCCGGTCTCCAGATCGAAACGGCCGTTGGCATCGACGGCGAGCTGCGCTTGCGAACCAATCTCTTTCAAGACCGCTTCGATCCGTGCCCGATCCTCGTTAATAGACGCGCCGCCGATCTTCATTTTGACGACGGTGTAGCCGCGATCGACATAGCTACGCATTTCGGCCTGAAGGGCGCTGTTGTCCTTGCCCGGATAGTAGTAACCGCCGGCGGCATAGACGAAGACTTTGGGATTGGCGTCTTTACCCTTCATGTCGGCGAGCAGCCGGAACAGCGGTTTGCCTTCGATCTTGGCGACCGCGTCCCAGACCGCCATGTCGAGCGTGCCGACGGCGACGGAGCGTTCGCCGTGGCCGCCCGGCTTTTCATTGGTCATTAGGGTCGCCCAGATCTTGAACGGATCGAGATTGGTCCCGGCATCGTTCAACAGGCTTTCGGGCGCGGCTTGCAGGATGCGATCCCTGAAGCGTTCGCGGATGAGGCCGCCCTGGCCATAGCGGCCGTTGGAGTTGAAGCCATAACCGACGACACGGCGACCATCGCGGACGACGTCGGTGACCACCGCCACCAAGCTCGCGGTCATTTTACTGAAGTCGATATAGGCATTGCGAATGGGCGAGGCGATCGGCTTCGTCACTTCGCACACATCAACGATGCGCATTCTCATCTCCCGTTTGCCTGATTTGGCGATGAGCCAGCTTTGGGGGAAGTGGGCCGCCAAGTCCAATGCCGGTCCGGGCTATTTTAGTGCCGTTTTGGCATAGGTGATTATTCTATATGGCTGTATAATAGCCTAGAAGCTCACTTCGGTCCTGCTCAATGAACACTACCAGCCTGGACAGTACCTGGCTCGCCGACCTCCAGGCCCTGGCGGAGACGCTGAACTTTTCGCGGGCGGCAGAGCGGCGGAACGTGACGCAACCGGCATTCGGCCGGCGCATCAAGGCGCTGGAAGCCTGGTGCGGGATGGACTTGGTCGATCGCACGACCCATCGGCTCAGTTTCACGCCTGCCGGTGCGATCATGCTGGAGGCGGCGAAGGACGTAACCCGTCGGCTGGAGCGGGCGAAAAGCGAGCTCGAACATCTGCGCGCCAGTACCGCCACTTTGACCTTCGCGGCGACCCACGCGCTTTCCTTCATCTTCTTTCCCGAGTGGGTGCGGCAGATCGGTAGCGATGCGCTGGCCATGCCGATGCGCTTGCTGTCCGACAATATGAAAGAGTGCGAGAGGCTGATGGTCGAGGGGCGGGCGCAGTTCCTGCTCTGCCATTACCATCCTGACAGCATGATCGGTCTCGATCCGTCCCATTTCCTGCATGTCGAGCTGGCGACCGATCAACTTGTTCCGGTTAGCGCTAGGAGCGATGCGAGGCTGCCGCTTTATCAACTGCCGGGTTCGCGCGACGCGCCGGTTCCGCATCTCGCCTTTGAAGAGACATCGGGCATGGGGCGCATCCTGGCGTCCAATCTGTTTCAGCACACTGATCTATTGCATCTGACAACGGGTTTTACTTCGCATCTCGCCATGGTGCTGAAGGCGCTGGCCGTCGACGGCAAAGGTGTGGCGTGGATTCCGCAAAGCCTGGCGCGTAACGAATTGGGCGAAACTGGCCGGCTGATCCTAGCTGGTGCCGATCAATGGTCTGTGCCGGTTAAGATCGCGCTCTTTCGGCCGCGCGCTCGTATGGCCGATGTGGCGGAAGCGTTTTGGGCGCAGGTGCAGAAAAGCCATCGTGGGCTTTAGCCGGCGGGTGGCGCCGCGTAGCCTAGTGCCTGGGATAGAAGTTCGGCGGCCGAGAGCAGTTGCGGCACGATCTTGTCGTCGATCTCGCTTTGATCGGTCAGCGTCGAGGCGGCCGAAACATTGATCGAGGCGACGACATTGCCGCTGACATCGCGCAGGGCCGCGGCGGCGCTGGCGACACCGGCCTGAAAACCGCCGATATGGACGACATAACCGCGCGCGCGATCTTGTCGTAGCTGCTCGAGCAGCGCTGGCAGATCCGAAATGGTTCGTGGGCCCGCCGCGTTGAGCGGCGTATCGCGATAAAGCGCGATGACCTCGTCTTCGCTCAGATGTGCGAGTAAGATGCGGCCCATGGTGGTGGCATAGGCTGGAAGGCGGCTACCGACATGCACGATGCTCGCAAGTCCTTGCCGGGTCGGCACACGCAACAGATAGACGACGTCCTTGCCCTCGAGCACGCCGAGATGGGCCGACCAGCCCGTGCGATCGCGCAGCACTTCGAGATGTGGCAGTGCCACCTGGACGAGATCGCGCGAGGCCAGATAGCCGTAGCCGAGCCGCAGCACCGAAGGGCCAAGTGTGTAGCTGCGCGTTTCGGGCTGATGGTTGAGAAAGCCGAGTTCGGTCAGGGTATAAGCGATGCGGAACACGGCCGAACGGGTGACGCCGACTGCATCGGCCAGTTCACGCTGGGTCAGGCGCGGCCGTTCCGGCGAAAAAGCCAGCAGAACGGCCAGGCCGCGCACCAGGCCTGGCACGATATAGCGGTCGGTTTGTTCGCTCAGCAGCCGGGTGAGATCGGCCGTATCATCGGGGTGTTTGCCCATAAAACGCTATATCGCATATAAAACGATTTTTGGGTAGAGGTCATTCAGCATCAGCGGAGACACCAATGAACATCATGGTCCCGAACCCCACCTCGCTGGAAGCCGAGCTACGGCGCAATGTCGGCCGGCATGTCGCCAAAGTGTTCGACTGGGATGCCTTTCCCAGCAATAGCGGCTTTCCCGATCTGCTGCGGGCGCAGATGCGCTACATCGGCGCCGGCGGCTCACCGAAGGTCGGCGATACCTCGACCCTGAAGCCCGAACATTTCACTGTCAGCCTCATCTATAAGCCGGTCGGCAAATATGCCGCCTGCCATGCCCACGAAATCGAAGAGAGCTTCCTGATCCTCGACGGTGTGCTGACCGTCGGCTGGGAACGCGATGGCGAAGTGGTCGAAGTTCGCCTCGGCCCGAAGGACATGATCCTCAACGCGCGCGATGTCGGCCATGGTTTCCGCAACGACGGCGTCGAGCCGGTGCTGATGTCGATCAGCGTCGACGTCGGCAAACCACTGCCTCCGCGCTACCTCTATCACCCGAAGAACACGGCGCCGGAACTGGCGCGCAGCTTCGGCGCCGCGCCGGGCAAGACCCTGCCGTTCGATGTGGCCGGTTCGCATCCGTTGCAGAAGCAGATGGCGCAATATGTCATCCGCTACAGCGAGCAGCCGACGCAGTGGGATCCGGCGGGCTTCACCCGCAAGGTTTATGTCGGGCCGGGTGGCGTTCAGTCCGATACCTGCCGCAAGGAAATGCTCGGCATTCCGGTCGGCGTTGGCGTAAAGCCCTACGAGCGTGACGTGGAGGACGCGTTCCTCGTGGTCGACGGCAGCCTGACGGTCGGGTGGGAAGAGAATGGCGTGAAGACCGAGGTGGAACTCGGGCCGCGCGATCTCGTCCTCAATCCGGCGGGCCGGCGCCACTGGTTCCGCAACAACAGCGCGGGGCCGTGCAACGTCTGGTCGGTGATCGGCACCGAAAAGCCCGAGACGGTGGTTTTCGAGCGCGCCTAATCAAACACGCCTAGTCATTTGAAGCCCGGCTTATCAGCCGGGCTTTTTTGCAACCAGCCGGTGGATGGTCTTGCCGGACGAGGCGCTGACCACTTCTTCATCTAGCAAGAAAGCCGTGCCCGAGAGCGCTTCGCGCACCAGAGCGGCATCGAAAGCAGCGTAGAGCCGGCCATGCGGGTCGCGCACGTCGGCCGCCGGCGTAACGCGCCAACTCAGATAAAGAATGCCGCCAGGGCGCAAAATATCGAGCAAACGCCGGACGGACGGTGCGATTTCAGTGCGATCGAGATGCATGATCACGGTTTCGCACAGCACGTTGTCGAAACTGGCTGGGGCGATCTCCGCCAGGTCTGGCAGTTCGGCATGGCTGAAGGTGAGTTGCGGATAGCGATGCCGCGCTTCCGCTAACAAACCTTCCGACGCATCGAAGCCGTGAGCTGGAAAGCCATTGGCGGTGAGCCAGGCCGTGTCGCGACCGGAGCCGCAGCCGATATCGGCGGTCGTTCCCTTGAGAAAATAGTTTTGGACGATCGCATGCAGATCGGCCGGTGGCGGCTGATCATGCCAATCCTGCGCAAAGGACGCAGCATCGTCGTCGTAAGCGGAGTGCGTGGCGCGATCCATAAGTGTCAGCGCGGCGCGGTGACGGTTCCCGCCTGCCGTTCGAGCAAACTGAAAGCGAAGTCGACGGCGGCGAGGCGGATGGCTCTGCGGCTCAGTTCGCCGAAGTGTTGCTCGGAATGAAAGGTTTCGCCATTGCGTCGAGCGGTGGCGAAATGGACGAGGCCGACCGGCTTTTCGACGGTGCCGCCGCCAGGACCGGCGACGCCGGTGACGGCAACGGAAATGTCGGCCTTCGAATGGGCGAGAGCGCCTTCCGCCATGGCGATGGCGACGGGCTTGCTGACCGCGCCGTGTTTCGCGATCAGATCAGCTGATACGCCGATCATCTCGCTCTTGCCGGCGTTGGAATAAGTGACGAAGCCGCGTTCGACCACGTCGGAGGAACCGGGGATTTCCGTGAGCAGACCTGCGATCAGGCCGCCGGTGCAGGATTCAGCCGTGACCACCTGCAATTTGAGCGCGCGCAAGGTGTCGAGCAGGGCCGCTGCGCGCTCCATGCGCTTTTGTGAAAACGGCTGTTCCGACATGCTGGCTCCTTATCACGCGTTGAAAAGCTTTAGCAGAGCCTGCCAATGATGGAAATTATTGGGCCTATCCGGTCGCGAAATCGAGCTGTTCGCGCTGAAAATTGGCGCCGCAGAGGTGGTAGTCGATGCAATGTCCGGCATCAGTGGTGATCGCCGCGTCGACACGGCCGGCCGCTGTGAACAGGGCGGCGAAACCGTCGATCATGGCCTGATCCAGCAGCCAGAGCTTTTCGTGCTCGCCTTGCCGATAGTGGACTGGCACGCGGACCTTGGGAGCCAGAAACGGCAGACGTAGCTGCCACCCGCCGGTGATATCGGTCAGTTCGGAGCGAGGTACCGTTGTATTGGCGATGTAACTGGCTATCGGCATATCGTCGGCGAAAGTGCCTGCTGGGCCGAACATCACCTGATCCTTCATCGGTGTGGGTAGTTCGACGAAGTACTGCTGCGGAAGATGCGCATAGTTTTCCGCGTGATCCGGCGGTGTTTTGAGGCCGACACCTGAAATAGCAATTCCGGTCAATGTCCAAGACGGTTGGAGCGCTGCCATCGTCACAGTGATCGTTCCGCCAATGGAATGCCCGATGAGAAATGCGGGCGCGTTCGGTCGGCCAAGATCGTTCAACAACTCGGGAACGCAGGAATTGAGATATTCGGCGTTCTTATGGATGAGATCGGGTGCGTCATTGAGCGGTGTCGAATGGCCGTAGCCTGGTCGATCGACGGCGATGATGTCGAATCCCTTGGCGAGCGCTTGATCGAGGAGGGAATAGTTCGGAACGTCGAAATAAGCGCTTGTATAGGTGCCGCCGTGAATGGCTATGATAACCGGCCGTGACGTCGCTGCGGGTTTTGTCGACCGCGCCCGACGTCCGGCGAGCTTGGTTCCGGTCTTCGTCGTGATTTCGAAGGCGCTGATTGCCACGCTCGATCCTCCCTTGATCAATGACGGCAGGGTATCAAGGCGGATCGCGCTAGGAAGATATCAGTTTTTCTCTGCCGATGCCGTCTCGGTATCAGGGTAGCCGAATGGTGGCCGAGGCCTGAGCGGCGATGCCTTCGCGGCGGCCGGTGAAGCCCAATTGCTCGGTGGTGGTCGCCTTCACCGAGACGCGGTCGATTTCCAGGCTGCAGATCTCGGCGATGGAACGGCGCAGGGCGTCGCGATGCGGACCGATCTTTGGCGCTTCGCAGATAACGGTCGCGTCGAGATGGGCGATCATGCCGCCGCGCTGGCGTACCAGGCCGACCGCATGTTCGAGGAATATGCGCGAGGCGGCGCCGCGCCATTGCGGATCGGACGGCGGAAAATGCGAGCCGATGTCGCCGTCGGCCAGGGCGCCGAGCAGAGCGTCGGTCAGGGCATGCAGCAGCACATCGGCATCGGAATGGCCGGTCAGCCCCTGGCTGTGCGGGAGGGCGAGGCCGCCGAGGGTGACGTGGTCACCGGGGCCAAAGGCATGAACGTCAAAACCAATGCCGGTGCGGATGTCGGGCAGGGCAGCGAGCAGGCGAGCTTCGGCCAGGATGAAATCCTCTTTGGTGGTGAGCTTGATGTTGGCGGGATCGCCGGGAAAGGTCGAGACTTGGTGGCCGGCCCAGAGCGCCACGGCGGCGTCGTCGGCGAGGTCTGTGATGCCGGTGGCTTCCGCTTTGAGGTGAGCGGCACGGATAAGCTTTAGGTCGAACACCTGCGGGGTCTGGACCGCCCGTACGGTCGCCCGGTCGATGGAAGCCGTGATTTGATCATCGGCATCGACACCGCGGAGCGCGTCGGCAATGGTCAAAGCTGGTATTGTAGCACCGCTTTTTTCAATTGAAGTGATAGATGAGGATATTAATCTTTTACTTAAGAACGGTCTCGCTATATCATGAATAAAAACAGTTATTTTATCTATATTTTCTTCATTTATCGCTTTAAGCCCGGCTAGGACGCTTTGCTGGCGCGTGGCGCCGCCGGTAACAGGGGCATGCAGGTGTTTGGCATGTGACAGCCGCGCGGCGGCGTCGAAAAGAGCCGCATCGTCGGGGTGGATGACCGGGTAGATTTCGGCGTCCGGCAAGGTGTCGGCCACCGCATTCAGGGTGCGGGTGGCGACGGGCAGGCCGGCGAGCGGCAGGTATTGTTTAGGCAGATCGAAGCCGGCGCGCGTACCGCGCCCCGCCGCCACCAGAACCACTGCCGCTTTTGTCGCCACCATCACGTCACCTCGGATTGTCGATCTGCGGTGTTTAACCGCTGTCGTCAATGCAGATTGTCGCTTGGTCAGGGCGGCTGACTTGGTTATAATGTGGGCATGAACCTCGATGCACAGAATTTGTGCAATTCCTCCTTTCACGTCGGAAGCCTGCTTCTCGGCGGCCGCGCGCTGCTCGCGCCTATGTCCGGTGTCACGGATGTGGGGATGCGGCGCGTCGCCATGCGCTTCGGCGCCAGCGCTGTCGTCTCCGAAATGGTCGCCTCCGATGACTATGTGCGGGGCGATGAGGAGAGTCGGCTGCGCGCCGAGGGTGAGGGGGTCAAACCCCATATCGTTCAGATCGCCGGATGCCAGCCCTATTGGATGGGAGAGGCGGCGCGGCTGGCCGAGGCCTCGGGGGCTGAGGCCGTCGACATCAATATGGGCTGCCCGGCCAAGCGGGTGACCGGTGGCTATGCCGGTTCGGCTTTGATGCGCGATCTCGATCTCGCCCTCGCTTTGGTCGAGGCGACGGTCGGGGCCGTCACCATTCCCGTCACTTTGAAGATGCGCCTGGGCTGGGACGCCGACAGCCTGAACGCGCCGGAACTCGCCCGCCGTGCCGAAGCCGCAGGGGTGAAACTGATCACGGTGCACGGCCGCACCCGGCAGCAGTTCTATAAGGGCCGCGCCGATTGGTCGGCCATCGCACGGGTGCGGGAAGCCATCTCGCTGCCGCTCGTCGCCAATGGCGATTGCGAGAATCTGGCCGATGCGCGCGCGATGCTTGCTGCCTCCGGTGCCGATGCGATCATGGTTGGTCGCAGTGCGGTCGGCCGTCCGTGGCTGGTCGGCGAAATCGCTGCTGGCCTCGCTGGCCGGGAATCGCCGGCGATCTCGGCCGAGGCGAAAGCCGCCGCGGCTGTGGAACATTTGCAGACTTTGCTGGCGACCATGGGGCCGACGACCGGTCTGCGTCATGCCCGCAAACATCTCTCGGCCTATGCCCAGCATGCCGGCGCGCCCGAAGCGCTGCGGCTGCAACTGGTGACCACCGACAATGCCGCCGAGGCGGAACAGCTTTTGTCGCGCGCGTTCGAGACGCCTCTCGTCGCCGCGGCCGCGTGAATGACCACCCTACGGATGAGCGATGGACGATAATATGATGGCCGAGAGGGGATCGGGGCGGGCCGGGGCCTTCTCCGAACTGATCCTGAACGCCTTGCCTTACCCGGTGCTGTGCATCAACCGGGCCGGGGAGGTGCTCGACCTCAATAATGCGGCGGAACAGTTCTTCGAGCTGGGCGCGTCGCACCTTCTGCGCAGCAAGATTGCCGATCTGCTGCCACCGCGCTCGCCAGTCCTGGCTCTCATTGACGACGTGCGGCGGCGCGGTTCAGTGGTGAACGAATATCGGGTCGAGATCGGGAACCCGCGCCTCGGGAATGAGCGGATTGTCGATATTCACGCCGGTCCGCTGAGCGACGATGATGAAAAAATAGTCATTATGCTGCAAGAACGGACAATCGCCGACAAGATGGACCGTCAGATGACCCATCGCGGCGCCGCCCGATCGATCACGGCGCTGGGCGCCATGCTTGCCCACGAGATCAAAAACCCCCTTTCAGGCATTCGTGGTGCGGCGCAGCTCCTCGAAGTCGATCTGGAGGACCAGGATCGGGCGTTGACTCGGCTGATCTGCGACGAAACCGACCGGATCGTGAAGCTCGTGGACCGGATGGAAGCGTTTTCAGACGGCCGGCCGATCGAGCGGGAAGCGGTCAATATTCATATGGTCTTCGACCATGTGAAACAGGTGGCGCAGGCCGGTTTTGCCCGTCACATCCGCTTTGTCGAGACATTCGACCCCTCGTTGCCGCCGGTTTTCGCCAATCGCGATCAATTGATCCAGGTTTTCCTGAATCTGGTGAAGAATGCCGCCGAAGCGATTGGCGAACACGCTATCGATGGTGAGATCGAGCTGATGTCGGCTTACCGACCGGGAGTGCGCATCCGCGGCCAGGGCGCGGGGACGAGCGTGGCGCTGCCGCTGGAATTCTGCGTTCGGGACAATGGCCCTGGAATCGCTCCGGAAATTTCCGAACACCTGTTCGATCCCTTCGTGACCAACAAGGCCTCGGGAACTGGCCTCGGTCTTGCACTGGTAGCGAAAATCGTTCGGGATCACGGCGGGATCGTCGAATGCGATCCGCAGCCGCGCCGGACGACCTTCAGAGTCCTGATGCCAGTGTACGTGCAGCAGGACGGGCGACAATCCGAGCCTTAGTTGCGGGGCCCGGACTTATGAGGACAAGGCCTTCATGGCGACCGGGAATATCCTTGTAGCAGACGACGACACCGCCATCCGGACGGTGTTGAGCCAGGCCCTTTCACGCGCCGGATATGAGGTGCGGGTAACGGGTAACGCGTCGACGTTATGGCGCTGGGTGCAGGCGGGCGAGGGCGATCTCGTCATCACCGACGTGGTGATGCCTGACGAGAACGCTTTCGATCTCCTGCCGCGTATCAAGAAGATGCGCCCCGAGCTGCCGATCATCGTGATGAGCGCGCAGAATACTTTTATGACCGCGATCCGCGCCTCCGAGCGCGGCGCTTACGACTATCTGCCCAAGCCTTTTGATCTCAAGGATCTCGTCGCCATCGTCGGACGGGCGATGAACGAGCCGAAGGCGAAGCCGACGCGCGATGCGCCGGAAGAGATGGAAGGCATGCCGCTGGTGGGCCGCTCGCCCGCCATGCAGGAAATCTATCGCACCCTGGCCCGTCTGATGCAGACCGACCTGACAGTGATGATCAATGGCGAGTCCGGCACCGGCAAGGAACTCGTCGCGCGCGCGCTGCACGACTATGGCAAACGTCGCAACGGACCGTTCGTCGCCATCAATATGGCGGCGATCCCTCGTGACCTGATCGAAAGCGAATTGTTCGGTCACGAGCGCGGGGCGTTCACTGGCGCTAATGCTCGGTCTGTCGGGCGTTTCGAACAGGCCGAAGGCGGCACGCTGTTTCTCGACGAAATCGGCGACATGCCGATGGAAGCGCAGACGCGCCTGCTGCGTGTCTTGCAGCAGGGCGAATATACGACAGTGGGCGGACGCACGCCGATCAAGACCAATGTCCGCATCGTCGCGGCCACCAACAAAGACCTGCGCGTGCTCATTCAGCAGGGCTTGTTCCGCGAGGATCTGTTCTTCCGCCTGAACGTGGTGCCGCTGCGCCTGCCGCCGTTGCGCGAGCGGTCCGAGGACATTCCCGATCTGGTGCGCCACTTCTTCAAGCTTGCCGCGGCGCAGGGGCTGCCACTGAAGTCGGTTGATAATGCGGCCATCGAACGGCTGAAGCGCCATCGCTGGCCGGGCAATATCCGCGAACTGGAAAATCTGATCCGCCGTCTCACCGCGCTTTATCCGCAGGAGGTGATCGGCGAGCAGTTGGTTGAGGCGGAACTCGCCGTCGACGCCGTGCCGATGGAACGGGGCGCGCCGGCCAATTCGGCCGCGCCCACGCCGGCTTCCGCGCCTGATCGGGAACCGGAACGCGGTCAGCGTCTCTCTATCGCCGCCGAACATTATCTGGCCGATCTGTTCAAGCAGCATGGCGACAGCCTGCCGCCGGCCGGGCTCTACCATCGGATTCTGCGTGAAATCGAGGTGCCGCTGCTCACCGCGGCGCTCGCCGCCACCCGCGGCAACCAGATCAAGGCCGCCGATCTTCTCGGCCTCAATCGCAATACTTTGCGCAAGAAAATCCGCGATCTCGATATCCGACTGCTGCGGGCTTCGCGGTAGTAAAGCAACAATCAGTGGAAATGCGTGGGCGGCCCGATTTGGTCGCCCCGCAGCCCTGATTTTGTCGCAATCCAGCAACACCGTTGCATTATTGCAACGAGCGCGATTTGATCCGCTCGTTGGAAGGCTGTGATTCTTCGCCGCCGGCTCCCCGCTGGTGGATTCTTGCCTTTGAGATTTTGCTGATTAATGACGGTGCAGCGGGAAACAGAACAGGTGATCGGCCCTGAGCGCCACGATCGACGGATCGTGAGCCGGCTTGGTGCCGTGGCGGTTTCGCTGGCGCTGATCTGCGCCCTGGCGACGCTGCTGATTTTCGCCGATTACACACCGATTTCGCCGACCAGCGAGGTGGTCGTCACGCTGCTTTTGACCAATGCGGCGCTGGTTTTCATCCTCATTCTGCTGCTGTTGGCCGAATTCTGGCGGTTGATCGCCGCCCGGCGCGCTCAAGCTGCTGGTTCCGGCGTCCACATCCGTATGGTGGCGCTGTTCTCCTGCATCGCCGCCTTCCCGGCGATTTTGATCGCCTTCGTCGGCTCGGTAACCTTGGACCGGACGCTTAATCCGGCCTTCCTGCAGGACGTGCGCGGCTTCATTCAGAACACCTCGGAAGTGGCGCGGGTGTTCCGCGAGGCGCAGTGCCGTTCGCTGCTTCAGGAAGCTAGCTTGACGGCGAGCGATCTCGACCGGGTCAATCCGCTCTACCAGAGCAACAAGGCGCTGTTTCACGATTTCTTCTCGGCGCGCGCCCGCACGCTGGGGTTCTCGACGGCGGTGATGATGCGCCGGGACGGCACCGTCACTGAATATGGCACCGCGCCGGATTCCCGCGTCGTGACGCCCGAGCCGACCGATTTCGACGACGCGGCCAAAGACGAGCCGCTCTGTCTGATCCTCGACGAAGGCAAGACCTTCGTGGCGCTGCGCAAGATGGAGAGCTTTCCCGACAGCTTTATCTACGTGGCGCGTGGCATCGATCCGCTGGCCAATGAATTCCCGGCGCAGGCGAACAATCTGAACACGCTCTACAACGCCTACGACGGCCATCGCCGCAACATTCAGATCGCTTTCGCCGCCATGTTCGTCACGGTGGCGTTGATCACTCTGCTATCCGCCACATGGCTCGGCCTGTCTTTCGCCAACCGGCTGGTGATGCCGATCCGCCGGCTGATCACCGCCACCGACCAGGTGTCGGAAGGCAATCTCTATGTCCAGGTGCCGGTCAATTCGCGCGACGGCGACCTCGGCCATTTGGGCGAGACCTTCAATAAGATGACGTCCGAACTGCGCTTGCAGCAGAACAGCCTCATCGCGGCCAGCAAGCTGAATGACGAACGGCGCGTCTTCACGGAGGCGGTGCTATCGGGCGTTCCCGCAGGCGTCATCGGTGTCGATGCAGCCGGCAACATCCTGGTGCTGAACTCCTATGCCATGCGCTTCATCGGCGATGGTCATGAGGGCGATCCCGCTGAGATGGTCGGCCAACCGATCGCTCAGGTCGTCCCCGAGCTGGCCGATCTGGTGAATGCGGCGCTGAACAGTCCGCTGCGCAATTATCAAGGCCAGATCGCGATCAGCCGGCGCGGTCGTGAGCGTACGATCAACGTGCGGGTGACGTCCGAACAGAAGCAGGAAGGCGGCGGCAATCACGTCATCACGCTCGACGACATTACCGATCTGGTCACGGCGCAGCGCACCTCCGCCTGGGCTGACGTGGCACGCCGCATCGCTCACGAGATCAAGAATCCGCTGACGCCCATTCAGCTTTCGGCGGAACGTCTGCAACGCAAATACGGCAAGGTGATCGTCGAGGACCGCGCCGTGTTCGATCAATGCACGGCGACGATCGTCCGCCAGGTCGACGATATCAAACGTATGGTCGACGAGTTTTCATCCTTCGCCCGCATGCCGAAGGCACGTTTACAAGTGGACGATTTGGGCGAATGCGTACGCCAGGTTCTGTTCCTGATGCGCGTCGGCAATCCCGATGTGGATCTGGTCGAGGAACTGCCAGCTCAGCCCTTGAGCGTCCATTTCGATCGCCGGCTGCTGTCGCAAGCGCTCACCAATATCGTCAAGAATGCCACCGAAGGTATCGCCGCGATGGAAGAGAACAAACCGGAGAAGCCGCGCATTCTCGTCCGTCTGACGCGCGATGCCGACGATGTCATCTCCATCGACGTGATCGACAACGGCAAGGGCTTCCCGCGAGAAAATCGCCAGCGGCTGCTGGAGCCCTACATGACGACGCGCGCCGAAGGCACCGGCCTTGGCCTGCCGATCGTCGGCAAAATCATGGAAGACCATGGCGGCGGCATCGAATTGCTCGATGCACTCGATGGCCAGGGCGCCTGGGTGCGCCTGTATTTCCGTGAAGGGGAGGCTGCGGCGAAATCAGAAGATTCAGGCGCGACGCGTGAAAAGACTCAGGCCGCACCATGACACAGCATTTTCAAAACGGACGGAACGATTATGCCCGCTGACATTTTGATCGTCGATGACGAGGCCGACATCCGTGACGGTGTGTCCGGCATCCTGGAAGACGAAGGACATGGCACGCGCTCAGCTCGTAATTCCGACGAGGCGCTCGAGGCGATCGAGGCGCGCCGGCCGCAGCTTATTTTTCTGGATATCTGGATGCAGGGATCGCGCCTGGATGGCCTGCAGTTGCTGCAGGTGATCAAGGAGCAGCACCCGAGTTTGCCGGTGGTGATGATTTCCGGCCACGGCAATATCGAGACCGCGGTGTCGGCGATCAAGCTCGGCGCTTACGATTTCATCGAGAAGCCGTTCAAAGCCGATCGGCTGGTGCTGATCGCCGATCGCGCGCTGGAGAATTCGCGTCTGAAGCGCGAGTTGACGGATTTGCGCGCCCGCGCCGGCGCCACCAATCGGGTCGTCGGCAAGTCGTCGGTGATGAACCAACTGCGTCAGCAGATCGAGCGGGTCGCCGCCGCCAATTCTCGTATTCTCGTCACCGGCGCGCCAGGCACCGGTAAGGAACTGGCGGCCCGCGTCATCCACGAAGCCTCCAATCGTTCGTCGGGGCCGTTCGTCGCCATCAATGCCGCCAATATCATGCCGGACTCCATGGAGACGGAATTGTTCGGCATCGAGGGTGGCGATGGCCGCAGCCGCAAGATCGGCGCCTTGGAAGAGGCGCATGGCGGCACGCTCTATATCGACGAGATCGGCGACATGCCGCGCGAGACGCAGGGCAA
This sequence comes from Methylocella sp. CPCC 101449, assembly GCF_031921685.1. Classification (NCBI taxonomy): domain Bacteria; kingdom Pseudomonadati; phylum Pseudomonadota; class Alphaproteobacteria; order Hyphomicrobiales; family Beijerinckiaceae; genus Methylocella; species Methylocella sp. CPCC 101449. The sequence continues at coordinate 985,739 of NZ_JAPDHU010000002.1, read as the reverse complement.
GATCCTGCGTGTGCTGATCGATCAGAATTTTCAGCGCGTCGGCGGTTCCACCCGCGTCCATGTGGATGTGCGCATCGTGTCCTCGACGAGCCGCGATCTGAGCCTTGCCATCGCCCAGGGCTCGTTCCGCGAGGATCTGTTCCACCGGCTGGCGGTGGTGCCGCTGCGGGTGCCCTCGCTCAGCGAACGGCGCGAAGACATCGGCGAACTGGTCGAGTATTTTCTCGAGCAATTGGCCATCACCACCGGCATGCCGCGCCGGCGGATCGGCGCCGATGCCATGGCCATTCTCCAGTCCCACGACTGGCCGGGGAATATCCGGCAGCTCCGCAACAATGTGGAGCGGCTGATGATCCTGGCCACCGGCCGGCCGGAGGACGAAATCACCGCCGATATGCTGCCGGCCGAGATCGGCGCCCTGGTGCCCTCGACCCCGAACGGGGCGGGTGGTGAGAAGCTGATGGGCCTGCCGCTGCGCGATGCACGTGAAGTGTTCGAACGCGAATATCTGGTGGCCCAGATCAACCGGTTCGGCGGCAACATTTCACGCACAGCAGAGTTCATAGGGATGGAACGCTCGGCGCTACACCGTAAATTGAAATCATTGGCAATCGAATGATGGTTAAGCTGTATACCAAGTGGCTGAAATAACTAGATTGCATCCAGAAACAATCGTCGGGCACAGCCGCGGACAATGCTTTTGGTGGAGCTTTTTCGGCGGGAATTCCGTCCAAAGAGAACTTGCGTTGTGAAACAGGCTGGGCCTTAACTCGAACAGACGGGGAATGGCGTCGACACGATTCAGCGGTTGATCGTGGGGCGACATATCATGAGAGAGCAGGAGCGAAGGATATACAATGGCGGGAGAACGCGCACAAAACCTGCAAGACACGTTCCTAAACTATGTCCGCAAGAACAAAGTGCCGTTGACGATTTTCCTGGTCAACGGTGTGAAACTTCAAGGGGTCGTCAGTTGGTTCGATAATTTCTGCCTGCTGCTGCGCCGCGATGGCCATTCGCAGCTGGTCTACAAGCATGCGATTTCGACCATCATGCCCGGCGCACCGATCCAGATGTTCGAGCAGGGCGAGGAAGGGGGCGGTTAGTCCTGAAGCGAGTTCAATCGGAGTTACAAAGGGTCACGTTCGGGTCCAATACGAACGTCGAGACCAAGCACCGAGATCCCGACGCGCCAACCCGCGCCCTGGTGATCGGCCCTTACCTGACCGAGCGAAAAGTCGCCTTCGATCCAGCGACTGGCGTGCGGCCGCCTTCCGGGCGGTCGCCGGCGGCGCGTTTGGACGAGGCGGCCGGTCTTGCGCGCGCCATCGACCTTGATGTGGTCGCGGCCGAAATCGCCATGCTGTCGAAGCTGCGTCCGGCCACTTATATCGGTGTTGGCAAGGTCGAGGAATTCGCGGCGCTGGTCAAAGACCAGGATGTCGAGATCGTCATCGTCGACTGCGCCTTGTCGCCGGTGCAGCAGCGCAACCTCGAAAAGGAACTGCACGCCAAGGTCATCGACCGGACGGGTCTGATCCTGGAAATCTTTGGCCGCCGGGCCCGCACGCGCGAAGGCGCGTTGCAGGTCGAGTTGGCGCATCTCGCCTATCAACGCTCTCGCCTGGTGCGGTCCTGGACCCACTTGGAACGTCAGCGCGGCGGCTTCGGCTTCCTCGGCGGTCCCGGCGAAACCCAGATCGAGGCCGACCGTCGGCTCATCCAGGAACGCATCCTCAAGATCGAACGCGATCTCGAAGGCGTGAAGAAGACGCGCGGCCTGCATCGCGCCAAGCGTCAGGCCGTGCCTTATCCGGTGGTGGCGCTCGTCGGCTATACCAATGCCGGCAAATCGACCCTGTTCAATCGCCTGACGCGGGCCGAAGTGCTCGCCAAGGACATGCTGTTTGCGACGCTCGATCCGACCTTGCGGGCTGTTGCCTTGCCGCATGGCGAGAAGATCATGCTGTCCGACACGGTCGGTTTCATTTCCGATCTGCCGACGCAGCTCGTCACCGCCTTCCGCGCCACGCTCGAAGAAGTGGTGGAAGCCGATCTGGTGTTGCATGTGCGCGACCTTTCTCACGAAGACACCGAGGCGCAGAGCGGCGACGTGGAACAGGTGTTGCGCGACCTGGGTATCGATCCCAACGACGGCCATTTCGTAGAGGTCTGGAACAAGATCGATCTGCTCGATCCCTCGCAGGCGGAGGCTCTGCGCACCAGCGTCTCGCGTCGCCCCGTGGAGGAGCGGCCCTTCGTGGTCTCGGCTCTAACCGGGGAAGGGGTCGAGGATCTCTTGAGTGGCATCGAGGCGCGGTTGTCGCGCGATCATGTCACCTTCGAATTGCGCCTTGGGCCGCAGGAACAAGATCAGCTCGGCTGGCTCTACGACAATATGCAAGTGCTGTCGCGCGATACGGACGAGGACGGCGGCGTGCATTTCAGATTGCGCGTGGCGCCTGACATGATCGAGCGATTGGAGCGTCGCTTGCCGCAGGCGCGCCGGGTGGCCCAAACGGCCAAGCAAAGCCGTCGTCGACCGGCCGCCGAATAATTCACTCCATCCGCGCCCGGAACAGAATGGCCGAAGCGGTTAAAGTCACCGAGGCGATGATGACCAATGGCCAGGTATTGGACAGGACATCCAATGCCGGCATGGCTTTGAGAAAAACGCCTTCACTGACGATGAGAAAATGTTTCGGCGGATTGGCCTGTGCCAAGATCTGCAACCAGCCCGGCATGTTGTCGACCGGGCTGGCATAGCCCGACAGCAAAGTCGCCGGCACCGTCACCAGGAATACGCCGAGAAAAGCCTGCTGCTGCGTCTGCGCCAAAGACGAGACCAACATGCCGACGCCGACAAGTGCCAGCAGATAAAAGGTGAGCGCCAGATAGAACAAAGTGATCGAGCCTGTCAGCGGCACGCCGAAGGCAAAGGGGATCAGGATCAGATAAAGCGAGGCGTTGAACAGGCCGACGAGGAATGGCGGCACCATTTTGCCGATCAGGATTTCATGGACACGCAACGGCGAAACCATGAGCTGGTCGAACGTGCCGAGTTCCCGCTCGCGCGCCACAGATAGCGCCGTGATGCCAAGACCGGAGACGGTGCTGATGATGACGATCAGCGCCGGCATGGTGAACCATAGATAGTCGAGGTTCGGATTGAACCAGTTGGTGAGGACGGACTGTGAACGTCGGCTGGCGGTGGCTGGCGCCAGCGAAGCGCCCATTTCGCCGGCGATGCGCTCGATATAACCGGAGACGATCTGCGCGGCATTGGAGCGACGGCCGTCGAAAATGGCTTGAATGGTCACAGGACGGCCGGCTTCGATATCGGCGCTGAACCGTTGATCGATCGAGACGGCGACGATGACGCGCTGATTGTCGATGGCGCTCCGCAATTCTTTCGGCGAGCGGATCCAGACGAGGCCGCGAATGTTGGGGCTGCCAGAGAGCCGCTGTACGAATTCCGTACTCCATGCACCGCTGTCGCGATTGTAGACGCCAACGTCGATGTTCTTGACTTCCAGCGTGGTGGCGAAGCCGAGAACAAATAATTGCACGAGCGGTGGCACCACCAGAATGACGCGGGCTCTGGGATCGCGCAGGATCGCCCACATTTCCTTGACGATGAGCGCATAAATGCGGCCCCACATCAGGCAATCCTCCGGCGGGTCGCGCGGATGGCGAGCAGGAAGAAGAAAGCCCCGAAGCCGAGCAGGACCGCGATATTGCGCAGGAACAGCCCCCAGAGATCGCCGACCGCGAACACCGTCTGCAAGGGCGGAATGACATAGCGCGCCGGCACGACATAGGTGATGAACTGGATGATGCGCGGCATAGACGAGATTTCGAACAGGAAACCCGACAGCAGCATGGCCGGCAGGAAGGCCGAGAGAAGCGCGACCTGACTGGCGACGAACTGGTTCTTGGTGACGGCGGAAATGAGCAGCCCTTGGCCGAGTGCCGGCACCAGAAAGGCTGAGGCGATGGCGAGCAAGGCCAGAGCAGAGCCGAGAAACGGTACGCCGAAAATGAAGATCGCGATCAGCGTGCAGATGGTCATCGAGCACAGACCGAGAATGAAATAGGGAATGACCTTGGTGGCCAGAAACTCGGCCATGCCGATGGGAGTCGCCAGGAGTGCCTCCATCGTGCCGCGTTCCCATTCGCGCGCGACGACCAGGGCGGTCAGCAGCGTGCCGATCATCGTCATGACGATGGCGATCGAGCCCGGCACCAGGAAATAGCGGCTGGTTAATTCCGGGTTGAACCAGAAGCGCTGGGCGAGGCTGATCGGCGGGAGCGGCTGCACGCCGCGTTCGTCCGCAAGGCCCGCTGCCCAACTGGCGCGGATGCCCTCGGCATAAGCGGCGACGAAGCCCGCGGTATTCGGCATCGAGCCGTCGGTGATGACCTGGATCGAGGCTGGATCGCCGCGACTGTCGAGGCGGCGGCCAAAGTCGGGCGGAATGACGATGATGCCGCGAATGTTGCCGGCGACAAGATCGGCCTTCAGCGAGGTGACATCGCGACTGCCTGTAACATCGAACCAGGTGGAACGTTCATAAGCGGTGGCGAGGCTGCGGGCCTGGGCGCCGGTATCCTGCAAGGCAAGACCGATCTTGATCCGCGTGGTATCGAGCGAGACGCCGTAGCCGAAAAGAAACAGCAGGATCATCGGCAACACGAAGGCGATGAGAAAGGTCGAGGGATCGCGTACGATCTGCAGCGTTTCCTTGACGAGGAGCGCGATGAAGCGTTGCCGGTTGAAGGCGCTCATCAGGCGGCCTCCCGTTGCTTGTCGGATTCTTCGATCAAGGTGATGAACGCGTCTTCCAGGGTCGGATCGTCAAGCCCGGCCTTTTCCGTCGCCTGCGTCTTGAGGTCGTCGGGCGTGCCGATGGCGATTTCCTCGCCGCGATAGATCAAGGCGATGCGGTCGCAATATTCCGCCTCGTCCATGAAATGGGTGGTGACGAGGACGGTGACACCATGTTCGACGAGGCCGTTGATATGGGTCCAGAATTCGCGCCGCACGATCGGGTCGACGCCCGATGTCGGCTCGTCGAGAAAAAGGACCGGCGGCTGATGCATGACGGCGCAGGCCAGCGCCAAGCGCTGTTTGAAACCCAACGGCATGGTGCCGCTGTTGACCGAGAGATAGTCCTTGAGATGAAAAATCTCGACGACCCGTTCGATCGCCTCGCGCTGCCGTGTGCCAGTGAGGCCATAGACGCCGGAAAAGAAATTGAGGTTCTGCTGAACGCTGAGGTCGCCGTAGAGCGAGAATTTCTGCGCCATATAGCCCAGCGATTGACGCGCCTCGGCGCGTGCCTTGCGCAGATCATGGCCTGCCACTTGGCCGCCGCCGGAGGTTGGCGTCAGCAGACCGCAGAGCATTTTGAACGTGGTCGACTTGCCGGCGCCGTTGGGGCCGAGCAAACCGAAGATCTGGCCGCGCGGCACCGAAAAGCTGATGTTGCTGGCGGCGGTGAAGGCGCCGAATTGCTTGGTCAGGCGCTCGGCGACGATCGCCGGTTCCTGCGTTTCGGGAATACTGCGATAGGCCTGGGCCAGTGCGCTGGTGCCCGGCGGTCCGCCGCCTAAAATGTCGACGAAGGCATCTTCAAAACGCGGCGTCGTCGTTTCGATCCGGCAATCAGCGGCAGCGCCGATGGCTGTAGGCGTAGGCGCGCCGACATCGGGCTTCATCACCAGCCGCAGGGATGCGCCCTGGATCGTGCCGTCGGTGACGTCCTTGTCGTTGAGCGCGCGCTCCAGCAGCTTGCGACGTCCATCAGCACCCGCGAAGACGCCATAGACGCGCCCTTCGATGCGGCCGGTGAGGCGCGCCGGCTCGCCCGCATAGAGCAGTTTTCCTTCGTTGAGCAGAAACACCGTGTCGCATTTTTCGGCTTCGTCGAGATAGGCGGTCGACCAGAGCACGCCGATGCCTTCGCCGGCGAGATTGCGCACCATGGCCCAAAGTTCGCGCCGCGAGACCGGATCGACACCGACGCCGGGCTCGTCAAGCAAAAGCAGTTTCGGCGCTTTCACCATGGCGCAGGCGAGACCGAGCTTCTGTTTCATGCCGCCCGAGAGCTTGCCGGCAAGCCGCGCGCGGAACCGCTCGAGATCGGTGAAGGCGAGCAGTTCGCGAAAGCGCGCGTCTCTTTCGCTCGCCGGCAATCCTCTGAGATTGGCATAGAGCGAGAGGTTTTCGATGACGCTCAAATCCTCGTAGAGGCCGAAGCGCTGCGGCATATAGCCGATGGCGGCATGGTCGGCATCGACGGCCGGCAGGTTCTGCACTTCGACCGTACCGCCATCGGGGTCGAGCAGGCCGGCGAGTAATCGGATCAACGTCGTCTTGCCGGCGCCATCGGGGCCGACGAGCCCGGTCATGCGCCCGGCGACGATGTCGATGGAAACAGTGTCGAGGGCAGGAGGGCCGTCCTTGGCGAAGCGTTTGGTGACTTCATGTGCGGTGGCGACCGGGCCGTCCATGTCATGGGCCTCCATCTTACCGACCTGCCGGCCGCGCATCCGGAATGGTGACGGTGACGGGTTGGCCCTGGCGCAGGGCATCGTCGGGATCGGTGATGATGATGCGCAGGCGGTAGACAAGGTCGGTGCGCAGGCTTTCGGTCTGCACCGATTTCGGTGTGAACTCCGCCGTCGGCGAGATGAAGCCGATGGTGCCGCGATAGAGCTTCGGATTGCTATCGCTTTTCACCCGCGCCTCCATGCCGGGTGAGATGCGGCCGAGATCGGGTTCCGACACATAGGCGCGCACGCGCAATGGCCGATCGATGGTGAGGGTGAAAACGGATTCGCCCATCTGAACGATGGCGCCCGGTTCGCGCGCCCGCGTCAGGATCGTGCCTGAGGACGGAGCCTTGAGTGTCGTATCGGCGAGATCGGTCTGCGCCTTGTCGCGCTGTGCGACGGCGGCGGCATATTGCGCCTCTGCCGAAGCGACATCTTCCTTCCGGAAACCAGCGCGCATCAGCGACAGCGACTGTTCGGCGGCGGCTAGGCGGGCTTGGTCGGCTTTGAATTGCGCTTCCGAGAGATCGTATTGCGCCTGGCTGACCGTGCCTGTCTTGAAGAGCTGCGAGCGGCGTTCGAAATCCTGGCGGGTCTGCACCAGCGAAGCACGTCGTTCGGCGACGCTCGCTTCCGCCTGGGCGATGTCCTGCGGCCGATTACCGGCGCGGCGCTTGTCGCGTTCGGCACCGGCGACATCGACCTGCGCTTGCGCGGCATTCAGCGCATCGGTCAGCGGCTTGGGATCGAGTTGCGCCAGAACGGTTCCCGCTTCCACATGCGCGCCTTCCTCCACCGGCATGGCGGCGATGCGGCCGGGCACGCGGAAGCCGAGATCGACGGAGCGGATATCGACATTGCCGTAAAGGGTAAGAGGACCGCCTGCCTGCGGCGCCAGGAAGCCGAACCCGTGGGTGACATAGGCGGCGATGGCCAGCGCCGCGAGCAGCACGAGGATGATGAGCCGTGTTCTCATGGCAAGGTCCTCATGGCAGGTCCGCGATGTTGCAGGAGAGGATTGCCCGGCAGTGGGCATGAACCGCGCGGCGGATTTTCGCAGCGTGAACAGGATCAATGTCGTCCCATTCCATGAAGCGCAGCGCGGTGGCGCGCGCGACGCGGAAGACAACGATCTGACCGAGAATGCTGACCACCTTGAGACGCGCGTCTTCCCGGCTCCAGCGGCCATTGCCGTAGTGCTCGACAAGCGCGATCACACGGCCAGCGACCCGATCGAAGATGTGCCGATAGAGAATTTGAAAGGCTTCGGTCGGCTCCATCTGCTCGCGCACGATGAAGCGCGCCCAGGCCGCGCTCTGTGGGTTGAGCATCAGGCCGAGCATGCCGTCGACCACGGTGAGGATATGGGGGAGGGCTTCTTCGGGCTTGATCTTGTCGATCGAGGGAAGGAGAGCGAGGGCCGGACCCAGACCGCTCTCGATCTTTTCGGCAATGTGCCGGGCGGTGGCGAGATAGAGCCCTTCCTTGCCGCCATAGTGATAGGTGATCGACGACATGGCGGTGCCCGCAACTGCGGCCAAGGCGCGGGTGCTGACCCCTTCGAGGCCCTTCCGACCGAAAAGATCAACGGCCGTCTCCAACAGTCGATCGTTCGTTGGGGCGGGGAGAGGCTGTTTCGGCTTTTGGGGCGTCTTGCTCATGCCTGACTACTAGTTCGTTCGAACGAACTAGTCAACGAGTACGTTTATGGAGCGGCCTGGAGCCTTCGCTCAGGCGGGATTGAGCAAACTCAGAACGAGCATTGCGGAAGCGGAAAAGACGAGGAGCGATGCCAGCGGAAGAACGATGGCGGTTCGGCGAAAGCCCTTGGCATTCAGCCCCATTGCCACAAGGGGCGCGAGCAGAAGCATCGGAATGCCGGCGTAAAAGGACGCCTGGTACAGCAGCATGGCCCAACGTTTTTTCAGCGGGTCAGCGGGCCATTGCGCGAACCCGAGCGCGAAGGGGGACATGTACCAGAGAAGGCCGAAGAGAATTCCGATCGCGATCATGGTGGCGATGTAGAGGCCGAACCAAAAGCGGCCGGTTTGATCGGTGGACTTGATACTACGGCTCACGAACCCGCCCGCTCGGCGGCCTTGGCGGCATTCCAGAGCGCGTCCATTTCTTCGAGCGTGGCATCGGTGGGCTTGCGCCCTTGATCGTGCAAGGCGGCTTCGATGAAAGCGAAGCGGCGGGCGAATTTGGCGTTGGTCGTCCGCAGCGACGCTTCCGGGTCGGCATCGGCGTGGTGGGCCAGATTGACGACGGCGAACAGAAGATCGCCGATCTCAGCCGCAATCGCAGAGGCGTCGCCACCATCTAGCTCGGCGTCGATCTCGTCGCATTCCTCGCGGATCTTGGCGAGCACCTGGCGCGCGTCGTTCCAATCGAAGCCGACGGCACCGGCCTTCTGTTGTAATTTGAGCGCGCGGGTCAGCGCGGGCAGGGGTGTCGGTACGCCGTCGAGAACGCTGGCCGGTTTAACCTCCGACGCAAGACCGGCGGCGGCGCGTTCGCGCGCCCGCAGAGCTTTTTCCTCGGCCTTGATCTCCGACCAAAGTTTCTTGACTTCGTCGGGCGGCAGGTCGCGCGCGGCGCCGAAGACATGCGGATGGCGGCGGATCATTTTGGCGGTGATGGCTTCGACCACGGCGGGAAAGTCGAAGGCGCCGCGTTCTTCGGCCATGCGGGCGTGGAACACCACCTGCAGCAGCAAGTCGCCGAGTTCGTCCTTCAGATCTGCGAGGTCGCCGCGTTCGATCGCGTCGGCGACTTCATAGGCTTCCTCGATCGTGTAGGGCGCGATCGAGGCGAAGTCTTGTTCCAGATCCCAAGGGCAGCCGCCATCGGGATTGCGGAGCTGCGCCATGATGGCAAGGAGATCGGCGATGTCACGCGAGGGTTTCATGCGAGGCACTTGTGCTTTGACCGTGCGCTCTTCTCAAAGCAAAACGCGCCGCAGGGCAAGTGCGGCGCGTTGAATTTAATCGAAGCCTCAAGTGATCAGGCGAGACCGATCGACACAGCTTCACGGCCCTTCGGCGTTTCGACCACACGCATGGTCACCGCCTGGCCTTCGACCAACTGGGTGATGCCGGCCGGACGCAGGGTCGAGATGTGAACGAACACATCCTTGCCGCCGTCATCACTGGCGACGAAGCCGAAGCCCTTGGTCATGTCGAACCACTTGACCTTGCCGCCGAGTTCCACTGCCGTCGACGGATCGGGACCGCGGCGTTGGCCGCCGAAGCCACCACCACCGCCGCCACGGTCTCCGCCACCGCCACGCGGACCGTCGAACGAACGGGCCGGACGCGGGGACGTATCCGCGGTGGACAGATCGACCTCAAGTACGCGGGTCACTTGCATGCCCTTGGCGCCTTGCGCGGTCGTTACTTTCAGCTTGGCGCCCGGAGGCACGGTCTCATAACCGGCCTGTTGGAGCTGGCCGATATGCAGAAACGCATCGCCGGACCCGTTGCCGAGCTCGACGAAACCAAAGCCCTTGTCGCCCTTGAACCATTTCACAGTGGCGTCGACTGTCGGGGGAGCTACGCCACCGAAGTCCGGGGGCGGGAACGGCGAGCCGCCGCCGAACTGTGATCTCGGCTGACGCATCGGCGGAAAATCCATCGGTCCGTCATCGTCAAAGCCCCGCCGCCTGGGTCTAAAATCCTTACCTTTGCTCATCGTGTTCTCGTCAGTCTCCGCCAAACAGGCCGCCAGCCTGTAATTTCGTAAGCGCGCGAGCCGACGCTCGGTCGAAACGGGTGTTTCGAACCGCTGGTTCTGCATCATGCGGGTCAACGAAGTGACCGCGAAAATGTGTTGTCAAAACCGGACCTGCCGCGCCTACGAAACATGAGTGTAGCAGGCCCCTTTGGATTCCGCCATCTGTCCACAATAATTATTTTGCTCTACGCAGTTCCGCGACACAAAATATTCGCATTCCGGGGAATCTCTCCGACGAAAGATGCAAGGCTGTCTGATAGAAGCCTGCGTGTGCGGCACAATTCGTATCGTTGATGAATGTTGGGATCGACACAGCCAAACATGGAGCCGTGGTCCTGAGGTCCGTTTGTTACCTAACTTAGAGGCCAATTGCCGTCCGACCATCATTCCCCTGTCATTGATCTGACCTAAGGGCGTCGCCGTCGAATCGGACTTGCCGTGAAGGTGCTAAGTCATTGCGAGGGCCGAATATCTTGAAAAATAGCGGATTTTTGCGGTTGGAATTCGTATAAGCTAAAGATATGGGTTATTGATTTTATCAGTTTGGTGAGCTAGCAGACCGGGGCGCCTTACAGGGAGGAGCCCCCAATGAAGTTCATTCACGCCGTCTGTGCCGCCATCCTATCCGCCGCCCTCTGTCTGCCGCTGTCGGCCCAGGCGCAGAATTTTCCGGATCGCCCGATCAAGCTGGTGGTGCCGTTCGCCGCCGGCGGCGTGGTCGATATTTCCGGACGCATGATCGCCAAATCCCTGGCCTCGCAATTGGGCAAGCCGGTCGTGGTCGAAAACAAGCCGGGCGGCTTTGGCATGATCGCGGCAGAGAGCGTCGCGAAAGCCACGCCCGACGGTTATACGCTGCTCATCGACGCGCAGGGCCTCGTCATGAATCCGAGCTTGCGCAAGGCGCCCTATGATCCCTTGGCCGATCTCGAACCAGTCGGGCAGATCATGAGCATGCCCTTCACCGTCGGCGTCAACCCGAAGCTCGGGTTGAACAGCCTGCAAGACCTCGTCGCCTACGCCAAGAAAAACCCGGGCAAGCTCAACGCGGCTTCGTCCGGCACGTCTTCCCAGCTCGCTGTGGCGCTGTTCGGCTTGAAAACCGGCATCGATTTCCAGGTGATCTCCTATCAGGGCGCGGCGCCCGCCGCGACGGCGGTGATCAGCGGCGAGAGCGACTTCATCGTCCTCGACCTCGCCAATCTTTCCCAGCACATCACCTCCGGCGGCGTGAAGGGACTGGCCGTCACCGGCGATACACGCGTCGAAGGTTTCCCGGATATTCCAACCGTCAGCGAATTGGGCATGCCCGACTTCGACATCACCAGTTGGTTCGCCGTGTTCCGCCCAAAGAAGGTGCCGGCTGACGTGGCGGCGCTTCTCGAAAAGGCTTTCATCAACGCCGTGCAATCGGAAGAGATGCAGCGTTACATCCGTGAGCGCAGTGCCCGGCCGAGCAAATTGGACCGCGCCAGGTTCTCGGAAGCCTATGCCAACGAGGTCGCTCTTTGGGCGCGAGTCGTGCGCGAGGCGAACATCAAGGCGGATTGATCCGCCTTCGTCGCCCCAAAATCATCAAAAGCTGCTCGCAACCGGGCAGGGCTGCCGGGGAGCGAGCCGATCATGTCAAATATTCTAGCGCGGGCTTTGCGCACCACTGACGGTCAATCGGGATTGGTCTTCATGGCCGTCGGCATCATCGCCGTCGTCGGCGCGTCGCAATATCCGATCGGAACGCTGGCCCGCATGGGACCGGGGTTCTTTCCGCTGTGTCTCGGCGTCATGCTGATCGTCGTCGGATTGATCAGTCTGGCTGGATCGCTGCGCTCCGACGACGTGATCGCCGAGCCGGTATCGGTTCGGGCTTTGGTCGTGATCACTTTGGCCGTCGTGGTATCGGCTCTGCTCCTGCTCCAGGCAGGGCTCCTGGTCGCCATCCCAGCACTGGTCATCATCTCCGCTTTCGCCTCGCCCAGCGTCAAATGGCTGCCCTTGCTGGTCACGACGGTGGTGCTGACGGCGCTCGCCTATGGCGTGTTCGTCTGGGGGCTGAACATGCAAATTCCGCTCGTGTGGTGGTGAGACATGGACCTGCTTGCCAATCTCGAACTCGGTTTCGGCGTCTCCCTCAGCCTCGGCAATCTGTTCTATTGCTTCGTCGGCGTTCTGCTGGGCACGGCGATCGGCGTATTGCCCGGTCTTGGGCCGATGGCGACGATCGCCATGCTGCTGCCGATGACCTATGCGCTCGATCCGATCACCGCGCTCATCATGCTCGCCGGTATTTATTATGGCGCCCAGTATGGCGGATCAACGACCGCCATCCTGATCAATCTGCCGGGCGAAGCCTCGGCGGTGGTGACCGCCATCGACGGCCATAAGATGGCACAGCAGGGCCGGGCGGGTGTCGCACTGGCCGTGGCGGCGCTGGCCTCGCTTTTTGCGGGCACCATTTCGACAGCGGTCATCGCCGGTTTTTCGCCCATACTGGCGTCGCTCGCTCTGTCGTTCCGCTCGCCCGAATATTTCTCGCTGATGATCTTGGGGCTGATCGCCGCCGTCATCCTGGCGCATGGGCCGATCCTGCGCGCCATCGCCATGGTGCTGATCGGTCTGTTGCTCGGGTGTATCGGTGTCGACGTGAATTCCGGCGTGGCGCGTTTCACCTTCGGTGCATTGGAATTGAGTTCCGGTATCGATTTCGTCGCCATCTCCATGGGCATTTTCGCTTTCGCTGAAATCATCGCCCATGTTCGCGACAAGACCACGGGAAGCCCCAAGCTTTATGAGGTAACGAGCCTTTGGCCGACCCGGCAGGACGTGAAACGTTCGGCGCCGGCGGCGGTTCGTGGCACGCTGTTGGGATCGCTCCTGGGTCTGATGCCGGGCGGCGGGGCAACGCTGGCCTCCTTCTCCGCCTATTCGGTGGAGAAGCGCGCGTCCAAGCGGCCGCAGGAGTTTGGGCAGGGCGCCATCGAGGGCGTGGCCGGCCCTGAGGCGGCCAACAATGCCGCCGCGCAGACCTCGTTCATTCCAATGCTGACCCTGGGCATCCCGGCCAATGGCGTGATGGCGCTGATGATGGGCGCCATGATGATCCACAATATCGCGCCGGGGCCGCAGATCCTGACCCAGAACACGCAATTGTTCTGGGCGCTCGTCACTTCGATGTGGATCGGCAATTTCATGCTGATCGTGCTCAACCTGCCGATGGTCGGGCTGTGGGTGAAGCTGATCTCGATTCCCTATCGCTATCTCTATCCGGCCATTCTGGTCTTCTGCGTCATCGGTATTTTCAGCATCGACAACCAGACCTTCCAGATTTTCGTCGCCGCCGGGCTCGGGGTGGCCGGCTATTTCCTGGCACGCCTGAAATGCGAAATGGCGCCGCTGCTGCTGGGCTTCGTTCTGGGGCCGATGCTGGAAGAAAACTTCCGCCGCTCGATGCAAATTTCGCGGGGCAATTTGAGCATATTCGTCACCCAGCCGATTTCCGCCTGCGTGCTCGCCGTGGCGCTCGTCCTGCTGATCGTCGTGCTGTCGCCCCGGATGCGTCGTAAGCGGGAGGATGTTTTCGCCGAATCCTGAGCGTATAAGCTCCGTGACGCTAGACCTCGGAGCACCACCATCGACGCTGATCCGCCGCCCCAGGCGCTGGACTTCATTCAGGCGCATTTTCCGGTGATGCCGGTGCCAACCGTGCCGGAGATCAGCCTGCACAAGGCTGGGCCGAAGAGCGGCTTGTGGCGTTTGGCCGAGATGGACCGGAAGTTTGGCACGCCCTATTGGGCGCACCACTGGGGCGGGGGCCTGGCTCTCGCGCGCTACGTTCTCGATCATTCCGAGATCGTCTCCGGTCGCTCCTTGTTGGATCTGGGGGCCGGATCCGGCTTGGTCGGCATCGCGGCCGCCAAGGCAGGCGCGCGGACAGTAACCTGTGCCGACACGGATACCTATGCCGTGGCGATGACGCAGTTGAACGCCGCTATCAACGGCGTACACGTTGCGACAGTTTTAGGCGATCTGACGGCTGGCGCTCCGCCTGACGTCGAGACCGTTCTCGTCGGCGATCTGTTCTACGAGCGCGACCTGGCGCGGCGTGTCACGGCCTTTCTCGATCGATGTCTGGGCGCTGGTATCGACGTGCTGATCGGCGATCCCTGGCGGGCCTTTCTGCCGCAGACGCGGCTGCGTCTGTTGGCGGAATATCCGGGGCCGGATTTCGGCGATGGCGGCGGCACCGCGCATAGGAGCAACGCGGTGTTCGCCTTCACAGCCGAAGCGCGCGACTTCACATGATGAAGCGGCCGCGCAGCTCTTCGAATTTTTGAATCTGGTCGGCCAAGAGTTCGCGGCTCTCATCCCGGCCCATGAAGACTTTGAACATCACATGGCCATCGAGGTTCAGAAACTGGACCGAGAGCGAACGTCGCCCGAAGAAAAGCCGGTCGACGAAGGCAATGGCTTTGCAACGGTCGGCGCGAATATGTCCGCTGATGGGCGACTGGCCGTGAACGTTGAAATAGCCGCGTCCGCTGCTGCCGGGGGGCAGGGTGCCTTTCGTCTCGAAGACGCCGTCAGCGGAATGGACGATGAATACGATCGGGCCGAATGCGCTGAGATGCGACCACACGTCCTCGAAACCCTCGCCCGGCGCGAAAGCAACCTGTTCCTTCGGTAAAGCTTCCAGAACGGTTCGCATGGTGACGCCGCAGGACTCCGCAACGCTCTCGAGAACGCCATCCGGTCGGGCCGCGATGGCATCTTTGACACGTCGTGCCTGCTCTTCAGCGATCGATAAAGAGAGCGTGGCGGTCATCGCACGCTCTCGGGTTGCTTCGCGTGGGCTTCCAGTTGCTGGATGACATCGAAGCCTTCGAATTCCGGATGGCCGATGATCGTCGGCTGGCTGTTGCCCGCCCGCTTGTGGGAGGCCGCAAACTGAGCCGATTGCACCCAGGCGTCGAAATGCTGCCGGGTCCGCCAAAGCGTATAGGACGAGAACAGAACGTGGTCCGGCTTCTCAGCGCCACGCAGGAGCTGAAAGGTCATGAAACCTTCCATCTCATGGAGATAGGATTCCCGCTTCAGCCAGGTCGCTTCAAAATCGTTCGCGCGCTCCGGAATGACGCGGAATCTGTTCATGGCAACGAACATGTTTTTCTCCCTTATTTGTATTACCAGCGAACAGTCGCATTGAGAGCGAATGTGCGGCCCGGCGCGCGGTAGAGTTCGAGGATGGGGTTGGTCGCCAACAATCCACGGACGTCCTGCGCCACGAAATATCTCTGGTTGAAGATATTGTAGACGTTGAAGTTGAACGAAATATTCGGCGTCGGGTTGTAGAATAACGTGAAGTCAGTGGTCGTCCAACCCTGCGGCTTGTAGATCGCGGCTGCGCTCACCCGGTTCTTGGCGCCGGCGAAGCGCTGGCGAACCTCGGCGCCCCAGAGCGTCGAAGGCTCATAGCGGACGCCGACAAGACCCGTGATCGGATCTACGGAGTCGATCGGCATGCCGGTCGACGTATCGCGGCCTTGCTGGAACGCCACATTGGCGAACAGCGACCAATCGGTCGAGACCTTCAGCGTGCCCTTGCCTTCAAAGCCCCAGATGGTGACGCGCGGCAGGTTCCGATACTGGAACTGCTGCAAGCCGCCAGGGGAGATGCCGAGCAGGACGGATTCGATGAAGTTCTGATAGACGTTGTAGAAGGCGTTGACCTGGAAGCTCGATCCATTGTCGAAGCGGCCCCGCAGACCAGCCTCGAACCCGTCGCTGGTTTCGGGCTTCAGCGAGAAGTTCGGCAGGATTTGGTAGCCGAAGGCCGGATTCGAATAGGCGAAATTCGCATTGTCATAGGGCGGTGCGCGGAAGCCTCGCGCATACTGGCCATAGAGCCGATACTGGTCCGTCAGATCGTAGGTGATGCCAAATTTTGGTGAGATCGCGACGGTATTGAGCCTGTCGACCTGGAAGTTGGCCAGGTTGGAATTGGCGAAAGCCTGATCGGGTTTCGGCGTCAGCTTCAAATAGTCGGCGCGCAAAGCGGGAATGAAGCGCCAGCGGCCCCATGAGATGGTGTCCTGAAGATAGGCTGCCATCTGCAAGGTTTCTGTGTCGGGAAAATTCTTGTTCGGAAACGTTTCGAGGCCGACGAAGCGTGTCGTCGCACCGGTCAAGAGGTTGGTTTCCGTGCGGTCGCGCGGGCGGGCGGTCGTCGTATAGTCGATGGAGGCGCCGTAGATGAACTTGTGGTTCCAGTCGCCCCAGTTGCGTTGCGCCTCCAGTTGCACTTCGGCGCCGTAGATCTTCTGTTTGAAGTCGAAGTCCGAGAAGCGGTAGCGGTTGGGGATCGTCGAGGGCGCGCCGGTGACGCGGCCCTGGCGCGTCAGCTCCTGCCGATCGACCTCGGTGTAATAGACCATGGTCTTGATCGAATCGGCGATGCCCCAGGTGACGGGCAGAGACCAATCAAAGCTGATACGTGGACGGATGGTGCGATCTTCGCCGCGTGAGCCCAAGACCGCCGAGCTGAGTTCGGTGAGAAGATTGGTGTCGAGCGTCTTATGGGTCAGTTCGGCCGTCAGACGGAACCGTCCCCATTCGCCCGCGTCATAGACCATCTTTCCGAGCACGCTATGGGCCGTGTAATTCTGCGGATTGGCCTTGCGATAGGTGTTCGGCGTGACTTCGTGACCGTTGCGATGGGTGTAGATCAGCAAGGTTTCGAGCTGGCCAACCTTGCCGGCGCCGGTCACGGTTTGAGCGAACGAACGGTCGGTGGAATCATAAGCCACCTTGCCGCTGACGAACCAGTTGCGCGGGCTGAACAACAGATAATCGGCCGGGTCTTTGGTCACATAGGAGACGACGCCGCCGATGGCGTCGCTTCCATAGAGAGCGGACGCGGGACCGCGGATGATTTCCACCTGTTTGAGCGTGTCGAAATCGACGAAGTCGCGCGTATAGGTGCCAGCGCCATAGTTGGAGCTTGGATAATCGGGAACCTTGATGCCGTCGACCTGCAGGCGGACACGGTTCTCGCCAATGCCGCGAATGACGTAGTTCGTCGAGCCAGTCCGTGACGGCTGATTACCGACGGAAATGCCCGGTTCGTCGCGCACGAGATCGCGCGGCGACTGAATGTTCTTCTGATCCAATTCGGTGCGTTCGCGAACCGACACGGTGGCCGGCGTATCATAGATCTTGGTTGGACCGCGTTCCGCCGAGACGGTGATCTCATCGAGTTCGGTGAGCGGTGCTCCAGTGTTTTGCGATTGTGCCGCGACCGATGTCGCGGACAGACAGGTCGCCACGGCCACAAGCCATCTTCCCGTCTCTCTCTTCATACCTCTAGCCCCTTGCCGGAAACGGCGAGCAGCGCATTGCTCGCGAAATGTCAGCCTTGGGCCTCAAGATCAGAACAAGTATTTTGAGTCAATAAATCCTGAAAACATTGAATTTATACGAATTATAATAAGCCGTATATTTGATTTCAATAATTCTAAACTGAGAAAGCTCGCTGGTATTCTTGGCGTGGATTTCCTAAAGGAACGGAGAGGGTAGCGACGGGGATTTTGCGGACAGGACTTATGAAGCTCAGTGCAATCAAAGGCGCGCTCGCCGCCCTCGTATTTCTGAACGCCAGTGTGCTCGCTTACGCCGAGCGGCCAACGCGATTGGTTTCACTCGGCAGTTCGAACACGGAGATCATCTACGCGCTCGAAGCCGCTGACGCGGTGGTGGGTGTCGATTCCACCAGCCTGCTGCCGCCGCAAGCGCTCGCGACCAAAGCCAATGTCGGCTATCTCAGGGCACTCTCGGCCGAAGGTTTGATGGCGCTTCGTCCGGATATGGTGCTGACCTCGGCGGGGGCGGGGCCGCCGGAGGTTCTGGAGAATCTGCGCCGGGCCGGTATCAAGATCGTCAATCTGGATGATGTGGCGAGCGCCGAGTCGTTGCTTCACAGGATCGATGCCATCGGACAATTGATCGAGCGGGAGAGCGCCGCGCAGCGCCTGCATGCCGATGTCGCCCAGCGTTTCGAAAGCCTGACGGCGAGCGTCGCGAAAATTGCCAATCGCAAACGCGTTCTTCTGGTTTTGGGCATGCAGAGCGGGCGGGCGATGGTGGCTGGCCAGAAGACCGCCGCCGATGCGATGATCCATCTTGCCGGCGCGGTGAACGCCGGCGGCGGCATGGACGGCTACAAGCCGATGAGCGACGAAGCCATCGTCGCTGCTGCGCCCGACGTCATCATCTGGGCGCATCGGCCCGGCGAAGACGTGGTGAAAGATGTCTTCGCGCTGCCGGCTTTCGCCACCACGCCGGCCGCTACGACCAAGGCCATCGTTCACATGGACGCGGTCTATCTCTTGGGATTTGGTCCGAGCGCGCCCGATGCGGCAAAGGATTTGATGCGACAGATCTATGGGGACGGGACGGTTGCGAAATGACGGCTTATGCCGCCGTGACTGAAATCGCTCCCCTCCACCAGCGCCGCGCCCGCCGCGTCACGTATGGCGGGGGCTTGCGGCGGTGCTTCTGGTTCTCTCGGTTGTCGTGGCGCTGGCAACGGGGCCGGTCGCCATCCCAGTCGGCAGACTGCTGACGCTCGCGGTCTCTTGGATGACGGGCGAAACCGACGCATCCATGGCGCGCGATTGGCTCGTGCTGATGAACATTCGTCTGCCGCGCGTGCTGTTGGGGCTCCTGCTGGGCGGCGGTTTGTCAGTGGCCGGGGCCATCATGCAGGGGCTCTTCCGCAATCCGCTCGCCGATCCCGCCATCGTCGGCGTTTCCAGCGGCGCGGCTTTTGCCGCCGCCGCGACGATCGTCCTGGGCGACCGTCTGCTGCCGCTTTCACCCATGGTGATGCAGGGCTTCGTTCTGCCGTTCGCGGCCTTTCTCGGCAGCCTTCTGGTTGCCGCCGCGCTCTATGTCATATCGACCCGCGACGGGCAGACGTCGACGACGACCATGTTGCTGGCAGGCATCGCGGTTTCGGCCCTTGCCGCATCGGGCATCGGCCTGCTCATCTACATCAGCGACGACCGACAGCTCCGCGACATCACGTTCTGGACCATGGGCAGTCTCGGTGGCGCCAACTGGTGGAAAGTGTCGATCGCCGTCCCGGTCATCATCGTTCTGCTCGGCGCCTCGAAATTTCTCGCCAACGGCTTGAACGCACTGGCTTTAGGCGAGGCCGCCGCCTTTCACATCGGCCACCGCGTTCAACTGATCAAAGTGGCGTCGATCATCCTGATTGGGCTCACGACAGGGGTCGGTGTCGCTGCCGCGGGGGTGATCAGCTTCGTCGGCATTGTCGTGCCGCATCTCGTGCGCCTGGCGATCGGTCCCGACTATCGCAGCCTGTTGCCGATTTCGGCACTGCTCGGCGCCAGTCTGCTGGTCGCAGCCGATGCCTGCGCGCGGACGATCGTCGCACCGGCGGATCTACCCATCGGCATTCTCACCGCTTTGGTGGGCGCGCCCTTCTTCCTCTGGCTGCTTCTGCGCCGCGAAAGAGCGATCTGACCATGATCATCGAGGCAGAACGGCTCTGCTACTCGGTACGCGGCAAGACGATCGTCGAGAATGTCTCGCTGTCGATCGACAGGGGCGAACTGGTCGTCGTTCTCGGCCCCAATGGGGCCGGAAAAACCACGCTGCTGCGGATGTTGACGGGGGAATATAAACCGACGTTCGGTGTCGCCCGCCTGTCGGGCACCTCGATCGACACGATCGCGCCGATCGAATTGGCGCGCCGGCGTTCGGTGATGACGCAGGCCTCGCACCTGATGTTTCCGTATAGCGTTTTGGAGGTCATCGGTTTCGGTCTGCATGCGGCTAATCAATTGGCGCCGCAAACCGCGACGGCCGTCGAACGGGCGATCGACCTCGCCGATGTGCGTCATCTGATCGACCGAAACTATCAAACCCTGTCGGGCGGCGAACAGCAGCGCGTGCAATTCGCCCGGGCGGTCTGTCAAATCATCGCCTGCCGGCAAGAGGGGATCGACCAGGCGCTGTTGCTGGACGAGCCCACGTCGAACCTCGATCTTAAACATCAGATCATGATCATGAGCGCGGCCCGCGCGCTCTGTCGCGAGGGCGTGGCCGTCTGCGCGGTGCTGCACGACGTCAATCTGGCCGCCGCCTGCGCCGATAAAATCGTCATGATGAAAAATGGACGGGTACAACAGAGCGCACGCCCGTCCGAGGCCATCACGCCCACAACGATGCGGGAGACGTTCGACATCGATCTGACGGTTCTCCAGTCCGAGGCGAATGCGCGTCCTTATATCGTGCCGGACTATGGTGCGATCGGCCGGTTTTAGGTTGCGCTAACTCGCCTCGGCCGGTTTGAAACCGTAGGTCGCGCTCAGGCGTTCGCGCAGATAGGCGCCGGCGGTGATGTCGGGATAGCGGGCAGGGCGCCCGGCGGTGACGCAGCTTGGAATGGTTGAGACGCGCGCCGTGTCGTTGGCGTCAAGGAAGAAGGCGATCGAATAGCGATCGCGGCCCCGCGGATTGGTGACCCGGTGCGGCGTCGATTTGTAGACGTCATTGGTCCAGCGCATCAGGCAGTCGCCGATGTTGCAGACGAAGGCACCGGCCAGATAGGGCGCGGCGATCCAGTTGCCGTCACGATCGCGCACTTCGAGGCCGCCGGCATCGTCGGTGAGGAGAAGGGTCAGATTGCCGTAGTCCGTATGCTCACCGGCCCCATATTGGCCATTGGCGCGCGCAGTGGCCGGCGGATAGTGCAGCAGGCGTAGGGTGGCCATGGGGCGGTCGAGCTTGTCGTCGAAGAAATGGGGAGCGAGGCCGAGATCACGCGCGATCGGCCGGTGCAAGGCGACACCCAGACCCTGCACGCGCGCGAAATAGGCCAGCATCCGCTCGCGAAAATCGGGCAGGTCGGGCCAGAGATTGGCGGCGGCCATGCCTTCGACGCCGATATTGAAGGCTTCCTTGTCGTCGATATTCTTGTCGGGATCGAGCGCTTCGGTGCGCAGGCCGACATAGCCGCGGTTGGCCGATGAAGCGGAAATGGCGATCGCCTTTTTCGTGCTTTCGGGCAAGGCGAAGAAGCGGCGCGATTCCGCGAACAATAGATCGATATCGGCTTCCGTCAGCCCATGCCCGGTGAGGTAGAAAAAGCCGACCTCGCGACAAGCCTGCCCTAGTTCGGCCGCCAGTCGCTTCGCGCCGGCCTCAGTGGTGATGTCGCTCATGTCGATGACGGGGATCGTGGTCACGCGGCGGTTCCTCGAGCAGCCGATTCAGATGCTTGCCAGCGAGCAAGAAGCAGGCCACGTCCGGCGAACCCTTTCGCTGGATCGCGACACTTGATACTCCCTTCGTGGGGCTTCGCGGCGGATCATGTTTCGGTCGCGACTAAGGGGCAGGGGCGATCTGACGATGAAAGAGAGCGCGGACGAGTTTGAGGCCGCAAAACTGCGGCCGATGCACTATTTTACGATCGCTGCCTGTGCTTTCGGCTTCAGCTTCGATATGGCGGAGTTTGCCATCGGCGCCATCATGTCGACGATCTTTGCGGCGCCGCCTTATTCGGTGGAGCCGGGTAAATTGTCTTGGCTTCTGTCGTCGGTTTTCATCGGTGCGATTTTTGGCGCTGCTTTTTCCGGCTGGCTGGCTGACAGATATGGCCGACGCCGCGTCTTGCTGCTGATCCTTTCCGTCATCGTGATCACCTCGGGGGTGGCGGCGGTCAGCCCGAATATCGAATCTCTCATCGTCATACGTCTGCTCTCCGGCTTGGCGCTCGGTGCCTATCCGCCGCTCATGACGACTTATCTGGCCGACGTTCTTCCCGCGCATGCGCGGGGACCTGCCATGATGACGACAGTCGCCGTTGCTGCTCTTGGGCCATTTGCCATGACTTTTGCGGTCTCCTGGCTGGCGCCCCTTCAACCCCTCGGCATTGAAGCCTGGCGTTGGGCCTTTATCATCGGCGTCGTGGTTGGAATCCCCTGCCTTTACATGTTCGCGAAACTGGTGGAGTCGCCACGCTGGCTTGCGGCGAATGGCCGAATGGACGAGGCGAGGGCGGCTCTTCGCGTCCTCGATCCGGCGGCTGTCGATGCGCCGCAGGAGACTTCCACCGCTCAAGCCGCTTCCATGCCTCCCGCACAGGGGCAAGACCTGCTGGTGCGGCGGCTGGTCTTCCTGGTGCTGCTGTTTTTCTTCACGCCCTGGTCGACCCTCGGCTTTCCGCTGCTGCTGGGCGTGGTTCTGGTGGAGAAGGGATTTACCGTCGAAAAATCATTACTCTTCGTCGGCCTCTCGAACCTCGGGCCGGTTCTGGGCGCCTTGGCGGTCGGCTTCGGGGTCGACAAGGTCGAACGAAAGACCGTCCTGATTTTGTGTGCCTTGCTGCTGATGGCATTGGGTATGCTGTTTGGGCTGCAGAACAATGCGGGCGTTCTCGTTTCCGCCGGCATCGCTTTCAATCTGCTCAGCGCGATCTTCGTGCCGGTTCTGGTTTTATACGCGGCCGAGATCGTGCCGACAGCTCAACGAGCGCGCGCCACGTCTTGGGCCTGGGCGGCGAGGGGCATCGGAGCGTCACTGGCGCCCTTGCTTCTGGTGCCTCTGCTCAAGACCTGGGGCTCGCTGACCATGTTCTCGGTCATTTCAGCGACCTTGGTCGGCTTCATTCTGCTCCTGCTTCTGGGGCCGCGCGGCGCGGCTGGGCAGGTGATACGCTAGGCGCCCGCTCAGTCGGCGATCGACCGGATGATCCGTGCCGGATTGCCGCCGACGAGGGTATTCGGCGGCACGGTTTTGGTGACGACCGAGCCGGCCGCGACGACCGAATTTTCGCCCACCGTGACGCCGCCGATGATGATCGCGCCGGCCGCGATCCAGACGTTCCGCTCGATCACGATCGGTTTGGCCGTGACCCCGGCGCGGCGCTGCGAAGGTTCGACCGGATGGCCGCTCGTGATCAGGCTGACGTTCGGGCCGATCATCACATCGTCGGCGATGTCGAGCCCGCCGAGGTCGTAGAAGGTGCAGTTCTGATTGACGAAGACATTCCGGCCGATGGTGATGTCCGGCCCGCCGGTGGTGTAAAAAGGCGGGATCAGGAGAAAGCTGTCGTCGACCTTTTTGCCGATGAGTTCGCTGAATAAGGCCCGGACCTCATCGGCATCGTTATAGGTCAGGCGATTGAGCACGGCGGTGATCGTCATCGCGCGCTTGACGTTCGCCGACATGGCCGCCGATTCCGGCGTTCTCCTGGGGATCATCTTCGCCCGATCGTCATGCGCCATTCGTCGTTTTCCTTCCGATCGAGCGAGTGTCCGGGCCGGCCAAAGACGAGCGCAAAGGCGACTCGCGGGCTGTAACGCTAGGCGGAAGGAGGGTCGAAAATCCATCCGGGACAGCCTGTCTGGATCGGATCTAAATGATTCGCATAATCTATATTATGGAACATAAATGTGACCCTCGAAACCTTTCAATTTGCCTGAAAGCTCTATGAGTTAGCGCCTTTGCTTGAGGTACCGTTTGATCTGGCAGCCGATTCCTTTTGCCGAACCGGCCGCCCGTGCCGATCGTTCTAGTTCGTGCCGAACCATTTGCTTTCAAGCGACTTCAGGAAGCCATCACTGCTCATGTCGCCCAGCAGTTTGTTGATCTCGGCCATCAGATTGGTATCGGCGGGACGCGTGTTGATGCCGATGTCGCGCGCGTCCCAGACATTCGACAGTTTGAGGCCGGCGCGATTGCTGCGCGCCAGGTTGTAACGCAGCACCGGCATCGTGTTGACGACCACCTGGACGCGGCCGATTTCCAGGTCCCGTAAGGCCAAAGGAAATTCCGGATAGGTCTTCAGTTCCTTGACCTTGTTGGCATAGGAATCCCGGGTGAATTTCTCGCCGGCGGTGCCGGTTTGCAGGCCGACGATTTTGCCAGCGAGATCGTCCGGATTGGCGACACTGACGTCGGCGCGATAGGCGGCGGCGATGCCGGTCTGGTAATAGGCGCGGGAGAAGGCAATGCGCTGCTCGCGCTCGGGTGTGCGGGTCAAGGCCGAGATGATCACGTCCGTCCGGCCGGACGTCAGGCCTGGAATGAGCCCGGCGAAATCGGACACGATCCATTCGGCTCGGACCCCGAGGCGTTTGGCGATTTCCTCGCCAAGATCACGATCGAAACCGGTGAGCTGGCCGTTTTCCATAAATTCGAAAGGCGGGAAGGCGCCGCCATTGCCAATGACGATCGTTCCCTTGGCGCGGATCTTGGCTAGCGTATCGCTGCCTTGCGCTAGCACCGGACCACAGGCCAACATGGCCAGACAGCCGGCGAACAGAACCGCGCGCCGCGAATAGGCAATTATCGATTTCATCATCATCATCTCCTTATGTCATTCGAGTTTCAGGCACCGAGGCTGCGCGTGAGGAATTCGCGTGTCCTGGGATTGGTGGGCATGGTCAGGATGTCGTTGGGCGGCCCCTGCTCCACGACGACGCCCTGGTCCATGAAGACGATGCGGTCCGCGACATCCCGCGCGAAGCCGATCTCATGGGTCACGACGACCATGGTCATGCCTTCGTCGGCGAGACGGCGCATGACGCCCAACACTTCGCCGACAAGCTCTGGGTCCAAGGCCGAGGTGGCTTCGTCGAACAGCATGGCTTCGGGCTGCATGGCCAGCGCACGGGCGATAGCGACGCGTTGCTGCTGGCCGCCCGACAATTGGCTTGGAAAGGCATCGGCTTTGTGCGCGAGGCCCACCTTGCTTAAAAGCGCACGGGCACGTTCGATCGCGCCGTCGCGCGCTTCGCCCAACACCTGGATGGGCGCTACGGTGATGTTGTCGAGCACCGTCATGTGCGGGAACAGGTTGAACTGCTGGAACACCATGCCGATGCGCTGACGCAGCTTCGTCATCGTGCGTTCAGAGACGCGCGTCCGGCCGCCGCCGCTCTCAGGCCCCCAGCCGATATATTCGGAGCAGAAAAGCACTTCGCCGGAATCGAAAGCTTCCAGGCCGTTGATGCAGTGGAGAAGCGTCGACTTGCCGGAGCCGGACGGGCCGATGACGCAGACGACCTCGCCACGCTGGACGTCGAGATCGATGCCGCGCAGCACTTCGTTGGAGCCATAGCTTTTGTAGAGATTCCTGATCTTGATGGGGGTGTCGGTCATAGTATCGGTCATGGGAGCTGTACGTTCCTTTCCCGCATGAGAAACGCGCCGCCGGCCATGACGTGCATGAGATCGCCGTCACGGGCGGCCAGCACGACGTTGGAGGCGAGATTGTCCCGTGCGTTGACGAAGGCCGAGGCGGTGAGTTCGAAGGCAATGAGATCGGCGGAAGCCCCCGTCTCCAATTTGGCGCTGCCAGTTGCCATGCGCAGCACTTGTTCAGGCGTCAGCCATTCGCTGGACGGCATGGCGGCGCGCGGCGCCAACAAGGCGAATTTCGCCGCCTCCAGCATGCTCTGGCTGTCGTTGCTGCCGGCGCCATCGGTCGAGAGGCGGACGTCGACGTTCTGCCTCAGCGCGCGAGCGATCGGCGCGACGCCGGATCCCAGGCGCAGGTTGGCAATCGGGCTATGAATGATCCGAGCGCCGCTGGCCGCAAGCCGCGCGATATCGTCGTCGTCGATATGCACCGAATGCACCAGCTCGACATTGGGTCCGAGCACGCCGAGACGATCGAGATGGGCGATCGCGCTTTCGCCGTAGAGTTCACGGCATGTGCGGGCGTCCTCGCGGCTTTCGCAGTTGTGCATGTGCAGGGACAGGCCGCGCGCTTTGGCAAACGCGGCGGTTTCGATCAGCAGTTCATCCGTCACGCGCTGCGGCGCGGACGGACCTGGAATGACGGCGACGGGCAGATCGTCGTCGAGCAGGGCCTCGGTTTGAGTGAGAATCTCCTGGGTGGTCTGACCACCGCCGGCCGTAGCGCGATCACGAATGTTGACGGCAATTCGTGCCTTCAGCTTCGTTTTTGCCCAGGCCCGTGCGGCGGCGCGTATGGCATCCGGCCGCAGCGGAACCTGACGGACATGGTCGGTGACTGAAATGCCCCCGCCCCGCACGATGTCCTTGGCGCAGAGATGAATGGCCCGGGCGATGTCGGTATCATCCAGACTGTCCCGACCACCGCCATAGGCATGGCCGAGCCATTCGTTCAGCTCGGCCATGGGCGCGAGACCGCGACCGAGCATTTCCGGTGAGTGCGTGTGGGCATTGTCGAAGCCTGGCATCAGCAGAAGAGATGAGGCATCGACGACATGCGTGCCGTCGGGACTGGAGAGATTGCGTCCGATCGCCGAAATTTTTCCGTCCGATATCAGAACGTCCTGCCCTTCGCGGGCCTGCCAATCGTCGCGCCCCGGCAACAGCGTGGCGTTTATGAAGATGGTTCTCATCGCTGGCTCCTCTTGATGCCCTGTTCGAGGTAGGCGTTGAGGGCAACGAGCGGCAGCGTCAGGCAGAGATAGACGAGCGCGACGCCGGCAAAAGGACTGAAGGTATTGGCCTTCCAGGTCATGATGTCGGTGCCGGCGCGCAGCAGATCGGGAATGGCGATGACGGAGACCAGTGCGGTGTTTTTAAGGAGTGTGATGGCCTCATTGGTCAATGGCGGCAACACCCGGCGAAAGGCTTGCGGCAGTATCACCAGACGCATGGATTGTACCCATGACATGCCCAGTGATTTGGCCGCGCGGATCTGCCCGCGATCGATGCTTTCGATTCCGGCACGCATGATTTCCGTGACGAAGGCGCCGGTGGTGATCGACATCGCGATGATCGCCACCGTAACGGCGCTCAGAAGGATGCCAATCGATGGCAACCCGTAGTACAGAAACAACAGAGTGACGAGCAGAGGCAGGCTGCGCATCAAAGTGGTCCAGCCTGTAACGAGCCATACGAGGGGTGGGAATGCAGTTGCATGCAGCAATGCAAGGCTCACGCCAATGATCAGGCCGAAGACGGCAGCGGCGGAGGCAAGCGCGACCGTCGTTCGCGCGCCGTAGAGTAGACTCGGTAAAGAGTCGACAAAAAGGTGCCATTCGAAATCCATTTAGACCTCGAAGCGCATGGTGACGCCGAACTCTTTGTCCAAGGCGCAATTGATGTGATCGACTTCGTTGGTGTCGGACAGTTCGAGATTGATGAAATCGACGTCCGCGCCTTCGAAAAAAGGACCCGCGTGCCAGCAGCCTTTGTGTAGCTTGATGGCGTGATCACCCGGGATTTTGAAGGCCTGGATGGAGGACGGATCCGGCATCAAACTGCGATCGGCAGATGCGATGGGCGGCGCGACGGCGATGAGCCATTCGCGTCCGCCCAGGGCGGCCAGACATTGCGTGACCTGAGCATGGCGCGTAATGCGTTTGAACCGCAACTCACGCGGTTCCAGACGCATGATATAGAGGCGGGGTATGCCGCCTGCGATATCCAGGCGCGCATCCTGCGGTCCAAAGAGGATGCCATCTGCCGTGGGAGGAATGAGATCCCCGAAAGGCGCGAAGGCTTCGGCCGAGATGAGCTGTGGGCGTAATGTCCGTTCGGATGTCATTTGGAAGTCCTTGTGAAAGTCTTCGTTTCGACGGGGCGCTCGAAGTGCTTGATCGACATGAAGTGCTGCCAATCGGCTTCGGTCTGATCGAGCGAGAGTGTTTGGACGATGTGACGAATGACGCGCGGGCCAACATATTTGAGCGCGGAATTGCTGGCGGCGACCGGCCCCAGACTGAGGGTCGCGGGACGGGCGAGAAAGCAGATCCGCTGGAGGTAGGGTGCTGCGCCCTGCTCTCTTTCCGTGAATTCGCCGTGCCGGCCGAGATAGGGAAAGCTCGAAAGCGTGCCGTGACGAAGATCGGCGGGAGGCATGAAACGATCCTGCCACAGGGCGAGTTGTGGGCGCAGCTCGTCCAATTCCCGTCGCAAGCCGAGGTCGACGCTGATGCCGGTTCCAGCCACGACGAAGTCGAATGTGAAAGTGCGGTCGCCGGATCGGACTTCGATCACCTTGTCTTGCGTGCGGCATGTATCCCAAGGCGTGCCGGCCTGCATGCGAAAGGTCGGGAAGGACATGGCGCGCTCGAACGTCGGCAAAGGCGGCGGCTGGCCGATCGTGTAGAGCCGGTGCATGTAGCGCCACTTCAACTCGTCGGAGAACGCGCCGAAGCTGGCGAGGAAGCCGGACGATTCCATCCAACGGCGCGGGTTTTCCTGCGGCAGGCTTTCGCGCCGGAAGCAGAGATCGACCGATGCGGCACCGGCCTCGAGGGCGGCAATCGCCGTGTCGAAGGCGGAGGCGCCGGCGCCCAGAATGCCGATGCGTTTTCCGACCAGTGGCGCGAAGTCGATCGTGTCGTTGGTATGGGCAAATTGCTCTGGCGGTACGGCATTGGCGATGAGGGTCGGAACGATGTGCCCTCCCCCGCCTTCCGAGCCCGTCGCCAGGACTACGGTGCGCGCATAGACCTCGCGGCTCCCGGCGGGCGTAGCGAACAGCAGACGAAACAATCCGCCGTTTCTCGGCGAGATCGCTTGCAGGTCGTGGCCATTGCGGACATCCAGGCCCATCGCCTGCCGATACCAGACGAGATAGTCCATCCAGGCGGTGCGTGGGATGCGGCCAAGAGAGTCCCAGCCCTCCTGCCCGTGGCGCGCGATCCACCAGGCGCGGAAACCAAGGGACGGCAGGCCGAGTTCGGTTCCGGTGACGAATTTGGGTGTGCGCAGCGTTTGCATGCGCGCGAAGGTGAGCCAGGGGCCTTCGAACCCGGCGGTGGCGCGATCGAACAATGCGACGCGGCCGACGCATTCCCGCTTGAGGCCGGCGGCGATGGTCAATCCCATTTGTCCCGCGCCAATCACCGCGCAGTCGAGAGCGGGCTGGCCATCGGGGCCGGCGACGGGGCGGACCCAATCTATATCGGGATAGGAGGTCGCAACGAGGTCGTCATTCAGCCGCACGTCGAGTGCGGACGAGCTATGAAATGTCATGAAGGTCTTTCAGACGGCTTATGAACGTAAATTTGGGCGAACGAGAAAAGGCCGCTGCCCGTCGGGGCGCAGCCTTGTTTCAGTCAAGCCGTTCGTCGCCACCGCCCACGCGCGCGCGCAAGTCCATGCGCACGCGGGGGACGACCCGCGCGGCGTAGACAAGGCGTGCTGTTAGAAAGTCCTGACATCATCTCGCCATTTGAACGGATATTTAAAAGCAACTCGCGTGCCATCCGGTGCGAGCAGACAAATCCGGCGGAGATGAAACGGCACGGAGCCCTATCCAAGGCATACTCCGTCGCTGCTGCGGACAGAATGAGCAGTTTCTGCCAGGAAAGCATGCATAAGGCACTACCGTTGGCGCTCGGTTATGCAGCCGGCACGCGATCGTCCTTGGTCTGGCCCGCAGCATAGCCGTATGATCGCTTGAACATTTCCGAAATGTGTTCCGCGGCCGTGCAGACGGCGAAGCGCTGCGGATTGTCGTCGCTGATGCAAGTCGGCATCGGCTCGATCAGCGCATCCGGATTGGGCGAATAGAATGTCGCGATCGAATAGCGATCTCGCCCGCTCATATTGTTGTTCACGCGATGCAGGTTGGAATTGTAGATGCCGTTGCTCCAGCGGGCCATGAGGTCGCCGAGGTTGACGACGAATGTTCCCGGGATCGGCTTGGCGATCAGCCATTCGCCGTCAGTGTTGCGCACCTCCAGTCCGCCGACGTCATCTTGAGCCAAAATCGTAATGCCGCCCCAGTCCGTATGAGCGCCGGCACCGATCTGGTTGAACTGCGCATCGCCGGGTTGCGGCGGATATTTGATCAGCCGCACCGTGCTGACCGGCATTTGATAATGCTTCTCGAACCAGCTTTCCTCCAGGGAGAGCGACAAGGCCAGCAAGGAGAGGATGCGGTTGCCGAGCTGCTGCATGGCCTTTTGATAATCGAGCAGCATGGGCCGCATATCCGGCAGTTCCACCGGCCATTGATTGTGACCGAAACCACGAATGCGCCGCTGCGACATCGGATGGTCGTCCGGGAGATCGACCATGCAATAGAAACTTTCCTTGAGATCGGGCGGCGCCACTGCGGCCTTTGCATCCTGGCTGTCGAGCTTTTGCGCGCCGATCGGCTCATAGCCCGCCGTGGAGGGGGCATTGCGCATGTCGAGCGCCATTTTCGCCGGCAAGGGCAGATCGAAGAAGCGCTGCGCCATGGCGAATTGCGCCGCGACCAGCTCGCCGGCGACGCCATGGTGGCTGACATAGAAAAAACCCGTGCCGCGGCAGGCGCGATGAATGGCCTCGGAGGCCGTCAGCGCGTCAGTGCTGAGATCGATGATCGGAATGAATTCGGCGGCTTTCGGCGGGGTATAGAGCAGCATGTTTCCCTCGTTAGCTGGCGCTGAGAACGCCCCGTTCCTCAAATCGGCGGCGCACGCGTGCCACCGCTTCGGCGAAACGATCGTCCTGGTGGATTTCATTCCATCTGCGTGGGCGCGGCAGGTCGATCTTGATTTCGAGATCGATGCGACCGGGACGCGGCGACATCACGACAACCCGATCGGCCAGAAAGACCGCTTCGTCGATGCCATGGGTGATGAAGAGCACGGTGTTCTTCAGCCGCAGCCACAGGCTTTGCAGATCCATGATCATCTGCTCGCGGGTCAAGGCGTCGAGGGCGCCGAAAGGTTCGTCCATCAACAACAGACCAGGCTCCTGGATGACGGCCCGGCAGATGGCGACGCGCTGGCGCATGCCGCCGGAGAGCTCTGCCGGGAAACGTTGTCCGAAGCCGGCGAGGCCGACCTGGGCGAGCAGGCTCTCGGCGCGTTCGCGATAGCTCTCGACATTGAGACGCTTGATCTCGAGAGGCAGCAGAACGTTGTCGATCACCGTGCGCCAGGGCAGCAGATAATCGCTCTGGAAGACCACGCTGGTGCGCGGGTTAGGACCATTCAGCGGCTTGTCATCGATTAGGATGGTGCCCTGGGTCGGTTTCTCGATCCCGGCAACCATGGAGAGGAGCGTGCTCTTGCCGCAGCCGCTCGGGCCGACGACGGCGACGAACTCGCCAGGTGCGATCGTCATGCTCGTGCCCTGAAGTGCGATGACTTCGTCCTCATCGCGGGTCTCGAAAATTTTCTGGACCTGGTCGATGCGCACGCCAACACCACTGCCCCGTGCGGACAATAGGCCGGCCTGCATGACGGGCGCGTTCATGGGCGGGCTCCGTGCTGGGTGTTAATCTTCTTTTCGACGAACAGGATGATGGAGTAGAGGCTGACACCGAGCAGCGCGATGACGAAGACGGCGGCGAAGTTCAACGTCACGTCGAAATTGGCATTGGCCTGGAGCTGGAGATAGCCAAGCCCCCTCTCCGCGGCGACATATTCGCCAAGAACGGCGCCGATGACGGCCAGGGACAAGGCCACTTTGAAACTGCCGAAAATGCTGGGCAGAGCGGCCGGCAGGCGCACTTTCAGAAAGACCTGCGCCTCGCTCGCGCCCATCGACTTGACCAGATTGGCATAGCCGCGATCGAGGCTCTTTAGGCCGACGACGGTGGCGACGACGATTGGAAAGAAGGAAATCAGGAACGACAGGAACAGTTTGGGGCCCCAGTCGTAGCCCAGATAGAGAATGACCAGCGGTGCCAAAGCCACTTTGGGGACGGTCTGCATCGCCACCAGTAGAGGATAGACGGCGCGTTCGACGATGCGTGAATAGAACACGGCCAGCGCCGTCAGAATGCCGACCGTGGCGGCGCAGAGAAAGCCGGCCACCACTTCGGCAGCGGTGACCCAGCAATGGGACAGCAAAAGCCTGTAGTCGGTGACGGTGCGTTTCAGGATGTCGAAGGGCGTCGGCAGAACGAATTCGCTGACGTTGAACAGTGGCACGGCGATCTGCCACGCCAGAAGCAAGGCCAGGGCCAGCGCTGGCGCTGCCAGATTTTCGATGGTGGAGCGCAACCGTTTGCGGCGGATGCGTTCGCGCTTGCGCAGGTCCGCATCAGACATCGGGGCCGGGACGTGAATGGCGCTCACCGCCTGAACTTCGCTCATGACCTTCATTTCTCGACCAGGGCATTGGTGTAATAGGTCGGCAGGGGCTTGATCTCATCGAGTTCCCCGCCTTCTTTCAGGATTTCGAGCGCTTCGCTGATCCAGGCAGGTTCCATCCATCCCGCTTTGTGGCCGGCGACGACGGGAATGGCGTTCAAGGTTTCGGTCACCTGCCGGTTGATGACCTCGACCGGCGGCGAGCCGGACCATTCCTTCTTCAGCACGGCCGCTGCTTTCTCCGGATCCTTGCGGGTGGCCTCGACACCGGCGGCGATCGCATTGATGAAGCGCGCGATCGCTTCCGGCTTCTGTTGAATGCCGGCATCGGAGACGACGACCGAAAGGCCGGGAAGTGCCAGCCCGTATTTGGTGACGTCGAGCACCACCAGTTTCTCTTTGACGATCGGCTCCAACAGCGGCAGATCGACGTTCAGATACGTGCCGATGACATCAATCTGCTTGGCGACGAACTGGGTGTTGCGCACCTGCGGATTGACCGTGACCTTGGTGATCTTCTCGCAATCGATATTAGTCTTCTTGCAGAACACCGGCAGATAGGAGGCCAGCGTATCGCCGACCGAAACCGCGAATTTCTTGCCTTCCAGATCCTTCGGTTCGCGCACGGCGCTATGCGCCTGGCTGACGAAACCGAGCGGCGCTTTGGGGTGATAGAGCGCGGCGATCTTGATGGGCATGCCCTTCGAAATCGCGGTGAGGGCGAAGGCTGCCGGCATGATCACGGCATCCTCCTGGCCTTGCAGCATCGCCGTCAGCGCTGCTGGGGCTCCAGCGCCCTCCCCCATGGCGACATCGAGGCCCGCCTTCTCGAAGGCACCGATGTCCTTGGCCATGTAGAGCGGCGCATATTCGCCCTTTAGCTTCCAGGAGAAGCGCACTTTGAACGTTTCGCCCGCCGAAGCCGAGGTGGTGAAGCCGATCACGGCGATGCCGGCAATCGCGAGAGCACGGGTGAAAGCTGTCGTCATGGAGTGCTTTCCTTCTTTCTTGTCGTTCACGTTTTTCATGCCAGTGCCGTTGTGGCTTCGAGCATCTTGCCGGGGTTCATCAGGTTGTGAGGATCGGCGACGCGTTTGAATTCGGGCTGCGGCGCGTCGGTCCGTTTCCAGCCCGCGCCGTCCAGCCGATAGGTATGGGGGTTCGAGATCTGCCCGCCCATGGCTTCGATTTCGTCCATGAGGGCTTGCAGACGGGCGGGATCGCGATAGCGCACCAGCGGCAGGCTCGAGACGAAGACCCGGCCGAAGCGGCGTTGGAATTCGAGATGCAGAATGAGTTCGTCGGGATATTTGTCCTTCAGGCTCTTGATGATGCGCAGTTCCTCGTGGGCCGGATAGCGCACCTGCAGATAGGTGAAGCCGCGGTCGACGCGCATGGCGCGCAGGGTCGTGTGGTTCCAGGTGTATTCGTAGAGCGGCGTGACCTCGGCGTTCGTGCCGAAGGCGGCATCGTCGGTTTCGGCGACCGTGCGCCGGAAAGAAATCGTGCCGCCGAAGTCACCCGCCAAGGCGGCCATGGCTTCGAATTGCGGTTCCGCCACCATGACGATGGCCATGGCCTGGCCGGATGGAACATGCGCGGCGAGTTGATCCATCATCGGCGGGATGCGCTCGTCATGGATCGAGATGAGCTTCTTGGCGATGCCTTCGGCCGCCGCCAGCGCATAGCCGAACTCGCTCGCCGACATCAGATCGGGAAAGGTGACGATCGTGTCGATCCACGGCTGGCAGGGCGCCAGCGGCATTTCCACCTCGGTGATGATGCCGTTCATGCCGTAGGCGTGCAGAACTTTCAGCGCATCACGGTTGCGCAGCTCAATGAGGCGCGGGTTTTCCTCGACCGTCAGAACCTGAATGGCGATCACGGCGCCGGGATCGGCGAGCTGGCCCCAGGTGCAAGAACCGATCCCCCCGGCTCCGCCGGCGATGAAACCGGCTATTGTCGCATGCCGCCGCGTCGAGGGGAAAAAGCGCAACTCCCATCCTTGATCGCGTAAGGCACGGTCAATCTCCAGGAGACGCGCGCCGGCTTCGAAACGGCCGACGCCGGGCGCCGCATGAACCACGCGGTCGAAGCGCGTCATGTCGAGGACCACCCCACCCTGCACCGGAACCGCCTGCCCGTAATTGCCGGTGCCGCCGCCGCGCACGGTGACCGGCACTTTATGGCGGGCGCAGGCGCTGGCGATGCGCACCAACTGCTCGCGGGTTTCCGGGATCAGCACCAGATCGGCGTTTTTGCCGTCGAGCTCGCGCTTGAGGATCGGCGAGAACCAGTAATAGTCCCGGCTTTTGGCGCGCAGCAGGCTAGGATTGGCCTTGGGAATGTCGGCGAGGTCCGTTTCCAGATCCTTGAGGCCAGGATAGGTCATGCGATGGCTCGCTTGATGGGAGAAATGTTGGGTGCGGTGCTGACACCAGCCTCGGTCGCCAGCGTCTTGAGGCTGAAGCGTTTCATGTCGCGCAGCAGTTCGATAACGCCCGCGACCTGATGTTCGGCGATCGTCTGGCCGATCTCTTCCGTTCCCGCCAAAGCATTGCCGACGGCACCCTCGGGATTGAGATCGTGGATCATCCAACCCATGTTGTGGCCGCCGTTGTGCCGCAGGTATTTGAAATTCTCCTCGAGCCACAGCGTCGAGGATTTGAAATCCTGCGCGTTTTGCATGCGCACGAGATCGGGACGGAACCGCAGCATGAGCGACGTCTCGACCATGCCTGCGTGGACGCCGATGCGGCGCTCGGTCTCATTCACCAGCCCGGGCGGGATGCCAAAGCGGTTCCATTGGGTGGTCACGGCCAGCATGGCGGCGCGGACGCGCAGCTCGCGTGCGACAATGTCCATGATCTGATTGTTGCCGCCATGCGAATTGATAATGAGCAGCTTGCGGATGCCGGTCTTGTTTACGCACAGGCCGATGTCGGTCCAGGCCTTGATCAGAACGTCGGGCGTCAAAGTCAGCGTGCCGAGGGCGAAGGAATGTTCGTTGGACTTGCCGATGGCCTGGCGGGGCAGAACCAATATGGAGAGATCGGCGGGCAGCATCTGGCGCAGCACGCCAAGCATGCCGTCGGCAATCGCGCTATCGGTCGCAACAGGCAGATGCGGTCCATGTTGTTCGGTCGCGGCGATCGGCAGAACGGCGATCGTTTCGGGATCGAGCGTGGCGAAGTCCCGCGTCGTCAGTTCATCCCAATAGAATTGGTCGGCCAATGTCATTCTCCAAACTGCTTCTGACTCAAAGATTGATCGCGTCTCCTGGTCCTGAAAAGCATCGAATTGATCGCGGTGTGGTGCCAAAAAGATCTCACTGGCTCAGGCACAAGTTCACGCATATGACTCCGTGAGCTGCGTCAGCGAGCGTTTCAAATGCTCAACAAAACGGCTGGTCGCGGGATCGATCGTGCCGCGATGACGGGCAATCAACGTCATCGATTGCGTCAGCGTTTCGCCGATCGGCAGATAACGAAGACGGCCGGCAAGACGATCCTCGGCCACGTCGAGCGGATTGAGAAAGGTCACCGCTTGGCCAAGGTGCACATACTGTTTCATCAGCTCGATCGAATTGGTCTCGACGATCGGCCGCGGTGTGACGGAGACGCGCGCCAGGGCGAGATCGACCAGGGCACGCAGGCTCATGCGTTGTTCGGCGAGAACGAGTGGATAGGTGGCGGCTTCCGACAGCCGCACCTTTTCCCGTTGTGCCAAAGGATGGCTTGGCGCCACGACGGCGCCGAATGGCACATCGAGACCGAACAGAGTCTTCAGCTTTGCGTTACGCTGCAAATTGAACCCGAGGCCGAGATCGACATCGCCCGAGATCACCGCATTGGGAATGCCGTCGGCGAAGAGCCCTTGCAGGACAATGCGAACATGCGGGTGCTCTTGCGTATATTCGTGAATGATCTTGGCGATCGGGCCGGCGGCGAGACCCAGCGTCGTGGCGATGGAGACATGGCCCTGCTTGGTGCCTTTGAGCGCATCGAGCCGGCCGCGTGTACGGTCGTAGCTCTTCAACGTTTCGCGGACATGCTCGATCAGCACTTCCCCGGCGGCCGTCAATCTCAATCGCCGGGGCATGCGCTCGAACAGCGGCTCGCCCAGTTCCTGTTCCAGCGCGATGATCTGTCGATTGATCGCCGTCGAGGCGACGTTGAGATTGGCGGCTGCTTTGCGGATCGAGCCGCAGCGCGCGACTTCGTCCAGATAGGAAAGCATGCGTGCGTGCAGCATCGAAGGCCCCTGCTCCCGGGGTGAAAGGCGGCCGGGAGCCGCCTGCTTTTCAAGCAATCGTCAGGCCAATCCTTGGGCATGGGAGCGCAAGCGGATGTGGCTAAGTTTTGAGCAGATGGCCTAGGCCTCAGGCACATCGCCCTTGAAGGCGGTGATCTCCACTTCGACCTTGAACTCCGGCCGGGTGAAGCCCGAGACGATCACCAGGGTCGAGGCAAAGTCGCTGCCTTCGACATATTGGTCCCTGACCTTGCCATAGATGGGGAAAAACGCCCGATCGATGACATAGGCGTTGAAGCGCATGACGTTGGCGAAGGTCATGCCGGCGTCCGCGAGGATGGCTTTCAGATTCTCGAAGCAGAGCACGCATTGCGCCTCGACATCCTCGGGTATGCTGCCGTCGGGATGCGCGCCGAGCTGCCCCGAGGAGAAAAGCCAGGGGCCTTGCAAGGCGCCGTGGCTATAACGGGCAAGCGGTTTGGCGATGGTCTGCGGATTGATGCCCAGTCTTGTCATGAAATCCTCCAGGAGCGCGCGCCATTGCGAGAACCGCGCCAGTTCGGAGGACGGGCAGCCGACCCGGTTTGGAGGGCTATCGGACTCATGATGGATGGTTATTTGAATCTCTATATTCAAAATAATATAGCGATCTACGTTTCTGCGCGAAAATAGGTTTTAAAGCCGATAAATTCGGAAAAATAATGCAGAAATCCACACCACAGGAGGACACCCATGCACGGCATGAAGGACATTACCGGCAAAATGCTGATTGGTGGCAAGCTTGTCGACAGCCTGGACGGCAGCTGGCTGGAATCGATCAATCCCGCCGATGAGACACAGCTCGGCCGCGTACCGTTGGGTAGCCAGCGGGACATCGACGCGGCGGTGGCCGCCGCTGCGGAAGCTTTTCCGGCCTGGGCCGCTCTATCGATGGAAAAGCGCGCCAGCTACGTCAATCAATTGGCCGACGCCATTCTCGCCAGGGCGGAAGATTTTGCCCGTATCGAATCCCTCGACACCGGCAATACGATCGGGCCGATGCGGCAGGACGTGTTCACGGCCGTCGAGCGCATGCGTTTTGCCGCCGGTCTCGCTTACGAGATCAAAGGCGAAACCATTCCCGCCACACCGGGCAATATCCACCTCACCTTGCGCGTGCCCTATGGCGTCGTTGGGCGGATCATTCCCTTCAACCATCCGATTGGCTTTGCCGCCTCGCGCATCGCGCCAGCCATCGTCACGGGGAATACGATGGTCATCAAGCCATCGGAACAAAGCCCCTTGTCGGCCGCCATCCTGGCGGAACTCTGCGCGGCGATCCTGCCGCCGGGCGTCGTCAACATCGTTACCGGTGGCCGCGAAACCGGCGAAGCGCTGGTGCGCCACCCCAAGGTGAAGCGTATCGCTTTCCTCGGTTCGGCGGCTTCAGGTATGGCGATCCAGAAGGCCGCTGCGGAAACGGCGGTGAAACATGTCACGCTCGAACTGGGCGGCAAGAATCCGCTGATCGCCTTTCCTGATGCGGATATGGATCAGGTCGCAGCGGCTTCGGTCGGCGGCATGAACTTTGGCTGGCAGGGCCAGTCTTGCGGCTCGATGAGCCGTATCCTCCTGCACGAGGATATCTATGACGCCGTGCTGGAGAAAATCCTGGCGCGTGTCAAAGCCATCAAGATCGGTCATCCGCTTGATGCGGATACCAATATGGGGCCAATCAACAACCAAGGCCAATATAAGAAAGTCCTATCCTACATCGACATCGGCAAAAGCGAAGGCGCCAAGCTCCTACTCGGCGGCGGCCGGCCGAAGGGCGATCTGTACAAGCGCGGTTACTGGGTCGAGCCGACCGTCTTTGGTGACGTGAACATGTCCATGCGCATCGCCAAGGAAGAGATTTTCGGACCGGTCATGTCGATTCTGAAGTTCAAGACCGAGGCTGAAGCTATCGCCATGGCCAATGCCGTCGATCTAGGGCTGACTGGCGCCGTGTGGACGCAGGATATCGGCCGCGCGCTGTGCGTCTCCCAGGCCATTGAGGCCGGCTATATCTGGGTCAATGGCGTCGGCACCCATTTCCGGGGCGTGCCCTATGGCGGCTTTAAGAATTCAGGTGTCGGCCGGGAGGAAGGCCTGAGCGAGATTCTCAGTTACACCGAGGAGAAGGTGATCAATCTCTGCAATGGCCATCTCCGCCACGTATAAAATCGCGATGGACGAATGTCGTGTCCATCCAGTTGGACACGACATTCATTTTCAGAGCTGTCAGAGCTTGCAGTCTTTCGCGTAGACGTCGCCGTAGTCGCTGAGGATTTTTTCCTTGGTCTGAATGATCAGCTTCCCATCCGCTGCTTTCTCGACCTTGGTGGCGTACCAATCCTGAACCGGATGCTGGTTCGGTCCAAATTTGAAAGGGCCACGAATGGATTGGAAATCGGCTTTCAGCATGGCCTGCCGGAACTTCTCCGTGTCGCTTAGATCGCCGTTGACCCCACGCAGCGCCGCGCCGATTGCCAGCGCCGTATCGAACGACTGGCCTGCGTAATAAGTGGGAACGCGATCCGGGCCGAATTTCTTGATCCATTCCGCCATGAAGCGTTTGTTGGCGGGATTGTCGAAATCCGTATTCCAATGGGTTGTGGCGTTGACGCCGACCGCGGCTTCACCGATTGATTTCAGGATGACCGCGTCGATCGAGGGCGAAGGCACGACCATGGGGATGGTCTGGAGCAATCCGGCCTGCTGATATTGGCGGGTAAAGGTGATGCCGAGGCCGCCTGGATGGAAATGAAAGACGACGTCCGGCTTGGCGGCGCGAATTTGCGCCAGTTCGGCGGCATAGTCGGTTTGATCGAGGCGCGTGTAGATCTCGCCGATGATTTCGCCTTTGAACATGCGCTTGAAGCCAGCGAGCGCGTCCTTGCCGGCCTGATAGTTGGGTGCCAGGATGAAAGCGCGCTTGTAACCGAGGTTTGACGCGTTCCTCCCGGCACTTTCGTGCAGTGAATCGTTCTGCCAGGACGTCACGAAATAGTTCCTGTGACACTCCTTGCCGGCGAAATTCGATGGCGCGGCATTGGGGCTGACGTAGACGGCGCCGGCGTCCAAAATGTCGGGAACGGTGGCGACCGCCACGTTCGAGAAGATGATGCCGGAAAACAATTTGATTTTTTGGGATTTCAGCAGCCGATCGGCAATCTGGTGGCCTTGCCCGGGTTTCAGGGCGTCGTCTTCCACCACCAGTTGAACGGGCACGCCGCCCAACTTGCCCCCTTCCAAGTCGATCGCCAGTTGGAAGGCATCCCGCATGTCTTCCCCGACATAGCCGATGGGGCCGGACAGCGTTGTGATGAAACCGATTTTGACGGGTGTTTGTGCCTGAACGCCGCCGACCCACAGTACACTTCCCAACATCATGCCGAGAACAGCAGATTTCTTCATGACACCCTCCCTAAGTCATTGGCTTCGCAAGATTCCCTTCCGCCGGCCAGTTGGCCATGCCGCGCTGGCCTTTTAAAGAAAAAGGCCATCTCTAACGTAAGATTATATTATTTTCGAAAATAAATAGCGGCAGTCGTCGGATGTCAAGCGGCGCGACTTCACTAAGCCCCGCCCTTCAGGCCGCGGTGAAATGTATGGGCTGAGCGCCTTTCCACAGGACGAGCTTTCCCAGCTTGGGGAGATCGTCGAGCGGCGATGTGATGGTCAGGAAATGATTGCCGGCGAGCTGGCCGACCTTGCTGGCAAAGCGAACACCGCCATAGCCCAACAGGATTTCCGTTTCGCTGATACCGCCCGGATAGACCAGAATCTGGCCGGGTGCCGGATAGCTCGTCTGATTTTCCGGAGTGAGCCCGAGATCGGTGTCGCCGAGAGGAATCCAGACCGCCTCGCCGCTCCAGCGGACATGAATGACCTCCTGTTTGTAGGGCATGAGGCGTTTGAAAATCTCCACCGTCCTTGGCGCCGCCGCCGTTTCAAAGCGTGCGTTGAAGACGAAGGGGCCGGCGGAGATCACAACGTCGGACATGGGAAGTTCCTTCTCGGTAGGTATCGCCACCAGCGAGGGCATCGCTGGTGGCATGATTGTCAGCGCATCGCTTTCGGTCGCTCGGCGAGCGGCGGCAAGAACGACGCGTCGAAGATTTGATCAGCCTTGGGCGTTGCCGGCAATTGTTGCGCCTCGACCAGGATGTCGATGGATTTCGCCAGCCGCTGCGGATCGACCGCGCCCAGGCCAAGAGTGGCGATTTCCGGGTCGCTCATCTCCTGCCCCATGGTCGCCAGCAGCTTTTCCTTTTCGAGCGGCACTTTGATCAGGGGTTCGCGCTTGGCGACCGATTGGACCGCCGCATCCGGGTCCTTGATCGCGTCGTTGATCCCCTTGAACAGGGCGTTCAAAAAGCCGCGGACCGCTTCCGGATTTTCGGTGACCAATTTGCGCGAAACGATGATCGAATTCGAATAGAGATTCATGCCGTAATCGGCATAGCGGATGAAGCGCAGTTGCTTTTCCGCATCGACACCCATGTTCTTGGCGGCGAAACGGATCGTATTGACATATCCGAAGGCACCGTCGATCTGGTTCTGCATCAGCATGGGTTCACGCAGGTTGGGCTGCATATTGCTGATCTTGAACGTCCCGCAATCGATCTTGGCGACCTTGCAAAGAGCGGGAAAGAGTTTCAACGCGCCGTCGTTCGTCGGTCCTCCGATGGTCTTGCCTTGCAGATCCTTGAGGTCACGGAAAGAACTGTCGGACTTGATGGCGATGACGAAGGGCGGCTGATTGTAAAGCGCCGCCACCGCGACCGGGGCGGCTTCGGGCCTAGATGCGACGAAGGCGACCAGAGCGTTAATGTCGCCAAAGCCGATGTCATACGAGCCATTGGCGACCAGCGGCACGGCGGCGCCTGATCCGTTCCCCTGATCGAAGGTGACGTCGAGGCCGGCGGCTTTGAAATAGCCGCGATCGGCGGCCAGGAAGAACATGCCCTGCGGCCCCTCATATTTCCAGTTCAGGACCACTTTGATCTTTGTTTCCGCGCGCGCGGCCGTCGTGACCAACGGGGCGAGCAAGGCGAATGCGCAGGCAGCACCATACAACGTCTTTTTCATAACGATGTTCCTTCTGTTTGACATTTAGAGAGAAGCGAGATCGACGCCGCGCGTGGCCCAGCCGGTGGTGCGCGCTTCGACGATGGAAAAGACGGCGTAGAGGGCGACGCCCAGAACGGCGAGGATCAAAAGCCCGGCAAAGACCAGCGGCACGTCGAAGTTGGAACTGGCGATCATCATGACGTTGCCGATGCCACGGTTCGAGGCGACGGTTTCCGAAATGACGGTGCCGACGAAGGCCAAAGTGACGGCGACTTTCAGCGAAGCGAAGAAATACGGCATGGTGCGCGGCAGGCCGACATTGCGCAGGCGGTCGAGCTTGGTGGCGTGCAGCGTCCTCATGAAATCTTCGAGTTCGGGCTCGGTGGTCGCCAGACCCGTGGCGACATTAACGACGATGGGAAAGACGCTCGTCACCATGGCGGTCAAAACCGCCGGCACGGTGCCGGCACCGAACCACAAAACGAAGATCGGCACGACGGCGACCTTTGGAACCGATGCGAAGCCGACCAGGAGTGGGTTGGCCACGTCATAAGCGACGCGGGATGAGCCGACGACAATGCCGAGCAGCACGCCCAGAACGATGGCGAGGGCGAAGCCGAGCAATGTCGTATAAAGGGTCTGAAAGGCGTGCGGCCAGATCGCCGGAAAATCCCGGATCAAGGTCGCCAGGATCGTGCTCGGCATAGGCAGAACGATGTCGCTGACATTCAAGGCCGCACATGTCACCTGCCACGCCAGGAAGAAGCCGACGATCAGGGCGCCGGAAAGAAATCGCCTGCGTAACGCGGTCATCATGCAGCCTCCTTGGTGGCGTTGCGCACGGCGACGATCGCGGCGCGCAGGTCATGGGTGAGCGTGGTGAATTCGGGGGTGAAGGTCGTTTCGACCGAACGCGGGCGCTGGAAATCGATGTCGCGCTCCGCGACGATACGGCCCGGTTTGGCCCGCATGACGCAGATGCGGTTGGCCAGAAAGCCTGCCTCTTTGAGATCGTGGGTGACGAGCAGCACCGTCGGCCGGCGCGTCATCCACAGGTCCTGCATGATCGACCAGAGTTCCTCGCGGGTGAATTGATCGAGCGCGCCGAAAGGTTCGTCGAGCATCAGCAATTCGGGCTCGTGAATGAGCGCGCGGCACAGCGAGGCGCGTTGCAACATGCCGCCCGAAAGTTGCCAGGGATGTTTGTCGCCCTGCCCGGCCAGGCCGACCTGAGCCAACAGTGCCTCGACCCGGTGGCGAAAGTCGCGATGCCGCTCCGTTTTGAATTGCTGCCGGAACGGCGGCACGATCTTCAGCGGCATCATCACGTTGTCGCGGATAGTGAGCCAGGGCAGCAAGGTCGGGTTCTGGAAGGCCATACCGATGCGAATGGGCGTGGCGCCGACCTCGCGGTTCTTGACAAGAACGACGCCTGAGG
The DNA here is from genome assembly GCF_031921685.1 of Methylocella sp. CPCC 101449. Classification (NCBI taxonomy): domain Bacteria; kingdom Pseudomonadati; phylum Pseudomonadota; class Alphaproteobacteria; order Hyphomicrobiales; family Beijerinckiaceae; genus Methylocella; species Methylocella sp. CPCC 101449. The sequence goes on along the minus strand of NZ_JAPDHU010000002.1, from coordinate 942,587 downwards.
TAGCGCGGACCAGGCCGCTGACCAGCTTCAGGATCGTCGACTTGCCGCAGCCCGAAGGGCCGACCAAGGCAACGAAGTCGCCTTGGTTGATCGTCAAATCCGTCTCGTCGAGAATGACCTGGCGCTGTTGCGCAGTGCCATAAGCCAGCATGACATTTTGCAGGGACACCAGGGGAGTCGATGGGCGGATCGTGTCGCTCATGTCGGTCGTGCTTCCACGTGTTTGACGATGTTGCGCATGGTGAGTTCCGTGTTGCGCGGCTTGGCCGGCGGCATCTTCTGGATGGAATGGACCGATCGCCCCCATCCGGCGGTGTCGGCGATCAATTGACGATCGCGCATGACGAACCGGCCGCGAACGATGGTGTGGATCGGCAGACCGGTGATCGTGCGGCCGTTCCACGGCGTGATCTTGGAGCGGGTCTGCAGCGCCTGATCGTCGATCGTCATGGTGCGGTTCAGATCGACCAAGGCGAGGTCGGCATCGGCGCCGGCTTGGATGACGCCTTTACGGGGATAGAGCCCCCAATGTTTTGCCGGATTGGCGGCGCTCCAGCGAACATAGTCGCAGATCGAAGCGCGGCCCTGGGCGACCTGGGTCAGCATCAGCGGCATCTGGGTTTCGACGCCGGGGAAGCCGCAGTCGACGGTCCAGATGTCGTTCCTGGTTTTTTGTTCGGGCGTGTGCGGCGAATGATCGGTGGCGATCATGTCGATTAGGCCGCTTTGCAGGGCCGACCAAATCGGTTCCTGATTGCGCGGCTCGCGCACCGGCGGATTGATGCGGATGACGCCGCCGACGCGCCGATAGTCGTCGGTCGACAGGAAGAGATAATGCGGGCAGGTTTCGCCGGTGATGTCGACGCCGCGTGCCTTCGCTTCGGCCAGCGGCCGCAGTTCCTCGGCCGAGGAGATATGCAGGATGTGAATGCGGGCGCCCGTCCATTCGGCCAGCGCGGCGGCGCGGCTTACCGCTTCGACGGCGACGATGGCCGGGCGCGCGGCAATGTGGGCCATCGGATCGCAACGGCCGGTGTCGCGCATACGGCTCTCGCGCCGTGACATGATCGAGGCCGTTTCGGCGTGCAGGGAAATCCGCTTGCCGGTTTCCGCGACAACCTCGAAGGCTTCCAGCATAGCGCCGGTCGAGGGCGACGGCAGGCGGCCGAAGGTTTCCCCCATATAGAGTTTGAAGCCGATGACGCCGGCCTCGACCATGTCCTGGACATTGCCGATCGTGTCTTCGCCGAGGAAGCCGTAGAGGCCATAGTCGATGTGGGCGCGCGAACTGGCGATCGTATGTTTCTGCGCGAGAGCATCAGGCGTTGCCGTCGTCGGCAAGGTGTTGGGCATGTCGAAAACGGTGGTGACGCCGCCGAAGGCCGCGCCGGCGGTGCCGGTGCCCCAATCTTCCTTGGTCGGATAGCCGGGATCTCGGAAATGGACGTGGACGTCGATGGCGCCCGGCAGGACGTGCAGGCCGGTGGCATCGAAGGTTTCCGTTGCCTCCGGCATCGCGTCGGCGGTGCCCACCGTCAGGATCTTGCCGTCACGGATGGCGATGCTGGCTTCAATGATAGAGTCCGGGGAGACGACGCGGCCTCCGTGGATGACGAGATCAGCTTTTTTCATGGTCTTCCTCCTCAAAGCATGGCCCAGCCACCGTCGACCGGGAGGTCGAGACCGGTGACTTGGCGGGAGACGTCGCTCGCCAGGAACAGGCAGGCGTTGGCGACGTCGCTATCGAAGGTGATGCGCTTCAGCGCGTAATCGGCGGCGTGACGCTCGATCGCCTGTTCGTCGGAAATGCCGAGGCGGCGCGCCATTTCCGGGACGACTTTGCTGCGAAACCGTTCGCCGTCGACCATGCCGGGCGCGACGCAATTGACGTTGATGCCGTGCGGGCCGAGTTCCAGGGCAAAGCTCTTGGTGATGCCGCGCAGGCCCCATTTCGAGGCCGAATAGGCCAGCCGCCCGGCCCGGCCGCGCATGCCGAACGTGCCGCCGACATTGACGATCTTGCCGGCGCCCTGCTCCATCATGATCGGCGCGACCGCCCGGATGGTGTGGAAGCAGCCGTTCATGTTGAGGGTGACGATTTCGTCGAATTCGTCGGGCGTGGTCTGCGCGCCGGTCTTGCCGATCGGGCCCGAGCCGCCGGCGACATTGACCAGAATATCGATCCGGCCGAAAGCCTTCGTGGTGGCCTCGACGGCGGCATCGCAGCTTGCCGCATCGGTCAGATCGCACGGCAGAACGATCGCCTCACGACCGGTTTCGCGAACCTCTTCGGCAACCGGTTCAATGGCTTGCGTGTCCCGGCCAAGCAGGGAAAGCTGGCAGCCTTCCGCTCCGAAAGCCCGTGTGATCGCGGCGCCCATGCCTTTGGCTGGGCCGGTGATCACGACGACTTTATTCTCTAGTCCGAGGTCCATGGCAGTCTTCCTTGCGTTGGCAAGGCGGAACGTGCCCGAGATGGCTGATGCAATCGAACGCCAATTTTGTGTAAGCTGGATACGAAAAAGTACACACCTCCAGCGGAGCGGGCTTGCGATGCGCCACGTACGGATCTGGCAATATGTCGATGAGGCTGCGCGTTGCGGTTCGATCCGGCGGGCCGCCGAACGGTTGAACATCACCCCTTCCGCTTTGCAGCGCCGAATTCAGGACGTCGAGGAAGATCTGGGTGCGGAAGTGTTCGAGCGTCTGCCTAGCGGCGTGAAGCTGACCGCAGCGGGTGAAATGCTCATCCATTGGATCCGTTCGCAGTCGGCGGCGCTCCAGCACGCCCGTTCCCAGATCGAGGACCTATCGGGATTGCGGCGTGGCTCGGTCCGCATTGCCTGTAGCCAGGCGCTGGCGGTGTCGTTTCTGCCGGCCGAGATCGAAAAGTTTAATGCCGTCTATCCGCTGGTTCGGTTTTCGGCCGTGGTGAACGATCACGGCGGGGCCATCACCGCGCTGCGCGACTATGAAGCCGATCTGGCTTTGGTCTTTCAGCCCGAGCGCCACAACGATTTCCAGCCGTTGATGTCTGTCGGTCAACGTCTGATGGCCATTTTCGCCAGCGGCCATCCGCTGGCGCAGAAGGAAACGATCCGGCTGCGCGACTGCACCGCCTATCCGCTGGCCCTGGCCGACCGGAGCTTTTCCGGCCGCCGGATCATGGAGAGCATCCTGGCCTCGGTCTCGACGCGGTTCGACGTGCAATTGGAATCCAATTCCTTCGAGCTGTTGCGCAATTACGTGCGGCGAACCCAGGCCGTGATGTTGCAGATCGAATTGGGTGCGCTGGAGGATTTGCCGGATTCAGGCCTTATCGCGCGGCCCATAGACGATCGGGATTTGGCCCATGGCTCCTTGGTGCTGGGCCAATTGAAAGGCCGCACCCTGCCCGTTGCGGTCGCCAAGTTCGCCGATCAGATCGCCCACCGCATGGATCAGCTTCGGACATTGCCGACGATTTAGGCGAAAAATCCATTATCGAGTAAAATCAGATGTGTTTATATATCGCCTCATGTTTTTCATGAGATCGGCGGTACGGGCGTTTTGCTTTTTTGCCAAAGCTCATGCGCTTACATTCCCCCGCCATATCGAATAACAAGCACGGCAGGATTTACGGGCAGATCCTGGCAACCAACTCTGCCAACATGGCAAATCAAACACGGGAAGAAACAGTGACCCAAACCCTCACCAAACCGACAGCCGCGGCCGCCGCTCCCGCCACCGCCGAGATGACCGCCGAAGCCTTCCTGTCGCGCCTCGCCGAACGCGGCATCGAATATGTGTTCGCCAATGCGGGTACGGATTTCGCGCCGATCATCGAAGCGCTCGCCCGCAAGAACAAGAAATTCCCGCGTTTCGTCACCGTGCCGCACGAAAACGTCGCCATGGCCATGGCCAATGGCTACTACCGCCTCGCCGGCAAGCCGGCCGCCGTCATGGTCCATGTCACCGTCGGCACCGCCAATACGATCTGCGGCCTGATGAACATGGCGCGCGACAACGTTCCGGTGCTGCTGTGCGCTGGCCGCACGCCGATTACCGAGACCGGCCATGAGGCCTCGCGCAATGGCGTGATCCATTGGGGCCAGGAATCCTTCGACCAGGGCGGCATGGTCCGCGAATTCGTCAAATGGGAATATGAACTGCGTGCCGGCCAGCCGGTCGGCGCATTGGTCGATCGTGCCCTCGACATCGCCATGACCGAGCCGCGCGGCCCGGTCTATATGTGCCTGCCGCGCGAAGTGCTGGCCGATGAAGCGGTGCCGATGCGCCGCGACAACGTCCGGCCGCTCGGCGCGATTGCCGCGGCCCCCGCTCAGGAGGCTATCGACCAGGCGGCCCAGCTCATCGCCAAGGCGAAGAACCCGATGGTAATAACCTCGGCGTTCGTGCGCACCCCGGAAGCCCTGGCGGCGCTGAGCGATTTCGCCGACAAGCTCTCGGTTCCGGTGGCGCAGCCCTCGCCGATCGACCTCAACTTGCAGACCGACCATCCGATGTTCGCTGGCTTCGATCTGCCGGCGTCCTTCAAGGAAGCCGATCTGCTTATTGTCATCGACTCCGGCGTGCCGTGGATCCCCAAGAACATCCAGCCGGCGGCGCATGCCAAGGTCATTCACATGTCGGTCGATCCGTTGGTCAGCCGTCATCCGTTCCGTGAGTTCGAGACCGACCTGTTGGTCGCCGGCGATCCGACCGCAGGCCTGCGTATGCTGGTCCAGGCGGTCGAGAAGATCGGTGCGGACAAAGCGGCCGCGGAAGCGCGTCGCAAGGCTGTGATCGCCGCGCGCAAGGAAGCCGTCGCCAAGCGCGAAGCCTTCGCTCTGTCCATGAAGGACCACACGCCGATCCATCCGGCCTGGCTGGCCTATTGCATCAACAAGACCAAGGCCAAGGACGCCATCGTCATGAACGAGCTCGGCACCACCCCAGGCCGGCTCGATTTCGAGGCGCCGCAGACCTTCTTTTCCGTCGGCTTGGCCGGCGGCCTGGGCTCGGGCATCGGTTCGGCGCTCGGCCTCAAGCTTGCCGCGCCGGAGCGCGAAGTCATCGCCACGGTCGGCGACGGCTCCTATATGTTCGGCAATCCGCTGCCGACGCATTTCGTCGGCCGCTCTGAGAAGTTGGCGACCCTGACGATCGTCGCCAACAATCACCAGTGGCTGGCGGTGCGCATGTCGACCCTGGCGGTCTATCCGGATGGCGCGGCCGCCAAGGCCAATGTCATGCCGGTGCAGGATCTGAACCCCTCGCCCGACTTCGAGAAAGTGGTCGAGTCCTGCGGCGGCTACGGCGAGAGCGTCAAGGATCCGAGCAAGCTGGAAGATGCCTTGCGGCGGGCCCTGGAGAAGGTGCGCTCGGGGACCCCGGTCGTCCTCAACGTTCACACCCAGCCGGGTACGCGCTGAGCCTGAACCACGGCCCGTGTCGGTATCCGCGCGGGTCGCTGATCATGTGAAATCAACCTTTGAACGGGCGCGGCGGCTACGCTGCGCCCGAACTTGCAACGGCGCCCTATACGTGCTTCCTCCCGGCTATTCCCCGACCGGGACGGGATAGCGGCGTTATTTTGGCCATGAGCGGCACATCAAGCGATACCTCATCGAGCACGAACTCTTTGCGCGTCTATCAGGAACTGGCACAGCAGATCCTGAGCGGCACGCTGCCGCCAGGTCACAAGCTTGAAGAAAAGGTGCTGGCCGAACAATTCGGCGTGTCGCGCACGCCGGTGCGCGAGGCGCTGCGGGAACTCGGCGCGCGCGGACTGGTCGACTTCACACCGCGCCGTGGCGGCGTCGTGGCGACGATCGGCATTCCGCAATTGGCCGACATGCTGGAAGCCGAATGCGAGATCGAGGGGCTGTGCGCCCGGCTGGCGGCGCAGCGCATGACCGCGCTCGACAAAGGCAACCTGTTGGAAATCCATCGCCAGGCGATGCAGCTTGGGAACGCGCGATCGGAAGCGACCTATCGCCGGCTCAACAATGAGTTCCATGATCTCATCTGCGAAGGCGCGCGCAATCAAACTGTGGCGTCGACCGCGCGCGAATTGCGCGAACGCCTCGCCGCCTTTCGACAGTCGCAATCGAGCACGTTGAAAGAACGCATGGAACGCTCGAACGAAGATCACGAAGCGATCGTGCAAGCGATTCTCGCGGGACAGCCGGAAGCCGCCTATGAGGCGATGCGCAAGCACAATGCGCGTTTGAGCTCCGACGTGTTGCGTCAACTGTCGCGCAAGGCGACAGCGGCTCCGACCAAGTAATCAGTGCGATAGGGTCATCGCGACACGCTGCAAAAATTTGCGCGTGCGCAGTCGCGTATCATCCTCTTGACAACGTCAAGGCAGCGCCAGACGCTACAGACATGCGCGGAGGTTGGAGGCTTCACGTCGCATCGCGTCGGATGAAGATCATCCGGTCGCTGAATGTCTCGCGAAGCGTGCCATCCTGCAGCTTCGCCAAGAAGAACAAGAAATCACGGAGACGAACATCGGGAGGAAGCGATGAGCTTGCCATGCACGAAATGGACGAGTGTGCTGTCGATTGCTGCGTGCGTTCTGTTGTCGAATGCCGTCCATGCCAAGGAACAAGCGATCGGCGATCCGCCTGAAGCGAAGAATATGGAGCTTGTAGGCTGGAATGATTTGCAGCAACGCTCCGCTTATCAGCCGACGGTCTTTCATCAAGGCAATCGCTGGATCGCCTATATCGGCCATCATGGCGGCACAGAGGCCGTGCCGCGTCCAGTCAATCCGCTGACGGGTCAAGCCGAATTCAACGGCACCTCTATCGTCGATGTCACCGATCCGAAGAAGCCGATCTATCTCTATCACCTGCCCGGTCAGGAAGGCCTGGGAGAGAGCGGCGCGGCGCAGATGACGCGTGTGTGCAGCGGCGCGCAATTGCCGAAAGGCGACAAGAGCACGATTTATCTGCTGCGTACTTTCGGCAATATCGCGCATGAAATCTGGAACGTGACCGATCCGGCCGCGCCGAAACTGGTCAGCCGTATCGAAGGCCAGTTGAAGGATACCCATAAGAGCTGGTGGGAGTGCGATACGGGAATCGCCTATCTCGTCTCCGGTGCGCCGGGCTGGCGGACGCGACGCATGACGCAGGTCTACGATCTCAGCGATCCTGCCCATCCGGTGAAAATTCGCGACTTCGGCTTGCCGGGCCAGCAGCCTGGATCATCTGGTTCCGTGCCCACGGAGCTGCATGGACCGATCTCGGCTGGGCCTGACTCCAACCGCGTCTATTTTGGTTACGGTACCAATAAAGGTGGCATCATTCAGATTGTCGATCGCAAGAAGCTGCTCGAAGGCCCAGGCGAACCGACACCGGAAAATCTGAAGGCGCCGGAGATCAGCCAGCTCGCGCTTTCGCCGCTCATCGGCGCGCATACGGTGCTGCCGCTGTTGAAAATGCCGATCCCTGAATTCAAGAACGACAAGGATGGTCAGACCCGCGACATGGTGATGATCGTCGATGAAAGCCTCGTCAATGAATGCGCCGAGGCGCGGCAGATGGTGTGGTTCGCCGATATCACGGTCGAGACGCGGCCGATGGTTGTGTCCAACTTCACGGTTGACGAGGCTTCGGGCGACTTCTGTCAGCGCGGTGGGCGCTTCGGTTCGCATTCCTCCAACGAGGCTGCGTTCGCCATCTTCAACAAGAAAGTGGTGTTCGTCACCTTCTTCAATGCGGGCGTCCGCGCGATCGATATCCGCGATCCGTTCCGGCCGAAGGAGATCGGCTATTTCATTCCGGCGATCACCCAGGCGACGACACCGCGCTGCGTCAAGATCAATGGCGCGGATCGTTGCAAGACGGCGATCCAGAGTAACAATGTGGAGATCGACGATCGCGGCTATGTCTATGTGGTCGATCGCGCCAATACCGGCGTCCACATTCTCAAACTCAGCGATGAAACGCTGAAGTCCATCGGGCAATAGCCATGCGGCCGGTCAAGCTCGTCGGCGCGATGTTTCTCGCCATGCTGCTGCCGGCCGCGTCCATGTCCCATCAAGAGCCAGTCGAAGCGCACACGTGGACCGCGATCGACTGGCCCTTCCCGCGCGATGGTTGGCCGGCCGGTCGTGCTTTCCGCTGCGCGCCGTCATCCTGCGATGCGCCAGCCATTCTTACACTGCGGGTCAAACTCGGTATGTGCAATTGCGATACCGGCGTGCGTGATGATCTAGAAGTCGATGGCTTGTCGGACGTCGATTTAGTCAGCTCGACCTTCGTTCCGCTGGCGCCAGGGACGCTCTTTCAAGTGGGTGCCCTGAGAGGGCGCATGCGCGAATATGAGGCCGTCGTCGACGGCACAAAAAAGCGGTTGGTCGGCGTGGTCTTGAGCCGGGGCTGCGACGTGGTCGCCGCGAGCCTCGTCACGTCGGACCGGCATCGCCGGGATTGGGCCGGCGATTTCACGCGTCTGCTGCAAAACCTGCCTTAATCCATTCTTCCGAGAAGCCTTCAACCCTTTGCTTTTCCGGCAATTGGTGCGCCATTGCGCGCGATTTTCCGTGAGACAGTTGACCCACACAACAGTCGCGGATCGCGAAAGCCACCGTCAGCCTGCATCACCTGCCGATGATCTTGCCGCTCGTCGAGAAACCGGCTGGCGATGGCTTGCGGGTGATCTGCGAAATCGAGACCACCGATGGTCATCGTGGCTTTGGCATGAGCGGGCGCTGGATGGCCCATGGTGTCGCCGCCGCGATCAAGAATGATCTGCTGCCTGTCATCAAGGACATGGACATCCGCGATATCGAGGCGATCCACGGCCGGTTGTGGCCGGAGATTACGCCGCGCGGCATTCGCGCCGGTGCCGGCATGACCGCCCTTTCCTGCCTCGACATGGCGATCTGGGACGCGGTGGGCCGTGCCACTGGCCGCACAGTCGCGCAGATGTTTGGCGGCGCGCGCAAGAAAGTGCCCGTCTATGTCACCTTCGGTTTCGGCGTTTACAACGAAGATCAGCTCGTCCAGTTGGCGCGTGAGCTCGCCGATCAAGGCTTTGGCTGCCTGAAAGTGCTCGTTGGTGTGGCCAAGGGTGGCGTGGCGGAAGATGCACGGCGGGTGAAGATCGTGCGCGATGCGGTCGGTGATCGCGTCTCTATCGCGCTCGACGCCAACGAGAGCCTGTCCTTCGATCAGGCGGTGCGCCTGTGCAAGATGCTCGACGATACGGATATTGCTTTCTTCGAGGATCCGGTTCGCGGCAATGATGCGCGCGAACTCGCCGATCTGCGCCGCATGGGCCGTATTCCCGTGGCGATCGGTCAGTTCGACGGCTATGCGAGCCGCTTCCGCGAATGGATCGAGGCAGGCGCCATCGACATCGTCATGGCCAACAGCATGTACAACGGCGGCTTCACCGAGACCCGGCGGGTGGCCGCGCTGTCGCAGATCTACAATCTGCCGCTGTCGGATGCCGGCGGTGGCGGCCTGTTTTCGCTCCACCATGTCGCAGGCTTCCGTAACGGCACGATGCTGGAAATGCATCTTGGCAACGCGCGGCTGGAACGGGCGCTGTTCACCAATGCGCCGGAACCGGAAAATGGCTTCCTTGCCGTGCCCGATGGGCCGGGTATCGGCCTGGACCTCAATCGCGACCTGATGCGCGATAGCCTGATCAAGGAGGTCTAACGGCCGCCTCATTTTTCGGGAAAGTAGCCTGCCCCCGAATATGGAGTAGATTCGATGGCGTTAGGTCCGTTGCCGATCATTTGGAAAGCCCTTGATCTGCCGGAGTCTGCGCTAGACCGGATCGCCTTCACCGGGCTCGCCAATCTGCCTTCGGCCTTTCCAGTAACGAAACTGGCGGCGAGTTCCATCGGCGCGGCCTGCCTCGCCATGTCGGAACTGATCGGCACGATGTACGAGGCGCCGCGCGTGGCGGTCGACCGGCGCCTGTCCTCGCTCTGGTTCGGCCTGTCGATCCAGCCGATCGAATGGCCCCTGCCCGCAATCTGGGATCCGCTGGCCGGCGATTATCTGGCCCGTGACCGTTGGATCAAACTGCACACCAACGCGCCGCATCATCGCGCCGCCGCGCTCAAAGTTCTCGATTGTGCGGCGGAACGTGGCGCTGTCGCGGAAGCCGTCAAAACCTGGGGAGCGGGCGAACTCGAAGCGGCAGTGGTGGACGCTGGAGGATGTGCCGCGGCATTACGCTTGCGCACGGAATGGGAGAAACATCCGCAAGGCGCGGCCGTGGCGGCCGAACCGCTGATCTCCTTCTCCTCAGCGGATGTCGGCGGATTGCGTTGGTCGCCCGAGCCGGGACGGCCGCTTGCCGGCCTCAAGGTCTTGGACCTGACACGTGTGCTGGCGGGACCGGTCGCAACGCGATTTCTCGCCGGCTATGGCGCCGACGTTTTGCGCGTCGATCCGCCCGATTGGGACGAGCCTGGCACTATTCCCGAAGTGACGCTGGGCAAAAGATGCGCGCGCCTCGATCTGCGCAGCGATATGGACCGCCGCCTGTTCGAGCGGCTGTTGGCCCGCGCCAATGTTTTCGTTCACGGCTATCGGCCCGGCGCGCTTGAAGGGCTCGGGTTTGGCCCGGCCGAGCGCCGCAAACTCAATCGCGATCTCATCGAAGTGTCGCTCGATGCCTATGGCTGGACGGGCCCCTGGAAAGGCCGCCGCGGCTTTGACAGCCTGGTGCAGTTCAGCAGTGGCATCGCCGAAGCCGGCATGGCCTGGAAAGGAACGGATCATCCGGTGTCCCTGCCCGTTCAGGCGCTCGATCACGCCACCGGCTATTTGATGGCGGCGGCGGTGATCCGCCAGATCATCGCGCGTCAGAATGGCGAAAAGCTCGCCTCGGCGCGGCTGTCGCTGGCGCGCACGGCGGCGCTTTTGGTCAGTCTGCGTGAACTGGCGAGCGAGGCACATTGGAGCGAAGGCGGCATAGCCGACGTGGCGCCTTTCATCGAAACGACGCCTTGGGGCGAGGCCCGGCGCTATCATCCACCGGCTAATATCGTCGGTGCACCGATGCGCTGGGAACGCGGTGCGCAGCGGCTTGGTTCCTCGAAGCCGGCGTGGTGACGCGAGCCGTGGTCGGATCGAAAGGCGGAGTCGTTCTTTTGCATGGGCACGGCCGCACCGGCCGTTCGATGGCCTCGATCGCGGCGGCCTTGAAGCGCGACGGCTATTCCACCTTGGCGCCGAGCTATAACAGCCCCTGGCGATCGCTGGCTCACATCGTCGATCACCTGAAGCCGCGTATCGATCAGTTCGCCCGGGAGATCGATGGCCCTCTGCACTTTGTGAGCCACTCTCTCGGCGGCCTGGTGGTGCGTGCGTTGATTGCTTCGCATCGGCCGGAAAAATTGGGACGCGTGGTGATGCTGGCGCCGCCCAATCGCGGCAGTGAATTGGCCGATCTTCTGTTTCGGCTCCGCCTCGATCATCTGGTGCTTGGACCCGTTGGGCCGCAATTGCGGACGGGACGCGCCCGGATCGATCAAGATATGCTCGGCCGCGTCGACTATGAACTCGGCATCATCGCCGGCGATCGCCCGCTTGACCCGATCTTTCCGCGCTTTCTGCTGCCGCGGCCCAATGATGGCAAGGTGTCGGTTACCTCGACACGCCTGCGCAACATGCGCGATCATATCGTCTTGCCTGTGTCGCACACCTTGATGGTTTATGACCGACGGGTGATCACGCAGGTGCTCGCTTTCCTGGAAACAGGCTCTTTCAACCGATAGACAGCGGAACTCATGGCACGAACGATCATTGCATTCCTCGCGGCTCCGCTGTGGATACCTTTTATCTTTGCGATCTACGCGGCCTTCTTCTCGAAGCCGCCCGACTTCTTTGGCGAACCGGACCAGTTCATGTGGGTCGTCAGGTCGGTGATCGTCGGATTGATCGTCGGCTATGTTCCGGCCTTTCTGTTCGGGTTGCCTGCGCATCTGTTTCTTCGCGCGCGGCAGTCGGGCTTTCTGGCCTATGTGCTGATCTGGCTCCTGATCGGTTTCGTGTTCTGGTTCCTTGGCTCCCTTTGCATGGGGCTTATCGTAACCAAGGAACTCGACTTCACCCTTCGAGAAGTGGTCGACACCTTGTTGTCTCGCCCCCGCGTACCGCTGTCGGCCTGTATCCTGGGCCTGCTGGTCGGCGCCACCATATGGCGCCTGACCAGGCCCAACCTTATTCAGCGCTGACCAGGGCGCGCATACGCTCGCTGATCTTCGGCGAACGCTGCGCCGCTTTCTCGACGAAGGCTTGCAGCTCTTCGCCAGTCATCGGTTCGATCTCGACATTCTTGCTCTTCGTCGAGGCGATGAAGGCCGGATCGGCGACCATCGCGTCAAAGGCACGGCGCAGGATTTGCAGCCGGTCGTCGGGAATTTCCGCCGGTGCGGCCAGCGCCTGACCGACGTCGGCGTAATGAACCGAATAGGAGAGCAGTTCGCGATCGTCGGCGGTTTTCGCCAGGCTTTCGACCTTCGGCACGGTCTCATAGCCGGTGAACTTGCGGCTGCCCATGGTGGCGAGCACCTTGATCTTGCCGTCGCGCAGCCAGTCGGCATGCTGGGCGACCAATCCTTCCCAGGCGACGGTCGTCGCGTCGATCTCGCCACGTTCGAGCGCCAGATAGGTCGTGCCGGCACCGGCATAACCGTTCACGATCTTGAATTTGGTGCCGTAGATATCGTTGACGAGGAGCGGATGGATGGATGTCAGAGCGCCCTTGCCTGAGGAGCCCAACGCCACCTCGCGCTTGCGCGCATCGTCGATCGTGTTGATGCCGGCGCTGTGCCAGGCGACGAAGGCTCGGGGCAGATCGGCAGCCCGGCCGATGTAGCGGAATTTCGCGGCCTTGAATTTCACCGCCTCGGGCTGGGTGTCCTCGGCCAGCAGACCGGAAATCAACATGGTGATGACGGTGCCGTCTTTGGGGGCGGCGTTATAGACATAGTTGGCAGCAACGATGCCCCCGGCCCCGACACGATATTCGGTGGTCACCACCGGATTGCCGGGAATGTGGCGCTGCAGATGTTCGGCGATCAGCAGTCCATAGAGCGAGGTCGAACCGCCGGGTGCCGTCGGCAGAACGATCTTGATGGTCTTGCCTTTGTAAAAGTCGCCGGTCTGCGCCTGGGCTGTGACGCTGCCCAGAGCAGCTGTAAAGACGATCGTCAGCGCTTTCAGGGCCCGTGCCTGCAAGGTCATATTTCCTCCCGCGTGCTCAGCCGGCGGAAACGAGAATCGCTCTGCGATTCCTTCCCTCGGCGCCTCCATCACGCCCGTGTTCTTCATTTTGGGAGAACAATCGGACAACGAAGCTGTAGCAGAAAAACAACATTCACTTCAAATCGACTAAGGTCACGACGGTGCTTTTCTTGAGCAAAACCAGCATATGCAAAGTATTGAAAAGCTCGTTCGAAATCCAAAAATGAATGAATACGAGACCTTTAAGACCTCAGCTCAAGATTAGATTACATCTAAAATGTCGTACAAATACCTGTCCTGCTTGGGTAGAATCACAGCTACTAAATTGTTTTTATTCTAAATATCTTATTCCGGCACATTATTGACTCAATAGCCGCCCGTATCCCAGTCGTTGCTCCGCAGAACCACAAACAAATCAAGATTTACTTCGGTAAATCTGCGGGGAACAGAAGAAAATGAGCGATATACAGCGGGCTGCTTCGGGGGCATTTGCGGCGAAGGACGGTATCAAACTCGCTAAGCCCCTCGATCTTTCGACCTGTGCCATGACGACTGCCGTTTTCCTCGCGGTCGCGCCTTTCGAGGTGGCAATGGCGCAACCGGCCGCCGATCTGCCGCCGGTGACGGTCGATGCGCCGCAACAGCGCGCCCGCCCAGCGGCGGCCCGTCCGACACCGCGCGCGACGCGCAACACGGCCTCTCAGCCACGCCGGGCTCAACGCGCGACGGTCGCCGCGCCGCGCCCAGTTGCCGCCGCAGGTCCTAGCGCACAATTGCCGACATTCGTGCAAGGGGCGATCGGCTCCGGCCCCTACAACACGCAATCCGCTTCTTCGCCCCGGCAGACGGCGCCGCTGCTCAATACGCCGCAGACGGTCAGTGTCATCCCGAATGCCGTGATCCGGGAACAGGGCGCGCGCACCTTGACCGAGGTCTTGCGCAACACGCCGGGCATCAGTTTCGATGCCGGCGAAAACGGCTTCTCGACCTCCACCAACAATTTCAAGCTGCGCGGCTTCGACAGCAGCGGCAGCATCTATGTGGACGGCGCCCGCGACAACGGCAGCTATACGCGCGATACGTTCAACGTCGAGCGCGTCGAAGTGTTCAAGGGCTCGGCTGCCGACAATGGCCGGGGTGGTCTCTCCGGCTATGTCAACATCGTCACCAAGACGCCGCAGTTGGCGAACTTCTCGTCTGGTGAAATCGGCCTTGGCTTCGATCAGTACAATTCGAAAGCCCGCAAGCGTGCCTCCGTCGATGCCAATTATGTGATCGCGCCGACCACGGCGCTGCGTTTGAACGGCTTCGTCGAGGACAGTGGTGTGCCGGGCCGCTCAATCGCCGAAAACAAGGCCTGGGGTATCGCGCCGTCGATCACTTGGGGCCTGGGCACCGATCTCCGGGCGACCTTGTCCTACGAACACGTGACCCGCGATGACGTGCCGGATTGGGGCGTGCCGGGGGCCAGCATCAAGGGCATGGTGAACTACAATCCGGTGGCGAGCAGCGCCCGGCGCAGCAATTTCTATGGCCTGCGCTCCGATGTCGACAAAGTGCAGAGCGACGCCATCACGGCGCGGGTCGAATATGATCTCGGCAACCGCATGACGCTGAGCAATCAGTTGCGCTGGTCGAGGGTCGATCGCTTCGCCCGTTACACCGTGCCGACGGCCTATGTGCCGGGCACTCAAACCGTGACGGCACAGACCCAGTTCTACGATCGCACGGTGACGACTCTCAGCAACAACACCAATCTGTCGGGGCGTTTCAACACCGGCTGGCTGACCCACAATTTCTCGGTCGGTATCGATCTCACGCGCGAGGAATCGGAGGCTCTGCGCTATGGCACCGGTGCGGTTCCAGCCACCAGCGTCTTCTTCCCCAACCCGGATCGCGCTTTCGCGCCGGTCTCGGCGCCGACCGAACGCAACAAGGTCGAAATCAACAGTGTTGCGGGCTATGCCTACAACACGATCGAATTCGGACCGCGCTGGTCGATCACCGGCGGCCTGCGGGCTGAACAATACAACGCCAAAATTTCCAGCAAGGGCATGAACGGGCTGCCGGCTGGGGCCTTCGACGGCTACAGCGACTCGCACTTCCTGCTCAACGGCAAGCTGGGTGTCGTCTATAAGCCGACGCCTGACGGCACGTTCTATGCCTCCGTGGGCCTCGCCACCTTGCCGCCCGGTGCCTTCATGTCCAATCCGGATATCTCGCGGACTGGCGACAATGCCTTCCCAGGCCTGGTCGCGGGTGCCAAGCCGGTGCAAGCTTTAAACTATGAAGTCGGCGTCAAATGGGATTTCTTCGACAAGCGCCTGAGTGCCACGGCCGCCTTGTTCCGGATCGAAAAGCATAATGCCGCGATCACCGGTCGCGACATCGGCGAAACGACGACGACCTTGAAGGGCTATGGCCGTCAGGTCGTCCAAGGTGCCGAATTCAGCGTCGCGGGCAAGATCACCGATGCGTGGAACGTGTTCGGTGGACTGGCGATCATCAATTCGGAACGCCTGCACAGCGCCTATCTCGACGGCGTGCGCCGTCGTGCCGATCCGGGCGACTACGGTACGCGCATCAGCACGTCCGGTGACGAATTGGCGTTCACGCCGAATGTCACCGCCAATCTGTGGACCACGTACCGCTTTCCCATCGGTCTGACCGTCGGCGGGGGTTTCCAATATGTTGGCTCGTCCTATCTGGGTCGGCCGGATGATGCGCTGCGTATCATTCCGAACGGCAATTTCGGACGCCTGCCAGCCTATACTGTGGTTCATGCGATGGCGGCCTACGAGATCACCAAGGACATTACGCTGCGTCTGAACGTCGACAATATTTTCGACGAGAAATATGCGGTGTCTTCGAACTGGAACGGAACACGCGCAGCGCTTGGCGTTCCGCGCACATTCCGGGCGAGCCTCGCCTTCCGCTTCTGAAGCCCCTATAAGAGACGTGAACCCCGGCTGCCGTGGCAGCCGGGATTTGCTTTTGAAGTGCAACGGCCATGATGACCATCATTCCCGACGTTCTGAGCAAGGCCGAGGCGCGGCAGATCCATGATCTGTTCGCCAAGGCGAACTGGACCGATGGCCGCCATACGGCGGGCCATGTGGCGGCGCGGGTCAAGCATAACGATCAACTGGCGCAGGATGATCCGCTCGCCGAACAGGTGGGCAACTTCATTCTCGAACGGCTGGCCGCCAACCCGCGCTTCACGGCCGTGGCCCTGCCCCTGAAAGTCCTGCCGCCGCGCTTCAATCGCTATGCAGGCTCCGGCAGTTACGGCGATCATATCGATGCATCGATATTCGGCGTGCCGCAGAGCGGCGTCAGAATTCGCGGCGATCTCTCGGCCACCTTGTTCATCAGTGAACCTGAGGATTACGACGGCGGCGAACTGCTCATCCAGGGCGAGATGGAGAAACACAGGGTCAAACTGCCGGCCGGCCAGATGATCCTTTACCCGGCGAACACCATTCATCAGGTCACGTCGGTGACGCGCGGCGCCCGATTTGCCTCGTTCTTCTGGTTGCAGAGCCTCGTCAAGGAAGACTATCGTCGCCGCATGTTGCTCGATCTCGACGAGACGATCCAGGCGCTCAGCGCAGTCGATCCGGAGCAGGAAGCGGTGACGCGCCTGACCGGCCTCTATCACAATCTGCTGCGTGACTGGTCGGCGACCTGATGAGCGTGCCGCTGCCGAAACTTCAGCAGATCCCGCATTTGGTCGCCAGCGTTCGCGATTACGAACCGCTGGCGCGCGAACGGATGACGGCTGCGGCCTTGGCTTATCTCAGCGGCGGCGCCGCTGACGAAGTGACCATGCGGGACAATGAAGCGGCATTCGCGCGCATCAAATTGCAGCCGCAGGTTCTGCAGGATTTGCGCGGCGGCCACACGCAGGTGTCATTGTTCGGCCAGACCTATCCTTCACCCCTTTTTCTGGCACCTGTCGCCTACCAGAAGCTGGCGCATGAGCATGGCGAACTGGAGGCCGTTCTCGGCGCTTCCGCCATGCAGGTGGGAATGGTCGTCAGCACGCAGGCGAGCGTGACGCTGGAGGAGATTGCCGCGCAAGCCGCGACACCGCTTTGGTTTCAGCTTTATCTGCAGGCTGACCGTGACTTCACCGCCCAGCTCATTCAGCGTGCGGAAAACGCTGGCTACAAGGCAATTGTCCTAACGGTCGATGCGCCTTTGTCGGGTCTTCGCAATCGCGAACAGCGCAGCGGCTTTTCGCTGCCGCTTGGCGTTTCGGCGGTCAACCTGCACGGCATGAGACTGCCCTCGATGCATTTAGTCGATCCATCCGGCCCTCTCGTCTTCGGCAGCCCTTTGCTCGACACCGCCGCACGATGGAACGATATCGCCTGGATCAAGGAACGGACGTCCCTGCCCGTGCTTCTCAAAGGTATTCTGACGGCGGCAGATGCGGAACGCGCCCTCGGCCATGGCGCTGACGGCATTGTCGTGTCCAATCATGGTGGCCGCGTCCTTGATGGTCTGCCAGCCACCATCGACGTTCTTGAAAGCATTGCTGCCGTCGTTGGCGGGCGCGTACCGGTGTTGATGGACGGCGGCATCCGCCGGGGCAGCGACATCTTCAAGGCCATGGCCTTGGGTGCCCAGGCGGTCTTGGTCGGTCGGCCCTTTGCGTGGGGATTGGCGGCGGCGGGTGCGGTTGGGGTGTCCCATGTGGCAAAGCTCCTGCGCATGGAGCTTGAGGTCACGATGGCGTTGATGGGCTGTCGCGACCTCGCCAATATCACCCGCGCCCATCTCTCTAACTGAGCGCTCGCGGGTTCAATCCACTTTGATGCCCGTGTCCCGCACGATTTTGAACCAGCTCAGATATTCCGCTTCGGCGGCTTCGCGCACCTTGTCGGCTTTCATTTCCGGGTCGGGCAGAACGGAATCGAACGTGTCGATGCGGGCGGTGAATTCGGCATCTTTGATCGCCTGGGCATAGACCTCGTTCAAGCGATCCAGAATGGCCTTGGGTGTGCCGGCTGGCGCGGCGAGATAAAGGGTCGATGCCTTGTCGGCCAGTTGCGGCACACCCAGTTCGCCAATGGCGGGCGTATCCGGCAATTGCTTGATCCGGCTCGGCGCGATGACAGCCAATGGCGTCACCTTGCCGGCCCGTGCCAACGGCAATGAGCCCACCGGTGTATCGATCATCCAGAGGATTTGATTGTTGGCCAATTCCTGCAAGGCCGGTGCCCCGCCTTTGTAGGCGGCATGCCGGATATCAAGCTTCAAGGCGCGAACGATCTCGGCGCTCCACAGATGCGATGGCGTGCCGGGGCCGGCGGAGCCATAGGAGTATTGGCCCGGTTCCTTGTGCACCTTTTCGATAAGATCCTTGAACGTGGCGACGCCGGACTGAGTGGACGTGGTCATCACGCCGGGCGTCGAGGCGATCAGCGAAATGTAGCTCAGCTTCGGCAGTTCAGCCTCGCCGGTCTTGGACCGCATGGCCTCGAAGATCGCTAGCGACGAGACGCCGGAGACAAGAATGGTGTAACCATCGGGCGGCGCGCGAACGACGCTTTCGGCGCCCACGGTTCCGCCGGCACCCGGCCGGTTGAGCACGGGCATGGTCTGGCCAAGCAAGGCGCCGAGTTTCGCGGTGACGACCCTGGCGAAGCTATCGACATAGCCGCCGGCGGGAAATGGCACGACCACGTTGATGGGCTTGTTGGGATAAGTCTGGGCCATGGCGGGCGCATTCAGAGCGCCCAGTGCTAAGGCCGCCAGGACGAGGGCCCTGCAACTTAAGTGAATCCTTTTCATTTCTCCCTCCCCTGATCGTCAGCCTTGAAGCGGCACGATCTTGCCGTGACCGCTTTCGTAGCGGGCGAGCATGCGCACGTAATAGGGCCAGAACCGTTCCAGGGTGGCGCGGCTGGCGAGCTTTTCTTCCTTCATTTTGACTTCGTCTTCCGCCGGCAGGATCAGCGGGTAGCCAGTGGCCGCGAGCGTGATCTGCTGGCGGCAGGCTTTTTCAAGCGTGATGCCAAGCGTGCCGGCGACGCCCATGGATTCGCCGCAGAAAACAACGCCGTGGTTGTTCATCAGCACCGCTTTACGCGTTCCGAGCGCTGCCACCAGATCGCGGCCGAGCGATTGGGTATCGATGAGATAGGACGTGCCGCGATAGCGCGGCAGATCGTGGCCGAAATAGCAGCCTTCGTGACCGAGCCCGACGAGGTTTTCGTCGGTGGCGGCGAACAGGCAGCCGTAGAAAGGATGCGTGTGGCCGACGACATTGATCTGCGGGCGCGCGATCATGATCTCAGTATGGATGGGCCATTCCATATGCACGGTGCCGGTTCCATGCAGCTTGCGGCCTTCGAAATCGATCAAGGTAAAATCGTCCGGTCCCTCGATCTCTGCGAGACCGACGCCGGCACGTTTGAGCCAGAGGCCGCGGCCTTGCGGATCGCGCAGCGACAGATGACCGAGGCTCTTGTCCTCGTGACCATAAAGGGCCAGGACGCGGCAACCGACGGCGATTTCGTTCAATTGCGTCGCGAGTTGATTGTCGATCATGTTTTCCTCCTGGCTCAAGCCGGTTGCGCGACGGCGCCAAGGGCCGGCATGACGTGGCAGGAGAACAGTTCGATCGAGTGCGAGGATTCCTCGAAGGACATGTCGCCGAAGACGAACTGGCCAACGAGATAATTGATCCCAGCTTTATCGATCTTATTGGCGAGGAATTGCGTCACCGTCTCCGGCGAACCGGCAATGCCGCGCCCCAGTTTCTGCAGGTCGGCGAAATTGTTGGCGCGCTCGCCAAGCATGGGAGAGCGGCCATGCAGCCGGTAGAGATAGTTGAAATTATGAAACCACGCCTTGTAGCATCTGTCGGCAATTTCAGCGGCCTTGGCATCGGTCTCGGCGACGACGATGAAGACCGAGAGGCCGGTGAGCATATCCTGCGACGGTTCCTCGCCGTGCAGTTTGCGCCAGGTTGCCCGATAGCGGTCGATGCGCGAACGCATTTCCTCGGGCTCGAGAATGCAGACCATGTTCATTTTATATTTGGCGGCGAAGTCGGCGTTCTCGAACGATTGAACGCCCATCCACAGCGGCGGATAAGGACGCTGCGCCGGCAGCAACTCGATGGGCACGTTGTCGGCCTGGCGATATTGTCCCTGATAATTCACCTGCTTTTGCGTCAGAGCCGCGAGCAGGATGTCGAGGGTTTCCTGATAAACCTGCCGCGAGGTCTCCTTGTCCGAGGACTCGCCGTAGTAATGGCTTTCGATCGGCGAAATGCCGCGACCGAGGCCGACTTGCAGGCGGCCACGGCTCAGGTGATCGAGCATGCAGATTTCTTCGGCGAGACGCAGTGGGTGATAGAGCGGTAGCGTGTAGACGAGGCTGCCGATACGCAGGCGCTTCGTTCGTTGGATGACGGAGGACAGATAGACGCTAGGCGAAGCGGCGAGGCCCAGCGGCGTGAAGTGATGTTCAGCCACATGATAGGCGTGGAAGCCCGAACGATCGTAGAGTTCGGTGATCCGCAGCCGCTGCTCGTAGAATTCGTCGAGCGGCAGGCCGCTGCGGTCGACATGATCGAAAATGCCAAATTTCACGTTTCGCTCCCATTGTCGTTCCTGGCCGACAGATAGATGCAGGATAGGAAGCGAACGGGATGGAGCAATGGCGATTTTGAAAATGTCCGATAGCCGGACATGGTCTGCGACAGAGCCTTGTTATTTCCGGCGCTTTTCCGTGGCGAGCCGGGAGATCGTCCGGGCTGTTGCTTTCAGGGCGCGCAGATAGCGTTCGACGGCATCGGCCGTCGTCATGGCTGCGGCGATATAGGTGACGCCGATGGAGGCCACGGCCTCGTTGCCGACCGTCACCGGCACGGCGATGGTGGCGTTGGTGTCGAAAATGTCGGGATAGGCGATGCCGGAAAAGACGTTGCGGTGGCGCGTGGCGAAGCCGCGTGTGCGCGTGGCCGAAAGGATGCGGGCGATGCGCGTGCGATTGCGGGCGAGATCGCCATCAAGGGAAGGCCCCTGCTCGCGATAGAACCGCAGAATGAGATCGCGCTCAGGCCTCGGGCAATGGGCGAGATAGGCAATGCCGAGGGCAGTTCTCAGGATCGGCAGCACGGCGCCGATATTGCCATAGTCGATGACGAATGGGCTGTGCCGCCGCGTCGACAGAATGAGCTGCATGGTGAAATTCTGGCAGATGGCCATTTCCGTCGGCCAGACGACTTTGCGTTGCAGCTTTTCCAATTCGGGCGCGGCGATCTCGCCGATCCACTGCTCGTCCTTAAAACCTTCGCTCAAGGCGCGCACGAGGCTCGTCAAGCGATAGCGGCCGCTTTCGGCATGACGGGCGACATAGCCTTCCGAGGCCAAGGTTTCGAGAATGCGATAGAGCGCCTGCCGGGAAATGCCGGTCATGGCGCTGAGGCGTAGAACCGTCGTGTCGTTTTCGACATTGAGCGCGCGCAGCACCGCCAGTGCGCGCAGTGTCCCTCTTCCGTTGTCGCGCAAGAGCCCTCCCTCGCCCGATCGATCCTACATGTCGAAAGCGATGGTCATGCCGTCCCAGGCTGGTTCGACGCCGGCCGGGATTTCGCTTTTCAGCCGCTCGAAATCGAGATCGGTGTTGAGATTGGTGAGAATGGCGCGGCGCGGTTTCATGCGGTCGATCCATTCCAAAGCTTCGCCCAGGCTGAAATGGCTCGGGTGCGGCCGGTATTGCAGCGCGTCGATGATCCAGACGTCGAGATCCTCGAGATAAGGCAGGCTCTCATCGGGAATGTCGACCACATCAGGCGTATAGGCGACATTGCCGAAGCGGAAACCCAGCGCATCGATATCGCCGTGGCGCAGGCGGAACGGAATGCCGGAAACCGGCCCTCCGGCGCCATTGATTACGCAGGCGCGCCCATCCTCGATCGGCTTGAAGTCGAGCAGCGGCGGATATTGGCTGCCCGGCGGCGTCTGGAAAATATAGTCGAAGCGCAGCAGCACCGCATCGGCGGTCGGTGCATCCATGTGGATGTCGATACGGTGGCGCATCTTGAGGATCAGCGGTCTGACATCGTCGATGCCGTGGATGTGGTCGGCATGGGCGTGGGTGATCAGCACGCCGTCGAGATGCTGCACGTCGGCGCTGAGCAATTGCTCGCGCAGATCCGGCGAGGTGTCGATGAGAACGGTGGTGACGCCGTCCGGCCCTTCCTGCTCCACCAGAATGGAACAGCGCCGGCGCCGGTTACGCGGATTGGACCCGTCGCAATTGCCCCAGCCGATGCCGACGCGAGGCACGCCGCCGGAGGAGCCGCAGCCGAGGATCGTGATCCGCGCCTTAGGCGCCTGGCTGCTCATGCGGCGGAAGGTGCCGCATCGAGCGGCGGCATTTTCGAGAACAGACGCAGCACGTTCTGCGTCGTCTGGTCGGCGATCTCGTCGAAGGAGACACCCTTCACCTCGGCTAGCACCCGCGCCGTGTCCGTCACCCAAGCGGGCTGGTTGCGCTTGCCGCGATGCGGCACGGGGGCGAGATAAGGCGCATCGGTTTCCACCAGCAGCCGATCGAGCGGCACATCCTTGGCGATGGCGCGCAGTTCGTCCGAAGTCTTGAAGGTGAGCACGCCCGAGAAGGACACATAAAGCCCGAGTTCGAGCCCGGTTTCGGCCAAGGCGCGTGACGAGGTGAAACAGTGCAGCAGCGCTTTGAAGGCACCCTTGCTCATTTCATCGCGCAGGATGGCGGCCACGTCTTCGTCGGCATCGCGCGCATGGATGACGAGCGGCAGGCCGGTGTGTCGCGCCGCGTCGATATGGGTACGGAATACGGCGGCGGCGACATCGCGCGGGCTCTTGTCGTAGTGATAGTCGAGCCCGGCCTCGCCAATGCCGATACATTTCGGATGGCTGGCGAGATCGACAATCTCCTCGACCGTCGTATTCGGCTCCGCATGGGCGTGATGCGGATGGGTGCCGACGGTGAACCAGACATTGTCGAAACCCTCGGCGATGGCACGATAGGTATCGTGCTTGGCCACCGAGGTCGCGATCGTGATCATGCGGGCAACGCCAGCCTCGCGCGCCCGTTCCATCGTGCCAGGCATGTCCTGGGCGAAGTCAGGGAAATCGAGATGGCAGTGGCTATCGATCAGCAAGGTTTTACGCGGGCGTCGCGCCCGCCTCCGTTTCTACATAACGCGGGAAGATCGGCGTCGGCGCCGGCAGAACCGTGCCGCCGGCAAGCGCATAGCTCTTGCCGATATGGCGCAGCATGCGCGCGTCGGGGGCGACGGCGAGGCTGTCGAGCAATTTGCCGGCAGCGGTCGGAATGACGGGCTGCGCGGCGATGGCGATGTTGCGCAGCACTTCCGCCGTTACCCACAGGATCGTGCCCATGCGTTCCGGGTTGTCCTTACGACGCGCCCAAGGCTCCTCGCCGGCGAAATAGCGGTTGGCGTCGGCGACGACCTTCCAGATTTCCGCCAGCGATGTGTGAAGCGCGAATTCCTTCATCGCTTCGCTGGTGCGCTCGGCGAGCGCCCAGGCGGCGGCGAGAATGGCTTCGTCATTGGCGGTCAGTTCGCCTGGAACCGGCGCCTTGCCGTCGCAATTCTTCGCCACCATCGACAGCGAGCGCTGCGCCAGATTGCCGAGATCGTTGGCGAGATCGGCATTGATGCGGTTGACCAGCGCTTCGTGCGAATAATTGCCGTCCTGTCCGAACGGCACTTCGCGCAGGAAGAAATAGCGGATCTGGTCGACGCCGTAATGCTCGGCCATGGTGATGGGATCGACCACGTTGCCGACCGACTTCGACATTTTTTCGCCGCGGCTGAACAGAAAGCCGTGCACGACGATCTGCTTCGGCAGAGCGATCTCCGCCGACATCAGAAAGGCCGGCCAATAGATGGCATGAAAGCGCGTGATATCCTTGCCGATCACATGCGCGTCGGCGGGCCAATAGTGCCAGTTCGCCGCGAATGTGTCGGGATAGCCGCAAGCGGTGAGATAGTTGGTCAGCGCGTCGACCCACACATACATGACGTGCTTGTCGTCGCCCGGCACCGGCACGCCCCAATTGAATGTGGTGCGGCTGATCGACAGATCCTGCAGGCCGCGCTTCACGAAGGCGACGATCTCGTTGCGGTATTTCTCCGGCACGATGAAGTCGGGATGCGCTTCGTAATGCGCGAGCAGTTTGTCGGCGTATTTGGAGAGCTTGAAGAAATAGCTTTCCTCTTCCACCCATTCGACCGGCGTACCGTTGGGCGAGAACTTCTGGCCTTCGGCATTGGACGTGATCTCGCCCTCGTCGAAATAGGCTTCCTCGCGCACCGAATACCAGCCGGCATATTTCGACAGGTAGATGTCGCCCTTCTTCTGCATCGCCTCCCAGATGGCGCGCGAGGCACGATAGTGGCGCGGTTCGGTGGTGCGGATGACATGATCGGCGCGTGCGTTCAGCACGGTGCCCATTTCGTCGAACTGGGCGGCGGTGCGGTCGGCGAGTTCCTGCGGCTTCAGCCCATCGCGGGCGGCCGTCTGCTGCATCTTCAGGCCATGCTCGTCCATGCCGGTGACGAAGAACACGTCTTCGCCGGCGATCCGGTGAAACCGGGCGATCGCATCGGTGGCGATGCGCTCATAGGCATGGCCGATGTGCGGCTTGCCATTGGCATAGGGGATGGCGGTGGTAATGCAGAATTTCGCCGTCATTTTCGTTTCACAAACTCATTTCGCGAGTCACGTTCGCGCGGCCTGCACGGCCGTGGACAGATCGGTAAAGGCGTTCAAGATGAAGGTCCGGCGGTCGAGATTCAGGGCCATCGTCTCGCGCGCCGAGAGCGCGATCTTGTCCCATACCTCCGCCAGCGGCGCAAGGCGGGCGCCTTCTGGGGCGCCTTGGCGCACGCGCGCGTCGATCCAGTCGAAAATCGCTGAAATCATGGCCTCAAACTCCTCCGTCGCCTCGCGGCCGGTGAGTTTGTCAGCGAGCCCATGCACGCGCCGCCAATCGACCGTGGGCAGGTGACCCAACAGCCCATCGACGGCCTCGATCAGGGTGAGGCTGTCGCCGGAGAGCAGCCGCAGGGTATCGCGAACCGAACCGCCGCTACGACGTGCCGCCTCGGTGAGCCGGCGCTGGTCCGTTTCCGCGAAGGTGCCACCGAGCGAATTCACCGTCTCGATGATGGCTTCAGGCGTCAGTTCGCCGAGATTCAATTTGCGCGTGCGCGAACGGATCGTGGTGAGCACCTGCGCTGGACGATGGGATACGATGAGAAAGAGCGAGCGCGGCGGCGGTTCCTCAATCAACTTCAAGAGCGCATTGGCGCTCGATCCGTTGAGATCCTCGGCGCTGTCAACGATGGCGACACGCCAGCCGCCCTCCCCGGATGCATGGTGAAACATGTCGATGACGCGACGCACGTCGTCGATGCGGATTTCGGTGTAGTGGCGCTTGCCCTTGGGATCGTAGGCGCGGCGCAGCACGGTCACGTCGGTATGGGATTGCGACTGGATGCGATGCACGGCCGGATTGTTCGGATCGACGGAGAGATCCGTGGCGCGCGTTACGGCCGGCAGGCGTGGATCGCCATGGGCGAGGATGAATTTGGCGAAGCGCCAGGCCAGCGTTGCCTTGCCGATCCCTTCCTTGCCGCCGATCAGCCAGGCGGAGGGCAGCCGGCCACTGCGATAGGCCGACAATAGTTCCTGTTCGGCGGCGCCATGGCCGAAAAGCGTGGTGGCATCGCGCGGATGCGGCGCGTTGTGAAAGCGATCGCTTTCCGGCGCTGCCTCACCATCGCCGGCGCGGGTGCTCGGGCGGCGGCTCACGGGGCGCTCCTCGAAACGGTTTTGGCGCCATCGACTGCACCGGCTTTCTTGCGAACTGTCGGTTCGGACGGCAGCAGCCGCGCCTTGACGAGACGCGGTTTCACCGCGTCCCAGATTGCCGCTTCGACTTCATCGCGGGTGCGCGTCGCGTCGATCACGACGCAGCGCCCCGGCTCCGCTGCCGCGATGTCGAGAAAACATTGGCGCAAGGCGGTGTGGAAAGCCTCGTTCTCCCCTTCGAACCGATCGACGGCGGCATCGCCGCGCCGCGCCGTGGCACGCGCCAGCCCTTCTGTGGCCGGCAGATCGAGGATCAAGGTGAGATCGGGGCGCGTATCACCAATGGTGATGCGCTCGAGCCCGTCCATGAACCGCTTGTCGAGATTGCCGAGCGCGCCCTGATAGGCGCGGGTCGAATCCGCGAAGCGATCGCAGACGACGACGTCGCCGCGGGCCAGCGCGGGCCGGATCGTCTGGTCGAGATGGTCAATGCGCGCCGCCGCGAAGAGCAGTGCCTCGGCCGCCGGTCCCAAAGGCGCGGCCGCGCCGGAGAGGATGACCTGGCGGATTTCCTCGGCCTTGGGCGAACCGCCCGGCTCGCGCGTCGCGATGGCCGGTAGGTCCAGCGCCTGCAAATGGGCCAGGAGCCGCTTCACATGGGTGGACTTGCCCCCACCCTCGCCGCCTTCAAAGGTGATGAATAAACCTCGGCGCGGCGCTTGCCGCTTTGCGAACCTGGTACGTTTGGCCATCAGCTCTTGAACACATATTTGCGGATGAGGCCTGAGAACCATTCAAGCCCGGCGTCGAGGGCCTGCTGGCGCAAGGTACCCTTGTCGACGGTTTCGGCTGCTTTCAGCGGCGTGTCGAGAGCCAAAACCTGACCGCGGTAGATTTTTAGCCGCGCCACCTCGTCGCCCTGCCGCACGGGTGGGATCAGCGGGCCGGTGTAGACGATCCGCCCGCTGAGCCGGTCGGTCGAACCGCGCGGCACCATCACTCGGATCGGCAGATCGGAGACGAGATCGACGCTGCCTTGCGCACCGCCATAAACCTTGGCGGCGCCGACCGGCTCGCCAGCCGCGTAGATATTCTTGTGATCGAAGCCGCGCATGCCCCAGGTCAGCAGTTTGCGGGCTTCCTCGGCTCGTTCGCGGGCGGTCTTCGCACCGTTGAGCACGAGGATGAGGCGCTGGCCGTTCTCCACCGTCGAGCCGACGAGGCCGAAGCCGGAATCCTCGATATTGCCGGTCTTCAGGCCATCGGCGCCGATATTCATCGTCAGCAGTGGATTGCGGTTGGTCTGACGGATCTTGTTCCAGGTGAATTCGGGCTCGCCAAAATATTTGTAGTAGTCCGGATAGGTCTTGATGATGTGCAGAGACAGACGGGCGAGATCGCGTGCCGTCACCTTCTGTTCCGGATCGAACCGGCCCCAGGCGTTCTTGAAGGTGGAATCGCGCAAGCCGAGTTCCCGCGCTCGCTTGGTCATCAGCGCGGCGAAGGTTTCCTCGCTGCCGGCCATGCCTTCGGCGAGCGCGATCGCCGCATCATTGCCGGATTGGATGATCAAGCCGCGCAGCAGATCCTCGATGCGCACCTGACTGTTGACGGGCGCGAACATGCTGGAGCCGCCAGATGGCGCACCGCCACGCCGCCAGGCGTTCTCGGACATGACGAAGGTTTCATCGAGGGTGTGCCGATCTTCCTTCAGTTCCTTGAACACGAGTTCCGCGGTCATGATCTTGACCAGCGACGCCGGCGACATGAGCTGATCGGCGTTCTTCTCGAATAGGACGCTCTGGGTATCGGCATCCATCAGGATCGCCCAGGTGGCCGATGTCGTGATGGTTTGCGCCCGCGCCCCGGCAGGTACCAAAGCCAGGGCGACCGCCAGCAGTGGCGCGGTCAGGCGCACGAGCGGATTGGATGTGAAACAGGCTGTCAGGGCGGACATGAAATCGGGCCATCCGGGGCATCGGGCGGACCGCTGATCCGCCCGGACTCTTGCCCGGGAATGTGCGCCCTCAGGCCTTGAAAATCAACGACCCGAGCGGGTTTCGCGGTTGATCAGAGACTGCAAGCCACGGGTATCGACATTGTCAAAGGGGTGCCGCTTGATCAGGGTCGAGGTAACTTTCGAGGGCGGCGCGAAGAAGGTCGCGTTGCTGGCGCTCTGGAGCCGTTTGGTCGCGACAATCGGCACGTCGGCGCCGGGGATCGTGCCCAGATCGAAGGGCCGTGACGGCGGCAGGGGCGACGTCGATGGCAAGGGCGTACTGTTCTGCGGCGCTTCGGACCGGGGTGACGACGTGGTCACGACGGTGACAGCGCGCGGTGCTTCCTCGGGAACTGGCGCGGGGGCCGGACGGGGCGGCGGCGCATAGGCGACCGGCGTCGGAGTCGGTTCCGCCTGAGCAATCATCGTCGTCGGTGCCGCCGTCGGCATGCCCGGCAGGCTCGCCGGACGACCGTCGTCGGTGAGCGTCGCGATCAGGATTTGGTCGTCGGAACCGCCAAGACCGGCAGGACCGAGATAGTCCACCTTGACCTGGCCGGTGCCGGCGCGGCGGAAATCGAGGGCGTCGGCCACCCGTTTCGACACGTCCATGACGCGGCCGGCGTGGAACGGGCCGCGATCATTGACGCGCACGATGATGGAGCGGCCGTTGCGCGTATTGGTGACGCGGGCATAGCTCGGCAGCGGCATGGTCGGATGAGCGGCCGAAACCGAACTCATATCATAGACTTCGCCATTGGCGGTCTTGCGGCCGTGGAAAGCGTCGCCATACCACGAGGCCATGCCGACCTGGCTTTGGCCTGGCGCCATTTCGCGCGGCACATAGCGACGGCCGGCGATCGTATAGGCGCGGCCAACGAGATACTGTCCGCCGCCACGTGGCACCGCTTCTCCGTCGGCTACCACGCGGGCGCTGGCGCGACCATAGCGGCCTTCGGGGAAATATTCCTTGGTGGCACTGCGGCGCACGCCGCCGCCGGACGGCTGCTGGGCGCAACCGGCAATGGTCGCAGCGGCCAGGAGCAAGGCAAGGCCTGTCATACAACGTCCGGCGGAACGGCGGCCGGAGGTGCCTGCAGGCACAATGAAATCGTCGCCGCTCACGCGGTGCTTATCTGTCATCGGGCAGTACGCATCACTCGAAAGCCACAGCGGGCGTGCAAACCAATTGAAGCGAGTCCGGATAGTCCCGGTGATGATGGTAACGCCATCGCGCCATTGGTTCAAATACACCCGAGTGGGTTTATTGCCTGTTGAGGTTACAGAAGATTTAAATCGCAATGCCCCTAAATCCCCTGCGTCAGTCCTCTGCCCGATGGGCTGTTCAACCAAATCTCAGCTTCAGTATGTATATCCCGCGAATGTCCGGTGAAATAGGACGGAATTGCGGCTCACGGGGTGTCGCAGCGCTCAATTGTTGATGTTTTACTCCAATTTATCTTCATAACCATATGTAAAATATAATATTAACCTTGTTTATAGCCGATTGTATTTTTCCGGCTAAGCGCCTTGGTCTCGAACGGGAAAAGCCAGGTTGTCGCCCTGCTCTCTGTTCGGATCGGTCCTGACGGCTGATTCCCGAAATGCGTTCGCACATGCCGCAGTAATGGTCCCGCCAACGTATTTTCGCAGACAAAGCGGTCGTTTAGTCCGGCCATGGCGTGACACGACCAAAGGGAAGCTGTACCAGACCCGCGTCGACTAAGCCTCACACTCCACAACGCGCCCGGAATCTTAACCGGCGACCACGACATTCAAGGGATCGAGGGCGAAGGCTTTCCGGTCAACATGGATTCAACCACGGCTTTCATCATTGTCTCCGTGATGATGCTCGCGAACGGCAGCGTTCTCGGCCTGCTTCATCGCGATCTGCCGGTGAATCTGCGTCCCGCCGCATTAAGCTGGCAGGCCGGTACTCTGCTCGTCGCCTTCGGCTGCATTTTTTTCGCCTTCGAATGGCTGATGCCGCTGCCGCTAACAGTGACGGTCGCTAACAGCGCGTTCCTATTTGGCCTCGTCGCCTATGTGTGGGCGCTGCGCCGGTTCTACGGGTTGCAGCCAAAGCTCATCGATCTGGTGCCCGTGTTCATCGGAACCTTCACGGTGTTCTGGTTCTCGGCCATTCACCCAAATACCAAAATACGGATCATCGTCGTCGCGCTGGCTTGGATCTGGCTCATGGTGGCCGCGGTTCGGGTTTTGCTCGCCCATCGGGATACGGCCTCGAGCCGGAGAATGCTGACGGGCATTCTGATCGCCGCTGTCGGCTTCACCGTCGCGCGGATGCTCTTCTACATTTTCCTGCCGATGGAGTCGGATTTCAGGATCACCGACAATTCGAGCTGGATGAATCTGGCGACGCCTCTGTTCATGACCGTCCTGCCGGTGGTCGGCGCCACCGCCTTCGTCTTGATGTGTTCCGACCAGATCCGCCGCCAGTGGGAGCGTGCCGCCTCGACCGACTATCTGACCGGCCTTGCCAATCGCCGCACACTCACCGAAACCGGCGCCGGACAGTTCAAGCTGGCTGCGGAACGCAGCCGCAGGCTTGCGGTCGCCGTTCTGGACATCGACGCCTTCAAGACGATCAACGACACTTATGGTCACGAGTTCGGCGATAAGGCACTCGTCCATGTCGCCGGTCGCTTGCAGGCGGGAACCCGCAAGATCGATCTGGTCGCACGCTCCGGTGGCGAGGAATTCGTGGTTCTCCTCAACGATCTTGATCTGCGTGAGGCGGAGATGGCAGCCGAGCGCTTGCGCCTGTCTGTCGCCGCCGACCCGTTCAATTTCGCGGCCACGACCGTTCCAATCACCGTTTCCGTTGGCGTCGCCGTGCGCCAGTCCGACGACCGCAGCTTTGCCGACATCATGCGCCGCGCCGACAAGGCGCTCTATCGCGCCAAACAGGAAGGCCGAAACCGGGTCGAACTGGCGGCGTGAGCCTCATTTCAGCAGGCGCACGTCGAGCGTCGCGAGCCGTTGCGGATCGGCGATCGCCTCGATGCCGACGATACGTCCCTCCTCCACGGTAATCGCCAAAACGACCAGCAGCTTGCCCCTCGGCGCCACCAGAGCGCCGACGGTGCCATTGATGAGCGCGGGAAAGGCGCTGCGGGCGCGGCCCTTGAAGGCGGTGGCGACCTGTTGGGCGCCGCGCAGCTCGGCCACTGCATCGAGGCGCGCCGCGACAGGGTCGGCATGAAACGCGACGTCGGGAGCGAGCACGGCGAGCAGGCCGGCAAAATCGCCGCCGCGCGAGGCGGCTAAAAAGGCTTCGACGACTTGGCGCTGTCGCGTCCGGTCCGTCGTTCGAGATTCCTCGGTGCCTTGGACGCGGCGGCGGGCTCGACTCGCCAATTGCCGCGCGGCGACCGGTGAGCGCTGCACGATCGGCGCGATATCGTCGAAGGAAATGTCGAACATGTCGTGCAAGACGAAGGCGATGCGCTCGGCCGGCGCCAGCTTTTCCAGCACCACCATCAAGGCCAGCCCGACCGCATCGGCCATGGCCATTTCCTGATCCGGATCGACGCTGGCGCCGGACGCGGCCGGCTCTGGGCCGTCGTCGAAGGCTTCTTCCCGGCGCGCCTTGCGCTGGCGCAGCATGTCGAGACAGACCCGCGCCACCGCGGTGGTCAGCCAGCCGCCGAGATTGTCGACGTCGCCTGTATCGCTGCGGGCCAGCCGCAGCCAGGTCTCCTGCACCGCGTCTTCCGCCTCGGGCAGCGAACCCAGCATGCGATAGGCGACGGCGCGCAGATGGCCGCGCTTCTGGTCGAATTGCTGGGCGAGAAAATTTTCTTCCGTCATCGGTCACGTTTCCCTTGCCGGTTCCGTCAAGACCATGACGAACGACACCCGGCCGATGTGACAGACAGGCTGGGCACCGGCGTCAAGAGATTGAACTTTTGAGGAGAATTATCATGAAAGCACGCATGACCCATCCTGTTTTCGTGCTGCCCGATGCGATGCAGGCGATGCTCGCGCTCAGCAAGGCGACCCATCAGGAAGGCTTGCCGGAGGTGACTCGCGAACTCGTCCATCTGCGGGCCAGCCAGATCAACGGTTGCAGCGTTTGCGTTCATATGCACGCCCGCGAATTGAAAAAACTCGGCCAGAACGAAGACCGTATCTTCGCAGTTGCCGCCTGGCGCGACACGCCCTGGTTCAGCGATGCTGAACGCGCGGCGCTCGATCTTACCGAGGCCGTCACGCGCGTTGCCGACAAAGGCGATCCGGTGCCTGACGACATCTGGGCCGATGCGACGCGCCATTATGACGAAAGGGCGTTGTCGGCGCTGATCCTGACGATCGGCGTGATCAATGTCTGGAACCGGCTCAACGCTGCCGTGCGACAGGAAGCCGGCGCTCTTGGACATTGAAGTTGGATATTGAAGGATGTTGATCCGCTCTCCCGTTCCGGAGAGCGGATCAGCCCCTGTAGCGCAGTTTGTCGACCAGTAGCGCGAAAGCCGGCGAGGATTGCCGGCGGCTTGGGTAATAGAGGTGATAGCCCGGAAACGGCGGGCACCAGTCGTCAAGCACCGTGATAAGCCGTCCGGCCGCAAGTAGATTGTGGATATGATCTTCCGGCAGATAGGCCAGGCCTAGGCCGGCAAGCGCGGCATTCACGCGCAAGCCGATGTTGTTGAAGATCAATTGTCCGTCGACCCGCACTTTCAGTTCATGCCTGTCTTTTTCGAATTCCCAGACATAAATGCCGCCATAGGTCGGCAGGCGCAGATTGATGCAGTATCGCCATTGATGGCGGCGGCAAACTGCATCTCAACATCAGTGCGGTGAATGGCGATCATCTCGTGGCCGTCTTAAGCGAAAGCGTGTCGGACGATCATCTGGCCGAGCTGCGCCGTGATGGCATCTCCTACATTTTCGCCGGACGAACGCAGATCGATCTGGCGCGGGCGTTGAGCGTGCTCGCGGAGGAGTTCGGCATCGAGCGACTGCTGCTCGAAGGTGGCGGCGGGATCAATGGCAGTTTCCTGTCCGCCGGATTGATCGATGAAATCAGCCTGCTGATCATGCTGCTGGCCGATGGCACGATGAACGTTCCGACGACTTTCGATCGTGCGGCCGGCGCACCGCGCCGGTTAAGTCTTCAATCGGTCGAACGGTTGCCGGGCGATATGGTTCATCTGCGATATGATGTCGTCTAAGCTTCGGCGGGGTTTGTGCCTGCGGGCTGACGTAGCATTCTATTGGGCCAACATACCGGAAAGGTGCGGACGGTGGCGCAGGACGAAGGCCTGGCTGAACTGTTGCGGGAGGATCTCGCAAGCGTGCGAGGCTTGACGGAAAAAGCCATGTTCGGCGGACGAGCATGGCTGCTTCATGGCAACCTGCTCTGCGGCGCCCGCGATGACGGCATGCTGGCCCGGCTCGGCAAGGACAATGACGGCTGGGCGCTGGCGACGCCTGACATCGTACCAATGATCTCGCGCGGCAAGACGATGCACGGCTGGGTGCGCGCCGGCCCCGCCGCATTCGGCAATGACAAGTTGCGGCGAAGGCTGCTCGATGCAGCCCTCGCCTTTGTCACATCATTGCCGAAGAAATAGCTGTCGTTTTAGCCGCCTTTCACGTCGAGCTGGACGTCGACGTTGCCGCGCGTGGCATGCGAATAGGGACAGATTTTCTCATGCGCTTCGTTGGCAAGCGCGACCAGCTCGGCTTGCGGGAGCGACGGGTCTTCCACATGCAGTTTCACCGCGATGCCGAAGCCGCCACCGTCGCGCGGTCCGATCGAGACCTCAGCGGTGATCTTCGCCTTGGTGGCATCCTTCTTGTGCTGCTTGGCGACGAAGTCGAGCGCGCCACCAAAGCAAGCCGCATAGCCGGCGGCAAAGAGATGTTCAGGCGTCGTGGTGCCGGGCTTGCCCGGCCCGCCCATGGCCTTGGGAACGGACAGATCGGCGCTGACGGTGCCATCAGAGGCTTCGGTATGGCCGTTGCGTCCACCGGTCGCCGTCGCCACCGCCGTGAAAAGAGGCTTGATCGTGTCCATTGCTTACTCCTTGAGAAGGCCCCCAACAGGTCGTATCGGCCCGATTGTGCCCGTCGCTCCATGTGTCCGCAATCCCATGGAATTTCGATGACAAAAGCGAGTTTTGGCACTTAATCGATGGTTTCGAGCCGACTGAGGTCGATGGCCTGGGTCTCCCGCCCGGCGAGGGGCGATTTCTGGCCGCGGCCATATTGGCGCGGCGAGCAGCCCATGATTTTCTTGAAGGCGGTCGAGAAAGCGCTTTCGGATTCATAACCGAGAGACACGGCGATTTTGGCGACGGGATCGCCGGAGTGCAGCAACCTGTCTCCCGCCAGCAGCATGCGCCAGCGGGTCAGATAGTCCATCGGCGATGTCCCGACCTTTTGCTTGAATTTCTGGGCGAAGGTCGAGCGTGACATGCCGGCTAGGGGTGCCAGTTCCTGCAACGTCCAGGGGTGGGCCGGATCGGCGTGCATCGCCGTGATCACCGCGCTCATCTGCCGGTCCGCCAAGGCGAAGAGCCAGCCGACCCCGCCCTGCCCGTGTTCCGTCAGATGCAATCGCAAAGCCTGCAGTAAGATCATATGGGCGAGGTGTTGGATGACGAGGAACCCGCCGGCCTGCCGGTCATGCATCTCCTGCATCATCCGTTCGACGGACCAGCGCAAAGCCGATTGTTCCGCCGCGCTGCGGATATGCACGATCGGCGGCAGCATGCGCAGCAGAATGTCGGCATGATCGCCCGTGAGAGCGAAACGGCTGCTGACGAGCAGGAAGTCGCCGCCGCCATTGTAGGTGACGATGCTGCCGCTGCGCGCATTGGAGAAAATCCCGACGGCGTCCATGGGAGGCAAGTCGAGGTCCGTCGCCAAGCGGAAGGGTCGTCCGCTCGGCAGCAGGAAACAGTCTCCGGTTTCGAGAAGCACCGTGTCGGCCACGCCATCGACCCGCAGCCAGCACCGGCCGGAAACCACGGCACCGCATTTGATGGCGCGCTGCTGGTCGGGAAATTGGACCGACCAGGGGCCGGCGGCGTCGAAGCCGGCGGAAAGATAGCTGCGCGGCTTCAGCAGCGACAGCACATCTGAAAGAGGATCCATGGTCATTTCGGACGATCGCGAAAGTAACGCGGACGTTACAGCATGGAACGTATTATCGCCCCTCCCTAGCTTGAGGGCAACGGGCTCGATTGCCTCAAGCGAAGGACTATCCCATGCGTGTATTCGTCACCGGCGCGACCGGCTTCGTCGGTTCCGCCGTCATCCAGGAGCTGCTCTCGGCAGGCCACCAGGTTGTCGGGCTCGCCCGCACGGACGCGGCGGCCCGCTCTCTGACAGCCGCTGGCGCTCAGGTGCATCGCGGTGATCTTTACGATCCCGCCAGCCTGCGGGCGGGCGCAGCAGCATCGGACGGTGTGATCCATACCGCCTTCAACCATGATTTCCTCGCGCGAGATTTCGCAAGGTTCAAGGAGAATTGCGAGACGGAGCGCCATGCCATCGAAGCTCTCGGGTCGGCACTCCTCGGATCGGATCGTCCGTTGATCGTCACATCGGGAATTGGTGTCCTGCCGTCGAACCGGACGGTTACCGAGGATGATGGATTTCCGACCGGCCCCGATGCCAGCCCGCGCGTGGCGACGGAAGAAGCTGCGTCATCGTTGGCCTCACGCGGCGTGCGTGTCTCGGTCCTCCGTCTGCCACCATCCGTCCACGGCGATGGCGATCATGGTTTCGTTCCAATCCTCATTGGCATTGCCCGCCAGAAAGGTGTCTCAGCCTACATTGGCGATGGTGGCAACGTTTGGCCTGCGGTGCATCGGCTGGATGCGGCGCGTCTCTATAAGCTCGCCCTCGAGAAAAGCGTGGCAGGTGCCCGCTATCATGCGGTGGCCGAGGAAGGCGTGCCCTTTCGCGACATTGCCGAAGTCATCGGCCGGCGCCTGAACGTGCCGGTTGTCAGTAGGACGCGCGAAGAAGCTGCCGAGCATTTTAGTCGGTTCGCGCATTTCGCCGCGATCGACAACAAGGCTTCGAGCGAACGGACACGCGAGGCCACGGGATGGTTGCCGACGCAAGCGGGCTTGATCGCCGATGTCGATCGACCGCGCTACTTCGAAGCATGAGCTGCGATTAAACTTATCGCACCGAAAGCAAGCGAATCTGGAACTGGGATCGTGCAAACGAATTGAACAGATGTCCTCCGATCATTTGGATAGGATCGTTACGGGAGATCAGTCATGTCGTTTCGCACATCCGTTCTTTCTCTTGCTTTTGTTACCGTCGCATCCGCTGCTTTGGCGCAAACGGCCGTCGTGAAATCGGAATTCTTCTCGGCGCAACCGACCGATGTTCTCAGCAACAATCTCATTGGTCTCAACATCAACAACCAACAGAAAGAGAAGATCGGTGAGATCAAGGATTTGATTCTCTCCGATCATCAATTGAGAGGTTACATCGTTTCCGTGGGTGGCTTTCTTGGCCTTGGCGAACGCTATGTTGCCGTCAGCCCCACATCGATTCAGGTGACCTATATCGAGAACGACAAGAAATGGCAGGCAGTGATGAATGCCACGAAGGAAGAATTGAAATCAGCGCCCGAGTTCAAATATGAAGGCCGTTGGAAACGTTAATTGCGGCATTTCTAAATAAGAGAGGGGCTGTGTTTGGCGACACAGCCCCTCTTTTTGTCACGATCCTTCCTGCATCATGCGCGTCGCAACATGCGCCCCAGGGCGATGAGGATGCAGGCGCCGATGAAACCGGCGATCAGATAGCCGAGCCAGCCTGTCAGGATCACGCCCAGCAAACCTAGAAGAGCGTTCGCGAGCGCCGCGCCCACGATGCCGAGAATGATGTTCATGAGGACGCCCTGATTGCTCTTCATGAACATTTCAGCCAGCCACCCTGCAACGCCGCCGATGATGATCGCAGCGATCCATCCGACTTGTACTTCGTTCATTGTGAATCTCCCCAACTCTAGTGTTCGAAACGTTTCTTGTGCGATGAAAAAAGGACCTGCGAAGTGCAGGTCCTTTTTGTTTTCTCAGATCAGCTTATTTGCCGATCTTGGAGTACCAGGTTTCGATCTCTTTCTCCGCCTGCTCCTTGGTGTATCCGTAACGCTCCTGCAAACGGCCGAGAAACTCGGTCTGCTTGCCTTGAATGACATCAAGATCGTCGTTGGTGAGCTTGCCCCATTGCTGTTGGGCCTTGCCGCGAACCTGGTTCCAATTACCTTTGATCTGTTCCCAGTTCATGAGATATCTCCATTCGTGACCTGTATCAGTTCAACGATGTAGTACTGATAAAGTTCCCGCCGGTCGCGTCCTTATCGCCAAGTCTAGACCTCGGATGTCGGCGGCATATGCGGGAAATTGATAACGAAACGCGTGCCATGACCGCCGATCGTCGAAAGCCTGCCGCCCAATTGACTGAGAACCGAATTGATCAATCGCATGCCCAATCCGCGTCGCCTGCTGATGACGAAATTGTCAGGTAGGCCGATGCCATCGTCGGCAACGATAAGCTCCAGGCTGTGATCGCGTGCGATCAGGGAAACGGTGATGCGTCCATGCTTGTCGTTTGGAAAAGCATGTTTGTATGAATTGACCACAAGCTCCGTTACGATCAATCCGATCTTGGTGGCGTAATGGGAAGGAATCTTGATCGTCGCCACATCAGCTGTCAGAACTTCCACATTATCGGGCCGATTGGTCGCGAGTGCATTGCAGAGACCGGTCAAGAAAACCTTCATATCGATCTGTTCAAGATTGCCGATACGAAAGAGCTGCTCGTGAACGGAAGCAATCGCAAGAACCCGTTGAAGCGCTTCTTCAAGTGCGGTCGCGGCGGCGGGTTCCTGGACGTGACGCGCTTGAAAGCCGAGCATGCTGGCAACGATCTGGAGTGAATTCTTCACTCGGTGATCGACCTCGCGCATGAACACGTCGTTGCGCGCCAGAAGCTCTTCCTTTTCCGCCAGAAGCCGCTCGGCATTTTGCCTGGCTTGCCGCTCCTCTTCGATGGCTTTTCTTAAACTCCGTTCGGTCTCCTCGTACTGCGATTGCTTACGCGAATTGAGGTCTCGATTCTTCTCCATCCCACCTGCCCGATCGAAGATGCCGACCTGCGAACTGCCGACAGTATCGATGGGCGTCGTGGCATCAAATTCTTGAGACGGCTGTAGCCGCGATGCGATCCGATCCATTGCCTATTTCCTTCAACAGACATGAGGAGATCGAACCCCTGATTGCAGCAGGTACCGATGACTGGAACCTAGGCGACCGGAGCGGAATGGACCAGAGCCAGATGCATCAGGTCCATCTGATACATTTGCATCAGGATTTAGAAGGCTTTGAGCGGCCGGGATTTTTCTCTGGCGCGCCGACAAAACCACGTTCACGCGCCCACACCACCGCAGCCGTTCGGCTATGGACGTCAGCCTTGTTGTAGATGCGCGCCACGTGGTTGCGTACCGTGTTGCGCGTCAGCTTCAGTTTCCTGGTGATTTCCGCATCGCTGAGTCCCTGGCACATCAGCCCGAGCACCTCGAGTTCACGCGGGGTCATGGATGCCAATTCCGTGGACTGGACCTTGGTCCCTCGGCCAGGACGGCGCAGATTGGCGAGTTTTTCGATGACGGTCCGGCTGAACCAGGAGGTGTCCTTCATCACAGCCTCGAGGGCGGCGATCAACTCGACCTCGGTCTGCTTTCTCTCCGTGATGTCCTGAAAGACGATCAATACGCATTCTCGGCCCTGTATGGTCACGGCTTCAGCCGAAACCAGGCAATCCAGGATTTCCTCGTGCTTGGTGAGCGTTTGGGTTTCGACATTACGCAGGCTGCCGCTCTTGTCGATATCCCGTTCCAGGCTGTGCCGGGACGTCTCGGATGTCCATAAGGGCACTTCAGGCAAAGTTTTTCCGATCACCTCTTCTTCGACGAAACCGAATACGGAGAAGAAGGCATCGTTCGCATCGAGAATGCGCAGACCGTCATGGGCGGTCAGAACGGTCGGGACCGGTGTCAGGCGGAAGGATCGGGCAAAACGCTCCTCACTTTGCCGAAGGGCTTCCTCGGCTTTGCGACGAGGCTCCAGATCCATGAAGGTGAAAAGCATGCAGGCTTCTTCGCCGATCTCGATGGGCTGTCCGGCCACGATGACCAGTTTCGATCCGCCTGCGGGCAGACGAATGCTGGCTTCGGTTTGCGGAATGGTGCGCCCATCGCGCAGGGCGGCGATAGCCGTATCCTTCGTGGCGGCATTCTCCAGGACGTCGATCTCATAGACTGAGCGACCGATGACATCGTCGCGCGCATAGCCCAGCATCTCAAGGAAGCCCTGGTTGACCTTGACGTAGCGCAGATCGGCGAGACGGCAGATGATGGCCGGAGCCGGGTTGGTTCCGAACGTTTTTTCGAAACGTTCTTCCGCCGTGAAACGCTCTGTGACGTCCTCGATCACCAGAACATAGGATTCCGGCTTGCCCTTGCCATCCGCCAGCATGATGCCGCGCAATTGCTGGATGCTGCGCCAGCCCTCGTCGTCTTTGCGCGCGTCCTTTCTGGTGACCTCGACCACGACATCGTGAAAGACATCGCCCGCCAACAATCTGTCGATGGGATACTGGTTGTCGGCGACGACGTGGTTGTTGCGATATTTCAGCAGGAAGCGCTTGCGATAGTCGGCCGGCGTTTCGCCGAGATCGGCGAGGCCATCGACATTGTGAAGCGCAAGGGCCTTGTCATTGGCCCAAACGAGGCCGTCGCTTGGGTCAATCAGCAATATGCCTTCCCCAAGCCCCGAAATGATCTCCTGCAACTGACGACGATCTACCTGTTGCTGCAAAACAGCCTCATCCGGAACCTGGTTTGTCATTGACGCGTCTCGTTTGTGCCTACCCTAGTCTTGCAACAAACGAGGGTTATGCGAAACCAATGAAGCGACCCAGAGCGAAGTTCCGTCTTTTTCTGCGCGAATGCGTGGAAAAGGAAATAAATGATATAAATCAATCCATTGTTCCGCAGAGCAGTTAGGCGGCGCTGCGGGCTGCAGGCCCGTTCACGTCAAACAGACGTCGCCCGATGGCGTGAGCCACGTCGAGATGCGAGCGCGCAGCGCCCGACGCGTCTGTTGGCACAAGAAGTTCGGACGTTCGGACCGGTGCACCGCAATAGTCGAAAATGCCGTGATCAATCTGCGTGCGCATCGCGCCGAAATAACCGCGCCTGGCATAGGTGCGCAGGCTGGCGCCTCCAATGGCGACCAGATGAATCGGCAGATGGCTCAGCTTCTTTTCGACATCGCGATTGGAACTATCGTCATAGGCCCAGCCATTGGTGAAAACGCGATCGATCCATCCTTTTAGCAGTCCCGGCATCGACCACCAGTAGACGGGATAGACCAGGACGAGTGCATCGGCGCGCGCGATCCTTGCTTGTTCGGCAAGAACGTCAGCGGGCGGTGCCGCTTCCCTGAGATGAGCGGCGATATCGGCTGCCGAGAAGCTCGGATTGAACCCTTCAGTCGCCAGATCGGCGATTTCGAACGAATGGATGGGATCGGATGCGGATATGCCGGCGGCCACTTCGGCGGCGACGGCATGAGTCAGCGAGTTGGGTTTAGGGTGGGAAACAACGATAAGCGCGTGCATGTTTAGCCGTGGGATGGGTTGATTGGCGAAAACGATGATTATATACTTTTAGTAAGTTACTATTGGTATATTAAATGTCAAGCCCCACCACCAAACGATCCGCCCCACCCTCTCCTCGCCGTCGTTTGGCGCGGGACGACCGGCATCATCAGCTTTTAGAGGTGTCTTGGCGGTTGATCCGGACGGAAGGCACTGATGCGCTGACACTTGGCCGGTTGGCGGAGCAGGCTGGAGTGACCAAACCCCTCGTCTACGATCACTTTGGCACTCGCGACGGCCTTCTGGTGGCACTCTACCAGGATTATGATGTGCGTCAGACCGCGGTCATGGACAGCGCGCTTGCGGCCAGCAAATCGACCTTGAAAGATAAAGCGCGGGTCATCGCATCATCTTATGTCGACTGTGTGCTCCTGCAAGGGCGCGAAATGCCCGGTGTGCTGGCGGCGCTTGCCGGCTCGCCGGATCTCGAAAAGATCAAGCGCGATTATCATATCGCTTTCATCGAGAAGTGCCGCACGATCCTGGCGCCGTTTGCCGGCGCCAACGGCATTGCATCCGCCGCGCTCTGGGCCATGCTGGGTGCGGCCGAAGCTCTTTCTTATGCGGCTGCGTTGAAAGAGGTTACGCCGACGCAAGCAAAGGACGAGTTGTTTGCAACCATCGTCGCGATGGCGATGAGAAGCAGGTCTCCGAGAACATCCGAGTGTTAGGTTGGGCTTATGTCTTCTGATTCTGCTCCCCTGATCGTGCGGATCGCGGCCGCCGTCATTCGCGACGGGCAAGGCCGTTTCCTGTTGGTGCGTAAGCGTGGAACGACCGCGTTCATGCAAGCCGGCGGAAAGATCGAAAGCGGCGAAACATCCCTTACCGCGTTGCAGCGGGAGCTCTTGGAAGAACTTGGGTTGGCAGTCGAGGCCGGCGAAGCGAAATTTCTCGGGTGCTTCGAGGCCGACGCGGCGAACGAACCTGGACATAAGGTGCGGGCCGATTTGTTCGAGCTGTTTCTCGATGATCAGGTGGCGCCCGCCGCCGAGATTGAGGAGCTGATCTGGCTCAGTCCATCGGCACCCGAGATCCCTATCCTCGCACCGCTGACGCGCGACCATGTTCTGCGGCTGCCGCGCCAGACAAACGAGCACTGAAGAATTCACGCTCCAAAGTCATCGCGCGCATCGCACGCCGAAGGCGCAGGATACAGGCCCCGTCCTTCAAGCTTTGACGGTCGTGGCAAGGCGCAGGCTGGCGGCGGTGCCGAGCAGCAGGCAAATGCCGGCGAAGCCTGCCAGCGCCGGCCATCCTCCCGCCGACAGGAAGGTGCCTCCGATCGTGCCGCCGATGCTGGAGCCGAGGTAGTAGGCGAGCAGATAGAGCGAGGAGGCATGGCCCTTGGCCGTTGC
Source organism: Methylocella sp. CPCC 101449 (assembly GCF_031921685.1). Classification (NCBI taxonomy): domain Bacteria; kingdom Pseudomonadati; phylum Pseudomonadota; class Alphaproteobacteria; order Hyphomicrobiales; family Beijerinckiaceae; genus Methylocella; species Methylocella sp. CPCC 101449. Next base: position 900,445 of record NZ_JAPDHU010000002.1, on the reverse strand, counting down.
CGCCAATCGGCCGATCCAGGAACTGGCCACCGAATGGGCGAAAAAGAAACCAATCGTCAGCAACACGATGCCGGCGATGATGGTCCAGAGGCTGCTGGTAACCGTCAGTGCGATCCCGGTCAGTGCGATGGCGAAGCCGATGGGCAGCACGCGGCGATGGCCGAGACGATCGGCCAAGACGCCCGCCGTCGAGGAAGCGGCAATGCCGAAGAGATAAGCCACGAAGATGAGGCCAATGGTCGAGGAGCTGAGCGCATAAGGCGGTGCCATCAGGTGGAAGCCGGCATAGTTGTAGATGGCGACGAAAGCGCCCATGGCCAGGAAGCCGATGGCAAACAACAGCAGCAGCCCGCGATCCGCCAGATGCGCCCGCCAGGCCTGCAGGTGATAGCGCGGATGAAATCTAGTCTGCCGCGTGAAATTGCGGGAAGCCGGCAGGAGGCAGACAAAGGCGATGGCGGCGATCAAGCCGGCGATGCCGATGACGAACATCGCCACATGCCAGGAGTACCAGTCGGCGAGCGTGCTTGCCCCGACCCGTCCGGCCATGCCGCCCAGCGCCGAGCCACCGATGTAAAGGCCCATCGAGAAACCCAGGTTGCCGCGATCCACCTCCTCGGCCAGATAGGCCATCGCCACCGCCGGCACGCCGCCGAGGACAAAGCCTTCCAGGGTTCGGCAGACGAGGAACAACGGCCAGTTCGGCATGGCGGCGGCCGCCGCATTGAGCAGCGCGGCACCGGCGATGGCGGCGAACATCAGGCTCTTGCGGCCGACGCTCTCCGACACTGCCGCCGCGCCGAGAATGGCGATCGCCAAGGATGCGGTCGACAGGGACAAAGCGAGCGAACTCGTTGCCGGGCTGATACCGAAGTCATGCGCGAAGATCGGCAGCAGGGATTGGGTGCAGTAGAGCAGCGAGAACGTGGCGAAACCCGCCAAGAAGAGGGCGCTGCTGATCCGCCGATAAGCGGCCGTCCCTCGCCGGGCTCCGCCCTGTGCGTCGAGCTTCGCCGGCGGGTTGGCCGGCTTTTGCCGGTCGCGGCGCCGGGGATGGACGGAGATATCGGAGATGTCAGCGCAAGTCATCGAACCACCTTTTCCTGCACGGAAATTGGTTTCGGCGACGTAATCTGTCCAATATATTGAACTGACAATTGTGATTGCTTTTGGAGATACCTCATGGAATTGCGGCATGTCCGTTATTTCCTGGCCGTCGCGGAAGAGCGCAATTTCACGCGCGCCGCGGCCAAACTGGGCGTCGGCCAGCCGCCGGTGAGCCAGCAGATCAAGGATCTGGAGGAAGAACTCGGCACGGCGCTCTTTCATCGTGTCCCGCACGGCGCGGAACTGACCCCGGCGGGCGAGGCCTTTCTGGTCGAGGCGCGCGGCATCGTCGCCGGCGCCGAGCGGGCCCGGTTCGCCGCGCAGCGCGCCCATCGCGGCCAAAGCGGCAGGCTGTCGGTGGGATTCACCGGCTCGGCCGCCTTCAATCCGATCGTCAATGCGGCGATCCGGCGCTTTCGTCAGCGCTGGCCGGATGTTCTCCTGACCCTGGAGGAGCTGAACACCATGGGCCTGCTGGAAGGGCTTGAGAGCGGCGAGTTGGATACGATCTTCGTGCGTCCGGGCCTCGACGACATCGAAAATGTGCGGCTCCATCGTCTGCCGGACGAGCCGATGGCGATTGCCTTGCCGGCCCGTCATCGGTTGGCGCGGTCACGTAGCCTGGCACTGAAAGCACTCGCGCGAGAGCCTTTCATCCTGTTTCCGCCGGCCGCTGGCCTCAGCCTCTCGCATGAGGTCATCGTCGCCTGTCGGTCGAACGGCTTTGATCCGATCGTCGGCCAGGTGGCGCCGCAAATCCCGTCAGCCCTCAGCCTGGTGGCCGCCGAACTCGGCGTTTCGATTGTGCCGGCCTCGATCACGCGATTGCGCGTCGAAGGCGTCACCTATCGCCCGATCGCCGGTGAGGCGCCGATCGCCCGTCTGGCGCTCGGCACCCGTCGCGACAGCAGCCAGATCGTGCTGCAAAATTTCATCCACGCACTGCGCGCGGCGAGTCAAGGCGGCGAGGCGTGACATCGCCGATCTGAGCGGACTTACCGGCGCAATAGCCGAGACAGGCCATGACGCCGCAGAGCGCCAGGCAAAGGCTCAGCGGAACGAACCAACCGCCGGAGACGTCGTGCACCAGCCCGAACAGCGGCGGCGCGAAGGCGGCGATCGTATAGCCGATGCATTGGGCCATGCCGGACAAAGCGCTTGCCTGGCGCACATCGGCCGCCCGCAGGCTGACGAAGGACAAAGCCAGAATGAAGGTCGCACCGGCGCCGAAGCCAAACAGCGCCGACCAAATCCAGGCCAGGCGTGGTGCCAGCAGGAGGCCGAGCAGAGACATGGCGATGATGAGCGACGTGCCGAAGGCAAGGCGCCGTTGATCCTTCAGACGATGGATCAAGGGCATCAGCACCAGACCCGGCAAAGCCGTGGCGAGCTGCGACACGCCATGGAGCGATCCCGCCGTCTGTGGTGAGTAACCCGCCTCGATCAGGATCGCCGGCAGCCACGTCACCACGACATAATAGACGAACGAATTGGCGCCGAAGAAGAATGTGACCTGCCAGGCCAGCGGCGAATGCCAGATGCGGCCGCTGCGCTCTGGTGTCGGCGTATCGGCGGTCGGCACGCTGCGGTCGATCAGTTGCGGCGCCCAGACGACCAAAGCGAGAAGCGGCAGAACGATGAACGAGCCAAGCGCCCCGCTCCACCCCAACGCGGGAAGCGTCGCAAGCGGCACGACCACGGCGGAGGCCAACCCGGCGGCAACGCCGGCCACCACCGCATAGGTGCCCGTCAGAGTCGCGATGCGATCGGGAAAGTCGCGCTTGAGCAAGGCCGGCAGCAGGACATTGCCGATGGCGATGCCAATGCCGATGAGCGCCGAGCCCGCGAACAGCGCCCAGGTCGGCCCTAGCGAACGCGTCACGATGCCGATCGCGACCACGACCAGCGCGATGAACAGGCTGCGCTCCAGGCCGCAGGCGCGGGCCAGCAGAACGCCGACGGGTGAGGCGAAGGCGAAAGCCAGTAGCGGCAGTGTCGTCAGGATGCCGACATGAAACGTATTGAGCGCGAAGACGTCGCGGATCGTGCCGAGCAACGGCGCGACGCCGGTGATCGGTGCGCGCAGATTGGCCGCGATCAGCAGGATGCCCGCGAGGAGCAGGAGGGGATGAGAAAGGCCGAGGGGCTGTTTGGTCTGCATCATGGCACCGGGGTAAGCGAAGATGGCCCTCCATAGCCCGCTGGCCCCTTTCCTGAATTGCGATATTTTGACAATATATCTCTAAATTTGGCCAAATCCGGATCCTCAGGCTTGCCCATGAAGCCCTATCGCGTCGCCACAGATGATTTCGATCCCGACACTTCCGACCGTCCGGCCGTTGCCATGCATCTGGATTGGGCGAATTACGAAGTGGAGGTGCCGAGCCACAAACATCGCAAAGGCCAGTTGATCTTGGCGCTGCGCGGCGCCGTCACCTGCATGGCGGCGGGCGGCATCTGGATCGTTCCGCCACACTGCGGTGTCTGGGTGCCGGGCGGCATCACCCATAGCAATCGCGCCACCAGCAATGCCAGGCTTTCCGCCCTCTTCGTCGAACCGGACGCCGCCGCCCTGCCCGATCATTGCTGCACGCTGTCGATCTCGCCGATGATCCGCGAAATGATCGGGCGCCTGGCCGATTCATCCATCGACTATAGGCCGGACAGTCACACGTTCAGGCTGGTGCGCGTGCTGCTCGACGAGCTGGCTTTGATGCCGGAAGAACAGTTCAATCTGCCGGTGTCGGATCATCCGAAAATCCGCCAGATCGCCAAGGCGCTCACCACGAACCCGGCCGATCGCTGCACGTTGGCCGACTGGGCCGCGCGCGTGGCGCTCAGCGAACGGTCGCTGACGCGGCTCATGATTCAGGAAACCGGTCTGACCTTCGGGCGCTGGCGACAGCAATTGCAGCTTATCGTGGCGCTGCGCGAACTCGCCGGCGGCGCGGCGGTGCAGCAGGTGTCGGACACATTAGGCTATGAATCCGTCACCGCCTTCATCTTGATGTTTAAGAAGGCGCTGGGCCAGACACCGGCGCGGTATTTCGCCAAGCGGCCGTTGTGATGGATGGCGGCGTACGTCAATTGCGCAAGATTTTTTCCATCGTCTTCCCCTTGGCCAATTCATCGATCAGCTTATCCAGGTAGCGAATTTCGCGCATGATCGGCTCCTCGATGGCTTCGACCCGGATACCGCAGATCACGCCTTTGATCTGGGACCGCGACGGATTCAACCGAGGGGCGTTGGTGAAGAAGTCCTCGAAGCCGGTCTTCTTTCCCAGTTCGGCGTCCAGCGCTTTTTGACTGTAGCCAGTCAGCCAGCGGATGATTTCGTCCACCTCGGCTTTGGTGCGTCCCTTCTTCTCCGCCTTGGCAATGTAGTGCGGATAAACGCTGGCGACGCTCATGGAATAGATGCGATGCTTCGTCATTGCGCCTCCTCGCTTGTGGTCACAGCCTAGCGTCCCTCGCTGTTCCGGTGCAGGCACACTGCCCATACCAACGAAGACCATGCTGGCGGTACGATGAGTCACTTGCAACGCGTTGTCCTGAAGCTATCTGTTCGGCACTCTATGCCATTGCTTCCCCGCGTTACGCCGAAGCTATCCGTTCTCCAGCTATTACCGCGGTTGTCACGGGTGATGCCGACGTTGTTGGTGCGATAGCTGGTGCCATTGCTGCCTCGGGTTATGCCTACGATATCGGTTCGCCACGAGTTACCACGATTGTCGCGCGTGATGCCGACATTGTTGGTGTGATAGGTCGTGCCGTTGCTACATCGCGTTATCCCGACGTTATCTGTTCGACACGTTAATCCCTTGGCCAAAGTGGGCACTGCCGAAAACGCCAAGATCGCTAACGCGCCAATCAATCGCATGAACGCCCCCCATGTCGGATCTCATCCATTAGCGCCAAATCTTTTCAGCACCAATCTTTGCATCGTCCAGCGATTGACTTATAGCGTGAAGTTTCCGAACCCCTCAGTCAAATCGAACTCGCCTGTCAGGCGGACCAGCGGTCCCAGCCGAGCATCGCTGCGCGCGCCACAGCTTCCAGTGTGTCGCGATTGGCGCCGTCGCGTGCCAGCACGGACATCCCGGTCTGAACGCTGAGATAGAAGGCGGCCGCATCTTCCACCGCGAAATGCGTGGGCAATTCGCCTTCGGCCACCGCACGCGCCAGCCGATCGGTGATCTGGCGCAGATTCTCGCGGCGGCGGGTGCGCAGTTCACAATGCGCGGCATTGCCGTCGCCGAGATGGTATTGGGCGCCCAATACGATCAGGCAGCCAGGCGGATCACCCGGGATCGAATAGGCTCTGGCCGTTGCCAGCAAGAAGCGTTCGATTGCCTCGCGTGCGCTCGGGGTCTCCTCAAGCGCACGCCAGATATCGACGCCATGATGCTCGGAGTAATGCGCCACCGCCTCGCGGAACAGCGCGTCCTTGCTGCCGAAGGCCGCATAGAGGCTGGGTGCGTTGATTCCCATGACCTGGGTCAGCTCAGCCAGCGAAGCGCCGCCATAGCCCTTGCTCCAGAACAGACGCATCGCCTGTTCAAGCGCATGCGTGCGGTCGAAACCGCGCGGCCGGCCGCGTTCAGTCATGAGGACCTCTTTTCTGTAGTGAACACTATATATTTTATTGACCCGATTTGCCAAGCGCTCCATATTTGTATCAATCACTACAAATATGGAGATTGTGATGACACGGTTGACGGGTAAGCGCGCGCTGGTGACGGGCGGAAGTCGGGGCATTGGCGCGGCGATCGCGCGCCGGCTGGCGGCCGAGGGTGCGGACGTTGCCATTACTTACGCCGCATCGGCGGACGCCGCCGGCGAGGTCGTGGGCGAAATCGAACGGCAAGGCCGCAAAGCCTTGGCGATCGCCGCCGACAATCGCGATGCAAAGGCGATCGAGGCTGCCGTCGAACAGGCGGCTCGTATGCTCGGCGGGATCGACATTCTCGTCAACAACGCCGGCATCTTCATCGCAGCGCCCGTCAACGCGCTGACATTGGAGGATTTTGACGCGACCATCGCGGTGAATTTGCGTGCGGCCTATATCGCGGTGCGCGCGGTGCTGCCGCACATGGGCGACGGCGGCCGGATCATCGGGATCGGCAGCAATCTCGCGCTCCAAGCGCCACAGGAAGGGCTGGCCGCCTATTCAGCCAGCAAGGCTGGCCTAACGATGATGGGCCAGGCTCTGGCGCGCGACCTCGCACCACGCGGGATCACTGTGAACACGGTCCATCCCGGATCGACCGATACGGACATGAATCCGGCAGCCGGTGCCCATGCCCCGGATCAGGTCGCGCGCACCGCCTCTAAACGCTTCGGCAGGCCCGACGACATCGCCGCCGCCGTCGCCTATCTCGCAGCGCCTGAGGCCGGCTCGGTCACAGGCACCGCAATCCTGGTCGACAACGGCGCCAACGCTTGAAGGTGGCGGCCGCGCTGTTGAGCTTCGGCGCGGCCGTCGCACTGGATCGACAGTTGTCGATGATCTGCGTCATAAGGCACGGACGAGAGCAAGATGCTGCGCGGGTTAATGGCGGAAGGAGTGAGATTCGAACTCACGGTGAGCTTGCACCCACGGCGGTTTTCAAGACCGCTGCCTTAAACCACTCGGCCATCCTTCCAAGCACCTGATCGCGTTCGTTTTTGGGGCAAACAGGCGGGCTGCCGCCCGCCACGGTCATTCAACGCCGCGAACATCGCGGCACCTGTCTAGGGCGGAGGGTGCGGTGACGTCAACAGATCAGACCGTGAATTACCGGATCACGCGCCGTCTTCTCCGCTGACGGGGCCGAACTCTAGCCGCGAAGGTGCCCATAAGCTTTCGATATCTTTTCCAGCAGAACCGCCTTGCGGGCATCTTCGCGCAGATCGGGCGCGAGCTGGTCGTCGACGATGAGATGCGCCAGGCCGTGGACTAAAGCCCAGGCGCCGAGCGCCCCTTCCCGCGACGCCTGCCCCTGCGGACCGCTGGCGTTCAGAAGAACGGCGTATGCCGCCTGCGCGGCGCGGTCGAGATCGGGGTGGCCCTTGCGGTCGAGCCCGCTGCCGAACATCAGCTTGAACAGGCCGGGCTTGGTCTGCGCGAAATGCAGATAGGCCTCGCCCAGCGCCAGCAGGCGATCATCGACGGCCGCCACGGCCGGCACGTCGAACGCCGCCTTCAGCTCGTCGAACCCATGGGCGGCGACGGCGGCGAGCAGCGCATCGCGCGTCGGAAAATGCCGATATGGCGCGTTATGGGAGACGCCGGCGATGCGCGCGGCCTCGCGCAGGCTGACGGCGGCGGGCCCGTCGCGCTCGATCAGATCGGTCGTCGCTTCGATCAGGGCGCGGCGCAAATCGCCGTGATGGAAGGCTTGCCCCTTTGCCGGGTCAGGTGTTGACACTGCCAACATCTCCGCTTATGTTGTCACCGTCAACATCGACGCCTTTCGATCCTCGGTCAAGGTCTCCGCCCATGCTGTTCTTCGCTTTTCTCGCGATCGCCACGGTCATCGCCCGCATCGGCGGGGTGCTCGGCGTTCAGGCGCTGGCAAGTTGGGTCGCCTGCATGCGCTGGGGCATGGCGGCGGCCCTGCTCTTCTTCGGGATCGATCATCTGATGACGCCCGCGCGCTACCTGCCGATGATGCCGTCCTTCATCCCCGCGCCGAAAGAGGTGGTGCTGTTCACTGGGCTCTGCGAAGTGGCCGGCGCCCTCGGACTGCTCGTGCCGGCGACGCGGCGTCTGGCCGGTATCATGCTGGCGATCTATTTCGTCTGCGTTTTTCCCGCCAATATCAAAAATGCCGTCGAAGGTTTGAGCGTCGACGGTCTGCCTACGGCGCAATGGTATTATTGGCTGCACCTGCTGTTTCAGCCGGTGGCGATCTGGTGGGCGCTGCGTGCGTCGGAGGTCATTGGGCCGATAGCCCGGGCTGATCAGGCGGCGCGGTAACGGCGCTACTTTTGGGTGGCGTCCACCGCGATGTCGAAATGCAGCACGTCCTCGCGGGTGCCGAGCTTGGTATAGAGCGCGACGGCCGGTGTGTCGGGCGGATCGGCCTGGACATAGATCACATAGGCGCCGCGCTTGGTGCCGATGTCCTGCAAAGTTTCGATGAGCGCCGTCGCCACGCCTTTGCGGCGATGATCGGCCGCCACAGCCAGATCGTAGATATAGATCTCGCTGCGCGCCTGTTCGAATTTCGGCAGTTCATAGGCGGCAAGCCCGCCGATGACCGCGCCGTTCTCCAGTGCAGCGAGCGCGATGAAATGCGGGCCGCCGAGCAGTTTTTGCAGATAGGCATGATCGGGCTGGGCGCGCGTATAGGTGTCGCGTTCATCGAAAGCCTCGCCGAGGACGGCGAGGAGACTGCGGAACGGAACGATATCGGCAGCCGTCAGGTGGCGGACGACGAACGTGCTCATGGCGCCCTTCCTGTTAGCCGGATTCGCCCCAAGCAAGTCGTCTCACATGTTCGCGTACATCCACGGGCCACGAAGCGACCTGCTCGACGAAGCGCTCCCGCTCGTTGGCGAAGAAGGCGCGCGAGGCTTCCTCGAAGCCGGGCAGATTGCCGGCCATGGTCGACATGAAGCGATAGGCGGCTTCCTGCGCCGCGCGCGCCTCGGTGCTGCCGCCGTCGTTCTTGCGGGCTTCCTCGACGAGCCGGCGCAGGGCTTGCGAGGCACCGCCCGGCTGCGCTGCCAACCAGTCCCAATGACGTGGCAGTAGAGTGACCTCGCGGGCGACGACGCCGAGCTTGGGGCGTCCGCGTCCGCGCGGTGGCTCCGGTGTATCTGATGTGGGGGGCGCCGGCGGGACCAGGCGCGCGGTGATCTCCTCGGGCGAGCCTCTGAGGTCGAGATCGATCACGCGGCCGGTCAGATCGTCGAAGACCAGGATGGACGCTTCGGGGCGCTGGTCAAAAGCCGTTCTCACGGCCAGGGCCACCTCTCTCAAATCGCCACGGGCAAAAAGGCTATGGCCGTCGAAGGCACTGCATTTCAGGATTTGGGTCTTCTCAGTCATCTCAGTTCATTACCCGGATAAAAATTCTTGAGTCAATATCATCCGGGTGATATTGGCATCCGCTTTCACGAAGCAGGATGTGGGAACCCGGGATTTAAGAGATGAAAAACGCCGACAGAAAGGCAGCCGTGGCCGCCTATAAAGAACGCAAGACCGTGGCCGGGATTTTCGCGGTGCTTTGCCGCCCGACCGGGCAGCGTTGGATCGGCCGCGCGCCCGATCTATCGACCATCGAGAACCGGCTCTGGTTCACCCTGCGCCAGCGCGCCAATCCGCACCGTAGCCTCCAAGCCGCCTGGGATAAGCATGGCCCAGAGGCCTTTGCGATTGAGGAACTGGAGCGGCTGGCGGAAGAAGAGGACGCTTATTTTCGGGATAGCCTGCTGAAAGAACGTCAGAATTTTTGGCGAACAAAACTTGATTTAGAAAAGATTTAGAGCAAGATCTTTATCTAAAGTATCACTTTAAAATATCTATTTAGATTTCTGATTTTCCGTCAAGCTTCAAAGAGAGCTGACTGCTCTCCTCGACCGGCCTGCGCCCGCGAATCTGACGAAGCACAGTCCCCACCAGGACACGCGCCGCATCGCCGGCCGCCTCCATATAGGCCGGGTCGCGCTGTAGCAGCGTCACGGCAAAAGCGCCGTCGAGCAGCAGGAGGATCTGGCGGGCAAGCGGCTCGGCCAGGACGATGCCAACTTCGGTGAAGGCGGCGGCCAACCAGCTCTCGAACCGCTTCTTGTGGGCCGCGCCGACCTTTAGCGCCGGATGCCCCGGCATGGCGGCAAGCTCGGCGGAGGTGCGCAGGAAGCCGCATCCCTTCCAGCGCGGATGGCTGGCGGAGTGGCCGAGGTTCAGAAAAATGGCCTTCGTCTTGTCGGCCACGGTGCCGTCGGCTGCCTCGAACCAGCGCCGGAACAGGGCCAGATTGGGCTGGTCGCGGGCGCTCAGATAAGCCTCGATCAACTCATCCTTGCTGGTGAAATGATAGTAGAGCGTCCGCTTGGTGACGCCGGCCTTCTCGGCGACTGCATCGACACTGACGCGACCGATCCCTTCCGCGTAAAACAGCCTCTCAGCCGCCGCGATGATCTTAGCTCGTGTAGGGCTCTGATTTTCTTTCATAAATGTATATACCGTCTAGTGAGTATACTATAGCTAGAAAAGGCTGTCCAAAGGGCAAAGGCCCTCGCAAAACCGAAGTCTGGAAATGATGTCCCCGCCTCTTTCAGCCACCGAACGGCTCCGGATTGTGTGCCGGGACGGCGTCCAGCTTGGCGGGCATTTTTGGCCGTCCGCCACGCCGCCAAAGGGCTTCGTCGTCATCAATCCGGCGACGGGCGTGCTGGCGCGCTACTACCATTTCTACGCCAGCTTCCTGGCCGGCCAGGGCTATGACGTACTGACTTACGATTATCGCGGCATCGGCCAGTCACGCCCCGGGCGGCTGCGCGGTTGCGGCTACCGCTGGCGCGATTGGGGCCAGCTCGATTTCGACGCGGCGATCCGCTTCGCTGCCGAAAAGCGCCGTGCCGGTCCTCTTCTCGTGGTTGGTCATAGCGTCGGCGGCTTCCTGCCTGGCCTCGCCGAACACGGCTTTTTGGTCGACCGGATGCTGACCGTCGGCGCCCAATATGCCTATTGGCCCGATTACGCGCCAAAACAGCGGCTGCGCCTGTTCTTGAAATGGCATGTGGCGATGCCCGCCCTCACCGCGGTCTGGGGCTACTTTCCCGGCAAGCGGCTCGGTTGGCTGGAAGATTTGCCGGCCGGTGTCGCCAACGAATGGAGCTTTAAGGGCCGGCGGACGGAAGCGAGCTATCCGGCGGAGACACGGGCCGAGGTGCTGGCTCGCTTCGCCGCCTTCCGCGCGCCGATCCTGGCCGTCGCGGTGACCGACGACGAGCTGGGCACACTGCCGGCGATCCGCCGCACGCTCGCCTATTACGCTGGCGCCGAACGGCAGGAGGTGCTGCTGGCACCCGCCGATCTCGATGTCGAGACAATCGGTCATTTCGGCTTGTTCCACGCCCGTTTCGCCGACGGCTTTTGGCCGGCGACGCTGCGTTGGCTCGGAGATGGCATCAATCCGTGGGCCGATCCGGCCGGGCTGTAAACCGGCTGAACCAGCGAGTGCATAATCTCGCGATCAGTCGATCGCCTCGATGCCTTGCGCCCGCGCGCGTTCGACGCCCTCCTTCATGGCCTTCAGCCGTTCAGGCGAATGGCCCTGCCATTCCGTGACCTCGCCGGTGATCCGCAGCGGGTAGCGAGAACGGTAGGACTGGGTCGGATTGCCGGGGAATTTCTTGTCGGTCAGGTTGGGATCGTCGGCGATCGGGCCGGTTGGCTCGACGATATAGATCCTCTGTTGTCCCTCGCCCGCGGCCAGTTCGGCGCCCCAGATGGCGGCGTCCAAAGTGCCGGTGAGATAGACCCAGGACGCTGGCTTTCGCGCGCCGTAGTTGGAATTGTATCCGGCCGCGATCAGGTCTCCCAGTTTCAAATCGGCGCGGGTGCCGTGATAAAATGGCTGCGAAATCCGAGTGTTGGATGTCATCGATGGCTGCTCCCTGTGTTTGGGGGCAGAGTCCCTAGACCGAGACCGGGGGCTTGCCGCAATCCCCCCGGTGAGCTAGACAATAATAGTGGCAGAGGCTGGCTGATTTTCTCGCCGATTTCCTGTCCTTCTTTTCTCCCCGCGCGCTCCCTAGATGAAGTGGATCGGAGGGGCGCATGAGCAAATCCACCACCGACACTCATCTCTGGCGCATCGACGAGCGCTGCATCCAATGCGGCGCGGCGCAGACGGCTTTTCCCGACCTCGTCGCCGAGGGCAAGGACCGCTATTTCTTTCACCGCCAGCCGGAAACCGCTGCCGAGATAGCCGATGCCTGGCGCGCGGCCCTGCTCTGTCCGGTCAGTGCCGTGCGCGCACCCGAAGGCCTTGCCATGCCGGCCGATTTGTTCCCACAGGAGCTGGCGCCGGATCTCTTTCGGCTCGGCTACAATGCCCGCGCCTCCTGGGGTGCGCATAGCTATCTGCTGCGGCGTTCAAACGGCAACGTGATGATCGACGGTCCGCGCTGGACGCGCCAGGTCGTCGAATGGCTGGAGGCGAACGGCGGGCTGGGCGATGTGCTGCTGACCCACAAGGACGATGTCGGCGACAGCGGGCGTTACGCGAAACATTTTGGCGCGCGCGTCTGGATTCACGGCCATGATCGGGAAGGTGCGACCTTCACCAGCGATGTGATCGAGGGCGAGGAGGCTGTCACCGTCGCCGGTGACATTCTCGCCATTCCCGTGCCCGGCCATACGCGCGGCAGTGTGATGTTTCTGGCTGGCTCCCTGCTCTTTACCGGTGACTCGCTGGCCTGGGATCATGACGACAAGCAACTGGTCGCCTTCCGCAGCGTGTGTTGGTACGACTGGCCGACGCAATTGCGCTCGCTGGCCCGTCTCAGCGCCTATCGCTTCGACCGCGTGCTGCCGGGCCATGGCGGCATGGTGCAGGACACGGCGGAAGCGCTGCATGGGGCCTTGGCCGACATGCTGAAGCGATATCACGCGCCCGCGGCATAGTTCCCGCGCGCAAACTCATACCAAGGTTTGGCTAGGCGCCCTTCCCGTTTCTTCCCACTATCGTTGTGCTGAAGCCTGGGAGGATCGCCATGACCCGGATGAGTCACCTCGTCGCAAAATCCTTTGGCCTGTCGATCGGGCCGGCATTCGCGCTGTTGGCCTGGTCGGCACCCGCGACCGCTGCGCTCGAAAAGGGCGCCTGCACCGTCAAGAAGGAAGCCGACGTGCCGGCGACCATGCGCGATGGCACGGTGTTGCTTTCCGACATCTATCGGCCGCAGGAGCCGGGCGAATACCCTGTGTTGCTGATGCGGCTGCCCTACAACAAATCCGACGCGCAATCGGTGGTCTATGCGAAGCCAGCCGACTACGCCTCACAATGCTACATCGTCGTGATCCAGGACGTGCGCGGCCAATATATGTCCGGCGGTGAGTTCTATCCGTTTCGCCACGAAGGCAAGGACGGTTACGACACGGTGGAATGGGCCGCCAAACTGCCGGGCTCGAACGGCAAGGTCGGCATGTACGGCTTTTCCTATGTCGGCGCGACGCAATGGCTGGCCGCGACCGAAAAGCCACCGCATCTGGTGGCGATCGCGCCGGCTCATACGGCTTCGGATTATTACGACGGCTGGTCCTACGAGGGCGGCGCCTTCTCGCTCGCCTTCAAGAGGTCGTGGCCGGTGACGTCGATTGCCGCCTCAGCCATGCGCCGTTTCGGCGATCAAGGGCTGCTCGACAGCATCCAGAAAGGCGTCTCCGACCTGCCGGCGCTCTATCGCGCCAAGCCGCTGATCGACTATCTGCCCGGCAGCCGCAACGGCAATCTTGTCGCGCCTTATTATCGCGATTGGGTGGCCCACGACACCTGGGATGCCTATTGGAAGCAATGGAGCATCCGCACGCGCTATCCCAACGTCACCGTGCCGGCGCTTAATTTCGCTGGCTGGTACGATGTGTTCATGCGCGGTGGCGTCGAGAATTTCACCGGTATGCGCGAGAAGGCTGGTTCCGATGTGGCCCGCAAGGGGCAGCGGCTGGTGATCGGCCCGTGGGTGCATCTGCCCTGGCTGCGCAAGGTCGGCGAAGTCGATTTCGGACTAGAAGCCACCAATCCGATCGACCAGTTGCATCTCGCCTGGTTCGACTATTGGTTGAAGGGCAAGGCCAATGGCGTCGACAGCCAGAAGCCGGTGCGCTTGTTCGTGATGGGCGCCAACAAATGGCGCGAAGCCGACAACTGGCCGGTCGAAGGCACGCGCTTCACGCCTTATTATCTGTCGAGCCGTGGCCAGGCGAATACGCGCTTCGGCAACGGCGCGCTCGGCACCGACAAGCCGGAAGGCGCGCAGCCGCCGGATCGTTATCGCTACGATCCGGCCAATCCGGTGCAAAGCGCTGGCGGTCATTCCTGCTGCACCAGCGACGTGGCGCCGGCCGGCCCTTACGATCAAACCAAGATCGAAGGCCGCGCCGATGTGCTGGTCTACCAGACGCAACCATTGGCAGCGGATATGGAAGTGACCGGCCCCGTGCAGGTGGTGCTCTATGCTGCTTCCACGGCGCGCGACACCGACTTCACCGCGAAGCTCGTCGATGTCCACCCCGACGGCAAGGCCTACAATCTCAGCAACGGCATCATCCGCGCCAGTTCACGCGAGAGTTTGGAGCGGCGCGTTCCGATCACTCCGGGCAAGGTCTACGAATATAAGATCGACCTGTGGCCGACGGCCAATCTGTTCCGGGCCGGACATCGCATCGCGCTCGAAATCTCAAGCTCGAACTTCCCGCATTACGACGCCAATCCGAACACCGGAGCAAAGCACGGCACGACGACGACGGTACGGATCGCCGATCAGACCATCCTGCACGATGCGGCCCATCCCTCGCGCATCGTGCTGCCGGTGATGGCGACGCCGCTTCAGTAGGAGGAAGGGCCGCTGAAGCGCAGCGGCCCTGCCCGATCATTCCGCCGCCACGGCCTGCTGCCGCGCCGAGATCGGCTTCTGCCAGAGCTGCGCGCAGACGACGCCGGCCAGTGCCAGGCCGCCGCCGATGACGTGGAAAGCGCGCACCGGCTCGCCGAGCGTGACGATGGCGGCCGCCGCCGTCATCACTGGCAGGAGGTTGAGGAAGATGGCGCAGCGGCTAGGGCCGATCTGCTGCACGCCCTTGATCCACAGGAACGGTAGCACGACCGAGGCCATCGCGCCGGCATAGAGAATGAGCGGTATGGTGTCGGTATTGAGCTGGCGCAGCGGCGCTGGTGTCGCCAGGAAAGCGGGAAACATCACAACCATGGTTGAGAGCGCCTGCATATAGGTCGATTGCCAGCCGGGGATTTGCAGGTTCCAACGCTTCAGCAACACGCCATAGAGCGCATAGACGACAGCGGCGATCAGCATCAGCGCATCACCCAGGTGAACACCGTTGCGCAGGATGGCGGCGGGATCACCACCGCTGACCAGATAGACCAGGCCGATGAAGGACAGCACGCCCCCGCCGATCATGCCCCAGGTCGGCGTTTCGCCGAGCATCGAAGCGCCGATGGCGACGGTGAGCAGCGGCGTCAGCGCGGTGAAAACCGCCATATTAGTCGCCGTCGTGGTCTCCGCCGCCAGATAGGACAGGCTCTGGAACAAGCACATGGCGAGAAAGCCCAGGATGATGAACTGGCCGATGTGCGGCCAGATCGTCGCGCGATTGCGCCAGGCCGGCCGGGCGACGAACAGGCTCAGCAGGCCGACCGCCACCACCAGCCGATAGAAAGTGATCGCCTGCGGGCCGATGGCATGGGCCGAGAGCCTTGAGACGATGACATTGCCGGCCCACAAAGCGACGGCGACGAAGGGATAGAGAAAGGCGGCTTTCGAGGATGTGGATGGGCTGGACATGGTGCGATCCGGGGTTGAGGGAGCCTGCCTCTAGCCCTTCCCACTTTGTCCGTCTCACGCTAAAATGACACTATATAGCGAGAAAGGGACATTGTGGGGCCTGACCTCAGCGACCTCACCCGCCGACACCTCGATTTTCACGCCACGGCGCGGCCGATGGCGGCGATGGAGATCGACTATCCGAACGGCACATCGACCGGCCTGCACGCCCATCCACGCGGCCAGCTTCTCTATGCCATCTCCGGCGTGATGATCGTGCACTCGACCTTCGGCACCTGGGTGGTGCCACCAAACCGCGCCGTCTGGCTGGTGCCCGTCTTCGACCATGACGTGCGCATGGTCGGTGATGTGAAGATCCGTACTTTGTTCATCGACGATCGCAGCGTGCCTGGTCTGCCCGAGGAAAGCTGCGTCCTCGCCGTGTCGCCGCTGCTGCGCGAGCTGATCGTCGCCGCCATGAGCGTGCCCGCCGACTATGCGCCCGACAGCCGCGACGCCCGGCTGATGCGGCTTCTGCTCGATGAACTGCGGCAGGAGCCGGTGCTGCCGCTGCATCTGCCCATGCCGCGCGATCTGCGCCTGCGGTTTCTCTGCACTGAATTGACGGCGCGTCCTGACGCGGCGGCGACGGCGCAGGATTGGGCGGACAAGTTTGGCGTGACGGCGAAGACCATTCATCGCCTGTTTGTCCAGCAAACCGGCCTCACCTTCGGTCAATGGCGCCAGCAGGCGCGGCTCCTGCACGCGCTCGAGCGACTGGCGCGCGGCGACCGCGTCATTGATGTGGCATTGGAGAGCGGTTATGCCAGCCAGAGCGCCTTCACCGCCATGTTCCGCAAACAGTTCGGCGTGCCGCCGAGCGTGTTCTATCGGTAGCGCTATTTGGAGCTGCAAGCCGCCGCTTGTGCGTGGTCGACGATGACGGCGCGGGTGAGATTGATCGCGAGCGCGAGACACAAAACAACGCAGACGAGTGCCAGCAGCAGGTTCGTCCGTCTGCGCCACGCTTGTGCATTGATGACGAGGCCGACACCATAGATGAGCAGCGCCGGCACGGCGAAGAGATAGACGCCGAACGGGCCGTCGCAGTCGAGCGCGTCGATGCCGAGCGCTGCCCGATATTCGTTCGGCGGCGTGATCGCGCCCATCAGCGCCAGAGGCAGACCCAGCAGCAGCGCGGCCCAGCCGAGCCACTTCAGTCTACGGCCGGATTGTTTCGCGCCATCGTCGTAATCGGGTCGTCCCACTCACGCCTCTCCGTCACAAGAGCCGTCCTATATTGGAGAGGTTCTTTCATGACGACATTGAACAACAAAATCGCGATTGTCACCGGTGCCAGTTCCGGCATCGGCCGGGTCGCGGCGGAATTGTTTGCCCGCGAAGACGCGGCCCTCGTGCTCTCGGGACGCCGGCAAGCGGCGCTCGACGAGGTGATCGCACATATTACAGCCGCCGGTGGCCGAGCCGTGGCCGTGGCGGGCGATGTGAGTGACGATGCTCATGCGCGAGCATTGGTCGAGACGGCGATCGATCGCTTCGGCGGCCTGGATATCGCGTTCAACAATGCGGGAACCACCGGCATCGCCGCCCCCGTACCCGATCTCTCGGTAGAGACCTGGCGTGAGACGCTCGACACCAATCTCACCGGTGCCTTCTTCGCGGCCCGCCATCAGATCCCGGCCATGCTGGCGCGCGGCGGCGGTTCGCTTATCTTCACGTCGACCTTCGTCGGCCACACGGTTGGCTTTCCCGGCATGGGCGCCTATGCGGCGAGCAAGGCGGGTCTCGTTGGACTGACGCAAGTGATCGCCGCTGAATTTGGCGCGAAAGGCATCAGGGCCAATGCCCTCCTGCCCGGCGGCACCGACACGCCTATGGGCCGCGCCGTTTCCAACACGCCGGAAATGCGTGCCTTCGTTGAGGGCCTGCATGCGCTCAAGCGGCTGGCCGAACCACGGGAGATTGCGCAGGCCGCTCTCTTCCTCGCCTCTGACGCATCGAGCTTCGTCACCGGCACAGCCTTGCTAGCGGATGGCGGTGTCTCCATCACTCGCACGTAAGAAGATTAGAGCCCCTTCACGAAACTTGAGATCGCTGGCACCAATGGCGTCGATAGGGCGAGGTTCGGATCCTTGTAGGTGGCGATATTGCCGGCGCGGTCGGCGGGCGCGGGTTTAAGGACGTGATTCATGCCATCGATGATGAGCAGCTTCGCATCCGGCCGCGCCTCCGACAGGTGTTTGGCGTCATCGACAAGAACCTGGAAATCGGTGCTGCCCTGAATGATCAAGACAGGACCACGCACCTTGCGCAGTTCCGCGACAGGATCGCGCGTCAGCCAGGACATCATGTAGTTCTGCACGCTCGGTCGGTAGATCGACATCAACGCCGCCGGCACATCGGCGACGGGCTTGCCTTGTTTCAATTGTTCGGTGATCCGTCGTGAGGCCTGTTGCAACTCGTCCGGAACTTTGGCCGCCATCAGTTGCCGGTCGATGGTGGCGTCGATCCGCTCACCCGTTCCCGCGATGAGCACGAGCCCCGCGACGGTGGTCCGCTGCGCCGCCAGCGTGGCGACCAAGGCGCCCTCGCTGTGTCCCGCCAGCACGACGCGCTCCACGCGGCTTTGCTTGCCCAGAAGTTCAGCCCAGCTCACCGCATCGGTGACATAAGTGTCGAAGCGCAGATCCTCTTCGCGCAGGCCGGCCACCGCGCTCCCGCCGATGCCGCGTTTATCGACCCGCAGTGAGGCGATGCCCTGATCGGCGAGGCCATGGGCCAGCATTTTCAGGCTGTCGTTGCGCACGCCAGGCAGATTGCCATCGCGATCGACCGGACCGGACCCCGCCAAGATCAAGACCGCCGGCACGGATGCGTCGCCATCCGGCAGGGTCAACGTGCCGCGCAGGGCCTCGTTGGTCAGTTCGCGTTCGCTCCAGGCGGAGGCTTGGAAGGCAGTCAGGCTCATGACCAGAATTGAAGCGACGACCAGCACTGATTTCAAGATCAACCTCGCCAACGATAAACGACGCGGCGGAGTCTAAATAAAAAGACCCGGTACCGCCAGAGACGGCACCGGGCCAAGTTGCACTCGAGGGACGCTCGAGGGAGCTTTGAAAATCAGTCGATCACGTGCCGCCGATATTGGCCGCCTTCACGATCCGCTTGATCGTCTCGTAATTGTCGATGAGGAGCTGGGTGAACTCCGGCGCGCTCATCGTCTTCGGCTCAATGCCTTGAATTTCAATCTTCTCGGCGACGCCCGGCATCTGGATGATCTTGTTCAGCATGCCGTTGAGCTTGTCGCGCAGTTCGACCGGCATGTTGGCGGGGCCGAGCAGGCCGAACCAGGAGGAGAATTCGAAATTCGGCAGACCGCTTTCATCGACCGTCGGAATGTTAGGCAGCGACGGCACGCGCTTCTTCGAAACCACTGCGAGAACCCTCAAGCCGGGATTTTCGATGAAGCCCTGCGAACCCAGGGTCGGCACGATCAAGATTTGCGTGTCGCCGACCACAGTGCTGTTCAACGCTTCCGCCGTGCTCTTGTAGGGCACGTGCACGACGTTGATTTCAGCGCGATTGGTGAAATAAGCGGAAGCCAGATGCGTGGCGCTGCCGACACCGGCCGAGGCATAATTGAGCTTGCCGGGATTGGCCTTGGCATAGGTGATCAATTCGGCGACCGATTTCGCCGGCACGGCCGAGTTGATCAACAGCAGATAGGCACCGGTGCCAACATGGGCGAGCGGCGTGAAGTCCTTGATCGGATCATAAGGCACTTTGCGGTCGATGGCGGGGCCAATCGAATGGCTTGAGGCCGCCATCACCATGGTCTTGCCGTCGGGCGGCGATTTCGCCACCACCGAACTGCCGACACCGCCACCCGCCCCGGCACGGTTTTCGACGATGACCGTTTCGCCCAACAGTGTTTGCAGCTCCGGCGCGATGACGCGTGCCAGCACGTCCTGGCCGCCGCCCGGCGCGAACGGCACGATGATCCGATAGAGATCGGCCTGCGCCGCGGCGATCTGCACGCTGGCGCAAAGGGCGAAGAGCCCGCCAAAAGTCGTGTCGGCAATCTGCCCGTCATGATGTCCTCCCGTGTAAACTCTTTTGTTTGCTTGACCGCTGAACCCCTCCGTTCAGCGCGCCAAGGATGGATAAAGCCGCTCTGCCGTGCGCCGCAGGATCCACTCCTGATCGTTCTCCGGCAGGAAAGACAAAGCCGCCAAGCTTTCTTCGACGATGCGCGACAGCGAGGCATCGGAGGTCGGATAGTTCGAGCCCCAGGCGATGCGCGAGGCGCCGAACGTGTCGACGACTTTCTAGAAATACGGTTGGAACGCGCCACCGCCTTCGGCGATCATGCGGATATTGCGGATGGTCAATTTCAAAGTCAGGTTGGGATAGCGCGCCAGATCGAACAGCGGCTGCGCCGCCGCATAGGGTGCCCCGTCGCGGGCGTCAGGCGAGGCCAGATGATCGAGGATCACCGTCGCCTTGGGAAAGCGTTCCAGCAAAGTGCGCAACTGGCTGACAGCCTTGAGATGCATCTGCACGCAAACCGGAATGCCGATTTCCTGCGCGCATTCCCAAGCCGGAAAGGTCTTGGGATCGTCGAGCCAACCTTGCTGGCTCATGGTGCTGCCGGTGGTAAAGAGGCGCAAGCCCGAGAGACCCTTGCCGACCCAGTAGCGGATTTTCTCCGGCGCATCGGCGCTCAACACATCGACGGAGAAAACGGCGGCGAAGCGATCGGGATAAGCTGACTTTCAGGCGCGGCCAAAGCGGCGAATGTATATTATATATAATAGATAGACTAAAAGAACTAAAGCAAGCAAATCCTTTGTGGACCGCCTTTGCGATGACTTGACCGTCTGGACGGACTCTTCTAATTCACAGACTGACCACTCGGTACAGTCTCATGGCCCGCCCGATCAAAGTGGAAGACCATTCCGCACGCCGCCAGGCGATCCTGGAGGCGGCCAAGGCTTGTTTCGCGCGCAAAGGCTTTCATCCGACGACAACGGCGGAGATTTGCAGCGAAGCCGGGATCAGCACCGGCAATCTGTTTCACTATTTCCGCTCGAAGAAAGCGATCATCGCCGCCATTGTCGAACAACAGGGCGAGGAGGCGAAAAGCCATCTGGCCGGCCTTGCCGACCAGCCCGATCTCTATGAGGCGCTGCACGGCTTCTTCGACTTGGTCCTTGCCATGGCGAGCGAGCGCGATTTCGCCAATCTGGCGTTGGAAGTCGCCGCCGAAGCCAGCCGCGATCCCGATATCGGCGCCCTCGTCCGCCATAACGATGCGCTCCTGCGCGAAGGACTGACGGTGCTGGCGGCGGGCGCGATCAAGCGACGGCAGATCATGCCGGGCCTCGATGCCACGCAAGTGGCGCTTGGCATCGCCGCGATGATCGACGGTCTGTTCGCCCGTGTCGCGATCGATCCGGAGTTCAGCGTGCAAGGTCAGCGCAACACTTTCGTGCTGATGCTCGAACGTTTCCTGCAACCGAAAGCCAGCGACGTCTCGATCGAAGCGCCGCTCTGCGACGAGGCGCACTAGCCATGCCCGCACCCCTGCCCGATCCGCGCATTCTCAATGTCGATGGCTTAAGAGGTTTTGCGCTGCTCGGCATTCTGGTGGTCAATATCGCTGCCTTCGCCTCACCCTTCTATGGCCTCGATATTTCCGATCCAGTCTTTGCCGATGCGCGCGACAAGGCGGTACGCATCTTCATCTCGCTGTTCTTCGAGACCAAGTTCTACCTGCTGTTCTCTTTCCTTTTTGGCTATAGTTTCACCCTGCAGATGGCGGCGGCCGAGCGCGTCGACCAGAGCATTGCGCCACGCATGCTGCGCCGCCTTGCCGGCCTATGGCTCATCGGCCTGATCCATGCGGTGTTTCTGTTCAGAGGTGACATTCTCACCACCTATGCGGTGCTGGGCGTGATCCTGCTCTATCTGCGCGACGACCAGGACGGCCCTCTCTTCAAACTGGCTGTCGGTTTGATCATTGCCACCGTCTTGTTGTGGACCGGCGTGGCGGTGCTCGATTGGATCGCGCCCGTGCGGGAAGATCCGATCAAGATTTTCGATCAGGCCTATCAGATCCAGTCCGCCTATGCCGGCACGATCCGCGAGGTCATCGGCCAAAATCTCAGTTCCATGTCGTCGGTGTGGATCGTGCTGGCGCTGGTGCAGGCGCCCTGCGCGCTCGCCATGTTCCTCTTCGGTTTGATCGCCGGGCGGCATCAGATGCTGGCGCATCCGCAGCAGCACGTCGCCTTGCTGCGCCGTCTCACGGTGCTGGGGCTTTTCGTCGGTCTGCCCGGCGCCCTCGTCTACGCATTGAGCGGGGCTTTTTCGACAGGCACGCCCTGGGCCCTCGCCGGATTTGCGATCGGGCTTGCCACCGCGCCCTTCCTTACCGGCGCCTATATGGCACTTGGCTTGCGTCTCTTCGAAACCTCGATCGGCGCGCGCATTCGCGCTGCTCTCGCGCCAGCCGGACAGATGGCACTGACGAACTATCTCATGCAGTCGCTGATCTGCGCGCTGATGTTCTACGGTTATGGCCTCAAACTGATCGGCCAGCTCTCGCCGTTCATCGCCTTCACCATCGCCATCGAGATTTTCGTGGCGCAACTGTTCCTGTCGCGCTGGTGGCTGGCCTATCACGCCTATGGCCCACTAGAATGGCTGCTGCGGGCCGCGACGCTGCGCGCCTGGCCGCGTTGGTACAAGCCATCGGCGGCACGGCAGCGCAGCATGGCGGCAGAGCCTTGAGTGTGATGGCAGATTGCACCGGAACGATGTATGGGATCATGACAAGGTGCGCGGAGCCGCATCGGCCACGTGTATGAGACCAGGAGATGGCGCGCGCCATGGATGAGGCTGAAGATCACCGCGTTCGGGTCGCAGCGGAGCGACGTGCTCGCATGCGGCTTCGGCTCCTGCAAGCGGTCCTCGACACATGCGCCCTGCAAACGGAGGGAGGGTTGCCGAGCCTCGATGACGTCGCCGCGCGTGCGGCCGTCTCCAGGGCCACCTTCTACAAATATTTTACATCCGTCGAACAGGCGGTCGACGAGGTTGGGCGCAACCAAGTGGATGAAATGATCCACACGCTCGTGGCTTTGTTCGACGGTCCCGAGCCTCCCTTCTTTCGCATGACCGTTGCGATCCAGCTCTTTCTGCTGCGCGGTGTACTTGACCCGGCCTGGGCCGCGTTCGCTTCACGCCCGGACACGCTTGCCTATGACAATATCCTGCTGCGGGGCATTACGACTCATCTCGAAGCCTCGCGCGACGCCGGCATCGTCCATTTCGCCGACATAGAAGCCGCCGCGACGATCGCGATCGGCACTTTGCGGGAGGCGATGAGCCATCTGGCCCGTCACAAGGAGGATGTCCGGCGCGACTATGTGGAGGAAGTGGAGGTGATGATCCTCCGCGCCATCGGTTTGGAACTCGACGCGGCGCGCAAGACAGTCCGCGATGCGGTCGTATTCATCCGCGGCATTGGGCCGGACCGCCTCGCCTGGTGGCGCGATCCCTGGACAGCGGGCGGCGAGACGGGTCGCCGCCCTGTCCTGCTCAGACCGGCATGAGCGGCGGCTCGACGCCAGCCATCATCCGCCCGTAAAGCTCGTAGTTGCTTGCGAGATTGATGAACGGATGGGCGGCGCCGACCTTGACGTCCTGCCAGATGCGGTTCGCCGTGTTGCCGATGCGGGAGAAGGATCCGCCGCTGGCATCCGCAAGCAAGTCCACGGCCTCCCAAACAAGCTGGTCGGCGAAGGCACTGTCGCGGCAGAGCGCGGCGCGCTGAACCTGCTCCATGTATTCGCCGGTCGCGGCCCATGCATCGATCTCGCGACACAGCTTTTCGACGATCGTGCATGCGGCGTCGATCTTGGCGCTTGCCTCGCCGAGTTGCAGGTGTGTGACTGCGGCCTCTCCCGCCTTGGTGTAGGGTGTCAGCTTGATGTCGCGCTTCGGCAAAGTCTGCAAAAATTCTTCCAGCATATGCAGGCCCAGGCCGAGCATCGGGAAGGTCAGAATACCGACCATCAAAGGCGCGAAGGCGCTGCGATAGAGCGCTTCATCCGGAAACGTCCGCGGCTGCCGGCCTTCGTTGCAGGCAAATAGACCGACGATGTGGTCATCGGGAATGAAGACGTTCTCCATGCTGACATTGG
The DNA here is from genome assembly GCF_031921685.1 of Methylocella sp. CPCC 101449. Classification (NCBI taxonomy): domain Bacteria; kingdom Pseudomonadati; phylum Pseudomonadota; class Alphaproteobacteria; order Hyphomicrobiales; family Beijerinckiaceae; genus Methylocella; species Methylocella sp. CPCC 101449. The sequence continues at coordinate 876,611 of NZ_JAPDHU010000002.1, read as the reverse complement.
AACTGCCGCTGCCTCGGATGCCGATAGGATCCCAGTCGTTGAGAATTTTGACGTCGCTCATCGGTACGAGCGCGATGCCGGGCCCGATCGGGTCGCCTGCCTCATTGAACATCGGCACGCCCAGAAGATCCCAATCGGCCTGATAGACGCCCGAGTTGAAGAACCACATCCCCTGGTCGACAAAGATCCCGCCGTCCACGCGGTGAGCCTTGACGGCGCGGTTGGAGAACACGCCGGCAACGCATGTGGCCGGCTTGGCAAAGACTTTGTCCGCAACATGTTTGGGGTATAGGCCCGCTGCCATCCAGTTGCAGGCAGTGACCAGCGTCACCGCCCAGGCAACGCCGCCGTCGCCACGGCCGAGTTCGGTCACGGTTCGCATCCAGGTCGTGATATCAGCCTGCAAGCCGCCATAGGCACGCGGCACCGTCAGCGCATACACGCCGGCCCGTTTCAGCTTGTCGACCACATGCTCGGGCGGACGGCCGAGACGGTCCGATTCAGCCTGCGCCGCGCGCAATTCCGGCACGAAATCCCTCGCCCATGCGACGACGTCGAATGTCTCCTGCATGGGCAGATCGACAACCGCAGCTTCCATTCCTGCCTCCTCATTTAATAATAGACTTACAATCTACTATTAAACGACTATGGCAGTTTCGGCGATCCGTCAATGCACGCCTCGAGCGGTTCTATACCAAAATAATATCCTGATTAGGCTGAACTAATTAAATTAAACGTCGTCCTTCTTTAATAATAGACTATATGAATATTCTTCTTTGAAACTTCGACCCAGTCTGCTAAAAGATCACCAAGCAACGAACGGGAGCGGGGAATGGGGAGACGAAGCGAAGCCGGAGCCAATACGGCCGAAACCGACCGCGCATGGCTCGTGGTGCTCGGTGCGGGCCTTTGCATGTTCTGCGGACAGGCCGCGACGATCCTGTTCACCTTTGGCGTGTTTGCGCCCGAAATCTCCGCCGCGACTGGCTGGTCGCCGACGACGATCGCAGCCGCCATCGGCCCCGCCACGATCGCCGCCGCACTTCTTGCCCCGATAGCGGGACGCGCCGTCGACGCCTTCGGTGTGCGCCGCATGGCTCTGGTCGGTGGCCCGGCCTATGCACTTGGGTTTATCGCGCTCGCGCTTCTGCCTCATGATCCGATCCAGTTCGTTGCGCTGCTGGTCCTGGTCGGCGCGCTTGGCTTTGCAGCAACACCCGTCCTGTATGTGCAACTCGCTACGCGCTGGTTCACGCAGCGGCGCGGTCTTGCGCTGAGCCTGATTTTCGCCTGCACCTCGTTAGGCGTGGCGTTCTGGCCGCCCTTCGCCGCCAAGCTGATCGATCTCTATGGCTGGCGCATGTCCTATGTGATTTTGGGAACGGCCGCAGGCGCCATCATCCTGCTCTGCGCCGTGTTCCTGCTCCGCGATCCACCTGCGGTCACACCCTCGGAAGCTCATGTCGGAGCACCAGGAATGAGTTTGGCCGAGGCGCTGCGCAGCGGCACCTTCTGGGTCATAACGGCCGTGTTCGTGATCCTCACCGGTGTCCTGGCGGGCATCATGGTGAACCTGCCTGTCATTCTTCGGCAACAGGGGATTTCGCCGCTGAGCGCCGCCTCAATCATGACAGTGGTCGGCGCGGCCATGTTCGTCGGCCGCCTGTCGGCCGGCCTCATGCTCGATCGTTGGTTTTCACCTCTCGTCACGGCCGGCTTCACGCTCTTGCCGATCGTCGGTCTCACTGCGCTGCTCATCGATGCAACACCGACCACGCTCTATCTCGCCGCGGTGCTTCTCGGCCTCGGGCTCGGATCGGAAATGGATGCCGCAGCCTATATCGTCTCGCGCGCCTTCGGTGTGCGCTGGTTCGGCACGATCTACGGCGTCGTCACACTTGCTTACGGCTTAAGTAGCGCCATCGGACCGGCGACAGCGGGAGCGGCTCTTTCGAGAGGCATTTCACCCGGCGCGGTCTTCGCCGTCGGCTTGGCCTTGCTGGTGCCAACCCTGCTGCTGCTCTTGAGTCTGCGCCGACGACATCTGCCCTTCAGCGTCGATGGCGATGCTGGCCCTCTTGTGGAGAAGCGATCATGTCCCGCGACCACCTGATCGATCAAAGGCAATCGGCCCGTCGCGATTTTCTCATCGCCGCCACGCTGATAGGCGCGGTTGCCGCACCCGCCTCTGCTCAGGTACCGCCGCGCGATGCGAACATACAACGGGGTCTGGACGGCCCCGATGCGGACATTCTCGACGGCTTGCGGATCGCCGACCTGGTTCAGCGCGAGAGAACGGCACGCGATGCGGGTCAATGGGAAGAGATGGCCGCCAGCTACCATCCGCAATCCACCGTGGACGTGTCCTGGTACCATGGAGACGGCGCAGGCTTCGTGGCCGCGAGCCGTCGCAATGCCGCGAGCGGACGGATCAGCCTGCATCAGCTCGCGCCCACCGTCACGAAAGTAGCTGGCGAACGCGCGCTGGCCGAGACGCCATGCCAGCTCCTCAGCTTCGTACCCGTCGACGGCGTCGACGTCTGCATGATCGGCACCGTTCGGCTGTTGTGGCGCGCGCAGAAGCTCGACCGCCGCTGGTTGATCGCAGGATTGCGCATGATCTACATCAGGGACTTGCTTCTCCCCTGCGATCCCAATCGCATGCCATCGATCAACACGGCCGAGCTTGCCGGCTATCGAATGTCGTATCGCTTTCTGAGCTACGTGCTGGCGCGGTCGCCCAACCGCCCTCGCGACGATCTGCCCGGTGTCGACCGACCGGAATTGGTCGAAGCGCTTCGCACCGGCGAAAAACGGTGGTTGGAACAAGTCTGAAACTTGCGCGGTGATCTGGAGATGACCACACGCCGTCAGGCGTATCGCTTCACGATCAGCCAACGCCTATTGTCAGCCCGGCAAAAATAGATAGTCTTCTAATCAAACGAAGGGAGTCTCGGCCGACGAGACCTCGCGTTTGAGAGAGTCCTGGGAGGGAACATGCGCGCTTCATGGATCGCGGCTGGCTTATTGCCCTTGATGCTGCCGACAACGAGCAGCTTCGCTCAGCAAGGCCCGATCAAGATCGGTCTGATCCTGCCCCTCTCCGGCACCTTCGCGCCGAATGGCGAAGACACTTTAACAGGCACGCGCATCTACTTCGATTCCATCGGCAATCAAGTGGGCGGCCGCAAGATTGAGTTGATCGTCGAGGACGAGCAAGGGCGGCCGGACGTGGGGCTGACCAAAGCGCGCAAACTGGTCGAGAACGACAAGGTGCAGATTCTCGCGGGTTTCGTTTCGACCGCCGTGGCGCTCGCCGTCAACGATTATGCGCGCGAGAAGAAAATTCCCATGGTGCTGTCGGGCGATGCCGGCGCCAACGAACTGACTATGCCCGGCCCGCTCTACAATCCCTTTATCGTGCGCACGTCGCAGAACGGCCGCACGCCAGCGGCGGCAGCGGCGGCCTTCGCCTATAAGAATGGCTGGCGCAAGGTCGCGACCATGACGTCGGATTACGCTGGCGGTTTCGATACGATCGGCGGCTTCGCGCAGGCCTTCTGCAAGCTCGGCGGCACGATCGTGCAGGAGCAATATCCGCCCATCAACACGAACGACTATGGTCCCTACGTCACCAATATCCAATCGGGCGTCGACGGCGTTGTCACCTTCCTGCCGGGTAGCGCCGGGTTGAAATTCGTCAAACAGTTCGACGAGTTGGGCATGAAGGCGAAATATCCGCTGATGGATATTTTTGGCCAGATCGTCTACGAGCCCTTCCTGCCGCAATTGGGCGATGCGGCGCTCGGCATTTATTCCACCCTGCACTACGCGCCGACGATCCAGACGCCGGAAAACCAGGCTTTCGTCGCCGAATATATGAAACGCGCCAAACGCATTCCCAGCGACAACGGCGCTGACGGGTGGGCCGGCGCGCATGCCATCGCCGATGCCGCCAAGGCTGTCGACGGCAAGGTGGAAGATACCGAGAAATTCCTCGCCGCCTTCCGGCCCGACAAATTCGCCTCGCCCAAGGGCAATATCTCCTTCGACAAATACGGCCAGCTCATTCAGTCGATGTATGTGCGCAAGGTCGAAAAGACGAAGGAAGGCTATGCCAATGTGGTGGTCGAGAGCTTCGACAATGTCGACCAGTTCTGGCCGATGACCGAAGCGGAACTCGAATCCTACAAATACCGCTACAGTGAATTGAAAGGCTCGATGACGAACTGCGCCAAGGTTCTGGAAAAGAAATAGCGCAGCCGCATGATCTGGGTCATCCACACGCTGAACGGCATCTCCTTCGGCATGCTGCTGTTTCTGCTGGCGGCCGGATTGTCGCTGATCTACGGCCTGATGAAGATTTTGAACCTGACGCACGGGTCCTATTATCTCATCGGCGCCTATATCGGCTCGACGATCATCGCCAAGACCGGCAGCTTCGCCTTGGCGTTGATCGTGGCGCCGCTCGTCGTCGCGCTGTTGGGCGCGGTGATGGAACGCTATTTCCTGCGCCGCTTCCACTTGCAGGAATTGCCGCAGACCCTGCTCACCTTCGGGTTCCTGTTCATTTTCGCCGATCTGACGCTCTGGATCTGGGGCGGCGACCCCATCGTTCTGCCGAAACCCGCTGCCTTTTCCGGCTCGATCTCGATCGGCGACGCCCGCTATCCGACCTATCGTCTGGCTTTGATCGGCGTCGGTTTGATCGTCGCGCTTATTCTCTGGTGGTTTCAGGAGCGCACGCGGCTTGGCGCCATGCTGCGCGCCGGTGTCGATGACGCGGAGATCGCCGGAGCGCTCGGTATCGATGTGTCGCTGCTCTTCACTCTGGTCTTCGCCGTCGGCGCCTTGTTGGCGGCGCTCGGCGGCGTGCTCGGCGGTCCCATTATCGGAGCGCAGCCGGGCGCCGATTTCGAGGTGATGCTGCTGGCCTTTGTCGTGGTTATCGTCGGCGGTCTCGGCAGTTTGCGGGGCGCTTTGATCGGCGGCCTGCTGGTCGGCCTGCTCGATAATTTCGGCAAGATCTTCTTTCCCGAACTCGCCTTGTTCACGATCTTCGTGCCGATGGCGATCATTCTCTCTTTTCGGCCGACGGGCCTGTTCGGGCGTCTGTAATGGCTCGTACCCTCCTTTTCATTGCCCTGGCGGCTGTCGTGTTCGTGGCCCTGCCCTTCGTGGTGCCGTCCTATTATGTCAGCCTTACCACCAAGATCCTGATCTTCGCACTCTTCGCCATGAGCCTCGATCTTTTGATTGGCTATACCGGCTTGGCCTCGCTCGGGCATGCGGCCTTCTTCGGCATCAGCGCCTATACGATCGGCATCCTGTCGGTGAAGCTGCGGATGTCGGAATGGGTCGCCTTTCCCGCCGGGCTTGCCATGGCGATCGTCTTGGGCATGGTGTTCGCGCTTCTCGCTCTGCGCGCGCGCGGCAGCTATCTCTTGATGATCACGCTCGCCCTGGCACAGGTGGTGTGGGGCGTTGCCTTCGGCTGGCGCACCATGACCGGTGGCGATGATGGCCTGCCCGGCCTGCGCCGGCCGGCTTTCGTTTCTGACGAGACCTCGTTCTATTTTCTGGTGCTGGCGCTTGTCGCCGCCTCGACGGTCGTGCTGGTGGCGCTGATCCGTTCGCCCTTCGGCCTGGCCTTGCAAGGCATTCGCGAGAGCGAGAGCCGCATGCAGGCCTTGGGATTCAATGTTTGGCGGCATCAATTCGCGGCCTTCGTCATTGCCGCTGCCTTTGCCGGCCTCGCCGGCGCCCTCTATGTCTATTACAACCGCTTCGTCAGCCCCGACTTCCTGCATGTGGTGCGCTCGGCCGAAGTGCTGATCATGGTGATCATTGGCGGCGTCGGCACGCTGCTTGGTCCGGCCATCGGCGCAGCGGCGATCATTCTGCTCGAAGACATCATATCGTCGCAGACGCAGCACTGGCTGCTGGCGCTCGGCATCATCTATGTGGCGACGACTTTGTTCGCGCCGCGCGGGCTGATCGGCCTCTACCGCGAGCGCTTCATGGCGAGGCGTAAACCATGACGGCGCCCAAAGCTCTCGACGTGCAGAACGTCGCCAAGAATTTCGGCGGCGTGCGTGCGCTGACCGACGTGACATTGGCGATGGCGCCGGGCGAACGGTTGGTGTTGCTTGGTCCCAATGGCGCCGGCAAGACGACGCTGTTTCATTCCATCTCCGGCAATATCATCGCTTCGGCGGGCCGCATCAGCCTGTTTGGCCAGGATATCACCCAGCTGGCACCGGATGCCCGCGCCCGGCTCGGTCTTGCCCGCACGTTCCAGATCACCAATCTGTTCCGCCAGCTCACCGTCTTTCAAAACCTTCAACTCGCCGTCTGCGGCGCGCAGCAGGTGACGTTCAAATTCATCCGACCGATGACGCAGTATGTGGGCGTGCGCGAGCGGGCCGAGGCCCTGCTGACGGAATGGAATTTGACCGATGTGGCCGACACCATCGTCCAGAACTTGTCCTATGGCGAACAGCGCCAGATCGAAGTGGTGATGGCGCTCGCGGGCGATCCGAAAATCCTGCTGCTCGATGAGCCGACATCCGGCTTGTCACCGGCCGAGACCCATCGCGTCGCCGCCATGGTGCGCGCCTTGCCGCGCGATATGACCATTCTGATGATCGAGCACGACATGGATGTCGCCTTCGAAATCGCCGATCGTATCGCTGTTATGCATCAAGGCCGGATCATCGCCGAGGGCGACGAGGCAGCCATTCGCGGCAACAAGCAGGTCAGCGACATCTATCTGGGCGTGGAGTGAGCCATGCTCCAAGTTGAGAACATCTACACCAACTACGGCTCGAGCCAGATACTGCAAGACCTGTCGCTGGAGGTGAAGCCCGGCGAAATCGTCGGCATCCTCGGCCGCAATGGCGTCGGCAAGACGACTTTGATGCGCTCTATCATGGGGCTCACGCCGCCACGCAGTGGCCGTATCGTGTTCGACGGCACGGATATCACGCGGCTGGCGCCGCATCGCATCGCGCGGCTGGGACTGGGATATGTGCCGCAGGGCCGGCGCGTCTTCCCCTCTCTCTCGGTGCGCGAACATCTTCAGGTGACGGCGCGCGAACGGGCAGCAAGCCCCTGGACATTCGCCAAGATGATCGAACTTTTTCCCAATCTCGGTCAAAGGCTCGATCAATCCGGTGCCAAACTGAGCGGCGGCGAACAGCAGATGCTGGCGGCCGGGCGCGCGCTCGTCGCCAATCCGACTCTGTTGCTGATGGATGAACCGACCGAGGGGCTAGCGCCGCTGATGGTGCGCGAACTGGGTCGCCTCGTCGGCGCCTTGAAGGACAGCGGCACGGCTGTGCTTCTCGTCGAACAGCAACTGGCCTTCGTACTGAAATATGCCGACCGCGTTTACATCGTCGCCAAAGGCCAGGTTGTTCACCACTGTCTGCCGGCGGAGCTCGCCACCGACAGCGAGATCAAGGCGCGCTATCTCGGCGTGTAGATCGCGTTTGACTAATCAAACGATACCTGTGCGCGCTTTGCCTTGCTACGTGGGCTGGCATAACATCATACGTATCCGTATGATGTTTCAAAGGTAAAACGCTTCATGACGAAAATCGTCATTGTCGGCGGCGGCATTGCTGGCGCTTCTCTTGCCATTGCGCTCAAGCGCCAGTCGGTCGACGTGGTTCTGGTGGAGAAAGACCCGCATTGGACGCCGTCGAGTTCCGGCATTTTTCTCTACGCCAATGGATTGGAATCGGTCCGTACCCTGGGCGTGCTTGATGCGGTTTTGGAGCGCGGCTGGGCGAGCGACGGCCGTAATGTCTATCTGACGGCGGACGGTAGTTTCATCACCGAAACGCATTATCCGTCACGCGATCCCGCGCGCGTGCCGCCGATTGTTGGCATCAAGCGTTCGGATTTGCACCGTGCGCTCGCGGACGAGGTGCAACGCCTGGGCGTCGACATCAAACTCGGCCTGACCGTCGAGAGCTTTGATGATCAAGGCGCTCAGGTCATCGTGCGGCTCTCCGATGGCAGCGAGATCGCTTGCGACGGACTCATCGGCGCCGACGGCATTCGCTCGTCGATCCGCGAACGGCTGTTTGGCAAGATGACGCCGGAGTTCACCGGCTTTGGCACCTGGCGCAGCGTGCACAAGAAGCCGAAGGAGATCGACGTCAAGATCATGATGATGGGCGTCGGCAAACGCCTCGGCATCATGCCCATCAGCGACGATCAGCTTTATATTTTCGCCACCACCAATGAACCGTCGAAGCCGCTTTACGATACGTCGCGGATGCATGAAATCATGCGCGAGAAGCTCGCCGAGTTCAAAGGCCCGGCCGCCGCTCTGCTCGACGAACTGACGTCCCCCGAAGGTGTGCTCTATACAGCGGTGGAGGAGATGGCGCTGCCCCTGCCCTGGAGTAAAGGCCGGGTTCTGATCATCGGCGACGGCGCTCATGCCTGCACGCCCTATATGGGACAAGGCGGCGCCATGGCGCTGGAAGATTCGATCCTGCTGGCGCCGCAGATCGCGGCATCAACAGATCTCGCCGCGACCTTCACCGCTTTCGGTGCCTTGCGGCACGAGCGATGCAGCTTTGTCCGCAAAGTCTCGCGGCAGGTGGGCGATGCCGGCGGCAAGGAATTGCCCGACGATGTCGATGCGCGCAACAGACGTTTGCAGACGCAGGGCCAGGCGGACGTCGACTCGTTTTATGCGCGCATGTTCGCGGGCACATGAAAACGCCGCGGAAAAATCCGCGGCGCTTCGCTTTGCAAATAGATTAGCGGCAGACGCGCACTTGCTTGACGACCACACGGCCGAACGGGCCACGCGTGCGGATCGTATTGATGCGGCAAACCGGACGACGTACCGGGCGCGCATGGCGATAGTGCGGATGGCCGGGGCGATATTGCACGTGATCGATATTGATCTGAGCCGCCGCGGCCGGCATCTGCGACACAGGCATCGCGCTTGCCGAGCCAATGGCGCCCAAGGTCACAGCGCCCAGAACCGAAGCTGCCAAAGTGAGTGCATGAAATTTCATTTTTGAATCTCCTTGGGTTGTCGAACGTGCTCTTCATGGCGCTTTGAACGTGAACAAATTCTGAATATTCACATTACGATATTTTTAGAATCACCCTGCGGCACAATGCGAAGATTCTATGACGAAATCTGAGATGCATGGCTGCTCGGAGAAAATCGCGTCCCAATTGCGGGGCGATTTATCTTGATGCGACGGCCGCATCGAACAAAAACTGCGCGAACAATGTCGCGCAGTGTCGTTTATCGTCATCAAAGCGAGCGTTTTACCAACCGCGCCCGCGATGTTTATACCAGCCGCGTTTGCGACCACGTGTTGCCGCCCAACCGCTATTGCCGCGTCCCCAACCACGTGCATGGCCCGGTGGTCCCCAACCCCACTTTTTCGCTTCGATGGCGCCTTCCGCAGGGAGATCTTCGATGCGTTCAGATGCCATCGCACGCACGCCCGTCACACTCACGGCTGCTGATGCGAATACGGCTGCAATCAATTGGCGTCTGTTCATGAAAACCTCCCTTGCGTGAGAGCGTGGATCAACGCACGCTGATCAACTCTCGGAAGCCTCAGGAGTTGCAGGGTTCGGACCAGCAAGCCCGCCCTTGCGACCCGCGCTCGAAGCCAGTGCTGGATTGCGAGAGAAGGCACGGTTTTGCGGGCTGACGGAGGAGCCACCTTTGCGGCCGGCTTTCACCGCCAGTTTCTTGTCTTTCGAGAAGGCACGATTTTCGGGTTTGACCGCCAAGCCACCTTTGCGCGCCACTTCCTGGCGCCGTTCCGGTGTCATCGACGCAAAGCCCCGTTTTGATTTTTCGACTGCTGTCATTGTTGTTGCCCCTCACCCAATTCAGGCCACGACCCAAACCGTCGATGACCCTCCCACTGTCGCTATAGATGACAAAGTCAATATTAGTGGCTGTAAATACAGCGTAACCAAGAAATCATGGCAGTGAGCAAATATTGTCAAGGTGCAAGTGAGGGGCGCGATACCTTTTTAAGACAGTCACTTCGTCAGCAAGTTATTGCAACGGACCGCTTCGCCATCATCATCATAATAGTATGAATACGTGCTATATACAGGGCCAGCGTAGTACAAGGCTCTGGCGGCGCACAGAAAACCAATATTGCAAGAAGCTGCTCAATGGCGGCCGCGCACAAATCGCCGCTCTTTCATATCTCAATAGATACATATATCTGCTTTGCAGAAAGGCTTGAGCGACAGGCACTTTCGCGCATCGTCGGTCATTGAAAGCGGCATCAAAAACGGCGTGCGCGGCGAATCAATATTCCCATTCGACACCGATACCGACGGAGGTGCGGCCATCGGCGCCCACTTCGCCCACGCCACGCACGCGCCGCGTGATATCGACGTTGACGCCGACAGCGGATTGCTCAGGCCGCGCGCCTGCCCGCACGCCGATACTGACGTTGTCGGAGATGTAGCGAGACGCGCCGGCACTGACGCCGCCGCTCGCATCCTCGCGAATGTCGAGCGAGTCGACGCCAAGCGACTTACGCAGCTTCTCGAAGACATCGAGACCAGGGCCAGCGCCGGAGAATTGCGCCACCGACTGCGCCAGCATCACCGCCTGGAAGGCCGAGAGACTGCCGGATGGTTTGGCGAAGAGAATGCGTGACATCACTTCGTCGGTGGGCATCTGCGGCTGCGAGCCGAAAGAGAACGAGGGCGACGCCGCCGGGCCATCGACCTGAACCTGCAAGGTCGCATCGCTAGAGGTGGTCTCGGCGACGAAATTGATTTCCGGCGTCAGACCGCCTGTGAAAGTCAGGCGGCCCTGGGTGATGTCGATACGCTTGCCGGCGATGCTGATGCGACCACGGCGCTGATCGAACTGGCCGATGATGTTGGGCTTCTGCACGCTGCCTGTGATCCGCAGGTCGCCGCCGAATTCCGCATCGATGCCGCGCCCACGCACGAACAGCCGGTTCGGCGCCGAGACCGCGACGTCAAGCGTCGCATCGAAAGCCGATTTCGCCTTGGCGCGGGCTTTGGCCTTTTTCTCCAGCGCCAGGATTTCGCGCACGAACGGGCCGGGATCGATGTGTTTGGCGTTGGGCAGCGGCCGCAGATTGATCGGCAGGCGCTCCGGCACGGTCACGTCCATGGAGACGATGGTGATCTTGCCGGCGACCTTCGGGCGTTGGCCGAGCGTGCCAGTGACGTTGAGATCGAAATCGGCCGTGCTCGAAACCGTCTGCGTCGAACTCACCTGCGCATTGCGGCCGGTGATGTGAATGGTGCCGGGGAAGCCGGCGGTGGCGAGATTGATCTTGCCGGTTCCGCCGATCGTACCGCCATTCGGTGTCGTCGCCGACAATTGCTCGATGTTGAGGTCGCGGCCCGAGCCAAGCAGGCGCGCGTTGATGTTTTCCAGCCGCACGCCATTCAGGGGATCGCTGAAGGTGCCGCCAGCAAGCGTCGCGCTGCCGGAGACCTGCGGATCCGAGGTCGAACCGGACGCACGCAGATCGACATTGACCTTGCCGGTCACGCTCTGGCCGTTGGCAGCCAGCATGGTGTTGGCGGCGCTGGCGTCGATGGCGCCACGGATGTTGAGGTCCATGCGCGCGGCGGCATCGATCGGCACGCGGCCGGTGACGTTCAGCGTACCCGCCCTGCCGGCATTGATCTGCGCATTGACAGAGGTCGACGTGCCTTCCAGCCGCCCATTGGCGGCGATGTCAATCGACGGCAGACCGGAAGAGCGCAGGGACGGATCGGAGAGTTTGCCGATCTTCACGTTCCAGTCGCCGGCGAGCGACGACGGCGTGCCGGAGATGCGCGCTTCGCCATCGATCGTTCCGCTGGCATTGACGCCAGGCGAAACCAGATTGGCGATAGCCAACGGGATCGAGCGGGCGTTGATGGCGAGGTTGAGCTGGCTCCCGGCCCGGCCGCTGGCCGTCAGACGGCCGCTGTCGGCTGCGATCGCCAGTTGTTCGAACGAGGCGATGCCGTTTTGCCAGAAGATCGTCGCCGGTGCGGTCAGGCTCAGCCGCCGGCCATTGCCGCGGGCGTTGAGCGAGGTGAGATCGATGCGCGTGCGCTCGCCCGGCGCCACGGTCGCCTTGCCGTCAACGGCGATGCCGCGCACTTCGCCGGAGAGATCGAAATTGGTCGAAGCTGGCGTGCCACGCGCCACGACCTGGAAGCGTGGGATGGACGTACCGGCAGCCGTCGCACCTTCCAGGCGCGCCGTGGCATCAATGGAAGGCTTGCGCAACAGGTCGAGCCCCTTGCCGCGCACATCAAGCCGTGACACGGCGATGTCGCCAGCCCGGATGGCGTTACCATTGGCATTGATCTCCACCGATTGCGCGCCGTCTTTACCGATCAGTGTGATGTCAGCATTCAGCCGGCCCTGCATGTCGCGCAGCGCGAAAGCCGACAGGTCTTCCAAAGATGGCGCGTTGATCTTGACGGTGCCATTGGCAAGCCCTGAGGGCGTCACCGTGGCGTTGCCAGAAATCGCGACGCGACCGATGGTCAGATCCGACGGCGCGATGGTCCAACCGGCATCGGCTTTCGACACCTGGACGGCGCCGCGAGCGGCGCGATTGTCGACGTCGCCGTCGAGTTTGAGCGCAACCCGCGCCTGGCCCAGCACGTCGGTGCCATTGAGATCAAGCTGAAGATGCCGGATCGGCCGGCCAGCGGCTGTTGCCTTATCGAGCGACAGCGTGCCTCTGACATTGGGGCTGTTGAGATCGCCCGTCACCTGGGCGTTGAGATTGGCGACACCCGTCAGGCGTTCATCGACTTTGGCGAGGTCGGACAGCGCGGCATCGATCGCCAGCGCCGGTTTGAGCGAATTGCCGGTCGCGGTCAGTTTCGCCGTCACATATTGTCCGGCGACCGCCAGCGCACTGGCGCCGAAGCCGCTGCTGGAATATTCGAGCGGACCAGAAAGCGTCAGGCTTCCACCGATCAACTTATCGACTGCCGGTGTGCCGGTGACGAGCTTGTTCAGACGACCGTCGATCTTGGCGGCATAGGCGTTAGCATTAGGCCGAGCATCGACATCCATGGCGAGATCGGCGCTGCCGGCCAGATCGCGACCGGCCAGTTTGCTCAACGGCGTCAGGCTCGGCAGGGCCAATTGCAGCCGCCCCTTGACCTGATCGGTGGTGGCAATGCCGGCATAGGCGATCGAAGCGGTGTTGGTGGCGATGCGCAGATCGTCGAACGTCCAGGCGCTATCGGCGCCGATGCGGCCCCGCCCGTTGAGCTTCACAGGATCGGCCATCAGGCCAGCGAAGCGTTCGGGCATCAGGGCCGCGACACGGCCATCGCCATTCAAAGTGAACTGGCGGCCGTCGCCGGATTTTTCCAAACGCGCTTTCGCCTGCGCGCCGATCGAGGGACCCGCCGTAAAGGTGAGCCCGGCGGAAAAATCGTCGAGCTCGCCGTCGCCTTTCAGATTGAGTTCGACCGGCGGGTTGTTGGGAATTTGCAGCGCGCCGGCCACCATGCCGCCGGCCGGCTCGTTGGCGGTGACCGCAACCGACAAGGCTGTCGTCTGCGGCTCGTAATTGAGTTTCGCGCTGATCGCACCAGGCGCATCAAGGCGCCGGACATTAACTTCGCTATCCAGCCCGGCGGAAGCATCGCCCAGCTTGGCGCGGCCGTTGATGGTGATGCGCGCCGCCTGCCCTGCGATTTCAGGTCCGAGATCGATTTCGTTGACACGGAAGCCGCGGATGTCGACGGCAACAGGCAGATCGGGAAGCAGCGATTTGGGATCGAACGGTTCGGTTTTGGTAGTCGCGGGTGCGGGTTCGCTCACGGGCTTGCGCAGCACTTCGATCTTGCCAGCTTCAAGTCCGTCGACTTCGAGACGCCCACGCAGCAGCGCCAGACGCCGCCAGACGAGGCGCGCCTGATCGAGTTTGAACCAGACGCCGTTGCGATCGGAGATTTCGACGTTGCGGATGGTCGCATCCGACGACAGCGGTCCGTCGATCGCGCCGATGGAAATCTTCATGTCGGGCGACGAGACCATGCGCGAGATGAAGGAGGCAAGCATGCCCTTGTCTTCTTCGGCACCGCTCAAGACCGTATAGCCGGCCCACAGGCCGCCGGCCGTGAGCGTCACCACGGAGACGATAGCGATGGAACGTAGCGGGCGCAGTTTCATCATCAGAACGCCTGTCCCAACCCGACGTAGACGCCGAAGCGCGGATCGTCAGGTTTCCGGTTGAGTGGCATGGCGAAGTCGATACGTACCGGGCCGATGGCCGTAAAATAGCGCAGACCGAGGCCGGCGGCGACCCGGATACCGCCCTTGAAATCCGGCAGCGAGGACGCAAAGGCATTGCCCGCGTCGACAAAGGGCACGATGCCGATCGTATCGGTGATCTTGATGCGCGCCTCGGCGGAAGCCTCGAACAGGCTGCGCCCGCCGATCGGCACGCCGAATGGCCCGAGCGGGCTCAGATAGCGATAGCGGAAGCCGCGCACCGAGCCGCCGCCGCCGGCGAAGAAGCGGCGGTTGGCCGGAATATCCGTCAGATCGGAACCCGCGAGCGAGCCGACATTGACGCGGCCGGCGAGAATGTAACGAGCGTCCTCATCGAGCGCGTAATAGGCCGTGGCCGTCACCTTCGATTGCAGGAGATTGATGGTCGAACCGAAGGCCTTGGCATAGGGCGAGACGGAGGCCGTGACGCGAATGCCGCGCGTTGGGTTTAAGAGATCGTCGGTCGAGTCATAATTCGCCGCCGCCTGGAAGCCGACGAGGGTGTAATCGGTGGTGCCGAGAATGTCCTGGACGCGGCCGCGCTCCGCATCGATGCCGAGCTGCACACTGGCGAATTCGGTGAAGCGATGGCGGATCGAAACGGTGCCGCCGGCGGTCATGCTCCAATAGGAATTGGTGCGCTCGCGCTGAATGCCCGTGTCGATCAGAAGATCGTTGCGCGTGCCCCACAGTGCTGGCTTGATGAAACTGGCTTTCAGGCGGCCGACGAGATTTTGCGCATCGAAGGTCGTGATGCGGCGGAACTGGCGCCCGCCCGTCGGTGCGGCGAAACCGACTTCCGCGTCGATGCGCAAACGCTCCGCCCCGCCGAACAGATTGCGGTCCATCCACCAGGCGCGCAGCGACGGACCATCGAACGTGGAATAGGACGCCGACGCGCCGACCGCGTGACGCTTGCGCTCCGAAACGGTGACGTTGAGCGGCAGATTGCCGTCGGCATCAAGATGATCGGCTTCGTCGATACGCACGGAACCGATAGCGTCGATCTTGGAAATCGATTTGCGGGTATCGCTCAGGCGGCGAGGATAATAGGGCTCGCCCGGCTGGAGGTAGATGAAGGATTGCACCACGCTGGTTGGCACGTTCTGCGTGCCTTGGACCGTCACCGGACCGATGCCGGCCTTCTGCGAGGGATCGATGGTGATGGCGAGATCGACGACATTCTGGCGATGTTCGATGACCGGCGCGATCGACACCATTTTGGCCAGGGGCCGCGATTGCTCGCGCAGATAGTCGACCGCCGAAGCGGCGCCCGCGCGGATATTACCGGCGGTCGCCTCGTCGCCGGCTTTCAAAGGAAAACCGCGACGATGGATCAGATCGGCCGCGAGCGGCTGATTGGTGCGCGCGTCGAACACCCGGACCTCGCGCAGATGAAAGAGCGGACCGAGCGTGACGGCGACGGTGAGCGGCACAAGCTGGCGTCCACGCTGCGCATCGGCGGCCGCGGCGGCGGAACGATTGTCGCCGTCGACCGCCAGGCCGCGCCCGGCGACGCTCATGCGGACGTCGGCATTATAATAGCCGGCGGCCCATAGTGCTTCGGCCAGACGTGGATAGTCGGCGGAGGCACGGCGCACCAGCCCATCGCCGGACGGAGGAGGATCGCGGCGCAAAGCCCAGGTGTTGGAGGCGTCTTTCAGGGTTTGCAGCAGGGTTTTGTCGTCGACCCCGGTGATGTGCAGATCGTAAGGCAGGTTTTGCTGGGAGGGTTGCGGCAAGGGCTCCTCGCCGCCGAACAGGCCAAAAAAGTCAAACGCCCTTGCCTGCCCGAATGCAGCAGGTGTGACCAAAACCGCTAACGCCACCGCCCATACGAAACGCAAAACCAAAAACTCCCGGCTTCCTCTGCCCCCAAAAACAGAGGCTGCCGCAAAATCAATCGATCAAATAAATCCGTGCGTGCCCATCCTTGCGTGTCACGACTAACAAATCAGAAATTTATCACAATTGTTCCCGGTTCGGACCCCAGTCCGGGCCGATAATTGGCCAGATCACGCGCCAGATCTTCATTCATTTCTGTGAAATAACGGCTTAAACAATTGTTTTATATTCGAACTTTCACACTCGTCGCCGCGTATCAAATACGGCAGGCGGAAGGCTAATTTTACAGCGCCGCAGACGTAAAAACGAGGGGTGACCGCCTGCGAACCGCTTGCTC
Organism: Methylocella sp. CPCC 101449; assembly: GCF_031921685.1. NCBI lineage: Bacteria > Pseudomonadati > Pseudomonadota > Alphaproteobacteria > Hyphomicrobiales > Beijerinckiaceae > Methylocella > Methylocella sp. CPCC 101449. Next base: position 860,130 of record NZ_JAPDHU010000002.1, on the reverse strand, counting down.
AGCTCATGATTCCTCCCCATGAGTCCTCTACAGGACTCATTGACTCCTGTAGAGGACTCCCTATGGTCCGCGCCGGGAGGTGCCCATGAAGCGATTTCTGTCGATTGCCGCCGCGTTCCTTGTCTCTCTCTCCGCCGCTTCGGCGCAGACGTATCCCGATCGGGTCGTCCGCCTCGTCGTCCCCTTTCCGGCCGGTGGCAGTTATGACGTGATCGCCCGCCTCGTGGGCGCCGGGCTGGGCGAACGCTGGGGCCATCAAGTCGTCATCGACAACAAGGGCGGCGCGGCCGGCGAGATCGGGACGGCCGCTGTGGCGAGCGCGGCGCCCGACGGCTACACCCTGCTCCTCTTCGGCGACGGCATTCTCATCAATCAAGGCCTGATGAAGAACCGGGCCTTTCATCCGCTGAAGAATTTTACGCCCGTCACTCTGGTCGCACGCTCGCCGCAGGTGCTCGTCGCCAGCCGTGGCCTCAACGTCTCGAGCCTGACGGAGCTGATCGCGCGCGGCAAGGACGGCAAGACCGATCTGGCATTCGGAACGGCGGGATCGGGAACGCCAGGGCATCTGGCGGCCGAACTGCTGGCCGCGAAATCAGGCCTGCCATTGCGTCACGTGCCTTATCGTGGCGGCGCGCCGGCGCTGGCCGATCTCATGGGCAACCACATTGGCCTCGTCTCGACGGGCCTGCCGGCCCTGATCGGCAGCATTCAGGCAGGCAGCATCGTTGCGCTCGCGGTCTCGTCGGAAAAGCGCTCGGCCATTCTGCCTGATGTGCCGGCGATGAGCGAGAGCGTGCCGGGCGTCTTCCTCGACACCTGGTACGGCATTCTCGCACCAGCCGGCCTGCCCGATCCTATCGCGCAGAAGATTCATGCCGATGTCAGCGCAGTCATGCGCGCACCGGAAATGTCGAAGAAACTCGCCGAGCAGGGTTTTGAATTCGTCGGCGGCGGCCCGGACGAGCTGAAGGGCGTGATGGAGCGCGATCTGCCGCGTTGGCAGGAGGTCATCGACCTTGCCGGGATCAAGCCAGGACAATGACGATGACAGATGTTTCTTCTTCTGCCGTCCGGCAGATGTCGGCGCGCGCGGTTGACGGTTGCGAAATCCACTTCGATCTCCATACGTCCGCTGCACCAGACGCGCCCCGCATCGTCCTGATCCACGCGCTTGCCATGGCCGCGCCGCAGTGGAACGAACTCGTGCAGGAGTTGCGCGACACCTGTCATCTACTGACCGTCGATTGTCGCGGCCATGGCCGATCCGAGAAGCGTCCCGGCCCTTACACCTGCGATCTGTTCGCCGACGATCTGGCTTGTGTTCTGGATGAAGCAGGCTGGCCGTCGGCCATTGTCGCTGGCTGTTCCATGGGCGGTTGCGTTGCGCAGGCCTTTGGCTTGCGTCATCCGACGCGCACCGATGGCCTCGTCCTGATCGACACGACCGCGTCCTACGGGCGCGACGCCATGCCGAAATGGGCCGAACGGGCGCAACGCGCCGCGACGCAAGGCATGGCCGCACTGGTCGATTTTCAGCTCGACCGCTGGTTCACCGAGATGTTCCGCGCTGAGCAGCCCGCTGCCGTGCGGCGCTGTCTCGATATTTTTCTCGCCAACGACCCTGCTTGTTATGGCGCTACCTGCGACATGCTGGCGAAGGCCGATTTGCGCGCGCAGCTCGGCACCCTTGCCTGCCCCACGGCGGTGATCGTCGGCGAAGAGGATTACGCCACGCCCGTCGCCATGGCGCAGGATATCGCCGCGCGGATTACCGGCGCGAAACTCACGATCCTGCCGCAGGCCAGGCATTTCTCGCCGGTCGAGCGTCCCCGCGCCATCGCTGAGGACGTGTTGTGGGTGGCTCGTCAAGCATCGCGCATTTAGGGAGGACATCATGCATATGGATCGTCGCCGCTTTCTCGTCGGAGCGACCGCGCTCGCCACATCAGCCGTGTTGCCGGCCCGCGCAGCGACCCTCCGGATCTTCGACAGTCATTGCCACATCATCGATCACGCGTTTCCGATCGTTCCCAATCAGGGCTATACGCCGCCGCATTTCCCGCTCGACGATTATCTCGCCCAGACACGACCGCTTGGCGTTGTCGCGGGCGCGATCGTCTCGGGCTCATTCCATGGGTTCGATCAGTCCTATCTCAAGGCGACCTTGCCGAAGCTCGGCAAGTCCTGGGTCGGCGTCACCCAGGTGCCCAACGATATTCCCGATGCGGAGATCGCCCAGCTCGCTGACATCGGCGTGCGCGCGCTGCGCTTCAATATGTTCCGCGGCCGTATCGACAGCGTCGACGATCTGATGACGCTCGCGCAACGCGCCCATGCGGCGGGACGCTGGCATGCGGAAATCTATGCCGATGCGGCGGCGCTACGTCCGCATGTCGATCGGCTGGCGAAACTGCCGCAGATCGTCATCGATCATCTGGGCATGACCGAAGGCGGATTGCCCGTCGTGCTCGATCTCGTCGCTGCCGGCGCGAAGATCAAGGCGACGGGCTTTGGCCGGGTCAAAATGGATGTGCCGAAAGCCCTTGAACGCATCGCCGCGAAGAGCCCCAATGCGCTCGTCTTCGGCACCGACCTGCCTTCGACCCGTGCGGAACGGCCGTTCCAGCCAGACGACATCGCGCTGGTCGAGCGCGTGCTCGGAGCAGACCTGGCTCAGAAGGCATTTTGGGATAACGGGGTGGCACTCTATCGCGTGCCCGTCATCGCCGGCTGATCAGGTGAGACGCACGCGATAGCGAAAGCGATCGGATCGACCATAGGCGCGCCGCCAATCGATTGGCGCGCCATTCGCACCGAAAGAAGTGCGTTCGACGACGATCAGCGGGTCGCCCGTCTTCACTTCAAGCAAGCGCGACTTCACCGCATCGGCTTGGCCCAGCGACAGCTCGTCTTCGACCGAGGTCACCACCTGGCCAAAAGCACGCTCATAGATCGGATAGAGCAGCGGGCCGATTTCCTGTTCGTCCATGGTGACGAACGGTTCGAACAGCGGATGCGGCAGGTAGAGGTCTTCGCAGATCACCGGCTTGCCGGCCCAGAGCCGCAGGCGCAGGACCCGCACCACCTTGGCGCCCTCTGGCAGGCGCAAGCCCCTGGCGATCTCCGATGTGGCGTCTACGACTTCGCGCTCGATGAGCCGGCTTTCGGGAACCGTGCGGCCACCGCCCGTCGAGGCATCCTCGAAATTGAACCAGCGGAACAGCGACCCGTCGAAAGACGGCCGGCGGACGAAAGTGCCGACGCCTTGCCTGCGCTCCAGCAGTCCCTCGCGCACCAGATGTTCGATCGACTTGCGCATGGTGCTGGTGGAGACGCCATAGGTCTTGGCCAGTTCCTGCTCGGACGGGATGGCCTCGCCAGAGGCCCATTCGAGCGCGGCAATCCGCGAGGCCAGCGCATCGCGCAGCCGGGCATGCATGGGAAGACGATTGTCGCTGGGCACCAGCACTCGCAACTCCGGATGCGCGGGGCGCAACGCCCGCCGAAACTTCATAACCTGTGGTAGTGCATAGGACTGGAACAAGACAAGGTCGACCTCGCGCATGGCACCAGGCGAAGCAGCGCGTCCTCATCCTAATGTAAATTGCGAGATATATCTTATATCAACCTGTTATATTTTCGTAATTATTCATTTCAGAAAATAATAAGGAACGCTCCATCGCTCGATTCATTGTTCAGGCAGTCGCAAACAATGTCGGAGAGCGATCATGCCGATCAAGTCGAAGACATCTCCATCGAAGCCATCTCCTGCCCTCGACAAGCCGAGCTCAGGCTGGGCTGTAAGTGTGAGGTCCTTGCCGGTGGACGGGACCGGTCCCGTGACCGAAGAGACATTTTACGCGGCGATCGTCGACCGCGAAGAGGCCGAGAAAGCTGTCGCGCAACTGGCGGGAGCGGCCGACGATGCCATCATCAAGGCGGGCAAACGGATCAGCGCTGCAGAATTTGAGCACATGGGTTGGCACGCCGGCCAGGTCGAACAATGGGTCGGCCCCAGCCTGGAAGCGCCCGGCTCCTAGTCAGCCATCCAAAGGTTCATTTTTTGGGCTTGCGGCTTTGCCCAACGGTCAGTTTTGGCTTCCGCCCCCGCACCGCCCGCCGCGTTACAAGCGCGGCCGGCGGAGGGGAAATCTGCCGCTCGATCGTTGCGTAGATATTCGCAATCAATCCAGGCAGCTGTGATTTGGGAATGCGGTTGTGGCCGACATAAGCGCAGGCCACGTCTGTGGTGAGACGTAGCAGTCTGTTGCGATCGAGGGTCATACCCCTCGTACGTCAGTGATCCGTCAGCGGATCACTTCAGACTGCAAATACGAGACGGAGGATGAAATGGTGGGCGATGCAGGGATCGAACCTGCGACCCCTCCCGTGTGAAGGGAGTGCTCTCCCGCTGAGCTAATCGCCCGGCGCATGGCCGAATGCGCGCTATATCCTCCGGGCCACCCGCCAGTGTCAAGGCGATCGGCAGGTGTTCCGAAGGCAAATTCAATCAGCTCGCCGAAAATCTCAGGTTTGCCACCGCATCCCAGAGCTGATCGAAGCTGGAAATCACCACATTCGGCTCAAAAGTCTCCACCGGCTGATCGGTGTAGCCGAAATTAACCGCGACGACGGGCATGCCGGCCGCCTGAGCGGTGCGGATATCGGTTTTCGAATCACCGATCATCACCGTATGGGCGGGATTGCCGCCGGCCCGCTCGATGGTGGCCCGCAATACGCGCGGATCGGGCTTCATCACCGCCTTGCCATCGATATAGACCGAGTCCTGGCCGCAGATCGCCTTGAAGCGGTCGGTGATATCGAGCGCTTTCAGGAGCTTCAGCGACGCATGCTCGACCTTGTTGGTGCAGACGGCGAAGATCCAGCCGGCTGCCTCGAACCGGTCGAGCGCCGCAATCAGGCCGGGAAATAGGTGCGATTCCTGGGCAATACGCTTCTCGTAGACCTTCAGATAGTCGGCAAACAGCTTTTCCAGCCGGTCCGGATCGAGTTTCCCGCCGCCCGACGCTGCAAAACCATGCTGGAGGAGGACACGGCCACCGGCGCCGACCATTTCGCGGCCGGCCTTGAGGCTGACGGGCGCCATGCCCTCGCGCTCCAAAATGGTGTTGAGGGCACCGATCAGGTCGCCGGCGGTCTCCGCCAGGGTTCCGTCGAGGTCGAAAACGAGGATGGGAGGCTTGGAAGGGGAGCTGGACATGTCCGCCGCCTACCATAGAGCCGCTGCCGACGAAACGCGCATTAAGCCGCGCGCGAAAGCGGACGCCTTTTCGGGCAATCGCGGTAAAATTGCCGGAACGATTCGTCGCGGCGGTCCCCTGGCCGCCAGTTCGCCAGTGCGGGATGTTCCTATGGCCAGTTTCAAGCGATTTTCTGCGGTTTTGACCGGTATGGGCCTGTTCGGTGCCCTCGCCCTACCCGCCGTCGCCGCCAACTATCAGTTCATGGCATCACCCGCGACCGGCCTTAACCTTATGTATCGGCTGGATAAATTGACCGGCGAGATCGGCGCCTGCCAGTATGGCCTGAAGGAAGGCACGATCGGCACGACGCTCTGCTACCGCTCCGGCGAAGGAGCTGGTGCCCAGACGCCGTCCGAATATGCTCTCGCTGCCTCCCATCACGAGGGCGAGGCCGGCATTTTCCGGGTCGACCTGCGCAGCGGCACCATGTCGATCTGCTATTTACTGAATGACGCCATCGTCTGTACGCCGCCCGGCAAATAGGCCCATCGCCACCGGCGAACCATCCTCGCAATTGTGTCCATGGTCATGGCGGACTCGGGGTTGACCTTGTTCCCCCAAGTCCATAACGACCGGACCTACCAGTTTGCTTGTTTTCCAAGGTCGCCCGCTTCCGTGTCCTCCCTCGATAAAGCCAAACGCCTTGCCGCCGAGCGTGCCGCGGAATTCGTCCGTGACGGCATGCGGCTTGGCCTTGGCACAGGCTCGACTGCCGCCCATTTCGTCGACTGCATCGGCGAGAAAGTGGCGCAAGGCCTGAAGTTCACTTGCGTGCCGACCTCCGAGGCGACGCGCCGACAGGCCGAAGCTTTGGGCATCACCCTATCCACTCTCGACGAGACACCCGAGCTCGATCTCACCGTTGACGGCGCCGACGAATTCGATCCGCAGTTGCGCCTGATCAAGGGTGGCGGCGGCGCTCTGCTGCGCGAGAAGATCGTCGCCTTCGCCTCCAAGCGTATGATCGTCATCACCGACGCCACCAAGAAGGTCGCGACCTTGGGGCGCTTTCCCCTGCCCGTCGAAGTCGTGCCGTTCGGTCTCGAAGCGACGCGGCGGGCCCTTGCTGCATTGTTCGTCGATCTGGGCCTGAAGGGAACCATCAGCCTGCGCCAGGCGAAGGACGGCCATGTTTTCGTCACCGACGGAGCCCACAGCATCCTCGATTGTGCCCTAGGTTCCGTCCCCGATCCGGAACGCTTGGCTGACCAACTTAAGAGCATTCCCGGCGTGGTCGAACACGGGCTGTTCTTGGGCCTCGCCGATGCGGTGATCGTGGCTGGCGAATCCGGACTGGATATCATCGGAAATCCGGGGTCCTGACAGCAACGACCCCTTGCTGGAGTGAAACAACGTGAAATCGATCCGCTCTTCTCTGTTCGTCGCTGCTTTGCTCGCAACCGCGCTAGCGCCCGTCGCCCTGCAGGCGCAACAGCCGGCCCCCGCCGCTCCGGCCGCCGCCGAGACCGACAACTATACGCCGAGCCATCTCGCGCTGGCGCGTCAGGTGGTGCTCACCTCCGGCATCGCCAACACGTTCGATCTCGTCTATCCGCAGCTCGCCGACCAGACGATCGGCATCGTGACGCGCACGCGTCCGGAACTGCGTAACGACCTCATCGCCGTGCTGAAGCAATTGCAGCCGGAATTCGAAGGCCGCAAGGAAGAGATCATCAAGGCGACCACCAATGCCTTCGCCGGCGCGATGAGCGAAAAGGATCTGAAGCCCGTCGCCGATTTCTTCGCTTCTGATGCCGGCAAGGCCTATGTCGCCATGCAGCCGAAGGTCATCAACCAGATGGTCGTCGCCATGGACGCCTGGAACCGCCAGCTCTCCACCGACATCATGGTGCGCGTGCGCGAAGAGATGAAGAAGAAGGGCCACCAGCTTTAAGGAGCGCTCCGTGGCACAGTTCGACGTCGATCTTTTCGTCATCGGTGCAGGTTCGGGTGGCGTGCGCGCGTCGCGCATCGCCGGCGGGCATGGCGCCAAGGTGCTGGTGGCGGAAGAATTCCGCATCGGCGGCACCTGCGTCATTCGCGGCTGCATTCCGAAGAAACTCTATGTCTATGCCAGCCGCTTCGTCGACGATTACGAAGACGCCGTCGGCTATGGCTGGAGCTTTCCGCAGAAGCCGACCTTTGACTGGACCAAACTGGTCGCGGCCAAGGAAAAGGAAATCACCCGCCTGTCGGGCCTTTATCAGAAGGGCGTCGAGGGTGTGGGCGGCAGCATCGTGCAGAGCCGCGCCGAGATCGAGGACGAGCACACCGTTCGTCTGTTGAACGACGGCCGCAAGATCACCGCCAAATATATTCTGGTGGCCACCGGCGGGTCGCCGACCTTGGTGCCCGAAATTCCCGGCATCGAGCATGCGATTTCCTCGAACGAGGTGTTCGATCTGAAGCATCTGCCGGCGAGCATGCTGATCGTCGGTGGCGGCTTTATCGCCGTGGAATTCGCCAGCGTCTTCACGCGGCTTGGCACCAAGGTGACGCAGGTGATGCGTGCCGACAATGTGCTGCGCGGCTTCGACGAAGACTTGCGCACCGGCCTGCACGAAGGTCTCAATCATGCCGGCGTGACGACACGCTTCGGCGTGCTGCCGAGCAAGATCGCGAAACAGCCGAACGGCCTTCTGTCCGCGACGTTCAGCGACGGCACGACCGGCGAGTTCGAGCAGGTGCTGGTGGCCACCGGGCGTCATCCACATACCCAGGGGCTTGGCCTGGAAAAGGCCGGCGTTCAACTCGACAAGGTTGGCGCGGTGAAAGTCGATGACTACTCGCGCACCAATGTTCCCTCGATCTACGCGGTGGGCGACGTCACCAACCGCATCAATCTGACGCCGGTTGCCGTGCGCGAAGGCCATGCCTTCGCCGATACGGTCTTTGGCGGCAAGGACGTCAAGGTCGATCACAGCAATGTCGCCAGCGCCGTGTTCTCGACGCCGGAAATCGGCACGGTCGGTCTCACGGAAGCGCAGGCGCGCGACGCCTTCGATATTGTCGATATCTATCGCGCCACGTTCCGGCCGCTGAAAGCCACGCTGTCCGGCCGCACCGAACGCATGATGATGAAGATCGTCGTCGACGGCAAAAGCGATCGCGTGCTTGGCGTCCATATCCTCGGCCACGATGCCGGCGAGATGGCGCAACTGCTCGGCATCGCCGTTAAGATGCGCGCCACCAAGGCCGATTTCGATGCCACCATGGCAGTCCATCCGACGGCGGCGGAAGAACTGGTGACCATGCGCACCCGCACGGTACGCTACGAAAAATAGCGAGGATGGAAGAGCCTCAGGGCTCTTCCATCAGGTCCTGATTGATCTTGCGCGCCGCCGCGATCTGATCCGGCGGCGTCGCCATCAGCTTCTCCACATAGGCCGCGAGCTTCTCGCCTGACATCGGCGCCAGGGGCGTATTGCTCTTTTGCGCTTCGGCCAAAAACTCCTTGTCGACGATGGTCTTTTCGAAGGCCTCGCGCAGAACCTGAACGAAGGGCTTCGGCACGCCCGGCGGAAAGGCCAAGGCGCGGCCGATGGTGCCGGTCGACGTGTAGATGTCGAGGAAGGCCTTTTCGTTGGCGTCGCGGCCGAATTCGGTCACCGTCGGCACGTTGGGAAAATCCGGAATGCGGTTTTCGGCAATGGCGAAGATCGGCACCAGGTCGCCGCTCTTGACAGCCGCCCCTTGCAGGGTCAGCGCATTGGCTAATGTCACGGCGGCGCCGTCGACTTCGCCGCGCTGTATGGCGATGTGAATGTCGGCCGTGCCCTTATAGCCGGCGATGACTTTGAACTTGGTTCCGGCGAAACGGTTCAGCATCAAGGGGCCGAGCGCGAAGGCGGTGTCGCGCCCGGTGGACCCCATGGTGACCTGCTTCTGCCGCACTTCGTCGAGCGAGCGAACGCCGGACTGGCGGCTCATCAGGCCGATGGAATCGGCATCGGCGAAGCGGCCGATATACTGAAAATCGCGGGCGTTGAACTTCGACTCCGGCTTCATCAAGGTCTCGAACAGCACCTCGGCATGAACGAGGTGGATCATCGAACCGTCTTTCGGCGCGGCATTGGCCGAATAATTGAGCGCCACGATGCCGCCGGCGCCGGGCATGGCTTGGAGCACCAGGGGCGGCTGGCCAGGGATATATTGGCGCATGTGCCGGGCGGCGAGCTGGGCATAAAGACCATAGGTGCCGCCCACCCCGGCACCGATTAGAACCTTGATATCCTTGCCCTTATAGAAAGTCTCCGGCGTCTGCGCGGCAACCGTGGCCGGCGCCAGCGCCGCCAAGGCCACAGCAAAAGCCACCCCTCTTACAACCATTTTCGCTCCTCCCAGTGCGACGGGTTTCAGCCCGATTCCGGCAGTTTGGGATGGCGCGTCGCGCCCGGCAATGGTCGTATCCCGCCGGGCGCAAAATATCGCCAATCGGTCCGGCCTTGTGTATAAGTCTGACGGTACAGATATGCGCTAGGGCGGCGGGACGAGGGTCCCGGTCCGCCCCTTTGGAGTCAGGCAGATGAGTAGCGAACGCTGGAGCGTCGACAGCTGGAGATCAAAACCGATCCAGCAGGTCCCCGACTACCCGGACAAGACCGTCCTGGGTGACGTGGAGAAGCAGCTCGCCGGGTTTCCGCCGCTCGTTTTTGCAGGTGAGGCGCGCAAGCTCAAACGGGCGTTGAGCAAGGTCGCCAATGGCGAAGCGTTCCTCCTGCAAGGCGGCGATTGCGCCGAGAGCTTCGCCGAGCATTCGGCCGACAACATCCGCGACTTCTTCCGCGTCTTCCTGCAGATGGCCGTGGTCATGACCTTCGGCGCGGCCTCGCCCGTGGTCAAGATCGGCCGCGTTGCCGGCCAGTTCGCCAAGCCGCGTTCGGCGCCGACCGAGAAGCAGAACGGCATCGAACTGCCGAGCTATCGCGGCGACATCATCAACGACATCGAGTTCACGACGGCGGGCCGCACGCCCGATCCGAAGCGTCTGCTCGAGGCCTACCGGCAGTCGGCGGCGACGCTCAACTTGCTGCGCGCCTTCGCGACCGGCGGCTACGCCAATCTGGAGAATGCGCATCGCTGGATGCTGGGCTTCATCAAGGACAGCCCGCAGTCGGGCCGTTATCAGGAGCTGGCGGATCGGATCACCGAGACACTAGGCTTCATGCGCGCCATCGGCCTCGACGCCGAAGCGCATCCGGAGCTGCGTCAGACCGATTTCTACACCTCGCATGAGGCGCTGCTGCTCGGCTTTGAACAGGCGCTGACCCGCGTCGACTCGACCACCGGCGATCCCTACGCCACGTCGGGCCATATGCTGTGGATCGGCGACCGCACGCGCCAGCTCGACCATGCGCATGTGGAATTCTGCCGTGGCGTGAAGAATCCGATCGGCCTGAAATGCGGTCCGTCTCTGAAGAGCGACGACCTTTTGCGCCTGATCAAGGTTCTCAACCCTGAGAACGAAGCTGGCCGGTTGACCCTGATCTGTCGCTTCGGCTCGGACAAGATCGCCGATCACCTGCCCCAGCTCATCCGCGCCGTGCAGCGCGAGGGCGCCAAGGTGGTCTGGTCCTGCGATCCGATGCACGGCAATACGATCTCGGCCGGCGGTTACAAAACCCGACCGTTCGAGCGCATCATGGGCGAGATTCGCTCATTCTTCGCAGCGCATCAGGCCGAAGGCACCTATGCCGGCGGCATCCATCTGGAGATGACTGGCAAGAACGTCACTGAATGCACCGGTGGCGCGCGCATGATCTCGGAGGCCGAGCTGCACGATCGCTATCACACCCATTGCGATCCGCGTCTCAATGCCGAACAGGCCATTGAGGTTGCCTTCCTGGTGGCCGAGCTGCTGAAAGCGGAACGTGCCGCCTTTCCGCTGCCGCAGGTCAGCGCGGCCGAATAATCGGCCGTAGACGGGGGGCATTGTGCAGCGGATCATTGCCGCGTTCTGGAACTCGTGCGCGGGGCTTAAATATGCCCTGCGCACCGAGCGGGCCGTGCAGCAGGAAACCCTGCTGCTGGTGCTGGCCATTCCGCTGTCGCTGGTCGTCGGCGTGGGCCTTTGGCAACGGCTGCTGCTCGTCGGCATCGTGCTCGCAATGATCGGCGCCGAACTGCTCAACACCTGTATCGAAAAACTCTGCGATCACGTGACGCCGCAGCTTCACCCGCAGATCAAAGCGGTTAAAGACATGGGATCGGCCGGTGTCTTTTGCTTTCAAATTCTGGCCGGGCTCGTCTGGCTCGCGGCGATCGCCGAGCGCCTCGGCTTGATTTAGACCGGCCTTATTTAACACAACGACAAACGGGACATTCTGATGCAACTGACCTTGATGAAGGGCAAGATTCATCGTGCGCGCGTGACCGATGCCGACCTGCACTATGAAGGCTCGATCTCGATAGACAAGAACCTGATCGAAGCGGCCGGCTTCCTCATCAACGAGCGCGTCGACATCTACAACATCGACACGGGCGCCCGCTTCTCCACCTATGTGATCGAAGGTCCGGCGGGCTCCGGCATGATCGGCCTCAACGGTGCCGCCGCCCGCCTCGCCATGAAAGGCGACAAGGTCATCATCGTCGCTTATGCGCAGTTTGAAGAGAACGAGGCACAGACGTTCAAGCCGCGCGTCGTGCTGGTCGATGAACAGAACCGCCAGACCTGATCTGCAAGATCCGATCTATCGACGCTTCAGCTGCGCCATTCGGCGCGTGTCCGACGGGTTCTCGCCATAGCGACGGCGATAGGCCGCCGTGGCGCGGCCGTGGTGCAGAAGTCCCGCCGTGAGAGCGAGATCACCCGCCCCCTGCCCCTGGTCGGGATCGCTCAGCAATGTGCGCCAACGGTTGAGGCGCGCGTCGAGGATGGCTTCGGTCAATGTCTTGTTGCGGAACTGGCGGAAGCCGGCCTGCAAGGTGCGCAGGCCGACGCCGGCTGCGGCGGCGATATCGTCTGCGGCGAGCGGCCCATCGGCATGTGCTTCCAGATAGTCCTCGGCTTTGCGTACGTGCGCCGGTGCCGCGGCACTCGCCGGCTGCGCCAGCGCCTGAGCATGGTTATGGGGCTGCGCCGCCAGCATCAGGCCGATCAGCGAATCCCGCAATTGCCGGTGCGCCAAGGACCAGCGCTCCGGCGACCGGCCGGCGCGTTCGCTGAGCGACTGCATCAACAGAGCCTGCGCCCGCATGGCCGCGCCAGCCGGCGCTTCCACGGCGACATCGACGTCAAACTCAATCCGCTCGATCGCGCGATCCAGCAGTGCAGTCGCGTGCCGTTCGACCACGTGCCGATCGATCAGCACGATGAGTTTTTGCGTGCCTTCGCGCCAGCGCATCAAGGTCGGCAAGGTTGGCGAGAGAAGCGAGGCATGGGTGAGCGACGCTTCCACCGTGGATTGGCCGCAGCGCACGTCGGCCCCGCCGATAAGGGGAATCTGCAACAGAAAGAAGCGGTCGAGCCGACCGGGATCGATCTCCACGTCGGCGCCGTAAGCAACGTAGTTGATGGAGAAGCCATCATGCTGGGCGTTGTTGTGAACGGCACGGAAGTATGGCGCGCCACGCTTGGTCGGTGTCAGGCGATGGGCGCAGAAAATCCTGCCGACCTCGGCTTCGGCAGCGCCGGGATCCCTGGTGTCCACCCGCGTATAGCGGGCGAGTGGCACAGCGGGCGACATATGGTGGCCGACAGCAGCCATGGCGCTCCGGTCGTCTCAGCGGGCCTCCCGCCCGCGCGTGTTGAAGCTAATGGAAGCCCCAAGACCAGGCAAGCAAGGCTGGTGAGCCGTGCTGCCCAAGATTTCAGCGTCCGATTTCGGCGTGAAGCGGACAAGGCTTTCGCCAAATGGATAAAGCGCTCGCCCTTGCCCCTTGCCGAACGTCCCAGCCGGTTCTGTAATCCCTGCATCAGATATGGAGGAGGTTGCGATGAGTCTGGAGAAGGGTATCACCCGCGACGGCGAAGGTTTCGCCAACAAACAGTGGAACATCCTGGGGCAGACCTATTTCCCCAAGGCTTCCTGCGAATCCACCTTTGCCTTCGAGACCAATAGCGAACCTGGGCAGTTCGTGCCGGTCCATATCCATCCGACGCAGGAGGAATTCATCCTGGTGCAGGAAGGCGTCCTCAGCCTGAAGCTTGACGGTGTTTGGCTCGACGCCAAGGCCGGCGATCTGGTGCGCATGCCGCGCGGCGTTCCGCATGGCTATTTCAACAAATCCGACAAGCCGGCTCGTGCCATGTTCTGGGTGTCGCCGGCGCGCCAGCTCGAAGCCCTGTTCGAGAAGCTGCACAATCTCACCGATCCAAACGAAGTGGTGAAGATTTCGGCGCAGCACGAAGTCAACTTCCTGCCGCCGGAAGCCAACGATTAATGTCCGCGCGGCTCAACACAGCCGCGCACTCCCTATCTCCATCTAACACGGATGAACGATCATGGTTCACCGAAAGCACGTGTGCGTCATCGGCGCCGGCGTCAGCGGTCTTGCGACCGCGAAAGTCTTCAAGTCGCATGGCCATGAGGTGACAGTCCTCGAGCGCAGCGGCGATCTCGGCGGTGTCTGGGAACCGGCCCGCTCCTATCCCGACGTGCAGACGCAAAGTCCGAAGGAGCTTTATCGCTATACCGATAAAGCCATGCCAGCCGACTATCCGGAATGGCCGAAGGGGCCGCAGGTCCATGCCTATCTCGCCAGCTATGCCGACGACCATGGCTTGAAGCCCCTCATTCGCTACGGCACCTCCGTCCAATCGATGGCGCGGCGCGCTTCAGGCGAGCCCGGCTGGACATTGGCGTTGAAACGCGCTGATGGCACGACGAGCCAGGAGGATTTCGATTTCGTCGCCGTTTGCACCGGCCAATTCAGCGAGAAGAAGAAGGCCAATTGGCCGGGTCAAGCCGAGTTCATGCAGAACGGCGGACAGGTTCTGCACTCGTCCGACTATACCGATCCAACCTCCGTCAAAGGCAAGCGCGTCGTCGTGCTCGGCGCCTCGAAGTCGGCGACCGATATCGCCGTCAATGCGGTCAATGCCGGCGCATCGTCGGTGCATTTCGTTTATCGCGAGCCGATGTGGCGCATCCCCTATTTCATCGGCGGTCTGATCAATTTCAAACGCATCCTCTACATCCGTGCCCAGGAGGAAATGTTTCGCGGCTGGAACTTGAGCCGCATGTCGAAGATCAACCACGCCATCGCCAAACCGTTCATCTGGGCCAATTGGCGGGCGCTCGAGTCGCTGCTGAAAATGCAATTGCGGCTTAAAGCCTGCGACATGATCCCCAGCGAGCGCATCGAAGATGGCGTCAATTGCTCGGTGCCCATCGCGACACCCGGTTTCTATCCCATGGTGGCGGACGGACGGATCAAGGCGATCCGCGGAACGTTCGATCACTTCGACAAGGATGCGATCGTCATGACCGGCGGCGAGCGCGTCACCGCCGACATGGCCATTCTGGCGATCGGCTGGGAACTCGGCATTCCCTTCCTGCCCGACAGCTATCAGAAGAAGCTGGTGGAAGCCGACGGCCAGTATCGTCTGTATCGGCTGATCGCCAATCCCGATCTGCCTGACATGGGCTTCGTCGGTTTCAACTCGTCCTTCTGCACGGTTCTCAATGCGGAAATGGCGGCGAACTGGCTGGCCCGTTATGCCGACGGCCAGTTGGCGCGGCAGCCGAGCGCCGAGGAGATGCGCCGCGACATCGACATGATGTTGCATTGGCGGCGCAAAGAGCGGCCGGCCGCAGGTGTCTATGGTGGGCTCTGCGTCGCGCCCTTCCATTTCAAGCATTTCGACGAACTTTTGGATGATATGGGGGCAAAGGTTCGGCGGCGCGGTGCCCTCACCGAGAAGTTCACGCCGCCCGATGCGGATGCCTTCGCCCGCTATCTCGCGTCCGTGCCGGATTATCGGGTCCAGTAACGCCCGGAACCGTCGCTTGGTTCCTACGTTCTCCTAGCGATGCGTCGCAGCTGCGATGCTCGATTTGAGGACGATATGATCGATTATTCTATTTTCACACCAGCGCGGCCGGCTTTGACGGCGCTTTTCACCGCCGTGATCGCGTGCCAGGCCATGGCCGCGCCGGTGTGCAGCGTCTCGCAGGCGACGCAGGAACGCATTCTCAAAACTCTCTGCAGCAATCCCGGCGCAACGCCCAATCCTGCCTGTATTACGCATGATGCAGAGAGCAGCATCGTCGAGGCGATCGCTTACATCACTCTATTTGAACGCTGTGGCGACCGCGCGTTCGCCGATCAGGCCGCGCGCGGTCTCAGCCGCGTCTATGCGGCGACGGCCGCGCTGGCGAGCTGCGTCGGCGTCGATCTCGATTCGGAGGCGATGATTGCTTACGGTCGCGCGCGGGCCAAAACCAATTCCAGCAATCAGACGTGCACCTCCAACAGCGAGACCGTCCTCAAAGGCTTGCGGCCAAACATCGCCAAATATGCCGATGTCGCCGCCGATCCGAATTCTCTGCAAAGCCTGTACGAAGCGGCGGGTGTCAGCATCGATGCCGCTGGCAAAGTGACCGAAAAGTAAATCAAGCCCGCAGCTTGTCTTGCGACAGGCTTTCGACGCGCGCAGCGAACTCCGGATCCTGGCGGCGCAGCCGCTCATGATCGACGCGGCCGGTCCGCATCATATAATCGTAAGCGAAAGCGACGGGTTCGAGATGCATGCGCTCGTCGACGCTCTCATACCAGAGAATGCTCTTCATCGCCGCATCCTGGAAGGTGCCTGCGCCGCCGCGTCGCTCACGCTCGAACTGCGCAAAGGTGGCTTGTACGTCTCGACTATTGGCCCGCAGCGCTTTCGCCAACGCGATCGCATCTTGCAAGGCGACACGGGTGCCCGAGCCGATCGATGGATGCACCGTCTTCAGCGCATCCCCGATCAGCACGACATTCTCGTGATGCCAATGCTTGCTGGTGACGAATTCCGGCGTGAACCAGAGCGAGCGATTGGAAATCAGCGACTCGCCGCCGAGAAAGTCCTTGAAAACCGTCTCGCAAATCGCGCGGCTTTCCTCGTCATTCGCCTTGTCGAGTCCCGCGGCACGCCAACTCGGCTCGCTGCATTCGATGACGCAGGTGCCATAGTCCGGCGCGTAGCGATAGGAGTGAGCGATGAATGTGCCGTAGGGCGACGGTTGGAAAACCAGATTGACGGAGTCGAGCCGCTTCGTCGTACCGTACCAGATCCACTTGTTGAGCCGCGGCTCCTTGGTGGCTTGAAAGAATTCGTTCAGCGACGTGCGCACAGCACTGTTGACGCCATCGGCGCCGACGACGAGATCGTAATCGCTACGTAAGTCCGGCGTGGCGATGCGTTTTTCGAAGATGAGCCGCACGCCTTCTTGCCTGGCATTCTCCTGCATCACCTGCAGCAGCTTGACCCGGCTCACCCCCATGAAGGCATTGCCGAGCAGCGGGATGCCCTCGCCTTTGTGCGTCAGAGTGATGTGCGTCTGAAACTCGGCAGTCTGAGAAATCCGGCGGCGCAGATCGGAATCGACGTCATCGAGAATGTTGAGGGCGACGTCGGCCAAAACCACGCCGAAACCATAGGTCGCATGCGCCGGATTCTGCTCATAAACGTCGATTTCATGAGTAGAATCAGCCTGTTTCGCCAATTTTGCGAAGAGCAGACCGGCAGGTCCTCCTCCAATCACCGCAATGCGCATCGGCCTCTCCTCGGCGTGATTCAGCACTAGTGTTGATATATTTACACATGTGTTGAAACAAGGCAAGACGCCATTCGCGCCCAAGCCTCGAAGCCCGGGTTCCGCTTGGGGCGAAGGCTCCGAAGCCTATTTGAGGAACGTGGTCAGCACCGCGTCTTTGTCGTGGATTGTCACAGCGAGAACGACCGCCGGCTGATCGTAACTGGGGTTCTCGAAGAAGGCGTGAGTGGTGCCGAGCGGTTCGAAGAAAACCTGACCCATGGCGTATTCGGACACCGGCAGGCCGGCATGTTCGGAACGTACCGTGCCTTCCACCACATAAGCCGTGACGTCGCCGCCATGGAAGTGCGGCGGGCTGAGCGCACGCGGCGGCAGACGAACCAGTTGCGTCGTTACCCATTTACCGGGCGCTCCGGCCAAAGGCTCCGTGCGCAAAGTGCTGACGATCGTACGCGGCCGTTCCGCCTCACCGGAGGCCGATGTGCTGCACAGAATGTCGGGCAAAGCGATCCCAAAGGGACTGCCCTGGGAACGCCAACCGGCAATCAGAACGGTCATCGACAAGGCGCCGGCGAGCAAGAGTGTCGTGCCGCCCGTGGTCAGCGGCCGTGCTTCGGCGAATTTGAGGCTATCGGCCATCATGACTCAAGCCTTTCATTTCCCATTTATCAGAGGGCTGATATATTAGTATCAGCGCTCTGATAATGAGGCAAGGACGCCATGTGGATGGACCGATGAGCGGCAAGACCGCAAAGCTTCCGCGTGCCGGCGAAGGCAAGCGCGGTGTCGACGGGCATCTGGCCTATCTGCTACGCCAGGCACACGCTGCCGTTCGCCAGGCCCTCGAAAAGGCTTTGGCCCCGGCCGGCATTACCCATCCGCAATTCGTCGCTCTGACCTTGGTGCGCGCTTATGGCAGCTTGTCAGGGGCCGAACTCGCGCGGCTCGCCGTCATCACGCCGCAGACGGCGAACACCATTACCTCGAACCTAGTGCGCATGGGTGCGCTGACCCGCAGCCCCGATCCGTCCCATGGCAAAGTGTTGCGCCTCGCCTTGACCGAGACAGGACGAAGCCTGTTGGCGCGGGCACGGCCGCATGCGGAAGCGGTGGAGCGCGATCTCGCCGCCACCCTGCCCGCCGAGCTTGAAGGCCCAATGCGCCAATGGCTCGTGCGTGTGGCGACGGATCTCGGCGATCCGTCGCGCGAACGCTAGCGATCGTCGTAGATGCCGCTGTTACTCATCTGCACCAGCATGTTGTATTGATTGACGATGCTCTGAAGGCCGTTGGACATACGGCGCGGATCCCCCTTGGTGCGCGCCAGTTGTTCGCGCAGCCCACGCAAATCACCGAGCAGTTGATTGGGCGTTGACGAGAAACTCGAAAGCGCCCCCGGATTGCTGCCGATGAACGCCACCATGTCCTTGATGGCGCCGGCATAGTCATTGAGCGCCGCGTCGAAGACCGACAGGTCGACCGCTTGCCGGCCATTGCTCGGCAGAACGTCCATCACGCGACGGATCTTCCACATCACATTGGTGCGTTGCCACTTCGCCTGACGGCCTTCCTGCTTTTCGATCGCATCAAGCCGTTGCTGATCGGCCTTATCCTTCTCGATACGGAAGGTGACTTCCAAACGGGCGCGCGCCGCCTCATAGGCATCGATCGCCGGCAGCAGTTTGGCGTGCAACTCCCTACCCTGCGCCATTTTATCGGCTAGATAATCCTTGCGCTGGTAATAGCCAGCCGCCTGGTTCAGCAACGGGCTGATCGTATTGTTGGCGGCGATGAAGGCTTTTACTGCCGCATCAAGCTCCGACATGGCCGGCTCGCGCCCTGCGGCGGCTTCAGCAGCAGCTGTCTCTCGCGACACGTCATAGACTTCGTAGAGACCATAGTCGATGTAGCGTTCCTTGCCGGTCGGGCCGGTCTTCATATTGACCCAGCTGCGATAGCGATTGATCGAATCTTCGACCCGCAGTGTCCGGTTCATCAGTCCGACATAGGCGTTGAACTTCGAGGTCGCCGCATTCAAAAGCGCGGATGGATCGGTGATGGCGGCGGCTGTCGTCTGCGCCAAGGCCGATGGCCCGCTGACAGTTGCGAGGCTGAGAGCGGCCAATAAAAACGCCGCGCCGGTCTGATGGACCTTCATGGGAACTCCAATGATTTCGTTATGACAGCACTGCATACCGCAAGCCGGGATTATTCGATACGGCAGCGGTGAAGCTTCTGAAAAAACATAGAATTAAATGGGTCTGTCAGCGTGTGCGATAGCGCACAGACTTGGCCCCTAGTCCTTCTGCGCCAAGCGCTCAATCAGCGCGAGATTTTCACGAATTTCTTGGGAGAGCGCACCGACCGTCGCGATCTTCTTCGCCGCCGTCGTGCGCCGCACCACTGTCATGGCGTTCTCGGCCACTTGCGCGGCGATCTCTTCGGGGCGCTGCTCGCGGCTGGGATAGAGCCACCAGGCCGTCCACATCGTCATGCCGATGATCGACAAGGCACTGACGCGCCTATCGGTGGCGCGTGCCTCGCCGGCAAGTTCCGCCGCCTCGATCAGCCGCATCATCTCGCCCAGGATATGGCGCTTGGCCTCCTTGTGCGCGACAGCCACAGCATCCGGCAACTCCGCTTCGCTGCGTTCGACCAGGCGAAAATGCGTGTGCGGATCGGACACCCACAACACCAGCCGCCGCACAACTTCGCCGATCTTGGCCAGCGGCGTCAGGTCTTCGCCATCGACGTCCTGGAAGATCTGCGCCACCGGCAAAGTGACGCCCTGGATCAGCTCCTGCAGGAGCGCATCTTTATTGGGATAGTAGTAGTAGATCGACGAGCGGTGCAGGCCGACCGCATCGGCGACATCTTTCAAGCTGGTCGCGGCAAAACCCTGTTTGGCGAAAAGCGCGGCCGCCTTGTCGAGCACTTCGCTCGCCAGCAATTCCCGCCGCGCGCCGCCAGTACCGGGATCAGCCTCGATCGGCGCCTCAATGCCGCGTGGCTTCGTGGCGCCCTTGAGGGCTTTGTCGGTTCGCGTACGGGCGACGGCCATGTCCATCCCTGTGGCTAGAATCGTCTCTCGGCATAGATAGCTTGGCATAGAGCGGAACCTGGATCGAAACCACAAGCCCGCTTTGCTCTTTGTTTTGACGTGTCAAATTGGCGTTTGGTGCCTCCAGACCGAAGCCCGATCCTTTGCGATTTAACGTCGGCGTAAATATATCAACACAATAGTTGAATATCAGACATAAACGTTGTAAACAATCCCCAGGGATGTCGATCCAAACGGGAGGAAACTGGTGGGTATCGAGCAAACGGCAGCAGCGGCGCAGGCCCATCCGAACCCTTTCGGTCCATTCTATCCCATGCCTGGTGTCACCTACCGCACGTCGGAGGAAGCCAAGCAGCAGATCGCGGCCGGTCACTGGCTCGACTACAACATCGGCGAAAGCCTGCGGCGCACGGCAAAGGCTCATCCCGACAAAACCGCCATCGTCGATGCCGAAAGCACCCGGACCTTTGCCGAGATCGATGCACGCTCGGAATCCGTCGCCGCGAGCCTGTTGGCTCTGGGGCTTCGGCCAGGCGATTGCGCCCTCTTCCAGGTCGGCACCTGCAACGAATTCTTCGACGCCTTCTATGGCTGCCTGAAAGCCGGTGTCGTCCCGGTCTGCACGCTGCCTCAATATCGCATCGCTGAAATGCGCCACTTCGGCGAGCGCGCCCAGGCCAAGGCGATCTTCGTTCAGGCCGACGTCAATCCGAATTTCGATCAGGTGGAGTTCGCGCGCGAACTGGCCGAAGCCGTCCCCAGCATGACGCATGTCATCGTCGTGCGCGGCAGCGGCGGCACGCAGTCTCTCGCCGAGATGGCGACCGCCTTTGATCCGGCAACCGCACGGACGAAGACGGCGCATGTCACTCCCGGCGTTCTCGATGTCGCCGTCTTCCAACTCTCGGGCGGCTCGACCAATCTGCCCAAGATCATTCCGCGCATGCATGGCGAATATCTGGGCTCCGCCCGCCAGCTCGGCGAATGCTATGAGCTGACGGGCGACGACGTGACCCTGTGGAGCTTGCCGCTCATTCATAATGCCGGCACGATTTTCGCTGTCTTGCCGGTCAGCGTCGATGGCCGCACGCTCATCATGCAGCCGCGCGTCGACATCCCCGAAATGCTACGCTTGGTCGAACGCCATGGCGTGACCTTCACCGGCAGCATCGGCCCAATCGCGCCGAAACTGCTTGAGGTGAAGGACATCGACCGCAATGCCATTCGCTCGCTGCGGCAGTTCTTCTCGCTGACCCGCGCCGAAGCGGTCGAAAATCATGTCGGCCTGCCGGTCAGCCAGATGTTCGGCATGACGGAGGGCATGCTGTTCGGCGCCGCGCCTCACCTGTCGACTGCCATTCGCCACCACACGGTCGGCTATCCGGTGTCGTCGGGCGACGAAGTGCGGCTGCTGGTGCCCGGTGAGGAAACCCAGGTTGCCTTTGGCGAGATCGGAGAGCTGTGCTTCCGTGGTCCGACCACGCTCACCGGCTATGTCGGCGATCCCGAAACGACGGCTGCCTCGTTCACGTCGGATGGCTTCTTCCGCACCGGCGATCTGTTGCGCGCGCACGAGATCGAAGGGCGGCTGTGCTATTCTTTCGAGGGCCGCATCAAGGACAATATCAACCGCGGCGGCGAGAAGATCGGCGCCGAAGAGGTCGAAGGCCTTGTCGTCCAGCATCCCGACATTTCCGACGTGCGCGTGGTCGCCATGCCGGATCCCATCTATGGCGAAAAAGTCTGCGCCTTCGTCATCATGCATGAAGGGCGGCGGGCGCCTGATGTCACAACGCTCGGTCAGTTTCTCCTCACCCTCGGCGTCGCCAAATACAAACTGCCGGAACGAGTCGAAATCATCGACGCCTTCCCACTCACCAAGGTCGGCAAGGCCGACAAGGTGACCATGCGCGCGATGATCGCCGAGAAAATCGCACGGGAAGCCGCCACGAAATGACCGCCGATCACATACGTTCGGTCATGATCGACATCCATCATCACTTCAATCCGGCCGGAAAAGATAACGATGGCAGTGCCTGGTCGATCGAGATGGCACTCGATCAGATGGACGAGAATGGCGTAACGGCGGCAATCGCCTCGCTGGGGCCGGTCAGCGATTGGACCAACCCTGATCGGCCGAACCGCGTTCGCGCGTGGAATGAATGGGGTATCAAGACCTGCCTCGATCATCCTGGCCGCTTCGGCCTCTTTGCCTCGCTGCCGCCGCCACATATCGATCTGGCGCTGGCCGAGATCGCCTATGCGTTCGATGTCCTGAAGTTCGACGGCATTGCGATGTCGACCAATGAAGGCGATCTGTGGCTGAGCGACGACAGGAACCGGCCGATCTTCGACGAGCTCAATCGCCGCAAGGCCGTGATCTTCGTTCATCCAGCCCCAACGTCACAATGCGGGGCGTTGAGCCGGGCCTACGGCGGCCCTGATGTTTCCTCGCCGTGGCTCGAATTTCCGGTCAATTCGGCGCGCGCCATTCTCGGGCTGCTGGCCAAAGGCATTATGCGAAGCCATCCCGATATCCGCTTCATTTTCTGTCACGGAGGCGGCGTCATGCCGCTTCTACTCGGCCGGATTGCCGGATTTTCCGGCTGGAAGACGGTCGGCCCGGCAAAACTGACGGAATTGTTTCCCGACGGCATCTATGCCGAGTTCCAGAAATTCTATTTCGACTGTGGGCAGGCGTGCAGACAGGCGACCTGCGTCAGATCGCCGTTTCATCGGGCAAAAGATTTCCCGGACTGCCCGACCTTGCGACCATTGCCGAAACCGTCCCGGGCGCCGTGCTTGATGGTTGGTTCGTGCTCGCCGCCCCCAAGGGGACGCCGCAGCCGATCGTCGATCGCCTCAACAAGTCAGTGAAGGATTTCCTCGGCGGGGCGGATATTCAGCAGCGCCTGATCGCCCTGGGTCTTGCGACCAACGGCACGGATACGCCGGAAAAAACCGCGGCCTTCATCCAACAGGAACAGCAAACCTGGCAGAAGCTGGCGAAGGAAATCGACATCCAGCAGCAGTGAAATAAGCCACTCAAAGAGACGATTTTGCCAAGCTCGCGTCAATCGACATAGATGTGGTCAAACGCTCTCGCAAACCCCATATCTGGGAAAAGCAACCGCAGAGACCACGTCTATGTCCGACCGCATGCCCACCCTTTTCCTGTCGCACGGCTCGCCGATGACGGCGCTGCACCACAGCGCTGCGCGCGATTTTCTGGAGCATTATGCCCCCGAGCTGCCGCGCCCGAAGGCCATTCTGATCGCCACCGCCCATTTCGAAGCGCGCCTACCGTTTCTCACCGCCGACGAAAAGCCGGAGATGATCTACGACTTCGGCGGCTTCCCGCGGCCCCTCTTCGAAATGGTCTATCCGGCGCCGGGCTCGCCTGACATCGCCGTGCGCGCGAGCGAACTCTTGCGCGCGGCCGGCTATGACGCGCATCCGGTCACGGGCCGCGGTTTCGACCACGGCACTTGGGTTCCTCTTAAGCTGATGTATCCGGATGCCGATATCCCGGTGGTGCAGATCTCGGTGCAGACGCAGAAAGGTTCCGCCCATCACCTGGCGCTCGGCGCAGCCTTGCAGCCGCTGCGCGATGAAGGTGTTCTCATCGTCGGTTCCGGCAGCCTCACGCATAATCTCTACGAACTGGCGCGCGGTGGGCGGCAACTCGATGCGCCGATTCAGGACTGGGTGAAGGACTTCGCCGAGTGGATCGCGGCCAAGGTCGAAGCGGGCGATGCGCAAGCTATCGCTGACTATCGCACCGCCGCGCCCTTCGCGCGCGAAAACCATCCCAGCGAAGAGCACTTCCTGCCGCTGCCCTTCGCCATGGGCGCCGGTGGCGGTGCGGGCAAACGCATCCACTCAAGCTATGACTACGGCATTCTGTCGATGGATGCGTATCGCTTCGACTGATTGATGCAGTGCGATGCAGCTAGACTATTGCGCTGCTTACTGAATTCATACTTTGGTCTAGGAGCGACCGAAATACGATCGGTGGCCGTTTACGCGCGCGCCATCAATCGCCTAGCTTTTTCTCCGAGCGGTCACCGACCGCGTGAGCGAATCCGGCTTCAAGACCGGAGTTTCCGGAGAGACAGGGATGACAAGCAGCGACAATGCTTCTTCACGGGCTGATTCTTCTGCAAAAATCGAAACGCGCCGCCGCTTCTTAAAGGGGGCTGCCTTTGCCGGCGCGGGTGCCGTCGCCATGCCAAACGTGGTCAAGGCGCAAAGCGTCATCAACATGCGTTGGCAGAGCACCTGGCCGTCTAAGGATATCTTTCACGAATTCGCACTCGACTACGCCAAGAAGGTCAATGACATGACCGGTGGCGAATTGAAGATCGAAGTTCTTCCCGCCGGTGCCGTCGTGCCGGCTTTCGGCCTGCTCGACGCGGTTTCGAAAGGCACGCTCGACGGCGGCCACGGCGTGCTCGTCTATCACTACGGCAAGAGCACCGCCTTGGCGCTGTGGGGGTCGGGCCCGGCCTTCTCCATGGATGCCAACATGCTGCTCGCCTGGCATAAATACGGCGGCGGCAAGGAGCTCTTGGAGAAACTCTACGCCTCCGTCGGCGGCAATGTCGTCTCGTTCCTCTATGGACCGATGCCGACACAACCGCTCGGTTGGTTCAAGAAACCGATCACCAAGTCCGACGACATCAAGGGTCTGAAATACCGCACCGTCGGCATTTCGATCGACGTGTTCCAGGGCTTGGGCGCGGCGGTCAATGCGCTGCCGGGCGGCGAAATCGTCTCGGCCATGGATCGCGGCCTGCTCGATGCGGCGGAGTTCAACAACGCCTCGTCGGACCGTGTGCTCGGCTTCCCTGACGTGTCCAAGGTCTGCATGCTGCAGAGCTATCACCAGAACGCTGAGCAGTTCGAGGTGATGTTCAACAAGACCAAATACGATGCCCTGCCCGACAAGATGAAAGCCATCATCGCCAATGCGACCGATGCGGCTGGACAGGAAATGGCCTGGAAAGCGATCGACCGCTATTCGCGCGACTATGAAGAGATGCAGGCGAAGGACAAGGTACGCTTCTTCAAGACGCCGGACAGCGTTCTGCAGCGCCAGCTCGATATCTACGACGATGTCATCACCAAGAAGGCGGCGGAAAATCCGCTGTTCAAGGAAATCCTTGAATCGCAATACGCGTTCGCGCGACGCGCGACGCGCTGGGAGCAGGATACGGTAGTGAGCCGGCGCATGGCTTACAACCATTACTTCGGCGCCAAGGCGACGAAGAAGTTCTGATCTTTACATCAAGGATGATCCGTCCGGGGCCCGTGCCCCGGACGGCGCGTCTTACGCTTCGTCATCACGACGCTTGATTCAAGACAGCTGGCTCAAGATGCGGTGCCCATGACCACACAACGTTTGCTTTACGGTATCGACGCCATCAGCACCTGGGTCGGCAAAGCCGCCGCGTGGCTCATCATCGGATTGACGGCGCTCGTCTGCATCGAAGTGTTCAAGCGTTATATCATGAACATGCCGACGGCCTGGATTTTCGACGCCAGCAATATGTTCTACGGCACGCTGTTCATGATGTGCGGCGCTTATACGCTGGCGCAGAACGGCCACGTCCGCGGCGACTTTCTCTATAGTTCCATGCGGCCACGCACACAGGCCGCGCTCGATCTTCTACTCTATTTCGTCTTCTTCCTGCCCGGCATCGCCGCTCTGCTTTATGCGGGCTGGGGCTATGCGGGGGATTCCTGGCGGATCGGCGAACATTCCAATGTCACCGCTGACGGACCGCCGGTCTATCACTTCAAAACCATTATTCCGATCGCCGGCGCGCTGATCCTGTTGCAGGGGTTCGCGGAGATGATCCGTTGCGTCATCTGCCTGCGCACCGGTGCCTGGCCCGATCGCCTCAAGGACGTGGCGGAAATCGACGTGGTCGAGGAACAACTCGCGCACAGCGAATATGTCGATGAGGAGGCCAAGAAACAGGCGATCGCGCAAGCCCAATCCATCGACGAAGCGGCGCGCCAGCGCGGCATGGGTGGCAGGGAGCAGATCTGATGAGCGATCCCGCCCTCGGCCTTTCCATGCTCGGCCTCATCGTGATTTTTATCCTGATGGGGTTTCCGACGGCCTTCACCTTGATGGGCCTCGGCATGTTCTTCGGCTTTTTCGCCTTCTACAATCCGGCGGAATCCTGGGCCGACAACCGCATCTTCGACCTGATGGTCCAGCGCACCTATGGGGCGATGACCAATGACGTTCTGATCTCCATCCCGCTCTTCGTATTGATGGGCTATGTGATGGAGCGCGGCGCGCTGGTCGACAAAATGTTCTATTCGATCCAGCTCGCCTTCCGCCGCATGCCGGCCTCGCTCGCCGTGGCGACGTTGATCGTCTGCACCTTCTGGGGCATCGCCAGCGGCCTCGTCGGCGCGGTCGTGGTGCTGATGGGCGTCATTGCTTTGCGGCCGATGATCAACGCCGGCTATGACACGCGGCTGGCGACCGGCGTCATCACCGCCGGCGGCACGCTCGGCATTCTCATTCCGCCCTCGGTGATGATCATCGTCTATGCGGCGGTGGCCGGCCAATCGGTGGTGAAGCTTTACGCCGCCGCGATGTTTCCGGGCTTCTTCCTGGCCCTGCTCTATCTCGTCTATATCGTCGGCTGGGCGCTGTGGAACCCGAAGATCGCGCCGCAATTGGACGAAGCGGAGAACCGCGTGCCGGTGCGTCCGTGGGTCAGCGCACTGCAAAGTGCCTATACGCCGAAAATCTTCCCTGCTCTCTTGCAAGCCCTGGTCAGCCCCGGCCGGGCATTGGCTATCGAGGCAGGCGGTGAAAAGGTTACGTATCGCACGCTGATCGGCAGTCTCGGCTATGCGCTGGTGCCCATCGCCCTGGCGGTCGCCACCATGTGGGGAACGTGGTGGTACGTGGTCATCCACCAGCAACCCGATGCGCCACCCGCCGCCATCACCGAGTTGAGCAAGCCGGCAACGCCCGCCGCCACGGCGGATACGACGGAAGCCTCGCCTACGGAGGAAATGCCGCAGGAGCTTGGCGCGGGCGCTGAGGATCGCCAGGAACAAACCGAGGCGGAAGGCTTGCAGCAGATGGGCGATCCGGAACTGCGCAATCAGGCGCAAGTGGCCTATACCGGGCCGCCAGCCAGTTTCTACAACTGGTTCTGGGGCACCTGCGCGGCCCTCGCCCTGCTGCTGCTCTATTACTATTGGGGCATGGAGGCGGAGCGGTTCGAGGTGCTGCGCATGCTGACCTCCTCGGTCATGCCGCTTGGCCTCCTCACTGTCCTCGTTCTGGCGGTGATCCTGCTCGGCATCACGACGGCAACGGAATCGGCGGCGGTTGGCGCGGCCGGAGCCTTCCTGTTGGCGCTGCAAGCGCGCACGCTCGACTGGAAGCGCACCAAGGAAGCGGTGTTCCTCACCGCCAAGACAACATCAATGGTGTGCTGGCTGTTTGTCGGCTCGGCACTGTTCTCGGCGGTGTTCGCGCTACTCGGCGGCCAGGCGCTGCTCGAACAATGGGTGCTATCGCTGAACCTGACGCCGGTTCAGTTCATGATCCTGTCGCAAGCGATCATCTTCCTGCTCGGCTGGCCGCTGGAATGGACCGAGATCATCGTCATCTTCGTGCCGATCTTCCTGCCGCTGTTGAAGCACTTCAACATCGACCCGCTGCTGTGGGGCACGCTGGTGTTCGTCAACTTGCAGGCAGCCTTCCTGTCGCCGCCGGTCGCCATGTCCGCCTTCTATCTGAAGGGCGTGTCGCCGCCGCATGTCACCTTGAACCAGATCTTCGCCGGCATGATGCCCTACATGCTGATCGTGATCCTGTGCATGGTCATTATGTATCTGTGGCCGGGCATGACGCTCTGGCTGCCGAACTATCTCTACGGTGGTGGCTGATCGAAGGATTGGCGCGCGCGGCTGACTATTTGCCGTTGCGCGCCATCCGCGCCGCTTTCAACTTGGCGAAGTCCTCGCCCGCATGGTGCGAGGAGCGCGTCAGCGGTGTCGCCGAGACAAGCAGGAAACCCTTGGTCGTGGCGATCGTGTCGTAAGACTTGAACTCATCCGGCGTGACGAATTTCACGACGCGGTGATGTTTGCGCGTCGGCTGCAGATACTGGCCGATCGTGAGGAAGTCGACATCGGCCGAGCGCAGATCGTCCATGAGCTGCAACACTTCATGGCGCTCTTCGCCGAGGCCAACCATGATGCCCGACTTGGTGAAGATCGTCGGATCGATTTCCTTCACCCGCTGCAACAGGCGGATCGAGTGGAAATAGCGGGCGCCCGGCCGCACCGAGAGATATTTCGACGGCACGGTTTCGAGATTGTGATTGAACACGTCGGGCCGAGCCGCGACCACCACTTCGAGCGCACCGGGCTTGCGCAGGAAATCCGGCGTCAGGATTTCGATGGTCGTATTGGGCGCGCGGGCGCGGATCGCCTCGATGGTCAAAGCGAAATGCTTGGCGCCGCCGTCGGCGAGATCGTCGCGATCGACGGAGGTGATGACCACATGGCTCAGACCAAGCTTGGCGACGGAATCGGCGATATGTTCTGGCTCGAGCGGATCGAGCGCATTGGGCAGGCCGGTCTTGACGTTGCAGAAGGCGCAGGCGCGGGTGCAGGTGTCACCCATGATCATGAAGGTGGCGTGCTTCTTTTCCCAGCACTCACCGATATTGGGACAGCCCGCCTCCTCGCAGACGGTGACGAGGCCATGTTCCTTGACGATGGAACGGGTTTTGGCGAAGGCCGGCGACCCCGGCGCCTTGACCCGGATCCAGTCCGGCTTGCGCAAAACCTCGGTATCGGGCCGGTGCGCCTTCTCCGGGTGGCGCACTGCTGTGGCCTGCCCGGCCTTGCGACGGGGGTCGTTGTTGAGAAGGTCGAGGACGACGGCCATTCACTGCTCCGTGCGCCGGCCTTAAACAGCCGGCAGACGCTTCATTTAGGCCATGAAAGCGGCCACGCCAAGGTTGGCGTGGCCGATTGGAACTGCATGAATTGCAAGGCAGTTAAGCCCTGGCGAAGATTTGGGACCGAAATCCTCAGATCTTGTCGATCGGGGTGCGGCCGGGCGGCAGTTGCGAGGGGGCGCTGCGGCCGCGCAGGGCTTGCCAGATGAACAGCAGGATGATCGCGCCGACGGCGGCGGTGATCAAGCGGCTGAGGAAGCCCTGAATGGGAACTTCGGCGATTTCAGCAAGGCGCGTGCCAACAAAGGAGCCGGCGATGCCGACGATGATATTGGTCAAAAGACCATGGTTCGAGCGGGTGACCTTCTCGGCGATCCAGCCGGCGATGGCGCCGATGATCAGCAGCGAGAAAAAGCCGACGCCCGGCGTTCCAAGAACGGGATAAACCTGATCCATCTTATAAACTCCTCGGCAAGGCCCGCGACCTGCTGCGAAGCTAGTCATGCCTTCCAAGCATGACAAGTCCAAGAAGCGCCGGAGCGCCCTATGTCCTCAGCCAAAGCTCGCTCAAGCCGCGCCAGACCAGCAGGCCGCCGCCGAGAAAGACCATAGCCTCGATGATCAGATCGTGAATGCGCACCGGCATGCGTTCCGTCAGCCATTTGGCGATGAAGGCGCCTGGCACGGCAATCAGGCCGATCACCAGAGCCATGGCCCAGGCGGCCGGGGTCATCAGCCCGGTCGATTGGAATACGCCGGTTTTGGCCAGTCCGAGGAGGAAGGTAATCGTCGCGTCGGTAGCCACCACGGCCCGGCCGCCGAGACCCGCGGCCATCAGGATCGACAGCAGCACGATGCCGGACCCCGCCGTGCCGCCGACCAGCAGACCAAATCCTGCGCTGGCGAAACCGAGGGAGGTCGATTGCAGCCGTAGGCCGGAGCGCTTGAGGAAGCGTTTCGCCGGCACCAGCAGCATCAGCATGGCGCCGATCAATGTCGTCGCCCAAGGCCCCGAAAGCTGTGAATAGAAATAGGCACCGGCCAGGCAGAACGGAAAGGCGATCAGGGTAATGAACCCGACCAGCCGCCACTGAATCTCCTGGCGAAACACATAAAGTCGGCTGGCATTGTTGAGGATGGAAGCCGCGCCGATCACAGGCACGGTCGCTTCGGCACCAATGGTTGGGACCAGAATCAAGGGCAGGATGAGGCCCGTGCCGTATCCCGTCACGCCGCCCATGATCGCCGCAAGGCCGCCAACCGTGGCGACGAGCAGCAATTGCAGGAGCGTTACGCCGATGATCGGCAAATCAGGATTGGGCATCGCTGGCCGCCTTCTAGGCTCAGCCCGCTGGAAAGGCCAGCCCCGCCAGGCTCACGACCAGGCTCACGACCATGTGCGTCGGCGTGACTTGCCGGACCGGTGACGAACCAGCTAGCCAGAGTCATGCCGTCCCTGCCCCGCCTCTTCTCCGCACGCCGCTGGCGCCTCACTTCAGGCCTGGTGCTGTTTGCCTATATTTCGGGGCATCTGATCAATCACGCGCTGGGGCTGTTGTCGCTTGAGCGTGCGGAAGCCATGTTGCGGGTGAGCATGGCGATCTGGCAGAGCCGGCCGGGCACGATCCTGCTCTATGGTTCGGCGCTGCTGCATTTTTCCCTCGCCTTGCGTTCGATCTACATCCGCCACGACTGGCGCTTTCCCTTCGTCGAGATCGTGCGCTTCTGGGCTGGCTTCAGCCTGCCGCTCCTGCTCATCGGGCATATCGCCGTCACGCGGCTGACCTTGGCGCTCTATGACGTGAAGCCGGACTATGCCGGCATCGTCTCGTCGATCGTCGCCGGCGGATCGCAGGAATGGCAGATCGCTTTGCTCGCGCCCGGCTGGCTGCACGGCTGCCTTGGCCTGTGGATCAGCCTGCGCCATTTCGTGCTGATGCGACGGCTGCAACCGCTTCTTATCGCTGGCATGATCGCCTTGCCGATCCTATCGGCGGCGGGTTTCCTGGCCATGAGCCGCGAAGTCGAGACAATGGGTCTCGTCGCGGCTTTGCGTGATGGAGCGCAGGAAGCACTCGCCGTCGAGCGACGCG
Organism: Methylocella sp. CPCC 101449; assembly: GCF_031921685.1. Taxonomy (NCBI): domain Bacteria; kingdom Pseudomonadati; phylum Pseudomonadota; class Alphaproteobacteria; order Hyphomicrobiales; family Beijerinckiaceae; genus Methylocella; species Methylocella sp. CPCC 101449. The sequence continues at coordinate 829,056 of NZ_JAPDHU010000002.1, read as the reverse complement.
CTGAACTGACGACCTGGAAACGCGACATGACGATCGGCTATCTCGCCATCGTCATCCTCGCCCTGCTGCTCGGGCCAATCCGGCGCGGCGTCCTGCGAAGCCGCGCCGCATAGATGGTTACATGTGAATGACGCGACCGTAAGCGTCGAGCACGCTCTCGTGCATCATTTCCGACAGAGTGGGATGCGGGAAGACCGTGTGCATCAGCTCTTCCTCGGTCGTCTCGCAGTTCATGGCGATGACAAAGCCCTGGATGAGTTCGGTGACTTCAGCGCCGATCATGTGCGCGCCGAGCAGCTTGCCGGTCTTGGCGTCGAAGATGGTTTTCACCAGACCTTCCGGTTCGCCGAGCGCAATGGCCTTGCCGTTGCCGATGAACGGGAAGCGGCCGACCTTGATCGACAGCCCCTGCTCTTTCGCCTTGGCTTCGGTGAGGCCGACGCTCGCCACCTGCGGATGGCAATAGGTACAGCCCGGGATCATCGCCTTGTCCATCGCATGGACGTGCAGGCCCTTGATGGCTTCGACGCAGAGCGAGCCTTCATGCTCGGCCTTATGCGCCAGCATCGGCGGACCGGCGACGTCGCCGATGGCGTAGATACCGGCGACATTCGTCTTGCCGAGACCGTCGGTAACGACACAGCCACGCTCGATCTTCACACCGAGCTTCTCAAGGCCGAGATTTTCGACATTGCCGACGACGCCGACGGCGGAGATGAGCCGTTCGGCCTTGATCGTCTGCTTGTTGCCCTTCTCGTCCTCGACGGTGCAGGTGACATCGTTGGCACCCTTCTCGACCTTGGTGACCTTGGTCGAGGTCATGATCTTGATGCCCTGCTTCTCGAAGCGCTTGCGCGCCAAGGCCGAAATCTCGGCATCCTCGACCGGGAGGATCTGCGGCAGCACTTCGACCACGGTCACTTCGACGCCGAAGGTGCGATAGAAACTGGCGAACTCGATGCCGATGGCGCCCGAGCCCATGACGACGATCGACTTCGGCATGGCCGGCGGCACCATGGCCTCGAAATAGGTCCAGATCAGCTTGCCATCGGGCTCGATGCCGGGCAGCGCGCGCGGACGTGCGCCGGTGGCGACAATGATGTGCTTGGCCTGATAGGTGCCTTCGCCCAGCGTGCCTTTCGGCGGCGGGACTTGCGGCTGCATCGCCGGCTTCTTCGTCGCCGTCACGGTGACTTCGCCGACCTTGGAAATGTTAGCTTCGCCCCAGATGACATCGATCTTGTTCTTCTTCATCAAGAAGCCGATGCCGTTGTTGAGCTGGGTCGACACACCGCGCGAGCGCTTGACGATGGCGGAGGGATCGTAAGTCACCTTGCCTTCGATGCTCAGGCCATAGTCCTTGGCATGGGTGGCATAGTGATAGATTTCAGCCGAGCGCAGCAAAGCCTTGGTCGGAATGCAGCCCCAGTTGAGACAGATGCCGCCGAGGTGTTCGCGTTCGACGATGGCCGTCTTGAAGCCGAGCTGCGCGGCGCGGATGGCGGTGACATAGCCGCCGGGGCCGGAGCCGATCACGATGATGTCGTAGGAATTAGCCATGAAATGTTTCCGTCTGCACGATTGAGCGCGTGTGAAGAGAAGAAGCCGGGGCGTACCCCGGCCGTCCTCACACCAGCATGCTTACCGGGTTCTCGATCAGATCCTTGAACGCCGAGATCAGTTCGGCGCCGAGGGCGCCGTCGACGGCGCGATGATCGGTGGAGAGCGTAACGCTCATCATAGTCGCGACCTTCATCTGGCCCTTCTCGACGATTACCCGCTCCTCGCCTGTGCCGACCGCGAGGATCGTCGCATGGGGCGGATTGATGACGGCCGAGAAATTCTTGATGCCGAACATGCCGAGGTTGGACACCGCCGAGGTGCCGCCCTGGTATTCTTCCGGCTTCAATTTGCGGGCACGGGCGCGAGCCGCATAGTCCTTCATCTCGTTGGAGATGGCGGCGAGGCCCTTGGTCTGCACGTTGCGCACGACGGGCGTGATGAGACCACCGGGGATCGACACGGCGACGCCGATATCCGACGTCGTGTGCTTCAGCATGGTGTTTTCGGTATAGGTGACATTGGCTTCGGGCACGCGCTGCAACGCCATGCCGAGCGCCTTGATGACGAAGTCGTTCACCGACACTTTGTAGAGCGGCTGCTTCTCTTTGTTCTTCGGCGCGGCAGCATTGATCGCTTCGCGCGCCGCCAGCAGCGCGGTCAGATTGCAATCAACCGACAGATAGAAATGCGGGATCGTCTGCTTAGCCTCGACGAGGCGCCGCGCGATGATCTTGCGCATGGAGTCATGCGGCACTTCTTCGAAGCTGCCAGGCGCATACATTTTCTTGATCGTCTCATCCGACATGCCGGGCGCGAGCGCCGGCGCGCCGGGCTTGGCGGCCGCAGGCGCCGCCTTGGCACCGCCACCGGCCTGAGCGGCCTTGACGTCACGCTCGACGATACGGCCATGCGGACCCGTGCCGGCGATGGAGGCGAGGTCGAGACCAGCTTCCTTGGCGAGACGCTTGGCGAGCGGTGAGGCGAAGACTTTTTCTCCGGCCGGCTTTGCTGCGGGTGCTGGGGCCGGAGCAGCAGCAGGCGCTGGGGCGGCAGCGGCTGCCGGCTGAGCCTTCGGCGCTTCGGGGGCAGCGGCTGGCGCGGGCGCAGCCGCCTTAGGTGCAGGCGCGGCAGCACCACCGCTGGCAGCCACGGCCTTCGCATCCTCGCCTTCACCGGCGACGATGGCGATGAGTTGATTGACCGGCACGTCCTGGGTGCCTTCGGGCACGAGAATCTTGGCGATGACACCTTCGTCGATCGCCTCGACCTCCATGGTCGCCTTGTCGGTTTCAATCTCGGCGATCACGTCGCCGGATTTGATCTTGTCGCCTTCCTTCTTGACCCAGCGGGCAAGGTTGCCCTTTTCCATGGTCGGCGAAAGGGCGGGCATGAGGATGTTGATCGGCATGGCGCGTGCTCCTCAGCGATACAGAACGGCTTTGGCCGCCTGCACGACCTCGGCGACGCTGGGCAGCGCCAGCTTTTCCAGATTGGCCGCGTAAGGCATCGGCACATCCTTGCCCGTGATACGCACGACCGGCGCATCGAGATAATCGAACGCCTCTTCCATCAGACGCGCAGCGATTTCGGAACCGACCGAGCTCTGGCGATAGCCCTCCTCGATGGTGATGCAACGGCCGGTCTTCTTCACCGAAGCTGCCACCGTTTCCATGTCCATCGGACGGATGGTGCGCAGGTCGACGATTTCAACGTCGATGCCTTCCTTCTCCAGTTCAGCGGCCGCCTTGAGCGCATAGACCATGCCCATCGACCAGGCGACGATGGTCACGTCCTTGCCGGGACGGGCGACGCGCGCCTTGCCGATCGGCACCAGATAATCGTCGATCTGCGGCACGTCGAAGCTGTGGCCGTAGAGCAATTCGTTCTCAAGGAAGATCACCGGATTGGGATCGCGGATAGCGCTCTTGAGCAGACCCTTGGCGTCGGCGGCCGTATAAGGCGCGACAACTTTCAGACCTGGAATGTGCGAATACCAAGAGGCGTAATCCTGGCTGTGCTGGGCGGCGACGCGGGCGGCGGCGCCGTTCGGGCCGCGGAACACGATCGGCGTGCCCATCTGACCGCCGGACATGTAGAGCGTCTTGGCGGCGGAATTGACGATCTGGTCGATCGCCTGCATGGCGAAGTTGAACGTCATGAATTCGACGATCGGCTTCAAGCCTGAATAGGCCGCACCTACAGCAAGACCGGCGAAGCCATGTTCGGTGATCGGCGTGTCGACGACGCGCTTGGGACCGAACTCCTGCAGGAGACCCTGGGTCACCTTATAGGCGCCCTGATATTCGGCAACTTCCTCGCCCATGACGAAGACATCGCCGTCGCGGCGCATTTCTTCCGCCATGGCATCGCGCAAGGCTTCGCGCACAGTCATGGTCGTCATCGCCGTGCCAGCCGGCACTTCCGGTTCGGGCTGAACGATGGCGGCAGCGGCAACCGGCGCTGCCGCAGGCGCTTCGGCCTTCGCTTCGGCGGCAGGCTCCGCGGCCTTCGGCGCAGGGGCTGCGGCCTTCGGCGCGGCGGTGGAAGCATCCTCGCCTTCCCCGGCGATCACGCCGATCGGCGTGTTGACCGCGACATTGTCGGTGCCATCCGGAACGAGAATCTTGGCGAGCACGCCTTCGTCGACCGCTTCGACCTCCATAGTCGCCTTGTCGGTCTCGATTTCGGCGAGCACGTCGCCGGACTTGATCTTGTCACCTTCTTTTTTGACCCAACGGGCGATCTTGCCCTGCTCCATCGTCGGCGACAGGGCCGGCATCAGAATATCGATCGGCATGTGTATCTCTCGAAGAAACGCGAACGCTTATGGCGCGGCGGAAGGAAGATAAGGAAAGTTTCAGCGCAGGATGTCGGTCCACAGCTCCGACGGATCGGGCTCGGGATCGTTGGTGGCGAATTCCGCCGCCTCGGCGACGATGGCGCGGACGCTGGCGTCGAGCTTCTTGAGTTCGTCCTCGGTCGCCATATTGGCTTTCAGGACACGGTTGCGGACCTGTTCGATCGGATCGAACTCATCGCGCATCTTCTGCACTTCTTCCTTGCTGCGATACTTCGCCGGGTCGGACATGGAATGGCCGCGATAACGGTAGGTCTGCATCTCGAGGATGTAGGGACCATTGCCGTCACGGCACCACTTGATCGCCTTGTCGGCGGCAGCCTTCACCGCGCGCACGTCCATGCCATCGACCTGCTCGCCAGGGATGTTGAAGGAAATGCCGCGACGGGAGAAATCGGTTTGCGCGGAAGCGCGGGTGACCGCGGTGCCCATGGCGTAGCGGTTGTTCTCGATGATGTAGACGACGGGCAGCTTCCACAGCTCCGCCATATTGAAGCTCTCGTAGACCTGGCCCTGGTTGGCGGCGCCATCACCGAAATAGGTCAGAGAGACATTGTCATTGCCGCGATAGCGATTGGCGAAGGCGAGGCCGGTGCCGAGCGGAACTTGCGCGGCGACGATGCCGTGGCCGCCGTAGAAATGCTTCTCCTTGGAGAACATGTGCATGGAGCCGCCCTTGCCTTTCGACAAGCCGCCACGGCGTCCGGTGAGTTCGGCCATCACGCCCTTCGGGTCCATGTCGCAGGCGAGCATGTGGCCGTGATCACGATAGCCGGTGATAATGGCGTCGCCCTCTTTCGAGGACATCTGTACGCCGGTGACGACGGCTTCCTGGCCGATGTAGAGATGGCAGAAACCGCCGATCAATCCCATGCCGTACATCTGGCCCGCCTTCTCTTCGAAGCGGCGGATCAGCAGCATCATTCGGTACGCGTCCAATTCCTGCTGTCGGGTGAATTCGGCGATGTTGCTGCCGCTGAAGGCGGCGTCGGTGGCGGCAGGTTTACGGGCGGCTTTAGGCCGGGCGGACGATTGTACCGATGCCATGGGCGATCCTCTGGTGCGTTCCCTTTGAGCGGTCGGCGCGCTTGAACGCGGCACCGCGACTAAAGGCGAAGATAGCGGAGGGAGGATCAGAAAGCGAGGCCCTTCGACACGAGCCTCAATGTATACAATCAACTGATTTCTAGACTGATTCTTGAATAAACTGAAAACCAGTTAATTCGGAGGATAAACCAGATTTGGGTTGATCACTTGGCGTCCGGCTTGAGGAAAACCACGACGTCATTCTTGTGAACGCGGCCCAACTGCACCCGCGCCTCTTCCTCGAGAATATCACGCTCGACGGCTTCCGCCCGCATCATCGAAATGCGCCGTTCGATCTGCTCGCGCTCGCCGCGCAATCCGGCGTTTTCCATGATCAGATCGGCCATCACCTTGCGATATTCTTCTTTGGTCTTGAGGCCGCGCTCGCCATTGACGGCATGCCAAATGAAATAGCTCGAGACACTGCCCGACACGACATAGAGGAGGAGCGGCAGGAGGACGGAGCGCAGGCGGCGGCGAATAACCATGGCCGGGATCATGGCCTCGATACGGTTAGCGAAACCCTAACAGACCCGGAACGCATGACGCTAAACTGGTGAAATCACCTGGAATCGTGCAATGTCGCGGTCAAGTCGCGCGTAGAATTGTTCGTTCGACGTGTTCGCTGGGGAGGATGGATCATGGACCGGGACAAACTGCATCTCTATTTGCTCAACGCCGGCCATTTCCTCGACCATCTCACCACTTTGGTCTTCGCTACCATTGCAGCCGTGGCGCTGTCGCGCGAATGGAACATGGGCTATGCCGAGCTCGTCGCCTATGCGACGCCGGGCTTCGTCGCCTTCGCCGTCTTCTCCTGGCCCGCCGGCTGGCTGGCCGACCGCTGGAGCCGCGAAGGCATGATGGCGGTCTATTTCATCGGCCTGGGCCTTGCCTCGATTCTCACGGGCTTCGCCTGGTCGCCGATCACCATATCCGCCAGCCTGTTCATTCTCGGCATGTTCGCCGCCATCTATCACCCGGTCGGTCTGGCGCTGCTGGTCCAAGGCCGGCAGCGCACCGGCATGCTGATCGCCGTCAACGGCGTGTGGGGCAATTTCGGTGTCGCCAGCGCCGCCCTCTTCGCCGGCTGGTTCATCGACCACGGCGGCTGGCGTTACGCTTTCTACGTGCCGGGACTGGTGTCGATCGCGCTTGGCATAGTCTACAGCGTCGTCATGCGCCGGGAGATCATGGCACGCAACGCTGCCTCCAAACCGCAGGCCACCACCGCCACGGCCGCGCCGCCAGCGACGCCGGAAATGCGGGCGATTCTGCTGCGTCTCTCGGCCGTGATCTTCTTCACCGCCGCCTTCTCGAGCCTGATCTTCCAGTCGACCACCTTCGCTTTGCCGAAGATTTTCGACGAACGACTGCAGACGATCATCGGCTCGGCCACCATGCTTGGCTGGCTGACCTTCCTGGTCTTCGCCATCGCCTCGTCGGCACAATTGCTGACCGGCCTGGCGCTCGATCGCTTCAGCACCCGCAGCGTCTATCTCACCTCGGCCGTCGCCCAGACCCTGTTCTTCGCGCTCATGCCTGGCCTCATCGGCTGGCCGGCTTTGATCGTCGGTCTCGGCTTCACCTTCGCCGCCTTCGGCAGCATTCCCATCAACGACTTCCTAATCGGTCGCCTGGCCAAGAGCGAGCTGCGGGCGCAGATTTATGGCGCCCGCTATGTGCTCAGCTTCTCAGTGATGTCGCTGTCCCTGCCGTTGATCGCCTGGGTGCATCTCAACTGGGGCTTCGACCGGCTGTTCCAGATCCTCGCGGTCTGCGCCGGCGCCATTCTGATCTCGGTCACCCTGTTGCCGCGGCAACTGCCGCAAGATGGGCAGAAGCCGGCGCTGGCTGGAGCCTGAGATGACCGCAACCGTTCGTCGGCAGCGCCTGCGCGCGCTCCTTACTGGTGACCGCTGCTATTTCCCAGCGTCGGTCTTCGATGCCCTATCGGCCAAGATCGCCGAGGACATCGGTTTCGAATGCGGCATGTATGCGGGATCGGTCGCCTCCCTCGCGGTGCTGGGCGCGCCCGATATCATCCTGCTCACCTTGAGCGAATTCGCCGAACAGGCGCGCCGTTTCGGCCGCGCCAGCGCGCTGCCCGTCATCGCCGATGCCGATCATGGCTATGGCAATGCGCTCAACGTCATGCGCACGGTCGAGGAACTGGAACATGCCGGGCTCGCCGCCTTGACGATCGAGGACACGGATCTGCCGCGTCCCTTTGGTGCGCCCAAGCCCCGACCGCTGCCGTTGGCTGAGGGCATCGGCAAAATGCGCGCAGCCGTGGCAGCGCGACGCGACAGCGCCTTGTGCATCTTCGCCCGCACCGGCGCCTTGGGGATGACCGGCCTCGATGATGCGCTCGAACGCTTCCGTGCCTATCAGGACACCGGTGTCGATGGCGTTTTTCTGACGGGCGTTTCCTCGATGCAGGAAGTCGACGCTTTCGCCAAGGAAGCTCGCCTGCCGATTTTACTCGGCGGCCTGCCTGCCAAATTACAGGATCGGGAAGAACTCGCGGCGCGGGGCGTGCGCATCGCTTTGCAAGGCCATCATCCGTTTATGGCTGCCCTCTCGGCATTGCGTGCCGCCATGCAGGCGCTGCGTGACGGCGCGCCGCTGCCCGATACATTGCCGAAGGCCGATCTCGATCGCCTCAGTGGCGAGGCCTTGTGGCAGGCCCGCTCGGACGATTTTCTTGATCGCAAGAGTGATTAAAAAAAGCCCGTCCACATTGGGGCGGGCTCTTCCTTAAAGCACAGTCGTCGTGACGGCCTTCGTCAGCCGTAACGTATTACTGGGTGTTCAGGTGGTTCGCGATGTTGTTGAACTGGGCCGAGATCTTCGTACCGGTGAACTGCAGCGCGCCGATGATCACGACGGCAATCAGGCCAGCGATCAGGCCGTATTCAATGGCGGTCGCACCGGATTCGTTGCGAACGAACTTCGAGATGAGTTTCACGTGGCAGCTCCTTAGAAAATAACTTCGCCGTGCCGCTCCATCAGCGTTGGGCGTGAGGCGAATATGAGCGCCACCTCTAAAAGGGGTATTAATGCGATACCAGCAAACCGCCGGTATCTGGCTTGTAAGGCTGTATAAACACAGGCTTTTCGCCCGCGAACATGGACAACAAATCGTTTACCGCGACATCCTATCCGCGAAGGTCCAATTGCATCCCTCTGCAATCTCAATTGAAATTCGCTGCGCTTGTCGAGCCGAAACAGCGCATTGCGCGCACCCCGTTTGGCGCAACGAAACATTAACGACATTCGAAATGCTTACCCGGAGCGACCCATATTCGCCCCTGATTTTACCGCAAAACCTGAGCCAGGAACGCTTTGGTGCGCTCCTGCACAGGGTGGGTAAAGAATCGTTCCGGCACGTTCGCTTCGACGATCTCGCCGCGATCCATGAACACGATCCGATCGGCGACCTCCCGCGCGAAATTCATTTCATGGGTGACGCAAATCATCGTCATGCCATCCTTTGCAAGACCGATCATCGTATCTAAGACTTCTTTAACCATCTCCGGATCGAGCGCCGAGGTCGGTTCGTCGAACAGCATGATTTTCGGCGACATGCAGAGCGCACGAGCGATGGCGACACGCTGCTGCTGGCCACCTGAAAGCTGCAACGGATATTTGTTGGCTTGCTCGGGAATGCGTACCCGCGTCAGATAGTGCATGGCGATTTCCTCCGCCTCGGCCTTCGGCAGGTGTAGAGACCAGATCGGCGACAGCGTGCAGTTCTCCAGTACGGTCAGATGAGGAAACAGATTGAATTGCTGAAACACCATGCCGACGTCGCGGCGCACGGCATCGATGCGCTTGATGTCATCCGTGAGCTCGACGCCATCGACAACGATCTGTCCGCGCTGATGCGCTTCGAGCCGATTGATGCAACGGATCAAAGTTGATTTGCCGGACCCCGACGGGCCGCAGACAACGATCTTCTCGCCCTGCCCGACGTTCAAATTGATGTCCTTGAGCACGTGAAACGTGTCGTACCACTTATGCACGCCCGACATCATGACGGCATTCGCGTGCGTCACCTGACGAGGTCGAAAGTTGGTCTTGGAGATCATGGCTTCGAGCCTCTAACGCTTGCGTCCCGCCGCGAGGCGCCGTTCCATCATCAGGGAATAGCGCGACATGGCGAAGCAGAAGATGAAATAGAAGGCGGCGGCGAAAACATAGCCGGTGGTGGAGATCGTCGGGCCGGCCCAGGCGGGATCAAGGCGCTGCACGTCGACCGCGCGCAGGAAATCAAAAATGCCAACGACGGCGACGAGAGTCGTGTCCTTGAACAGAGCGATGAAGGAATTGACGATGCCGGGAATGACCGCCGTCAAAGCCTGCGGCAAGGTGACGAGCAGCATCATGTTGCGCCAATTGAGCCCCAGCGCCTGCGCGGCCTCATACTGCCCACGCGGCACGGCCTCCAGCCCGCCGCGCACCACCTCCGCCATATAGACCGAAGCGAACAGGGCAACGCCGAGCAACGGCCGCAATAAGCGATCCGGCGACCAGGCTTCGGGCACGAACAGCGGCAGCATGGTGTTGGCCATGAACAGAACGGTGATCAAAGGTACGCCGCGCACGACTTCGATCAGCAGGATCGACAGGAAGCGGATCACTGGCAGTCGCGAGCGCCTGCCGAGCGCCAGCAGCACGCCACATGGCAGCGAGAAGACAATGCCGACGGCGGCCACCAAAAGACTGACGAAAATGCCGCCCCAGAGATCGGTGCCGACCAAGGTCAGCCTCGTCATCGGCCATGCGATGCCGAGGATCCACCAGCAGGCGAACAACAGAAGCGGCACACCAAGCCGCGCGTGACGCATCAGAACAAGAGCCGAACCCACCAGAAGAAGGATGGGTATGGCGACCATCGTGCCGATCACCTGCCAGACATCGCCGTGAATCCGTGTTGGACCGAACCCCATCGCCCAGCCGATCAACGTGCCGATGCTGGCAAGATCGGGAACCGGCAGGGGAAACGGCGTGCGGCCGGTGAGCAGGCCGAACGCCAGCAAGGGATAGACGACAAAGAACAGAACCGCTGCCGTTCCCTTGCCCTTGAGATTTGGCCACAATAGCCAAAGCGCCAGTAAAGCACCTGATCCCAAAACCAGATTGACACGCCAGACTTGATCGCGCGGATAGGCGCCGTAAGTGAAGAACGACAATTTGGCGCTGACGTAAGCCCAGCAGGCCCCTGCTCCAGGCTCCCGGCACAAGGCTCCATCTGGTGCCGTCCAAACGGCGTCGATGAACAGAAAGCGGATCAGTTCCGGCAGATACCAGGCGACGAAGGCAATGCTGCCGATAGTCAGAAACGCCGAGAGCGGCGATGAGAACAGATTGGTCCGCATCCAACCCCAGGTTCCGCGCATGGAGGCAGGCGGCGGCAGATCGGGTGCGGGAACGAAGGGCCGCGATTGGCCGACGGCGGGTCCAGCCATGGCTCATCGCTCCTTCAGCGCGATGCGTCGCGCATAGAGATTCATGGCCAGCGACGTCACCAGTGAAATCACCAGATAGACGGCCATCGTAATGCTGACGATCTGCACCGCGGCGCCAGTCTGGTTCAGCACTGTTCCCATGAAAATCTGCACAAGATCCGGATAGCCGATGAAGACACCGAGCGACGAATTCTTGATCAGATTAAGATATTGATTGGTGAGCGGCGGCACGATGATGCGCAGCGCTTGCGGGATGACCACGAGGCGTAGCACGTCACCGCGCGAGAGGCCGATGGCTTCGCCCGCCTCGGTTTGACCGCGCGGCACGGCGCTGACGCCGGCGCGAACGATTTCGGCGATGAAGGCCGCAGCGTAAAGCGACAGGCCCAGCACCAGAGCAACGAATTCGGGATTGATGCGGGCACCGGTGAAATTGAAGCCGCGCAGCTCCGGCAAGGTGAAAGTAACGGGCGTGCCCTGCCAGAAAACCGCACCGCCTGCCAGCACGATCAGCAAACCAATGAGCACCGGCCAGGCGTGATAGCGCGCGCCCGTTGTCCCTTGTTTGCGGCTGGCCCAGACCTTGAAAATGAGAGCGCCAAGCAATGCCAGAAGGACGCCACCCGCCACCCATTCAAATCCGGGAGCAAGTTGCGGTTCGGGCAGTACGAGGCCACGGTTGTTGAGAAAGATGCCACCGGGAAAGGAGATGGATTCACGCGGCCCCGGCATCGCCTTCAAGACCGCATTGTACCAGAATAGCAATTGCAACAGCAGCGGCGTGTTGCGGATCACCTCGACATAGACACCGGCGAGACGCGCGACGATCCAATTATCCGACAGCCTGGCGATGCCGATGATGAAACCGATGATTGTCGCGACGGCGATGCTGAGCACCGCGACGACGAGCGTGTTCAACAAGCCGACAAGAAAGGCGCGACCATAGGTCGAGGAAGCCGATGAGAACGACACCAGGGTCTGGCTGATGTCAAAGCCGGCCGGCTGGTTCCAGAACGAAAAATCGGTCGGAATATTGCGGGCCCGCATGTTGACGATCGCATTGTCAACCGCATGCCAGGCGAGCCAGACGATCAGGGCCAGCGTTAGAATTTGCCAGAGCGCGCCACGCCAGCGTGGATCGTTCCACGGCGCGGGCCGTGTCGGCGAGAGCTTATACCCTTCCGCCATGCGGAAAGCGCCTCGCCCGCGTCAGCGGATAGGAGGCGCGTATTGAATGCCGCCCTTGTTCCACAGCCGGTTGTAACCACGCTCGATCTTCAGCCGCGAGTTTTCGCCCAGATTGCGCGAAAACACTTCGCCGTAATTGCCGACATGCCGGATAATGCGCGCCGCCCAATCGCCGCTCAGTCCGAGTGCCTTGCCGAAATCTCCTTCGGTGCCGAGCAAACGCTTGATCTCCGGATTGTTGGATTTGGCGCGCTCGTCCACATTGGCTTTGGTGACGCCCAGTTCCTCCGCGTTGAGCATGGCGAAATTGGTCCATTTCACCAGGTTGAACCATTGATCATCGCCCTGACGGACGGCCGGACCGAGCGGCTCCTTCGAGATGATCTGCGGCAGCACCATATGCTCGTCCGCATTGGCCATTTTAAGCTTTTCGGCATAGAGACCGGAGACGTCGGTGGTGAAGGCGTCGCAGCGGCCGGAGTCATAGGCTTTCACCGCTTCGTTCGACGTGGCGAAGGCGACGACTTCGTATTTCATATTGTTGGAACGGAAGAAGTCGGCGAGGTTGAGCTCGGTCGTCGTGCCCTGCTGCACGCAGATCGAGGCGCCGGAAAGCTCAAGCGCCGAATTGACGTTCAGCTTCTTGCGCACCAGAAAGCCCTGGCCGTCGTAATAGTTGACGCCGACCCACAGCAGGCCCAGCTCCGCCTCGCGCGACAGCGTCCAGGTGCCGTTGCGCGCCAGCACGTCGACCTCGCCGGACTGCAACGCCGTGAACCGGTCCTTGGCGGTGAGCGGAACGAATTTCACTTTCTCGGGGTCGTTGAAAATCGCGGCGGCAATGCCGCGGCAGAAATCGACATCGAGCCCAGTCCAGACGCCCTTGTCGTCGGGCATGGAGAAACCGACGACACCAGGCCCGGTGCCGCAGGAGAGGAAACCACGCGCCTTGACCTGTTCGAGCGTCTTCGATCCCGGCGCCTGGGCCTGGACAGCGCCGATCTGGGCGGCAAGCGCAGCACCGGCGGCGGCCGCAATCAGGATGGCACGGACAAACATGGGACGGCTCCTCACCGGTAAATGGTTCACTCGCTCAGACGGGATCCCGCGACGCATGCGGCCGCAGTGCAACATGCGGATATCTCATCCGGTTTTAGCGAGACGGGTCAAGCCTATTCTGGATATGTCACCTGCTCGCTTGACCTTTCCGGGCGTGAACCGGCAAATGCAGTGGAAAACCATAACAATTTCCACGGTAGAAGAACGTTTGGCATGAGCAAGATCAGCAAAGAAACAAAAGCCCGCCTCAAGGCCCGTACCAAACTCGTTTATGCCGGGCGCCAGCCCGAGGAACAGTTCGGTTTCGTCAACACCCCGATCTACCGCGGTTCCACCGTGCTCTCGCCGACGGTCGAACATCTCGTCGATCCGAAAAAACGCTTCAGCTACGGCACCAAGAGCAATCCAACGACGGAAGCGCTCGAAAACGCGTGGAGCGAATTGGCCGGCGCGCGCGGTACCGTGCTCGCGCCCAGCGGACTTGGTGCCATCGCGCTCGCCTTTTCAGCCGTGACAAAATCCGGCGACCACATTCTCGTCACCGATTCCGCTTATCGGCCGACGCGCAATTTCTGCGAACGCTATCTGCGCCGCATGGGTGTCGAGACCACTTATTTCGATCCTTATGTCGGCGCCGGCATCGCCGATCTGATCCGCCCCAACACGACGGCCATTCTCACCGAAGCGCCGGGCTCGCAGAGCTTCGAGATGCAGGACATTCCGGCGATCTCAGAGGTGGCGAAGAAGCGCGGCATCTGCGTCATCATGGACAACACCTGGGCAACGCCGTTGTTCTTCCCGCCGCATGAGCGTGGCGTCGATCTCGCCATTGAAGCGGGCACCAAATATCTCGCCGGCCATTCCGATCTGCTGCTCGGCCTCGTCTCCTCCAATGCGGAATATTGGCCACGGCTACGCGAGACCTTCGACCTCTTCGCCAATTGCGCGGGGCCGGAAGATGCCTTTCTGGCGCTGCGCGGCATGCGCACGATGGAACTGCGGCTGAAGGAAGCCGAGCGCCAAGGCCTTGCCATGGCGCATTGGCTGGCGGCGCGGCCCGAGGTGAAGGAAGTGCTGCATCCGGCGCTGCCGACCCATCGCGGCCACGACATCTGGAAGCGTGATTTTCTCGGTTCAAGCGGCCTGTTTTCGGTGATCCTGCATCCCCATTCCGATGCCGCCGTCGCCGCCATGCTCGATGGGCTCGAACTGTTCGGCATGGGTTTTAGCTGGGGCGGCTTCGAAAGCCTGGTCATTCCCTTCGACTGTTCGCCCTATCGTTCGGCGACGACGTGGAATCCGGGCGGCCCGGCGTTGCGCTTCCAGATCGGCCTCGAGGATGTCTCCGACCTGCAAGCCGATCTTGATGCCGGCTTCAGCCGGCTACGGAAGGCTTCCTAGGCAGGAGACGCGGAACGATCCGGTTCCCGTCCGTCTCGAAAACGATGCGCCGGCGCGCAAACAGCCGGCGCAGGATGACGGCCGAGGCCAGGCCGATCAGCGCTCCGCCCATCGTGTCCGACAGATAGTGCGATCCAAGCACCAGGCGGGAGAGTGCCACCAGCACCGCGACGATGAACAGCGGCGCACGCAGTCGCGGCGCCAGGAAGCCGATCGCCGCCGCCATGGCGAAAGCCGTGATTGTATGGCCGGACGGGAAGCTCGCAAACTTCGCGTTGAACATGAAGGGATGGAAGCCGAAGGGACCATAGGTGTCGATCAGGAACGGCCGTGGCCGACCGATCGGCAGTTTGATGATCTGCGACGCCAGGCCCGACACCGCGCAGACCGCGAACAGGTAGAAAGCCCGGCCGGCGACCAGGCCGGCGCGGGCGCGGGCAAGGCCGTGGCGGCGCACGTAAAGCACCAACGCGCCGAGGCAGGCCAGGATAGTCGTGGCGAAAACATAGCCCGATGTGCCGATCCGTGTGATCTTCTCAAATATCACACGAACTATCGGCTCCAACCCATCCATATATCTAGCGATTTGGGCGTCAAATAGCAAAGCCACGGCGATCATGGCGACGATCCAGGCAGCCACCAGCCCGTAAGCGACCGGCGGCACCGGAGACAGCGGCTGCTGCGGCCCCTTCCACCGGCTGATGAAGGCGCGCGCCGGCGGCAGGAGGCTGCCGGGTTTCGTTTGTGGGGGAAGGTCGAGGGGCGTCGCGGTCATCGGCTATTTTTCACCCGGACGGTCACGATCGAGCCCCTTGGCGGCGAGTTCGACCTCATAGGCGGCGAATTTGGCCGGCGCCTCCGCGCCAAGCTCGGCAAGATAAACCCATGAAAATAAGCCGGTGTCGTGGCGATCGGAAAAGGTCAGCCGGATGGCGTAATTGCCGACCGGATCAATCTTGGCGATCATCACGTCGCGCTTGCCGCCGACCGTCTTGCGTTCGGCCTCGCTATGGCCGCGCACCTCCGCCGATGGGCTGCAGACCCGCAACAGTTCGGCGCTGATCGTATAGGACACCCCGTCCTCAAAGCTCACGGTGAGCGCCTTGCGGTCCTGCGACAGGCGGATTTCGGTCGGCCAGATGTCTTTTGCTGCGCTCATGACCGCGCCTCCGCCTTGCGGATACGAAAAATCAGGCTGGCGTCCCGTTGGATCGTCTCGAGCAATTCGTCCCCCGCCTCTCGAACCGCATTCGGCACGTCGATCACCGCCATCGGATCGGTGCACGTCACCTCGATTTCATGGCCCGGCGTCAGGCGGCGCAACGCCTTGCGGGTGCGCAGTGCCGGCATCGGGCATTTCAGGCCGCTCAAATCAAGCAGATGCGGGTTCATGGGGCTGACATGGCAGCGCCATGGGCGCCGGTCAACTCAGACCGGTTTGGCGAAGCGCCGCACCAAATCAGCCACGGCTTCCGCATTGTCGAGGGCGGCGACCGGCCGGCCGGCGTCCGGCAAAGGCACGTCGGCGGCGATGGCGACCACATCGGGGTCGTTGGGATAGATCGGCGGTTTACCGTTGGCGGCCCGATAAACCTCGATTTTCGGCCAGGGCGAGCCCTTAAACCCTTCGATCAAAACCAGATCGACCGGGCTCAGCCGCGCCAGAAGCTCGGCCAGAGGGACTTCCGGCCCCTGATTTTCATGCAGGAGTGCCCAGCGCTTGCCGGTGGCGACCAGCACCTCTCCGGCTCCGGCCTGGCGATGGCGCCAGGAATCCTTGCCTGGCTGATCGAGATCGACGTCGTGATGGGCGTGTTTGATCGTCGAAACAGTGAGTCCCTTCGCGCGCAGGGCCGGAATCAACCGCTCGATCAGCGTCGTCTTGCCCGCCCCGCTCCACCCGGCAAATGCGATTGCTTTCATACCCTTTCAGGTATCCGGGGGCGCGCTGGTCGGCAAGTCGTGGTGTTCATGCCGGATGGGTCAAGCTGACCCTATGCCGATATGCCAGCGTACATGCCCAGAGTGAGGAAAAACAGAAAGGCCGCTACGCCAGCCGCGTAGATAAACTCAAGATAGCTGGGACGCGGTTTTAGAAACACTAAGAACGGAAGCGCAAGCCAGAAGGGATTTACTATGAAAAATACTTGCGAAAAATAGAGGGTTCTTAAGGCTTCCAGACTCCAGTCAGAAAAGAAGTACATGTAGAAAACTGAAAACAACGAGTGAATAGCAAAGAGATAAAGCAAATAGGCTCCGCGTCGCATCACATTTGGTCCCGGTATTCGCAAGGCATGAGCGAAACTGTGAGGCCTTGAACCCGCAAAGCTGGAATGACCCGCTCGATCAGCGTCGTCTTGCCTGCCCCGCTCCACCCGGCAAATGCGATTGCTTTCACACCCTTTCAGGTATCCGGGGCCGCGCGGGTCGGCAAGTCATCGCTTTTAAGTCATGGGGTTACTTATCGTTTGGAGGACGCGGGACCGATCAACGATCCCGCTCTTTCACGGCCTCAGCCGTGATGCTCGGCATGCTTCTTGGACGCATGCTCGTGATGTTCGGTGGCATGGAGGCCATGTCCATGCGCGATCTTCGAATGATGCGCGGCCTTTTCGTGCTCGCCTTCGTGATGATGCTTCGCCGCTTCGCGATGGTGCTTCGCGGCGAGTTCGTGATGTTCGGCAGCTTTGGTGTGGTGATCGTGGATTTCTTTAGACATGGAGTTTCTCCTGCTGCAGCCCCACGAACCGCTATTTTGGCGCATCCGGTGACATGGGTGTGAACCGGGCTGCGACAGTCTTGCTGCGATGGATTGCCATCATCGTGCCACCGTCGGATGCCAAAGTTTCTCCGCTACCGGACAAAAGCATCATGGCCAATTTCAAAAGGAAGAAACCAAAGGCTAAAACATTTCCGAAGCACGACAAGCGCCGTGGAGGATTTTGGCTGAACAGTTGGCCGGCCTGGCACGACGTTCTTTATCATCGCCGCCCCGTTCGGCGCGATACGGCTGGCATCGAGCGCGCCATCATGGCCGGAGCTGATGCCGAGGCCGTCATCTGGCCAAGGAACAAGCGGCCACACGCCTATTATTGGTAGCGCTACATTCCGTATCTGCCATGCCGGGCTCACGGCCTCTATTTGCAATCGGCCGTTCGTTCCTATTTAGGTCGGATCAAGATAACGGTTGTGCCCGACCCTGGAGCCCATCTTGGCCATTACCGAAGCTGATATCCGCGCCGCCCTCGCCAAAGTGGCCCTGCCCGATGGTTCGCCGCTCGCGGCTTCCGATCGCCTGACCAATATCATGGCCCGCGAGGGCAAGGTGATTTTCGCCATTTCCGTGTCGCCCGAGGAAGCTCGCGCCTTCGAGGACGTGCGCATGGCGGCCGAGCGGGCCGTCACTGCCTTGCCCGGCGTCACCCAGGTTCTCGTCGGCCTGACCGCCGAAAAGGCGCCTGCGCCCCGGGCGCCCGGCGAGGAAACGCGGCTGCGGCCCTCAAAGCCCGCGCCGGCCGCGACGCGCGCCGCCGGCATTCCCGGCGTGCGCCACATCATTGCGGTGGCTTCCGGCAAAGGCGGCGTCGGTAAGTCGACCACCGCCTGCAATCTGGCGCTGGGCCTCGCCAAGAGCGGGCTCAAGGTCGGCATGCTCGATGCGGATATCTATGGTCCGTCGCAGCCCAAACTCTTCGGCCTCACCGGCAAGCCCGCCATCGACGGCAATCGCAAGATCATCCCGCACGAGAAATTCGGCATCAAGGTGATGTCGATCGGCTTCCTGGTCGATGAAGCGCAGGCGATGATCTGGCGTGGCCCGATGGTCATGTCGGCGATCGGGCAGATGCTGCGCGACGTCGCCTGGGGCGAACTCGACGTTCTGGTCGTCGACATGCCGCCTGGCACCGGCGACGCGCAACTGACGCTCGCCCAGCAGACGCCGCTCGCCGGCGCCGTCATCGTCTCGACGCCGCAGGATCTCGCCTTGATCGATGCGCGGCGCGGCGTCGCCATGTTCGAGAAGGTCAACGTGCCGGTGCTCGGCGTGGTCGAGAACATGGCGACCTTCTGCTGTCCGAACTGCGGCCATGTCTCGCCGATCTTCGGCCATGGCGGCGCGCGGCGTGAAGCGGAAAAGCTCGGCGTGCCCTTCCTCGGCGAAATCCCGCTGCATATGGACATTCGCGAGACCTCCGACGAAGGCCGCCCGGTCGTCGCCACCGCGCCCGACGGGCCGCATGCGCAAGCCTATCTGGCGGTGGCGCAAGCCGTCGCCGGTGCGCTCACCGGCAAGGCCGCCAATCGCACGGCGCCACGCATCGTGATCGAATGAGCCCGCCGCCGGTCTGCGCCATGGTGCTGGCCGGCGGACTGGCCCGCCGGATGGGCGGCGAAAAGGCCTTCGCCAAACTGGCCGGCAAGCCGCTCATCGCCCATGCGATCGCGCGGCTCACACCGCAATGCCAGGCGCTGGCGATCAACAGCAATGACGATCCGGCGTGGTTGGAACCTTTCGATCTGCCCGTCATCGCTGATACGGTGGCTGACTTCCCAGGTCCTCTCGCCGGCATTCTCGCGGCGATGGACTGGTGCGCGACGAGCCATCCGGAGACGGCCTATGTGCTGACCGCGCCGGTTGATTGCCCTTTCCTGCCCGATGATCTCACCGCGCGGTTCTGGGATGCACGCGAGGGCATGGACATCATCGTCGCCAATAGTGGCGATCGCCTGCATCCGACGGTGGCGCTGTGGCGCGTCGGTCTGCGCGAGGATTTGCGGCGACATCTGACGTCAGGCGGCACGCGCCGGCTCGTCTCCTGGATGGAGACCTATAAAAACAAGCGGGTCGACTGGCCGGCAGAGCCCTTCGACCCGTTCTTCAATGTCAACACGCCGGACGATCTGAACGACGCCATCCTGCGGCTACGTTAGCTGAGAAATTGCCCTTGCATGGGGTTGTTCCTCAAAATCGCGCCGTACCCCCTCCCTCGTTCTCCCCGATCCCCGCGGCAAAGACCGCGCCGCGATGAAACCGGGAAGAAGATACAAAGCAAGGGCGGCGGAATTTTGATCCTGGCTAGCCCGTACACGTCCGGATGAATTCGATGGCGACCTTGGCGAAGTCGTCGTCCTTGCTGCCCATGCTGGCGACCGTCGAGAAATGGTTGTGGCCGTCGAAGCAGCGAACACGCGGCCCCTTGCCGTCACGTAAAGTGAGCGCGCGTGCCATGTCATAGCCTGGCGTGATCAAATGCAGCGGGTCGTATTCAGCGATCGACACCGCGACCGGCACCTTGCTCTTCGCCACATAGTTGAGCGGCGAGCGGCGGTCGAATTGGCTCGTGTCGCTGCCGAAATAAGCCAGCACGTTGTCGCGGCTCTCGTCCTTGCGCACTTCATAGGGGCCGCTCGACAGCATGCCGCCGGCAACGATGTCACCGCCGTTGATATCGGGATCGAACAGGAAGGTCGCCACGTGGGCGGCGCCGGCCGAATGGCCCATGATGACGATCTTGTTCGGATCGCCGCCGAATTCCGCCGCATGCGCCTTCACCCATTTCACCGCGCTTTCCACGTCCTTGGCGGCTAACGGCCATTTGGCTTCCGGCGCCAGGCGATAGTTGGCGACGACGCCGACCATGCCTTCGCGCGCCACGCAGCCACCGACATTGCCGTAGAAGACCGGATCGGAACGCTTGTCGCCGCCGACGAAGCCGCCGCCGGGAATGTAGACGAACACCGGCTTGCCGCTGCCGCCGGCCTTCCAATAGACGTCGATCTTCTGGCGTTCGTGATCGCCATAGGGAATGTCGAGCTTCATCTCGACGCCCTTCATCAAACCTTCGAGAAGCGGCGCATAGAGCTTGCGGATCGTCGACGCGTTCTCCGGCGCGGCATTCTGCCCGAGCGGCGGAATGGCCTTGCGGATATCATCCGGCATTGAAGTCATAGACAGAACTCTCCTTGAGATTTTCTCGAAGACTATTCGGCGGCCGCCTTGGTTGGCTGCGGCAGACGATCCTTGAAATAGGGTAGAACTTCCTTGGCGATGGCGATCTGATTTTCCTGCACCATCTGGTGCGGCATGGTGCCGAACTGGGTCTTGGTGAGGGAGATGCCGAAGCCGGCCATATCTTGATATTGCGCCAGCTTCTCGCGCACCGTGTTGGGACTGCCGACGATGACGATACCGCGTGCGATCATGTCCTCGGCCGTCGAACGGCCCTGCATGAAACTCTTCAGCGCGCGCATGCGCTTGATCGACTCCACACTGGTATAACCAGGCGGCGCCATCATCACCGGATCGCGGGTGAGAAATTCATTGGCATAGGCTTCAAGATGCGGGCGCACGTCGCGCAGAGCCTTCTCGTCGCTCTCGGCCACGTAGATCGCATTCGACCAGGCGAACTGATCGGGCGTCGCCTGATAGCCGAACTTGTCGGCCTCTTCGCGATAGAGCTTGAAGGTCTGCGCCACCGAGGCGATGGGCGCCAAGGTCTGGCAATAGGTATATCTGTGCTGCGCCGCCCAACGGATCGTCGACAAGGAACCGGACGACGGCGTGAAGATCGGCGGATGCGGATCCTGGTACGGACGCGGCCACGGATTCACATATTTGAACTTGTAGTATTTGCCTTCGAAGGCGAACGGCCCCGGCCGCGTCCAAGCCTGGATGATCAGGTCATGCGCTTCGAGGAAGCGCTCCTGCGACTCCGCCGGGTTCATGCCCATGGTGTGATATTCGACGCCGATGCCCCGCACGAAACCGGCGATGAAACGGCCGCGCGTCAGATTGTCGAGAATGGCGAATTCCTCGGCAATGGTCAGCGGATTGTTCACCAGCGGCAGCGCGCGACCGAGGATCGCCAGTTTGCCGTTCTTGATGCGCCGTGCCAGCGCGCCCGCCAACACGCCGGGTGTCGGCATCATGCCATAGGCAGTTTGATGATGCTCATTGACGGCGACGCCGTCAAAGCCGAGCTCATCGGCGAATTCGAGCTGATCGAGATATTCGTGATAGAGATCGGCGCCCTTCTTGGGATCGTAGTAGCTGTTCGGGTAGGTCATCCATGACGTGCCGAGACGCTTGATCGCTTCCAGATCGGCATGGGCATAGGGCATCAGGTGGAAGTTGAAGATTTTCATGCGGCGGCCCTCTCGGCGGCGGCGAAAGCGGATATGAGGCTGACGAATTCGGCAGGCTTCTCGATCGGCGGCACGTGCCCGCAGGCGGCGATGATTTCCACTTGCGCGCCGGGGATGAGGCGACCCCATTCCTGCGCGTAGGCTTGCGGCAGCAAACGATCTTCCGCGCCCCAGATGATCAAGGTCGGTACGTCGATGCGATGCAGCCATTTGCGCAGATGCGGATCGTAGCCGCGCGGCTGCCAGGTGGTCTGCGCGATGACGACCTGATTGTTCAGACGGATGTCCTCGCTATCCGGCACCAGCCGGCGTGCGATCTCCGCCTCGGCCAGTTTGGTGTCGTGGAACTGATCGGTGATCGCCTTCTCTTCCGTACAGAGGAAAGTATCGAGGGTCGGCACACCGTCGAGCCACAAGCCCTGCGCATCGACCAACGTCAGCGAGGCAATGCGGCGCGTATCGCGCGTGGCAAGCTCGGCTGCGATCCAGCCGCCCATGCCATGGCCGGCGAGATGCACGCCGGTGAGTTCCAAGCGATCGAAGAGATCGAGATAGAAATTGGCATAGTCGGCAATGCGATCGAGCCATTTCGGCTTCGGCTGGCCGCCAAAACCGGGATGTTCCGGCACGATCACGTCGAAACGGCGCGCCAGCTCATCGAGATAGGGGCGCCAGTCATCGGAGGCATCGGCGCCCCGTAGAAATACCAAGGGCGCGCCCTGCCCGGCACGCAGGATCTTGATGCGGCAGTCATCGAGATCGACGAAGCTCTCCACTGGCGACACGTTTCCTCCCCGTGTTCGTTATCACGCGCTATAGCGTTTTGCAGTTTGACTTCGTCAAACGCCACAAAGACGCGTCAAAACAAAGACCTTAAGCAAAATTGCGTTTCTATCGAAACGCAATTTGCTCTGCGCGGTTGCCCTTTATAGTCATGCTTGGGCGGATGGTTCAACAGGGGCGGATCACGATCGATGCTGGCTATTTGAAATAGCCAAGAATGATCAGGACCATTGTGACGGTCACCGCGCCGCCGATGCGGGTCGCGATTTGCGCGAACGGCATGAGCTGCATCCGGTTGGCCGCTGTCAGGATCGCCACATCGCCGGTGCCGCCCTGCCCACTGTGGCAGGCGTTCACCACGGCGGTTTCGATCGGATACATGTTCATGAAGCGCCCGACCACGAAGCCGCTCGCCACCATGGTCACGACTGTCGCGACGATGGTGATGATATTGGTGAGATGGAATGCCGCCACCAGCTTGTCCCACGGCGTCAGCGCCACGCCGATGGCGAACAGCAATGGATAGGTCATGTTGGTGCGCACGAATTCATAGACGACCATGCCGCCCCGCTCCAGTTCCGGCGACACCGTGCGTGTCAGTTTCGCCAGAACGGCAAAGAAAAGCATCGCCACGGGCGCAGGCAGCCCAAACAGGTGAAAACACAGAACGCCGAGCAGATAGAGCGTCAGCGCCGTCAGGCCGGCGGCGGCGATGGTCCCGACATCGACATGGCCGACATCGTGTTTCGCTTCCTCGTCCGCGTCCTCGATCCGGGGGCCCGTGTCGTCGCCGACATGCGGCTGCAATTGGCCGTTGCCGGTCAGAGAGGGATATTTCTTGCCCACGAAATTGAGGGCGCCGGCCAACAGGATCGTGGTCAAACTGCCGAGCATGACCGGCGGCAAGACCTGGGCGAAAACCTCACCCTGAGCCGCGCCGGTGAGCGCCGCATAGCCGATCGACAAAGGAATGGCGCCTTCACCAACGCCGCCCGCCATGATCGGCGCCACCACATAGAAAAACGTGTGATGGGCACCAAGGCCAAGCGCCGTGCCGACCACGGTGCCGACGATCGCGGCCAGAACCGAACCGACCGCCAGTGGCACGAAGACTTTGAGAAAGCCGCGGATCAGCACGTCCCGATCCATGGCGAAAATGCTGCCGACGATGATCGAAGCGATGAAGAGATAAAGAAAATTCGTCGATGCGGTGAAGTCGATGATCGACTTCTCCATCTTCGCCGGAATGAGATGATAATAAGCCAGGGCTGAAGGAATGAAGGTGGCGAATATAGCGCCGGCGCCAATGCTGCGCAGAACCGGCAGGCGTTTGCCGATCTCGGCGCAGGTAAAACCGCCGACCACCAGCACGACGATCATCGTCGGACCGTCGGCTTTGATCTCGCCGCTATAGGACAAAGCCGCGATCAGAAGGATCAGCACGATATAGATCGGAACAGGAACGATCCCGACGCGCAGGTCCATCAGCCGCCACCAGCCTTGCGGCCAGAAACGCCGGTCCAAGTCTTGCTCTCGATTATGGTCCTGTGCTGGATTTTGTGACGGGGCTCGCGATCCGGAAAGGCCGGATGATGGCGAGGTCATTTCACCTGCCTCATGCGGTGACATGTTCACCTCCCGTCGCCGCTAAGTTCGCTCGAAAACGCGATAGCCGAACCGTATTGGCAACAGAATGCGCGCGGCCTGTCAATCGACGACAGGCAGAACGTCGTATCAGGACATATTAGCTCTAGGTTAGTCGACGATCTGCCCGACATAGGGTCGGCCTGCCCGCTTGCACCAGTTCTCCCAGGCGCGCTCCCAAGTGTAGGACGACATGCCCGCCAGGATGCGCTCGACCTCGCCTTCCGTCAGATATTTGATCTGGCCGAGGGTCATGGCTTCTCGGATCAGTTTGGCGTTGAGTTCGAGCTGGATCGCGGTGAACACGCAAAGGCGGATGTTGCGCGTGGCCACCACGCAGCCGTGGCCGCGCATCAGCGCCGTAATGCCATCGCCCAACGTGCGGACCAGATCGCGGCCCATGGCCATGTCGGCGACGAGCAGATTGGTCTCGCCGAACTTGTCGGTTGAATCCCAGATCGGCACGTCTTTGCCGATGGCCGAGCAGATGTGCATGATCGGCTTCATGCGCCAGCCGGTGACGCCATAGGGAATGATGCTCGCCGCATGGCTGTGAATGATCGCGTGCACATCCGGCCGCGCTTCATAAATGGCGCCGTGAATGAACCGTTCGAGATAGGGTTTGCGGCCGCCGGGGTTGACCGCCGTGCCGTCCAGCTCGAACGTCATGATGTCGGCTTCCTCGATGCAATCGGGAGCGCGTGCCCGCGACAGCAGATATTGCCGCGGATTGTCGGGGTTGCGGGCGCTGATATGGCCGAAGGAATCGAGAATATTTTCGCGGGCGAGAACACGATTGGCCGTGACGAGATCTTCGATCACGGCGGCGAGGCCGGTCATCCTATCCTCCCAGGATATTGGTTTAAGAATTATCCTGACCGGTTTCGTCGTTTGGATCGTCGTCGTCAACCATGAAATTGGCGCGGATCCGCAGCAGCATGTTTTTGAGCTGCGCCTGTTCGGCGGCCGAGAAGCCAGCCAGCGCCCGCGCCGAATTGTCCTCGATCAACGGCAGGACCACGGAGCGCAAACGCACGCCCTCGTCGGTCAGTTCGATATTGCGCTTGCGGCTGTCGGTTGGACAGGGCGTGCGGACGATCAAGCCCTGACTTTGGAGCTGCGCGACGACGCCAACGATGGTCGGGCCGGTGAGACAACTGCGCCGCGCGATCTCCGATTGGGTGAGGCTGTCTTCGTCCCACAAAACACGCAGGACCGAGAACAGGCCATTGCGCAGCCCATGCAGCGCAAGAGTGCGGTCGAACTCACGCGCCACGGCGCGACGGGCATCCCAGAGGAGGAAGCCGATCGTCTCGTCACGTGGGGTGAAAGATCCGCTTCCCCGAGCCATCGCCCGTCTCTCCCTTTCATCGGCTTTCGGATGACGTTCCGACATTGCTAATTTCACTATGTTGTCCGTTCTAAAATCTTGCCTGACCAGCCGGGTGACTCATGGCCACATGCCTACACCCAGGGACGCAACGTCCACTCAGTCTGCATGGTTGGAAATCGACCGTTGGAATGCCGCCCACACGATGGGCCGCTCCGGCCATTCGAATGCCTTCCTCCCCGCGCTGATATCAGCGTCGTTGTTATCCAAGGATGGTAACAGCGAACGGCGCGTAAAGACAATTGATGAATCAACAAATGATAGCCGGCCTTTTGCATACTGCGAGTATATGTTGATAAGCAAAACGCGCGCCCAATTTGAGCGCGCGTTTCATTAAATCATTCGTATGCCGAATGGTTATTGCAGGCGTTCCAACGCCGCCTTCAGCTTGCCGATCCGCGAAAGAGCTTCTTCGCGCCGCTCGCGGTTCTCCTCAACCACCTCTTCCGGCGCGCGACGCACGAAATCAGCATTGTTGAGTTTGGCATCGACCCGACGAACCTCGCCCTCTTCCTTGGCGATCTCTTTCGTCAGACGTGTCTTCTCGGCGGCCAGATCGACGATGCCGGCGAGCGGCAGAGCCGCGACGACGCCGCGCACGATCATCTGCGCCGATTCCGGCGGCGGTGCATCGGCAAAGGAAATCTCGGACAGACGCGCCAGCCGTTTGATGGTCGCATCCCACGCCCCTGCCCGGCGCCGCACTTCCGCATCGGCACCCGCGAGAACCAGCGGCATCTGCGCGCCAGCCGGCACGTTCATTTCGGCGCGCACCGAGCGCACTTCTGATACCAGATCGACGACGAAACCGATCTCGGCCTCCGCCGCTTCATCGCCGGCGATGACATTGCTCGGCCATGCGGCCAACGCCAGCACGCTCTCGCGCTTCGGCCCTTCCGCACCTTTGATCGCCCACAGCTCTTCGGTGATGAAGGGCATGAACGGATGCAGCAGTTTGGCAATTTCATCGATGACATAGGCCGTGGTGGCGCGCGTTTCCGTCTTGGCCGCGCCATCCTCGGCACCCTGCAACACGGGCTTACCGAGTTCCAGATACCAGTCGCAGAAGATGTTCCAGACGAAGCGATAGACCGCGGCGGCCGCTTCGTTGAAGCGATAGGTCTCGATCGCCGTGGTCACTTCGCCGGTGGCGCGGGCCAGTTCGCCGATGATCCACTTGTTCAGCGTCTCCTGCACCGCGGCCGGATCGAAACCGGCAACGCGGGCGCAGCCGTTCATCTCAGCGAAGCGCGAAGCGTTCCACAGCTTGGTCGCGAAATTGCGATAGCCTTCGACGCGCTGCGTCGCCAGTTTGATGTCGCGGCCCTGCGCCGCCATGGCGGCGAGCGTGAAGCGCAAGGCATCGGCGCCGTAAGTATCGATCAGGTTCAAGGGATCGATGACGTTGCCTTTCGACTTCGACATCTTCGCGCCCTTCTCGTCACGGACGAGCGCATGCATGTAGACGTCGCGGAACGGAATCTCGTCCATGAAATGCAGGCCCATCATCATCATCCGGGCGACCCAGAAGAAGATGATGTCGAAGCCGGTGACAAGCACGCTCGTCGGATAGAAGCGCTTGACGAAAGTCTCGTCCTCGCCCGGCCAGCCGAGCGTCGAGAACGGCCACAGCGCCGAGGAGAACCAGGTGTCGAGCACGTCCTCGTCGCGGGTGAGCAAGGTCTTCCACTGGTCGGGATCCTGAGCGATCCGGCCGGCTTCGACATCGTCATAGACTTCGCGCGTCACCGCATCGGCCAAGGCCTGCGTGACAGCGTCTTCTTCGCTCTCGGCGACATAGATGCCGCCCCAGGGCGAATACCAGGCGGGGATCTGATGACCCCACCAGAGCTGGCGCGAGATGCACCAGGGCTGGATGTTTTCCAGCCACTCGAAGAACGTCTTTTCCCAGTTCTTCGGAATGAACTGGGTGCGCCCGTCACGGACGGCCGCAATCGCCGGCTGCGCCAGGGTCTTGGCATCGACATACCACTGGTCGGTGAGCCAAGGCTCGATGACCACGTTGGAGCGATCGCCATGGGGAACCGCATGAACATTGGGCTCGATCGTCGGACACAGGTCGCGCTCCTGCATCATGGCGACGATCAGCTTGCGCGCTTCGAACCGATCCTTGCCATCGAGCGCCATCACCGCCTCGAGATCGGCGCTCGCCGGCACGCCTTCCAGGAAGTCGGCATTGTCGCGCAGGATCAGTTTGGCTTCCTGATCGAAGATGTTGATCAGCGGCAGGTTATGGCGGCGGCCGACCTCGAAGTCGTTGAAGTCATGCGCCGGGGTGATCTTCACCGCGCCGGTGCCCTTCTCCGGGTCGGCATACGTATCGGAGACGACCGGGATGGTGCGGCCGACTAAAGGCAACACGACGCGGCGGCCGATGAAGTGACCGAGCTTGACGTTCTCGGGATGAACCGCGACCGCCGTATCACCGAGCATGGTCTCGGGCCGCGTCGTCGCCACGGTGATGAAGGTCAGCGGATTTTCCGGGTCGTAGATCTCGCCTTCAACCGGATAGTTGAAGTGCCAGAGGTTGCCCTTGGTCTCGACCTGCAGGACCTCGATATCGGACACGGCGGTGAGCAGTTTCGGGTCCCAATTGACGAGCCGCTTGTCCTTGTAGATCAGGCCCTGCCGATAGAGCTCGACGAAGACCTTCACGACGGCCTGCGACAGGCCTTCGTCCATAGTGAAGCGCTCGCGGCTCCAATCGCACGATGCGCCGAGGCGCTTGAGCTGATTGACGATGGCGCCGCCGGACTCGGCTTTCCACTCCCAGACCTTTTCGAGAAAGGCTTCGCGACCCATGTCGCGGCGGCCTGGCTGCTGACGCTCGGCGAGCTGGCGTTCGACAACCATCTGCGTGGCGATGCCGGCATGGTCGGTGCCCGGCTGCCACAGCACGTCCTTGCCGCGCATACGCTCGAAACGCGCCAGAATGTCCTGCAGCGTGTTGTTGAGGGCATGCCCCATGTGCAGGGAGCCGGTGACATTGGGCGGCGGGATGACGATCGAAAACGGCGGCGCATCGGCCCTCTCCGGCCGGCCAGCCTTGAAGGCTTGTGCTTCGTCCCAAGCCCGCGCGACGCGATTTTCCACCGCGCCGGGGTCGAATGTCTTGTCCATCATCTAAAAACGCTGCTCCGGCTTTCGCCCAGATTAAGTCACGAAAGCCGTCAGAAACAGGGCGGTGCCGGTAAAGTCAACCGGAGCGTCACGGCAGGTGCGCGATGCGCCCCAAATCAGCGGCCGCCGCGCGCTACCCGCTCGATCTCGGTGCGAACCAGGCGTTCGACCAGGGTCGGCAGATTGTCGTCGAGCCATTGCTTCAGCATCGGCCGCAGCAGTTCGCGCGCCAGATTCTCCATCACGTCGGGATCGCGCAGCAGGACCGACTGCGCCAGCGACTGGAAGGCGGAGGTGACGCTAGCATTGGTTTGCGCCGACAGCAGCGGCGGCGGCGCCGGTTCGGCGCTGATTTTCCGCGGTTCGGGACGGGCTTCGGCCCTGAACTCGCTTCTGGCCTCATCCACGGTCCGGACGAATTCCGCCTCGTCGCTGACCCGGCGGACACGCGGTGGCGGCACCACGGTCGGTTGTTCGACGATGGACGAGCGCAGCGGCAGCGCCGCCTCATCGAGCCAGGCGGCGACGTCCTCGGGGATCTCCGGCTCGGCCGGCACAGGGTCTGGCGCCTTGGCCTGCACCGCCGGCCTTTCGACCGGCTCAGGGCGACGCGCTTCGAGAGGTGGCGGCGTTGGTGCCGGCGGCGGCTCGACCAATGTCGGCCGCGCGGGACGCGGCGTCAGCGGCAGCACCTGGTCGTCGGCGATGATGCGCCGGATCGAAGCGAGAATTTCTTCCATCGTCGGATCGCTGCCAGCCTTGGACGATGCCGAGGACGGAGCGCTCTGCGGAACTGGAATCGCATTCATGGCCGGCCGCTTCCTTGTCTCAAACCGTTTCATACTGCGCGCAACCTACACGCCGACTCGATCGGACAGCAGCCCACGACGAGGCTGAAACGGTGCAGCCCACAGAATGATTCGTTAAGAGTAGATTGATCCGGTCTTGAAGGGCCGGCAAGCCCCCCCCGTCACCAAGTCGCTGTTGCAACAGCCGCATCCCCGACGGGGGATGCGGTGCTGATCTTAGCGTCCGTCAGGGATGCCGGTGCCGAACCACTTGCCCTTCACCTGCTCGTAGTGAATGCCGGGGTTGTAAGCATTGACCCGCAGACCGAGCGTGGTCGCGGTCAACTGACCGACGGCGGAGACCAGGGCATAGGAATTGACGACGCGATCGCGTTGCGCCGAGATCAGATTGACGCGCGACTGCAGCAGCGCCTGCTGCTGGTTGAGCACTTCGACCGTGGTGCGCTGGCCGACCTTGGCTTCCTCGCGCACACCGTTCAAAGCGATTTCGGCGGCGCGAACCGCCGCTTGCGTCGACTGGATGACACGCGCTGACGCGTCCCATTGGCCCCAGGCGGAGATCACATTGGCGCGGATCTGATCGCGTTGCAGATCGGCCTGCAGACGCGCCTGCCCGAGCAATTCCTTCGACTGACGGATCGACGCATAGCTAAGACCGCCATCATAGAGCGGCATGCTCAACGAGCCGATGACGGAGGCGGTCGTCGCATGCATCCCGACAATGCCCTGCTGTTCATAAGCACGGCTCAAAGTGCCGGTGACGCCGACCGTCGGCATCAACGCGCCTTCGTTGATCTTCACCGCCAAAGCGGCGGCATCGACATTGTGCAAGGCGGCCTGGATCAGCGGATGTTCGGCCTGCGAGCGGTTGAGCGCGTCGTTCAGCGAACGCGGCACCATGCGCTCAAGCGGACGGGCCGGATCAAGGCTCCTGGCATCAATGCCGATGAACTGACGGTAAGCGGCGAGAGAGGTCTGTAAGGTGGCTTGCGAGACGACCGCGTTGGCGCGGCCCTGAGCCAGCGAGGCTTCGGCCTGTGCTACGTCGGTGCGCGTTACTTCACCGACCTTGAAGCGATCCTGCGTCAGACGAAGCTGCTCGGCGAGCACTTCGACGTTGTTGTTGTTCAGATTGAGGATCGCCGTGTCGCGCAGCACGTTCATATAGGCGGCGGCGGAATTGGCGAGGAGCAGCTGCTCGCTCTGGCGCAATTGCTCGCGTGACTGCAGCACTTGCGAGTCGGCCTGGCGCACGCCGTTGATCGTGCGGTTGCCGTTCCAGATGTTCTGCGTGACGCTGAGACCGAACGAACCCGGCGTCGTATGCGAATTGATGGCGCGGCCAGAAGCGTTGGTGCCAAGATACTGCACGCCGGCCTGAGCCTGGCCGGTGATGGTGGGCCGATAGCCGGACGTGGCCTTCGGCACGTTCTCATCGATGGCGCGCGTCGCCGCCCGCTGTTGATTCAGATCGGGGCTGTTCACATAAGCGCGCGACAGCGCGCCGGAAATCGTTTCCGCGCTGACCGGAACGAAGCCCCCGGATGCAGCAACCATCGACAGCGCCAACAGTAGGCGCGGTGATACGCGCCCTAAGGCTGGACGCTTTGCCTTCCCGTCCCACGACCGTTCGACCGACACAATCAAGATTGACCTCTTTGCCCGCGCGGTGACTTTAACCGCTTCTTTAAGTTTCGCACCGGTAGTTCGTGGCAGATTACGACTTTTAAACCGTCGCCGCCCGCCCAGGCGGCTATTTTTTCCTGGTGACGCAAAAATGCGACACAAATCACTCATTTAGAAACTAAAAGCCGGTTTGCGGCGAAACGCCTCTAGCGGCCGGGCCGCGGCATCAAACAGTACCCGGCTACCCACGCGCCCGGAATTCTTCTCGAAAACCGACGCTTTGCCACGCCAGCCTGCGGCCCCCTCGGGCAGAACGATGGTGTAGAGCCGGCCGCCCTCGGCCAGTTGCTCGAACAGGCCTTCCGGCTCGGCTTCGATGGCACCGTCGATCACGATGACGTCGAAAGGCGCCTGGGCGGGAGCTCCGGCGGCCAAATCGCCGGTCACAGCTTGAATGTTGGCGGCGCCGATTCGCGCGAAATTGGCGCTGGCGGCCTCGGTCAGCGCAGCCTCATTGTCGAGAGCGACGACATTGCCGGCGATCCGGCCGGCCAAAGCGGCGGTGTAGCCAGTGCCCGACCCGACGACCAACACCTTATCAGTTGGCGACAGGTCCGCCGCCTGCAACAGGCGGGCGACCACCATGGGGGCCGGCATCGCCCGCCCCTGGCTGCCCGGAATGTCCAGCATGCGGTCGCTATAGACCACGGCCGAGGCCACACCGGGCGCGAAAATTTCGCGCGGCACGTCGAGCGCTGCGGCCAACACATCGCGGTTGGTGATGTCGAACGTGCGCAATTGGCAATCGACCATCGTCTGCCGCAAGGCCTCGATGGTGGGAACAGCCTGATAATCCAGCATTTTCAGCCCGATGAATAAGGGGACGGCTGAGTCCGAGGGAACCCGGACTCAGCACTCATCCGACTTATAGTGCCGGGTGGGACGCCCTGTCCATGCACGGAGCGTCGGGATACCCGGCAGATGGCTGCGCCAATATGGCTCAGCCTTGGCCTTTCAAGCGGGTATTGCACTGGCTGTAATAGCCGCCGCCCTTCTGAATCCACTTCAGGCCGCCGTTGGAATTGTCGACCTTGTTGGCATTGTATTGATCGAGACAGGTCTTTTCGCGCTGCTTGCCCGGCGAGAGGGTCGAATATTTCGGTGAGACGGCGGTCGGGAACAGCGCCGCCGACGCGGGCATGGCGGGTGCATTGGCGGCGGGAGCGCGCGGAGCCGGCGCGGCGGCGCTGGCGGTCGGCGCGCGTGATGCCGGAGCCGCGGCTGTGGGTGCGGGAGCTGGTGCAGCGGGCGCTGCCGCCGGGGTGGCGGCCATGTCCCTGCGGCACGAGGCCAGGAATTGCTGCCAGGTTTGATTGTTGGTGGTGTTGGCGGCCTTGGCGGACTGCCATTTCTCGCCGCAGACCTTCATCGCATTGGCTTGCGCCTGCGCCGGTAGAGTGGCGCCGAGCGAGCCAACGAAGACGGTGGCGGCGACGAAACCAAAACAGCTCACAATTTTCATAACAACCTCCCGTGTCGATGAGACCGGTGCGCGAAAGCTCCTCCTTTTCTTCTTGACCGTCAACGTGACTTTCGACCTGTCGCGCAACAAAAAAGCCGGGCTCACGCCCGGCTTGAGTTGCCTCTCTCGGAGGTATCAGCGGGAGACCACAAGGGGAGCGGTCGTCTCCACACCGATGTCGACCCACAGGTTCGGATCGGTCTGCGACTGACGCTTCACGAACCTGTAGGGAACCTTGTTCCACGGCTTCACCTCGTCGACGAGATTGTCGAGGATGAACTCGCCCTGGCTGGTCTTCACGGTGAGGACCGCATGGCCCTCGCCCTTCTCATCCTTCACCACCGTCACCAGCAGACCCTGGCGCGGAAAACCTTCCTCGATCAGCAGGCGACGCTTGAGGAGCACGAAATCCTCGCAATCGCCGACGCCGTCGGTCGGATAGTCCCAGCGATCGACCACGCCCCAATGTTCCTGATCGGTCTTGGCCTTGATGTTGCTGTTCACCCAGGAATTGATGCGCTTCATCAGCTTAGCCGTCTGCGCCGTATAATTGACGTCGGCCGCCGGCACTTCCTTGGTGTTGCACTCACCCGCATAGCGCTTGCAGAAATCGACCCAGCCGTAAGGCACCAAAGTCGAACTGCCGACCGCAATGTACAACGGCTTGAGCGACTGCGCCCGCGTGGAAGACTGACCGAGAAGATATCCAGCAAATACAATGGCTGTCGCCACCGCAATCTTCGTAATCGACCTGACCATAACACCGCCCCTGTTTTCTTATGGGGCCAGTGTTGCAGGGCGGCTTTTCTGTCGATTGAAATGAAAAGAGCGCTTTTTACGCGAATACGTTCATATTTATTCTGGCGAGCATCAAGTATAACGAAGCGTAAGGAGATTGGGTAAAATTCGATGCAATCATACTATCCATATGATTTTATGACATCTTCTACCCGTTCGGCCTAACCGTGCCTCGCATGCTCAAATACGCATAAAACTGCAAGTATTAACGGGCGGGCGAAAAACCGGCCGAAAACTGGTTAATATGGCCGCCCTAGACCCGTTAATTTCGCAAAAAAGTCGACAGGCTGATGCAGCCTGCCCCCGTATTTTTCGGTCGTGATTTATCGATCTTGCAACGACGACCGGCAGGCCCACATTTAAATGGTCAAGCCGGATCGTCGGATGGACGCAGCCCCTTTCGCAGGAATGCCTATGCCCGACGTACATCCGCTTAGAGACGCGCCGCACCTGAAGGTCGTGGAACCCGATCCGTCGCAAATCTTCAGCCCTTTGGCGCCGGAAGACGAGCAGGCGCTCGCCGAGGCTGTCCGCCTGCTTGAATATACCTCGATGACGGCGCGGCTGACCCATGTGCTGGGCAAACAGATTTCCAGCATCGGCGTCCTCGTTCCGGCACGGGTGCGCACCATCGCCAACAAGGCCGCCTCGATCGCCCTCAAAGGCGCGATGAAGATCGCGCTGAAGAGCCTCGATCAGAAACCGGGATCGTCGAACACGCTCTATCACAAGACATTGGCGACCGCGTCTGGCGCTGCTGGTGGAGCGCTCGGCATTGCCGCCCTGCCTATCGAGCTGCCGATTTCGACGACCATCATTCTGCGCGCCATCGCCGATATCGCGCGCAGCGAAGGCGAGAACCTGAAAGATCCGCAGACGGCGCTGGCCTGTATGGAAGTGTTCGCGCTCGGCGGCCGCTCCGAAGTCGACAACGAAATGGAGAGCGCCTATTTCGCCGCCCGCGCCTTCCTGGCGAAGTCCATCGGCGAAGCGACAAAATATCTGGCTTCGCAAGGCGCCGCGCAGGAAAGCGCGCCGGTCTTCGTCAAGCTGATCACGCAGATCGCAGCGCGCTTTGGTGTCGTCGTCACCCAGAAAGCCGCGGCGCAGGCCGTGCCCGTGCTCGGCGCCATCGCCGGTGCCAGCATCAATTACGCCTTCGTCGATCACTTCCAGGGCCTGGCACGCGGCCACTTCACCGTCCGCCGCTTGGAACGCAAATACAGTCCGGAACAGATCCGGATGGAATACGATCGGCTGGCGGCGGTGTGGCGCGAAAATCGCGAAGTGGAATAGACGAAGGCAGCGGGCCCAGCGTATACGCATCGCCGTGATAAAACGCACATCCTTGCCGGACACTAAGCCCTAAGGCTCCAGTGACGATACCCTTATCTGGAGCGAGATCATGAGAATGCGCTTTTGTGTGCTCGCCCTGTTCGCGACCGCGAGCCTGCATGCCCTGCCTGCTTCGGCCGCTGAAAGCCGTTACACCAATCTCGGCAACACGAGTTGCAAGCTCGATCAAGAGGCGTCGCGCCAGATCAAGCCGCATGAGGATTTCAAGCCCCTGCTCTATCGCTGCAGCGGCTTTGCCGAGCGTGAGGTGAGCGTGACCTATCACGGCCTGATGGTGCGCACGACCCTTGCGCGTAAGGACGGCAAGAGCCTCGACGTGCTGACACC
Source organism: Methylocella sp. CPCC 101449 (assembly GCF_031921685.1). Taxonomy (NCBI): domain Bacteria; kingdom Pseudomonadati; phylum Pseudomonadota; class Alphaproteobacteria; order Hyphomicrobiales; family Beijerinckiaceae; genus Methylocella; species Methylocella sp. CPCC 101449. The sequence goes on along the minus strand of NZ_JAPDHU010000002.1, from coordinate 793,886 downwards.
CTACGATGCCGGACCCAGAATTGAATGGCGCGGTGAGCGCACGCCGACCGCCGCCATCCTACGCCTCTCCGCCAGAGATGAGGACGGACGCCCAGCCTCGGCCCTGGCCGTGGTAAAACTGGCGCCGGATCAGGACTGCCTCGTCGCCGTCATCGACGTGAAAGCCAATCGCAATGCCAATGAATTGGCGCGCGAGGCGGCGGATGCGGCCCCTTCCACCAGCTGCAACGCGCCGCGGCTCACCGGCGCCGCCGGTCCTACCGGGCTCGAAATCATGGGTCTCAACAAGCGCTGATCCACAAGATCAAGCTTTCGCTTGACTAATCCATAGCTCACCAGTTATGCGTCAATCAATAACCAACGAGTTATTGATTGCGATGACGAACGCCCCCGACCTCCTCTTTCGAACCCTCGCCGATCCAACCCGGCGGGCCATTTTCGAGCGGCTGTGCCGCGAGGGCGAGCAGACGGTCAGTGCCCTGACCGCCCAGGCCGGCGTCTCGCAACCGGCCGTTTCCAAGCACCTTGGGGTTTTGAAACAGGCTGGCTTGGTGCGTGACCGCCAAGACGGCCGCCTTACCCACTATAGCGCCGACCGCCGCGCTCTCGCCCCGTTGATCGACTGGACCAGCCAGATGACCGGTTTCTGGGAAAGCCGGTTCGATCAACTCGAAGACCTTCTGAAAAGGATGGACCAATGACCGATACCGCCACCGACCTGCTCTCCGTCGTCGTCGAGCGCGAGATTTCTCATCCGCCGGAAAAGCTTTGGCGCGCACTGACGCAGCCGCATCTGATCGAAGAATGGCTGATGAAGAACGACTTCAAACTCGCCATGGGCCATCGCTTCAACCTGCGCGGCGAATGGGGCGGCGTTTTGGATTGCGAGGTCCTCGCCATCGAGCCGAACAGGAAACTGGCCTATGCGTGGAATTTCGCCCACGACGATCCAGCTTATGACCTGAAGAGCGTGGTGACGTTCACGCTGACGCCGACAGGCGCCGGAACTCATTTGCGCGTGGAACAGTTGGGCTTCCGGCCGGATCAGAAACAGGCCTTCGGTGGTGCCAAGGCAGGCTGGCCGCAATTCCTGGCGAAACTCGAGCAGATTCTGGCGCGACCGGACTGATTTGCCCCCATCGCGCTCAGCACATCTTCAAAGGAGGTTCCCTTGGATTGGAACATGAGACTTCGGCAGTTTCACCGCTGGCTGTCGATCGCCTTTACTTTGGCGGTAGTCGCCAACATCGTTGCCATGATCAGGCAAGAACAGGCAATCTGGGTTGGCGTTCTGGCGCTCATTCCGCTCGCGCTGCTCCTGATCACCGGGCTCTACATGTTTGTTCAGCCTTATGCCGCGAAATGGCGTGGCATGCGACGCGCGTAGGTGGTGGATGGCCAGCAAGACGCCGACGAAAAACGCGAAAAAGCCGCTCGCCAAGCGGAGCGACGGGAAACCGACGCTCCTCTCCGGCGGCAACCCGCAGATCGCCAAAGCCTATGGTGACGCACCGGTGCAGGCCTATATCGCGGCGATGCCCGGCTGGAAGCAGGACGTGGGACGCCGGGTCGATGCTCTCATCACACGCGCCGTGCCGCAGGTGTACAAGGCGGTTAAATGGAACTCGCCGCTGTATGGCATCGAGGGCGAAGGCTGGTTTCTCGCTCTTCATTGCTACGCAAAGTACGTCAAAGTGGCCTTCTTCCGCGGCGCTTTGCTGACCCCTGTTCCGCCTGGCCCCTCCAAGACCCAGGAGACGCGTTACCTCAATGTGCATGAGAACGAAGAACTCGACGAAGCGCAGTTCATCGCTTGGGTGAAGCAAGCCAGCCAGTTGCCTGGCGAACGGATGTAGAAAGTGACGATCATGAAGACCAGCACCGCAAAGCCGAAAGAGGCTTCCGCCTCGCAGTTGATCGACGCGAGGATCGAGGAACTGGGCGACTGGCGCGGTGCGACATTGGCGCGGGTGCGCGCCATCATCCAACAGGCCGTTCCCGAAGTGGTCGAGGAATGGAAATGGCGCGGCGTGCCGGTATGGTCGCATGGCGGCATCATCTGCACCGGCGAAACCTACAAGGCCGTCGTGAAACTGACGTTCGCCAAAGGCGCCTCTCTGCCGGACCCTGGGCGCTTGTTCAATTCCAGCCTTGAGGGCAACACCCGGCGCGCCATCGACATTCACGAAGCCGACAAGATCGATGAAAAGGCGCTCAAGGCACTTGTTCGCGCCGCCGCGACCTTGAATACGCAGAAGAAATCGAAAAGCGCCTGAGCTAGTGGCAAACGGGTCGTGGAATGACCTCGGGCGGCGGCGTCTGTTTCGACTCCTCCAGGGTCATACGCCCGTCGTCACCGGCCAACCATTTGAAGACGCGATCATTATATGTCCGCCATTCCTCGCGGCTGACCTTGGCGTCGCCATTGGCATCGACGACCTTGTAGAAGCAGCGGGCAATGGAGAGGCTGACAGGCTTGGCGGCAGGATTTTCCTTGGTCAGCCAGTCGGCATATTCCTGGACCGGAAGCGCGCCGTCGCCGTTCGCATCGATCTTGGCGAACTCGGCCTCATCGGCAGCCGCGTGTTCCTCATAGCTGATCACGCCGTCGCCGTTTTGATCGACGCGCTGGAAACGCTGTTCCCGCGTCTCGGCCCAGGCATGGGCGGAGGAGACCGCGAGCACGACCAGAACGGCATAAAAACGACGGATCAAAGCCACTCTCCACAAATCAAGCCGGGTACTTTCGTTCCGCCCATTCCGGCACCGCCTCGATCAGACCGCCGAGATTGCCGGAGGTCAGGAATAGAACCGCCGCATCATCGCCGATCGTCTTGCCGATCGCTTCGATGGCGGCGGCTTTTTCATCAATGGCAGCGACGGGATGGCCGGCGGCGGCGATGCGCGCGACGATATCGGCCTGGGTGACCTGATCGTGGGTGCCGGCGCCCTGCTCGGCTGGATGCCAGACGAAGGTTTGGGCGGCGCCCTCAAACACATCGTCATACCAATGCATGGTGCCACGGTTGCGCCAGCTGAACGTGTGCGGCTCGAAGACGACGATCAGCCGGCGATCGCCGAAATGCTGTTTCATCGCCGCGATGGCGCTCTTGGCCTTGTCGTAGGAAGAGCCGAAGCCCTCGAAAATCGGGATCCGCGTCAGGTCCGACTTGCGGTCGAGCCGGCGTTTGATGCCCTTGAACGTGGCCATGGCGCGGGCGAATTGCTGCGCCGTCACATAGCCTTGCCCGATCAGGAATGCACCGACACCCAGCATATTCTCGATGTTGTGCAAGCCGAGCTGGCCGGTTTCGACCTCCGCCACTGCCGTGTCGCCATGCACGATACGAAAACGTGTCCGCTCGCCCCAGGCGATGTCGCGCACCTGCCAGTCGCCCTGGCTTACGCCATAGGTGGTCACCGGGCGTTTCACGCTGGCGAGGAAGCGACCGCTCAACTCGCCGCTGGTCGACGCCAGAACCGCTCCCTCTGCCGGCACCATCTCGATCAGTTGCGCGAACGGCGCCAGATAGCTCTCGATCGTCGGGAAGACGTTGACATGATCATGCGCGAGCGGCGTCAGCAGCACGTGCGCCGGGTGGTAATGCAGGAATTTCGAACGATCGTCCGTATTGGAAGACGGATATTCGTCGCCCTCGAGCAGAAACAGCTCGCCCTTGCCGACGTGAGCCGCCGTTGGCGGCGACAATGGCACGGCACCGATCATGAAGGACGGATCGAGGCCGCTTTCCAGCAGCGCATGCGCCAACAGCGACACACTCGTCGTCTTGCCGAAGGAACCGGCAGCGACGACAGCGGTTTTGTTGGCTGACAGATAACCCAGCACTTCGGCAAAGGACATGATGGCGCGGCCGCTGTCTTCCGCCGTGCGCACTTCCTCATTGGTGGCGCGCACCAATTTGGCATTCTTGCCGATGACGATGAGATCAGCATCAACGGGAATGTTGTCGGCGGCGTAAGGTGTGCGATAATCGAGGTGCTCGCGACGCAGCACGTCGGAGATCGGCGGATAGACCGCTTCGTCGGAACCCGTAACGGCGAGGCCAGAGTCACGCAGCAGTTTCGCGGTGGCGCTCATGCCGACGCCGCCGATACCGATCACATGTGCCTTACGATAGGGAAAACCGTTCAACTGCCGCTCCGCTTCGCCGCGCCGAATCGCGCGTGTTGACCATAGCAGAGCCGATAAAAAGCGATCCGGGCGGGGGCCTGATTCCCCGCCCGGACCTGACCAAATTCGATCGAGGGGACCTCATCTGGCTGACTGAATCATAGCATCCTATTGTGACGCCGCATCAGGCAAAAATGAGTCCGCGGCAAAGAAATTCCAGTGAAAATCCCTCGATTCGAGGCCTTTTCGGTCATTTTTGACCCCCAAACCCCGATTTTGGCGCCCGGTCCCTGCCAGGGCGGTTCCACCCGCGCCCGGGCCGCCGGCGCTGCGTTGCGGTCGGTCGGCGCTTCCGATCGGGGCGTGTCCGCCGCCGTCCCGTCCGCCATGCGGGACATGCGGAATTTTTTGTCGGCTTTGTCGGCTATAAGCTCGCGCATTCGTCCTTGGTTCAACACAGGAATGTTCGATGCTCTATGCGATCCTCTGCTACCACTCCGAAGACGTTGTCTGCTCCTGGCCGAAGGAGAAGGACGAACAGATCATGCGTCAACTGACCGAGGTGAACGAGAAGCTGGCCAAGGCCGGCCGTCTCGGCCCGGTGGCGCGACTGCTGCCCACGACCGCCGCGACGACGCTGCGCGAAAATGCGCGCGAGGAAAAGCTCGTCATCGACGGTCCCTTCGCCGAAACCAAGGAGCAACTGCTCGGCTTCTTCGTCATCGAATGTGTCGATCTCGACGAAGCCGTCGACACCGCCAAACAGCTCATGCAGGCCAATGACGGTGCTACCTACGAAATCCGGCCGATCGGCTATTTCATGCCGGGAGTGAAGATCACGTGACCGATCTGACCTGGATCAATGGTGCGCTGACCTCTGCCCGGCCCCAGGCCGTCGCCGCTCTGCTGCGTTATTTTCGCGATCTCGATACGGCCGAGGAAGCTTTTCAGAATGCCTGCCTGCGGGCGCTGAAATCCTGGCCGCAGAACGGGCCGCCGCGCGATCCCACCGCCTGGCTCATCATGGTGGCGCGCAACACCGCCATCGACGAGGTGCGGCGCCGGCGCAAGCAGGAGGCGCTTCCCGATGAAGAGCATATTTCCGATGACGGCGACGCCGAAAGCGACATGGCCGACCGGCTCGACAGCGATCACTACCGCGACGACGTGCTGCGGCTGCTGTTCATCTGCTGCCACCCGGACCTGCCGGCCTCGCAGCAGATCGCGCTCGCGCTGCGCATCGTCAGCGGCCTGAGCGTCAAACAGATCGCCCGGGCTTTCCTGGTTGGCGAGAGCGCCATGGAACAGCGCATCACCCGCGCCAAGGCGCGCATCGCCAAGGCCGACGTGCCCTTCGAGACGCCGGGCGCTGTCGAGCGCTCCGAACGGCTCGCGGCGGTCGCGGCCATGGTCTATCTGGTCTTCAACGAGGGCTATTCGGCCAGCGGCCCGACGGCGCCCGACCGCGAGCCCCTGTGCGACGAAGCGATCCGCCTGGCGCGCCTGCTCTTGCGCCTGTTCCAAACGGAACCGGAAATCATGGGCCTGACCGCGCTGCTGCTGTTGCAGCACGCCCGCGCCCCCGCCCGCTTCGACAGCCAGGGCGAGATCATCCTGCTCGAGGATCAGGACCGCACCTTGTGGAAGCGCGCCTTCATCACCGAGGGGCTGGCGCTGATCGACAAGGCGGTACGCCACCGCCGGCCGGGCCCCTATCAGGTCCAGGCGGCCATCGCCGCCCTGCACGCCCGCGCCGCCAAGCCGGCAGATACCGATTGGGGCGGGATCGACAGGCTCTACGCCACCCTGGAACAGATGCAGCCTTCGCCGGTCGTCACGCTCAACCGGGCGGTGGCGGTCTCGAAGGTGCGCGGCCCAGCCGATGCGCTCGCGATGATCGAGCCGTTGGCGGCGAAGCTCTCCGGCTATTTCTACTTCTTCGGCCTCAAGGGCGGATTGCTGCTGCAGCTCGGGCGCAATCAGGAAGCGCGGGTCGCTTTCAATCAAGCGATCGCGCTCGCCCATACGCCGGCGGAGGCCGCGCATATCCGCATGCATATCGATCGCCTGATCGCCGAGACCGAGGCGAAGCAGAAAGGTCCCGTCGCCTCGCGGGCTTGAACCTTTCCGCCTAAATTTTTTCCGCCGCTGTCGGCATAGCCCTCCTTCCTTCGTCCTTAGATCACAACGGCCGCAGCACTCGGGCTGCGGTCTCGATCACCGAAGGAGGACGTCGTGACAGACGTTGCAGTGACGAGCGAAAACGCAAACAAGGCCTGGTTGTGGACCGGCCGCATCATGAGCGGCCTTGTCGTCGCCTTTCTTATCTTCGATGGCGGGATCAAGCTCATCCCGATCGCGCCCGTCACCGAAACCATGCAGCAACTGGGTTTCAGCGGCACGATCGCGCAAGCCCGAGGCCTCGGCATCCTGACGCTCGGCATCGCCCTGCTCTATGCCTTTCCAAAGACATCCGTGCTCGGCGCCATCTTGCTGACAGGCCTGCTTGGCGGCGCCATGGCGACGCATCTGCGGGTCGACTCGCCGCTCTTCACCCATCTGCTCTTCGGTCTCTATCTCGGCGTCATCGCCTGGGGCGGATTGTGGTTGCGCGACGGGCGCCTGCGCAAATTGCTGCCGATCCGTCTTTGAACTTCTCACCCATCAGGAACAACGATCATGACCCAGACCCATGCTGCCCAACGCGAACTCATCCTCACCCGTGTCATCGATGCGCCGCGTGAAAAGCTCTATCGCTGCTGGACCGAACCGGAGCTGATGAAGCAATGGTTCGCGCCCGCGCCCTACACGACGCCCGTCGTCAAGACCGACGTGCGGCCCGGCGGATCGAGCCTGGTGGTAATGCGCAGCCCCGAAGGCACGGACATGCCCTGCCCTGGCGTCTATCTCGAAGTCATCCCGAACGAGAAGATCGTCGCCACCGATGCTTTCACCGAAGCCTGGGTGCCCTCGAACAAGCCGTTCATGACGCTCACATTAACCTTCGATGACATCGGCAACGGCCAGACCCGTTACACGGCCGTGGCGCGGCACTGGACCGTCGAAGATCGGGAAGCCCATGAAAAGATGGGCTTCCATCAAGGCTGGGGCATCTGCACCGACCAGCTCGCGGCGCTCGCGGCTCAAATCTGAACGCCAAAAGACAAGGTGCGCATGGGCCCTGGGCGGATCATCCTGCCCGTGGCAGAATGAGGCTCCATTTCATTGGAGCCTTTTTCATGCGCGCCATTGCTTTTATCCTTGCGATTGCAACCGTTGCCCTTCCTGTTGCCAGCGCGCAGGCGCAGTCCTGCGGCCAGCTCTGGTATCAGCGCAACGCGATTTACGCCGAGGCCGGCTATTGTTTTAAAACAGCGCGCGCCCGCGCCGAATTCGGTGCGAATTGCTTTTCGCCCTACGGGCGCCTGACGCCGCGCCAACAAGCCCTCGTCAATGCCATTCAGGAACAGGAAGATCTGCGCGGGTGTCCGCGCTGAATCGGCGCATTGTCCCGCCAAATTGCGCTCGCCTTCGCCATTTAATATGAAGTGATGGCCAACCCCGAAAATCGAGTGGATGACAAAGCGATGAGCACAACCAAGAAACTGCGCCAGATCGGCAAATCAGGGATCGAAACGCCAGCTATCGGCCTCGGCTGCATGTCTCTGACCGGAACCTACGGCGCGAGCACCGATGAAGCCAGCATCGACGTAATCCGCGCCGCGCTCGACAACGGCATCACGCTGCTTGATTCTTCCGACATGTATGGCGACGGCAAGAATGAAGAATTGATCGCGCAGGCCGTCAAGGGCCGTCGCGATCAGGCGGTTATCGCCACCAAGTTCGGCAATCTCGGCGGCCGCGGGGGCAAGTTCGCCGATGGCAAGCCCGAGACCGTCATCCGCTCTTGCGAAGCCAGTCTTAAGCGGCTCGGTGTCGAGACAATCGATCTCTACTACCAGCACCGCATCGATCCGGACGTGCCGGTAGAAGATACCGTCGGTGCGATGGCGAAGCTCGTCCAGCAGGGCAAGGTGCGTGCGCTGGGCTTGAGTGAAGCCAATCCGGAGACGATCCGACGCGCCCACAAGGTGCATCCGATCTCGGCCGTGCAGAATGAATTCTCCCTGCTCTATCGTAACGAGGCGGAAGAGACGCGCCAGACGACGAAAGATCTCGGCATCTCCTTCGTCGCTTATTCGCCGCTGGGCCGCAGCCTGCTGACAGCGCAAGTCACCGATGCGTCGTCTTTCGGCACCGGCGATGCGCGTCTTCGCCATCCGCGCTTTTCGGGAGACAATCTGGCGCGCAATGTCGATCTTGTCGGCCGGCTCAAATCCATCGCTGCGGAAAAGCACTGCACGCCGGGCCAGCTCGCCTTGGCGTGGTTGCTGGCGCAAGGCGATGATGTCATCGCCATTCCCGGCACCAAGCGGCGCGAACGCCTGCTCGAAAACATCGGCGCGTTGAATGTGGAATTGAACGCCGACGATCTACGTCGTATCGCCGAAGCCATTCCGAAAGGCGCGGCAGCTGGTCTGCGTTATCCCGAAGGCCAGATGGGAAGCGTGTTCCTTTAGTAGCAAAGAATAAGCCCCTGCGACCTTCGAACGCAGGTTTCAAAGCTCGTTCTCACGCGCTGTCAATACGCCTCACAAGCGCGTGAGAACACGCTCCAAACGCCAATCATGCCGCGATCCTGTCGCATAGTCTCGTCAAGTGGCGGGCTGGCTTGAATGCCGATTGGAGATAAAGATGACCAAGACCTTCGCCCTCGCCGCCACTGCGATCGCGGCCACACTCGTGTTTGCGGCACCGACCTTCGCGCAAACGCGGCACACCCATAAGCACAACGAACGGCATTACCGCGCCATGGTGACGGAACCTGCGCCGGCCTATGCACCCTCTGCCACGCAGACGCTTTCGCCGCGTGAGTTCGATCCGCAGCGGGCCTATCACGGCCGCGATCAGACGCTGGATTTCAATAATCACTATTATTGATCAACGGCTTGGCCGTCCCGCAATCTACACCGCTTCGTGCCAAAACTATTCAATATTTTCAAAGGACTACCGCACTGCGGTCACGACTATTCACGTCGCCGTGAGAGCCCCTCGAAAAGTGGATTTCGGCACATAAATCTAACCCGGACGCCAATCGACGTCCCTGCGCTCCGGTGCCAATGCGGGCCGGAGCGCATGCAAGAATAGGTATGGAGAATTATCATGACTCGTTCGTTTGCTCTTGTTGCGGGCGCTTTCGCCGCAGCTATGGCTTTCTCTGGCGCTTCGTTCGCGCAGAGCCGTCCGTCCGATGCCACGCTCGACTCGTATGTGGCTCCGCAGGCCCCGGTGGCTGCTCAACCGATTCATCGTTCCGCCAAGGATATCCGCGCGCAGCGCGTGAATGATCTGCATCAGCAGACCACTTCCGCTGGCCAGCCGTTTGCTCCGACCGTTGCCCATGACGTCACGCTGAGCGCCAAGGACCGCGCTTTGCAGGCGATCTACAACGATCAGGACAGCACGCTCGACTAATCCGCGCGTTCCGTTTGTAAGACGACCAAGCCGCCGTGCTCTTAGCGCGGCGGTTTTGCTTTGCGCTCATCGTGCTTTTCGAGTGGAGAGCTGTTCGCGTGAAGAAAGCGCTCCAGGACAGGGGCTGAAATCATCGCGCGCTCTTCAGCAACCGTTCACAAACAGTCACGACGCCGTGACGAGGCGATGTAAAATCGAAGATGATCCCTACATCCTATTCATGACGCCGATTGACGTCCTTGTGTTCCGGTGCCGATACGGGCCGCGACACAAGCAAGATGAACTATGGAGATGATTATGACTCGTTCTTTTGCTCTTGTTGCGGGCGCTTTCGCCGCGACCATGGCTTTCTCTGGCGCTTCGTTTGCGCAGAGCCGTCCGTCCGATGCCACGCTTGACTCGTATGTGGCGCCGCAGGCCGCCGTGGCTGCGCAACCCATCCATCGCTCGGCCAATGATATCCGTGCGCAGCGCGTGAATGATCTGCGTCAGCAGACCACGTTCGCTGGCCAGCCGTTCGTCGCATCGGCTCCCCAGAATTTCACGGTGACCGCCAAGGATCGTGCTCTGCAAGCGATCTATAACGATCAGGACAGCACGCTCGACTAATCCCGACGCGTAATTGAGTTTTCAAAGCCGCCGCGTTCCCCGACGCGGCGGCTTCTTTTTGCGTTTTGCCCTGCGGCGCGTTTGCCATACAAATCATCGATTGGATGGAAACGCTTTTGATGCCTCAAGGTCCCGCCCTCGTCTGGCTTCGCAACGATTTGCGCCTCAGTGACAACCCCGCCCTTGCGGCAGCGGTGGCCACGGGCGCCCCTCTCCTTGTCATCTACATTCTGGACAGCGACGACAGCTTGCGCGCGCCTGGCGGCGCCAGCCATTGGTGGTTGCATCATTCCCTCGACCAGCTTGCGCGGAATTTGGCGGAGCGCGGCGGCCGGCTCGATTTTTTCAAGGGCCGCGCCCTCACCCTGCTTCCCCAGATCGCGGCGGCGTTCGATGCCTCCCACGTGTTTTGGAACCGCCGTTACGACGCGGCAGGGATTGAAGTCGACAAGATGCTCAAGTCGACGCTGTCGCAAGCCGGCGTTCACGCCGAAAGCTTCAACGGCCAACTCCTGCATGAACCCTGGACCATCGCCACCAAGAGCAGCGGCCCCTTCAAGGTCTTCACGCCCTATTGGCGGGCCTGCCTCGCCATGCCGGAACCTGGCGCGCCGCAACGCGCGCCCGCCAAAGTTCAGGCGGCGCCATGGAAGCGCACTGCGCCGGAACGCTGCAAACTCGCCGATCTCGATTTGCTGCCCCGAAAGCCGGACTGGGCCGGCGGCCTGCGCGAGGCCTGGACACCCGGCGAAACCGGCGCGCACGCCAGGCTTTCGACCTTTCTCGACGAGACCCTCGCCGGCTATGCCGATCGGCGCGACCGGCCCGATCAACCGGCGACGTCACGATTGTCGCCGCACCTGGCCTTCGGCGAAATTTCGCCGCGTCAGATCTGGCATGCAGCCCAACATGCGAGACAACGCACGCCGTCGCTCGGCTCGGACGTAGCGAAGTTTCTCTCGGAAATCGGCTGGCGCGAATTCTCCTATCACCTGCTGTTCTATTATCCGGAGCTGGCGCGAGAGAATTTCAACGCCCGCTTCGATGGCTTTCCCTGGCGCAAATCGGTGAAAGACCGGCGCGCTTGGCAGAAAGGGCTCACCGGCTATCCGATCGTCGATGCCGGCATGCGGGAGCTGTGGCAGACCGGCTTCATGCACAACCGCGTCCGCATGATCGCAGCCTCTTTCCTCATCAAACATCTGCTGCTCGACTGGCGCGAGGGCGAAGCCTGGTTCTGGGATACGCTCGTCGACGCCGATCCGGCCAATAATGCGGCGAGCTGGCAATGGGTCGCCGGTTCAGGCGCGGATGCTGCGCCCTATTTCCGCATCTTCAATCCGATCCTCCAGGGCGAGAAGTTCGATCCGCTCGGGCGTTACGTGCGTCAGTTCGTGCCGGAGCTGGCGGAACTGCCGGACGCCTATGTCCATAAGCCGTGGACCGCACCGGCGGAGGTGTTGAAAAAAGCAGGGATTGCGCTCGGCAAAACCTATCCGAAGCCGATCGTCGACCATGCCGAGGCACGAGCCCGAGCGTTGGCTGCCTTCAAGAGCCTGGACTAACCGCGCTTGCGCTTCTCGTAAGGGTTGCTGGTGGTGCGCTTCGAAATGCGGATCGGCACGCCGGGCAGTTCGAAGGTCTCGCGCAATCCGTTGATCAAGAACCGCTCGTAGCTGACCGGCAAGTGGTCAAGCTGATTGCCGAAAATGACGAAGTAAGGCGGGCGCGCCTTGGGCTGCGTCATATAGCGGATCTTGATGCGGCGGCCGGAGACGGCCGGTGGCGGCGTCTGTTCGACCGCACCTTCCAGCCAGCGGTTGATGCGGCCGGTGGAGATGCGCTTGTTCCAAGTTTCGTGCGTGCGCAGGATCGCCTGCATCAGCTTGTCGATGCCGGTGCCTTCCAGGCCCGAGACCGGCACGACGGCTGCGCCGCGCACTTGCGGCAACAGGCGATCGGCTTTCTCGCGCAGATCACGCAGCAGCTTCTGCGGGTCTTCGACGAGATCCCATTTGTTGACACCGATGACCAGCGCCCGGCCCTCGCGTTCGACGAGATCGGCGATGGTGAGATCCTGCTTTTCGAACGGAATGGTCGCATCGAGCAGCAGAACCACCACTTCGGCGAATTTCACGGCGCGTAGCGCGTCGCCCGCAGCCAGTTTTTCCAGCTTGTCCTGAATGCTCGCCTTGCGGCGCAGACCAGCCGTGTCAAACAGCTTCATCTTACGCTCAGGCCCATTGCGGGGCGTCCAGGCGAAATCGACAGAAATGGAGTCGCGCGTCACGCCGGCCTCGGGGCCGGTCAGCAGACGATCCTCGCCGATGATGCGGTTGATCAGGGTCGATTTGCCGGCATTGGGACGGCCGACGACGGCGATGCGCAGCGGCTTGGTCGGATCGAGTTCGCTGCCGTCTTCCTCGTCGCCGAGCACGAGCGGCGCGGCCGCTTCATCGTCCTCGTCGGCGGGCAGTTCAGTCTGCTCGGGCAGCGCCTCGCGCAGCGCGGCATAGAGTTCGCCGAAGCCATCACCATGTTCGGCCGACAGCGCCACGGGATCGCCCAGACCCAGCGAAAACGCTTCATAGGCTCCGGATTCGCCCAGCTTGCCTTCGGCCTTGTTGGCGATCAGCACGATCGGCTTGTCGGCACGGCGCACCAGATCGGCGAAATGCCGGTCGGTCGGCGTGATACCGGCGCGCGCGTCAATGACGAAGAAGATCGCGTCCGCCGAAGCGATCGCCGCCTCGGTCTGCGCACGCATGCGGCCGGTCAAGGAATCCGGATCGCTCTGCTCGAGGCCGGCGGTGTCGATGATCGAGAAATCGAGGTCGCCGAGATGCGCGTCGCCCTCACGCCGGTCGCGGGTCACCCCGGGCCGGTCGTCGACGAGAGCCAGCTTCTTGCCGACAAGTCGATTGAACAGGGTCGACTTGCCGACATTCGGCCGCCCGATGATGGCGACGGTAAAATGCATGATGATCCAATCCGGACTTATTGCCCGGCCGTTGCTCCAGAAGCGACGAGGCCGAGCAAGGTCTGGGCGCGGTCGCGGGTTGATTGCGGCGTCTGCGGATCGGCGACGACCATGTCGAGCCAGCGGCCGGCGCCCTGCATGTCGCCGGCCTTCAGCGCAGCGAGGCCCAGCAGTTCGCGAGCGGTGTGCCGGAACGGGCTCGTCGGCGCGGCCAAAGGCTCGATGCGCTGCTTGATTTCGGCCTGATCGGCTTCGTCGATGCGCAGATAGGCGGCGCGCAGTTTGGCGGCCTGCTGCAGCAGCGGATCGACGGCGCTGTCGGCGGCGATCGCGTCATAGATCTGCACGGCTTCCTTGGCATCGCGGGTGCTGATCTCGTCGGCGGCGCGCAGGCGCGCCAGCACCTGGTAGCCCGGGTTGCCGCTCTTGGCGATGTCGAGGAAGGCAGCTTCCGCTTCCTTCGGCTTGTTGTCACGCACCAATTGCAGGGCGGCCTGGAACTGCGCGCCGGCGGCTTGCGCCGCCTTCAGGCGCTGCGACTCCCAGATGCGCCAGCCAGCGGTGGCGGCGACCACCACCACAGCAATGCCGATGATGACGTTCTGATACTTCTGCCAGAATTTGGCGGCCTGGTCGCGGCGATATTCCTCGTCGACCTCGCGGATAAAATCGGACATGGACTTTCCGGAAAAGGATGCGCCTGACTCAGGGTCAGGCATTCTGCCTTGCGGTTAGCACGGAGTCGCGGCGAAGGCGAGGCTCGCAACGTCACGCCCCCGAATTCACCTTGCGTCCCGCCAAGCCGCTTTCCAACAGGCCATCGGCAGCTATAAATACCAAATTATCTTGTTGTATATCAATATAATACAAATATATCTAAATGTTTCAATTTAATAGATATCCAACGCTCTAACCGGCTTCGGAACCGACAGCTTGACGCTGGATCGCCAAGCTACGAGAACGAAAACATAAGAGCCGACGCCATGATCGCCGGCCGGCGGAGGAAAAAATCGACCCGAATGCGAAGACCACGCCCACGCCGGCCGAGCCGGACGTGCCTTGGCGTGTCCAGATTCCGATCTATCTGACAGGTTTCTTTTCCAACAGCCTGAACGATGTCGCGGGCATCGTTTTGCCGCTGTGGTTGCATGGCCAGAACGCCTCGGCGGCGACCGTCGGCCTCGTTATCGGCGCCCGGCACATCCTGCCCTTTTTCTTCGCTATCCATGGCGGCGCCCTGATGGACCGTTTCGGTCCCCGCCGGCTGATGGTCTGGTGCTGCCTCTTGAGCATTTTCGCCATCCCGCTGTTTCCGGTGGTCGTCTGGCTGCCGGGCGTGTTCCTTTTGCAGATGTTCAACGGCTATGGCTCCGCGATCGGCTGGCTCGGCGCGCAGACCCAGTTCGGCCTGCACATGCGCGGCAGCCATAAACTGGCCGGCCGTTTTGCCTTCATCCTGCGCATGGGCAGTTTCATCGGCCCTCCGATCGCCGGTCTCGCCTGGGATCATTTCGGCACGTTCGGCGGCTTTACCGTGCTGACGCTCTGGGCGGTCGGTACGTTCGTCTCCGCCTATTTCGCCCCCAGCACGTCGGCGCGTGGCAGCGGCGCCCTCGCCCGCAACCTGCGTTTCGCCGATTTCATGCCCCGGATTTCGGATTATTCGGCGGCCCTGCGCATGGCGGCATTGCCGGGCATGACCATCGTGCTGATGGTCACCGTCATCCGCATCGGCGCGAGCAGCGTGCAGGACTCTTTCTATCCGCTCTATCTCACGACGATCGGCTTTTCGGCGACGCAAATCGGTATTCTCGTCACCGTGTCCTCGGCGGTCGCGGCCGCCGGCGCACTGCTGGTCGGCCCGGTCGTGCGGATCGTCCCGCCGATCTGGACCCTCATCCTGTCGTCCGCGGTTTCGGTGATTTTCGTGGCGGTGACGCCCCTGTTGACCGCCTTTCCGGCGCTCGCGGTCACTTCGGCCCTGCGCGGTCTGGGCATGGGCCTCAGCCAACCGCTGATGTTGTCGATGCTGATCGAGGCGTCGGGACGCAAAGCTCAAGGCATCGGCGCGGCTCTGCGCACCACGGCCAATCGCGCGGCTGCCGCCATCACGCCCACCAGCATGGGCGTCGTCGCCTCGATCAGCACGCTCGCCACCAGCTTTTTCATGGTCGGCGGCGTCATGTTGGTGGGCCTGGCGGTGATCAGCATTTACGTCCGCCGCCGGCCCCATCTCACCTATTAGCCACGTCTTATAATTGCGTCTTGGAATTGTGATGAGCGGACGTGACTTCCCACGGAACGCCCTGCAAAAATCGCGACTTGATGCTATATAATGGAACCCGACAGGTTTGCCGGCCCAGGTTTTGGCCGGTCTTGGAGTGAATGCCCATGCCGTCGCAGCCCGAGTGGAGACTTCCCTCCAGCCTGCAGCCCAAAGCGCACGACTATGTTTTCGACCTCGACGACGCGCTTCTGTCCGTCGTGTCGCTGAGTGCGCGCGTCCCGGAAGAAGCCTTTACGGCGGAGACCCTGGGCACCGAGCGGGCCGGCAATGCGGTGCTGATCAACGATCGCGGCCTGTTTCTGACCATCGGCTATCTGATCACCGAGGCAGAGGAAGTGTGGCTGCGCTCCAACGACGGGCGCACCTTCGCCGGCACGGTGATCGGCTATGATCAGGAAAGTGGCTTCGGCCTGGTTCAGGCGCTGGCGCGGCTCGACCTGCCCCACCTGCCGCTCGGCAGTTCCGCCTCGGCGCGCGCCGGAGATGCAGTGATCGTCGCGGGTGCCGGCGGTCGTGAACATTCGGTCGCCGGTCGCATCGTCGCCAAGCAGGAATTCGCCGGCTATTGGGAATATGTGCTCGACGAGGCGATCTACACCGCCCCCGCCCATCCCAACTGGGGTGGTACCGCGCTCATCAATGAAACCGGCGAATTGCTCGGCATCGGCTCGCTGCATCTCGAACAGGGTGGCGACAAGGGCGAGCGCGGTCATCTCAACATGATCGTGCCTATCGATCTTCTGAAACCCATTTTGGACGATCTCGTCCGGCTCGGCCGGCGCAGCGTGCCGCCCCGGCCCTGGCTCGGCATCTATGCGGCCGAGATCGAAGACAAAGTCGTGGTCGTCGGGCGCAGCCAACGCGGCCCGGCACGACGGGCCGAATTGAAGAACGGTGACATCGTCGTCGCCATCGGCGGCAAGCCGATCAGTTCCCTGGCTCAGCTCTACCGCACCATCTACGCTCAGGGCGATGCCGGCTGCGATATCCCGATGACCTTGCATCGGGACGGCGTGACCTTCGACGTCAGCGTGCGCTCAGGCGACCGCACGCAAATGTTCAAGGCACCGAAGCTGCATTAATTGGCCCTGTGTCATACCGGATCGCCAGCGGCGTCCGGTATGACACGGAGACGGTGGCGCTCAGCGCTCTAACTCAAGCCGGCTGCGATCTTGCGCAGCTCGTCGGGCGTATGCTCGCCGGCGAGCGGCGTTCCCGGCACGAGATATTTGCCGTTGGCCAGACCGCCGACGACGACAGCCTCGAAGCCGATGTCCTTGATCAGGGCGGTCGCCAGCGCAACCGCCTTTGGGTCGTCGCCGGCAATCGGCACGCCAAGAGGAGTGCCGCTGCGATGGGCGGCGCGCGGCAACGCTGCATAGTTGATGGCGTTAAAAGCGCGAACGATGTGTGCGCCTGGCAGAATGCGTGCGGTGGCGAGGCCGGCGCCGCCTTCATCGTTGATCTTCTTCACCAGGTCGGCGCCATCGCGTCCGCCGATCGGGTTGGAAATGTCCAATACCAGTTGCTTGGTCGCCAGCCCGCTGCCGAAATCCCGGCCGATCTGTTCCATCGCCGAATAAGGCACGGCGATCAAAACGACATCGCCAAAGGCCACCGCCTGCGCCGTGGTACCGGCCTGTGTGTTCGGGCCGGCGGCGGCCACGAGATCCTTCAGTGCATCGGGATCGAGCGCCGAAAACATCACCTGATAGCCGGCCTTGGCGAACAAGGTTCCTAGCGCCCCGCCCTGTCGGCCGGCGCCGATCGTCGCAATCTTGGGTTTGGTACCGCCGGAGGTTTGCGCGAAAGCCGGCGACAGTCCGAGCGTCAGTCCGCCGACACCCAAGGCAAGGAGAGCGCGGCGATCGACGGAAGAAAACGGTGGGTTCATCATGATTGGGTTCCGATCAGGCCCAGCACCGACGACGATGCTAGTCGGCGCTCGGGCGACGGCACAAATCACGATCCCGATAGAAAACAGTCGGTGGTCGACCTTACGAAGAGTGCCGGCTAACAGCTTCTAAAAATTCAATATTCCTAGCGCTCGAATGGAACTTCATTGGCCCTGTGTGCCATCGCACAGCCGCCCTCGGCCCCAGAGCGCATAAGAGCCACACCAAGGCCGAGGCAGTCGGCCGGTAGGAGAGGCTCATGTCCCGCAATCGCATCAACTTCGAAGGTGAAAGCCGCGGATATGCGAATGTCCGTTTTGGCCGCACTGTGATCATCGCTCTTTCGACCCTGCTGGTCGGTGGCGCCCTGGTTCTGGCACAAGGCAATGGCGTGAAAGCCGCCAGCGGCACGGCGGTGAAAGTCGCCATGGCGGAAACGGTGGCTCCGGCCCCGGTGGCGCCGCAAGTGGCAGCCACGCCCGTTCAGCCGCGTAAGCAGGTTCGGGTTATCCCGCTCTACAATATTCCGGCCGAGCAGCAGACCGAGCAGCGCTGATTTGCAGCCGCGTTACACCGTGAAAACGGTGCGCCGGGTGCTGTCATCTTGCGGCCAGGCCTGCTCGACCTCCGACAAGGGCACGGCCTTGGTCGCAATCTGGAAGCCACCAGGCTTGGCTGCCCGCAGCAGCCCGTCGATGCTCCGGATGAAGCGCTCCCGGGGAACGCTTCCGAGCCCGCTGCCCATCAGCTCGATCGCCGATGAACGCAACACCGCGCTCGGCAGTGCGATATCAGAACCGCTCACTGCACCGATCTGAACAAAGCGGATCGGCACGGCCTCGGCGCCCGCCTTGGCTCCGGCGATCAGCAGACATTCGGCACTCTTGCCCCACAGATAGTCGATAACGACATCGATCCCTTCCGCGAACTGTTCCTTGAACCGCGCTTCGAGAACCGTCTCGTCTCCCCCCAGCGGGATCGTCACATCGGCGCCGAGCGCAGCGACCGATCGCAGGGCCTCGACATTGCGGCCCGTCGCGATGACCTTTTTCGCGCCGAGATGTTTGGCGATCTGCACCGCCAGACGGCCAGCCGTCCCGGTGGCGCCGTTGACAAGCACCGTCTCGCCCACCTTCAGCCGCGCCCGTTCCGCATAAGCGGCCCAAGAGGACATCCCGGGATTGGCGATGGCGGCGGCGGTGATGTCATCGAGATCGTCGGGCACGGCCAAGCAATGGGCGGCGGGCAGCACGACGCGCTCGGCCATGCTGCCGTAAGGCGCGTTCGGCAGGATGAAATAAACCCGGCGGCCATCATCAAGCCGGCCTACGCCATCGATGCCGACGACAGAGGGAAACTGGCCCGACGAACTGTAGTGCTGGCCGGAGGCCCGGCTTTTGACAACTTGGCTGATGGCGGCGGCCGTCACCGTGATGCGGTTTTCGCCCGCGGTCGGCGTCGGCTCCTGAAAATCTCCGTATACGGGCGTTTGCCCGGCTTTCTGGACGATGGCGGCCTTCATGACAATTTCCCTTTCTGGCCATTATGTGTATAATGCACATATATGGAGCGCCCGAATGCCGTCAATCAATAATGTGCAAAATACACATATTCGTGATCAGCTTCGCCAGCTTCACAGGGCCGTTCTTGAAATCATCGGCGTGATGAACAAGCCGCAGCGCGACGAGATACTGATCAAGGCGGCCGGAATTCCGCTCGACCGAGCGTTATTTCCCCTGCTCGTCGGGATCGAGCGGTTCGGGCCTATCGGCGTGGTGGACATGGCTGAAGGTGTCGGGCGCGATTACACGACGGTCAGCCGACAGGTCGCCAAGCTGGAAAGTCTGGGTCTGGTGGAACGTCGCAGCAGCGCTGCCGATCGCCGCGTGCGCGAAGCGGCCATTACAGCAAAAGGCAAGGCCATGACCGATCTCGTCGACACGGCGCGCGATCGGATTCTCGGTGACATCTTTTCAACGTGGGACACGCACGACATCGACGAACTGGTGCGGCTCATGCGCAGGTTCGCGGATGCGGTGAAGGATGAACCGGCGAACGGTTCATCGAACCCGATCAGTGATTCCGGGTGAGACGCTTGCGATTGGCGCGGACAGTACGGCGCACCTTGCGCACCACGTCTTCGGTCGAACCGCCAAAGGCCATGTGAGTGGCCGCCTCGGCCAAAGCGATGCCCTTCTCGCTCACCATGCGGTTGGCCTCACTCATGGCGGCCGGACCGCCAAGCGCCAGCTTCGCCAAACGAAGGGCGATCACTTGCTGCGATTCAAACATCAGCATCGCCGAGTCGAAACCCAATTTCGCAAAGGCATTGATCATTGAAAACCAACCACTTCATGAATTGGCCGGCGCATTGAAGGCCGGCCGGAATATGCAGTGCGGGGGAATATATGTCACACCACGGTCATAACAATAATAATTGACGAATTTCTGTACCGCATCGCGATAATAAGGCAGACTTATCAACCAGATGTGATGCTGCAATGCAATGTTGGATGGTAGCCTGCAACCAATGCGCGCAAAATTGACGGCGGCGTCAACATCTGCGGTTGCAGCCCTTTCATGTCCTCGCGCCGATAACCGCACGGCGACCATCGCCACGATCGGCCACCCGCCACCGTATAATCGGCGGATCCGTCCCGTAGCATGACGCCATCCGGCAGCCTGTCGACCGGTTTCGGCACGTCATGCAGGCGCTTATGCCTCTCCCTGCCCTCGCCCGTCAGCCGCTCGCGATGCAAAACCGCATCCATCTCCGCGACTTTAGGCAAAGCGACAGCGTTGCCGTCCGCCCAAGCGGCTTGAAAGCGCTTGGCATCCGCACGGCGGCAGAAGAAGCACGGCCGATGGCCGGCCGCGAGCGCCGTCGCCTCATCGAGGAAGAACAGTTCGGTCCAACTGCGCTGCGCCATCACGGCGCGGCGTCGACCTTTGAATTCACAGACGCAGACGATCCAGGCGTGGGTCGTCCATCGCCGCTTGAGCAAGGTGCGGGTCGCTGGATCATGGATGATGCCGCGATTGCCGGTGAACAGGCCGCGCTCCGGGATGGCGACGATCTCGCCGTCCGGCAGCACGCGGTTTTGCAGCGGCATCAGGCCAGTTTCTCGATCAGCGCCTGGGCCGCCGCCGGGTTGCGCTCCTTGTGGCCGCCGATGATGTAGATGAACACGTCGGTCGGCGGCGTCTTGGTCTTCGGCAGCGGCGCGATCGCGGTCATGCCTTTGGGAATGTCGCCGGCCGCCCAAGCGCGCGCCGCTTCGGCCCATTTGTCTATCGTCGCGGCGGTAAAGCCGCCTTTCACCTTTTCATCGGTGATGGTGATGCGGGCATAAACGAAATCGGCGGTGCGATCGGCGATCTGCAGATAGGAATTGCCGGCAGCGCAAACGACGGCCACCCCATGCTTGCGCGCCAATTCGACGAAATCCGGCGTCGAAAAACTGTCATTGCGTACTTCGATGACGTGACGCAGCGGCTGATCCTCGATGGTCTTCGGCAGCAGGGCCAGAAAGGCGCCCATATCGGCCGCGTCGAATTTCTTCGAGGGATGGAATTGCCAATTGACCGGACCGAGCCGGCTTTTCAATTCGGCGACGCCGCTCCCCAGGAAACGCGCAACGGAATCGCCCGCCTCCGCCAGCACGCGGCGATTGGTGGAAAAGCGCGTGCCCTTCATCGAGAAAATGAAGCCTTCGGGGGTTTCATCATGCCATTTGATGAAACTGTCGCGTTTCTGCGACCCGTAATAGGTGCCGTTGATCTCGATCGAGGTCAGATGCCGGCTCGCATATTCGAGTTCGCGCTTCTGCGTGAGGCCATCCGGATAAAAGGTGCCGCGCCAGGGTTCGAAGGTCCAACCGCCGACGCCGATCCGGATATTGGCTTTGGCTGCTTTCGCCATCATGCCCTCCTTGTTTTCACATCAACAGCAACAGCCCACCGATCACCGCCGCATTGCCGAACAGATTGCTCACATGAAAATGCCGCCGCAGCGGATCGGCCACCAGCCAGAAGCGATGGAAAATCGCCGAAGCCGCGATGGTGAAGACGATCAGCAGCGCCGCCGCCACCGGCGTGTGCCAATTGAGCGCCAGCATGATCCCGGCGGCGATCTGCACCGCAAAACCGATCCACAGGACCATCCAGGGAAAAGGAATGCCCGCGTCGATCATGCGATCCACATGCTGCTGCTGTTTCCATCCGGCGTTCATGATGCCCGTGCCGATGAACAAGAGAGCGATCAGCAGTTGTCCCACGACCTGCAACACGGTTTTGTCAGCATACATGATAAGGCTCGCTCGATGACCGGCCGAACCTATCCAAGTTCGGGCGCGACCGCCAGCAAGGTGCGGAAAACGGCAAAAGCGCGGGTTTAAGCGAAGATTTTGCCGTAGATGTCGGGTTTGAACCCCACCGTCAGCTTGCCGTCGACGTCGAGCACCGGGCGCTTGATCATCGAGGGTTGCGCCAGCATCAGCGCGATCGCCTTCTTTTCGGTGAGCCCTTCCCTGTCCTTCTCGGGCAGTTTGCGGAAGGTAGTGCCGGCACGGTTGAGCAAGGTCTCCCAGCCGACCACCCCGGACCATTTCTCCAGCGACGCCTTATCGATGTCGGAGGTCTTATAATCGTGGAATTGATAGGTGACGCCGTGATCGTCGAGCCAGGTGCGCGCCTTCTTCATCGTGTCGCAATTCTTGATGCCGTAGATGGTGATCGCTTTCGCCTTGGCCATGATCGTCTCCTGTTGAGTCCGACTATGACGCGATGAGCGAAGCTTCGGCAAGAGTTGGGGCAAGCGTTTGCGGCGCCCTTGTCTCACCTGTTCCACATGCGACGCGCGGGCGCAGTCGCATTTCGCCACACCTGATCGATCCATCTGAAAACAATTGCGATTTTGACCACTGTCGCAATGCGTGCAACAATGTCGCAATTTCGCCGCGCTCTGCGACGTGGTTAGCGTCGCGGCGGTCCCGGCGAATGGCTGGGAAAGACGCGAGCGACACATGTTCGATCATCTCGATCCCGTTCTTCTGGCCCGCATTCAATTCGCCTTCACGGTCAGCTTTCATTTCATCTTTCCCTCCTTCTCCATTGGCCTCGCCAGCTATCTCGCCGTGCTTGAAGGCCTGTGGCTGTGGACCGGCAAGCAGCTCTATTTCGATCTGTTCAAATACTGGCTGAAGATTTTCGCCGTCGTCTTCGGCATGGGCGTCGTGTCGGGCATCGTCATGTCCTATCAGTTCGGCACCAACTGGTCGGTGTTCTCCGACAAAGCCGGCGCCGTGATCGGCCCGCTGATGGCTTACGAAGTGCTCACGGCTTTCTTTCTCGAAGCCGGTTTTCTCGGCGTCATGCTGTTTGGCCTCAACCGGGTCGGCAAGAATTTGCATTTCGCCGCGACGGTGATGGTCGCGGTCGGCACGTTCATCTCGGCTTTCTGGATTCTCTCCGCCAATAGCTGGATGCAGACGCCGACCGGCCATGAGATCGCCGCCAACGGCCAGTTCGTGCCAGGTCCGAGCTGGTGGGCAATCGTCTTCAACCCGAGCTTCCCTTATCGGCTCACCCATACGGTCATCGCCGCCTATCTGACCACGTCGCTCGTCGTGGGCGGCGTCGGTGCCTGGCATCTGCTGCGCGGCCACAAGGACCCGCGCACGCGCAAGATGTTCTCGATGGCGATGTGGATGGCGGCCATAGTGGCGCCGATCCAGATTTTCGTCGGCGACCAGCACGGGCTCAACACGCTGGAACATCAGCCGGTGAAGGTGATGGCCATGGAAGGCCACTACGACAGCCATCCCGACGGCGCGCCGCTCATCCTGTTCGGCATTCCCAACAGCGCCGAGAAGCGTGTCGACTACAAGATCGAGATTCCCAAACTGTCGTCCCTGATCCTCAAACACGATCTCAACGCACCACTGGCCGGGCTCGATACGGTGGCGGACGATCGCAAGCCGCCGATCGGCATCGTGTTCTGGTCGTTCCGCATCATGGTGGGCCTGGGTATGCTGATGCTGCTTCTGGGCCTGTGGAGCCTGCTGGCGCGCTGGCGCGGCCGCCTGCACGACTGGCGGCTGCTGCATCGCTTTGCTGTCGCCATGGGACCGGCGGGCTTCGTCGCCGTTATCGCCGGCTGGGTGACGACGGAGGTCGGCCGCCAACCGTGGACGGTCTATGGCCTCTTGCGCACCGTCGACAGCGCCTCGCCGCTGGCGGCCTCCGCTGTCGCGACCTCGCTCATCGCTTTCGTCATCGTCTACTTCATCGTCTTCGGCCTCGGCGTCCTGTATCTGCTGCGGCTGATGGCCAAGCCACCGGCGAGCGGTGAAGCCGATCTCGGTCACGATCCTTCGCACGCCGCCGGGCTCACGCCCGCGCCGGCGGTCGCCAGCAAATCCTTCCGGTGAGGTGAGATCATGAGCGCATCTCTCATCGACCTGCCGATGATCTGGGCCGCCATCATCGCCTTCGCCGTCTTCGCCTATGTGGTGATGGACGGATTCGATCTCGGCATCGGCATACTCTTTCCCGTCTTCGCCGTCGGCGAGGAACGCGATCAGGCGATGAATTCCATCGCCCCGGTCTGGGACGGCAACGAGACCTGGCTGGTGTTGGGCGGTGGCGGCTTGTTCGCCGCCTTCCCCCTCGCCTTCGCCATCATCATGCCGGCAGTCTATCCCTTGGTGATCGCCATGCTGCTCGGCCTGGTGTTTCGCGGCGTCGCCTTCGAGTTTCGCTTCCGCGATCCCAGCCACCGGCCCTATTGGGATGCGGCCTTCACCATCGGCTCAGTCGTCGCGGCCTTCGCGCAGGGCATGATCCTCGGCGCGCTGCTGCAAGGCATTGCGGTGGAAAACCGCGCCTATGGCGGCGGCTGGCTCGACTGGCTGTCGCCCTTCAGCCTGCTCACCGGCGTCAGCACGGTGATCGGCTATGCGCTGCTCGGTGCCACCTGGCTGATCTGGAAGACCGAGGGACGCGCGCAAGAGCATGCGCGGCGGCTGGCTTGGACTTCTTTCATCGGCACGCTGATCGCCATTCTAGCCGTCAGCCTGGCGACGCCGTTTCTGGCCTATGGCTATTACCAGCGCTGGTTCACCTTCCCTAATGTGCTGGTGACCGCGCAGGTGCCGCTGCTCACCGCCATCCTTGCCGCCATGTTCTGGCTCGCCATGCGCCGGCAGCACGAGAGCTGGCCGTTCTTTCTGGCGCTGGCGCTCTTCCTGATGTGCTTCGCCGGCCTCGGCGTCAGCATGTATCCCTATGTCGTGCCCGACAAGGTGACGATCTGGGATGCGGCCGCGCCGCACCGCAGCCAGTCCTTCATGCTGGTTGGCGTCGTGATCATCCTGCCGCTCATCCTCGCCTATACGAGCTGGGCCTATTGGGTGTTCCGCGGCAAGGCCGGCACGGAGGGCTATCACTGATGGCCGCGCCAAACATGCAGCCGCAGGCGCCGCTGTGGCAGCGGCTGCTGTGGATGGCCGGGATCTGGCTTGCCAGCATCACGGCCCTCGGCATCGTCGCCTACGGCATCCGCTTCTGGCTCAAGGGCTAAAGAGGATGCCGTAGCGGCTTCAAGCCTGCTTGCTGCGCGCCGCCAGGCCAAGGCCGATCCAGGCCGCGCCGGCGAATATCAGATCGATGCCGAGGAAAATGCCGAGCGCGTAAAGGCCCGACAGCGGCCAGCCCGACAACAGGATCGCGCCAAGGATCACCGTCAGCAATCCCGAGAGGCCCACCCAGATCCAGGGCGACTCGCTCTTCATATTGAAAGCGAGAATGATGCGCAGCACCCCCGAGACAATCAGCGAAATGCCCAGCATCAACGTCAGCGCCGCCGCCGCGAGCAGCGGGTTGAGATAGCAGATCACGCCCGAGGCGATGTAGAGCAGCCCGAGCAAGAACCAGAGGATGAACTTGCCCCAGCTCTTGAACTGAAACGAGTTGATGATCTCGAAGACGCCGGAGAGGATCATCATGAAGCCGACGATGAGCACGCTCACCACCGTCGCCATGACAACACTGCCGAGGGCAACCACGCCGGCGATGGCATAGACCACGCCGAGAGCGACGATCCAGCCCCATTTGGCCTTCAACAGATCGAAGGGCGCTGGAATGGTGGGTTGCGGGTTCGGACTTGCGGATGAAGCGTCTGTCATGACCAGCCTCCTGATTGAGCGAACGGAGCCACGATGCGCCGAAAGTTCGCCGGAGGCAAATCGCGATAAACTTGCGGCGTTTGATGAAAATCATCAAACGCCGCGAAGATGCATCAGAATAAGTGCTTTGGCCGGATCGGTCCGGTTACTTTTTCCAGATCGCCGGATCGGCCGACACGGCGCCCTTGACCAGAACGATTCTCGTCTTGTCGCCGCGAATGCCGAAGTCGTTGTCGTTAATCATCATGAGCGTGCCGTCTTCGAGGATGGCCAGGCCTTCAACCTTCTCCGGCGCGTCCTTGAGGTCGCGGAACGTGTCGAGGCGCAGCGTCTTCGTGACGGGCGTCACCGCGAGCGGACCGAGATCGTTCTGCTGTTCGAGCGTCGGCGACGTCGCGACATCATCCCACTTGCTGCCGAGAATGTTGGTCGCGCCGTCGAGCGTGATCTCGAACAGCTTTGTGGTCTTCTCGGTGCGCTCCAGCACCAGGACACGATCGGTGCCGAGCGCCAATATTTCCGAGATGCGCGGCTCGTTCTGGCGCGGCGACGGATCGAAACCGAACGACTGCGGATCGGCGAGCTGATAGACCCATTCACCCACGACCTTGCCGGCCTGGCGATCGAACTTGAAGAAGCGCGTGTTGCGCGCGCCCTGATAGGCCTTGGCATCTGGATTGGCGAGCGGGTTCTGCACCATGAAATAGAGGAAGGCTTCGTCCGGCGAGACGGCGATGCCCTCGATGCCGCGATTGCCCTGCCGCTTCGACAGGATGGCCGGCAGATCGGCGACGATCTTGGCTTCGGCGTTCTTATAGTCGCCGGCCGCATCGACCGGCACGTGCCGATCGAGGATGCGGCCATCGGCGGAGACATGCGCGATGGACGGACCCATTTCCTCGCCGACCCAGAACGTGCCGTCGGACAGGCGCACGATACCTTCGAGGTCAATGTTGTCGGGATCGTCGGGCAGCACATTGCCGGCGAGATCCATGCCGGTGTCCTTGGACGCCTTGGTCTGCGGGTTCAGCAGACCGGTGATCGTCGCGCCCGACTTCGCCTTACGCAGCGGGATCGTTTCGAGCAGTTTGAACGTGCCTTTGTCGCGATCGAGTTCAACCTTGTAGATCGACGGCACATAGTCCGGCGTCGGATAGATGCGGCCGTTGGAGAGCTTGCGGCAGGTCTGCGCGATCTCGTCGCCGAGGATCCCCGGCGCTTCGCTACAGGTCATGTTCGGGCCGCGATCACCGATGGTCCAGACGACATTCGGCGGATCGTTGCGATGGCGGAAAGCACCCGAGCCGATGCCGAGCGTATAGGCGCCCGTCTGGCCGTTCGGCAGTTTCACCGTCTTCCATTCCAGCTTCGGATCGTCGGAGGAAAAGATGCGTGACTGGATGGTTTCAGCCGCCGCCTGGCTGCCGAATGCGGCGATCGACAAAGCGACAAGGGACAGCGAGGCAAGCAGGGAAAAGGGCCGTTTCATAGTTCGTCTCCAGACACGTTCGCGCCCCTATGGAGCGCCTCAATGACAGCCGGATGACGATATTCACAGTCTCCGTGGCGGATGTTAAATTTCCCCTCAGACCGTACGGTTACGGCCAGCGGCCAGGCCGAACAAGGCCTGGAACAAGGTCACCACCACCACCGCCATCAATGGCACGGTCCAATTGTGTGCGACATCATGCAGAACGCCAAAGGCGACCGGCCCCATCGCGGCCACCAGATAGCCGATCGATTGCGTCATGACAGATAAAGATGCCGCCCGATAATGGTCGGACGAGCGCAGCCCGATGAAGGCAAGCGCCAGGACGAAACAGACGCCACTGCCCAGCCCCATCAGCAAGACCCAGAGATAGGCCAGACCCGGCATCAGGATCAGCGCGACGAGCGAGGCGGACATCAACAGCGAGGCGAAAAACACGAACGGCCGTTGGTCCGTAGCCAGTTTCAGGAGCGGCGGAATGCTGATGCCGACCACCAGCGAAATGAGCTGGAACAGAGTGATCAGAAAGCCGGCATTCTCCGCCGAATAGCCCATGTCCTGCAGGATCACCGGAAACCAACTGATGATGATGTAGAACGCCATGGATTGCAGGCCCATGAAGGCCGTGATCTTCCAGGCCAGCGATGAGCGCCAGACCGAGGTGCGCGGCACGCGCACGATGTTCTTTTCGCCCGATGTCCGTACGGCCGGCAGCAGCCAGGCCAGCAAAGCAATGACAGCTGGAATTGACCATACGGCCAAAGCCATTCGCCATCCTCCGGGCAACCGATCGGCTAACGGCACGGCAAGCCCCGAGGCGATCGCCGAGCTGAGCCCCAAGACCATGGCATAGAGCGTGGTCATGCTCTGCACGCGGCTCGGATAGTCGCGCTTGATGACGCCGGGGATGAGGACATTGGCGACGGCAATGCCGGCGCCGAGCATGATCGTGCCGCCGAATAGCGCTGGCACGGAGCCGTGCGAACGCAGCAGCATGCCTGCGATCAGCACCAGCATCGACACCACCAGAGTGCGTTCCAGCCCCAGCCGCCGTCCAAACTGCGCCAATGGCGAGAAACAGGCGAAGGCGAACAAAGGCAGACTGCTCAGCAGGCCGGCTGATGTGACGGAGATTCCGGTGCCTTGCCTGATTTCCTCGAGCAACGGCCCCACGCTGGTCAGCGCCGGCCGCAAATTGGCAGCCAGCAACACGAGCGCGAAGATCGGAATTGCCGCTGACGTATTGTTCTTTTGTTGCATCATGATCCGACCGCAGGAATACGGGGCACCGCTCGAAAAGCAAATCCCTTTTCCAGCAACGCTCCTGGTTATTCGCTACGACCGCGATGCAGCGCGCAGGCTAACGACCGAACATCTCGCGTTGACGACGATGCTGGCAACGATTTGCACAACAGCGATGATGATTGCGACCGAGCTGATCGAGCCAACACGCCAGCGAGCGATTGGCATTGGGAGTGATCCCCGAAAGACGGCGGCCCCCGACGCCCGATCGCAAGGCCGCGCGCAATCAATGATCCCCGCCCCCCGGCCAGCAGTCGTCCGGCCCCTCGCTCGCGATTGTGGGCAGGTGGCGCCGGGGCCAAGAAAGCGCCTTGACAATCACTATATGATATCTCAATCATAATAAGATAAGACCACAGGGAGGCCCGGCTCGGGTGAGGTCTGACGTGCCCAAGGACAATTCCGACGCGACTTTCGGCCTGCGTGCCTATCGGCGAATGGCCCGCATCCGCGGTTTCGAGCAGCTTTGCATGCAATTCAGCGAGGCTGGACTGGCGGTCGGCTCGATCCACCTCTGCGCCGGCCAGGAAGCCATTCCGGTCGGCACGCTGGAGGCGCTCGGCGATGAAGACCGCATTTCGGCGACCTATCGCGGCCATGGCTGGGCGCTGGAAGTGGGTCTCGATCCCTTCGCCGTGATGAGCGAAATCTGCCATCGCGCCACCGGCGTAAACGGCGGCCGCGCCGGCTCAGCCCTGATGATCGCGCCCGATCAACGTTTCATCGGTGAAAACTCCATCGTCGGCGCCGGCTATCCGATCGCCGCCGGCGTGGCTCTCGCCCAAAAGCTGCAGAAAACCGGCGGCATTTCCGTCGTCAGCATCGGCGATGGAGCTATGAACCAAGGCTCGGCCCATGAAGCGCTGGTCTTCGCCAGCCTGAACAAGCTGCCGGTGCTTTTCATTTGTGAAAACAATGGCTGGGCCGAGATGACGCCGTCGAGCGATGTCGCGCCCGTACCACGCCAGGCCCGCCGGGCCGGCGCCTATGGCATCAAGGCAGCGACCGTCGATGGCGGCGACCCGATCGCGGTGCGCGACAGCGTGGCGATGGCGCGTCAGCAATTGCTCGAAGGCAACGGGCCGATCTTCCTCGAATTCGAGACCGTGCGCCTCTGGGGCCATTACAACAAGGATGGCCAGCACTACCGGCCGAAGGACGAATGGGACGCGACGCAGGCCAAGGACCCGATCGTTTTGCTGCGTCAAAAGCTCATCGAACAGGACCCGCGTCTGGCGCAAGAGCTCGACGCGATCGACGGCGAGATGAAACAGGAAATCCAGCAGTTGCGGCAACAGGTTGAAGCCGCGCCCCTGCCCGATCCGGCGAGCGCCGCCGATCACGTCATCGCACCGAGCCCCACAGCCAAACGCGTGACGCGCAGCGGCGCTCCGGCCGAGACGACCTATGGCAATGCGGTGACCACGGCATTGAAACATGAACTGCAGGCGCGGCCCGAGCTTCTCGTCTATGGCGAGGATGTCGGCGGTGGCGGCGGCATTTTCGGCTGCACGCGTACGCTGCAAAAGACTTTTGGCCAGGATCGCGTGTTCGACACGCCGATTTCGGAAAGCGCCATTCTCGGATCGGCGCTGGGCGCTGCCATGATGGGCATGCGACCGGTCGT
The DNA here is from genome assembly GCF_031921685.1 of Methylocella sp. CPCC 101449. Lineage (NCBI taxonomy): Bacteria > Pseudomonadati > Pseudomonadota > Alphaproteobacteria > Hyphomicrobiales > Beijerinckiaceae > Methylocella > Methylocella sp. CPCC 101449. The sequence continues at coordinate 763,844 of NZ_JAPDHU010000002.1, read as the reverse complement.
CGAAATCATGTGGGCCGATTTCATGCTGGTGGCGATCGACCAGATCATCAACCAGATGACCAATCTGCGTTACATCACCCAGGGCAAGGCGTCGGCACCGCTGGTGGTGCGCATGCAGCAGGGCACGACGCCAGGGTCCTGCGCTCAGCATTCGCAATCGCTCGAAGCGCTGCTGTTCCATATTCCGGGCCTGCGCATCGGCCTGCCCGCAACGGCGCAGGATGCCTACGACATGCTGCGCGCGGCCATCGCCAGCGACGATCCGACCATCATCATTGAATCGAGGGTTTTCTATCAACGCAAGGAAATGGCCGTTCTCGAAGGGCCAGTCGAGCCGATGGGCGGCCTGCGCCAGCGCCGCGCCGGCAAGGATATCGCCCTGGTGAGCTGGAGCACTGGCATGCCGGTCATCGAAAGCGCCGCCGAAGAGCTGGCGAAGCTCGGGATCGACGCGGCGGTGATCGACCTGCGCTGGCTATCGCCCCTGCCCGAGGATGAATTGATCGCTGCCGTACGCGCCGCCGGCGAAACCGCGCTTATCGTCCACGAAGCCAATCTGACGGGCGGCGTCGGCGCCGAACTCGCCTGCCGGCTGCGTGATGCCGGCATGGCGCGCGTGGCGCGGCTGGCGACGCCGGACGTGCGCATGCCGGCCTCGCCCGTGTTGCAGGCGCAACTGCTGCCCAGCGCCGCCAAAGTGGTGGCGCAGGTCAAAGCTCTTCTAGGGGGCGGCAGCGCGGTAATGCGGGCTGTCGCGGAATAGGCCGGTGTTGGGAGAGACACTGGCGATGTGAGGCGCGGAAGGGACGCGCAAGAGTGAGGGAGGGAGAAAATGAGCATTACACGACGCCACATCCTACAGGCAGGCGCAGCGAGCACATCCCTGTGCTTTGCACCCTATGTCCATGCGCAGGCACGAACGAACGTGCGCTATGCAACGTTGAATGCCGGCATCAGCGTGATCTTCGATGAATATCTGAAAGCGAAACGCTTCGACCACAAACACGGTCTCAACATCGAACTCGCCACCGCTTATACCTCGGTGCCCAGCTACTACAGCGATTTCATCGCCGGCAGTTTCGATCTCGCCATCGGTGCCTGGGACAGTTTCAAGGGCATGTCCGACAAGGGCGTGCCGGTGAAACTGGCCTCGATCTTCACCACCGCCGACATCATCAACATCGTCGCCGGCAAGAATGGCCCGCAATCGGCCACGGAACTGAAAGGCAGGCCGCTCGCTGCCGTCGTCGCCACGGGCTCCTACAACATGTGCCGGGCGGTGCTGAAAAACGCCTATGGCGTCGAGCTCGGCAAGGACATGCCGGTGCAGAACGTGCCGAACCCGGTGCAAGCGGTTGCCATGGTCGTCTCAGGCAATGTCGATGCGGCTTTGTCCTGGGAGCCGAATATCATCAGCGCTTTTGAAAAGGTGCCGGACCTCAAGGCCATTTTCAATCTCGGCCGCGAATATGAAAGCAAGCAGAAGCGCCCGCTGCCCTATTTCGGTCTCGCCGTCCGCAAGGAAGCGATCGCGCGCGATGCCGATCTCGCCAAGCGCGTCGATGCGACCTGCCGCGATCTCGTTGCCGCGATCAATGCCGATCCAACGGAAATCTACGGCATCGCGGCACCGAAGCTTGGTCTCAAAGTGTCCGACATGATCAAAGCCCATGAGGCCGGCCGCCTGAAATTCCTCAACCTGTCGATGTTGAACGAAGACGGTCGCGAGGCCATTCGCGCCGCCCAAGCCTATATCGACGAGAAGAATCCGAAGATCAATCCAGACTTCTTCCCGAGCTGACAGTCTCGTTCAAATTATCACGCATAAGAGTGGCCCATGACAATCGAAGTGATGCAGGAAAAACCCGCACTGCCGCGCCTGCCCAAACATGAGCGCTATGCAGGAATCGTCACCGCGGTGGCGATCGTCATCCTTCTCCAGATCGCCAGCATGGTGGCGCCGCATTATATCGCGCCGCCGCCAGCCGACATCATCAGCAGCCTGTGGAACAAGCTGCTGCCACTCTATGGCGACATGCTGCTTACCCTCGGCCGGCTGGCACTGGCCCTGGGATGCGCCATGCTCATCGGCACGGGTCTGGGCCTCGTCATGGGCATGTTTCCGACCGCACGCCCCTATGTGCGCTCAGTCGTGGTGATCGATACGGGCATTCCGGCCCTCTCCTGGATGTTGATCGCAGTGTTCTGGTTCCGCATGCCGGAACTGCGCATCTTCTTCATCCTGCTGGTTATTGTTATTCCGTTCTATGCCTTGGGCGTGGCCGATGCCATTCGCGCCATGCCCAAGGATCTTCTGGAGATGTGTGAGAGCTTCCGGCCGAACCGCTGGCAGGTGTTGCGCTATCTGATCTTCCCGCACGTTCTGCCTTATATTTTCGCCACCACGCGCTCGGTGATCGGCTACGCGACCCGCATGATCATCTTCGCCGAACTGATCGCGGCAACCGCCGGCATCGGGGCGCAGATGGGCCTGGCCCAGGCCAATTTCGATATCGCCACGATCCTTGCCTGGACGATCCTGCTCGTCGGGCTCAATATCGTGCTGCAACAACTGGTGACGTGGGTTGAGCAATATATGCTCAGCTACCGTCAGACGATCGAGGTGCGCTGATGCAAGCCGAGCTGATGCAAACCGCCCCGAAGACAACCGATCTGCCCGCCATTCAACTGCAACATGTCGGCGTCACCTTCGGCGACGTCGTGGCGATCCAGAACCTCTCCTTCGCCGTGGAGCGCGGCGAGATCGTCTCTTTCCTCGGCCGCACGGGCGCCGGCAAATCGACCGCGCTCAATCTCATCATGGGCAATCTCGCGCCGACGCGTGGCGAGGTGCGCGTGATGGGCTTCGATCCAAAAGCGGAGTTCCAGCAATTGCGCCGCGTCATCGCCGTCGGCTTCCAGACCGATCGCCTGATGCCGTGGCGTACGGCGCTCGAAAATGTCGAACTGGGCTTGCAGATCCTGCACGAGGAAAAAACGGCGACCCGCAAGAAGGCCACCGAATGGCTGGCGCGGGTCGGCCTCGAGCGCGCCGCCAATCTCTATCCGCATGAACTGTCCGGCGGCATGCGTCAACGCGTCAGCCTGGCGCGGGCGCTCGCCATCGACCCCGAAATCCTGCTGCTCGACGAATGTTTCAGCCAGCTCGATCATGTGACGTCGCAGGTGCTGCGCGCCGACATCAGCCGTCTGATCCGCGAACTGCGCAAGACCTGCCTGTTCGTCACCCACCGCATCGACGATGCCATCGAAATGGCGGATCGTATTCTCGTGTTCGGCGCACCGGCGAAGCTGCTGCTCGAACATCGCCCCACCGAAGCCGACCGCAATGATCCGGCCGCCTTCAAAGTCCTGCATGATCTGATCGCCGAGAAACTCGGCATCGTTGAATAGAGGGGAAACCCAGATGCTCAGCGCACAAGACAACCGCCTTCTGACGGAAACCGGCGAAGGCACGCCGATGGGGCATTTGTTCCGGTTCTTCTGGCAGCCTGCCCTGCTTTCGGAAGAACTGCCGGAGCCCGATTGTCCGCCGCGGCGGGTGAACATTCTCAACACCTATATGATCGCCATTCGCGACAGCTCCGGGCGGGCGCAACTGATCACGCCGGTGTGCCCGCATCGCGGCGCCGACCTGTTCTTCGGCCGCGTCGAGGAAGGCGGCATCCGCTGCGTCTATCATGGCTGGAAGTTCGACGCGGATGGCCGCTGCCTCGACGTGCCGACCCTGCCGGACAACGGCCAGCGCCAGAAGATGTGCGAGAAGATCACGCTCGATATCTATCCGACCCGCGAGGCCGGCGGCATGATCTGGGTCTATCTCGGCCCCAAGGAGCAGATGCCGGAATTTCCGGAACTGGAATTCACGCAACTGCCGCTGAATCATGTCTTCGTGACGAAGAAATATCAGGAGTCGAATTGGGCGCAGGCCTGCGAGGGCGGGCTCGATACGGCGCATTTCTCCTTCCTGCATCTGCCGATCGACAAGAACCGGCAGCAGGCCAAGGGCGCGGAGTTCGTCGGCCAGTCCTCGGCCGACGAACGGCGGCTGCAATGGATCCGCAACGATGGCGCGGTCCGCTTTTCCATCATCTCACACGAATCTGGTCTCGTGCTCGGCGGCGCCCGTCATGCCGATCCCGGCGACACTTACTGGCGCATCAGCCAATTCCTGATGCCCAACCATGGCCTCGCCCCCAACGCATTGCCCGGCGAAACCATGCACGGCCAATGCTGGGTGCCGATCGACGACACGTCGCATTGGATCTTCACCTATAGCTGGAACCCCGATCGACCGCTGGGCGTCGAAGAGGTCAAACGTTTCCGCACCGGCGCGTCGATCCATTCGGAAGTCGACGAAAACTATATGCCCTTCCGCAACAAGGCGAACGACTTCCTGATCGACCGCTTGGATCAGAAGCACAAGAGCTTTACCGGCATCAAGGGCGTGTCGGAACAGGATGCCGCCATTCAAATCAGCCAGGGGCTGATCGCCGACCGCACCAAGGAGCACCTTAATTCCTCGGACATCGGTGTCGTGCAGTTCCGCCGCTATATCCTCGATGCGGCGCGCGTGCTCGACAATGAAGGCCTGCTGCCGGCCGCCCATTCGCATCCGGAACTCTATCGTCTGCGCTGCGGCAGCCATGTCTGTTCCGACAAGATCCCGTTCGAAGACGTGATGGTGGAGCGGTTCGGCAACAAGCTCGGCCTCGCCACGGAACTTCCCCCTCAACCGACCCAGCAGGTCGCGGAGTAAGAGCACATGAATATCGCAGCCACCACCCGCCCCTCGTTCAAGCAGCGTATCGTCTCGGGCGAATTCGTCTGCGGCATCTTTGCCTGCATTCCGACCTTCCAGACGATCGAAATCCTCAGCCACACCAATATCGACTATCTCGCCATCGAAGCCGAACATGCGGCGACCAATATCCCGATCCTGCATCAGCAGATCGCGGCGGCCGGCGGGCGCAAGCCGGTTCTGGTGCGTATCAGCTCAGAACATGTCGACACGCTGAAGCCGCTGCTCGATCTCGGCGTCGATGCCATCATGGTGCCTAACGTCCACACCGCCGAACAGGCCCGTCACATCGTCTCGCTCACCCGTTTCGGGCCGGAAGGCCGGCGCGGCATCGGCGGCAGCGTGCGCGCCGCCCAGTGGGGTCTCGACAAGAATTACTATCGCAGCGGTCCCTCGCCGGTCGCCGTCACCGTGCAGATCGAGAGCCGCGAAGCTTTGATGAACCTCAAGGACATCTGCGGCGTCGAAGGCGTCGATGCGGTGTTCTTCGGCCCGAACGATCTCGCGGCCCAGCTCGGCTTCCCTGGCCAGCCCAATGCGCCGGAAGTGCGCAAGGCTCTCGAAGACGGCATGCAGCTCGCCCGCCAATGCGGCGTCATGACCGGCTGCCTCGCGGCCGCCGCCGATATCGCTCACTGGCGCAAGTTCGGCGGCACGTTCTTCATCAGCGGCGCCGATATCGGCGTGTTGATCCAGGGCACAAATGCGATTGCCGCCACCGTGGCCCAGGGCGCTTGAGATGACAGCGACGGACAACAACCGGCTGGCGGCGGAATGGGACTGCCAGCGTTTGCTGCTCGCCTTCTATCAGGCGATCGACGAAGCTCGCTTCAAGGACGTCGCGAGCTTCTTTGCCCCAGATGGAGAATGGCATCGAGCCGGCGCCGTCGTGCGTGGGCCGGCCGCCGTGGAGAAAATCTACGAAGGCCGCAGCACGGATACGCGCGCCCGCCATATCATCACCAATCTGGTGACGACGGCGAAGGGTGACGATGTGGCCTCTTTTTCGCTGTGCATCACCTTTTACACCGCGCCGGGTGGAGAGGGCGTGCCCACGGTTCCCGGCCCCACCATGGTGCTGTCGTCCCACGGCGACCTGGTGCGGCTCGATGGAACCTGGCGCATTCGCCGCAAGCAGACGGTCCGCGAATTCATGGTCGCGGCTTAACCATGGACGCGCCGCCGGCCCCATGTCAGTAACAGGACGACGACGCGCAACAGACGACTGGTCTTAAACTGATGAAAAATACCGACGAAGAGGCGCTCAACGGTGAGCGCATGGAAGACGAGGCTGAGGAACAAGCGCCGAAGCCGCGTGTGCAATCGGTGGCCCGGGCCATGTCGATCCTCTTCGCCGTCGCCCAGAGCCGCGATGGGCTCGGGGTCAGCGAAATCCGCCGTAAAACTGGTCTGCCGCTGCAAGCGACTTATCACCTGCTGCACACGCTGCAATCGCTCGGCCTGCTGCGGCGGGGCTTGGAAAACAAGTTTCTTCTCGGGCTGCGCGTCGGCGACCTGATCGACGGTTTCAACATGCAGTTCTCCTGCCCGGACGAATTGCGCGCTTTGGTCAAGAAGATCGCCGAAAAATCCGGCGAAACCAGCTATGTCTCGGGCTGGCTCGATGGCGATCTGATCACGCTGGCGGTGGAAACCGGCACCAATCCGATCCAAGCCTCAGGCGGCGCGTCGCGCCGGCGCGGCGGCGACATCCATGCGCGTGCGTCAGGCAAGCTGTTGCTGGCCATCGCTTCGGAGGAAGAGCGCGATAAATTCATCCGCGGCTGCAAGTTCCTGCCGCGCACCGCCAATACGATCACCACGGCGGAGGCGTTCCGGCGCGAAATCCGCCGCATTCAGTCCGATGGCTATGCGCTCGACGACGAGGAATATGCCGAGGGGCTGCGCTGCGTCGCCGTACCGTTCCGGATCGCGGGCGAAAATTACGCGGTCTGCGTCTCGGCGCCTTCGGAGCGCTTCACCGCGAACTTCACGCAAATTCTCGAACTGCTGCAATCGCTCAGCCGGTCGATGAAGCTGCCGAGCTTCGCCTGATCCCATCACCACCGCGATGATAAGCCTTTTGGAGAGCGTTCAATGTTGCCGACAAGCATGAAGGTTGCCGAGATCAAACAGCCGGGAGGACCCGAAGTCCTGACCTTGGCGACACGCCCGGTGCCTCAGCCCGGCCCTGGCGAAATCCTCATCGAAGTGGCGGCTGCTGGCATCAACCGGCCTGACGTCGTGCAACGCAGCGGTCATTATCCGCCACCGCCTGGCGCTTCCGATCTGCCCGGCCTCGAAGCCGCCGGCACGGTTGCAGCTCTTGGCGAAGGCGTGAGCCGCTGGAAAGTCGGTGACGCGGTGACGGCGCTGCTGCCTGGCGGTGGCTATGCCGAATATGTGGTCACGCCAGCCGATCATGCCCTGCCCGTGCCCAAGGGTTTCAGCATGGTGGAGGCCGCTGGCCTGTGCGAGACCTTCTATACGGTGTGGGGCAATCTGTTCATGCGCGGACGGCTGCGTGCCGGCGAGACCGTGCTCATTCATGGCGGCACGTCGGGCATCGGTACGACGGCGATCATGCTGGCGGTCGCCAAGGGCGCCACGGTGTTTGCCACCGCCGGCAGCGACGACAAATGCGCCACCTGCGTCAAGCTGGGGGCCACCCGCGCCATAAACTATCGCAATGAGGACTTCGTCCAGGTGGTGAAAGACGCCACCGGCGGCAAAGGCGTCGACGTCGTACTCGACATCATCGGCGGCGATTACATTCCGCGTAATCTGCAGGCGCTGGCGCTTGAGGGACGGCTGGTGCAGATCGCTTTTCTCGGCGGCACGCGCTCCGTCACCGTCGATTTCGGACAGATCATGATGAAGCGCCTCACCGTCACCGGCAGCACGCTGCGGCCGCAGTCGGTGCCGCAGAAAGCGAAGATCGCGGCGGAACTCGCCGAACATGTCTGGCCGTTGCTCAACGCTGGGACGATCCGGCCGCTGGTCGATTCCGTCTATCCGCTGGGCCAAGCGGCGGAAGCGCATCGGCGCATGGAATCCTCCGTTCACGTCGGCAAGATCATTCTCGACGTGAAAGGCTGATCCCGCCAATAGGTTGACGGCAAATAGTTTGGTTCCTATCGTCATGTGACGTTGGGAACCAGTTGATGCCGATCAAGACGACGAAAAAGCGTGTGCCCGCAGCCGCCGAGACGCCTTCACAAACCCATCTCGGCTGGCTCGGCGGAACCATCGGGTTCAACCTTCGGATCGCGCTGGAAGCCTCCGTCAGAACCTATCTTCGCAGCGTCGCCGACACCGGCACGCTGCAATGGCGGTTCGCCATTCTGGCACTCATCCATGAAAATCCGGGCATGACACAGGCGGCGCTTGGCAAGGCCATCAAAAGAGATACGTCGAGCCTTACCCCTGCCCTCGATGATCTGTGCGAGCGCGGGCTCGTCACGCGTGTCCGCCGGGAGAACGACCGGCGCAGCTATGAACTACGCCTGACCGCGCGCGGCCGAACGACGATGGAACAGATGAAGGTCAAGGTGCAGGCCCATGAGGAAGAGCTGGACCAACTGATCACCAAGGACCAGCGCGCCCGCTTGATCGCGATTCTGCGCCAGATCACGACCGGCCTGTCCTCAGACGAATGAGAGGCGCGCGTTCCGATCGAACGCGTTCTCGCTTCAGAGATTGGCCTTTTTCAGGATCGGCAACACCTTCTGCCCAAACAGTTCATGCGCGGCGCTGACTTCATTCAATCCGGCGCCCCAATGCAGAATGGCCAAGAAGTTTCCTGCGCCCGAACGCTCGCACTGATCGATAATTCTATCGGCGACCTGGCTCGGCGTACCGGAAATGAATTCATCGTCACTCACCGAAAAGCCGCCGCTCTGACCCTTCTGTCGCGGCGCATCAGGGATATGCGAGAACTTCATTCTCGGATCATTGGCGACGAAAGCCTTGTAACGCTCCGCCGCCGAATGAGACATTTCGTCGGCGGCCGTCTTGGATTCGGCGACGATGACGCGGCGGCGCAATCCCAGATGATCACCGCCGGCCTCCAGCCCGACGATCTCCGCTTCTGCGAGATAGGCATCGAAAAGAGCCTTCACCTCCTGCGTGGTCATGAAGCCTGTGCAAATCCTGCTGTGCCGACGGGCGGCTTTGCAGGCGGAATCCGCGCTGACGACCGTCGTCCATTTCGGCGGCTGCGGTTTTTGCGCCGGCCGCGGCAAAAGCGGGAGATGGTCGTATTTGAAAAATTCGCCGTCGTAATGGGCGATCCCGGTTTCGAGCGCTGAATCCAGAATCTCGATCGCCTCGTTATACATGCGCCGCGCCTGATCCATGGTCAGACCCACTTGCGCCAGCTCCTGCGGTACGCCGATGGCGGTGCCGATTTCAAGGCGTCCGCCCGAAAGCTGATCGATAAGGCCGATTTCTTCGACAATGCGCGCGGCCGGATAATAAGGAACGACCACCCCCATGACACCGAGGCGAATGGTCTTGGTCTTCATCGCCGTGGCCGCGATGAGGAGATTTGGCGAGGAGCTGAACGAACTACCGAAGTGATGTTCGCTGAAGAAAATGCCGTCGAAGCCCAGCGCTTCATCGCGCTGCCAAAGCGAGAGGTAGTCTGCAAAATATTGCGGCGTGGATTGGCCGGATGCCACAGCGGTTTGATCGGTCAATTCCGGAAAAAATTCAAAGACCCAAGTCCGTAACATGCTCTTTAGCTCCCAAATCGAGGCTTCCCGCGCTTTCACACGCGCGGCGGCCTCCCTCGCCACATCGAGGCCCTTTATCAATATAGTTTGATATCAAACTGTCTTGAGTCAAATAAAAATTACCCTTTGGTAGGAAATAGATTTGTTCCAAATAGGTTGACTCCAAACTAAATGCCTACGTAGGTTCGGACGCCGAATTCGGCTCAAGCTCGATGAGGTGGAGGGATCGAGCGCACCAGCAGCACCACATCAGCACTTTTACGCAGGTCACTTATTTGACGCGTCTTTGCAACGTTTGACCAAGTCAAACCGCAAAGCGCTATGCTTGCGAGATCAACGACCGGCTCTTTGGAGGGAGATCATGTCGAGAACGTTTAAGAGAGGATTGCTTATCGCTGTGGCCTTTGCGGTCGGACAGATGTCCACGGCTTTGGCGCAAACTTGGCCAACCAGCCCGCTTCGCCTCGTCGTCAGCTTTCCGGCCGGTGGCGCGGCGGACCAGTTGGCCCGCCTGATCGGCCAGCCGTTGAATGATACGCTCGGCCAACCGCTGGTGATCGAAAACAAGGCCGGTGCCGGCGGCAATGTCGGCGGTGAATTCGTCGCCCGCGCAGCCCCCGATGGCTATACGCTGCTGATGACATCAGGTGGCATGGTTTCGATCAATCCGCATCTCTACGCGAAGATGCCGTTCGATCCGACCACGGAAATCGTCCCTGTCGCCGCCGTCGCCCGCGTGCCGCTTTATCTGGTTGTGCGCACCGAAAATCCGGCGAAGGATTTCAACGCTTTCCTCGCCGACCTCAAAGCCAATCCCGGCAAGCGCAATTTTGGCTCGCCCGGCGTCGGCAGTTCGCCGCATCTGGGCGCGGAAATGATGCGGAGCATGACCAAGACGGATATCGTCCACGTGCCCTATCGCGGCGCGGCGCCCGCGCTCACCGACCTGCTCGGCGGGCAGCTGGACTTTCTCTTCGATCCCGGCATCGCGATCGAACATGTGAAGGCCGGCAAGCTCAGGCTGCTGGCTGTCGGCAGTCCGCAGCGTTCGCCGCAATTTCCCGATACCCCGACCCTGCACGAACTCGGCCTGACCGATTTTGATGGCGACTCGATCTTCGGCGTCTATGCGCCGGCTAAAACGCCGCCGGAAATCGTGGCGCGCCTGAATACGGAGATCAACAAGTCTCTGGCCAACACGACCTTGCAGGAGCGCATCAGCGCCATCGGCAACATCCCCTCGCCGATGACGCCGGCGGCTTTCGCGGAAAAATCCCGCAAGGATTCCGAGCGTTTCGGCGCCATCATCCGGGAACGTGGCATTACCGCTTCGAATTAAGTCGCGGTCGATCCACGCACGACCAAGGTGGGCCGGCATGAGCGAACGTCCGCTCCTGCCGGCGCTTTGCCGCCGATCCGATCGAGAATCAATGCTTCCGCCGCCTCGACCATTTCGTCCACCGGCAATTGCACGGCGGTGAGAGATGGCGACAGCAAACGGCACCAGACCGGATCGCCGTAGCCGACGACGGCCAATTCGCGGGGAATGGTCAGGCCTGCCGCTTGAATGGCGCCAAGGCCACCGATGGTCAGTTCGGAACTGCCGATGATGAGCGCGGTCGGCGCCGGCGACACGGCAAGCAGGCGCGCGACGCTATCGGATCCGAATGTCTGCCGCGGCGAAACCAGCGCCAGATAGCGTTCATCGACGGCGAGGCCAGCGGCCGCATGCGCTTCCAGATAACCGTTCAGCCGCGCCTGCCCGACGTTGATGTCCTTGCGCGTGCCGACATAGCCGATGCGCTTGTGCCCCTGCGCCAACAGATGTTCGGTGGCTTCCCGCATGGCGCGCGTATCGTCCATGCGCACGATATCGCCCGACAGCTTGGGCGATTGCCGCACGAATTGCACCGTCGGCACAGGCGCCAGCAGTTTCGCGGTCGTGTCCAGCAGTTCCGGTGTCGGCGTGATCAATACGCCGGCCACGCGCGCTTCCATCAGCGCGCGCACCTGCCGATATTCAACTTCGGGATGATCGTCCGTGTTGACGAGCACCATCTGGAAGCCGGCGCGATTGCAGCGCTCGGCCAAGGCGCGCGCCACGGCGCTGTAGAAATCATTGCGGATGTCGGGGATGGCGAGGCCGATGAGCGCATTGTGGTTGTAGCGCATGGCCCGCGCCGAAGCATTGGCAACATAGCCAAGCCGCAGGGCCGCCTGCCGCACCTGATGCTTGGTCTCCTCCGAAATGTTCGGATTGTCGTTCAGCGCCCGGGAGACCGTCGAGTGATCGATCCCAAGATGAACGGCGATGTCCTTAATCGTGGTGCGCCGCTGGTGCATCGCTTTCGACAGCCCTTCCCTCAACGTGCTGCGCGCAGTCTGTATGCAATTTTATGATTAATGCTCTTATGGAGTGGAATTGCTTCGGTAAAGCCCGACTTTGCACAGATGACCCACATTCTAGGTTATCCTACCCACAAAGTGAGCAGCCATTGCTGGCAATCGGCTCACTGTCTTGACAACGCACACGTGTGCATTTCATACCTCATACAATGCATTTTGCGAAGCATGACACCCTGGCGCCTCCGCGCGCCGGAGGGAGAAAGCTGCATCAAGCCAATGGGCTGGAGATAAAATATGAAGATCGCCGTGGTCGGATGCGGTGCGATGGGATCGATTTACGCCGCTCTGCTGGCCAGTGCCGGTCACGAGGTCATCGCCATCGATCGCAGCGCCGATCAGGTGCAAGCGATCAACGAACGGGGCCTGCATGTGGCAGGCGCCAGCGGCGACCGCACCGTTCGTCTGCGTGCCTCGACCGATATCCCTGAAGAACCAGTCGATCTGGTGATCGTCGCCGTAAAGGCGGGGCATGTCGATACCGTGCGTGCGCAGCTCTCGCGCCTGCTGGCACCGCAGACCATCGTCCTGACGATCCAGAATGGGCTTGGCAGCGCCCAGGCTGTGGCCGAAGCCGTTGGCGCCGAGCGTCTCGCCGTGGGCATTGCCGGCGGCTTTGGCGCCATCCGGCGCGGCCCGGCCGATGTCTTTCATAACGGCATGGAGACGATCCGCATCGGGGCTTTTGATGGCCTCACCGAAGCCCGCCTGAGCCCCATTATCAACGCCTGGTCGAAAGCCGGCTTCAAGACGGAATTTTCCAGCAATATCGTCGCCATGCAGTGGGAGAAGCTGATTTGCAATGTGGCTTACAGTGCCCCCTGCACGCTCACCGGCCTGACGGTCGGTGAAGTGATGGACGATCCTGATATGGGCCCTGTCAGCCGGGCAGCGGCGGCGGAAGCCTGGAGCATCGGCCTGGCCAATGGGGTGGCGATCAAAGTGAAAGATCCGGTGGAACACGCGCTGGCTTTCGGTCGCAGCGTGCGCCATGCCAAACCGTCGATGCTGCAGGATCACGAGCAGCGGCGGGTCAGCGAGATCGACGTCATCAACGGCGCCGTGCCGCGCGAGGCCGCCAAGGTTGGCTTGAGCGCGCCCGTGAACATGACGCTCACCCATCTTGTCAGGCAACGCGAACGCGCCTTTGGCGGCCGGGAGTAATGGCGCCATGCGCATCGTCGACATCATCGAACGCAGCGTGCCGCTCGAAGGCGCCATCTCCAACGCGGTGGTCTCCTTCACCGATCACGACGTTTCGCTCGTCGCCGTGGTCAGCGATGTCGTGCGCAACGGCCGCCCCGTCATCGGCTTCGGCTTCAATTCGATCGGCCGCTATGCGCAGCGCGGCATCCTGCGTGATCGCATCATCCCCCGCCTCAAGGCCGCCGCTCCGCATGCCCTGCTCGACGACGACGGCAAGGCCTTCGATCCGGCAAAGGTGCTCGCCGTGGCTTTGACCAATGAGAAGCCAGGTGGCCATGGCGATCGCGCCGGAGCCATCGCCGCCGTCGAACTGGCCTTTTGGGACCTCAACGCCAAATTGGCCGATGAGCCGGCCTATCTGACGATCGCCCGCGCCGCCGGGCGACCGGACGTGCAGCCGGCGGTGCCGGTTTATGCCGCCGGCGGCTATTACTATCCGCAAGGCAGCGGCAAAACTCTCACGGACGAGTTGCTCGGCTATCGCGATCAGGGCTTCGACGCTTTCAAGATCAAGATCGGCGGTGCGCCGATGGCCGCCGACATGGCGCGGATCGAAGAAGCACTGGCCGTCGCGGGCCATGGCAAACGCCTCTCGGTCGACGCCAATGGCCGCTTCGACATCGATGCGGCACTCGCCTATGCCCGCGCCATCGAGGGCTACGATCTGCGCTGGTATGAAGAGGTCGGCGATCCCCTCGACTATGACCTCAACCGCCAACTTACCGAACTCTATTCACGCCCGGTGGCAACTGGCGAAAACCTGTTCTCGCGGCAGGACGTGAAGAACCTGCTGCTGTTCGGCGGCCTGCGCCCCGGCCGCGACATTTTCCAGATGGATGCCGGGCTCAGCTACGGCCTGAGCGAATATATGGCCATGCTCGATCTGCTCGAACAATCGGGCTTCGACCGCGCGCAGGCTTTCCCGCACGGCGGCCATCTCATCAATCTGCATATTGCGGCTGGCCTTGGCCTTGGCGGCTGCGAAGCCTATCCCGGTGTCTTCCAGCCCTTCGGCGGCTATCCCTCCGCCTGCCCGGTTGGCGGCGGCTGGGTACGGCCGAGCGATGCGCCCGGCTTCGGCCTGGAGCAGAAGCCGGAGATCGCCGCGGTGCTCAAGACACTGTGCATCTAGATGCTTATTTTGACGCGTTTTCTTTACGCGAACCGCGATCCATTTCGCTTGAAAACGCTATAGCCATTCAGTGCTACGGCAGCATGGTCATGCCTTCGGGCGCGCGCTTGGTGCGCGTCCATTCCTCGAGATAACGCCAGGCGTTGTCTTCGAGATGCTTGAGCACCTTCGGATCGAAGGTCTCGCAGGTGATCTCGGTGCGATAGCCGTTCGGATCGAAGAAATAGATCGACTTGAACAGGCCATGGTCCGTCACGCCGACGACCTCGATGCCGGCGGTCTCGAGCCGCTTCTTATAGGCCAGAACCTCGGCCTCGGTCGGCACCGTGAGCGCCGTGTGCTGGACCCAGCGCGGCGTGTTGGGATCGAACTGCATGTCGGGTGCTTCCGGCAGCTCGAAGAAGGCGAGATAGGAGTTCGGCGCCACCTCGAAGAAAATGTGGATGTGCGGGCTGTGTTCGCCCGTCGAGGCGACCGTGTCGGCGGCAACCCCGAAATGATACCGCAGGCCCAGGAGGCCGCTGTAGAAATCGACCGTTTCCTTCGCATCCCGGCAGCGAAAAGCGACATGTGAAAAGCAATTGATGGCCATGATCCCTCTCCTGGCTTCGATCCGACCGGCCTAGAAAGCAAACGTGTGCATAATGGCAAAACCAGTCATTGACCTTAATACACACGTGTGCATTATGCCGCAACCTAGGATTTGCTGCGAGGGAGGGACGCGGTGCCAAGCCAGACTTCAGACATGACCTTGAGCGCGCCGGCCCCGGCGGAAACCGCCACCGCCTCGAAGCGGCTGCTTGGCGCCTGCTCCATCGGCACCTTCATCGAATGGTACGATTTCTTCGTCTTCGCCTCGGCGGCGGTCGTGGTTTTCGACCAGCAATTCTTCCCAAAATTCGACCCCATGACCGGCGTGCTGCTCGGGCTGATGACCTACAGCATCGGCTTCATCAGCCGTCCGCTCGGTGGCATCGTCTTCGGCTATATCGGCGATCGTCTCGGCCGCAAGCAGGCTCTCGTCTGGAGCCTCATCCTCATGGGCGGCGCGACCTTCGCCGTCGGCCTCGTGCCAAGCTATGCCTCCATCGGCGTGTGGGCGCCGGTGCTCCTGGTGCTCTTGCGCATCATCCAGGGCCTGGCCGTCGGTGGCGAAATGGGCGGCGCCATTCTGATGGTCACCGAAAGCCTCGATCCAAAGCGGCGCGCCTTCTGGGCCGCCTGGCCGCTCTGCGGCGCCATGCTCGGCAATGCCGCGGCCGCCGGCGTTCTCTCCATTCTGGTTTATGCGATGACACCGGATGCATTCAGCACCTGGGGCTGGCGTATCGCCTTCTATCTCTCGGGCATTCTGATCGTCATCGGTCTGTGGATGCGCCTCAGCGTCGAGGAATCGCCGGTCTTCAACCGCCTCAAGGCGCAGCACGCCAAGGCCAAGCCCCCGTCCCTCACCAATGCCTTGTTGCGCTCGCGCTGGCAGATTCTCTCGACGCTGGTCATCCGCGCCGGCGAAAACACCTTGTTCTATATCTTCATCACCTTCGGCATCGTCTATCTGACGCGTATCGTCGAGGTGCCGCGTTCCACGGCGCTTAACGCGGTGATGATTGCGTCCATCCTCGAAGCAATCTCTCTCCTCTTCCTCGGCATGCTGTCCGACAAAATCGGACGCAAGCCGATGATGATCGGCGGCCTGTTGCTGGCGCTCGTCTGGTCGTTCCTCATCTTCCGCATTCTCGACAATGCTACGTTCGCCGCGGCAACGTTCGCCATCAGCGTCGGTCTGCTCACCCATGCGGTGATCGCCATGGGCGAAGTGCCCTATTTCGTCGAGGCTTTTCCGACCGAAGCCCGTTACACCGGCTTCTCGCTCGGCTATCAGCTCGGCTCGGTGTTGTCGGGCGCCATCGCGCCGTTCATCGGCGTTGCCTTGATCGAGAAATATGGCTCGACATTACCGATCAGCCTGTACTGTCTGGTTCTGGTGGTGCCGGCGTTGATCGCAGCCTTCCTGGCAAGAGAAACACTGCATACCGATCTCAACGCCGGCGACGAATGAAGGTTTGTCGCTACTTCTTCTTCTGAATGCTGTTGTTGACGCCGGAGGAGGAAATGGACGGTTCCGGCGCGCCGCTGGCGAGCGACCATTCCACCTTCTGATCGGCGCCGATGACTTTCAGTTCGGCGGGTGTGGCGAGAACCAGGTTCAGTTTCTGCTCGGCGCCGGAAACATCGACCCTGCCCTTGCCTTCCGTCGGCTGGATCGTCACCGCAACCGTGTTCTTGGCGATTTGCACGTTGAGGCTCGAAACCGTACCGCCAGTCACCGCATTGTCGGCGCCCGACACCGACAGATCGGTGCCGCGCTCCAGTGACACCTTGTGATCGGACCCATGCACGGTGATCCGCCCGCACTCCCCCGTGAGCGTGATCTTGTTCTCCGCGCCATACACGCCGACATCCTGGCCGTTGCAGGGAATGTCGCGACGAATGCCGACCCCTTCGATCTTCAACTCCTCGGCGTAGCCGACATGAGCGAAAGCGCAAACCGCGGCCATGGCGAGGAGCGGAGATTTCATGAAAAAAGCCTTTGTATACGGGATTTTATCAGTGTCGATCGTGGACGGATGCGAGCGCATCCATGGGCAAGGCGATTGCGTCCCCGCTTTGCACACACCACGCGTTTTTTAACGGCCCAAACTGCAGGAGGTTCCGTCACTTTGCGGTTATCTTACAGTGGCTGCGCCGATGGAACCCTGTGATACCCTTCGGCGTCTAAGCAGCAAACGCTTGGGGGAACTTCGTGACGACGAACGGCAATGGCGAACGAACGGAAGCCGAAACAATTGCACTGCCCTCCGACCCTGTGGTCGTTCTTCTGACCATACTCGTCTTGTTGGCCCTGCTCTGCATCGCCTATTTCGCCGCCGAAATCGTGCTGCCGATCGTTCTGGCTTTCGTGCTCAAATTGCTGTTCCAACCGGGCATGCGCTTTCTTGAACAGTTCAGCGTCCCGCGCAGTCTCGCGGCCCTCTTGCTCATCCTGCTCGTGTTCGGCGCCATCGTCGGGCTCGGTGCGGCCATCTCAGGCCCTGCGGCCGGCTGGACTGCCAAACTGCCGGAAGGTGTGCCACGGCTGCAGGAACGCATGAAATTCCTCAACGAGCCGATCAATACGCTGCAAACCTTCCTTAGCCAGATCGATCATTTCGTCGACGGCGCCAGCTCCGGGTCGCAGCAGAGCACGGGCCTTGCCGCCGGTATCGCGACGCGGCTCTTCACTGGCGGTACGCATTTCGCCTCCAGCTTCTTCCAGACCATTCTGATCCTTTTCTTTCTGCTGGTATCCGGCAACACCTTCCTCAAGCGCACCGTGGAAATCTTGCCGACGTTCAAGGACAAGCGGCAGGTCGTCGAACTATCGCTTGATGTCGAGAAGAACATCTCCGCTTATCTGCTCACCATCACGCTGATGAACCTCGCCGTCGGCATCGCGACCGGTATCGCCATGTGGCTGACGGGGTTGGGCGATGCGGTTCTGTGGGGCACCGTCGCCTTTCTTCTCAATTATGTGCCAATCATGGGACCGCTGTTCGGTGTCGTGATTTTCCTGCTCGCCGGCCTGCTCGTCATCGACCAGCTCTGGCTCGCCCTGCTCCCCGCCATCCTCTATTTCGTCATTCACATCATCGAAGGCGAGATCGTCACGCCGATGCTGCTGGCCAAACGTTTCACGCTCAATCCCGTGCTGGTGATCATCTCGCTGATCTTCTGGTTCTGGATGTGGGGCGTGCCGGGCGCCATTCTCGCGGTGCCCATGCTTGCCATCGTCAAGATCGTCGCCGACGGCATCAGGCCGCTCGCCGCCATCGGCCATTTCCTGAGCGGCGATGAATAAACGGGCGTGCTGCCCTACCAGCGCAACACCCTGGGGCCGAGCCAAGCACCCGCCAGGGTTGCCAGAACAATCGCTCCGCCATACCAGATGAACACGAAGGCAACCGCGCTTTCATCGCAGGCGACCGAATAGACAAGCGCCGAGAGCGCGCCCGATGCCAATCCGCAGGCAGCCCCCGCCAACCGCAGCCGTGTCGGTGCCATCGACCGCATGGCACATATGCTGCCGATCAGCACAGGGACGGCGAGCGCCAGGATCAACCAGGGACATGTCGCCCAGGTCTTGCCCATCATGAGCGTCTTCCAGACGGCCGGAGGGGCGCCCGCGAGTTCGAGGACGGCCAGCAGCGCCATGACGCAAGCCGCTCCGATGGCGATCCACGCCGGGCCGCCGGCTGTGCCATCCGGGCGAGCCAATCCGATCATGGCGAAGATACCGGCACCGGCCAGCGCCACGACGAAACTTTCCTTCAGCCAAAGCGCCCCCGTCGACAGAGCAGCCGGCATGTCCGGTCGAACGCCCCAAAGCCAAAGTACGGCGAGAGCGGAAACACAGGCGCCGGCCATGAGGCCGAGACAAATGAACCGGGAAACGGCGCTCCGCGCGGTTGGCTTGAGCTCCGAGGCCAGCCGCTCGATCAAACTGTCCGTTGGGTTTGGCGACATCGGATCAATCATGCGTCTGACCTCTGCCGAAACGCTGGCTTAATTTCTTCAAGGCGCGATGGACCGTCACCTTCACGGCCGACTGGCTGAGACCGGAGGAAGATGCGACCTCGGCGATCGATCGCCCTTCGACCTTGACCGCCTTGATGAGGCTCTTCTGCAACGGCGACACCTCTTCCAGAACCGTATCCAAATCCTGATGCGCCAGCTCGCTCTCGGTTACCGGGGACGCGAGCTGGGCTTCGGGCGCATCGTCCAACGTCACGGTCTCTCGAAGCTTGTTCGAGCGCAGGTAGTCGATCAATTTGTATCGGGCGATCGCATGGAGCCATGCGGTGAAGGGGCGCCCGCTGTCATAGGTCGCACGACGGCTGTGAACGGCGATCAATGTCTCCTGAACGAGATCGTCGATCGCGGCGCGCTCGCGCAGCCGGCGTCCGTAATAGCCGCGCAATTGCCGGGCAACGTCGTCCAACAGCGATCGATACGCCCGTTCATCTCCTGCCAGACTCTGAACCATCAGTGTCTTCAGTCGCTCCTCGACTTGCTGCACTTCGATGAATTCCTATTCGTCCGACGGAGCGGAAAGTTACAGATCCGGCATCGGATTGTCACGATCAGCACAATGACTCTAGCACGCGCACGCCAGATCACGAACTCGTGAAACGTAACGGCGTAACCTTTTGCGGCGCTCTCCGAATGAACGAAGGCGTACCTGGACGGTACGACGTAAAGCTCATGTGGAGAACGTCATGTCTGCAAAAAGCGCAGTGAATTCATTGATTCTCGCCAGCGCCCTTACGACGGCGCTTGCGACAATCGCTGCCGCCGCCCCGTTGTCGAAGGCCGAAGGTGAAGCAGCGATGGCCGCAAAGAAAGAGAAATGCTTCGGCGTCGCTCTGAAAGGCCAGAACGATTGCGCCGCTGGCCCGGGCACCACATGCCAGGGCACATCGACGGTCGACTTCCAAGGCAATGCCTGGAAGTTCGTCAGAGGCGGAACCTGCACGACCATCCAGCTTCCCAATGGCGGTCATGGCTCGCTGAAGCCCGTCTGATCCGCCTATCGCATCATCTTCGAGAGCGGGGAAAACCCATGGAAGCCATTCCGACTTTGGCTACGGCAACCACTGCGCATTTTTCCCGCTTTCCGGACGTGACAGCAGGGCTTGTCGGCACGAGCCTCAAGCATGAACACCTGCCCGACATCATGCAGGAACGGGATTCATCTCTGTTCTTCGAAGTCCATGCCGAAAACTACATGGGCCAAGGCGGCCCACCCCACGACGTGCTGACAACCATCCGGCGCGATCATTCGATCTCCCTCCATGGCGTCTGCATGTCGATCGGCGGTCCGCAACCGCTCGACAAGGCGCATATCGCGCGATTCAAACATCTGATCGATCGATACCAGCCTGCTCTCGTTTCCGAACATCTGGCCTGGTCGACGCATTCCACGCCCCATGCCACGACCTATTTCAACGATCTCCTGCCCCTGCCCTATACCAAGGGCACCCTGGCCCACGTGTGCGACCATATCGACGAACTGCAAGATGCCATCGGGCGTCGCATTCTCATCGAGAACCCGGCGACTTATGTCACGTTCACAGAATCGACGATGAGCGAGACCGATTTCATCCGCAGCTTTTCGGAGCGCACGGGTTGCGGGCTTTTGCTGGACATCAACAATGTCTTCGTATCGTCGACCAATCACGGCTTTTCCGCACTCGCCTATCTGGCGGACTTTCCTCTTGCGTGCGTCGGCCAGATTCATCTGGCTGGCCATAACAAAGAGATCGACGAAGACGGTGCGCCGGTCTTGATCGACAGCCATGACGAGCCGGTCGATGCCGCGGTCTGGGCGCTTTATGAAACGGTCATTGGACGCTACGGGCCGCTGCCAACGCTCATCGAATGGGACAGCAAACTTCCTGCCTGGCCGATCCTCAAGGCGGAGGCCGAGACCGCGCGGGACGTGCTCCATGCCGCACTCCCACGTTCAACAATGGAGCCGATACATGCTCTCTGAAGATTCATTTCGCGATCCGGCCTCATATGCGGCCAGGTTCTCAGCGCCGCTGCTCGATCCGGCCCAGAGAGCGCCCGCGATCCTCAATGGCTCGCGCGAGGCGCAGCTTGCCCGCCGCTACAATATCTATCGCAACAATGTCACCGTCAGTTTGGTCGACGCGCTCGCCGCCATCTATCCGGCCGTGCAACGGATCACAGGCGTGGATTTTTTCAGAGCGATGGCGCGATCTCACGTCAGGGCCTGCCCGCCGAGATCGCCGCTGCTCTTTGAATATGGACGCGACTTTCCAACCTTCATCGAACAGTACGAATATGCCAAGGCATTGCCCTATCTTACCGACGTCGCGCGGCTCGAACGCGCCTGGCTCGACGCCTATCACGCGGCCGATGTCGAGCCTCTTCAACCGAGCGCTTTCGCATCGCTGCCGCCGGATAAGCTCGCCGATGTCGTCCTGACACCCCATCCGGCAACACGGATCATCCGCTCGGATTATTCCTCGGTGTCGCTTTTCGCTGCCTATCGTACCGAACGCGATCCCCCTGCATCGCTGCATATTGCAGATCGTGAAGACGCCCTCATCACACGGCCGGGGCTTGATGTCACCGTCCAATATCTGCCGCCGGGGCAATCGACGTTCCTGGAGGCCCTCATTTCAGGGCATTCGTTGGGGCAAGCCGCCGCCATGGCACTTGAGGACTCAAACGCTTTCGATATCGCCACAGGCATCGCGGGCCTGATCGAAGCCGGTGCTTTCTGTGCCATTCGTCTGGGAGAGACCCAATGACTGTTTCGTTTCGAAAGAAGATTGCGGATGGCGTGACCTTCTGGAACCAGGTGTTACAGACGCTCGCCGTTCCGGCCCTCACCCTCTTCGTCTTGCGCGTGGCGCTGGCCGTTCCGTTCTGGCGATCGGGCATTCTGAAATGGGATGGATTTCTTCAGATCAACGACACCGCAGTCACGCTCTTCTCCGACGAATTCATGCTGCATCTGCCGGGCGGTCCCTATCCGTTTCCCGCGCCGGCGATCATGGCCTTTCTTTCGGGATGCGCAGAAGTCGCCTTGCCCGTTTTTCTTATTCTCGGCCTCGCCAGCAGAACGGCCGCGCTGGGGCTGTTGGTCATGACGCTGATCGTGCAACTCACCGTCCCGGATGGCTGGCCCATTCACATCTCCTGGGCTGCCATGGCGCTGGCGATCATCACCTGGGGCGCGGGACGCGCCTCACTCGACCATGTCTTATGGCATTTTTTTCATCGATCGACAGCGCAGGACGAACATCCCGCCAAATCTCCATCGCGCTCTGCGGCCTGATCGATCAGCGAGACTATCGCGCTCCCAACGCACCGGACGTCCAGCCATCGATCGCGCCCCGACGTCGAACGACCATCTTGTCATAGGTCTCCAAGACAGCATCGGCGAGTTTGCCTGATGGCGTTTGAGTGCAAGCCTCTCGGACGCTGTTCCAGATGCCGTTTGCATCAATGTCGGCGTCGATCCTGGCGTCGACGCGGCTTGCGAGATTGAGCGCGGACCAAAAGCCGAGGATCCACGCATCGCCTTCCGACTTATACGCATCGGACGATTGCCAGTTGGCACAGCTATCGGTGCCGATGCCGAAGGCAGTCCAGGACACGATTTCGTTTTCGCCCGCATCGGCGCTTGGCACGCTCAGAAGAAGGGCGGCAGCAAAGGGAATAAAGCGTTTCATATATAAATAGGCCCTAAAATATACCGGAACTCTACTGCACATTGCGGCGATGTAAATGGCCCTTCTATTGCTGCAAAAACTTTCTCTCGCGCCAAAATCCACATGGCTTGCAAGGGTAATAGACGAACCCATTGCGTTAAAAACTCACCGGTATCGATCTATGCCTTGATCTGGGCCGTTGAAATGGAAACGCCGAGATCGCCTTCCAGCGACCTCGGCGAAAAAGGTTCAAACACGCGGTCGAGCTAGACGGGCTCGTAATTCGCCAGTTTCAGCAACTCGGCATTGCGCGTCACATAACCGCGCGCGAAGGCGTCGAATTCGGACGGTCCTTCGACGATAGCCTCAAGGCCGATCTGCGCGAGACGCTTTTCCGCTTCGAGCTGGCGCACGGCTTCATTGATGGTCTCGTTGAGTTGCGAGACCAAACTGGCCGGCAAGGCTTTCGGCCCCCAGACGCCATACCAAGTGGTGTGATCGAAGGCGGGCAGCCCCTGCTCGCTTACGGTGGGAAACTCCGGCGCCAGGGCCGTCCGCTTGGCCGTCGTCACCGCCAGTCCTTTGACCTGCCCCTCCTGCGCCATGGGCAAGAGCGCCAGGACCGGATCGATCATCAATTGAATATGGCCGGCGGCGACATCGTTCAGGCCCGGCGCCGTTCCACGATATGGTACGATCGTTAGATTGAGGCCGGCGACGCGGTTGAAGTCGATGGTCGCCAGATGGCCGGCGGCGCCGAGCGCGGAGACGGCGAACATCCATTTGTCGGGTGCCGAGCGCGCCGCCGCGACCATCTCCGGCAGCGAATTGGGCGCCCGCGACGGCGACATGACCATCATCATCGGCGCCTGGCCGACGCGCGCGATCGGCGTGAAATCGGTCAGCGGATCATAGGGCGCATTCTTCATCACCTGGCGCGCCATCACATGGGTCGAAGCCGAGAACAGCAGCGTATAACCATCCGTCTCGGCATTGCGCACCGCGCCGCCACCAATGGCGCCATTGGCGCCCGGCCGGTTCTCGACGACAAGATTGTAACCGTGGGCCTGGCGCATCTTCTCCGCCAGCAGCCGCGCGAACACGTCGACACCGCCGCCGGCGGCGAAGGGGACGATCAGGCGGATTGGGCGGTCCGGATATTTGGTCTGAGCCCGCAGCGGCATGGCGCTCAGCGAAGCGCCGAGCAACGAAAGCGACGAGACCAGAATTTGGCGACGCTGGAACATGGGTCCTCCCTCCCTCAGCTCGCAACGCGAGCAGCATGATCAAGGCAAAATGGCCGGCGCGCCACCTCCGTCGCGCCGGCCATCGGGTCAGGCGGCAGCGGCCACTTTGGCGAGCAGGCCGGCCTGAGCGAGCGCGTCGTGGATTTCCTTTTCGGCGCCGGCCGCCAGCGGCACGAGCGGCGAGCGCACGGTGGCATGATCGAGCTTGCCGCGGGCGACGAGGCCGAGCTTGAGCGCGCAGGTGCCTTCCATATGCGAACCGCGATGGTAGACGGCCTTCGTCACCGGCAGCAGGCGATCATGAATGGCGCGGGCGGCGTTGTAGTCGCGCGCCTTGCCGGCGGCGAGGAAATCGACCAGCGGCTCCGGCGCGAGACTGCCGTAGCCGACCAGCATGCCGTCGACATCGAACATGGTCGGCAGCAGCCATTCGTCGTGACAGGTGAGGATTTGCAGATCCGGGAATTCCTTGCGCAGCACCGGAATTTCCGTGTCCCAGCGCTTCATGTCGCGCACGCCGTTCTTGGTGGCGACGACACCCGGCTGCGCGGCGATCTCGAGCTGCGTCTGCAGATCGTAGGAGGCCTTGGTGGCATTGGGATATTGGAAGAGGATGCATTGCAGGCCCGAGGCTTCGTGGATGGCCTTATAGCGATCCTGCGGTGCGCCTTTCTGAAAGCCGAAGCGCAGCCAGCCGTGGTTCGGATAGACGAGCGCGCCGATGGCGCCGGCATCCGCCGCCCGCTTGGCTTCGAGCGCCGCAACCTTGGTGCCTTCGCCGGTGATGCCGGCAATGATCGGCACTTGCTTGCCGACCGCGTCGACATAGGTGCGGATCAGCTCCACCTGCTCTTCCGAGGTCAGAAACGTGCCCTCGCCGGCATGGCCGAGAATGACGAGGCTTTTGACGCCCTTCACCGACACCAGCCAGCGCGCGATGTCCGCATTGGCCTTGTGATCGACTTCGCCGTCGCGGGTGAAAGCCGTGACCGGAGCGGGGTTTAGGCCTCGAAGGTCCATAATAGACATAGTCATCTCCCTGATGATAATATCGTTACCGAGAACGTTCCCAATACGGACCGCGCGATGCCCTCATTGGGATCAGGATCGATGGCGGGAACGTTCCCAGATATAGACGCGACCGGTTTTCGAGTCAATCACCGATTGGGCGGTCCATCGGGCTCGATTCGACCGGCTGCCTGCGAGAGGATGCCAAGTGCCTGTGGACCCAGAAATTCTAGAGCGACAATCGCGGGTGACCTTGCATGACGTCGCGGCGGCGGCCGGCGTCTCCA
This sequence comes from Methylocella sp. CPCC 101449, assembly GCF_031921685.1. Lineage (NCBI taxonomy): Bacteria > Pseudomonadati > Pseudomonadota > Alphaproteobacteria > Hyphomicrobiales > Beijerinckiaceae > Methylocella > Methylocella sp. CPCC 101449. The sequence continues at coordinate 738,718 of NZ_JAPDHU010000002.1, read as the reverse complement.
AGTCGACCGTCTCGCGCATCCTCGACGAACGCCTGCCCCGCTCCGACAGCGAGACCGCCAAGCGTGTGCGCCAGGTCGCGGCCGATCTCGGCTATGTCCGCGACGGCGCCGCCGCCAGTCTGCGGCGCGGCAATACGATGACCATTGGCGTGGTGGTGCCCCGCCTCACCGACACGGTCATGGCGATGCATTACGAAGCGCTGGCACGCGCGTGCAGCCGCACCGGCCGCTTCGCCATCGTGGCGATCACGGAAGATGAGCCGAAGGCCGATCGCACGGCGGCGCAAACCCTGCTGCAACGGGGCGTCGACGGCCTGATCCTCTCGACCGCGCGCACCGACGATGATTTTCCGCAGGAGCTGACGGCACGCGGCGTACCCTTCGTCCTCATCCTGCGCACCGACGGCCGCAGTCTCTCCTCCGTCGTCGACGACCGGCTCGGCGGCTATCTGGCGACGCGGCATCTGCTCGATCTCGGCCATCGCCGCATCGGCCTGATCGCGGGGCCTGACTATGCCTCGAGCAGCCAGGGCCGCCTCAAAGGTTATCAGCAGGCATTGGCCGAAGCTGGCGTCTCGGTCGATCCGTCGCTGATCGTCGACGCGACCTTCGGCATCGACTCCGGCGCCGAAGCGGCCGAGACATTGATGCGCCTGCCCGTCCCGCCGACCGCCATTTTCGCCGTCAACGACAATACGGCCATCGGCGCGCTCTCGACCCTGCAACGGCTCGGCTTGTCGGTGCCAGGCGACGTTTCGCTCGTCGGCTATAACGACATTCCCATCGTCAGCCGCCTGCCGACACCGCTGACCTCGGTGCGCGTGCCTTTCGATCAGATCGCCAATGCCGCCTTGGATCTATTGACGCACGGACCGACCGGCGAACATGATCGGATCAGGATCGCGACACCGACGTTAATCCCTCGGCGATCGACGGCTCATCCGCCGCGTTGAAACGCAGGCCGGACGATCCGTTGATTATTGATCGCCGCAAACCATTTCAGCATCCAATTAAAACTCTATTGGTGATCGGCGCGGACTGATTAAACATGCATTAACCGCGCGAGAAAGTGGTCGCAACGCGCTTAACGTCCGACCCAAAGACAAAATCTTTCTGCCGGTCGAACACCATAGCATTTGAACTCTGCTTGGGATTCCATGGCACCCCTTTCTGTTGTCTTTTTCACCGCGCTTTCATCCCCGGAATTCTTGCGGCAGTGAAGGAACGCGATCGACAGTCCCCTCTTATGTCTGGGCTATCGATCATCAACCGTTTTCGATTGCCACATAAAATACGAAACCGGAGGGTCTAATGGAAAACTCCAAGCACGCTCATGCGGTGTCGCGGATGCGCAATGCTGAAGAGGCGCTCGAACTCTTGGAAGAAGTTTCCAGAAAAATCGAAGGAAGGACGTCTGCCACCATCACCCTCGATAAAGTTCTCGTACTGCGCATCCGACTTTGCGCCCCTTTTCGCAAACGGCTCATGAAATCTGACGATGTAGAAGAACGAAGATCTAAAGACGTGCGACGGAAAACGCGTTACTTCTTTTCGTTGATGTCGAACTAACGGACAGCTTTTCGTGCTTTTACTGGCGCATGGAATGTCGCTGCAATTCAGTTCACCAAGACAGCGTTGCCGCAGCTCACGCCCGTGACCCAGGCATCGGCTTCGCCGATGTTGATTCCAAGGGCGGTCAGCACGCTGTTGAGAATGGTATCGATCGAGCCGGTCGCGCTCGTCAGCGTGCTGGTCACCAGACTCTGCGTGCCACCGAGACCTCCGAGTCCAAGCAGATCAAGATTGAGCAATCCGCCAAGGGCGGTGGCCTGCATGTTCAGATTGGTGATCAAGCTCGTGATCAGCGACGTGGTGAAATCCGTGGTCGACGTCGATTTGACGGTGCCCGATGAAATGTCGGCATAGCTGAACGTCAGCGGCGTTTCCGTCATATTGCTGATGCTGGCGTGGGCACTGCCGGTGACCGTGACGACGCCGATCGCATTGACCAATGTAGCCGTGCCCGGCGACGGGGGGCTGGTGAAATTGGTCATGTCGGACATGCTGATATTGCCGATCCACGCGTCGATGATGCCCGGCTTGACGCCGAGCGTGACGCTCGACGAACTGAGGTTCGATGGCGAACAGCTCAGCGCCGTGAGGCGTGCATAGGCGCTGGCAATCGAAATATAGATGGGAACGTTGATCAGAGACGCTTTGCCGGAGCCGATCAGGCTCACCGTCAGCAGCAGCCTGGTCTGCGCGGTGTAGGCGGTGGAACCGATCGAGCCGACGGCGATCGCGCTCGTGCTGACCGGACGCGCGCCGATGGCGAGCGCGAGATTGACCGAAGAAATGCCCGGCAGGCCCAAGCTCAACGAAGCACTGAGCTGATTGGTGCCGCCGGAAACCTGCGCGATGGAAGAGACGAGATTGAGCGCCGAAATCGTCGCGGTCAGCGGATCGCCTTCGCCCGGCACCCGCACGCCATAAACACCAAGGGACAAGAGCGAAGACAGATTGATCAGATCGTTCGAGCCTTGCTTGGCATTGGCGATTTGCGAGAGCGCGGCGATCGCCGCGGCACTGTTGGCGGAATTGGCGCTCGCCGCGCTCACCACCGCCTGCAAGGCGTCGGCGGTATGGACGCTGGTGGACAGGATCTGCGAATAACTGAGCCCTGTCAGATTGAGACGCGTCGCCAACTTATCCATGAAGCTGAAGAGATCGATCTTGGCGCTGACGAGGGATTGGTAGTCCATCAGCGACAATGAAATGCTCGTGCCCAGCAGCCCGCCCAGAACCGAGTTGAGGACCCCGCCATTCAGGCTGAAGAGCCGCGACCCGACGGTGAAGGCTGCCTGCGCATTGGTCGCGGCAATGGCCGAAGACTGCACATTGACCGTCGCAGGACCCGCGCCGCCGCCGCCGAACAGGCTTAGGATACGGCCGAAATAAATCGACTGCTGGCTCTGTACCGTGACGCGCGCCGCATTGACCCCCGACGACGTGTTTGGAACAAAGCGGGCGCTCGGCGTCAACGCCGGATCAGGCGTGTAGGTCCCGGTTTCAACCACGATCCCGGCGCCGGTTGGCGTTTGATTGCGCGCGAGCGTCGCCAAGGCAGCCGCCGACGCATGGCTCAAATCGCTGGCGGCGGCCAGCGCAGCCAAATCGTTCGCCGTCTGCTGGCGGCGCTTCTGAAAGAACAGCGAACCGAGATCGACGCTAAGCGCGACGAAACCCATCAGCGCGGCCAAAGCAATCGCCGTCAGGATCATCGTCGATCCACGGCAATCATGGACGAACTCGACAGACGCATGTTTTCGCGGCGGGACGAAACCCACCTTCAGACGGGCGATGGAAATCGCGCTGACAACATACCGGGCTATTGCCATGGCAAGCGCTCCCAGCCGACGATCCGCGGCGCGCAAGCAGGATACCGTGGTATTTAATCGCTCTTTGGTTGAACAAACGTTACCGAAATTTGGAGCTATTTGCTGCCAAATCAATCAATTATTCGATACACGACAGATCCGGGGATGGCTTCGGCCGCCGCCTTCAGCCCGGCCCGAGCGGCGGCGTGCGATCGAAGATCAGCGGATGATAAGCGCTGCGGCGCCAGCGATGGCGCGACACGCTCTCGCCGCTTCGCCCGTCGCGCACCACCAGGACCGGCGGTACGCCAGCCTCATTGGGCCGGCCTTCGGCGGTGATGCGCCATGTGCGCTGCCAGCGCAGTTTTCCTTCCGAATGCCCCGCCATCGTCAGGCTCGCGAAGATCGGCACGAGCGTTTTATCCTGACGCAGGAAGAAATGGACAGCCTCGGTCGTCGTGCTGCGCGAGGTCGACAGATAGCTGTTGCTCAGTTTGATCGCGACGACAGGCGCCGCGCCCAGAGGCGTCTGCCGCATGATTTGCGCGTTGGCGGTCCAGAACGGATCGATCTTGACGGCCGGTATCTGGCCCGGGCCGGCGACGATCTCTGCGCGCCCGTCCGGCCCGTCCCGCAGCAGCAAGGCCATGACGGAATCGTCGTCCTGATTGAGAATGGCACAAGCGACGAGCCGCTCCGCGCTATTTCCCCAATCGCCCAGAACGACGCGTTCCGGACTGCGACCGAGGTCCGGCGCCAGATCAGGCCGGTTGAGCGCGGTGATGGCCGCCTTGCTGTCGAGGGCCAGCGCCGGGCGCAGCAGAACCGGCAAAAGCAAGCCACCGAGCACTGTTCTGCGCGCCAGCATCGCCCCTCCTCCGATCCGACCGTTGATCCTATGTCATTCAGCCGGCGGTCTTTTGTTTGTCACGCACGAGCTTGGCCCAAGGATTGAGATCGGCCTCGGCGATCTTGGTCAACTTGTTGCGGTCGATATGCTGGAAAGGCGCGTCGCGGCCTTTCACTTGCAAGGTAACGTCGGAGACGTAGCTCCAGGTTCCGTCGCTGTTGAAATCCACCTCGATGCGATAGGCATCGGTGCGAAAGGCCTGTTCGAGAAATGTCGTCGAGCAGATGCCGTAATCGGTCTGGCCGCGCTCGGCTTTCAGGATCAATTTGGTGGCGTCGGGCTCCGCATGCCCGGCCGCGATGGCGATCTGACCGCGCGGGATCGCCAAGGTCTGCAAAATGAGCTTGGTCGCCGGCTCCCACAGCCAATAGCCGACCTGATCGTGGAAGGTGATCTCCTCTTCCCGCGTGTTGATATGGACGTGATAGCGCAGGCCATAGAAGAGTTGCGGTCCGTTCGTTTGCGGATCGATCGGCTGCATCACGATCCGCTCGTAATAGTTTTTGCGCTCTGGACCATCGGCCTTGGGATTGACGTCGATGCCGCGCTGCCCTTCCCAGATCCCAGCCAACCGACGCAGCGGCCCCAAATTGGCCAGCGTGTCGGAATCGATCGGATCCGGCTCGGTGAAAATATCGGCCAACATATCCATTCGGCAGCTCTCTTTTTCGCGCGTCGCGCCTCGTCCTGGCGCGTCTCATCATCGCCATTCGATGACCGGGATCAAGCTATTAGATGTGAAACCACGGGCTGATGACAGCGTTGGGGAATGAACACCGAGATCCGTCTTTCAGGTTCATTTCGACACACGACATACGAGGTCAAACATGGATGGCGTAAGGTATTTTCTGGCCTGCACGACGATCCTCGTGGGGATTCCACTAGCGCAGGCGCAAGACGCTGGGGCGCAACGCTTCGATGCCTGCATGAATGCCGCGGGTGGCGTGTCGTCGGAAATGCTGAACTGCGGAAAACAGGAAATCGACCAATGGGATACCCGGCTCAATGCCGCCTATCGCACATTGTCGGAGCACGCCCGAGCCGATGAAAAGACGAAACTGCGCAACGAGCAGCGCGCCTGGCTCAAGCATCACCTACAGGAAACCCATCGTCTGGCCGCCGATCCGAATAATGGGTCCGTGGCATTCCTTGATTCTCAAGCTTTCGAACTCGGCGACATCAAAAACCGGACGCTCGAATTGGAGCGCCGCGTGAAGATCAGTCCCTAAGTGTCTCTCTGGATTGCGTTGCCGATGCGAAGTGATGTTATCGAGCGAAAATTAACGTTTCAGCAACCATCGAGCGGCAGCCTGTTCATCGGGCCTGCCCGCCAATGTTAGGCCCGTACTGGCAGCAAACGGCCCCGCTGACAACTGATCCTGTCAGCGGGGCTTTCTTATCATAGCGTTTTGCCGTTTGGCGCAGCCAAACGGTACAAAGACGCGTCAAAACTGAGGTCTATGCAAAATCGCGTTTCTGTCGAAACGCAATTTGCTCTAAGGCGTCGGCAGACGAAGCTGCTCGTCTTCAGGCGTTTCGCGCACCATGCGCAGCTCATACCAAAGCGCATTGAGAATGCCGACGGAGGCGGCCAGTCCAAGGCCGAGAACCCAGGCGAAATACCACATGACCCCTCTCCTTTCTCAATAAGCCGACGAGCCGGCGTTCTCGACGCTCTTCTCGCTGACCTTGCCCCACAGCACGCGGTAAACCCAGGCGGTGTAGGCCAGAATGATCGGCAAGAAGATGACCGTCGCCAGCAGCATGTTGCGCAAAGTGGCGCGGCTGGACGAGGCATCGAACACCGTCAGTGAATGGTTCGGATTGCTGCTCGACGGCAACAGGACCGGGAACATCGCCAGCCCCACGGTGGCGATGATCATCGCGACACTGAGTTTCGAGGCGATGAAGGTCCACCCTGCCCGCTGGCTGCGGAAGCCGAGGGCGGCCACCAGCGGCAGGAGGACGCCGAGCGCCGGCACCAGCCAGAGGATCGGATGGGCGTTGAAATTCGCCAACCAGGCGCTGGGATCGGCGACGACCGTCTTGCCTAAGGGATTGGACGGACCATCCCAGGCGATCGGCGAGGTCACGCGATATCCGCCCAACAAGCCGCTCCACACCAGCAGACCGCCGCCGGCGAAGAGCAAGGCCGCCAGCACCGCCGCCTTCATGCCGAACGACCGCGCTCGTTCGGCCACGATCCCATCGGCCTTGAAGGCGAGCCAGGCGGCGCCGTGCATGACCAGCATGGCAACCGAGACCAGGCCGCAATAGATCGCCACCGGATTGAGGAGGCCGAACAGCGTGCCCTCATAGATCGGGCGCAGATCCGTGGTGAAATGGAACGGTACGCCGCGCAGCGTATTGCCGACGGCGACACCGAAGATCAAAGCCGGAACGGCGCTGCCGACGAACAAGGCCCAATCCCAGCGCGAGCGCCAACCGGCGTCCGGCTTCTTCGAGCGATATTTGAAACTGACCGGACGCAGGATCAGCGCCATCAGCACCAGAAACATGGCAAGATAGAAGCCCGAGAAGCTGAGCGCATAGAGCGCCGGCCAGGCGGCGAAGATGGCACCGCCGCCGAGAATGAACCAGACTTGGTTCCCCTCCCAGACGGGTCCGATCGTATTGATGGCGACGCGGCGTTCGATATCCGTTTTGGCGACGAAGGGCAGCAGCGCCCCCACCCCCATGTCGAAACCATCCATGGCCGCGAAGCCGATGAGGAGGACGCCGAGCAGCACCCACCAGATTACCCGCAAGGTCGCGTAGTCGAAAAGAAACTCGATCATCTCAGCAGTCCTTTCCGATTATTGAGCCGGCTGCGGCGCGCCGCGCCAACCGGCGGCCAGTTCATCCGGGACATCGCCAATCTCGGGCCCCTTGCGGATCGCAGCCAGCATGAGGCGCACTTCGATCACCGCCAGAATGCCGTAGAGAACGGTGAAGCCGGCAATGGTCAGGATCAGATTGAAAACGCCGAGTTCCGAAGTGGCGAGGAAGGTCGGTAATACACCTTCGATGATCCAGGGCTGGCGTCCGAACTCGGCGACGAACCAGCCCACTTCGATGGCGATCCACGGCAGCGGGATGGCAAGAACCGCCATGCGGAACAGCCAACGCGGCGCCTCCTCTTCGCGCGCCGTGTACCATAGCGAGGTAGCGAACACCCCGAGCAGCAGGAAGGCGCACAGCACCATCAGGCGGAAGGAGAAGAACAGATAAGGCACCTCTGGAACGGTCGTCCAGGCGGCATCCTTGATCTGCGCTTCGCTCGCCTGACGCGGATCGGCGACGAACCGCTTCAGCAGCAGGGCATAACCGAGATCCGCCTGCGACAGCCCCAGACTGATGCGCGCGGCAGTGTCGTTGCGATCGACCTTGAGTTTCTCCAGCGCATCATAGGCATGCAGACCGTTACGGATGCGCGTCTCGGCCTTGGCAACCAGTTGATCGATGCCCTCGATCGGCTTGTCGATCGACCGCGTTCCGATCAGGCCCATGACCCAAGGCACGTGAATGCCGAAATGCGTCTTCTTATCCTTGAGACTCGGCCAGCCGATGATGGTGAAGGACGCCGGCGGCGGTTCGGTCTCCCACATGGCCTCGATCGCGGCGAGCTTCATCTTCTGGTTGTCGGTCAGCGCATAGCCGCTTTCGTCCCCGAGCACGATGACCGAGGCCGCCGAAGCCAGGCCGAAAGCCGAGGCAATGACGAAGGAGCGTTTGGCGAGTTCGATATGGCGGCCACGCAGCAGATACCAGCCCGAGACGCCGAGCACGAATGTGGCACCGCAGACATAGCCGGCCGAGACCGTATGCACGAATTTCGCCTGCGCGACCGGATTGAAAATGACGGCGATGAAATCCGTCACTTCCATGCGCATCGTATCGGGGTTGAAAGCCGCGCCCACCGGATTCTGCATCCAGCCATTGGCGACCAGTATCCACAGCGCCGAGAAATTCGTGCCCAGCGCCATCAACCATGTGACGATCATATGCGCGCGGGCCGACAACCTGTCCCAGCCGAAGAAGAACAGACCGACGAAGGTTGCCTCCAGAAAGAAGGCCATCAGGCCCTCGATCGCCAGGGGCGCGCCGAACACGTCGCCAACATAGTGCGAATAATAAGCCCAGTTCATACCGAACTGGAATTCCATGGTGATGCCGGTGGCGACGCCGAGCGCGAAATTGATGCCGAACAGCACGCCCCAGAATTTGGTCATATCGCGCCAGATTTTGCGGCGCGTCATGACATAGACCGTCTCCATCATCGCCAGGAGGATGGAAAGCCCGAGCGTCAATGGCACGAAAAGAAAATGATAAAGAGCAGTCAGGGCAAACTGAAGCCGCGACAGGTCGACGAGAAGCGGGTCGATCATAGGAACCCCCTAGGAATGATCGCTAGCTACTCCCTGCGCCCCGAATGCGGTTTGATGTGAATCAAACAGATGAATCCAGAGGCAGGCCTACTGTAAGCTAGTATGCTTAGATCGATGTCATCCTCGCAACGCCCGTCCGCGACGGACCCGGCCGTCGTCCACACGATCCTTGAACGGACGCGCCAGTTCGGCAAGGCGCCTCTGCGGCGTGTGCTGGGCTGGCAGGTCATGCGCACGGTTTTCCGGCTCGGTTTCGCCGCCGCGACGGCCCTGCTGGTCGGCCGGCTCATCATGGGAGCCCCTGTTTCCATTTCGATTCTGGCGACCGTCCCGCTTTTTCTGGCGCTTGCCACGGCAGCCGGACTGATGGCCGAGCGCACGCAAGCCCAAGCTGAGACGGAGCTTGCCGCATGGCTGCGCGCGCAGGCCAGCGAACAACTACGAGACATGCCGGCCCGCACCGTTCAATCGCTGCCGGTCGGCGGACTGATCGTCAGCTTGCAGCGTCATCCTGACGCGATCGCCGCTCTCGTCATCGGCCAGAGTGCGGCCCGCTCGATGATGGCCGTTGGCCCGCTGATCGCGGCGGCAACAATCGCCATCGTCTCCTGGCAGGCGGCGTTAACCGTATTGGCGCTGACGCCGATCATGATCATCTTCTTCGTTTTGATCGGCGATACGATCCGCCGGCGCACCGAGACACAAGAGAAGGCTTTCAGCCATCTCGCCGGCCAATTCGCCGATCGCATCCGCGCTTTGCCGACGATCGTCGCCAATCACGCGATCCTCGATCAGGAAGCCAAACTACGCCAGCGACTCGAAGCCTATGCGCACAAGACGATGGGCGTGCTGAAAGTCGCCTTTCTGAACGCCGGCATCATCGACTTCTTCGCCTCCCTGTCGATCGCCTTTCTCGCCGTCCTGCTCGGGCTCGGCCATCTGAAGCTCGCCCAGATTCCCGGCTTCAGCCATTTCGAACTCTGGCAGAGCCTGTTCATCCTGATGGTCGCGCCGGAGTATTTCGCGCCGTTCCGGCGCTTCGCCGAGCAATATCACATCAAAGCCGAGGGGCTGGCCGCCGCGGCCGCTCTCGATCGTCTCCTCGCAACGCAGCCGCCAGCCCCAGCGGCGCTGCCAAACGTCGATCGGATTTTGGAGATACTTGTGCTGCCAGCCAAGGGTCTCGTTGCGATTTCCGGACCGAGCGGATCGGGTAAATCGACTTTGCTACGCCGCCTGATCGGCCTTGAAGCTGCACAGCCCCGGATCACCTCCCCCATCACGTCCCCCATCACTTGGGTGGCGACCGACAGTTTCATCCCGCCAGGCAAGCTCACCGATGCCCTCGCCTGGGGCACAGGCAATCCCTGCCCGACGCGTCGCGCCCATGTGGCGAAACAACTCGCTTTGCTCGACGATGCGCTGCTGCCCGGCGGCCTCGATGCACTCGTCGATGCCGGTGGCGCCAATCTCTCCGGCGGCCAGCGCGTGCGCGTGGCCGTCGCCCGTGCCCTGCTCACAGATGCCACCGTGATGGCCGACGAGCCGACAGCCAAACTCGACAGCCGGTCGGCCGCTCTCGTGCGCAAGGCGCTGCGGGAAGCCGCCGACAAAAGGCTCGTGGTGGTCGCGACCCATGATGAGGAGCTGTTGCAGAGCGCCGATCAGCGGATCGACGTCGCGACAGATGTGCCCCTCGCCGTGGGAGTGGCGATATGAAGGCCCCGCCGCGCCCGAACGTTCGCGCGCGCTGGCGCTGGACGCTCGTGCTCGCGTTTACGGCGGTTATTTGCGCCCTGCTGCTGAGCGGCCTTTCCGCCTGGTTTCTCGGCGCGGTGGCCATCGCCGGGCTCTCGCCCCTGGCCTATACGTTCAATTTTCATATGCCGGCGGCTTTGGTGCGCTTGTTCGCGGTGGGGCGAACCGCCGCCAAATATGGCGAGCGGATTGCCGGCCACAGTGTCGCGTTGCAGGAGCAATTGGCACGGCGCGTCGAACTTTTCAGTGCGATGGCTTCAGCCCCGAGCGCGGTGCAAACCGGTTGGCAGTTCGGCCGGCAGGAACGCCTCACCGATTATCTCGACGATGTCGAGGATGTCGACTACGGCCGCTTGCGTGTCGATCTGCCTGCGCTGACGGCGGCAGCGGGCGTGCTGCTGTGCCTGATCGCCAGCGTCATCCTTGCGCCTCTGGCCATCCTTCCTATCGCCGTTCTGCTGCTGATCGTTGTCGCTTTGAGCCGGCGCTTCCTGCACAACGGCGCCACGAATCTGGCCGAGGCGCGCCGACTGCGCGCCCAAGGCGCCGGCGAATTCGGTGCCTCGGCGGCGTCCGTCATGGCCCTGCAGGCGGAGAAGCAATGGGCCCCGCAGAGCCAGAACGCACTTGCACGCTTCACGCAGGCCGAAAGCAAACTGCTCGACTTGCGTCTTTCTCAATCGGTCGTCGATGCGATCATCGGCCTCTTCGGCCCCTTGGCGGCGCTCAGCGTCATCGGCGCTGCATGGCTCGCGGGCAAACAGGCCGACGCGCTGCTGGCGCCGGCCTTCCTCGCCTTCGCCTGGCTTGCGCTTGGCGAAACGATTCAAGCCGGCTCCAAAATGCTGACCGCCCAGTTGCGACGAGAGGCGGCGCGCGCGGAGATCGCGAAATGGACGGAGAAGCCAACCGATGTGCCGGTGGCCGCCGCCATCACGAACCATCACGCCAGCAAGCTTGCCGTCACCAAATTGCAGCGGCGCTCGCCGAACGGCCGTTCGATCGGCACGCCGTTGAACGCTTGCTTTCGACAAGGCCAACCGACCGTGATCGCCGGCACGAGCGGTAGCGGCAAGACCAGTCTGTTGAAACAGATCGCCGGCTGGGTCGGCCATGATGCGATGGCTTATGACGATCGCGTGCTGTCGCCGGCCGAGCGCCAATCTTTAAGTTTCTTTTGCCTGCATGACGCCGCCATCCTCGCCGACACTGTGCGCGCCAATCTGTTTGCCCCAGCCGCCACCGACGAAGACCTTTGGCAAGCGCTTCAAGATATGGAGATCGACGGCCGCATCGAGGCTTTGGGCGGACTGGATGCCTGGATCACGCAAGAGGTGCTGTCTCTGGGGGAAGCGCAGCGTCTCAATCTCGCCCGTGCGGTCCTCTCCGACAGGCCGATCGTTTTGCTCGACGAGCCGACCGAACATCTCGACGAAGCTCAGGGCCAACGCATTCTGACGCGTCTTCTCGATCAACTCGGCGAGCGCATCGTCATTCTATCCAGCCATCGCGTTGCGGACGAAGGCCTGTTCAAGATCATTCGCCTCGACTGACCGCGTCCGCGCTCACTTCCCGGCGATCATGCTCGCATAGAAAATGCTTCCCGCCAGTGACAGGAAGGCAACGACAACGCCGATCAGATAGAATTTGTCCCAGAATGTCCAAGGCATCTGCACCTCCCATTCCAAGGAGGTCGTAGCTTATCCCATTCTTGTGGCGAAATCGGGTTTGGAGGCCCTGGATGGGAACTCTCACCCGCCGGACAAAGCCAGATGGGGCCGCCGTCCCAGCCAGCCTTGGTCAGTACCGGAAAAAAATCTAAGATCCCGTGTCGGATCGGCTAAACCTCGTTCGTCCTCGGAACAGCCGCTCAATCGACGGCCCCTCAAGTCCGTTTCGTCACATTATGAGGATCAACGACATGCCCAATACGATCCGCTTGCACCGCGTTCTGGCCACTAGCCCGGAGAAAGTCTATCGCGCCTTCATCGAGGCCGACGCCTTGGCGAAATGGTTGCCGCCGAACGGCTTTCTCTGCACCGTGCATCATTTGGAGGGGAAGGTCGGCGGGACCTTCAAAATGTCGTTCCGTAACTTTACGACGGCTCAAAGCCATTCGTTTGGCGGCGAATATGTCGAATTGGTTCCCGGCCAACGGGTGGTCTACACGGACAAATTCGACGATCCCAACCTACCGGGCGAGATGCGGGTAACGGTGAAATTGAAAAAAGTGCTCGTCGGCACCGAGGTCGAAATCGAACAGGCCGGCATTCCCGATGCCATTCCGCCGGAGGCCTGCTATCTCGGCTGGCAGGAATCCCTGCGCAACCTGGCGCGGGTCGTCGAACCTGAGATCAATCAATAGCGCTGCTGAAGCAGAAATTGCTGAGGGCACGTCGCGGACGACGTGCCCTTCTTCGTTGCTCAAGACGTTCCGTTCTCAGCGACGGGGCGGCGGCGGGGCGCCTCCCGCATTGGACGTCTGCCCCAACAAGGGCGTGATGCGCCGCACGGTGACACGCCGGTTCGCCCGTTCATCGCCTTGCGTATTCACTTTCAAGAACTGCTCGCCATAGCCCTGCGTCGTGAGGTTTTCCGGCGGCACCTTGAAACTTTCGCTGAGCGCCAGCGCCACCGACTCGGCGCGACGATCGGACAGGGAAAGATTGTCGATATCCGCACCGACGGCATCGGTATGTCCCTCGATCAGGAAGACCTCATTCGGATTGCGCTGCACGGCCCGATTGATCGCATTGGCAATGACGGAAAGCCTGTCGACCTGGCCGGGCGCCACTTCCCAGGACCCGCTTTCAAATGTCACCGTGTCGATATCGACCCTCGGCATTCTGTCGCGCAGGGGCGCGCTATAGCGGATTTCATCCAGCGAATAAGGCCTGTCGATGCGCTCGACCGGCGGCGCCACCAGTGTGTCGTAGATCAGGCCCTGGTCGGCGCGATCCATCTCGACGATGTAGCGCTCGCGAGGGATCGAGACATGCGGCGGTGGCATATCGATGAAGAAGCCACCTGCTGCCCCTATCCCCCGCGCGCCAGGCCTGGCGTTGTCGATAATGACGATATCACGACCGCCGCGCGGATCACGCCGCAGACGCCGGATCAGACGGCCATCGTCATCGGTGATCGTGACGATCTGCGTGCCATCTGGCCGCACGGCGATGGTCGATAGCTCGCCGCCACGTCGTTCTGTCCGCACGTCGCGGGCATCGAAGCGGAAACGATCGGCCTCGTTACGCCGAATGATCGTCCGATCGCCCTCCCGAATGATGGTGCGGCCAGGCTCTTGAATAATGGTTCGATTGCCTTGGGTCGTCTCGCGGCGCTGGCCACGGAAATCCTGCAGCGACTGCCCCCTCCCCGATACGGAATCGACCGAGGGCGCCGGGCGCGGCGACTGCGTAGTCTCGGCCGCCGGCGGAACCGCAGGATTTCCCGGACGCAGTGTGTCGGCCCCCTGAGGACTGGGCGGATTGGCTGGCGGTCTGGCACGATCGGCAGCCGGCGGAGGAGCCTGAGGGGCTGCTGGATTGGTTGCGCCAGGCGCCGATGGCGCGGGCGCTTGCGGCTCTGCTCCACGAGGTCCGCGGCCGCGCCTGTCATTGCTGTCGCCAGGACGCTCCCCGCCCTCTCGACGCGGTGGCGTAGCCGGCGCGCTGCCTTGCGGCGGCGTGGTTTGTGGTGGCGCAGTTTGGGGTGGCGCGGCCTGAGGTGGTACCGCTTGCGGCCGCGTTCCTGGAGCGGGAGGCGGAACCGGCTTGGTCTGAGTTCCAGGTGTCGCAGGTTCCGGCGGCGTTGCTTGAGGCGAACGCCGGTTTCCTTCGGCGGGAGCCGTTGGCGCTTCCGGCGGTTTGGCGGTCGGAGGATGTTCGGCGTTGGGCGTACGTGGCCTATTCGATTCTGCCGCGGGCACTCTTGGTTCTGCGGCGGGCGCTTGCGGAGCGCGGGGCGCTCTCGGTGCTTCGCCGCTTGGCCGTTCCTGCCGATCTGGCCGTTCCTGACGTTGCTCGGGCGCTTGTCGCGCGGGCGCGTCCGGCCGTTCCGCCGGCGGCTTTGCAATGGACGGCCTTTCTCCGAGCGGTCTCTCTCCGGGTCCGTCACGTCGCTGCGATGGCGCGGAAGGCTCGGCCTGGGCCATCTTCAGGGGGAGCGCGGCAGCCTCGCCGACAATGAATGAGGGAAGAGCAACCCCTACAAGAAGAAAGAATTTAAGCCGCTTCATCGAAGTCCTTTCATCGCGGAGATCAAACTAATCGCGCGCAGGCCGCCATGGCGAAGCCCTGGTTGGTCACAAAGGAAGCAATCGACGAGACGGGACTCTGGTTCCCTCCAAGATATCCACACACGGCCTTGCGAAACCGCGCGTGCTTCATAACGCTCAACTTTTCGGCGAGCTCGCGCGTTAAAATTGATCCGCGCAATATCGGCTCATGAAATGTGAAACAGCGTCAGGACGCGCGAAGAGACGAATCGTCGCGCATGCACAGATCACTTGGCTCTGATGATTCCACGCAGATCCGCGCTCAACGCGTCCAAAACAATGCGGATTTTCGGCGGTAGAAAGCTGCGCGATACATAAGCGAGCGTAACGGTCAGTCCGTCAGGGCGAAATTGCGGCAGCAGGCGTTTGACTTGCCCCGTTCCAATCTCATCTTGGAAAAACCATTCGGGCATGAGCGCGATCCCCGCACCGCTCAAGCAAGCTTGTTTGACGACGTCGGCATTGTTCGATTGCAACCGTCCGGTGACTGCAATCCGGCGGCGGCCGGATGAAGTGGCAAAAGCCCAATCGGAGCCAGCATCGGGATTGAGATAGATGAGACATTGGTGAGAGGCCAAGGCTTCCAATGTCGTTGGCTCCCCCGCGTGCTTGAGATAGTCAGGGGATGCGACAACCACGCGCGGGAAATTGCCGACGCGTTTGGCGATCATGCTGCCGGAAACTGTTCCGAAACGGATCGCCATATCGATGCCCTGTTCAACAAGATCTTCCGCGAGATCGCCGGTCACAATCTCCAGCCGAAGCGCCGGATATTTTGCCAGGATACGGTTCGCGCTCTCGACCAGGTACCGTCGCGCGAAGGCCGAAGGACTGCCTATTTTGACAAGACCGCTCGGCAGCCCCTTCCCGCTGCCAATTTGCGCTTCGACTTCGGCCAGATCGTCCAGCATGCGCAAAGCGAAAGTCAGGAAGCGGCTGCCCTCTTCCGTCAGGCGGACGCGACGGGTCGTGCGGCTCAGCAGCCTGACGTCGAGACGCGCCTCCAACAAGGCGATCTGCTTGCTGATCCGCGATTGCGTGACATCAAGCTCCTCGGCGGCACGAGAAAAGCTGTGAGACTGCGCAACCCGCACAAAAGCGCCGAGCGCGGCCAGAAAATCCATGGCACACCATTCATTCCAGTTAGGAATATAAATTAGTTCTCAATTTGCCTTTTTTGGCAAGCCTCGCCTGTTCATTGTGGCCGCAACGTCATTCCTGGAGGCGATACGGACATGCTGACGCTCTATCACCACAACATCTCGGTCTGCGCACAGAAGGTGAGGATCGCGTTCGACGAAAAGCAGCTCGCCTATGAAGGAAAAGAGATCGACCTGATGGCCGGCGAACATCTCGAGCCCGCCTTCCTTGCCATCAATCCCAAAGGCCTTGTTCCCGTCCTTGTTCATGACGAGGAGACGATCTGCGAGTCGACCGTCATTCTCGAATATATCGAGGACGTTTTCCCCGAACATCCACTGCGCCCCGCCGCACCAGCCGCGCGCGCCAGGATGCGCACATGGACCAAGGTGCCTGACGAAGGCCTCCACATCGCCTGCGCCTCGGTCACCTATGCCTCGGCCTTCGTTCATCAATTGCGCGCCCACCATGACAAGACGCAATGGGAAGAGCGGATCGCCAAACTGCCCGATCGGTTCAGGGCGGCCCGTCAGAAACAGATTCTCGAACAGGAATTCGATGCACCGTTCGTCCGGGACGCAGTGCTGCTCCACGACAAAGTGCTGAAGGACATGAACGTCGTGCTCGGCCATCAACCCTGGCTCGCAGGCGACGAATTCTCGCTCGCCGACGTGGCGATCATTCCCTATGTGACCCGTCTCGAACGGCTCGGTCTCGACGGCATGTGGGCCGATCGGCCCAATGTCGCGCGCTGGTTCGAAGCCACCCGGGCACGACCGAGTTTCGATACGGCTATCACGGCCTTCCGCTCCAACGCTTACGACGACGAACTTAAAAAACATGGGATCGATGTTTGGCCGCTCGTCGAACGGCTGCTGGCCGCATAAGCCGCGCGTTCAAAAGAATCTAGCAACACGCATGTGATGAGGAGATGGCTCCATGAAAGCATTACACGTCGGTGCGATGGCCGCACTCCTGACTTTGACGGCTCCCCTGCCAAGTCACGCTCTCGAAAAGATCAACTTCCTTATTGCCGCTCCTCTGGCTTTGCCCGCCTTCGGCCCGCTGATCATGGCCAAGGAAAACGGCTATTACAAAGAGGCCGGATATGAGGTGGAATTCCATACCGCGCGCGGCGGGCTTGATATCGCCAAACAGGTTGGAGTTGGAAACGCCGAATTCGGATTGTCGCTGGGAGATGCACCGATCGTCGTTCGTGGCAATGGAATTCCGATCAAGGTCGTAGCGACGCTTGGCGGCGGGGCACTCGGCATTATTGTTGCCCGGAAAGATCGCAATATCGGAAAAGTCGAAGATCTTCGCGGTAAGAACATATCCGTCATGTCGTTTCAGGAAGCGAATTTCTATGCCGCGTTAAGCGCGTTGGAAAAGGTCGGGATCGGCAAAAGCGACGCGAATATTCAAGCGGTCGGGCCTACTGGAGTGATCGGCCTGGTACTTGCCGGTGCGGTCGATGCCTGCATTTGCACGCCGGATTGGGAAGTCGCCGTGCAAGACGGCGTCTCGCAGACGATATCGTTTCCCCTCAAGGATCATACGGCAACGACAGCGCAGGCCATCGTCGCATCCGATGACATGATCGCCAAGAAACCCGAAATGGTTCGCGCCATCGTTCAAGCCACATTGAAGGGCATGCGGTTCGTTATGGACGATCCGGAAGCGGCAACGAAAATCTATATCCGCAGCGTTCCCTCTTTCGACGGAAAGGAGGATGTGGTGCTTCGCATGTTCAAGAATTTTATCGAACGCACCTATAAAGGGCAGAAGACGATCGGGGAGACCGATCCCGAGTTGCTGGCTCAAATTCAGAAAAGCTATGTGAATCTCGGCATCGTTTATAAGGAAGCGCCCGTCGATACATTCTATTCGAATGCATTCGTCAAATGAGAGCCGGCTGCTTCCAAGCCCGTCACTCCCCCGAGAAATGGCGCATCACGCTCGCCAGTTTGTTTCGCAGATGATCGCTCAGGATGACGGCGAGGCGCGGTCCATCGCGGTTCTGCAGCGCCGCCAGGATAAGTTCGTGTTCTGCGATGGCGGCGCGCCAGCGGTCTGAATCGTCGTTAGCCATGTAGCGGGCGCGATGGATGCGTCCGGCCAGCATCTGATGGGTCGCGACCAAAGTCTCGTTGCCCGAGCCGACCAGAATGGCGCGATGAATGGCTTGGTTGAGTTTGAAGTAAGTCGGCCGATCCCCTGCCTTGAAACTTTCGACCATCTGATCGTGCAGTTTCGCAACGGCTTCGATCTCGGCATCGCTCATCCGCGCGCAGGCCAAGGAGCCTGAAAGCGCCTCGAGCGCGCCCATGATCGGAAACACCTCTTCAAGGTCAGCGCGCGTGAGCGCCGCGACTGTGGCGCCCCTGTTCTGATTGAGGCTGATCAACCCTTCCGAAGCCAAGACTTTAAGGGCTTCGCGCAGCGGCGTGCGGGAGACGCCGAACCGTTCGCACAACTCGCGCTCGGGGACCTTCCTGCCCGCCGGCAGCGCGCCCTCCACGATCATGTCGCGCAACCGCGCCGCCAGTTCCTCATGGAGGCTGCGGCGGGAGATGGGCGCCACCATCACATCCGCGGTCGAATTCGCATCCATCGGCATCAGCCGGCCTCTCGCTTGACTCTCAAAAACGAATTATGCATTCATAATTCAAATAATCAATGGGAGGTCGCTTTGACAGGGCGCCATTTTTTGCAGATTCCCGGCCCGACCAACGTTCCGGACCGCGTGTTGCAAGCCATCGGGCGCCCGACGATCGATCATCGCGGTCCCGATTTCGCCGAACTGACCCATGGCGTGCTCGCCGGGCTAAAAAAGCTTTGCGATTGCTCGGGCGACGTCTTCCTCTACCCGGCCTCGGGAACGGGCGCTTGGGAAGCGGCGCTGGTCAATACCACCTCACCCGGCGACACCGTTCTCATGTATGAGACCGGCCACTTCGCGAAGCTGTGGAGCGAGCTGGCGCAAAACCTTGGTCTCAAGGCCCAGGTCATTGCGGGCTCCTGGCGCAGCGGCGCTGACGCCAACGCCATTGCGGATGCTCTGCGGCAAGACATCAACCATCAGATCCGCGCGGTCTGCGTCGTCCATAACGAAACCTCAACCGGCTGCGTCAGCCCGATCGCCGAGGTGCGCGCGGCCTTGGACGCGGCCGGCCACCCTGCTCTTCTTTTGGTCGATACGATCTCCTCGCTCGGCTCCATCCCTTACAGCCATGATCGTTTCGGTGCCGACGTGACGATCGGCTGTTCGCAAAAAGGTCTGATGCTGCCGCCCGGCCTGTCGTTCAACGCGGTCGGTGCCAAGGCCATGGACGCGGCGAAACAGGCGCGCATGACGCGCTCCTACTGGTCCTGGCCTGCCATGGCGGTGGCCAACCGTTCCGGCGCCTTCCCTTACACGCCCTCGACCAATCTGCTCTTTGGCCTGCGCGAAGCCCTGGCGATTTTCGAGGAGGAAGGTCTGGCATCCATCCTCGCGCGCCATGCCCGGCACGCCGCCGCCACGCGCGCTGCCGTCGAAGCCTGGGGGCTCGAGACGGTTTGCACCACGCCAAGCCATCATTCATCATCGCTGACGGCCGTCTTCCTGCCTGAAGGACATTCGGCCGATGCCTTCCGCGCCGCCGTCCTCAAGACATTCAACATGTCGCTGGGCAATGGCCTTTCGCGCCTCGCCGACAAAGTGTTCCGGATCGGTCATCTGGGCGACTTCAACGATCTGATGCTCGCCGGCACGTTGTCCGGCGTGGAAATGGGATTGGCGCTGTGTCAGGCGCCCCATCGCGCGGGTGGCGTTCAGGCGGCCCTCGCGCATTTGCAAAAGAGCCTGATCTGAAAAACAAGGCCGAAGAAACGCTGGCAAAGAAACGCCGCAGAGGAAACGCCGCATGAGCACGTATACGTTAAAGCGCGAAATTCCGATCGAGGACGAATTCGATCTCGTCGTCGCCGGCGGCGGGCCGGCCGGAACGGCCGCGGCCGTCTGTGCCGCGCGTCTCGGCGCCAAGGTTCTGCTGCTGGAAGCCACCGGCTGCCTCGGCGGCATGGGCACGTCGGGCCTCGTGACGACCTTCGGACCTGTCTCCGACGGCAAGCAAATGCTGGTCGGCGGCCTCATGAAGCAGATCGTCTTGGCCTTGCAGCAGCGCGGCCAGCTCGGCCCGCATGTCGTGCCGGAATATCTGCATAGCCAGCTCAACCGCTGGGTGCCTTTCAAACCGGAAGGCTTGAAGCGGCTGCTCGATGAACTGGTGCAGGATGCTGGCGTCGACGTGCGTTTCTTCACCCGCGTCATTGATGCGGAAGTGACGGACACGAAGATCGACGGTGTCGTCATCAGCAATGTGGAGGGCTATCGCTATATTCGCGCCAAAACCTACATCGATGCGACGGGCGATGCCGCTTTGTCCGATCTCTGCGGCGCCGAATGCAAGGTCATCCTGCGCGACATCGATGCGGTGGCGCCGAGCACGCTATGTTCGCTTTACTCCGGCGTGAACTGGGACGATCCGGCCTATGGCGAGGATTGGCGCGGCATCGATGCGGCGAAAGCGCTGTCGAAGAAGCTTCTCCTCAAGGCTATTGACGACGAGCATTTCACGCAGCCCGATCGGTTCATGCCGGGCATGAACAAGATCGGTAAACAGGCGGCGCAGCTCAACGGCGGCCATGTCTTCAACTTGAACGGGCTCGATGTGCGGTCGCTGTCGGACGGCATGATCTTCGGGCGCAAGCTCGCGGTCGAATATGAGTCCTTCTTCCGAAAATATATGCCGGGCTGCGAAAACATCGAACTGCTGACGACGGCGCCGGTCATGGGCGTGCGCGATACGCGGCGCATCGTCGGCGAATTTGAACTGTTGTTCGAGGACTATACCAGCGGCCGGCAATTTCCCGATCAGATCGCCGTCTATAACCGGCCGACAGACGTGCATCCGACCGATACGTCGGAAAAAGAGTTCAAACGGTTCACCCAGGATTTTGAGGGCAAGCATGGGCTGGGTGTCGGGCAAAGCCTCGGCATTCCCTATAGCATTCTCGTTCCGAAGGGATGGACGAACCTCTGGGTCGCCGGCCGCTGTCATTCCAGCGACACCAAGGTGCATGGCTCCATTCGCGCGCAATCGGCCGCCTATATGATGGGCCAAGCGGCCGGCACCGCGGCCGTGCAAAGCATCGCCACCGGGCAACCCGCGTGCGATCTCGATACCGAGGACCTGGTGCTGCGCCTGCGCGAGCAAGGCGCCAACCTGCCGCAAGCCACATTAAGCAAAACCATGACGCGTTGACACGATCGGGGAGGATCGCATGCAACTGAGGAAACCGGCGCTCACCGCCATATTGGCCATCACGACGTTGACACTAGCCGCCACTCGCGCCAGCGCGACGGACGGCTATTACGCCGGCAAGACCGTGACGATTTTAGTCGGCACGGACGAGTCCGGCGGCTACAGTTTGTATTCGCGCCTCATCGCCTCTTATCTCGGCCGCTATCTGCCGGGATCCCCGACCGTCATCGTGCGCAACATGCCGGGCGCCGGCGGCAGCACCGCCGCCGCTTATATGACGCGGCAGGCGCCGCGCGATGGCACCATCATCGCGACAATCCCCGCGAACGCGATGATGGATCGCCTGTTCGGCCGCAAGGTTCAGGCCGACCCCACCCAATTCAGCTTTATCGGCGGCGCCGAACGTGGCTCACGTCTCTGCCTCACCTCGGCGCGCTCGGACGTGAAGACATTGCAAGAGGCGATGACACGAAAGGCGGTCATCGGCACGACGGCGCAAGGCAGTCCGACCACCGACTATGCCAACTCGCTCAAACGATCGACGGGTGTGAAGTTCGACATCGTCTATGGCTATAGCGGACCAGGCAGTCTGTATTACGCCATGGAACGCGGCGAGATCGATGGTGTGTGCGGTGTCGACTGGACCGCGCTGAAAGCGCAAAAGCCGAACTGGGTGCGCGACAAGACCGTCAACATCCTCGTCCAGTTCAACGAGAGCCCGAACGACGAACTTCAAGCGCTCGGCGTGCCCCAACCCTGGTCGCTCATAAAGAACGACCTCGATCGGCAAGCCGTTCTCATGATGGTCAACTTCCAGCAGGCTTTCGGCAAAGCCTATATCGCCCCGCCGCAGACACCAGAGGAACATCTGGCACTTCTGCGAACAGGCTTCGCCGAGGTCTTGCAGGACAAGCAGTTTCTCGCCGATGCGGAGAAGCAGCAGCTCGAGATCTACAGCGTGAAGGCCGATGAGGTCCAGGAAACGGTGCTCAAACTCTACCGCGCACCCCAGGCGGTCGTCGACCGTCTCAAGGAGCTGACGGGAGAGTAGCCAATATAACTGGAGCAAGCATGTAATCTGCCGAGGCGCCTTCCGGCAGAATTAATACGCATAAATGCTGCATGCTTATTTGTGTTGTACTTACTTGGAATGAGAGTATGGTCTCAGGTGCAGTTGATGCGAGAGTGGTTTGCCCCGCGCACCTAACTGATCCGCCCATCGCGAGGGAGGAGAAAGCCCGCCGCAGGTTTCATTCCACCTGAACGCGGTCTTGGAGGAGCCTGGTTCGCTGGGCTCCTTTACTTTGAATGGCAGAGAAAGCTGCTTCTAGCATCATGTCGACGCATTCAAAGTAGCCCGTATCGAAGTGAACTTATTCACTTCACCGTGCCGGGCCGCCGAACAGGATCGCGAAATGGGAAAGTTAGAGACGTTCTTCTACTGGGCCATGGCGATCCTGGCCGCGCTTTTTCTGGCCGTCGTCGTTTATTTGCGCGTGATATTGAATTTGACGTCGCTTTGATTTGAAGCCATCGGAACGCATCAGGGCTTGGCGTTAGAAACTCAAGATAACCAGAGGCGAAGGATGATCTTCCGAAGGATTCTTATTTCACACGCCACAACTGAAAACCGTTGTCTAAAATGGCTTTCTCAATAATGTCTCGTGGCAACCCGTAAGGTGGGCTTTTATCAGCCCGCACGACACCAACGCCTATCCAAGGACCAAAACGCTTAGGCAGTTTTTCGCCGGAAGAATCGTCGGAAAATGCTCTTAGCTCTTTCTTGAAGTCCGATTTGAACATGAAAAGGCGCATTCTCGAAAAGTCCTTCGACCGAGTGCATGAATGCTTCGCCTCATAGACAATGATCAATTGCATAGCGTGCAGTGAAGCTTGGCACTCTGTCTTTTCGCAATCGCCACGGTGTCTTGTATCAGTTGGAATTCAAAGTAGATAGATGGATCAGGTCTCACTTCCAACACAAACGACGCGCATCTTGTTTTGAGCAAGTCGATCTTGCCTGCTGATTTTTTGAGTCCGTCCCAGCGACCTCACGATTTCCCCTTACAAAATCGATCTCGCGCCGTGTGAGTACGGTACGCTACTCTCGATTCAACGCGGGAATTCGCCATGACGAACGGGATCGTGAAGTTTTTCGACATCGGCAGAGGATTTGGATTCATTGAACCGGAGAATGGCGGCAAAGACGTTTTTGTCCATATATCAGCCATGGAACAAGCGGGGATTCGCGCTCCGACAAAAGGCGAGAAACTTCGGTTTGATGCTGTGGTCGGCAGCAACGGAAAAGTCGCGGCGCAAAATATCAGTCGCCAAGAAGACTAGTGCTTGGGCCTGTGACCACGGATGTACTGGCACAGTCCATACAAGCGCTCAGGAGAAGACCGGATTTTTCCGGTCTTCTTTTTTGGGATTTCAATATGAGTCCTATTGAACGCAAAGCGGCAGCAAGCCTCGCATTAGCGGGGATGTTCTGGATTTTCACGGTGATATGGCATTGGCTGGCCTAGCCAACGTTTTTCAACGATCTGACTCGTAGATCGGCCAAGATGCATCTCTGCTTGGAATGGCCGACCTCCACTGCATCGCTGATCAGTCAGGTGCAGATCATCAGATTGACCCACTCCAAGCCTTCGCCGAACACCGGCTTTTGGATCAGGCTTCGATAGCAGTTCGAAGGGATCGGCTGTTCTGGCGCAGCGGGAGCCGCTTGGTGTTCAGCCGGCACTGTATAATGGACCGGATGATGGACGACGGCATGAGATGCCGCGGCCGCCGCAAATGCTGAAGAGGTTGCAAAGCCCGGAACGAGAGCAACAGCAACGACAGCTACGGCAAGTTTTGGACGATCGAACATGGCGATTCTCCCTGTTTGTTTCTCGATGCCTCAACTGCTCCACAATTGCGAACGCACTTCGGCTTAATTTTGTCAGGCCTGCCATCGTGCATGAACATTCGGTAATGCGATGAAAAGGCGGCGAAAGACTTATCACTGTGCCGCAGCTAGTTCATGAATTAACATCTCGCGTCGCGATGATTAACAATCGCGCTTTTGTGATTGTCATTCGTGGCGAAAAGAACGCGCTCATTTTACCCGCTTCAAAATTTTTTACCTTCGTTTCATCGGGCAACGTCGCACCGGCGGCGTTGTAAATCACGGAGACAGCATCCAATCGATGAGAGGCATCGCTTCTCCTCTCGACCTGTTACCGACATATGCCCCTTCCATCGCATCGACATCGCGACTTCATGCAAATGTTTGCGCAATCATCCTTCGCCAATGGCGGAATGAAATGTTCACACCCTGGCGCATTCTTTTTTCCGCATTGCTCTGGTCAACGACTGAAATTTCGTATCATCATCACGGATCACGATAGTGGGGGAGGAGACCATGGATCGTCGCGAGATCATTGCCGGACTGACGGCCATTTCGGCAGGCGCGTGCCTGCCTCAGTTCGCTGCCGCACAGAGTGCCTGGCCCGAGCAGAACATCACGATGATCGTGCCCTTCCCGCCTGGCGGACAGGCCGATCTGGCGGCGCGGCCGGTCGCGCAATCGCTGGAGAAATTGCTCGGGCGATCCATCGTGGTCGATAATCGCGGTGGTGGCGGCGGCGCGATCGGCAATGCCGCGACCGCACGCGCGACCCCAGACGGCTATACGCTGCTGATGACCTTGTCTTCTCTCGCCGTGCTGCCGGAGGCCGCGCGCCTGTTCGACCGGCCGTCACCCTATGAAGTCACGCAGCTTGCCCCCATCGCCCGTGTCTTGGCCGACCCGACCTTGCTCGCCGTTCCTGCTTCTTCGCCCTGGAAGACGCTGAAGGATTTCGTCGCTGACGCGAAAGCCAATCCCGGCACGATTTCCTACGGCTCGTCGGGGTCCTACGGCACGCTGCATATCGCCATGGAAATGTTCGCGGCCTCGGCCGGCATCAAACTGCTGCATGTTCCCTATCGCGGCGCCGGGCCCGCGTTGAACGATCTGCTCTCCGGCCAGCTCAAGGCGCTTGCCTCGGCACCAGGCGTCTTGAAGCCGCATGTCGATTCGGGCGCTTTGCGCGTTCTCGCCAACTGGGGCGCACAGCGCATTCCCTCCTTCCCCGACCTGCCGACCTTCAAGGAGTTGGGCTACGACGATGTGGAGTTTTACATCTGGGCCGGATTGTTCGCACCGAACGGCCTGCCCGCCGCCGTCACGCGCAAGCTCGAAGACGCGATGAAGACGACCATGGCCGATCCGGCGATCCAGCAGATCTTCGAGAAAGCAGGAAGTCCGCCGGCCTATCAAGACGCCGTCGCCTTCAAGGCCTTCGTCGAAGCCGACAGCGCCCGGCTGATCGCTGCGACCAAAAAGATCGGCAAGGTGGAATAGCCGGTGCAAGCGCCATGGCGTAAAGGGAACTTGAAATTCGCACCGTCAACTCATCCATATATCTTTCTGGAAAAGCACGGACGCTAGGGCGCTTGATCGTCGATCAACAATATGGCGCAGAGAGCGGCCGCCATCGCCAGTGCGGCGCCCGCCATCGCTGCGAGATGAAACGCGCCGATGAGCGCCGCTCCCGTCGCCGACAGAACGATCCCTAAAAGCGCTGTCGCAACCAAAGCGCCGACGCGCGCCAAAGCGCTGTTGAGGCCCGAAGCCGATCCGGTGTGTTGTTCATCCACCGACCCCAGAACAGCTGTCGTCAGGGGTGCCACCGCGCATGACATGCCGAGCGCGATGACGAAAAGCGCGGGAAAGACGGTCATCCAATAATCGGCATCCGCGCCGACGCGCAGCAACAGCAGATGCCCCACCGCGACCCCTATGGATCCTACGGCGAGCGGAAGCTTCGGGCCGACGCGACCGGAGAAGGCGCCGATCATCGGCGAAGCGACCGCCATCACCAGCGGAAAAGGCAGCATCGCCGCTCCCGCTGCCGTCGCCGAATATTGGGCCGATTGGATCAGCACGTAAGGCAGAAGAACCAGCAGCCCGCCGAGCGCCCCATATAAAAGCAATGTCAGAAGCGACAATCCAACAAAAGTCGTCGACGCAAACAGCGCAAGCGGCATCATGGCATGATCGCCCCGTCGGCCTTCGAGAACGATGAACCCGACGAGAAGCGCGCTTCCCAGAGTAACCGCGACGACCGCAGGCGAGGTCCATCCTGTTGGTCCCGAGCCGATCGTGAGGCCCCAGGTCAATGCGCCCAATGCGACCGCGGCTAACATGCTGCCGGCCACATCCAATGGGCCCTTCGCGCCGTCAGTGCGCGGCACGCGAATATAGGCCAAGGCCAGTGCGATGGCGGCCAGCGCCAGCGGAAGGTTGATCAGGAAAATGGCGCGCCATCCGGTAAGATCAATCAACCATCCGCCAAGCACCGGCCCCACGGCGCCCATGATCGCACCAGCCGCCGCCCAGATGCCGATAGCCCGCCCACGCGCCTCGTCCGAAAAGGACTCGCCGAGGATCGCCAGACTATTGGGCAACAGGAGCGCGGCGCCCGTTCCTTGCAGAACCCGTCCGATCAACAACCACGAAAGCGTTGGCGCAAGTGCGCAGAGGAGCGACGAAGCCGCGAACAGCAGCATGCCCAAAATCAAAATCCGCCGCCGCCCAAAACGATCGCCAGCGCCACCGCCAAACAGCAGCAAGGCGCTCGCCGGCAATAGATAAGCGTTGATCACCCACTGGAGATCCGCCGAACCAACTTGGAACGAGGCTTCGATGGTCGGCAGGCCGACATTGACGACCGAACCGTCGACGAACGCCAGCCCCGACGCAAGGACCGTCGTCGCCAACACAAGATTGGGATGTTCAGCCGGAGAACGCGCCTGTTCTGCCTGGGCAGAAGCCACATCGCAGCTTGCATTCACACCGAAACTCATGCGGACCCGATCTCACACAGCTGTCGGCACGACGGGTATAGATCGTCGCGTCACGTCACATTGTCGCTTCGTATCCCTATGATATTAGGCCGAGGAGCGCACAAAAGAAATTACCCGGCTCAAAAGTGTCGGGACTGCAATCCGAAAACCATCATCGCGTAATACTCAGCACGCGCCTTACTTGTAAGATCTTGACGCGAGTGACAGATCGATATCTTCCAGCTAAGCCTGTGACAGGCTCCGGCAACGACACGCTCAGCATCTGGCTGGCTCAAATCATACCCCTAGGAGGGACGCCCCGTGCAACAATCCGCAACGATCAACATTGACGATTTGGTCGATAGTCAAAAAATCACGGGCTTCAATTGGCTTTTGGTTTTCTGGTGTTTCGTCATCACCCTCATCGACGGCTACGACATTTCGGCGGCGCCTGCGGCCGGCCCCTTCTTTGTGCGTGACTGGCACCTCGCTTCACCGGCGGCGCTGACATTCCCCTTCAGCGCGACTAATTTCGGCGTGCTGTTCGGTGCGCCGCTCTTTGGCTGGATCGGCGACCGTTACGGCCGGAAGATCGCGATCATCCTGTCGCTCATCGTCTTCGGTCTGTTTACGATGCTTGTCGCTGTGGCGAATTCTGTCGACCATCTCACCTGGGCGAGGTTCCTGACCGGCTTTGGAGTCGGCGGCGTGGTTTCAAACACGATCTCGCTGAACGCGGAAATGGCGCCGCGGCGCGTGCGCGCAACATTCATCATTCTGATGTTCATCGGCACAACGCTCGGCGGCATTTTTCCACCCATCGTCGCCAATACATTGGTCGCCACTTACGATTGGCCGATCATCTTCTGGATCGGCGGCATTGTGCCGCTCGTGATCGCCGCCCTCTCATTCTTCATTCTGCCCGAGTCGATCAAATATCTCAGCCTGGTTCCCTCGCGGCGGGCTGAGATGGTGCGTCTGGCGGCCCGCATGGGAACGACGATCGGACCTAACGACGTCATCGTCTCCGCAAGCCACAATCGGGACAAGGCGCGCTTCATCGATCTGTTCGTCGGTAAATTCGCGGTGATCACGCCGCTCATGTGGCTGCTGTTTGCGATCAACCTGATGGTGTTCTATTTCGTCAACATCTGGTTGCAGACGATCATCACCCCTGCCCTGATCAAGGCTGGCGGAAGTGCCGCCACGGCGCAGAATGCCGGCCTCATGTTCCAGCTCGGCGGCTCAGTCTGCGGGCTCGTCATGTGCCGGTTCGTCGACAAGATGGGATTGCGGCCGGTCATTCTGCTCATCCTTCTCGGCATCCCATCGACGGCCGCGATCGGATATTTGGCAACAACGCCCTGGCTGGTGTGGATCACCTTCGTCTCAGGATTTTGCCTGCTCGGCATCCAGTTCGGCCTCAATGCGACGGCGGGCATTATGTACCCGACCCACGTCCGTGCGCTGGGCGTTGGCTATGCTTTCGGCATCGGACGCTTCGGCGCCTTCGGCGGACCGGCACTGGGCGGCATGCTCATCGGAATGAACTTCCCACTCGAGCATCTCTACCTCATTGCCGCCGCACCGTTGGTCATCTCCGTCATCGCCTGCGTCGTGATGATATTTCTTCACGACACCGGCGCCGATGCTCCGTCCAACGAAACGGTGCTCGCCCATTAAAGGCCGGGCCAAAGCGCCACGGCAGCAGCGTAGACGGTTCGCCGCCTCCGCTGCTCGGGCGCGCAGCGCATTCCCTTCCGCAATCCGGCAGATCTTCGAGAAAGCTGAAAGTCCGCCGGCCTATCAAGACGCGGTCGCCTTCAAAGCCTTCGTCGAGGCCGATAGCGCCCGGCCGATCGCTGCGACCAGAAAGATCGGCAAGGTGGAATAGCTGGCCTATCCGAGTTGCCGGATTGGCTTCGAGCGCCCTGCCCGCGCATCTTATGGACACTTGACGGACTCCCTACTAGAAGGTAGACAGAACTATGAGCAACCTTACGACGACCTCCGACGACATTCTGCGTTGCGCCCGCTCGCTGACCATCGCAGGCGGGTACAACGGGTTTAGCTACGCGGACATTTCCCAGGTCGTGGGCATCCGCAAGGCGAGCATTCACCACCATTTTCCCAGCAAGGCCGAGTTGGTGCGCACCCTTGTGGTGCGATACCGCGAGGAAGCCGAGGTGGGGATCGCCGAGCTGGAACGCCATCATCCCGACCCGGTGGATCAGCTCCGCGCTTACACTGGCTTCTGGCGGGACTGCATCGCCGACGGGACCGTCACTTTTTGCGTCTGCGCCCTGCTGGCGAGCGAAATACCAGCGCTACCACCGGAAATCGCCTTGGAAGTCAGGGCTTATTTTCGGGCGCTTTCCGCATGGCTCACGTCCGTCATGGAACGCGGCGTAAAACAGGGGCAACTCACTCTGTCCGGCACTGCTCGATCCGAAGCAGAGTCATTCATGGCAACGGTGCACGGCGCCATGCTTTCGGCCCGCGCTTACGGCGACCCCTCGATCTTCGACGCGGTTACCCGCCCCCTCATCGAAAGACTTGTCGCGGCTCGCCAATGAACGAAGAGACCGGAGGCATCCATTTGACGATCAAGCCTACCATCTAATTGGTAGATTCCATTCCGGATTTGGGCCTCAAATCAGGCAAATCGCCCTCCAGATTTCATCCCTAACCTACCAACTAGTTGAAAGGTATCAATATGACCAACAGTTCAACCGATTTCGCTGACGCCGCTCAGGAGGAACGGCTCAAGTTCTATTACTTCGTCCGCGCGGGTTTCTCGGTCGTTTGGGTGGTGGCCGCCTTCACGCTGGCCCAGCATTCCTCGGCGCTCGCGAGCATCCTGCTCGTCGCCTATCCTGCCTGGGATGCGGCGGCGAACTTTGTCGATGCGGCACGCAGCGGCGGTCTGGGCAAAAATCGGACGCAGGCCATCAATGTTGCCGTTAGCGTTGCAACGACACTCGCCGTCATCCTGGCGCTGCAGTTCAGCATGAACTGGGTGCTCGCGGTGTTCGGCGCCTGGGCCATTCTCTCCGGCCTGTTGCAACTTGGCACCGCCCTTCGGCGCTGGAAGAGCTTTGGCGGGCAATGGGCGATGATCTTGAGTGGCGCTCAGTCGGCCTTGGCCGGCGCCTTTTTCATTTCACAGGCCCGCATGCCGGCGCCGCCGTCCGTCAGCAACGTGGCCGGCTATGCCGCGGTGGGCGCGGTTTATTTCCTGATCTCGGCCGTCTGGCTATCGGTGAAGGACCTGCGCCGCGAAGCTCAGTCGCCCTAAAGCAACATGAGCGATTGCTTTGGCAATCGCTCATCCTACGTCTTTCCGATTTCAAATTCCTTGGCTAGGCCGGCAGCACAACCACTTTCGTCTTGACCGGCGTTTGCGCATAGAGGTGCAGCATGTCCTGGCTGAGGAGACCGACGCAGCCGCTGGTAATACCTGAGCCGATCGAGTCGACATCGCTGCTGGCGTAGATCGTGTAGAGCGTGTAGCGGCCGTTCTGGTAGAGATAAAGCGTGCGCGCGCCGAGCGGATTGTCGAGACCACCTGGCATGCCACGGGCATATTTCGCTGCCTCGGGCTGGCGCTTGATCATTTCCTTGGGCGGTGTCCAGGTCGCCCATTCGCCCTTGCGCCCGACATAGGCGTCGCCGCTCCAGCGGAAGCCATCGCGACCGACATTGGCGCCGTAGCGGGTGGCGTTGCCGTCGCCTTCGATGCGGTAGACATGGTAGTTGCCGGGATCGACGATGATCGTACCGGGCGCTTCCTTGCTGTCGTAGCGCACCTTCCGACGATAGTATTTTGGATCGAGCTTGCTGATATCGGTTGCCGGGATCGGGAACTTTTCCTCGGGCACCGGCCCGTAGAGCGCCGTCGCCTCGGCGAAACTCATGCCGTCGGTCGTCGCGCAGCCGGCAAGTCCAAGCGCACCGAGACCGGCGGCCGAGCCGGCCAGAAACGACCGGCGGTTGAGAAGCGCCAACTGACGCCCAAGCGCAGTACCCTGGTTTCCTTTGCCAGCAGCGGCAATGCCATCGTCGATCATGATAAACTCGCAGAAACGCCTGACTAAGCTGAGATTGCCGTCACACGGGTCTATTGGCAAGGCCAGCAGGAACATGCTCGCATGCAGGTCTTATCAGACTGTTATTGAACAGGCCGATTAGGTTACACCCGCAAGCTGTTGGAATTATTGACACACTAAGCGGACATGCGCCCATTCCGTGAGAGCGGTGCCCCTAGTCCACGATCGTCGTCGCGCCGGTGCCAGCGTCATACCCATAGATCCAATCGACACTGATCGGCGGGGGCGCGACCGGCTTCCGGTTGTTGTTAAATTGATCGCGGGCCTGCAGCTGGACCTTTTTGCCTCTCGGCTGGCGCTCACGATCATAGGCCAGAAGTCCGGCGCCTGGATCGTCCTTGTGCTCGAACAAGATCCTCGCCAGGGCCAGACCGTCTTCCATCGACTGGGCGGCCCCCTGAGCGAGGGTCGGCATCATAGGATGAGCCGCATCCCCGAGAAGACCAATCCTGCCATTCACCCAGGTCTCCAGTGGCTCACGATCATAAATGCCCCAGCGATAGCAGCTCTCTATCTTCCGGAACATATCGAGCAAGGCATCATTCCAGCCGGCATAAGCTTCGAGCATCTCATAGACGCTCGACGGAACCGACCACGACTCCTCAGCCCATTCCTCCGAGACACGTCCCGCAAAGATGTTCATGTATTTACCGCCGCGGACTGGATAGCAAATGACGTGGCCGGTCGGGCCAATCCAGCCAATGTAATCCTTGGTGTGCAACTCCACTGACCGATTTGGTCCGACTTGAGAAGGCGCATCTTCCATCGGCACCGCTGCACGCCAGCAGATCTGATTTGTAAAACGTGCCGTGCTTTCGCCAAAAACCACCTTCCGCACGGCCGAGTGAATACCATCGGCTCCGATAACGACGTCTGCTTCGATCTGCGTTCCGTCGGCAAAAATGGCCGTCGCACCGTCTTTGGTATTGGCAACGCCGACACAGCTTTTGCTGAGATGGATTGCGTCCGACGGTACTTTGCCGATCAGAGCCTCGTGAAGATCTGGACGATGAGCCATCATGTAGGGCGCGCCGAACCGCCGCTCCATCAGCCCGTCCCACGGATTTCGAAAGCGAAGATCAGCCGTGTCCCATGTGAGCGAAACCATCGAGGACGGTTCGACGGCGAAGCTCTTCAACTCATCGAGAATACCAATTGCGCGCGCAACTTTAACAGCGTTGGGACCAAGCTGGAGACCAAATCCCACTTCACCAAGGTTTGCTGCCCGCTCGTAAATGGACACTTCAAACCCACGCTGATGAAGAGCTGCGGCGGCTGTCATGCCACCAATCCCGCCACCAATGACAGCAATACGCTTCGCACGATTTCCCAATACGACCTCCCTATGAAGTCCTTGTTGCTTAGTGAAATAAGACATCATCGGATGAAATTTGACAACGTTGAGTGCAGTTGCCAGTTTCTCGACAACAACAAAATTCGGGGAGATGCTCGTGGGCTTGCAGCGCTGGCTAATCACTTCAATTTCTTGCGCACTGTTGTTCGGGCTTGAGACGATTGCGCCGACTCAGGCTGCGGAATTCAAGCCGAACGGCCCCGTGACCATTGTCGCACCATTTGCTGCCGGCGGAACCGTTGATCAGGTCGCGCGTGAACTCGGACGAGGCCTGGAAACGGTTTGGGGCGTGCCCGTGCTGATAGAAAACAAGCCAGGTGCCGGCAACATTCTTGCCGCATCGGCCATCGCGCAGTCAAAGCCGAACGGTCAAAAGCTGTTGCTGGCTTCGACATCTATTTCAGTCAATCCAAGCGTATATAAGTCCTTGCCTTACGACACGGACAAGGATCTTTCCGCAGTCAGTTATCTCGCGGCCTCGCCGAACGTCCTTGTGGTGCGGCCGAAAATGAACATCAAGACACTCAAAGAGTTGCTTGATCTGGCCAAAACAAGCAATCCACCGTTGCAATATGCTTCTGTCGGCAAGGGCAGCGCGCATCACTTCTGTATGGAGCTTCTGCAAATCGAGGCCAACGTGAAGTTGACGCATATACCCTACAAGGGCGTGTCGCCCGCATTGGCTGCCGTGCTGGGCGATGAAATCGGAATTTACTGTAGCGACATACTGGGGGCGATGGAGCCGATCAAAAGAGGCCAACTGATCCCCTTGGCTGTGACGAGCAATACAAGAGTGAGCGTCTTGCCCGACGTTCCGACAATGGCGGAAGCTGGCCTGCCGAATTACAACAACTCGGGATATCTAGGGATCATGGCTCCGGGCGAGACACCGCGGAACATTCGCGAAGCCCTCAATCATGACATCCAAGTGGTCATCAAGGAATCCGCCTTCCAGAAACGCTTCGCCGATCTTGGCTACGATATGGTGGGCGGCACCGCCGACGAATTCGCCAGCTTCATCAAGCGGGATATCGTTCGCTACCGCGAGATCGTAAAGACAGCGAACATCGATGAGGAATAGTTCCGATCATCGGTCGGAGGGCTTAATCCAGCGAACCCACTGGCCAACTCTTATTGCAAAGTCAATAGAACGCCGCTCATATATGGAGTGCCTAGCAGGTAGTCATAGCCTAACGACCAAGTGGCTCCATGTTGCGCAATCCCGGTGGGATAAAGGTTTAGTTTTTGCAGTTCGCGGGTGAATTCAGGAACATCAAAGCCGGCGGATCGAATTTGCCCTGGCGCCCATTCCATGACGATCTGAATATTCGGATTGGCTTTTAGTGTTTCGCTGATCCCCGCGAAGGCAAGAGGCTCAGCTCCTTCGACATCGATTTTCATGTGATCGATACGACCCGACATTCGCTCTAGCAGGCTATCGATCCGGTAGGATGGAACGGAGAATTCTACCGATGGGGCCTCGCCCATTCGCTCTAGCTTTTCTAAGGGTTCAACAATGATGCTGGTGTTACCTGGTCTTGTATCGCGTCGGTGAAGCGTGAGCGAGCCATCTTGGTTTGAAATGGCCCCGCAAATAGCTTCGGCCCGGCCTTCCAGAAAATTGATGTAGATATTGTCCCGCATAAGAGCAAAGGTTTCTGGATCTGGCTCAACGCCGATCGTGCGTCCTTCGGTTGCCAATCGACCCATAAGGGCGGTGAAAAAGCCAAAATTCGCGCCGATATCGACGCAATGGTCTGCCTTCGTGACATGGGAAATGAAAAACTCAGCTATCTCGGGCTCATGCTCACCATGGGTGATAAGATGAGGAGCAATAAGCCTATCGTTCCCGGGAACTAAGTAGGACAGACTGAAGTCTTGGAATGTCGCCTTGCTCAGAACGCGGCCATTTCCAACATAGGTGGCCCTGCCACCGTGTTCCATGGTTTCGATACGTGCAAGCTTCTGTTGAAGCGCGCCAACTTGTTCTGACAGGGTTTGGATTGAGTTCTTGATGTCGAGCAAGATGTCAGCCTGCTCGGGTTCGCGAAATAGCCTCGACAGCTTCATTTTGAGCTGATCCCCCCAATTTTTTGGATCTGGAAGAAATCAAATCTGTCGCATTGTGGCAAGCACCAGCCATCGCAGCGATCCGAGAGGGGTGGCTGGCGTTTGCGTCGAGGAACATCAGCCGAACATCGCGGCGTCAACGACATGAGGGATGATGAGCTTGCAGCTATTGTTCGCTCGCGCGGCTCATCCTGAAGCGCCGGACGATCCATCGCAGCTTAACAGATCCGTGCTCTCATGCTGGTTTTGAGCCAGCGCGGATTGTCGAATGAAACAGCTAAGCATTTGATTCGATTGGCGCGCCCAAGGGGAATCGAACCCCTGTTTTCGCCGTGAAAGGGCGACGTCCTAGACCGCTAGACGATGGGCGCGGGGATCGCGGGAAATGGAGACGCCAGCGGCGTTTCCGCAAGAGGTCTCGCGAACCGCCGCCGGTATAGTCACAGCCCCTGCCCGATGCAAGCCATAGACGACGTTTTTGCCGGCGATTTTCGTGGAGTTTTTGTCGCCTTGCCGCGCCGGCGCCGCTGGCGTGGCATTTTGAACGTAAATCGCGGATTTTCGAGGTTAATCCGGCACGGCGGCGTCGATGATGCGCAGCCGTACCCGCTCGTTGCCGCCCCAGCGGTCGATGGAAAGCGTGCCTGCCAGGTGCAAAATCTCGCCGCGATGGCGGATCAGGGCCTGGCCGAGCGGCTTTTCCAGCGCCCGAAAGGCCACGGCGTCAATGCGGGCAGAATCACCCGACTGGGCACGTACCCGTACGTGCTGGGTGCCGACCTGAGAAGCATCGAGAATGCGCAGCGACGGCAGAGCAAACACCGGCTCCGGATTGCCCGAGCCGAAAGGTCCTGCCCGTTCCACGTCGGCGACCATTTCCTTGCGCGCGCCGCCAGCGGTCAGCGCCGCGTCGATGATAAGGGCATGTTCGGCCCGGGCGCGTGCCACGGTCTCGCCGAGCCGCTCCTCGAGCCAGGCGCGGAAGGCACCGAGCTTGTC
Organism: Methylocella sp. CPCC 101449; assembly: GCF_031921685.1. NCBI lineage: Bacteria > Pseudomonadati > Pseudomonadota > Alphaproteobacteria > Hyphomicrobiales > Beijerinckiaceae > Methylocella > Methylocella sp. CPCC 101449. The sequence goes on along the minus strand of NZ_JAPDHU010000002.1, from coordinate 703,151 downwards.
GCGCTCGACCGTCACGCCCGCCGCCATGGCATGGCCGCCGCCTTTCACCAGGATGTGTGCTTCGACAGCGGCGCGCACCGCCTTGCCGAGGTCGACGCCGGGAATGGAGCGGCCGGAACCCGTGCCCGTGAGCCCGCCCATGGCGATGGCGAAAGCCGGCCGGCCGAACCGCTCCTTCAGCCGTGCCGCCACAAGGCCAACGATGCCAGGATGCCAGCCTTGCGAAGCGGCGACGACCACCGCAGCTCCTTCTTCGTCGAGACCGAGCGAGGCTAGAGCTTCCGCCTCCGCTTCGGCGACGGCCGCCATTTCGAGAACCTGACGTTCCTTGTTGAGACGATCGAGTTCGGCGGCGATGCGCACCGCCTCCGCTTCGTCATCGAGGGAGAGAAGCCGCGCGCCGAGCGAAGCATCGCCGATACGCCCGCCCGCATTGATGCGCGGCCCGATCATGAAGCCGAGCGAGAAGGCCTGCGGCGGTCCATCAAGGCCGGCGGCATCGAAGAGCGCGCGCAGACCGATGCGGCCGCGCCCGCGGATCACTTGTAGGCCAGTGCTGACGAAGGCTCGATTGAGACCGCGCAGCGGCACCACGTCGGCGACGGTGGCGAGCGCCACGAGGTCGAGGCTCTTCAAGAGATCCGGTGCCGGACGGCTCTCACGCCAAAAGCCCTGCTCGCGCAGGCGCCGATTGAGCGCGACCAGGGTCATGAACACGACGCCGGCGGCGCAGAGGTAGCCGAGGCCCGAGAGATCATCGAGCCGGTTCGGATTGACGATGGCGCTGGCCGAGGGCAGCACTTCCGGCGCCTGGTGGTGATCGAGCACGATGACGTCGAGCCCAAGCGTGCGCGCATGTTCGAATGGCTCGATGCTCGCCGTGCCGCAATCGACCGTCACCAGCAGGGTCGCACCGTCGGCAGCCAAGCGGCTGATGGCATCGTTGTTGGGGCCATAGCCTTCAAAGATGCGATCGGGAATATGGACGGCGTGGTCGCTGCCGCAATGGCGCAGGAAGTCGGCGAGCAAAGCCGACGAGCATGCGCCATCGACGTCATAGTCGCCGAAGATGGCGATCCGTTCGCCCGCCGTGATGGCCTGCGCCAATCGCGCGATGGCCGGCTCCATGTCCACCATGGTGGCTGGATCAGGCATGGCGTCGCGTACGGTTGGATGCAGGAAAGGCAGCGCCGTTTCAGGCGTCACGCCACGGCCGGCAAGAACACGGGCAAGAATGTCGCTGATGCCGAACTGCTGCACCAGGGCTTCCGATATGGCACGCCCGTCCGGCCCCAGCCGATCACGCCAGGGCACGCCCGTCACCGAGCGTTCGACATTGAGGAATGCGGGCCGAACCGCCGTGTCCAACATGGACGCATGGTAGCCTGCCGGAAGACCAGCAGCGACAGCGGGCGCGCGTCAGAACCCCAGTTGTCCCATGCCAAATGCACGCAGTTAGACGTTTTTGGCCCGAAAATCGCTTTAGATTAGGTGAAAATCAGATCGTCGCGGTCCCAGCGATCAGGCGGCTTGCGTCCGTTCTGCGGAGCCGGCGCCGCCTGCGGCTGTGGCGCAACCACCGGCGCGGCAGCTTGTTGGACGGGCGGTTCAGCGATCTCGGCCGAAGCCAGCGGTGCTTCTTCGACTTGAGCGGGATCGTGGCTCAGTTGCACGTGCTCGCGATTGACGTGCCCCATGGTGCGGGCCGAGCGCAGCAGATCGTCGCCGCGATAGCCGTCGATCGGATACATGGCCGAGTTGCTGCGCAGCGCGATGTTCTTGCCGGCGAATTGCGGGAAACGCATTTGCGCGAAAGTGATGGCGCGGCGGATACGTTGTTCGATCGGCACGAAGTCACCGCGCTGGCGCATTTCAGCGAGCAGGATGCCGTATTCGCCGTCGCCCAAGCGCGCCACCACGTCGGAAGGACGCAGCGCCGCGGCGATGCTGTCGCGCACGCCAAGTTGCAAATCCTCGACTTCTTCGCCGGTATGATCGAGGCGCAACGCCTCGAGATTGGTCATGGCGATGAACAACACGCCGGTCTTCAATTCGTCGGCAAGCGCCGTCGGAATGGCTTCGTCGATCAGCCGCGGCAGATCGGCGGCAGCTACTGGGGGACGCGTGCGCGGTGTTTCGGGCGATGCGTCTTTCTCGGCTTCGCTGGCGGCTTGCACCGGCACGGTGCGATGGTGGCGCACGGCATCGGCGAGACGCATGACTTTGTTGGCGTTGCGCGCAACGACGAGACCATAGGCGCACATGATGCCGAGCACTGCGAGCCCGGCGAGAATCCACATTTCCGACATGCGGCTACCGGCATTGGCGAGCGCCTGCGCCTGCAACGGCATCTGCCGCAGCTCATCTTCCATCAAGCCCGTGGCGGCGGTGGAGACTGCCTGCGAGGCCTGGTTGATGCCATCGGCATGAACGACGAAATAATCGGTGCTGCGACGATTGCCGGCGAGATCCTCGGACAAGGCGCGGAAGGCCGCGTCATAGCGGCTGCGCAAATCGCCGTAGAGATTGCTGAACTGGACACGCGTCGCGCTGCCCTCGGCATAGTTGCGGGCGATGGCGTTGGCGGAAGCGTCGAGCTGGCTCATGGCCTGGCTGAATTTGGCGGTGAGCGTGCCGCGCGGCACGGCGGCCTGATTGCGGAAATCCATTTCGGTGGCGGCGAGCTGCGCCGGGAAACGGGCGAGTTGGGCGATCTGCTGGGTCTGCGCGGTCGCGCGCGCGGCGACATCGCCCTGGCTCGAGACGATGTATTGCGTCCCGATCGTTGCGATGCCCAGAGCCATGCAGGTGGCGATCAGGGCCCCAACGATCCCACGTCCAGCCTTTTGCGTCGTCAGCATCGATTAGCGCCCCGAAAGTCCAAGTTCCAGCTCTACCCCGTCCAAACTCTATGGGGCGCGGCGTCTCAGACATAATCATATCGCTAAATGTCGTTTATCTTCTGTGAAGCTTGCGGCCGAAGAAGGCGAAATCTGACAAGAGATTATGGCCCATCTCGGGACATTTCGCATCCATCTTGAGCTGGACCAGGCCATTTGGCCGATTAGCCCCTATTTTGCCGCCGCGAATTCGGCGCGACGGTCATGCCTGAGCAGAACCACGAGAAGCGCCGCCACGAACGGCATGACCGCCAGGATCAGCAGCCCGGTCGAGGTGCTGCCGGTGCTGTCCTTGATCCAGCCGATCAGATAAGGCCCGCCGAAACCGGCTAGATTGCCGATGGAATTGATCATCGCGATGCCGGCGGCCGCCGAAGCACCACTGAGAAAAGCGGTGGGCAAGGTCCAGAACAGGGCGAAAGTGCAGAAAATGCCGATCGCCGCCAGGGTCAGCGCCACCATGGTAAGGATCGGGTCGGTCAAGGTGCTGGCGGCAGCCAGGGCCAGCGCGGTGAGCAGCAGCGGCAGCACCACATGCCAGACGCGCTCGCGCGTTCGGTCCGAATGCCGGCCCCAGAGGACCATGGCGATCGAGCCGAAGAGATAAGGGATGGCCGTGACAAAACCGGTCTGCAGATTGCTGAGGCCGAAGGCCTTGACGATCTGCGGCAGCCAGAACTGCATGCCATAGAGAGCCGCGACGAAACCGAAATAGACCAGGCTCAGCACCAGCACTTTCGGCGACGCCAAGACCTCGCTCAGTGTCATGTGCTGCGCCGTCTCCTTGGCGCTCTCTTCCTCGGTCAGCCGTGCGATGAGCCATTGCTTCTGTTCGCCGCTCAACCAGCCTGCCTGCGCCGGGCGATCGGTGAGATAGAACCAGGTGACAATGCCAAGCAGGATCGACGGCACGCCTTCGAGAATGAACAGCCATTGCCAGCCACGCAGGCCGCCGAGACCATCGAGGCCAAGCAGATAGCCGGAAATCGGCGCACCGATCACCGTCGACAGCGGCACGGCGACCGTGAAAGCCGCGAGAATGCGGGCGCGATATTCGGCCGGATACCAATAGGTCAGATAGAGAATGATGCCGGGGAAAAAGCCAGCCTCGGCGACGCCAAGCAGAAAGCGCAGGATGTAAAAACTGATCGGCCCGCCGACCAAGGCCATCAGCGCCGAGATCAGCCCCCAGGTCACCATGATGCGCGCGATCCAGCGGCGGGCGCCCACTTTGTGCAGAATGACGTTGCTCGGCACTTCGAACAGGAAGTAGCCGATGAAGAAAATGCCGGCGCCCCAACTGAAGATCAGCGGGGAGAATTTCAGCTCGTCGTTCATCGTCAGCGCGGCGAAGCCGAGATTGACGCGATCGAGGTAAGCCAGGAAATAGGCCAGGATCAAAAAGGGAATGAGCCGCCACGACACCTTGCGCATGGTGGAGGCTTCGATATCGGCAAGGCTTCGCGCCGTCGAAGATACGGACGTCCCAGCTTCAGCCATGCGCGTTTGCTCCCCGGCCCCGTCAGACAGGCAACCGCTGCGCCCGAATCCTGGCGGCCTCCTGACATTTCACTTCAATGGCCGGCCGAGGTCCAGCCTAATCTGATTTATGAAATAAACTGATTAGGATTTTGATTTTACATAACTTTAAAAAATGAGCCGCCCGTTGGTACGGGCGGCTCGTCGCAACGCTTAGACTTGGGCGTCGCCGATTACGATTTGGCGACGCGGCTCGCCTGCCACTTGGCATCGGTGCCGTTGGTGCGGGCGGTGCCTTCAATGGCATCGCCGTTGACCTTGCCGGTATATTCGGTGCTGCCGGCGGTAAAGGTGATCGTGTCGCCGACCAGTTTGCCGTTGGAGATCGGCGCCACCACATTGCCGGTCGTCACCGTGCCGGTGAACTGCTGGAACTTCTGCTCCAACTTGATCTCGCTGTTGCCGCTGCGCCAGCCGCCGTCGACCTTGGCCGGCACGATCCAGAAATAGGCGCGGCAATAGGAGGTGCAGTCGGTCGTCGCCTGCACCTGATCGTCGGCCTGCCATTCACCCATATCGAAAGTGTTGGAGACGATGCGGGTGCCGGGCTTCATGTCGAGAATCTTCGGGCGCAGCCGCAGATTGATGTTCGGCAGAAGGAACATGGTGATGACGGTCGCCTTGGAGAAATCGCTCTCGAAGAGATCCGCCTTCTCGAATTTCGCCTTGTCGGTGACACCCGCCTCGGCGGCGTTGCGCTGCGCCAGCGCCACCATGTCGGGATTGTATTCGATGCCGAGCGCATTGATGCCGCGCTTGGCGGCGGTGATGACGGTGCGGCCGTCACCCGATCCCAGATCGATGACGAAATCGCTGGTGGTGGCCTTAGCCATGTCGAGCATGCGATCGACCAGGGCTTGCGGCGACGGCACCCACACCACGTCCTTGCCCTGCTGACCGACCGACGGCTTGTAGTCGGTTGAGGGCGCCGGCTGGGCCTGCGCCAACGCGGCCGAAGTCAGGCCGAGACCGAGCGCGACCGCGAGACAGGTCATCGACACAGAAGCTTTCAACGTCATACGTTCCTCCGATGGCGGCCCAACGGGACCTCGAGACTAAACCTAGAATTCTCACGCGTTTTCTTGAGGCGAACCGGTATCCACTTCGCCCGAAAACGCCAATGGCGTCATTCGCGGATCGACCACTCCCGCCTCTGAACCGGGAACGGCTTTCTTGAACGAGGGCGAAGGTCGGGCTCACCCTCTGAAAAGTCAAGCGTTCCGGGCCATGGAGGATAATGTCGCCGCACTGCAAAACGTTCCAGCAGAGCGATGTAACGGATATGTGATCGTGCGCGGATATCGGTAGGAAATCCCACATCATTCCAGCTTCGTAATGACGGAGAGATGAGGGGTGAAGAATGAGAAATTTTATCGCCGGGTATCTGTCCGCCGCGCTTTGCATGTTGGCGCTCGATGTAGTCTGGCTGTCTGCGACCGCGCAACCGCTTTACCGGAACCAGCTTGGAGATTTGTTGCGCCCAGACTTCAATCTGGCGCCCGCCATCTTGTTCTATGCGCTTTATGTCTTCGGCATCGTCTGGTTCGCAGTTGTGCCGGCGCTGGCCGCGGGACAGTGGACGACCGCGCTTCTGAATGGCGCCCTGCTCGGCCTCGTCGCCTATGGCACGTATGACCTGACCAATCAGGCGACTTTGGCGAAATGGTCGACAATCATCACGATCGTCGACCTGTGTTGGGGAACGTTCCTGACCGCTCTCGCCGCGACCGCCGGATATTTCGGCGCGCGCGCCTTCGCTGCCGGCTAATTATTTCGCCAGGGCAACGGTGCGGTTCAAGCCCGCCGAAAAGCCTTTCAGCGAAATCGCAAAATTGACCGGCGTCGTGCTCTCGCTCGGCGTGGCGGTCAATTTCAACGTAGCACCGCCCTTCAGGGCATTGGACGTCGCCGTGTCGAATTGCAGCGGCACGATACAGCCGGCCGGCACGCAGGTGCGCACGCGCAACGGCTTGCCGAACGGCTTGTCGTCGAGCTGCATGGTGATGCCCGGCTCGAACAACAGGCCGAACGGCATCACCAAGGTCCCGCTGAGCGAATTGTTGTCGCCGGGAACGAGTTCGATCGCCAGCACGCGCTGACGGTTCTGGCCGAACTGCTCCTGCCCGAGCGCGCACCGCTTGGCATTGTTCTGGGTGACGCAAGCCACCTGCCAATCCTCGAACGTCTCCCGCAGGGAGGTGGCACCGCCGGGAAGCGCGCTTTGCGCAGCCGGCGACTGAGTTGACGGAGATTGGGCCAAAGCCGCCCCCGTCGCCAAAACCGTTCCCGACATCAGAGCAGCAAATATGACAGAACGAAGCACGGTGAATCCTTCTTAGAATTTCACCGCCAGATTGGCCTTCAGGCTCTGATCGTTGGCGGCGCGGGCGAACTGACCGCTATAGCTGATCCCAAATGTCGCAGCCGGCGTCAACATCAGATCGAGGCCCGCCTCAGCCACCGCTGCATCGCGGGCGATGGCAATGCCGGAGATCGTGAACGGGGCGCCGCCGGCGAAGGCGAACACCGCCTGCGGCGTCACCGCGCCGAAGGCATGGCGCCAGCCGAGCGTACCGCGAACCGTCAAGGCCATGCCGCCGAGGTCGAGCTGGCTCGAGGCCCGCAGACCGAGCGTCGAGAAGGTGATGCTGCTGGTCCTGCCCTGGCTCGTCAGAGCCGCCGCGCCGCCTGTTTCGCGGAAGCCATTGGTGCGCAGATTGACATAGGCGAGGTTGGCGAAGGGCTCGAAGCCGAAGCGGCCCGCATCGATCCGATAGCCGAGATCGCCGAACACCTGCGTGGTGCGCGCGTCGTAGCTACCGCGCAAGGAGTCAGCGAAGCCCATGAAGGCGACGGAGCGGCTCGTGCGGATGTCGTGCCAAGTGTGCATGACGCCGGCGCGGAAGCCGAACGCCCCCCATTGCGTGCCGGCATAAAGACCTATGTGATAATTGTCGCTTGAGCCCGACGAGGTGCGGCTGCCAGCGTTGAAGCTGGTGTTGCTGTAGCCGGCGAGCATGCCAAAACGGACAGGCATCGCAAGCGTGCCGAAATCAGGCGTGTCGACACCGACGGTGAAGCCGCCCGTCGAACGCTTCAGTCCTGCCGCATTGCCATCGCCGTTCCAGCGGCCCCAGGAGCCATAGGCCTGGCCCCAGATGGCGAAACGTTCGACCGGCGCCAGCCGCACGGAGGACGGGCCACCTGGCGCATAGGACATGACCGGCACACTCGCCGCGCCCGGCGCTCCGAAGGCGCTGCGCAGACGATCAAGCGCGCTGCCACGCACGAAGCGGCTGTCCTCGACCAGCGCCGTGCTGATCGAGGCATGCGTGTCACCTGAAAGCTGATCGAAGGCGGCGCGCGCCTGGGCATCGGTGGCCAAGGCGCCAACCGCATTGGCCAATTGTCCCGGCCCGAGGCTGTCGAGGCCGCGTCCCGTCGAGATCTGGTTCGGCGTCCAGCCCGCATCGGCGAAGTTGCGATATTTTTGCACTTCGAGATAGGCGTTGTTGGCGTCGTAAACATCGACGAGCTTCACAAAGGCGGTGCCCGCGGGCAGACCCGTTACAGAATTAAAATGACCGCTGACACCAGCGTCGGCAGTGAGCACGGTGTAGCGCGTGCCGTAAGCGGCTATGCCACCTGATGCATTCACCGCCAGCGTCGCGCCATTGATCGTCGCAGTGCCCGATGTGCTGAACCTGTCGGCCGCACCAGCCGCGTTGATATCGATCGCCAGGGTGCTACCGGCCGCAAAAGTGGCATTGCCACCCGTCTGCCGGATCATATCGCCAGCGCCGCCGTCTATCATGGTCAAAAGACCTTGATTGGTGAACTGGGACAGATTGGACCATTGCGTCATCTGGGCGATACCAGCGGAGCTTCCGCCGACAAAGGTGCCGTTGTTAACCAGCGTACTCGCGCCGCCACCAAAGTCGCTGGTTCCGCCGGCGCTGTTCCAGCTTCCGTTATTGAGAAACTGGGTTGCGGCGCCAGTGAGTTGAACCGTGCCGACGATCGAACCAGCGTTGGTCAACGTCAGCGTCGCGGCATTGGTTTGGATCGCCATGTCATTGGACAGGCCTGACAGATTGCGGACCGCGCCAGATGAGGAGACGTTGATGATGCTGGCGCCGCCAATCAAAGTCAGGCCATTCATAGCGCCGGTCACGGTACCGGCAATCTGCACATTCACCGCGTGGGTGCCGCTCGCTATGATGCCGCTGCCTGATGTGCCCGTCACCGTGCCGCCGGTGATCACAGTGATCGCGCCGGTACCGGCGTTGGTCGCCTCGATGCCCGTCGTACCCGAGACATCGCCGTTGGTCGTCACGCCGATGGTGCCTGCGCCAGCTGCACTGGTCTGACGGGCGACGATCGCAATATTGCCCGTCGAGCTGACCGCACCTGTCGTCACCGACACATTGCCGCCCGTCGTCAACGCGAACACACCGTTGCCTGACGTCGCCGTCACCGGGCCAACCGTCTTCACCGTCGTTGAGCCCGTGCCGAAGTTCTCCGCGTCGATACCGAAGCGCGCGTCGATCGCGCCATTGGCCGTGATGTCGATATTGCCGGTACCCGCCGCCGGGAAGATCGCGCCGACGATGCCGGCATTACCCGCCTTGACATCGCCGTTCGCCACGATCGTCACATTGGCGCTCGTCGATTGCGTCTGAACGTCGATGCCGTCCTTGCCCCCGGCCAGCGCCGTCACCGCGCCAGTCGTGACGCTGATGTTGCCGCCGGTGGCGGTGTCGCGCACCACGATGCCCTCGCCCGCCGTCGAACTGCTGGCGCCCGAGATATTGACCGTGACCGTGCCCGAACCGTTGTTCTTGATGTTCGCCGCGTCGCCGCTGCCACCGACGAAACCGCCGGTGCCCGTCACCGAGATATTACCCGCACCGCCGGTGCCGCCGATCAAGCTCAGGCCACTCGTGGCGCCCGTCACCGTGCCAGCCACCTGCACGTCTACCCCGGCGTTGCCCGTCGCCTTGATGCCTTCGGAGAATGTGCCCGTCACCGTGCCGCCGGTGATCACAGTGATCGCGCCGGTACCGGCGTTGGTCGCCTCGATGCCCGTCGTACCCGAGACATCGCCGTTGGTCGTCACGCCGATGGTGCCTGCGCCAGCTGCACTGGTCTGACGGGCGACGATCGCAATATTGCCCGTCGAGCTGACCGCACCTGTCGTCACCGACACATTGCCGCCCGTCGTCAACGCGAACACACCGTTGCCTGACGTCGCCGTCACCGGGCCAACCGTCTTCACCGTCGTTGAGCCCGTGCCGAAGTTCTCCGCGTCGATACCGAAGCGCGCGTCGATCGCGCCATTGGCCGTGATGTCGATATTGCCGGTACCCGCCGCCGGGAAGATCGCGCCGACGATGCCGGCATTACCCGCCTTGACATCGCCGTTCGCCACGATCGTCACATTGGCGCTCGTCGATTGCGTCTGAACGTCGATGCCGTCCTTGCCCCCGGCCAGCGCCGTCACCGCGCCAGTCGTGACGCTGATGTTGCCGCCGGTGGCGGTGTCGCGCACGGTAAGACCTTCGCCGGTCGCCGCGGTGATAGCACCGGTAATGTTGATGTTGACCGTACCGGCGCCGTTCTGAAGCACATCGAAGGCGTTGCCGTTACCGTTGTTGGTGATCGCACCGCCCGTATAGATGATCGGCCCGCCGGCGGCGGTGACAGACAGTGCCGCCGTACCACCGACCGTCGGCGTGTTGCCTGCATCGACGCTGATCGTGCCGCCATTCGTGACGGTGACACCGCCAGCGCCCGTGTTGGAGAAGGCGATACCGAAACCGCTGACCGCTGCGCCCGGGTCAATCGTGAGCTGAAGCGGAGTTGCCGAATTCCCCGAGTATTCCCGGTCGTTGGGCGTATTGGTCGCAAAGGTCGTATTGCTCGTGGAGGTGGTGTCACACTGCACAGTCGTGCCGACGACTGTGCAGGCCGCCTGGGCGCCTGTGGGAACGAACAGCGTCGAGCTTGCCAGCACGACCATCCCCGCCGCCGACCGCAGCGCGAGCTGGCTGGTCTCAGACAGAAATTGCACGCGCAAACGGACAATCCGGTCGGCAGCGCCGACCGACAAAGCGGTAAATTCCATGGATACCAGTCCCCTACGGTATAAACTCACGACTACGCAAATCTACCGACTGCCCAGTTGGGACTTTCCAGGGTTTTTACCCATTGTCAATGTTTGAAGCTCAGGCGCAACAGTATCTTGCCGGAATCTCCGGGTAAGGACTGCCAAAAGCCTCTTGTGCTTTGCCCCTGAGCGCTCTCGGCTAGGGATGCGGGATTGCCCCCGGATTGAGCTGCTCCATGACGCGCTTCTGCACGGACGCAAGATGGGCGCGCATGGCACGGTCGGCGCCATCAGGGTCGCGGCGCACGATGGCTTGGGCGATGGCGCGATGCTCCGTGTCGCGCGTGGCGATGCGCTGCGGCGTCGCCGGACGGTTGCTGCTGCCAAGCCGCACGCGTGCGTCGCTCGAAACCTGCCGCAGCAGGCTGTACAGCGAGGCCGCCAGCTTGTTGCCGGAAGCGGCGGCGATCAGCTTATGAAAGGCCACGTCCCAAGCGCCGCTGTCGACGTCGCTCGCCGTGGTCGCGGCCTGTTCGATACGCGCCATTTCCTGCGGCGAGGCCCGCACCGCCGCCAGCCGCGCCAGAAACGGCTCGATGGCGATGCGCATTTCGATCACTTCCATCGGATTGGTGGCCCGCACCAGGCTCTCGCCATCGTGACTGACCAAAGACTGCCGCTTGGCCCGCGCCGGTTCCAGTTCACCATTGGCACGCAAGGCCAGCAAGGCGCGGCGCAATTGATGGCGCTTGACGCCCAGGGTTTCAGCCAGGTCGCGCTCGGACGCAAGCTTCTTGTCCGCCGCCATGGCGCGGATGGCATCCTTCAACTCTTCCAGATCGTCATCGGGCTTTTGGGCCTGAGAGAGCTTCGCGCCGCTGGGCTTGCGAGGGGTGGAACGGGTACTGGACACAATCGCTGTCATGAAGGCTGTCTTCGAACCTCGAGGAATGTGGAGCCTGGAGCGACCGGAATCGATCTCCGCAGAAACTAACGGGCGGATGCCACGCAGGACAAACGTGCCGGTGAACTTACCCCGCAATTTGTACATCGGTCGGCTCGATATCTCAACCAAAATTTTTGGTTGAGTCTACGATCGCCTCTCAGAACGCTTGTCCCAACTCACAAAATAGCCCTGAAATACCGATATTTTGTGATTTTGCACTGCATCAATGCAATGTGCACTGCAATGATGCACAGGCGTCCAACATTTAACCAATATCATTGGTTGTTTTTGGTTGACCTCGGTCGGGTTGCGCGCCTAACTTGCCCTCATTCAGCGAGAGGCTAACGGGAGGCCCGCATGTCCGACACTCTATTGCGCAACCGTGATGTGGAACTGAAGGCGCTCTACGACGACGTCGCCGCCAACCACATGTTCCCCTTCTGGGCGACGTCAGCCGATGTGGCGCATGACGAAATCAAGCAGCTCATGGCGAGCCCCAAGGCCGTGCCTTACGTCTGGCGCTGCGCCGAGGATATCGAGCCTATTCTCAATCGCGCCGTCGAACTCATCACCATGGATGATTCCGAGCGCCGTTCGCTGGTGCTGGTCAATCCGGGCCTCGCGCCGCGCCGCGCCACCGTGTCGACCATGTACACGGCTTATCGGCTCAACGACGCCAACGAGATCATGCCGCCGCACAAGCATTCACCAAGCGCGGTGCGTTTCGGCCTCAAGGGCCAGGGCAATTTCACCGGCGTCGACGGCGAGAACATGGTGTTTGGTCCCGGCGACCTCGTGCTGACGCCCAACGACACCTGGCACAATCACGGCACCGTCGGCAACGAACGCGCGCTCAACCTCTCGGTGCTCGATCTGCCGCTCGTCGAGACGCTCAACGCCATCCACTTCGATCACGACTATAAAGAAGAAATCGATGGCAAGATCGTGCCGCTGAAGCAGCAGACCGAGCGTTTCACACCCGACTATTCGCAGAAGACCTATGGCTATGGCGGCCTGATGCCGCGCTTCGCCGGCACCAAGTCACGCGGCGCGGGCTATTCCTCGCCGATGTTCCTCTATCGCTGGGACATGGTGCGCGAGCTCTTGAACAAGCATCGCGAGAACCCGGGTGACGAGCACGATGGCCTGATGGTCGAATATATCGACCCGACCACCGGTCAGCCGGTGTTCAAGACCATGACGTTCTTCGCGCAGATGCTGCATCCGGGCGGCAAGACCCTGCCGGTGCGCACGACATCGAGCCTGCTCGTCTCGCCTTTCGAAGGCCAGGGCTATTCCATCGTCAACGGCAAGCGCATGGACTGGAAAGAATATGACACGCTGGCCATCCCCGGCGGCTCCTGGTTCGAACATCACAACACATCCGACAAGGAGCCGTTGGTTCTCTTCGTCGCCAGCGACGAGCCTACGCTGAAGAAACTCGATCTCTACAAGAAGTGGGGCAAGAGCGCCTCGGGCCAAGTTTCACAACTGGTCTGACCGGCCATTGGCCTGACGTTCCGGCCGGCCATAGGCGCCCGCCCCCTACACTACTTTTCGCAGGAGTCTTCCGTGCTCGACAAACCCGCCCGCCAATCCAACACGACCCACATCGCCCGGATCGAAACACCGGGCGGTGGCCAGGTCTGGGTGGAAGGCTCGACCATGTATGTCGGTCATATGCGCCCGACTTCGGGCACGACGATCATCGACGTCGCCGACCCCCGCAAGCCCAAGGTGATCTCCGAGATCGAAGTGCCGACCGGCTGGCACTCGCACAAGGTGCGCGTCAAAGACAATATCATGGTCGTCAACGTCGAACGGTTCGGCAAGAACCAGCCGGGCGACATCGGCGGCGGCCTCAACATCTATGACGTGTCCAATCCGGCGCAGCCGAAACTGCTGTGCGAGTGGCGCACCAAGGGCGGCGGCGTACATCGTTTCGATTTCGACGGCCGCTACGCCTATATCTCGCCAACCGCCGAAGGCTATGTCGGCAATATCACGATGATCCTCGACCTGAAGGACCCGACCCGTCCTGAAGAAGTCGGCCGCTGGTGGATTCCCGGTCAGTGGCAGGCGGGTGGCGAAGCCTATCCGTGGGGTAACGACTGGCCGACGCCGCGTTGCCACCATCCGCTGCGCCACGGCGACCGGCTCTATGTGAGCTACTGGCACCACGGCTTCTTCATTCTCGACATCTCCGACATGTCGAAGCCGACGCTGGTCTCCGCCTACAACACCAGCCCGTCCTATCCGCACCCCACCCACACCTGCCTGGTGATGCCCAAGCCCTTGAAGGGCCGCAACATCATGATCGTGGCCGATGAGGACGTTGCGAAACTGTGGCCGTCGCCACCGTCGTTCACCTGGGTCTACGACATCACCAACGAGCGCCTGCCCGTGCCAATCTCGACCTTCCAGGTGCCGGGCCTTGATCCCGACGGCAAAGCGCAGCCAGCGATGACCGGTTGTCATCAGCCCTCGGAGCGCTTTTCCGGCACGATCGTGCCCTTCGCCTGGTTCGCGCAGGGTCTGCGCATCGTCGACTTCGCCGACCCCTACCAGCCCAAGGAGATTGGCTACTACGTGCCGCCGGCGGCACCGGGTGCCGATCGCCCCTCTTCCAACGACGTCACCATGGACAGCCGTGGGCTCATCTATCTCGTCGACCGCGTCAGTGGCGTCGACATCATCGAAGCGGACGCTTTTCGCTAAGGACCTGTCATGACTGAGACGCGTAACGACGTTTATCCGATCGGCAACAAGAACCCGAACCTGCCGTTCCATCCGGCCGTGCGCGCCGGCGACTACATTTTCGTTTCCGGCCAGGTGGCGAAGGATGCCGATGGCAACATGATTTCCGGCACGATCGAGGAAGAAACCGCCGCGACGATCGAATCTATTCAGCGCATCATCGCGCTCGAAGGCTGCACGCTCGCCGACGTGGTGCGCGCCACCACCTATCTCGAGGATACGCGCGACTTCGGCCGCTACAACAAAGTGTTCGGCCAATATTTCAAGGACGCCACCCTCGCCCGCACCACGATCGAAGCGCGCGCGGTGATCAGCACCAAGATCGAAATCGAAGTGATCGTTTACAAGCCGATCAAGGGCAAGTGAGCCGCTAAGGGAGATGCCATGATGCTCGCCGAGACCGTCGCCCCCGCCCCTTCTGTCGCTTCCCTGCCGGAGACGGCTGAGGCGCAAATCATCGGACGCCATATCGCCGTCGATTTCACCCATGCGGGTCGGCGCCAGCGCGTCTTGCAGAGCGTCAACATTTCCATTCCGCGCGGCAGCTTCGTTTCGCTGATCGGGCCATCCGGTTGCGGCAAGAGCACGCTCTTGAAAGTATTGGCCGGCCTCGTGCCGCCCAGCGAAGGCTCGGTCACCGTCGACGGTATCGCGCCGGAAGAGGCCGCCAAGAAACGCGTGATCGGCCTCGTCTTCCAGGAAGCGACCCTGTTGCCGTGGAAGAACGCGCTTGAGAATGCTGCCTTCCTCTTGATGACGGCGGATGAATCGATCGCCAAGTCGGAAGCCTTCGGCCGCGCCGAAGCGATGCTGAAACTGGTCGGCCTGCGCGACGCGGAAAAGAAAATGCCGTCGCAGCTTTCCGGCGGCATGCGCCAGCGCGTCGCCATCGCCCGCGCGCTCGCGCTCGATCCGCAGGTGCTCTTGATGGACGAGCCGTTCGGCGCGCTCGACGCCATCACCCGCGAAGAGATGAGCGAATGTTTGCTCGACATCTGGGAGCGCACCGGCAAGACCATCGTGCTCGTCACCCACTCCATCGATGAAGCCGTGCTGCTCTCCGATGAAGTGCATGTGATGGGGACCGGCCCTGCCCGCATCATCGAAACCCTGCCGATCACCGTGGCCCGGCCGCGCGGCGAGGAAAGTTATTCGGAACCCGCGTTCAAGGCCGCCGAAAAGCGCCTGCGCGGTCTGTTGATCGAAAGCCACAGGAGGACGTCGTGACGGAAGTGGTGCAAAGCGGCGTGTCCCAGGCCCGATCAGACAACGTGCGCAAGCCGCTGCCGGACTTCATCCCGGCCGCCGGGCTGATGATCGCCGCCCTCCTCGTGTGGGAATTGGGCGTGCGCCTGTTCAACGTGCCGGAATTCGTCGTGCCGGCGCCGAGCGCCGTGTTCCGCTCGTTGATCGAGAGCCGTTATCATCTGATGGTAGCGGCCAAGGTGACCGCTATCGAGGTGCTCGTCGGCTTCATCCTCTCGGCGGTGGTCGGCATCGCCGTGGCATTGGTCATCTCCCGTTTCGAACGCTTCGGTCGGGCGCTTTATCCCCTGATCGTCCTGTTCCAGAACGTGCCGAAGGTGGCTTTGGCACCGATCTTCATCCTGTGGTTCGGCTATGACATGGCGCCGAAGCTGCTGCTCATCGTCGTCATCGCCTTCTTCCCGGTGACCATCGACATGCTCGCCGGTCTGCAATCGGTCGAACCGTCCTTCGTGTCGCTGATGAAATCGGTCGGCGCCAACAAGAACAAGATCATGTTGCGGGTGCGTATCCCCCATGCGCTGCCGCATCTCTTCGCCGGCCTGAAAGTGGCGATCACCTTCAGCGTCATCGGCGCCATCGTCGGCGAATTCGCCGGCGCCAATGCGGGCCTCGGCTACGTGATCCAGTTTGCCTCGACGCAATTGGATACGCCGCTGGTCTTCTCAGCTCTGCTCGTCATTTCGGTGCTCGGCCTTGCCTTCTACTACGTGGTGGAACTGGCCGAACGGTTCCTCGTGCCGTGGGCTCCGAAATACGACACGAGGCAACGTTCTCACTAACCACAACAACAAGCCAATCCAAACTGAACCAGAGGACCAGACCTATGAGAAGATTAGCGTTCGCCGCCCTCCTCGTCGTCGCCGGCTCGGCCGCCCATTCGGGTGCCCAGGCCGCCGATAAGGTCAGCGTGCAGCTCGACTATGTGGTGCGCGGCAATCATGCCATGTTCTTCGTCGCTCAGGAAAAGGGCTATTACGCCAAGAACGGCATCGAAGTGACGGCGATCCAGAAGGGCACGGGCTCGCCCAACGCCATGCGTCTGGTCGGTAATGGCAACGCCGAATTCGGCTTCGGCGATTTGCCGACGCTCGCCGTGTCGCGTTCGCAGAACGTGCCGGTGGTGGCGCTCGCCGCCGTCAACCAGCACAGCCCGCTGGCAATGCTGTCGCTGGCCAGCAAGACGAAACTGACCAAGCCGCAGGATCTCAAGGGGCTCAACATCGGCGTGCAGCCGTCGGGCTCGACCTACGTCTTCCTCAAGGCCTTTCTTGCCACCAACGGCATGACGCTCAACGACATCAAACAGAGCACGGTGACGCCGCCTTACGAGAACTATCTGCTGCTCGGCCGTGTCGATGCGGTGCCCGGCTATATCGATGCCGAAGTGCCGGAATTGGAAGCCAAGGCCGGCGGCCCGGGCTCGCTGTCGATCATGCAGGGCTCGGACTTCGGCTACAAGGTCTATGGCTCGGGCCTGTTCACCACCGAGAAGATGATCGCCGAAAAAAGCGACGTGGTGCAGCGTTTCGTCAACGCCTATATGCAGGCCTTCGCCGATGTGGCCAACAATCCGGCTGAAGCCGCCGACATTATCATCAAGGCCAATCCGGAATATGCCAACCGCAAGACCGTGCTCGTGCAGCAGATCGAAGCCGACGTGAAGCACAGCTTCTTCAGCGACGACACCAAGGCCAATGGCATCGGCTGGATGACGGAAGCGGTCTGGGCCTCGACGGTCAAGACCCTGGTCGAGCAGGAAGTGATGAAACAGTCGATCCCGGCCGCCTCCGCCTTCACCGACAAATATCTCAAGGGCGCCAATCCGCTGAAGCGATAGGCGTCAGGCTACCACTAGAGGAGAGTACCAAATGATCCGTGTTCTTGGCCGGCAAACCTCCGGCAATGTGCAGAAAGTCCTGTTCTTCCTCGAAGAGGTGGGCGTGCCTTATGCGCGCGAGGACTACGGTCGCCAGTTCGGCAACACCAACACCGACGACTACCGTGCGCTCAATCCCAACATGAAGGTGCCGACGCTGGTCGATGGCGACGTCACCACCTGGGAATCGCACACGATCCTGCGTTATCTTGCCGCTTTGCATAAGCCGGAATTCAACGGCGCGACGCCGGCCGAGAAGACGCAGGTCGAGCGTTGGATGGATTGGCATCTCGGCTCGCTGAACGCGCCCTATCTCGCCGTGTTCCGCGATGCCAAGAAGCCGGAAGCCGAACGCAGCGCCGATTTCGCCGCCCAGGCGGCCGATCTCGTCGCGCAGATGAAAATCCTCGACGGTGCGCTTGCCGGCAAGGATTGGCTGGCGCTCGGCCGCCTGACGCTCGCCGACATCGCCATGGCGAGCGTCGCCAAGCGCTGCCTGGAATTCCCAATCGATAAGCCGGAACTGCCGAACCTGACCCGATGGATGAAGGCCATCGAAGGCCGCCCCGCCTTCCAGGTCGCCATCGGCAGCAAGGAAAGCACTATCGCCAAGGCGGCGTAAGTATCGACAACGAGGCGCGCCGGGATCCGACGCGCCTTCTTTTATACCCGCGTTTAGGCTCTTGGGAGACAGAGGATCGTGGCCGGCTCGTTCGACTATGTGATCATCGGTGCCGGTTCCGCCGGCTGCACGCTCGCCAACCGTCTGTCGGCCGATCCCAAGCTCAAAATTCTCGTGCTCGAAGCCGGCGGCTGGGACAGGCATCCCTTCATCAAGATGCCGCTTGGCTGGGGCAAAGTGCTGCGCGACCGCATCTATGACTGGGGCTATGACGGCGAACCGCAAACGACCATGGGCGGACGCCAGGTCGAATGCGCGCGCGGCAAAGTGGTCGGCGGCTCATCCTCGATCAATGCCATGGCTTATGTGCGCGGCAATCGCGGCGACTATGATCGTTGGTCCTCTTATGGCCTGAACGGCTGGTCCTACGAAAACGTGCTGCCCTATTTCCGCAAGCAGGAGAATTGGGAAGGCGGCGCCAGCGCCTATCGCGGTTCAGGCGGCCCGCTCTCCACCCGCAGGGCGCGCTATCAGGATCCGCTGATCGAAGCCTATTTCGCCGCGACAGCCGCCGCCGGCTATGAACAGAACGAGGATTACAACGGCGCGCGCCAAGATGGCTTCTCGCGCATGCAGATGACCATCCGCGACGGCTGGCGCGAGAGCGCCGCCACCGCCTATCTACACCCGGTCCTGCGCCGCCCCAATCTGCAAATCCGCGTCAAGGCGCAGGTGACCCGCATTCTGTTTGAAGGCACACGGGCCACCGGCATCGAATATGTGCAGGATGGCCTGACGCATCAGGTGCGGGCCGAGCGGGAAGTCATCCTATCGGGCGGTTCGATCAATTCGCCACAGACCTTGCAGCTCTCCGGCATCGGCGATCCCGACCTGCTCGGCGCTCACAAAATTCCCGTCAAGGCCGCCCTGCCCGGCGTCGGCCGCAATCTGCAAGACCATGCGGCGGCGCTGCTCATCTATGGCCGTGGCGATACCAGCCCGCTCCTGCGCAACATGCGGCTCGATCGCGTCGCGCTGGGCACCGTGCAGGCCTATCTGTTCGGCACGGGCTTCATGAGCGATCTGCCGGGCGGCATCACCGGCTTCGTCAAAACCGATGCGGCGAAGGCCCTGCCCGACATCCAGCTTCTGTTCATTGCCGGCTCCTTGGCCGCCAATCCCTATCTGCCGCCGTTCCAAAAGCCGTTCGCCGACAGTTTCGCCTGCCGCATCGTACTGTTGCGGCCGGAAAGCCGCGGCACGGTGAAGATCGCCTCGGCCGATCCGCTGGCGCATCCCAAGATCGACATGGGCTTGCTCTCGACAGCTAATGACTGGTCGGTGTTGAGAAAGGGCATTTCCCTCTTCCGCGACATGGCGCGGAGGCCTGAGTTGAAGGATTTCGTCTCACGCGAGATCGGCCCGGACGCCAGCGTCAAGGACGATGCGGCGCTCGAAGCCTATGTCCGCAACACCGCCGTCACGGCGCATCATCCAGCCGGCACCTGTAAGATGGGCGCCGACAAGGACGAGATGGCGGTGGTGGACGGCGAATTGCGCGTGCGCGGCGTCGAGGGCCTGCGGGTGGTCGACGCCTCCGTCTTTCCCGATCTCGTCGGCGGCAATATCAACGCGCCGACCATCATGATCGCCGAACGCGCCGCCGACCTCATCCTCGGGCAAGCTGCTTAGACAGGGGCAATACCTTCTGCGTCAACGAAAACCGCCCCGCACAGAGGTACGGGGCGATTCTCCGAGACGGCCCTCGGGCTGTGGAACTCAGGCTGCTCAGTTACGCCGCTTGACGGCGCTGCGCGGGAATCGCGGAGGTAACGATCGAGAACCGCGCGCAGGCTTCGAAGCGGTTGGCCAGCGAACAATCGCGCCAGACCTTCTCGGCCGCTTCATAGCTTTCAAAAGGACCGTAGGTCTTGCCGGTGCCTTCGATGACTTGGCGGAAATCGAGATCGGAGAACTCGCCGCCGACAACCCAGAACTGTTCCTTCATGACATGCTCCTGAATGATGGTGTTGCGTTGAGAATGGTCACTCCGCGGCGACGCGGGGCTCAGACTTGTGGAACTGCGCGGTTTCGGTCGACCCGGCCATGGCCGTCGTCGAGGACTTGCCGCCGGAGATCGCCATGGCCACAGCATCGAAATAGCCGGTGCCGACTTCGCGCTGGTGGCGCACGGCGGTGAAGCCGTTGGCCTGAGCGGCGAATTCACGCTCCTGCATCTCCGAATAGGCGCCCATGCCGCGCTTGGCATAGCCCTTGGCCAGGTCGAACATCGACAGGTTGAGGGCGTGGAAGCCGGCAAGCGTCACAAACTGGAAGCGATAGCCCATTTCGGCGATCTGCTCCTGGAAGCTCTCGATCGTCTTGGCGTCGAGCTTCGAGCGCCAGTTGAACGACGGCGAGCAATTGTAGGCGAGCAACCGACCCGGATGCTGGCGGTGCATCTCTTGCGCGAACTCACGCGCTTCGCCGAGATCCGGCTCGGAGGTTTCCCACCACACCAGGTCCGAGTAAGGCGCATAGGCCAGACCGCGAGCGATGGCATGTTCCACCGAGTGGTGGTTGCCCTGCTTCAGGCGATAGAAACCCTCGCCCGTGCGGCTGGAACGATCGATGAACGGATGATCGTAGTCATCGATATCCGAGGTGATCAGCGTCGCCGAATGCGCATCGGTACGGGCGCAGATGATGGTATCGACGCCGCAGACATCGGCCGCCAGGCGTGCGGCGTTGAGGGTGCGGATGAAGGTCTGGGTCGGCACCAGAACCTTGCCGCCGAGATGGCCGCACTTCTTTTCCGATGCGAGCTGATCCTCGAAGTGAACGCCGGCGGCGCCCGCCTCGATCATGCTCTTCATCAGTTCGAAGGCGTTCAGAGGACCACCGAAGCCCGCTTCCGCGTCGGCGACGATCGGGGCGAACCAATAGGTCGAGGTATCGCCTTCCGCCCGCGCGATCTGATCGGCGCGCTGCAGGGTGTTGTTGATGCGCTTGACGACCTCGGGAACCGAAGACGCCGGATAGAGCGACTGGTCCGGATACATCTGGCCGGCATTGTTGGCATCGGCCGCGACCTGCCAGCCGGAGAGATAGATGGCCTCGAGGCCGCCCTTCACCTGCTGCAGAGCCTGTCCGCCCGTCATGGCGCCCAGCGAACGCACGAAGGGGCGCTCGGCCAAAAGCTTGCGCAAACGCGCCGCGCCGAGCTTCGCCAGGGTGTGCTCGATCCGGATCGAACCGGACAGCCGGTCAACCTCGGCAGCGGTGTAATCGCGGCGGTTTTCCGGGTTGTAAAAGGAAGACATTGCTTTTTACTCCGCTTGTAATAGTGACCCTTACGTCGCTGTTTGGCCGTCATTGGGCTGAGCGGAAAATGGCATTGCAAATTGTGATTCACAATAACTATATGAAAATCCAGAGAGAAAATGCAATTCATCATCAGATTGACAATTGTCAATTTGTAAATTGTAATAATTATGTCAAGCGAGGGTAAAATCCGATGCGCTCGGTGAGGATCGGCGGCAAGCTGCGCCGCCTGCGGCAAGACCAGAAGCTCAACCAGACGCAGATGGCGGCAGAACTCGGCATTTCGCCGAGCTATCTCAATCTGTTGGAATCGAACCAGCGCCCGGTGACGGTGAACATCCTTCTGCGCCTGGCGGAGCGTTTCAAGGTCGATCTCACCGCCATGGGCGGCGAGGATGACGGCCGCCTCGTCACCGATCTGATGGAGGCTTTGTCCGATCCGGTCTTCGACGCGCAGGACATCAAAGCGACCGACGTACGCGACATCGTCGCCACCCTGCCCTCCATGGCGCGGGCCATGCTGGCGCTCTACCAAAGCTATCGGCGCGGCACGGCGCTGGCACCGGTGGAAGGCGATTCAGATAGCGACGCTGCGCCAATCGGCCTGCCCTCCGAGGAAGTGACAGACTTTCTGCAGGCCAAGCTCAATTACTTCCCCGGCCTCGAGGAGGCAGCGGAGTCGCTGTGGCATGACAACAGTCTGGCGCTGCTCACCTTGCAGCAGGACCTCATCAAAGTGCTGGCCGAACGCTTTGCCGTCGATCTCGAAATCGCGCCCGCCTCCGCCATGCCCGGCCATCTGCGCATGTTCAATCCGCTGACGCGCAAGCTGACCTTGTCGGAAATGCTGCCCGGCCCCAGCCGCACCTTCCAGCTCGCCTATCAGATCGCTCTGCTCGGCCATCGCCGTGAAATCGATCACGCCGTCTCATCCGGCAAGTTCACGACGCCGCAGGCCGATGCGCTGGCGGGCTCCGCCATGGCGAACTATTTCGCCGCCGCCGTGATGATGCCCTATGATAGATTCCTGGCCTCGGCCAAGTCGACGCGCTACGACATCAACGTGCTACAACACCGCTTCGGCGTCTCGTTCGAACAGATCTGCCATCGCCTGACGACATTGCGCCGCCCCGGCCACGAAGGCATTCCGTTTCATCTCATCCGCGTCGACATCGCCGGCAATATTTCCAAGCGCTTTTCGGCTTCGGGCATTCACATCGCCCGGTTCGGCGCCGCCTGCCCGCGCTGGAACGTTTACGATGCCTTTGCCACGCCCGGCATGGTGCGCGTGCAGGTGTCGCGCATGCCCGACAATTCGAGCTATTTCTGCGTCGCCCGCACCATCGATACGGCAGCCCGTATCAGCCCGCGCGGCGGCTTGCCGAGCCGCATCGGCCAGCTCGCCGTCGGCCTCGGCTGCGCCGTGCATTTCGCCAAGGAACTCGTTTACGCCGACGGGCTCAATCTCGACGATCCGCAGATCGTCACGCCCATCGGCGTGTCCTGCCGCGTCTGCCCGCGCGGCGATTGCGCCGATCGCGCCATGCCCTCGCTGTCGCAACGGCTGGAGATCGACGAGAACAAGCGCGGGCTCTCGACCTATGCGATGCAGATTTAGACGGACCGGCCGTCCTTCACGAACGCCGCTTCGCGCTAATTCAGCCCGATCTCCGCAAGACGCCTGACTTGCTCCTGCTGCCGCGTCAGGGTCTCCGCCAGCACTTTTCCGTCGCCCGGCGCTGGGGCTTGCCCGGTATTGTTCAAGATCGTCTTTACTGCCGGATCGGAGAGCGCCGTCATGACGTCTTTGGCAATACGGCTGCCATCGGCGGCGGATAATTTGGCGGGGCCGTAAATGCCCGATGTCGTATCCATCAAGGCGCTGGGAAAGCCCTGCTCGGCCGAAGAGGCAATGGCCGGCAAAAGCGGCGAACGTTCACCGCTCGGAATAGCGAGAATGCGAATCTGCCCACTTTCGACGAGCGGACGCACCACGGCGAAAGATGTGAACAACAACTGGATGCGAGATTCAGCGAGATCATTGGCTGCCGGCACGATGTCACGATAAGGGACGCGAGCGGCGCTGGGTGCGCTCGTCTTCAAAAAGGCCCTCAACGACAATTCAGGCACGCCGGCAGCACCGGCGGCATTCAATTGCGTGGAGCGCGCGAGTTCAACCCAATCCCGCAGCGATTTCACATCAAGCTTCGCGGGCGCGGCGACGACGGGCACGGTATGAGCGACCTGAACGAGCGGCACCAAGTCGCGCATCAATTCGTAAGATGGCTTCTCGGGCAAGGTATAGGGGTGAGATAGAAAGGAGCCGGATGAAGCATAGAGCAAGACGTGATCGTCATTGGCCGACAGAAAGCCGCGGATGGCGATCAAGCCGTCGCCACCCGGCCTGTTCTCGATAACGACCGGCTTGTCCCATTGCTTTTGCAGGCGCTCGGCAATCACCCGCGCGGCGGCATCGGTGGCACTTCCCGCTCCAAAAGGCAGAATGAACGTAACGGCCCGGCTCGGCCAGACCTGGGCTTGCGCCGCCAACGGCACGGCCAGGAATGCGAATATCACCGCGGCGAAAACACTCGCTCTTTTGCTCCCCATTTCATCCCCCCTCGAATTTAGATTAAATATATGAATATTAATCTATTTAAGGACACCCCGGTGTCAAGCTGAACCACGGCCTATTGATCGGCGCCGGACAGTGCCTTGGATGAGGAAACATCAGCTTCCCAGTCCAGCGGTGCCGACACGTTGGCCAGCAATTGCTTGAGCACCAACCGCAAACTCTTGATCGTTTTCGGGTCGAGCCCGCGAATGGTGACCGCTTCATGAGCGGCACTCAATTTCTCGCACTCTCGCGCGACCCGTAGTCCCTTGGCCGTCAAAGTGATGGCGATGGCCCGGTTGTCTTCATCGATGCGTTCGCGCGCGATGAGCCCTTGGGCAACAAGCCGGCGCAAGTTGTGCGACAGGGTCGATTGCGAGATATAGGTAAGATCCGATAGATGACCGGCGCGGATACCCTTGTTCTGGAGAACGGCAATCAAGATCCGGGCGTCCTGGACGCTCAGGCCAAGCTCGGAAAAGTCACTGCTCGCGAACTCGACGCCCGCCGATACGACGCAGTTCATCAAAAAAGGAATTGAATCGTCGATCCTGTCAGCCATCGGCTGCTCCTTTCAAGGCGAATATCGATCACGACGGTTTGGTCGCCCATAATAGATCGACGCCTTTCCATGAAAAAGTCTCCACGTCTTTGGCAAGGCCCGTGAAAACGGTCTCGAGATGCTCGAGGCTGTAATAGGGAAAATCTCTCACATCCCAGCCCAGGCGCGACATCATCTTCTCAAGCCAATATTCGATGTGAAGATCGAGTTCGGCCTTCATCATCAATTGCGGACTGAATGTGATCTCGCCAAGAGCGACATTTCTGCCGGGCTTCACGATGCGCAGCAGTTCCATTGCCGTCTCCTGCCAATCGTCCGTGTGCTGGACGCCTTGCAAGACCGCCACGGCGTCATAATGGTTATTCTCGACATCTTTCGTATAATCAAAACGCCAGGTCGCCAACTGCCCGTTACGTCCGCGTTCGCCCGACACATAGGCCGCACGGGCCTGCGCCGTGATATCGATCACATCGATCACGCCTGCCTCGCCAATACGGCTCCTGAAATCATCGATAAAGCCACAAGATTCTATGCTCTCGCCGAGAATGAGGACACGATCACCGTCGCGCAGGCGCATCCGATCGTAGAGCATCTCACGGACGACACGGGCCTTCTTGCGCCACATGAAAGGCAGGCCGCCCAGTGCCAGAGCACGGCACCAGCGGGTCTGCTCCGATGGATCCATGATCACGGCACCCATCATCTCGGCGTCGTGCGGCTGCATCCAGGTCCAGGGATTGTCTTGTTCCAACATGTTCGCGCCTAATATTTTAAAATTCATATATTGAAATACAATTTATTATCCATCCGGGCAAGCGGAAAGCCGGGAGAGGCCGCACGGCTCTTCATGACGCCTCAAACCGCCTATCGCAGCGGCCGAGATCGACGGCAACATGAGTGGGTTATCGGGATGCGGATTTGGATCGGCCTATGATCAGGCGATCACCTGATCCGCGTTGGTGGTCTTGAAGCGCTCGCGATATTCGCGCGGCGTCAACGAAAAACGCTTCTGGAATACCTTGCGCAATTGTTCGTCGGAGGGAAAACCGGAGCGAAAAGCGATGGTTTTCATCGGTAGGTTGGTATCTAGAAGCAGCCCCATCGCCTGCTCGCACCGGGCGATCTCGATGAACTCGGCCGGCGTGGTGTGGGTTTCCTTAAAAAATCGCCGGGCGAAATTACGTACGCTCATGCCTGCGCGCGCCGACAAATCATCGACGCGAATGGGCTGGTCGAGATTGGCGAGCACCCAGCTCTGAATTTCGCGGATTCCAGGAGATGCGGTCATCTGGCTCGTCAGCAACGTGCTGAACTGAGACTGACCGCCAGGGCGTTTCAGAAAGATCACCAGATCGCGCGCGACCTGCAATGCGAGGTCGCGCCCGAAATCCTGTTCGACGAAAGCCAGAGCGAGATCGATGGCGGCCGTGACGCCGGCCGACGTCCACAGGTTTCCGTCTTGGACAAAGATCGCATCGGCAACTACCTGCACACCCGGATAACGTTGCTGCAAAAGTCCCGCGACGCTCCAATGGGTGGTCGCGCGCTTGCCGTTCAATGCACCGGATGCCGCAAGAAAAAAACTGCCTGAGCAAAGCCCGGCCAGCCGCGGCACCTTGCTAGAGTTGACCCGACACCAGTCGACAATCGTCGGCGATGCTTCCAGCGCCCGGTCAATGTCGGGGGCGCCGGTGATCATCACCGTATGGGGTAGATCTCGCGTGGCCAATCCGGCGGTCGCCTCAATTGATAGCAAAGTATCGGACGAAACATATCCGGGCTGCGGGGCGCTCACGCGAATGTCGTAGCGCCGCGGGTCGTTGCTGCTCTGCAGGTGTCGGTTCGCATATGTGAACACATTGACGGGGCCGACCGCCTCCATCGATTTGAAACCGGGATAAATGATGATGTCGACACCAAGAGCCATATCCAGCAATCCTACGGCAGCTTCTGGATGTCAGGTCGAGAAGGGCATGTCCGAATAAGGGGGCACCTTGTCCGAATCCGCCTGAAAAGGCAAATTTCGTCAGCCTTCCCAGTCCGTATAATAGCGCCATGACAGTGCGAGCGTTTCGGCATCGGCCGGAACCGATGACATCTGGGAAACGCCATGAAAACACAAGCCGCCGTTGCGTTCGAAGCCAAAAAGCCCTTGGAGATCGTCGAGCTCGATCTTGAAGGCCCCAAAGCCGGCGAGGTTCTGATCGAGATCAAGGCCACCGGCATCTGCCACACCGATGCCTACACGCTCGATGGTTTCGACAGCGAAGGCATTTTTCCTTCCGTGCTCGGTCATGAAGGCGCTGGCATCGTCTGCGAGGTTGGCCCTGGCGTGACCAGCGTGAAGCCAGGCGATCATGTCATCCCGCTCTACACGCCCGAATGCCGCCAGTGCAAATCATGCTTGTCCGGCAAGACCAATCTCTGCACCGCCATCCGCGCGACGCAGGGCAAGGGCCTGATGCCCGATGGCACGACCCGGTTCAGCTACAAAGGCCGGCCGATCTTTCACTATATGGGCTGTTCGACATTCTCGAATTTCACGGTACTGCCCGAGATCGCGGTCGCCAAGATCCGCACCGACGCGCCGTTCGACAAATGTTGCTATGTCGGTTGCGGCGTCACCACAGGCGTCGGCGCGGTGATCAATACCGCCAAAGTCGAACCCGGCGCCAATGTTATCGTGTTTGGACTGGGTGGTATCGGCCTCAATGTCATTCAGGGCGCCAAAATGGTCGGCGCCGATAAGATCATCGGTGTCGATCTCAACGATGCGAAGGAGGAATGGGGCCGCCGCTTCGGCATGACCCATTTCGTCAATCCGTCGAAGGTGAGCGGGGATTTTGTCCAGCATCTGGTTGCCCTCACCGATGGTGGCGCCGATTACACGTTCGACTGCACCGGCAATACCAATGTCATGCGCCAGGCGCTTGAAGCCTGTCATCGCGGCTGGGGCGTCTCGGTGGTCATCGGTGTCGCCGAGGCGGGCAAGGAGATCAGCACCCGCCCCTTCCAGCTCGTCACCGGGCGTGTCTGGAAAGGCTCGGCGTTTGGCGGCGCACGTGGGCGCACCGATGTTCCCAAGATCGTCGACTGGTACATGAATGGCAGAATCCAAATCGATCCAATGATCACTCACGTTCTGAAGCTGGAGGACATCAACAAGGGTTTCGATCTCATGCATGAGGGCAAATCGATACGTTCGGTGGTCGTTTTCTGACCGGCGACAAACGTAGAGGGAGATATCCAATGAGTGTGAGCATCCATCCATCCGTTGACGGCGGCGTACGAAAAGGCTCGGGACATTTTTCCGGAGGGACGCTGGTCTGCAAATGCCAGGACAAGGCCGTGAAGATCGGCATCAAGGGCGACGTCGCTCATAATCACGCTTGCGGTTGCACCAAATGCTGGAAACCGGAAGGCGCAACCTTCTCTGTCGTAGCGGTCGTACCGCATGACAGTGTGACGGTTCTCGCCAACGGAGATAAACTTCAGGTCGTCGACAAGGCTGCGACGATCCAGCGATATGCGTGCACCGGTTGCGGTACGCACATGTACGGCCACATCGAGAACAAGAGCCATCCGTTCTATGGCCTGGATTTCATCCATCCGGAACTGTTCGTCGAACAGGGCTCGGCCGCCCCTGGCTTCGCCGCCTTTGTGTCCTCGGTCATCGAATCGGGTGTCGATCCGGCGCAAATGCCTGCTATCCGCGCCCGTTTGAAAGAGCTCGCGCTTGAGCCCTATGATTGCCTGTCGCCGGCCCTGATGGACGCGATCTCGACTCACGTTGCCAAGAAGGCCGCCTGATCCGCCGGCGTCATCCGCAGATCAAGCTACAGTGGGCGTCAGCAAATAATGGCTGACGCCCCATTCATCGCCGCCGGCATGACCGAAAAGCCCGGACGTAGCCAGGAAGAACAGGCGCCAGCGGCGCATCCACAGATGAGTGTCGGCGCCATAGACCGGACGCAGAATGGTTTCGATCTCACCGATGTGCCTGTCAAAATTGGCGAGCCAGTCTTCGGCGGTGCGGCCATAGTGGCTGCCGCTCCAGCGCCGTTCGCTTTCGACCTGAAACAGATCGCCGAACTGCCGGATCAGCGAATGGCTCGGCATGATGCCGCCAGTGAAGAAATGTTGGGCGATCCAGTCGCTGCGATCGTTTTCGTCGAATTTGTAAGAGCCGCTGCGATGGGTGAACACGTGCAGGAACAATTTGCCCTGCGGGCGCAGCCAGCCCCGGACGTGGCCAAGCAGTTTCCGCCAGTTGCTCATATGCTCGAACATCTCGACCGAAACGACCCGGTCGAAAGTCGTCGCCGTCTTGAAGACATTCATATCGCAGGTGATCACTGCCAGATTGGACAGGCCGCGTCTCTCGGCTTCTCCCAGAATGTAGGCGCGTTGAGAATTCGAGTTCGACACGGCGGTGATATGGGCCTTGGGGAAATGCTCGGCCATATAGAGCGATAGAGATCCCCAGCCGCAACCAAGCTCCAAAATATCCTGGCCGTCCTTGAGATCGGCGTTGCGCACCGTTTCTGCAAGTGCCGCCAGTTCCGCTTGCGCCAATGTCGTCGTTTTGTCGACATAGCGACAGCAGGAATATTTCCGATGCGGACCGAGCACGCGCGCGAAGAAAGCGGCCGGCACTTCATAGTGCTGGGCATTCGCCGCATCCGTGTGAACGGCGATGGGCGCGGTACTCATCTGCTTGACGAAGCGCTCGTCATCGGAAGCTTCCTCGCCCGCCAATTGGCGAGACGTGCGCGATACTAGAAAGCGGATACCTGCCCGGCTGACAAAATCGGGCACCGGAATCGCTTCAGCGGCGACGATCGCCGAATTCATGAAGGTCATGTCGCGCCTCTTTCAAATGGTTTTGCGGGGAACCAGGGGAAGAAAGCGCTGGTGCGCGCCATATAGCGCTCGAAGCTATCGCCATATTTTGCACGCATATGCGCTTCGAGCGGCGGAATGCCCGAGACGCGCGTGAGGAGCCAATACATGGAGAAAGCGCCGACGAAGGCGAGCCAGCCTATGGGATAATCGTCGGAAAGAGTAACGGCGAACAGCGGAAAGGCCAGCCATCCCAGCCATTCGAAGAAATAGTTGGGATGACGCGACCAGCGCCATAATCCTTCATCACAAAAGCGATCGCGATTTTCCGGCTTGGCGCGGAAAGCCCGCAATTGCCGATCGGCAGCGGCTTCGCCGGCAATGGCGATCAGAAAGACGATCACGGCGAGAATGTCCTGGCTGCGCCATGGGGCCGGCGACCAGGCGGCCAGCGCGATCGAGATCACCAGGGGAATGCTGACCAAAGCTTGCGCCTGCGCTAGTTTGAACATGCCGAATCCGACCTGCGCACCCATCTCCGTTTTCATTTTGGCATAGCGCGGATCATCGTTGATCCGCCGGGTCCGCCACACCAGATGCAGGCCAAGGCGCAGCGCCCACAAGGCGACAAGACCGGCCACGACCAGAATCCGCATCGAAGAGGTTTTCATCGACAGAAAGGCCGCGAGCGCCAGAATGATGCCGGCGCCGCCGACCGCGAATGTCCAGGTGACATCGATCCAACCGGAATTGCCGGTGCGCCGTTCGGCGATCCAGGCCGCGGTCATCGCCAGGGCCAGTCCGATCCATCCACCCAGAACGATCAAGAGCAGAACACGGACACCCACGGCGATCCCCCAGTCACAAGCGTACGAAGGGCTGTATCAACCGTCCCAGCAGACCGCGCAAGCGGATCGTGCCCGCCATCGCAACGAGACAGATACATTCCTCATTGCCGATGCGTGGCGCGTGGCGAATGCCGCCGTCCGCCGCCTCCATGTCGCCGACGCCGAAACGTCCCAGCTCATGGCTGAACTCGCCTTTCAGGACGAGGGTCAATTCGGTGCCCGAATGGCTGTGATCCGGCAATTCCGTACCGGGGGCGCCGCGCAGCATGAAGGCGCGCACGCCATTGTCCTCCAGGTCGATACGACGATGATAGACGCCGGGCCCGATCCAGCGCCACGGTCCACGACCATAGACATCGATCATCGCTTCGATGCTGTCAGCAACCGAAAGATCGCGACGCGGCACGGGCTGCTGCGACAGATCGGCGGAAATCGCGGTAACCGCTTGGCCCCGCCGCTGCGTATCGAAACCGCCTCCGCCAACCTGCTCCAGCAGCGCACCGCCAATACATTCGAAATCAGCGACCGCTCGCCGGCAATGCGGGCATAGAGCCAGATGGGCGGAGACGATCAGCGCGCTCGCTTCATCGAGCGAGCCGGCCGCATATTCGGCGAGCAACAGGTCGCTGGGATGATGGATGGGCCTCATGGCGTCTCTTCCTCCGCCAGATCCGCCAAAGCTTGGCGGAGCCGCACCATGGCGAGACGAAGCCGGGATTTCACGGTTCCCAGCGGCAAGTCGAGACATTTGGAAATTTCTCCATGGGCTTTGCCTTCGACGAAAGACATATGCACCACCTCCGCCTGCTCTGGCGGCAGATGCTTCAACGCTTCCACGACACGGCGCTGGCGTTCGTCGGCATTCACGAGATGATCGGGCTGCTCCGGCCCTTCCGGCTCGACACGTTCAAGACAGGCATGAACCTGCGCGCGGCGCTCGCGGCGAATACCATCGATGCGCAGATTGCGAGCGATGGCGAAAACCCAGGCTGCCGGCGCGGCGCGTAGCGGATCGAAATAATCGGCTTTGCGCCACAGTGTCAGCATCGCCTCCTGGGCGATGTCTTCTGCCTGTTCGGCGCTGGCACCGGTGCGCAAAATCATGCCTCGAATACGCGGCGCGAAATGATCGAACAGGCAAGCGAAAGCGGTTCGATCCCGCCGCTCGGCGATCGACCTGATCATCTTCCCATAATCGTCGTCCGAACGTTCCGGACCGTCGTTTTTCATTTCGGCTCCACGCTGGACCGTCGTGACCCAGCGACCCAACATCCAGCGGCGATCGTCTTTGGCGCCTTGAGGCATTTTGTGAACCATCCGGCGAACATCGAGTTTCATACCTCCCTTTACGCATGCCGCGCCCAAACGGATCATTGCCAGAAGCTGGAACGGGCACTGATCCAATCACGTTAACACGACGTAGAACGAAACGGTTGCCGAGCGCGCAGCAGAACGCAGCCCTCTCGGACCCGTAAATTTTTGAAGATTTTAGCTCTTTTGGCTCGGGGAGGTCATTTCATGGGCAAATGTATTGGCAAAGTCCCGGCTCCAGCGCGCGTCCCAGTCCTTGTGTCAGCCCTCGTGACAGGAATGTTCCTCCTCCCCTTACCGGCTCCGGCTCAGGACGCGACGGGCGCCATATCCGGCTCCTGGGCGCGCGGCGATGGCATTGCCCGAGTCCGCATCGCCCCATGCGGCGCTCAGATTTGCGCCATTAACACCTGGATCAAGGATGGCGTGACCGACGAGAAAGTCGGCGACAGGCTGGTCATGGATGTCAAACCCAAATCGGCCAGTCTGCTCAGTGGCACGGCCTATGACCCGCAGCGCAAACTTTCCTTCAATATCGACATCACCGTCGCGGCCAACGCTCTGCGGACCCAGGGCTGCGTCATCGGACGGGTGCTGTGCAAGGATATGTCGTGGAGCCGTATCCGCTAGACCGGTGATCCAACTGGCCCAGGAGACCGTAGTGCAGACAAGCCGCTTGAAAGCGGTCGGCACGAGGTCTGACGATGAACGCCTATACGGCCCCTCCCTGCATCCGGCCTCCAGGTCTCAAGACTGCAGGCCTCAAGATCGCCGTCGTGGGGACAGGCATATCGGGGATGTCGGCCGCCTGGCTGCTCGCCCAGCGCCATGATGTCACCGTCTTCGAACAGGACGGCCGTATCGGCGGCCATTCCAATACCCGCATGGTCGACACGAAGGACGGACCGATCGCCGTCGATACCGGCTTCATCGTCTACAATGAAAAAACCTATCCGAACCTGACCGCCCTTTTCGCGCATCTCGGTGTCGTAACGCAGCCCTCGGATATGTCGTTTTCGGCCTCGCTGCATCAGGGGGCGATCGAATATTCCGGCGAGAGTTTCACCAGCCTGTTCGCTCAGCGCAGCAACCTTCTGCGCCCGCGCTTCTGGTCCATGCTCTATGATCTGCAACGCTTCTACCGGCAGGCGACACGCGACAGCCGCCGGCATCTTCTCGCCGATCTATCGCTCGGCGAGTATCTCGACCGTGGCGCCTATGGCGCGGCCTTCCGTGACGATCATCTTCTGCCGCTCGCGGCGGCGATCTGGTCGGCGCCAGCCAGCCGCATTCTCGACTATCCCGCCGCCTCCTTCATCCGCTTTCAGGAAAATCACGGCCTGCTCAACATTTTTAAACGACCGATCTGGCGCACCGTCACCGGCGGCAGCCGCGCCTATGTGGAGAAATTGACCTACGGCTATGCCAATCGCATTCGCCGCAATGCCGCGGCCGTTAAGATCTTGCGCACCCCCGACGGCGTCGAGATTGTCGACAACAGCGGACATCGCGAGCGTTTCGATCATGTGGTTCTCGCCACCCATGCCGACCAGGCCCTGCGCCTCATCGCGGCGCCCACGGTCCCGGAACGCGAACTTCTGTCGGCATTCCGCTATAGCCGCAATATCGCTTATCTGCATCGCGACCCGTCGCTGATGCCGCGTCGGCGCACGGTCTGGGCGAGCTGGAACTATCTCGATCTGCGCTCGGACGACGAAGCGGACTGCCTCACGGTCACCTATTGGATGAACAAGTTGCAGGACATCGATCCGGCACATCCCCTGTTCGTGACGCTCAACCCGACACGTCCGCCCGAGGCCGACAAACAGATCAGCCAGGAAATCTACGAACATCCGACTTTCGACGCGGGGGCTATCGGTGCCCAAAGCAAACTGTGGTCGCTGCAGGGACAAGGCAATGTCTGGTTCTGTGGCGCCTATATGGGCGCTGGTTTTCATGAGGATGGCCTGCAAGCCGGCCTTGCCGTCGCCGAAGCCCTTGGCGGCGTCCGCCGGCCATGGCGGGTCTCCGACGAGTCAAGCCGCATCAGCCTGCCGGCCGGCTGGAATACCGAAACCGTGGAGATGGCCGCGTGAACTTTCGCTCGCGTCTCTATGTCGGAGAGGTGATGCATCTGCGTTGGCGACCGCGACGGCATCGGCTGCGTCATGCCTGCTTCTGGTTTCTCTACGATCTCGATGAGATCGATACACTCGACCGTGGCCTGCGCTGGTTTTCGGCGGAACGTTTCAATCTCCTGAGTTTTCGGACAGCCGATCATGGCGACGGCAGCGCAACGCCTCTTCGCCAGCAAATCGAGCGGCATCTTCGCCAGGCCGGCTTCGATCCCACGGACGGGACGATCCAACTGCTCTGCATGCCGCGCGTCCTTTGGTACGGCTTCAATCCGCTCAGCGTCTACTTCTGCCGCCATCGCGACGGCGCGCTGCAAGCGCTGATCTACCAGGTTCACAACACGTTCGGCGAGCGCCACTCCTATTTGATCCCGGTCGTCCCTGGCAGCAAGGACACCCATATCCAGCAGAGCTGCCGCAAAGACTTCCATGTCTCGCCGTTCATGGACATGGATATGATCTATGATTTCAAGTTGCGGGTGCCGGACGAGCGCGTCACGATCGTCATTCGCAGCAGCGACGATCAAGGACCAATGCTACATGCGGTCCTCAGCGGAACGGCGGTTGCTGTCGACGACCGCGCCCTCGTGCGCCTGTCGCTCGCCAATCCGTTCCTGACCGTAAAAGTCATCGCGGCCATTCACCTGCATGCGCTGGTGATCTGGCTAAAGGGCGTCCGTCTGCGACCGCACCCGAAGGCGCCGGCACAAGCAGTGACCGAGGTGTCGCTTTCGACGAACACCAAGGCCATCTCCCGCTAGCGCATCTCCGGCGCGAAGAGGAACAGAACGAAGGGGAAGAGGCCCAGGAACAGCCAGAAGATGAGGGATAGCACGCGCGCCACCGGCCGGCCCTGCTCGCGCGCCCGCTTGGGTTTCAGCGGGTCGTAGATGATGTCGACCGGCGCGCCGATCGTCCGGGTCGCGGCATTGCAGCCGAGGTTGGAAATGAAGTCGTGCGAGCGGCCAAGCACATCCTTGAACTGGATAACCGGCCGGTATCGATACCGATCACTTTGCCCCCGGCACGCCGGCCCCGGGTTGCCAGGACGATTTCGTCCCGGAGGACCGCCAAAGTGACGCCCGTGAAGCAGAGGCTAACCAACAGCATCCACATCCGGCCGGAGCTCACGTCATAGCCGAAGATTTTGGCGTGCAGCACGAACGGCTGCAAAGCGGCTTCGAAGAAAATCTGGATCTGCTGGAAAACGGCGTTCCAGAGCTGTTCGATGGTCATGGTCGCGACCCGAAGGCACTGAAGCTTACATAATCACGGCTTTACCAAGCATTGATGAACGTCCCAGGCAAAACTGCCGCGTTATTGTGCGATGCACAATTTATCATCATGTGATTGCCTCGCCAGATCGCATCCGACTATCCGGACACGAGCTTGACCATGCGATTGGCGCGGGATCGTGCTGGCATGGCGATTGCCTAAAAATTTGGCGTCTCGCCATCCGGCCGGACTATCCGATGGAATAGCATTTGCTTGATCGACGACAGAGACCAACGTTGAGCGCCGACGCGGACGACCGAGCGGCCAGGCCGCGGCGCACGGCCAATACTGGAGCTTTAGCTGATATGCGGAAGGGGCCGGTTTCGTCAGGTGTGGAGCCCGGCGGACAGCGCGATGCCAATCTGAAGATCGCCATCGTCGATGAAAGCGCGGTTCGCGCGGCGATCCTTGAGGATGGTCTGCGTGAAGCGGGCTTTGCTCAGGTGTCGCGCATCGAGGAGACCCACAATCTCCTGGCGCGCATCTATGCGATGGATCCGGATGTCATTCTGATCGGCTTGGAAAGCCCGAGCCGCGACACGCTGGAGCAGCTCTTCCAGATGAGCCGCGTGGTGAAACGGCCTGTTGCCATGTTCGTCGATCAGAGCGACCGCGCCTCGATCCAGGCCGCCATGGATGCCGGCGTTTCCGCCTATATCGTCGATGGCCTGCGCAAGGAGCGCGTCACCACCATCCTCGACCTGTGCATCTCGCGTTTCAACGCCTATTCGCGGCTGACGACCGAGCTTGAACAGGCCAAGGGCGCGCTCGAGGAACGCAAACTGATCGATCGCGCCAAGGGCATTTTGATGAAGGCCAAAGGCCTCACCGAAGAGGAGGCCTATGCATTGATGCGCAAGACCGCCATGAACGAACACAAAAAGATCGCCGAGATCGCCCAGGCCGTCATCACAGCCTCGGAGTTGTTGCGATGACGCGGCTTCGCATTGGCTACATCCCGCTGGTGGATGCGGCCGCGCTCCTGGTGGCCGCCGATTGCGGCTTCGCCGAAGCGGAAGGGCTCGAAATCGAACTGGCGCGCGAAGTTTCGTGGTCGAACGTGCGCGACAAACTCAATCTGGGCCTGTTCGATGCGGCCCATCTCATTTCGCCGCTGGTGATCGCCTCCAGCCTCGGCCTCGGCCACATTCGCGTGCCGATCATCACGCCGTTCAACCTCGCGCTGAACGGCAATGCGATTACCATTTCGCCGCAGCTTCACGCCGCTTTGAGCGAATTCGCCGTCGGCGATCTGGCCGATCCGCATGTCTCGGCGCGGGCACTGGCGCAAGTCGTGGCCGATCGCAAGGCACGCGGCGTCGAGCCTTTGAATTTCGGCATGACGTTCCCGTTCTCCAATCACAATTACCAATTGCGCTTCTGGATGGCGGCGGGCGGTGTCGATCCGGACGAGGACGTGCGGCTCGTGGTGCTGCCGCCGCCCTATATGGCGGAGAGCCTTGCCAGCGGCCATGTGGACGGCTTCTGCGTCGGCGCGCCCTGGAATCTGGTCGCCGTCGAAGCCGGTGTCGGCCATATCTTGCACCTGGGCTATGAAATCATGGCACGGGTGTCGGAAAAAGTGCTGGCGATGCGAGAGCGCTGGGCCAACGACAATCCCGAAGTCTGCGCCGCTCTGATCCGGGCTTTGGTGCGCGCCGCCGAGATGATCGGCGATCCCGCCCATCGCAAGGCGGCAGCCGAAGTGATCGCCCCTCGTATCGACGTCACGCCCGATCTCGTCGAGCGGGTGCTGGCCGGTACGATCCTGCTCTCGCCGAACGGCCCGACGCGCAACAATCCCAATCACATCATCATCGGCGGCCAGGCGGCCACCCGCCCCGATCCCGTGCAAGCCGCCTGGTTTTATGCGCAGCTCGTGCGCTGGGGTCAGGCCCCCTTGTCAGACGAGATGCGCGCGCGTGCCGTCGCCGCCTTCCGCTCCGATCTGTTCGACGCGGCACTCGGCAGCTTGCCGGCAGCCGGCAATACGCCGGCCGATGGGATCGGTGCCTTCGCCGGTCCGGAATTCGACCCTGCGAATATTCAGAGCTATCTCGACGTCTGGCGCAAACGGCCCGGACGGCCGCGCCTGTCGCTGGTGCGATAGCGACATCCCATTGCCCAAATCTTTGACCAGCCGATGCCTTGGAGATCGGCGCGCGTGTGCCTGCATGCCCGCTTTATAGTCACCGGTGAAGCCTCCACTTTACACCAAATCCAAGTTGGCACGCGTCTTGTATTAATTATCGCGGGAGGCGCCGCAGTTGTGGCGCCCGGTCCAACGACGGGCCAACCAGCAATGCCGCTGTCCTGAATGAATGCGCGCCACCCGCGCGCTTTCAGGGCTGCGGCTTTTTTGTTTTGGCTCGCGCGTTGCGCAAGGACGGCAAATCGCAGGGTTCACTCAACGAAGGGACGATGAATGAGCACAACCAATAATCGGCGCACCCGCGGCATGATCGACCGTCGCGGCCTTCTCAAGTCCGCCTCCGCGACCGCCGCCCTTGCGGCCGCCGCCAAGATCGGTTTCCCGTCCGGCGCCTTCGCCCAGGGCGCCGGCCCCGAAGTCACTGGCGTCAAGCTGGGCTACATCGCGCTGACCGATGCCGCGCCTTTGGTCATCGCCAAGGAAAAAGGCCTCTTCGCGAAGTATGGCCTGCCCGATGTCGATGTCGCCAAACAAGCGTCGTGGGGTGCGACGCGCGACAATCTCGTGCTCGGCGGCGCCAGCAACGGCATTGATGGCGCGCATATTCTGACGCCGATGCCCTATCTGATCTCGGCCGGCAAGGTGACGCAGAACAATATCGGCGTACCGATGGCGATCCTCGCTCGCTTGAATTACGACAGCCAGGCCTTCTCGGTCTCCAACGAATATAAGGGCCTCGGCGTCACCATCGACGCCAAGCCGCTGAAGGCTGCCTTCGAAAAGAAAAAGGCCGAAGGCAAGGAAGTGAAGGTGGCGATGACCTTCCCGGGCGGCACCCACGATCTGTGGATCCGCTATTGGCTGGCCGCAGCCGGTATCGATCCCGACAAGGATGTTTCGACCATTGTCGTGCCGCCGCCGCAGATGGTGGCCAATATGAAGGTCGGCAATATGGACGCGTTCTGCGTCGGTGAGCCCTGGAACGAACAGCTCGTCAACCAGAACATCGGCTTCACCGCCGCGACAACCGGCGAATTGTGGAAGAACCATCCCGAAAAGTGCTTGGGCCTGCGCGCTGACTGGGTCGAAAAGAATCCGAAGGCCGCCCAGGCCCTGCTGATGGCCGTGATCGAAGCCGCGCAGTGGTGCGATGCCATGGCCAACAAGGATGAGATGGCAGCCATTCTCGGCAAGCGTCAGTGGTTCAACGTGCCGCCGGTCGACGTCGTCGGCCGCCTCAAGGGTGACATCAATTACGGTGACGGCCGCAAAGTCACCAATAGCGGTCTGGAGATGAAGTTCTGGAAGGAGCATGCCTCCTACCCGTTCAAGAGCCATGACGCCTGGTTCCTCGCCGAGGATATCCGCTGGGGCAAGTTCGAGCCGACGACGGACATCAAAGCCCTCGTCGACAAGGTCAATCGCGAGGATCTGTGGCGCGATGCCGCCAAGGCCGTTGGTGTCGCCGCCGCCGACATTCCGACATCGACCTCGCGCGGCAAGGAAACCTTCTTCGACGGCAAAGTGTTCGATCCGGCCGATCCGTCGGCCTATCTGGCCTCGCTCGCCATTAAGCGCGTCGCCTAACGGTACACTCCATCGAAGCGGCGAGCACTCGCCGCTTCGAGCACCAGAAATAATTTGCCAAGCGTGCTCGTCGATCAGCGTTCAACCCAAGTTTCGATCTGAATATGGAATCTGGAGAAAGCCCGTGTCTCTCCCTCTTCTCACAGGCGATGCCCCCGCTCCCGCCGCACCGCGCCCGCCAGCGGCGATCATTCCGTTGCGATCGGGCAAGCCAATGAGCCAGGTGTTGCGCAGCAAGGCTATGGCCATCGCCGGCGCGGTCGTGCCGCCCCTGATCGTCGTCGTCCTTCTCTTGCTGGTCTGGGAACTGGCCTTCAGCCGTCCCGGCGCCTCGCTGCCGACGCCGATACAGGTGTGGCGCGATGCCAAGGATCTGATCATCGATCCGTTCTTCGTCAACGGTTCGCAGGATATCGGCCTCGGCTGGCGCGTGTTGACCTCGCTGCAGCGCGTCGCCTTTGGTTTTGGCCTGGCTGCCGTGGCTGGCGTTCTGGTCGGCGCGGTCATCGGTCAGTCGGTCTGGGCGATGCGTGGGCTCGATCCGGTGTTTCAGGTGCTGCGCACGGTGCCGCCGCTCGCCTGGTTGCCGATCTCGCTCGCCGCCTTCCGCGACTCCAGCCCGTCGGCGATCTTCGTGATTTTCATCACCTCGATCTGGCCGATCATCATCAACACCGCCGTCGGCGTGCGCAACATTCCGCAGGACTATCGCAACATCGCCGCCGTGTTGCGCCTCAACTCGCTGGAATTCTTCTGGCGCATCATGGTGCCGTCCGCCGCGCCCTATATCTTCACCGGCCTGCGCATCGGCATCGGCCTCTCCTGGCTCGCCATCGTCGCCGCCGAAATGCTCACCGGCGGTGTCGGCATCGGCTTCTTCATCTGGGATGCGTGGAACTCCTCGCGCCTGTCCGACATCATCGTCGCCCTCGTCTACATCGGCGTGGTCGGCTTCCTGCTCGACCGTCTCGTCGCCGCCATCGGCTCGTTCGTGACGCGCGGCGTCTCGGCCACTTAGGATATTTTGCACGCGCTTTCTTCACGCGAACAGGCATCCACTTCGCTCGAAAACGCTATGAAGGATCATTCCATGCCCACCCGTCCCTATCTCAAGTTCGACCAGATCGGCAAAAGCTTCTCGCGTGGCGCCGCCTCCACGGAAGTGCTGCGCGACATCAATCTGACGATCGACGAAGGCCAGTATGTGTCGATCATCGGCCATTCCGGCTGCGGCAAGTCCACCTTGCTCAACATCGTCGCCGGCCTGACGCCGGTGACGACCGGCGCGGTGTTGCTCGAAGACAAAGAGGTCAATTCACCGGGACCGGAACGCGCCGTGGTCTTCCAGAACCACAGCCTGCTGCCCTGGCTGACCGTCTATGAAAACGTTTCGCTGGCCGTGAACAAAGTGTTCTCCGGC
The DNA here is from genome assembly GCF_031921685.1 of Methylocella sp. CPCC 101449. Classification (NCBI taxonomy): domain Bacteria; kingdom Pseudomonadati; phylum Pseudomonadota; class Alphaproteobacteria; order Hyphomicrobiales; family Beijerinckiaceae; genus Methylocella; species Methylocella sp. CPCC 101449. The sequence continues at coordinate 663,063 of NZ_JAPDHU010000002.1, read as the reverse complement.
ACCAAGTCGCGCAGCGAGCGGCACGACTGGATCATGCACAATCTCCAGCTCGTCCATATGGTTCATGCCAAGGATAAAAGGCCGGCCGAAATCTCCGGCGGCATGAAGCAGCGCGTCGGCATCGCCCGCGCGCTGGCGATGGAACCGAAGATCCTGCTGCTCGACGAGCCTTTCGGTGCGCTCGATGCGCTGACCCGTGCTCACTTGCAGGACAGCGTCATGGACATCCACATGAAGCTCGGCAACACGATGATCATGATCACCCATGACGTCGATGAGGCGGTTCTCCTCTCCGACCGCGTGGTGATGATGACCAACGGTCCGGCCGCGACCATTGGCGACGTGCTGGAGGTAAACCTGCCGCGTCCACGCCGGCGGCTCGAACTGGTCAACAACCGCATCTATGCGGATGCCCGCGCCGCCGTGCTCGAATTCCTCTACGCGCGCCACAAGGCGCCGTCGATCGCAGCCTAGGAGGAAGAGCGCCATGAGCCGCGCGGAACATATCGTCGTCGTCGGCAATGGCATGGTGGGCGTGCGCTTTCTCGAACGGCTCGGGGCGCTGGCGCCAGACCGACACAAGGTGACGGTCATCGGCAGCGAGCCGGTGGAAGGCTATAACCGCGTGCTGCTGTCGGCGCTGCTCGCCGGCGATGTCGCGCAGGCGGATGTCTGCCTGCGCGATCGCGCCTGGTACAAAGAGCAGGACATCGCTTTGCGCACGGGCGTCACCGCCACCCGCATCGATGCCGCCGGTGCGCGCCTCGATCTGTCGACTGGCGAGAGCCTGCACTACGACCGGCTGGTGCTGGCGACCGGCTCCAGCGCCATTCGCCTGCCCCTGCCCGGCTCACATCTCGACGGTGTCGTCACCTTCCGCGATGTCGCCGATCTCGACCGTATTCGCGCGGCCGCCGCGCCCGGTCGTCCCGTGGCGGTCATCGGCGGCGGTCTGCTCGGCATCGAAGCGGCCTATGGCCTGGCCCGGCTCGGCTGCGACGTGACGCTTGTCCATGTCATGCCGCGCCTGATGGAGCGCCAGCTTGATGGCCGCGCGGCACAGTTCCTGCGCGATGCACTGGTGCGCAAACGCATCAAGGTACTGCTGAACGCCCAGACCGCCCGCGTGCTCGGCGACAAAAAAGTCGAAGGACTGGAATTCAAGGATGACTCGCGTCTCCCAGCCGACCTGGTCGTGATGGCCGTCGGGGTGCGGCCACAGAGCGCACTCGCCACCGACGTGCTCGATATCGGTCGCGGCATCAAGATCGACGACGGCATGACGACATCAGTGGCGAATATCCATGCCATCGGCGAATGCGCCGAACATCGCGGCCAGATCTATGGTCTGGTCGAGCCCGGCTATGATCAGGCCGATATTCTGGCCCGGCGGATCGCGGGGGATATCGAGGCGAGCTATGAAGGCTCGGTCCTCTCGACCAATCTGAAAATCTCTGGCGTCGGCGTGTTTTCGGCAGGTGCCTTCGAGGGTGGCGAGGGCATGGACAGCGTTACTTTCGAGGATCGGCGCAAGTGCCACTATCGCCGCCTGGTCTTTAAAGGCGATCAATTGGCCGGCGCCATTCTGATCGGCGAGACGGGCGATGCACTTTGGTATCGCGACTTGATCCGTGGCGGCGCGGATGTTTCCGCCTCGCGCTCATCCTTGATCTTCGGCCGTGCCCATGCGGAACGATCGGTGCGGGAGGCAGCGTGATGAGCGGCGACTTCTCGACCGATCAGAAGCGCTATCTCGAAGGCTTCGTCTCGGGCCTTCAGTCGGCGCGCACGGCGCGCGGTCTCGCGCCGATCGGCGGCACCGGCGTGGCCGGTCCTGCCGAACCCACCGGCCCCGACGCCATTCACCTCAAAGCGCAGGACCGCACGGTCGCCGCCGGTGGCAAGCTGGCCGAACAGGAGAAGTGGAAGCGCACCGAACATCCTTTCGACGCTTATCCGCGTCTGCGCGATCAGGCGGCGCAAAGCCAGTATCCGAAGCCCGACGACAATTTCCGCTGGCGCTATTATGGGCTGTTCTATGTGGCGCCGGCGCAGAATTCCTATATGGCACGGCTGCGTATTCCCAATGGCATTCTCAAGGCCTTCCAGTTCGAAGGGCTCGCGGACCTCGCCGAGCGTTGCGGCGGCGGTTTCACCGATGTCACCACGCGGGCCAATTTGCAGATCCGCGAGATTACTGCCGATCACGCGATCCATATCGTCGAGGGCGTGCAGGAACTCGGCCTGACGGCGCGCGGCTCCGGCGCCGACAACATCCGCAACGTCACGGGTTCGCCCACCGCCGGCATCGATCCGCATGAGCTGATCGATACGCGCGAAATGGCGCGCGAATGGCACTACCACATTCTCAACGACCGCTCGCTCTACGGCCTGCCGCGCAAGTTCAATGTCGCCTTCGATGGCGGCGGCATCATTCCGGTGCTGGAAGAGACCAATGACATCGGCTTCCAGGCCGTCCTGGTCGGCGATGGCGCGGGCGTGGAAGCCGGCTTGTGGATGCGCCTGGCGCTCGGTGGCATTAGCGGCCATCGCGATCTCGCCCGGCCGACCGGCGTCTATTGCCGGCCGGACGAATGCACGCGCATTGCCGATGCCATCGTCCGCGTCTTCATCGAGAACGGTAACCGCACCGACCGCAACAAGTCGCGGCTCAAATATGTGTTGGATTCCTGGGGCTTCGACAAGTTTCTTGACGCGGTCGAGGAGAAGCTCGGCAAACCGCTGATGCGCATCGACGATGCCTTCATCGCCCCCCGGCCCGCGTTCGACCGGCAGGCACATATCGGCGTCCACCGCCAGCGCCAGGACGGGCTCAACTGGATCGGCATTTCGCTGCCCGTCGGGCGCATCACGTGCGCGCAGATGCGGGCCTTGACGGCCATCGCGCGCGAGGATGGCGATGGCGACATCCGCCTCACCGTCTGGCAGAACCTGCTGCTCTCCGGTGTCCCTGACGGCAAGCTCGATCACGTGAAGGCCCGCATCGAGGCCTGCGGCCTCGATTGGCGTGCCACCACGCTGCGGGCTGGTCTCGTCGCCTGCACCGGCAGCCGTGGCTGCAAATTCGCCGCCGCCGACACCAAGGGCACGGCGATGGCCATCGCCGATCATGTCGATGCGCGCCTTACCATCGATCGTCCCGTCAATGTCCATCTCACCGGCTGTCATCATTCCTGCGCGCAGCACTATATCGGCGATATCGGCTTCATCGGCGCGCGCGTGCCGCTCAATGAAGATGGCGACACGGTCGACGGTTTCGATCTCGTCCTCGGCGGCGGCTTTGCCGATCAGGCCAAGATCGGCCGCGCCATCGCCACGAAAATCCGCGCCGAGGATTGCCCGCGCACGGTCGAAGCGCTGCTCGAAGCGTGGATGAAACAGCGCGACAGCACTGATGAGACCTTCCAGGCTTTCACCGCCCGCCACAGCGACGACGAATTGCGCGCCTTTGCCGGATTGCCCGCCGGGAGTTCCGCATGACCATTCATTCCAATCCCGTGCCTGTCGAAATTCTCCCCGAGAATGCGCCGTTCTCGGCCGAGCAGCGTGCCTGGCTCAACGGTTTCTTCGCCGGCATCCTGTCGCCCGGCACGGCGACGACGGGCGCGACGGCGCTCGATGGCGACGAAGCGGCGCGGCTGGCCGGAGGCGCTGCGGAAGACGACGGTGCACCTTGGCACGATCCGTCGATGGAACTGCCCGAACGCATGACGCTTGCCGAAGGCAAGCCGCTGAAGCGACGCATGTACGCTGCCATGGCGCAGCAGGATTGCGGCCAGTGCGGCTATGTCTGCGAGACCTATTCAGCCGCTCTGGCCGGCGGCCAGGAGAAGCGGCTAAACCTTTGTGCGCCCGGCGGCAAGGACACGCTGCGTATGCTGAAGACCCTGGCGGTGGAACTGGATGGTGCGCCGGCTCCGGCCAGCGCTGAGCCCGCCGCCCCCGCGATCGTCGCCACCGACGCCGGCCCATCGCGCGACAATCCCACCCAGGTGAGCTTTCTCTCGCGTCGCCGCCTCAACAAAGGTGCTTCCGAGAAACAGACCTATCACATCGAGTTCGATCTCACCGGCAGCGGCTTAGCTTACGTACCGGGCGACTCCTTCGGTATCTATCCACGCAACGATACGCGCCTCGCCGACGCCATCGTCGCTTTGCTCGGCGCGCGCCCCGACGCAGCCGTCGGCGGCAAGAGCCTGCGCGACAAGCTGATCGAGGACTGTGCGCTCGGCCCCGCGCCCGACAGCCTGTTTCAGCTTTTCTCCTATATGTCCGGCGGCGAGACGCGCCGCAAAGCGCAGGCTCTTGCCGCCGGCGAAGACCCTGATGGCGATCTCGATCGGCTCGATATTCTCGGCGCCCTGCATAAATTCTCCGGCCTGCGGCCCGGCGCCGAGGCTTTCGTCGAAGCGCTCGATGTCTTGCAGCCGCGGCTCTATTCCATTTCCTCTTCGCCGCGCCCCAACCCCAATCTGTTGACGCTGACCGTCGATACGGTGCGCTACAAGATCGGCCAGCGCGAGCGCTTGGGTGTCGCCTCGACCTTCCTGGGCGAACGGGTGGAAGCCGGCGCACCTATTCCAGCCTTCATCCAGAAGGCACATGGTTTCGCTCTACCTGTCGATCCCAACACGCCGATCATCATGGTCGGCCCCGGCACGGGCGTGGCGCCGTTCCGTTCATTCTTGCAGGAGCGCGCCGCGAGCGACGCGCCAGGACGCAACTGGCTGTTCTTCGGCCATCAGCGACGCGCCAACGACTTTTTCTACGAGGAAGAATTCGACGCTTTGCGTGATAGCGGCAAGTTGCAGCGCCTGACGCTCGCCTGGTCCCGCGACGCCAACGAGAAAATCTATGTGCAGGACCGCATGCGCGAGACCGGCGCGGATCTCTGGAAATGGTTCGAGGACGGCGCGCATTTCTACATCTGCGGCGATGCCAAACGCATGGCTAAGGATGTGGAGCGGGCGCTGGTCGACATCGCGGCCCAGCATGGTGGCATGACGACGGACGCCGCCGTCGCCTGGGTGGCGTCCATGAAAAAAGCACAGCGTTTCCAGGCCGACGTTTATTGAGGACATGATGGTCAACAATACGGTCAAGACCACCTGTCCTTACTGCGGTGTCGGTTGCGGCGTATTGGCTAAACCGAAAGATGATGGCGCCGAGATTGCCGGCGATCCGGATCATCCCGCCAATTTCGGCCGGCTCTGTGTCAAGGGTTCGGCGCTCGGCGAAACGCTCTCGACCTCGCGCCGCCTGCTCTATCCATCCGTGCGCGGCGTGCGGGCTTCCTGGGATCGCGCCATCGGCGAAGCCGCGCGTGGGCTAGAACAGACCATCGCGCGACACGGCTCCGATGCGGTCGCCTTCTATCTGTCCGGCCAGTTGCTGACGGAAGATTATTACGTAGCCAACAAGCTGATGAAAGGCTTCATCGGTTCGGCCAATGTCGACACCAATTCGCGCCTGTGCATGGCCTCCTCCGTAGCCGGCCATAAGCGGGCCTTCGGTTCGGACACCGTGCCGAATGCCTATGTGGATCTGGAATGCGCCGATCTTTTGGTGTTGGTCGGCTCCAACGCCGCCTGGTGCCATCCGGTTCTGCATCAGCGCATGCAGCTCGCGCGCGAACGCGGTGCCCGCATCGTCACCATCGATCCACGCCGCACCGCCACCGCCGACGATGGCGACCTGCATCTGCCGATCGCGCCGGGCATGGACAGCGTGCTGTTCAGCGCCCTGCTGGTGGAACTGGCGCGGCGCGACATGCTCGATGCCGATTTCATCGCCTGCCACACCTCCGGCTTCGAAGCCGCTCTGGCGCGGGCCCAGGAGATCGCACCCGATCTGGAAACCGTTGCCACGCGGTGCGAACTGCCGCTGCGCGATCTGCGGCTATTTCTCGACTGGTGGATCGCCACACCCAAGGTCGTCACCTGCTATTCGCAGGGCGTCAATCAGTCGGCGCAAGGCACCGACAAGGTCAACGCCATCCTGAATTGCCATCTCGCCACTGGGCGCATCGGCAAGCCGGGCTCAGGCCCCTTCTCGCTCACCGGCCAACCCAATGCCATGGGCGGGCGCGAGGTCGGCGGGCTCGCCAACCAGCTCGCGGCCCACATGGGGTTTTCAGCGCCGGAGATCGACCGTGTCGGCCGCTTCTGGAATGCCCCGGCCATGGCGCAGCGCGAAGGGTTGAAGGCGGTCGATCTGTTCGATGCCATCGACAGCGGCCGGATCAAGGCGCTGTGGATCATGTGCACCAATCCGGCCGTCAGCCTGCCCGATGCCGATCGCGTGCGCCGGGCATTGTCGCGGCTCGACATGCTGATCGTCTCGGAAGTGAATGCCGATGTCGACGGCATTCTCGAAAACGCCCATGTGATCATGCCCGCTGCCGGCTGGGGCGAGAAGGACGGTACGGTGACCAATTCGGAGCGCCGCATCACCCGGCAGCGGCCGTTTCGCGCGCCCCCTGGCGAAGCCAAGCCCGACTGGTGGATGGTGTGCGAAGTCGCCGGCCGGATGGGCTTTGGCGAGGCCTTTAGCTATAGCGGTCCGGACGAGATCTTCGCCGAACATGCGGCGCTCTCAGCTTTCGAGAATAACGGCAACCGCGATTTCGACATCGGCGCTTTCGCCAGCGTCGATCGCTCCTCTTACGATGCAATGACGCCCTTCCAGTGGCCACAACCGAACGGCGCGGCCAGTGGTACTGAGCGTCTGTTCGCCGATGGCGCCTTCTTCACGCCCGATCGTAAGGCGCGTTTCATCGCCATCGAACCGCCAGCCCTCAAAGCGCGGCGCTCGCCCGACTATCCGCTGCTCCTCAACACCGGCCGGGTGCGCGATCACTGGCATACGATGACGCGCACCGGCCTGGCGCCGAAACTGGCGCGTCACATCGCCGAGCCTTTCGTCGAAGTGCATCCCGATGATGCCAGGCGTTTCAGGCTGAGCGATGGCGGCTATGCCAGCCTGCGCACGCCCTATGGCTCCGCGATCCTGAAGGTCATCGTCAACGACGGCCAGAAGCGCGGCATGACCTTCGCGCCGATCCACTGGAACGACATGAGCAGCGGGCGCGCCCGCGTCGGCGCTCTCGTGCAAGGCTTCACCGATCCCACTTCCGGCCAGCCGGAAATGAAGGCGACGCCGGTCTTGCTGGAGTCGGCCGAGGTGCACTCCTTCGCTTTCATCCTCTCGCGACAGCCGCTCGAACTGCCGGCCTGGCTGGTGCATGCACATCTGCCGATCGAGGCTGGCCACGCGACCTTGATCGCCAATCCCCGCACGCCAGCCGGCGTACATGCCTATCTGAGCAATTTTCTGCCGGCGGAAGGCGAGCTGCTGGCGCTGGAAGATTCCAAGGCCGGCACCTATCGCAGCATCATCATGAACGGGACGCGTATCGAGGCAGTGCTGTTCTGCGCGGCCGCGCGCGAAACGGCCTTTTTCGATTTCATGTGCCAGCGCTTCGGCGCGCCCGTGCCTGACGACAGCGAACGTCTGGCGCTGCTCACGGGCCGTGACTTCGACGCCAGCGCCGATACGAGCCCGATCGTCTGTTCCTGCCATGGCGTGCGCGCTTCGGCCATTGCTGCGACCATCGCCGCCGGCGCGGGCAATGTCGAGGCTGTGGGCACCGCGTGCAAAGCCGGCACCAACTGCGGTTCCTGCAAACCGGAAATCCGGAAAATGCTGGAAAAAGAGCGGGTCAGCGAACTCGCGGCGGATGCTGCTTGATGCTCCTCTCTCGCGACTTGTCATGGGAATGACATAAAGCGCGGGCTCGACGGAAACAGTGCCGCCGCTCATACTGGCCGAAGCGACTCGAACCATCCACGGCTCGACCTTTCTTGATGAATGCCTCACCCTCATCCTTGCGGCTCACCTATCGCCCCGACAATGCGGCGCGCGGTGAAGTGACCGTCATGGTGGCGACGGAAGGGTTTAGCGGGCAAGGCTCCGCGTGGTTCGACCGGACCGAGATTGAAGACTTCATCGCCCAGCTCGAAAGCTGCGTCACATCAGACGATCCGATGCCGGCGCTGGCCGGCGGCTTTTTCGCGGCGAGCCGGCTGATCGACGAACATGTCGGCCTGCGCATCCTGCCGCACGATACGGTGGGACGGCCGCGCGTGCGCGTCCACGTGGCGACGATCGTTCCCAGCGGCTCGGGCGCGGACCTGCGCCAGGAACTCACCGCCAGTTTCGTGACGACGGCAGCGGATGTCACCCGCTTCCGCGAGGCTTTGACGGCACTTCTGGCTGGCAGCGCCCGCGAGGCGGTTCTGGAAGGCCGCCGTTAAAAGCACCATTCCTGTGATCTCACCTCACAGCCAACGACATTTAGTCGTTTGGCCGCGCGCGGGCCTGTCACTACCAAAGAGCCCGGTAGGAAACGACAGGCGCTTTGTTCATGCTCGCTGGTATTCGCATTCTCGATCTCACCTGGGTTTTGGGCGGACCGTTCGCCGGGCAACTCCTGGCGCAGCTCGGCGCCGAAGTCATCAAGGTCGAGCCGCTGGAAGGCGACTTATCGCGCCAGGTGTCGAGCCATTCCACGGAAAAGGACGGCGCCTCCGGCTTCTTTCTCTCGGTCAATCGCGGCAAGTCAAGCATCGCCATCGACCTGAAATCACCTGACGGGCGCGCCACTATTTACGATCTGGTGCGCCAGTCCGACGCGATCATCTATGGCTTCGCGCCTTCGGTGCCGGCGCGGCTCGGGCTCGATCCCGCCTCGCTGCATCAAATCAACCCGCGCATCGCCGTCGCGCAATTGATCGGCTTGCACGACGAACCGCCTTATTCGGAAGCGCCAGCCTTCGATCTCATCATCCAGGCGATGGCTGGCGTCATGAGCATCACCGGCGAACGCGATGGCGCGCCGGTGCGGGTCGGCTATCAGGTGGCGGATCTGGCGGGCGGTCTCTTCCTCGCACTGGCCTGCGCCGGCGGTATCATCAAATCGCTGAAAAGCGGCAAAGGTGAGCATATCCAGATCTCGCTGCTCGATTGTCAGCTCGCTCTGCTCACCTGGCAGGCGCAAAACTATTTCATCTCCGGCGAGATTCCCCACGCCAACGGCGCCCGCCATCCGGTGATCGCGCCCAGCGACATCTACCCTTGCGCCGACGACAAGTTCATCGCCGTTTCGCCGACGGGCCAGCAGTTCTGGAAACAGTTCTGCGCCGCCATCGACCGCCCCGAACTCGCCGACGATCCGCGCTTCGCCCATCCGAAATCGCGTATCGCCCATGTCGGCGAACTCACCGCCATTCTCGATGAGGTCTTTCGCTCGCGCCCTGCTGGCGAGTGGAACACGATCCTTTCCAGCAAGCGCGTGCCGGCCTCTCAGGTGAACAATGTCGCGGAGGCTGTGTCGCAGCCCGTCAGTCAGCTTCGCCAGATGGTGGAGGAGTTGCAGCACCCTGGCGGCCTTGGTCCTCTAAACTTCCTCGGCAATCCATTCCGCTACGCGACGCGCGAGCCGCTGTCCTACCCGCCCAAACATGGGGCCCAGACCCGCGACATTCTTGAGCGGGTGTGTGGCTACACCGATGCACAGATCAACGACCTGATCGCCCGACGGGTCGTCATTCAAGAAAAAGCCACGCAAGAAGAAGCCACGCACGAAGAAAACCCTGCAAGGAGAACGCTATGACAAGGCCATCTGACGTCAAACCGCGCGAGGGCGACCAGCCCGCGGCCCTCTACAAGGACTGGGTCGTCGGCGCGAAATTTCCGCCGCTGCCGTTCACGATCACGCCCGACGTCGTCGACGAATATATTTCGGTGATCGATGCGGACCGCGCCAATTACGTGATCGATGGCCGCCAGGCCGCGCCGCCCAATGTCGTCCTCGTCTATATGATGGCGGTGATGTATCGCCTCTATCCGCCGCAGCAGGGCGGAATCATGATCGGCAATACGATCGAATTTCACAATCCGATCTGGGCTGACGAGGAAACCGAAGTGATCGGTTCTGGGCAGGTCACCGAAAAATTCGAGAAGAAGGGCCGCAAATACATTTGCTACGACGTCGAGTTCAAGCGTCCCGATGGCACGCTGCTCGTCTCCTGCAACCACACCTCCGCCTTCCCCGAATAATCAGGATTATTGGCTATGACACAGACAACGCTCCGCAGAACCATCCCGCAGACGCAAAAGATGTTCGACGACTACGGCGTGCTGAATGGCGACAACGACATCATCCATTATGACGATCAGTTCGCCAAGGATCGCGGCTTTCGCGGCACGCTCGGGCACGGCCTCATGTATACGGGCTATGTCTGCGATCTCGCCGCCAAGCGCTATGGCGCCGACTGGCATTATCGCGGCCGCCTTACGGTGAAATATGTGCGCGGTGTCTGCCCCGGCGACAATCTGGAAGTGCGCATTGAAGGCGATGGTGCGGTGGCCTGTCAGTCGCAATTCGACACCACCTTGGTCGGCTCGGTGAAACTGGCATGAGCGAGAGAGCGCACACGACACGCACGGGCACGTCCACGACCAACGGCGTGCGCGTGCGCGGTCACGACATGATCAACGATCTTGTCGGGCGCTACAGCTATACGGAAATGCTCTACTTTCTGACCTGCGGCAGCTTTCCCACGCCGCCGCAGGTGCGTGTTCTCGATGCCTGCCTCGTCACGTTGATGGAACATGGCTTGACGCCCAGCGCCGTCATTTCGCGGCTGATGGCCGACAGCGTGCCAGAGGAACCACAGGTTGCAATCGCCGCCGGACTGCTCGCCATCGGCAGCGTCTATGCCGGCACGACGGAATCCTGCGCTGTGCTGTTGGAAGAAATCGCCGAGCGCGAGGCGAAGGGCGAGAGAGACGTCCGCCGCACCATCGCGCGGGCCTATGCAGCGCAGCGCCGACCGGTGCCGGGCTTTGGCCATGGCACGCACAAGCCCGACGACCCCCGCACGCCGCGCCTGTTCGAAATCGCGCGCGACAATGGCTGCCATGGCGCTTTCGTCGCTTCCCTCCTCGCCTTGCAGGCGGAAGTCGATCAGGCGCTCGGCCGCCATCTCACCATCAATGCGACGGGCGCGATCGGTGCGCTCTTACTGGAGATCAAGGTGCCTGTCGCGGCAATGCGGGCCTTCTCGGTGGTTTCGCGCGCCGGCGGCCTTGTGGGGCATCTGCTTGAGGAGCGGAGCCATCATTCTGCCCGGGCCATCTGGGCGGCCGCGAAGCGTGATATCCGCTATACGGAAGAGCCCTGATCTTCGGCTTCTGACGGGCCGTGGATCACCGAGCGGCCGAGACTATCGGCATCGGCGCCCTCTTTCGCCAGCCATTCGGTGAATTTCGTCACGGCACGCACACCTTTGGCGGCCGGTGAAACCGCATAGAAATAATCGCGCTCCTGAATGGTGTCGGTGATCCAGGCGACCGCCAGCCGTTCAGCCGCGATATCATCCAGGACGAGCGCGGACGGCAGCAGCGCGACGCCCAGCCCGTCGAGCGCCGCCTGCATGCCAAAGAACATCTGTTCCAGCCCAATGATCTTGGCTTTGCCCAAGGCCTGCCCGCCGGCCCGCTCCATCCAATCGGCCCAGCGCACCATCGACGTGGCGATTTCGATGAGCGGCAGAGCTTCCAGATCATTCGGCGTGCGGATGGAGCGGCGCTGCAACAGTTCGGGCGCGCAGACCGGCAGCAGCGCGGACGACAGAAACGGTTTGGACTGCGGATAGGTGTCGATCCGGCTCAGACGGCGGATGATGACGTCCTGATAGTTCGCATCGTCGCTTTTCGGCAGATCGATCCCGGTCGACAAGCGCACTTCGATTTCAGGGTGCCGGCGCTGAAAGGTCGACAGACGCGGGATGAGCCATTTCATCGTGAAGGTGGGCGGCGCGTTCAAACGCAACACGGTGCGATCGTCCCTGCGCGAAATTTCCATCACCGCTTCCGACAGCGTGTCAAAGGCCGGCGCTATGCGGCGGAACAGGATTTCGCCTTCGCGTGTGAACCGCAGCCGACCAGAACGATCGAACAGCCGCACACCCAGCAGGCTTTCCAGCGCCGCGATCTGACGGCTGACGGCGCCATGGGTGACGCCGAGCACTTCGGCGGCGCGCGAAAAGGACATGGCGTGGCCGACAGCCTCGAAGCTGCGCAGAGCCGTCAACGGAAGCTCGCGTCTGTGCATGTTCCTCACCCGATCCGCCCGGATCGAAGCGGCCTCCTTGCCGGGCCGCCCGCCGCGCCTTTTTCTTAGTCTATTGATAATATGAGAGGTCTTGCCCCCTCGTGACGTGGTCAGATATGCCATGAGGCCGAGGAGATTTCCTCTCCAAAATCTCATCCCTCGGCGAAAAACTCACAGCAGCCGATAAGAAGTCAAATTGTGCATCGCTTCTGCCTCCCCTAACGATCTCCAACATAAAGATTGAAGGGGAGGATCAGGCATGGCGTCGACGGTGGCACGGATGGGAACGGCTGGCCTGGCGCTCGCTTTCGCCACCAGCCTGTGCTGGGGGCAGCCCAACGCCTCAAGCCTGCCTGACGGCGTGATCGAGATCACGGTGCCCTTCGCCGCCGGGGGCGGCGTCGACGTGATGGGACGGGTGACCGCCGATATTTTGACACGCGAGCTGGATCGCACCTTCATCGTCGTCAATCGCCCTGGCGCCAATTCCAACATCGGCAATCAATATGTCGCCCGCGCCAAGCCCGATGGCCGCACCCTGCTCGTCAGCAGCGTCGGCCTTGCCGCCAACAAGGCGCTCTACAAGAACATTTCCTATGATCCGGTCAGCAGCTTTTCGCCGATCTCGCTCATCTCGAACGCGCCGCTGGGTCTCTTCGTCAGCAAATCCGTGCCGGCCAACACTCTCGCCGAGTTCATCGCCTATCTGAAAGCCAATCCGGGCAAGCTCAACTACGCCTCCTATGGCATCGGCAGCAGCCCGCATCTTGCCGCTGAACTGTTCCAGCATCTCACCAAGACCGAGATGGTGCACGTGCCGTTCAACGGAAACGGCCCCGCCACCATGGCGACAGTGCAGGACACGACGCAGGTGATCTTCTCAAGCACCGTTTCCGCCGGGCCCTTCGTCCAGGACGGCAGTCTCAAGGGGATCGCCTATGCCGACGCGAAGCGCGCGCCCACTCTCCCCGATCTGCCGACTTTCGCCGAACAAGGGTTAGATTTCAGCTTCGGTACCTGGTTTGCCTTGCTCGGCCCGCCCGATCTGCCACAAGGCATGATCGATGCGCTGAATGCAGCCCTGCGCCAGGGGATCAACACGCCGGAACGGCAGCGCATTTTCGACACCCAGGGTGCCGAACCGATCGCCTCCTCGCCCAAGGATTTCGACCGCTTTCTGAAGACCGAAAGCGAACGCATGACGACGATGCTGCGCGACGCAGGCATCGCCGCGCAGTAGCGATTACTTTAAGCGGACGACAATGGCGGCGCCCGGCGCCGCCAGTTGCTGCGCCACCGCCTGCAATTCGGCTTTCGACATGCCGCTGAGCACGACGCGACCTTCGACAATCGGATGATTGATCATCGGCTCGGTCACGACCTTGCCGTTGACGAGCAGTTGCGAGCGACGTCCGATCCCTTTGATAGTGAATGCGCGAAAACGTGCCGCGCTCTCCGGTGTCAGCGTGATTTCCAGCCCATCCGTGCCAGAGAATGCTGCCAGCTCCATCTTCGTGCTGGCGACTTGGAGCGTGATGGAAGCCGTCGTCGTGCGAGAATGAGCCTGAGCCAGAGCCTCTTGCCCCATGACCGACACGCCGAGACAGAGGAGCCACATGAAAAGGACGGTATGTCTCATCGGGCGCGCACCGGCAGCAGTGTGAAGAGCACCATGCCGACGATCATCGCCGCGGCGAAAATCGCGATCGGTGCGAGGCCGAGGCTCAAGCCGGCGATGGCCGGGCCAGGACAGAGGCCGACGAGGCCCCAGCCGATGCCGAACAGCGCTGATCCCGCGATCAGCCGCCCGGTGACCGGGCGCGTCGCCGGCCAGTCGAACTGTTTGTCGAAGAACGGCGTCGCGCGGCCGCGCGCCCAGGCCTGCCCCAGCGCCGAAACGATGACGGCACCTGCGAGAACAAAGGCCAGACTCGGATCCCACGCGCCGGTGACATCGAGAAAGCCGCGCACGCGCGCCGGATCGAGCATGCCCGACAGCGCCAGGCCGACACCGAAGATCAGGCCAGCGATGAGGCCGATGAGGATACGAGCCATCATGACAGGCCCGCCACGCGCATGAGGAAAACGGTGGCGACCGCCGCCACCATGAAGGTGATGACGGCGGCGATGGAGCGCGGCGACAACCGCGCCAGACCGACGACACCATGGCCGCTGGTGCAGCCCGAGCCGAGCCGCGTGCCGAAGCCGACCAGGAGACCACCTATGATCAGCAGCGGCAGCGAAGCCGTGACGCTGGCCGCCGGCCAAGCGCCGCTCGCCAGCCTATAGACCGGCGGCCCAAGCAACAGGCCGACGACAAAGCTGCCGTTGATCCAGAGCCGCGCCCCGTCGCGCGCGACCAGCCCGCCTAAAATGCCGCTGATGCCGGCGACGCGGCCGTTCCCGATCAGTAGCACCGTCGCCGCCAGGCCGATCAGGCAGCCGCCGACGAAAGAGGCCAAAAACTGCATGGCCATGATCTTTTCCTGTCCTCCGTGTCATCCCTGCCCACTTCGTAGCACTTTCGACCGGCAAGATGGGAGTATTCGACGCATCGCCGGTTCCGGGCTAGGCTCGTTCGACGCTGGCCACGAAGCCAGCGCTATCGGGGAGGATACATGTTTCTGCGTTTTGCCATGATCGGCACGCTCGCGCTGACCGGCGCTTTTGCCACCGCGCAAGCCGAGCCTCTGCGTGTCGCCGTATCGCAACGTGGGTTCTGGGACAGTTCGTTCGTCGATATGGCGATCGAACAGGGCTTCTTCAAAAAGGAGAATCTCGAAATCCAGACTTTTTACACCGAGGGCGGCGCGACGACCCTCGATGCCGTCATGTCCGGCAGCGTCGATATCGCCATGTCGAACGGCCTCCTGGGCGTGGTCGGCCGCTACGCCAAGGGCGCGCCGCTGCGCGTCATCGCCGCCGAATTCACCGGCGGAAGCGACGCCTTCTGGTATGCGCGCGCGGATAGCGGCATCAAGAGCCTGAAGGACGCCCAGGGCAAATCGATTGCCTATTCGTCCAACGGCTCCTCGACCAATCTGATGGTCCTCGGCCTTTTGAAACTGGCCGGCGTCAACGCCAAACCAATCCCGACAGGCGGGGCGCCGGGCACTTTCGTGCAGGTCAACACCAAGCAGATCGATATCGGCTGGTCGGTGCCGCCCCTGGCTTTGCAGGATGTGCTCGACAACAAACTGGTCATTGTCGCGCGCGGCTCCGATCTGCCTGACCTTGCCAACCAGACCGTGCGCGTCAATGTGGTGATGGAGCCGGTGTTGCAGGCCAAGCGCGATGCGATGCGCCGCTTCATGAAGGTCTATAACGCGACGATCGAATGGGCCTACAAGGACCCGAAGGGCCTGGAATATTTCGCCCGGGAAAACAAAATCTCCACCGAGGTCGCCAAGAAGGCGCTGGAATTCTATCCGCAGGCGGCGACGCAGACGCAACAGGTCAAAGGCCTGGACCAGACCGTGCGGGACGCCATCGCCTTCAAGTATCTGGGCCCCTCGGCGACGCCCAAAGATCTGGCCGGGCTGATCGACATCGTCGAGCCGGGACAGAAGTAGCCACATCGGGTGCAAGCCGGCGGCGGTCCACGTTTGCGACCCTGTCGGCTTCAGCCTTCCTAACCTTCCGTTAGCCATGCCTGGCGGTAGCGATGGCGCGGGCCGCCGGAAGCATGGATCATGATCCACAGCCGATGCGCCGGCGTCCTGACATTGAGTTGGGGACAAGCGGCCGCGAAGCCCGCGCGATCCTTGCGATTTCAGCGTCTTAAATTATAGATACGGATAGTATTTATCATTGATAGATACGTTTCGTTTCTATAATAAATCGACTGAAATCGCTTTGAAAAAGCCGAAACAGCGCAAATCGATCGGGCCGACCCGCAGCCCGGAAACGCGCCGCGCCGTCATCGAGGCGGCGCGCGAAATTTTGACGTCCGAAGGCTATGGCGGCTTCACGCTCGATGCCGTGGCGAAGCGAGCCGGCGCCTCGAAACCGACCATCTACAAATGGTGGCAAGGCAAGCCGGGCCTGCTCATCGAAATCTACGATCAGGAAAGCGAGGCGCTGCTGACGACGCCCGACCTCGGCTCGCTCGCCGACGAACTCGTCTGGCTGATCCGCAACCTCTGGCGCTTCTGGCGCATCACCGCCTGCGGTGCCGCGCTGCGCAGCCTGATCGCCGAGGCCCAGCACGATGCGGCGGCGCTGGCACTGGTGAAGGACCGACTGCTACCACAGCGGCGCAGCTATCCCCTCTCCGTCTTCGAGCGCGCCAAGGCGCGGGGCGAGCTCGACGCCGATTTCGACCCGACGGACGCCACCGATCTGCTGACCGCCTTCTCCTGGTATCACCTGATGACGGACACGCTCGACCGGGAGAAGGATATCGAACCGGCCGTGGCGATGATCGCCGGGGGCCTGCGGACGGGGTGAAAACCTGGGTGTCATCCCCGACAGCCGCACAGCGGCTGAGCGGGGATCCAGGGCAAACGGTAGAATGCTGTTCGGGACGAATAAGGTGCGCGGCAATCACGCAGCGTTTTACCTCTTGCCCCTGGATCCCCGCTCGCGCCTCCGGCGCGTCGGGGATGACACCAAGGTTCTTCAACACCCTGCTAAGTCAGCACCACGATCTTGCCGCCGGCCGTATTGGCGTCCATCACCCGATGGGCTTCGACGATATCGTCGAGCTGAAACACCCGGCCGATGTTGAGACGCAGCTTGCCCGCTGCGATATCGTCGGCCAGCCCTTGTAAGGGCGTCGCCATAAACTCCGGGACGCCACCGGAATAGGCCGTCAGCCCGACACTCGAGGGAATGGCCTCCATCGGACTGAATTGCTCGAAGGTCCATTTGTCGCCGACGATCCCTGTCATGCAGACGAGGCCCTGCTGACGGGCGCAGCGCAGCGAATCCTTCAAAGTGGTGACGCCGATCAGCTCCAGCACTTTGTCGACCCCTTCCGGGTGGATCGCCCGTACGCCGGCGGCGATCTCGCCGCCATCGATCACCACCTGATCGGCACCGTTCTCAAGAAGCAGGTCTTCGCGCGCCGCATTGCGTGTCGTCGCGATGACATGGACGCCGTAATTCTTGGCGATGGCGGCCGCGGCCAGGCCGACCGAGGTGGTGCCGCCGCGCACCAGTAATCGTTCGCCGGATTTCAACTGCAGCGATTTGAACAACGAACCCCAAGCGGTCTGCAGCATTTCCGGCATGGCGCCGAGCGTGTCCCAAGGTAGAGACGTCTTGAGTTGTTGCACCTGCCCCGCCGACACGCAGACATATTCGGCATAGCCGCCGTCGAACTGCCGCCCCATACCGCCCATGGCGGTCATGACGATGTCGCCGGCAGCGAAATCTCCGTCTGGCGCCTCAGCGACGATGCCTGCCGCCTCGATCCCCAGAATGCGCGGAAAGGCGACGCCGGGCGATTGGCCAAGGCGGGTGAAAAGTTCCGAACGATTGATACCGAAGGCCTTCACTTGAATAAGCACCTGGCCCTTTCCGGGCACGGGCACCGGGCGCTGCTCGATCTTGAGGGCTTCCGGGCCCCCAGCTTCATGAATGACGGCGGCTTTCATCGTGGCGGGCATCGTCTCACCTCGCGATCAGTTTTCGCTCTTGTGGCTACGATCGATATGCCCAAGATCGCGATCGGGATCGATCCGATCGCGCACCCGTTGTTTCAGGGTTTTGGCGTCCGGGAACCCGCCATCGGCCTTGCGCTCCCAGATGACTTCATCGTTGAGCCGGATTTCGAAGCGCCCGCCCGTCGCCGGCACGAGAGCCACTTCGCCGAGATCGGCGCCGAAGGTGGAGAGCAGTTCCTGCGCCATCCAGCCAGCGCGCAAAAGCCATTGGCATTGGGTGCAATAGACGATGGCGATACGGGGCGGCGTCATTGTTCCTCGGCGAGTACGGACTTGGTCGGCGGATGTCTCCGCCGCCCAATCCTAGGCCGAGGACCGCGATGGGTCGAGCCGCCACCCTTCAGGCACTGCGCAAATCCGCTTGATCGAACCGCCCTGACAGCAGTGCGCCGGCATTGGGAACTTCGGTGCGCAGGCCGAGGCGGCTCAGCATCTGGTAAGTGGTGCAGACGGCGCTGGAGACGACCGGCAGGCCGCTCGCCGCCTCGATCAACGGCACGGAGGCCAGCGAAGGCATCTGCACGCAAGCGGAGGCCACGATGGCATCGGCATTGGCGAGATTGAGCTTTTTCCAAAGCTGCGACGGCCCCAGCGGATCGAGCGCGCCGACGGCGAGATTGTCATGCACTTCGAGCGACAGGCTGTCGACCACCTCGATGCCTTCGTTCTCGATATAGTCGATCACCAGTTTGGTCAGCGGCTTCATATAGGGCGCGAGGATCGAGACTTTCTTGGCGCCGATGACTTTCAAGCCATCGACCAAAGCGCCGGCGCTGGTGACGACTGGCGCCGGCGCGCCGTTCTCCACCGTGCGTTGATGGAGACGGGCTTCCGACACGCGATGATAGCCACGCCCCATGCTCATGATGGCGACGAGGCAGGCGTAACCCAGCACATCGACGCGGGCATCCGAGAGTTCCAGCGCGCAGCGATCGGAATCCGCATCCATCTTCGCCAGTTCGTCCTTGGTGACGCTCTTCATGCGCATGCGGCTCGAATGAAAGGTGAAACGCTCGGGCGCGATGCCTTCGCGGGCGCGCAACATGGCGGGAATTTCGGTTTCCATGGTCGTGTTGGAACTCGGCACGATCTGGCCGATGCGATAGATGCTGGTCATGGCAGGCTCCTGGGCGCAACGCGTTCCCCCCTGGCTAACGCAGCCCGGCCCGCCGATCACTGGCGATGTCGTTGACTTATCCTCAACATCCGGTTGAGGATGGTGGGATGAGTGGACCCGCCGGCCTCAACCGTTTCGATCTCACCTCGCTGCGCCTGTTCGTCGCCGTGATCAGCGAAGGCAGCCTGACGCTCGGCGCCGAACGGTTCAGCATCAGCCTGGCGGCGGCGAGCAAGCGCATGCTGGAGCTCGAAGCGCGGATCGGCACGCCGCTGCTTGCCCGCAGCAAGACCGGGGTCACCGCCACCGACGCCGGCCAGACCTTGCTGCGCCACGCCATCACGCTCGTCGCCGATGTCGAACAGCTTGCGGTGGCGATGGACGATTTCCGGCGCGGTGCCAAAGGCCATCTGCGGTTATGGGCCAACACGTCCGCCTTCGCCGGTTTTCTGCCGGAGCTTTTGGCTAACTATACGGCTGTTCATCCCGACGTGATGATCGATCTCGAGGATGCGTTGAGCGAGGATGCCGCGCGGGCCGTAGCGCGCGGCGCCGCCGAGCTCGCCGTCATCGGCGCCAATACGCCCTGCGACGGCTTGCAGACCTTCGTCTGCGATCAAGATGAACTGATGGTCGTGGCGCCGAAAGGGCGAGGTTTTGGCGGAAAGTCCGCCGTGCCTCTGCGGGCCATTCTCGATCGCGACATCGTCGGCCTTGGCCGTGCCACTTCCCTCATGCGGCAGATCTCGGCGGCCGCCGATGCCATCGGTGCCGAACTGCGTCTACGCATTCAGGTACGCAGTTTCGACGCCATGTGCCGCATGGTGGCAGCGGGCATCGGCGTCGCTATCCTGCCGCGCGCCGGGGCCGCACCGCATCTCTCCGCCATGGGCCTGCAGGCGCATCGCATCAGCGGCATGAATACGCAACGTCATCTTCTGCTTGCCATGCGGGACCAGCAGACGCTGTCACGCCCGGCCCAAGCTTTCGTTCGGATGGCGCAAGAGCGGATGCAATAAAGGCGGCGAGAGCCTCGCCGCCTTCAACATTCAACAGGATATCTTCAGGCCGCGCCCTGCCCGCTGCCATTAGCAACATCTGCGTAGCGGCTCGTGCGGCTTTTACGGCGACCGAACACACCAAACATCAATGCGCAACCAATGATGCCGATCAGACCGGCGATGGCGCCGCCATACATCATGAAGCGATCGAGATCGAGTTCTTCATTGGCATCGTCGACGAGCACGACGCCGTCCTTGCCCGACAACTCAGCCAGATGCTTGATGCGCACCGAATCGACGACGATCTTATCGTCGCGGATCAGCTTGCGCGCCATGGCACCCGACATATGGATGTCGCTGGCCCGCTGCACTTCACCCTTACTGTCTTTCCAGGTGATGTCGACATAGTAACTGGTGCCGCTCTTGCGGCCCTTCTTGCGCGTCGCGCCGGTGATCAGCGCTTCAGTCTCCACGCCCTTGGCCACCACTTGATTGACGCGATCCACGTCCGTCCAGCCGATATAGGCCGACACCGGACCACCGATCGCCGCAACGATCAAAAGCCATTTCAACTTGCCAAGAATCCAACCGACCATCTCAAATTCCTTTGTTTGGAAATGTCGCCCCACCAGCGATCAATGTCGTCATGAAGCCGTCACCGTTCAGGCCTGGATTGCCGCTTCACGCGGACAAGAACGCGCGACACATCAATAAGTTCACGCGCATCGGGAAAATTTTGGCGAGAAAGAGGCCTTGCCATCGCCCCTGTGTGCAAAGCGAATCGCATGGCAAGTCACACGGCAAGACGGGCTTCGGCACCGACGCCAGTCGTATCGGCCCACGCCGCTGCCCACTGGAGCGACATGCCCTTCGCAGACTTATGCCATGCGCTCAAATACTTAATTGCCAGAGTGACAGTGCTGCGTCATCATCGGAGCCAAATGGCCAAGAGCCATAAGCAGCAAGAGCCACAAGCGGGAGGACGCGATGAAGGTGTTGTGGTTTCACCTGATGCCGTATCAGGACCTGCCGGCCGATTTCAAAGACAAGCACAATTCGGTCTGGGTCGACATAGACCCCGGTCTGTTCGATCCGCTGCGCGGCCATCAGCACTATCACGAATATATGGACCAGCTGGAATATGCGGCGAAGGCCGGCTTCCACGGCATCTGCGTCAACGAGCATCACTCCAATGCCTATGGCATGATGCCATCGCCGAACCTCATCGCCGCCACCCTGGCACGCAACACGCGCGATGCGGCGCTCTGCGTGCTCGGCAATTCGGTGGCGCTCTACAATCCGCCGACCCGCGTCGCCGAGGAGATGGCGATGCTCGATTGCATTTCCGGCGGCCGGCTTATCGCCGGCTTCCCCGTCGGGACACCGATGGACACCTGCTACGCCTATGGCCAGAATCCAGCGAAGCTGCGCGACCGCTATTATGAAGGCATCGATCTCGTTCTGAAAGCCTGGGCGGCCGACAAGCCCTTCGCTTTCAATGGCCGCTACACGCAGCAGCGTTACGTTAACTGCTGGCCGCGCCCGGTGCAAAAACAACCACCTATCTGGATCCCAGGTGGCGGCTCGGTCGAAACCTGGCAGATGTGCGCCGAGCGCAGTTTCGTCTACGCCAATCTGTCCTACTTCGGCCATCAGGCCAGCATGACCCATGTGAAAGGCTTCTGGGGCGAGATGAAGCGGCTGGGCAAGGAGCCCAATCCGTTTCAGGCGGCCTTTCTGCAATTCGTCGGCGTCGCCGAAACGCGCGCCGAAGCCGAGAAGCTTTATCATGAGCCGGCGAACTATTTTTACAATCGTTGCCTGCACACCGATCCTGCTTATGCCAATCCGCCCGGCTATACGAGCGAAGCGACGGTGCGCGCCCGCATCACATCGCAGGTGCTGCGCGCGGCCGAAGAATCACGCAAGGCGACACGTTCTGGCGGCGGCGCGAAATTTTTCGAGGAAGGCCACGTGATTATCGGCAGTCCCGACGAAGTGGCGGAGAAGCTGCTCAACGTGTGCAAGGAGATGCATGTCGGCCATCTGCTGCTGCTTTTGCATTTCGGCAACATGAGCCGCGATTTAACAAAGTATAATACCGACCTTTTCGCCACCAAGGTGCTGCCACAGATCAAACATCTTTACGAGAAGGAATGGGAAGATCACTGGTGGCCGACGGGGATGCCGAAACATCTCCCCAAGGGCGCCGCTCACGCGAAGTCGACTTTCGCAACCGCAGGGGTGGCGGCGCAATGAACAGTATCAAGGAGCGTATCGTCGAGACTCCCGCCGGACCGACGCGAGTTTGGGAAAAAGGACGCGGCAAGAAGCTCGGTTATCTCGCCGGCCTCAACGGCCTGCCGAAATGGAGCCCGTTCCTCGACAAGCTCGCCGAGACACGCCGTGTCATCGTGCCGTCCCTGCCCGGCTATCCTGGCGGTCCTTCGTCGGAGCCGCTCGACACGCAGCTCGATTGGGTGCTGGCGGCGCGCGATGCCCTGGTCGCGGCCGGGCTTGACGGGGCCGATCTCATCGGCGCTTCTGTCGGCGGCGCGCTGGCTGCGGAAGTCGCGGCACTCTGGCCGAAGTCGGTGCGCAAGCTCGTCCTCATCGCGCCGTTCGGCCTCTTTGACAGCGAGACGCCAATCGCCGACGTATTCGCGCAACGGCCGGGCCAGACCACGGTGCTGCTGTCGGAAAAACCCACCGATTATGCCGGCTATCTCTCGGTGCCGAAGGAGGGCGATGCTGGCGAATGGGAGGTGCAGACCCTGCGCGCCCATATTGCCGCCGCTTCGCTCATCTGGCCGCTCGGCGACACGCGTCTGTCGAAGCGGCTGATGCGCATCATGGCTCCGACCCTGATTTTGTGGGGCCACAACGACCACGTGATCCCCCTCTCCTATGCCAGACGTTTCGCCGAAGGCATCGGCGCCGGCACCAAGGTGAAGATCGTTCGCAAGGCGGGGCACACCTTGGAGTTCGACGAACCGAAAGCGGCGGCGCGGACGATCGATAGTTTTCTCTCGTCCTAAATCTCAAGTTCCGTGCCGAATTCCACCACCTGCTTCGCCGGCACGTCGAAGAAAGCGGCCGTGCGCTCGGCATTGCGTTGCAGAAAGGCGAAGACGTTCTCGCGCCACACCCACATGCCCGGCACGTCTTCACGCGGGATGATGGTCTCGCGGCCGACATAATAAGTAAGATCGTCGAGATCGACGTTCTTGAGCCAGCCTTGCTTGCAGGCCAGCATCAACCCTTTGTAGATCGTCGGGCGCTGCATGAAGCCATAATGCAGGATGACGCGGGAGATGCCCGGCGCCAGTTCGATCACCTCGGCCCGTTCGGTCACGGACACACGCGGCACTTCAGCAATCACCACGGTGACGATCACGACCCGCTCGTGCAGACAATGGTTGTGTTTGACGAACTGCGTCAGCGCCAGCGGCACGCCCTTGGGCGCTGAGGCGAGGAAAACCGCCGTGCCTGCCACCCGCATTGTGCATTTGTCGACAGCGGTTTCGATAAGGTCTTCCTCCGGCTGACGCAATCGGGTGCGCGCCTTCTCGACCAGTTTGACGCCGCTGCGCCAGGTCAGCATGAGGAAGGCGACCACGACCGCCAGCAACAGGGGAAACCAGCCGCCCTCGAACAGTTTGACGACGTTGGCGGCGAAGAAGATCGCATCGACGAGGAGAAAGAAGCCGTTCACGGCGATCACGAGCGCAATCGGATAGCCCCATTGGATGGCGACCAGAGCGGCAAGAAGCGTGGTGATCATCATCAGGAGCGAGACGGCGATGCCGTAGGCACCGGCCAGTGCGTCGGAAGACCCGAAGCCGATCACCGCACCCAGGGTTGCTGCCGCCAAAAGCCAGTTCACCAGCGGAATATAGATCTGGCCGATAGCGTGGCGCGCCGTGTGGTTAATCTGCATGCGCGGCAGGAAACCCAGTTGGATCGCCTGCTGCGTCAGCGAGAAGACGCCCGAGATGATCGCCTGCGAGGCGATGACGGTGGCAACGGTCGCCAATGCCACCAACGGATAGTGAAACCAATCCGGCGCCAAGGAATAGAAGGGATTGCTGATCGCGCTGGCATCGGTGATCAGAACGGCCGCCTGCCCGAAGTAATTGAGCACCAGCGCCGGCAAGGCCAGGAAAAACCAGGCAAGCCGGATCGGCACGCGGCCGAAATGGCCCATGTCCGCATACATCGCCTCGCCGCCCGTCACCGCCAGGAAGGCGGCGCCCAGAATGGCAAAACTGATGTGAAAGTTCTGATGGATCAGAAAATCGATCGCATAGAACGGGCTGAGCGCGACCAATACGCCCGGCGCCTGGACGATGCCGTGTATGCCGAGCAGACCGATGACGATAAACCAGCCCAGCATCACCGGCCCGAATATGCCGCCGATGAAGCCCGTGCCTTTCCTCTGCACCAGGAAAAGCGCCACCAGAACGACGATGGTGATCGGAACGACCAGGGGCGCCAGCGCCGGCGCATCTACCTTCAAGCCCTCGACGGCGCTGAGCACCGAGATCGCCGGGGTAATCGCGCCATCGCCGTACAGCAATGCCGCGCCGATCAGGCCGACGACGAGGAGATGCGCCCGCCACGTACCGCGCTGGGCGTTGCGCGCCGAGAGCAAGGCGAGCATCGCGACGATGCCACCCTCGCCGCGATTGTCGGCCCGCAGGATCAGGATCGCATATTTCAGGGAGACGATCAGAATCAGCGCCCAGAGGATCAGCGAGACGACACCGAGAACGGCGTCGGGGACGATGGGACCGCCATGGCTCGCCGCCCGCGCCGCTTCCTTGAAGGCATAGAGGGGGCTGGTGCCGATATCGCCATAGACGACCCCCAGGGCACCGAGTGTCGCCGCCAGCGGCAAGGTCTGAGATGGGAGGGAATCGGCTGCTGGCGTGGCGGTCATAACCGTCTCCCTCTAAAGTCCCGCACCGTATCGACTCCGATGGGCGCGACCGGGCCAGTCTGCCCCGCCCCGCCGCCGGTTGCCAAGGGCAGTTTGGAACAGGAGGCGTCCTAAGTTTTAGCCCCAAGCATTGACAGTTCTCCGACAGCCTGACACGGCGTGACAAAAGCCTTTTCCGGGAATCGTCAGGGAACCGCTCATGTCCGCTTTCGAAGCCAACGACACCTATGCCCCGCTGATTCCGGCGCCGGCCGCCCGCCGTGCCTTTACGGCGCGCGATGCCTTCGCGCTGTGGTTCAGCCTGGGCATCGGCCTTCTGGTGTTGCAGGCGGGCGCGCTGCTGGTGCCGGGCCTGAGCCTCGGCGCGGCTTTCGCGGCCATTCTCATCGGCTCCCTGCTGGGCGTGCTGCTGCTCGCCACCGCCAGCGTCATCGGCGCCGACACGGGCCTCTCGGCCATGGCCAATCTGCGCCCAACGCTCGGCGTGCGTGGCGCCTCGATCGCCGCCGTGCTCAATGCGATCCAGCTCGCTGGCTGGGGCGCCTTCGAGATCATCGCCATGCGCGATGCCGCCGATGCGCTGACGCGGCAGACCTTCGGCTTTTCCAACGCTCTTGTCTGGACCCTGGTGTTCGGCGCGGCGGCGACGGCGCTGGCCTTGCTCGGGCCGCTCTCCTTCGTGCGCCGCTTCCTGCGCGACTGGGGGCTGGCGCTGCTGCTCGCCGGCGCTGCCTGGCTGACCTGGCGGCTGATGGCCAATTACGATCTGGCGGCGCTCTTCGCCAAGGCCGGCACCGGCGAGATGACGTTTGCCGGCGGTATCGATCTCGTCATGGCCATGCCGCTCTCCTGGCTGCCTTTGATCGCCGACTATAGCCGGTTCGGCCGCACGCCAGGTTCGATGTTCCGTGGTAGTTTCTTCGGCTATCTGTTGGCGAACGTTTGGTTTTTTGGCCTTGGCGCGGCTTATGCCCTGGCTTCGGGCGGTGGCGAGGCGATGTTGATCACCGCGCTGGCGGCAACCGGCGGCGGCATCGCCCTCCTGCTGATCCTGATCGACGAGACCGACAATGCCTTCGCCGACATTTTCTCCGGCGCGGTCTCGACCAGCACATTGACGGGCCTGGGCGTCGCGCCGCTCGCCGTCGGCTATGGCGTGCTTTGCACGCTCATCGCTTTGGTGGTGCCATTGGCGCGCTACGAGCATTTCCTGCTCATCATCGGCTCGGTCTTCGCGCCGCTGTTCGGCGTCCTGTTCGCCGACCATTTCCTGGTGCGCGGACGGCAGATCGATGCCGGGTCCATCGCCGGCCCGGGCGGCAGCTATTGGTTTTCGGCGGGATGGCACATGCGCGGCCTGATCTCCTGGGCCGCCGGCATCGCCGTCTACCAGCTCCTGGCCAATTATCAGGCGGCCATCGGTGCCACTCTGCCCGCTTTCATCGTCGGCGGCGGGGTCTATCTGCTGCTGATGGCGATCCGGCCGAGAAACGGCTGAATAGAAATGGCGCGGGGCCGACGCTCAATCGTCGTGCCAGGCCCGCCCGGTGCGTTCGATCAGAGCGAAGGCGCCCGCCGGTCCCCATGAGCCGGCGGGATAGGGTTTCGGCGCCACGCCCAGGCGACGCCAGGCGTCGTTGACGCCATCAACCCATTCCCAGGCCTCCTCGATCTCATCGCGGCGCACGAACAGCGTCGAGTTGCCATGCAGGGCGTCGAGCAGCAGCCGCTCGTAAGCGATCCGCCGGCGTGACGCATGCGCGTTCTTCAGGCTGAGGCTCAGAGGCAGGCTCTCCAGCCGCATTTCCTCCAATGACAACCCCGGCGCCTGGTTCATGACGCGCAGAACGATGTCTTCCTCCGGTTGCAGGCGGATCAACAGATTGTTGGGTGCCATGTCCTGGCGACTTTCATCCGAAAAGATGGAGTGCGGCACCGGCTTGAACTGAATGAAAACCTCCGTGTCGCGGTCGGGCAAGCGCTTGCCTGTGCGCAGGAAGAACGGCACGCCAGCCCAGCGCCAGTTGTCGATATGAGCCTGGATGGCGACAAAGGTTTCAGTGTCGCTGGCGCTGCCTTTCTCCTCAGCATAGCCCGGCACCGCTTTGCCTGCGGCGACACCCGGACCGTATTGACCGCGCACGACGGAGCCTTGCACGTCGGCGCGGGTGATACGCCGCAAAGAGCGCAGCACTTTGACTTTCTCGTTGCGCACCGAATCCGGCCGCAGATCGGACGGCGGCTCCATGGCGACCAGACAGAGAAGCTGCATCATGTGGTTCTGCACCATGTCGCCCATGGCACCGTATTCGTCGTAATAGGACCAGCGCTCGCCAACGCCCTGCGTTTCGGCGACGGTGATCTGCACGTGGTCGATGGTGAGATTGTTCCACAAGGGTTCGAACAGAGTGTTAGCGAACCGCAAGGCGATCAGGTTCTGCACCGTCTCCTTGCCGAGATAATGATCGATCCGGAACACGCGATCTTCATTGAAAGAGGCAGCGACCGTATCATTGATGATACGCGAACTCACGAGGTCCTTGCCGATCGGCTTTTCCATCGCCACCCGCGCATGATCGCCCGTCAGCCCTGCGGCCAGCAGGCCCTGGCAAATGGCGCAGTAAAGACTCGGTGACACCGACAGATAGTACAGCGGACGCTGGATGCCGAGCTCGGTCATCTTCTGGCCGAGGCGGCGTATATCCTCCGGCTTGGTCGCGTCCACGGGCAGATAGTGGGTGCGCGCCAAGAGCTGATCGGCGGCCCCGCTGGCCACCGCTTCGGGCGCCCTGCTCTCCAATGCCTCGCGTACCAGCCGGCGAAAGGCGTCGTCATCCATGACCGTTCGCGACACACCGATCACCGGCAGATCGCTTGGAAGCAGTCGGCTCGATTCCAGATAAGCGAGCGAGGGAAAGAGCATCCTCAAGGCCAGATCGCCACCTGCACCGAAATACACGAGGCCATCGCTGATCGGCGAAGTCATCTGTTGCGGCATCAACAATCCAATCTTGCTGCGCCCCCCAACTGAAACGTTCCAACATGGAAAAACGTTTCAATTTGGACATTTGACCGCGTCTTGTGCGCAAGTGGCGCGTCTCAAGCCGTTTCGGCGAATTCGAAGCGATAATGATCGCCCGCGCGGCGAATATAGCCGCCCGTCGGTGTCGGGAAATGGGCTGGAAAGATCACGCGGTCGCTATCGGCATGATCGGCCAGGAAACGCAGCCGCGTCTCGCGCGCCACCGCCTGATCGACGCAGAAGCGCGTACTCCAATGCGGATAGCGCAATTGCAGCGGCGTGTGCATCATGTCGCCCGACAGGATCGCCTCGCGCCGGCCACCACACAGGTGAACGCCGAAATGGCCAGGCGTGTGGCCATGCAACGGCTCGATTGATATCTCCTCCGAGAATCCCACCCGATCGTCGATCAGCTCCGCCTGGCCGATCTCGACGATCGGCAGCACGCTGTCGGTAACGAAATCACCGGTGCGCGGCAGGCTCGCCCGCCCCGCCTCCGAGCGCCAATAATCCCATTCGCGTTGCGAGACGAGATAGCGCGCATTCGGGAAGGTCGGCACCCACTTGCCGTTTTCAAGCCTGGTGTTCCAGCCGACGTGATCGACATGCAGATGCGAGCACATGACGATATCGACGTCTTCCGGCTGCACGCCGGCGGCGCGCAACGTATCGAGCCACGCCCATTCGCGCTGGTTGAAGAACGGCCGTGCGCGATGCTTGTGATTGCCGCTGCAGGAATCGAGCAGAATGATCTTGCCGCCGCTGCGGATCAGAAAGCTTTGAATGGTGATCGCCAACAGTTGCACATTGGGATCGTAAAAATGCGGCGCCAGCCAGTCGAGATTTTCGTCGAGATGAGCCTGGGTGCAATCGGGCAGAAGCTCGAAGGGCGACAGCAGCGGCACTTCGGATTCGATGAGACGCGTCAGCGAGGTCTCACCGAATTGCCAGACCGGCGAAACGCCGGCGCCGTGATCTGTCGTCATGGGCTCGCTCCTTCAAAGACTCGAGCCCATTGGTTAGCAAGATCAGGCCACGACGGGCAATTTATAGATTTATAAGCCGTCACTCGGCCGCGACGGCTTGCGGCGCGACGCGCACACCGCGCTGTTCCAACAACGGCAGAACGTTATCGCGGAAGTATGGGAATTCCTCGACATAATCGACGAAGGACAAGGTGGTGCCGCGGAAGCCCGCTTCATGCAGCGCGGTCAGGCCATCGGCCACCTGCTCCGGCGTGCCGGTGAGCGGGAAACCGCCATGGCCCGCCGCCATCCGGTCGCGGATCAAGGCCAGGAGATCATGCGGGAAGGATTGCGCATGGGCGAATTGCAGATTGACCAGATTGTCGACGGCCGCCCAATCGGCATTGGTCTTACCGAAATGTTCGAGATAGGCATTGGCCTCCTTCTCGGTCGGCCGGCACACCACATGGCTGAAGGTCAGAACGTCGACATCGCGGCCGGCGTCGCGTCCTTGCTGCTTCAATGCAACGATCTCGTCCTTTGAACGCGACAGGTCGATCGCCGGCGTGAACAGGAAATTGGCATTGCGTACTGCGAAGGCCCGGCCCTGGTCGGACCCTGCGGCATTGATGATCGGCACGGTGGTGCCTGGCCGTGGATCACCCAACACATTCTTCAATTGAAAGAACTTGCCGTTCCAATCGAAAGCTTCGGTACGGCTCCACAGCGCCTGGACGATGTCGAACCATTCCTGCGCATAGCCATAACGCGTCTCATGATCGTCAGGCAGTTTGAGGCCAAGCGCCTCATATTCCGGCTTGTTCCAACCGGCGACCACGTTCAAGCCGATGCGGCCATTGCTGATCTGATCGATGGTGGCCAATTGCTTGGCGACGACGACAGGATGATTGGCAGTCGTATGAGTGGTCGCGAAAACGGTGATGTCGCGCGTGTGCGCCAGCAGCGCTGCGGCCCAGGTGATCGTTTCCAGCACGTTGCCGTGGAAATTGGTTTCGCCGCCATAACCGATCCAGCGCGCGATGGGCAGCATGAAATCGATGCCGGCCGCATCGAGCAGCTTGGCAAGTTTGAGATTGTTGTCCCAGGAATTTTGCCAGCGTTCCGGCACTTTGGTGACGGTCATGCCACCGGAACAGTTCGAGGCGAAGGTGCCGAGCAAAAACTGTTTTTGATCGAACATCCGGTTCTGAGACGCCATCGCATTCCCCTCCAAGAAAAGGATCCATGCTGCTCATTCGATATTTTAGAATAGAAAGTCTATTATAAATTCTATTTCTAGGCAAGCGAGGCGACTGCTGTATCTTGAGGGGCCAGGAGACATGCAATGAGTCGCACACCGGAAGATCGCCGCGCGCGGTCGCTTGACCGTTCATCCTTGGATCGTTCATCCCTCGACCGTTCCTGGCACCTCGCTCGCACGCGCCCGGAAATGGATGTGGCGGAAATGGAATACGCCCTGATCCGCTGCTTCGAGGGCTTTGGCCATTGGCAGGCCGAATGCCTGGCGGCCGTCTCTGAGTTTTCCGGCAGCGGGCCAGAGAACGCCCTGCTCCACATGATCCGCATGAACGACCGACCCAAGAGCGTGCGCGATCTCTGTCATCTCTCCAATCGAGACGACATTCCGAACATTCAATACAGCCTGCGCAAACTCATCAAAGCGGGGCTGGTGGTGCGCAATGGCAGCGGACGTTCCGGCGTCACCTATGAGGTGACCTCACTTGGCCGAAAGATCACCGACGACTACGCCAACGTACGCGCCGATCTCTTGATCGAAGCGGTGTCGCGCGTGCCGGATCTCGGCAAGAGGCTCCGCGCGGCGGCACAGACCTTCGATTTGATGACGGGCATATACGAAGAGTCGGCGCGCACGGCGGCGACCCATCGCACCTATCGACAGAAGACGACGGCGAAAGCAAAACGGGACTAGACTTCGGCCCGATGAACGGTGTGCCGCGACCGTCCAATCATGCGCATTTCTTGCGACTAAACAACGGCTAAGGGCACGATCGCGATGTTCCAAATGAAAACGGCGGGCCGAAGCCCGCCGTTCCATCAAATTTGACCGTGATCAGCGCCAATGCCGGCGGTGATGCCGATGGTACCGGCGCCGGCGATGATAATGGCGGCGGCGATGACGATGTTGAACCTCTGTTGCGCCCTCGGCCGGGAGATCGGCCGCATTGTTATCAAGCGGCTTTGCCGGAAGCGGATCGGCCGGAAGAGCCGGCGCCGCCAGCGCCTGGGCCGCCGGCAATACGGCAAGAGCCGCCGCGGCGGTGACGGTGAGTCTCAGGAAGTCGCGCTTGTTCATCAATTTCCTCCTTGAGGCAGGGCGCTGTTTGGCCAAGTGATCGCGCCGTTTTCACAAACCGGCTCCCTGACGCATAGCGGTAGCTCGGCAGCCTGTAGGTAGAATGCGCAGGATTGTGGCGGAACAACAGCTAAATCAAACACGCCACAGAAAATGGCGGGCTTGAAGCCCGCCATTCAACCATTACCAATGGTGACGATGGTGCCTGTGCCCGTATCCATGACCACGATGGTGGTGATGGCCCCAGCCACGCGGCCGATACTGATGATGATAGAAGTTGTGATGGTAGCGGGGGCGCTGCCAATGACCGCGATGACGGTGATGATAATACTGCACCGCAGTGGCGCCTTCAGCGGGGAGATCAGCGCTACTGGTCTGCACCAGTTTCACCGGCACTGGATCGGCGGGAACCGCCGGAGCGGCCAAGGCTTGAGCCACCGGCAGGGCGATAATCGTCGCCGCTGCAATGACGGAAAGTCTCAGGAAGTTGCGCATCGTCTTTCATTCCTTCTCGAGGCGGACGCTAACCGGCCAGATGCCATCGCACCCAGTGAATCGCGCCGTGTTCACGCCGTTCCAAATCCTTGAATCAACAAGAGGATCGGCGACCGATACTGGCTATGCTGGTGCATCGTGGCTGAATGAAAACTGAACAAAGGTTTTCCCCGGAAACTTGACCCGAATGCCTCGTCTGCTTATCTCCCCTGTGGCGAGGCAACGTCCTCCCCCATTTCGTCATTTGTTTTCATGACATGGGTTGATGTCCGGGACGGCCCGGCCCTTTTGAAAAGGAGGGCCTCATGGCCTGGATTATCTTGTTGGCTGCCGGCGTTCTCGAAGTCATTTGGGCGTTCACTATGAAACAGTCCGAAGGCTTCACGAAGCTCACGCCCAGCATCATCACGCTCGTCACCGCCTTGGGCAGTTTCGTGCTGCTCGCCATTGCAATGCGCAGTCTGCCGCTTGGCACCGCCTATACGATCTGGACCGGCATTGGTGCCATCGGCGCTTTCGTCGTCGGCATTCTCGTGCTCGGCGAACAGGCCAGTGTCACGCGTATCCTCGCAGCCGCCCTGATCATCAGCGGTCTGGTGTTGATGAAGCTGTCGACAGAAGCGTAACGCTTCACCTCTCCGCCTCCTGTCTTGCCCGGCTCTTGCCCTGCGGCTTGGCTCTGGTTAGCCATAGGTGCAAGAACCGGGGAGGCTTGCCAGTCGATGGCTGACAGCGCGCATGACGATGTCTTGTCTTTTCTGCAACGCGCCGGCTTGGGCGCGGAAGATATCGTCCTGCAATCCTTGTCAGGCGGTGTCTCCGCCGACATCTGGCACGTCACCAGCCGCGATCGCGACTTCGTCGTCAAACGCGCGGTGCCGCAATTGCGCGTCGCTCAGGAGTGGAAGGCGCCGCTCTCGCGCAATCGATCGGAAGTCGATTGGTTGAACGAAGCACGCCATATCGTGCCAGAGGCGGTTCCGAAGGTTCTGGCCTGCGACGACAAGCTCAACATGTTCGCTATGAGCTATTATCCGCCGGATCTCTATCCGCTGTGGAAACGCGAGCTGCGGGAAGGACGCGCCGATCCCACCGTCGCACGATCGATCGGCGCCATCGCCGCTCGCATGCACAATGCCACCGCTTTTTCCGACGTGATCGCGCGGCGCTTCGCCACCGACGATGCTTTTCTGTCGCTGCGCGTCGATCCCTATCTCTATGCCACCGCCTCGCGGCACGCCGATCTCGCTGATACCTTGCAGGCCATCGGTCGCGACATCCTGGCGACGAAGCGCGCTCTGGTACACGGCGATCTCAGCCCCAAGAATATTCTCGTCGGTCCGCAGTGCCCGATCCTGCTGGATGCCGAATGCGCCTGGTATGGCGAACCGGCCTTCGACATCGCCTTCTGCCTCAACCACCTCTATCTCAAATGCGTCTGGGTGCCGGAAGCCGCCCGGCGGTTCATCGTCTGCGCCGATGCTTTGACCGAGGCCTATCTCGACACGATCACGTTTGAGCCGGCAACCGACAGTGCCCATCGCATTGCCCGCATTCTGCCAGGACTGATGCTGGCACGTATCGACGGCAAGTCGCCCGTCGAATACATCACGGATGAAACCGATAAGGCGCGCGTGCGCCGTGTTTCGCGCAACCTGTTGCGGAACGCGGCGCGCACGCTCACAACCATCAAAACGGAATTCGCCTCGGAGTTTGTTGCATGACCACTGCTATCATCGCCGTTCATCCACGCCGGGTGTGGGATTCGCGTGGACGGCCGACCGTCGAAGTGGAAGTGCGCCTCGATGGTGGCGCCAAGGGACGCGCGATCGCACCGGCCGGGGCTTCGGTCGGCAGTGGCGAGGCCGTCGATCTGCGCGACGGCGGCAAAAGATTTGGCGGCTATGACGTGACGAAAGCGGTCGCCGCCGCGCGCGATGAAATCGCCCCTGCCCTCATCGGCCAGGATGCCAGCCAGCAGGCCGCCATCGATGGCCTCATGAGCAAGCTCGATGGCACGCCGCAGAAGTCGCGTCTCGGCGGCAATGCGCTGGTGGCGACATCGATGGCCGTCCTGCAGGCCAGTGCTCAGGCCAGCGGCCTGCCGCTATGGAAATATCTGGCGAAAGACCATGCGATCCGTATGCCCCTGCCCGAAATCCAGATCTTCGGCGGCGGCGCCCATGCGGATGGGCGGGTCGACATTCAGGATTTCATGATCATGTGTCCGGCCGCTGGCAGCTTCGCCGAAGCGCTCGACTGGACGGCGGAGGTCTATCGCGCGGCCGGCGCGATCCTCAAAAGTTCCGGACGGCTGCATGGCGTCGCCGATGAAGGCGGCTTCTGGCCCGAGTTCAAGACCAATGAAGAAACCATCGAGACCCTGATCAAGGCGATCGAACATGCGGGCTTCACGCCCGGCAGGAACATCGTGCTGTCGCTCGACATCGCCGCCAGTAATTTCCGCCGCGATGGCGCCTATCATCTCGGCCTCGAAGGCCGCAAACTCGATACCGACGGCATGATCCGTCTCGTTGGCGGCTGGATCGAAACCTATCCGATTGCCTCTGTCGAAGATCCGGTGGCCGAGGACGATCGTGATGGCTTCATCGCTTTCGCGCAGGCCTATGCGACGCGCTGCCAGATCGTCGGCGACGATTATCTCGTCACCAATGCGGCGCGCGTCACCAACGCCATCGCCGATAAAACGGTCAATGCTGTGCTGATCAAGCCGAACCAGGCCGGCACGATCACCGAAACCCTGGCGGCGCTGACCACCGCGCGCGCCGCCGGCTTCGCCACCCTCGTCTCGGCGCGCTCCGGCGAAACGGAAGACGTGACGATTTCGCATCTCTCGGCTGGATGGGATGCCGGCCAGTTGAAGGTCGGTTCTTTCACGCGCTCCGAACGTATGGCCAAATGGAACGAAAGCCTGCGCATCGAGGAAGAATCGCGCGCGCCCTTCGCCGGTTGGGGTGCTCTGCCGAACATGGTGAAATGGTCCGCATGAAAGCGCTGCTGCATCTCAATCTCGGCCCCGCCTCGGAAGCGATTTTCGCCAAGGCAGTATTTCCGGAAATTGTACCGGTCGGCGAAAGCGACTGGGACAGGTTTTACGACGAGATCGCCGATGCCGAAGTGCTGCTGCACAGCCTCGTGCCCGTGACGAAGGAGATCATTTCGCGCGCACCGCGTCTGCGGCTGATCCAGAAGATCGGCATCGGCGTCAATACGATCGACCTCAACGCGGCGCGCGAAGCCGGCATCGCGGTCGCCAATATGCCCGGCACCAATACGCAGGCGGTGGCCGAACATGCGCTCGGCCTGATGCTGGCGGTGCTGCGCAAGGTTGGCGATCTCGATCGGGCGCTGCGCGTGCAAGACTGGGTGTCGTCGACCGCTGCGAAGGAAGGCATCGGTGAAATCTCCGGCAGCACCGTCGGTCTGATCGGTTATGGCGCCGTCGGCCAGCGTCTCGCACCGGTGCTCTCAGCATTGGGCGCCAAAGTACAGGTGTGGTCACGCTCGATGCAAGGCGACGGGCATGTCGAGGCCATCGCGCTGGACAGACTGCTCGTCACCAGCAACGTCATTTCGCTACACGTGCCGTTCACGCCGCAGACTGACAAGCTCATCGGTCGTGAGGCTTTTGCCGCCATGCGGCCGGACACTATCCTCGTCAACACGGCGCGTGGTGAATTGGTGGATGAAGCGGCTTTGGTCGACGCGCTCCAGCAGAAGCGGATCGCCGGCGCTGGTCTCGATGTCTTTCATAATGAGCCACGGCCGGCCTTGGCAGCGCTGCGCGCCTGCCCGAATGTCATCCTCACGCCGCATATCGCCTGGCTGACGCCGCAGACCTTGGCTCGCAGTTTCGATGTCATCGTCGAAAACTGTCGCCGGCTCGGAGCCGGCGAACCGTTGTTGCATCGGGTCGTTTAGAGACTTTTATTTTGACGCGTTTTCTTCACGCGAACCGGTGTCCACTTCGCTCGAAAACGTTATGAAACTTAATCCCAAGCTGAGACGGAGGAGATGGTGTCGGCGCGCGCCGTCACCTGATAGCGCAGATCGCCATCGCAGCGCGCGACCAGTTCATTGCTGTCGCCACTCGAGCGCAGCATGCGGGTCTCGACCAGACTGTCACAACGATAGCCATTCTGGCGAATTGCGCTGACGATCTCGCCCTGGCGCGTCGGCGT
This sequence comes from Methylocella sp. CPCC 101449, assembly GCF_031921685.1. Classification (NCBI taxonomy): domain Bacteria; kingdom Pseudomonadati; phylum Pseudomonadota; class Alphaproteobacteria; order Hyphomicrobiales; family Beijerinckiaceae; genus Methylocella; species Methylocella sp. CPCC 101449. The sequence goes on along the minus strand of NZ_JAPDHU010000002.1, from coordinate 627,116 downwards.
GACGTTGACCTTGATCCCGTCCGACACGGGCGGCTGGATCACATTGGCGGCCAGAACAACGGCAGCCGTCGCCGCGAGGCCAACGATGCCGAAAATGGGGGTGAAACGCATATGGTGCAACCTCCGCAAAAAGGCGCGCGGGTGCGCCGGATTCAGACCATGCCAGCGGCGGAGGGCGAGACTGGGGCAAAACCGGGACAAAATGCGGCAGAGGTGCCGGCGGATTTTACCGCGTGATATAAGAGAGTTGCCGATCTTTCTTTGATCTCGATGATATCGCGTTGATCACGTCGCGATTTGGAGCGCGTTGCGATCTGTCGTTCTTAGATCGAATCGCTCTTCGTCTTCTCTGACAAAATCGCATTACGAACCGCGTCGCTGAAGAAGACTGCCAGTCATCAGGCATTCAGGTTGGCGGGCGTTGGATGGCTCGCCAGCATGTCGCTGGGAGTGAGGTTCTTCCATGAAAAAGATACTTCTCACCGCTTCCGCCCTCGCGGTCTTGTTCTCCGCCCCCGTTTTCGCCCAGACAACGCCAGCGGCACCAGCGCCAACACCGCCGGCCGCCGCAGCACCGCCCTCGGCCCAGCCCGCAGCGCCCATGAACAACACCCGCGCCAAACCGGCGACGGCTTCGGAGAAGAGAGCAAAATCGGCAGACTGTTCCAAGCAAGCCGATGCGCAAGGTCTGCACGGCAAGAAGCGCCATCAATTCCGTGAGGCCTGCAAGAAAAACATGACGTGAGGCAGCGCAGCTCGTTGAGCGATACGCCTTCGAGAGATGACACAAGGGGAGCCTTCGGGCTCCCCTCCTGTTTAGCGAGCGCACCCCATGCGGTCGCCACAACAATCATGAATCGAATCCACGGCTTGGCCGGCGGACTTCACGTGGAGATTCTGGTTGACGGTGAGCCATTCTCTCCGCGCACACGTCCCGCACGCAACCGCGCAGCCAGCGATGAGCCGGATCGGCATCGAGCCGTGGATGCCAGAGCAAAGAGATATCCAACTCCGGCTGATCGAAGGGCAGCGCGAACTCATACATGCCGTCACTGAGATAAGCGGTCTGTCGCTTGGGCACGGTGGCGATCAGATCGCTCGCCCGCGCCAACACCAGCGCCGCGGGAAAGCTGCCGACGAATGTCGCGATCGACCGTTCAAGCCCGAGCCGTTGCAGCGCTTCGTCGATCGGTCCCTTGTTCAGCCGCCGGCGCGACACGGCGATATGCTGGCCTGCCGCATAGCGGGCGGCCGTCATCTTGCCTTTGCTCAACGGATGGCCGGCGCGCACGACGCCGATGAAGCGGTCACGGAACAAAGCCTGTGCGCGCACTTCCGGCCCCATCGAGTCGCCAACGACACCGATTTCCAGATCGACCGTACCTTCGCGCAGGGGCGTGCTGTCCTTGTCGGGCTTGGGCAGGAAATAGAGCCGCACGCCGGGGGCTTCGCGGGCGATGTGCGCCAACAGCGCCGGCCCGAAGGTTTCGACGAAGCCGTCCCGGCTGCGCAAGGTGAAGGTGCGTTCCAGCTTACGAAGATCAAGCTGCTCGGTGGGGCGCAAAACCGCCTCCCCGTCCTCGACGAGATGGCGGACCCGTTCGCGCAGTTCCGCCGCGCGCGGCGTCGGCACGAGGCCGCGCCCGGCCCGCACCAGCAGCGGGTCACCGGTGGTTTCGCGCAACCGCGCCAAGGCCCGGCTCATCGCCGATGGGCTCAGCCGCAGTTTTCGCGCGGCGCGCGCCACGCTGCCCTCGGCGAGGAGCACGTCCAGGGTGACAAGGAGATTGAGATCGGGCCGCGACATGAGCCAAGTCTATCGAGACATGGCGTCAGACGCACGAATAAAGTGCAAATGATGCGTCTTCCGCCATATCATGGCGCGGACTAGGTGGGGAGGCAGGCGCCACCGCAGGCGCCGGAAAGGCCTCTGTCATGCCATCCCCTCGCCCCGCGCTCGCCGCCCTGTCGCTTTCCATGCTGCTGTCGTCGCTGGGCATCAGCATCGCCAATGTCGGGCTGCCGACCCTGGCGCATGTTTTCGATGCGCCGTTTCAGGCGGTGCAGTGGATCGTGCTCGCCTATCTGCTGGCCATCACCAGTCTGATCGTCAGTGTCGGCCGCCTCGGCGATCTGATCGGCCGGCGGCGCCTGCTGCTCGGCGGCCTTGTCCTGTTCACGACGGCCTCGATCCTCTCCGGCATCGCGCCGACGCTCGGCTGGCTGATCGGCGCGCGGGCGCTGCAGGGGCTTGGCGCATCCGTGATGATGGCGCTCACCATGGCCTTCGTCGGCGAGACGGTGCCGAAGGAGCGCACCGGCAGCGCCATGGGTCTGCTCGGCACCATGTCGGCGGTCGGTACGGCGCTTGGCCCTTCCCTTGGCGGCGTTTTGATCGCCGCCTTCGGCTGGCCCGCCATCTTCCTCATCAATGCGCCGCTGGGCCTGCTGGCCTTCGGCCTCGCCTATCGCTACCTGCCTCTGGATCGCCCCCAGGCGAAAGGCTCCCGGCCCGGTTTCGATCTGGCGGGCACCGCGTTCCTGGCCATGGCGCTCGCTGCCTATGCGCTGGCGATGACGATCGGCCACGGCCAGTTCGGCTTCATCAATCTGGCGCTCCTCTTGGCCTTCGCGATCGGCACCGCCCTGTTCATTTACGTTGAAGCGCGCGTGCCCTCGCCGCTCATCCGCCTGCCGCTCCTCGCCGACCCGGCCTTGCGGAGCGGCCTCATCATGAGCGCGCTCGTCTCGACGGTGATCATGGCGACCTTCATCGTCGGACCGTTCTATCTCTCTCAAGGGTTGGGGCTCGATACGGCCCATGTCGGTGCGGTGATGTCGATTGGTCCGCTCACCGCGGCGCTGACCGGCGTGCCCGCCGGCCGCATCGCCGATCGTTTCGGCGCGGCGCGCATGACCGTCGTCGGCCTCAGTGGCTTGACGATCGGCTGCCTGCTGCTGGCCATGCTGCCGGCGCGCTTCGGCATCCCGGGCTATGTCGCGCCGCTCGTCGTCTGCACCCTGGGCTATGCATTGTTTCAGACGGCCAACAACACCGCCGTCATGGCAGAGATTCAGCCCGATCAGCGCGGCGTTGTTTCCGGCATGCTCAGCCTGTCGCGCAATCTCGGGCTCGTCACCGGCGCCTCCGTGATGGGCGCGATCTTCGCCTTCGCCTCCAGTGGGCTCGGCCGTCTGGCAAGCGGTCCGGCGGCGGCGGCCACGGGGCTTGGCGCCACCTTCGCGGTGGCGGCAGTCTTGATGCTCGCTGCCCTCATCCTGGCGGCCATCGGCCAGGCGCGCACGCTGGCTGAACCTCAGCCGGGCGAATGAGAATCGTGACAGACGGTTAGCGAAACAATCGGACCGCCGCATTTGGCGCGCAATTGCTTGCTACCTTCATTCCATCGCCAGTGTGTGTGCGAGTCTCCTGGGGGGCTGTTTTAGCTTTTACAAAGGAGATGATCTCATGTGCGATTATAGCCTGCATTCTGTTGCGTCTCGTCCGGCCAAGGTCGGCGAGCGGTTGACGTCAACGCGCTTCCCCAACACCACAACCCGCGGTTTTGCCGCCGTCGGCGATCCCGAAACAGCGGTATGCCTGCTGCCAGGGACTGAAATCGCCTTCGATAAAAATGTCGAGTTCGAGCGCGGGCTCTTCTCGACGAAAAAAACGGGCAGCGCCTCGGCGAGATTCCGCCAGGTGAATATGGAACAGCCGAATTGCCACCATGACGCGCTCGAACTGTCGGACGGACAGATCGTCCTCGTCACGGAACTGCGTTCCGGACAATTCGCCACGGTGCTGCAACTGCCGGTTACGGATCAGCCGGAAGCGAGCCCCGCCAAGCAACCAGAAGTGGCGCCGGCCCGCGAAACGCTCGACAGCCTGTTCTAGCTGGCTGACGACTCAATCAATGTCGCCGCCCGGCGTGAGCCGGACGGTGGCGACATTTGCGGCGTGAGTCGCAAAAAATCTATTATAAATCAAGACATTGAGAGTTTGGAGGCCTCGGAGGGAATCGAACCCCCGTACAAGGATTTGCAGTCCTCTGCGTAGCCACTCCGCCACGAGGCCTCACCCGGGACCCAAAGGCCGCGCCGGAGCCGCGCTCTTAGCAAAGGATTCGGTGCCACGGCAAGGCTTTATGGCAATTTCTTCCGCAATCTGCCGGCAAATCCCGATTGTTCACGGGCGAGGACATTCAATCGACACATGAATTTGGATAATCCCCATCTTGCGCACCGATTTGCATTTGCATTTCGCGCGCGCCTTGCTATACGCAGCGGCGTCCGCAGGGACCTGATCCCCGATAGCTCAGTTGGTAGAGCATTCGACTGTTAATCGAATGGTCGCTGGTTCGAGTCCAGCTCGGGGAGCCAGCTTTTTTCCTAAGATAAAGCGCGCCAAGCCGACTGTTCTCTCACGGGAAGCAGCGTGTTCGCCGTGGCGCATCGAGGGCTTCGATCGCGACACCGAAGCCCTCGCGCTGAACCTCAGACCTGCGCCAGGCCGCCGTCGACGAAAACCTCGCCGCCGGTCATGAAGCTGCTGTCGGACGAGGCGAGGAATGCCGCCACCGCGCCCGTCTCCTTCGGATCGCCCTCGCGCCCGAGCGGCGTTGTGGCGCCGAGCGCATCCATGCCCTCCTCGCCCAGCACTTCGAGCGCCAGCTCGGTCTTGATCGGCCCCGGCGACAGCACGTTGATGCGGATGCCGGTCTCGCGCAGATCGAGCGCCCAACTGCGCGCCAGATTGCGGATCGCCGCCTTCGTCGCGCTGTAGATGCTGAACTGCGGCGTCCCCATCACACCAGCACTCGAGCCGGTGAGGATGATCGACGATCCCGCCGTCATCAGCGGCAAAGCCTTCTGCACCGTGAACACCAAGCCTTTTACGTTGATGTCGAAGATCTGATCGTAATGTTCGGTCGTGATCTCGCCGAGCCGTGCGAACGATCCGGTTCCAGCATTGGCAAACACGATGTCGAGCTTGCCGCGTTCGGCCTTCACCGTCGCATACAGCCGATCGAGGTCGGCGAGATCGGTTACCGATCCACGTACGGCGCGCGCCGAGGGACCGAGCTGCGCCACGGCGGCATCGAGCGCCTCCTGTCGCCGTCCGAAAAGATAGACGAACGCACCTTCCTCGACGAACCGTTTGGCGGCGCCCAATCCGATGCCGCTGCCGCCGCCGGTCACCACCGCTGTTTTACCTTTTAGCCTGCTCATGACGTGCTCCTTCATTGAGGTTGCACTCACGTGGCGGGCTACCCACTTATCGACAAGTATGCACCTTTTGGTAAGTGCCCAGAAATGTCATCAGATCGTTCCGCCCCTCCTCCGTCCGTCAATTGCAGCCCGACCATGCCCGGCTTCACCTGCGGCCTCGACGCCACCCTGCGGGTCATTGCCGGCAAGTGGAAGCCGCTCATCTTGTACTTCCTCGCCCAGGGCGGCCCGACACGCTACGGCGAGCTGCGACGCGCCATACGCGATGTCAGCGACAAAATGCTGATCCAGCAGCTCAAGGAACTGGAGGCCGACGATCTCGTGAAGCGGACCGACTACAAGGAGGTGCCGCCACGCGTCGATTACGCCCTCACACCGCTCGGCCACAGCCTGTCCGAAGCCCTCGTGCCGCTCTGCACGTGGGGCACGGAAAACATGGCCGAGGTTACGCGTGTATTCGCGCAGCGGGAGGCGTGGAGCGGTAAGGGGCGGTGATTGGTCGTGGCGAGTGAGGCTGGCTCAGGAGCCATCGTTCAAATAGATGCTCCTATCGGACAGCAGAGTGTTTAATGAACATGCTATGGGGGAAGAAATGAACGGAGTTTGTCCAGTATGTCGTAATGCTCACGGCACCGGATGTTCCGAATATCAGACAACTGGAGATCGCTCCGGTTTTGAATGTGAGATTTGCGGGCGCTTCGAGATCACCCGATCCGCTCTAATAAGCTTCTTCAATGCCAGTCGCGAAGAGCTGTCGCTTTTCCAACGCGCCACCCTGTCACATCAGTTAAGTATTGCTGATCGAAGCAATGGCGCCGTCATAGTGACTCAAGAATGGATGGAACGCTTTGTGCCCAATGCACGACTGCCCAACCCATTAGAGCAAGCAACCAATTTAATTCGCATAATTGGTGATTACCAATCTAAGACTGGCGAAGCCATCGTGATAGATTCCCCAAAAATAATGGCCTGTGCCGGAGCCTATGACATGCAAATGTTTTCACAACTCCGAAAAGAGTTGGAAGACGGAAATATTATCCGCAAAGCTGGCACTACCCAGTTGGCAGACGCGAACAACCCGATACAGATGCGCTTTCGTTATCCTTACATTCTGACTCTTGAAGGTTGGACGCGTTATCAAGCGGAATTACGTGGTCATGTTGCTGGGCGATATGGCTTCATCGCAATGAAATTTGGCGATGTTGTCCTTGATAATTTTATCGCAAAAGTCGCGAAGCCCGCAGTTCAAACTGGCATTAATTTCGACTTAGTGGATTTAAGGGATATTGCTCGCGCTGGCGTGATAGATAACATTCTTCGACAACAGATACGCGATGCTGCCTTTGTCCTTGTCGATTTGACGCATGACAATTCAGGAGCCTACTGGGAGGCCGGCTACGCGGAAGGCTTGGGGAAGCCGGTGATATATCTGTGCGAACGATCAAAATTTGACCAAGCCAAGACGCACTTTGATACGAACCATTGCACCACTGTTCTTTGGTCTATCGACCAGCCAGACCAATTCAAATCCGAGTTAGTCGCAACGCTTCGACGATCTTTGAATCTTTTCGCAACGGATAAGAAGGCTCAGCCAGCCTGAACACGATCTTTGCAAAAATAAAAACCCCGCCGCCGATGATCGGCGACGGGCTCTCTCATTTCTGGAAACGCTTAGCGGCCGAGTTGGCGCGTGGTCGGGCCACCGAAGTTCGGCCGCGGGCCTGGGCCGCCCATGCCGGGGCGGCCGGGACGCGGGCCGGCTCCATAGCCAGGCCTCGGGCCATAGCCCGGACGCGGGCCAAATCCAGGGCGATGCCCGTAGCCCGGTCCCGGACCGAAGCCGGGGCGTACCATCGGCGGCACGAAGCCGCCACGGAAGGGCACGCAGCGGCCATAGGCGTTGCGCGTCCAGCCGGGACCGCAGCCCATGGCCACATTGGTGATGAGGGAATCGTCGGTGGTCGGCAGACCGTTCGGCATCGCCTGAGCGGCCGAGGCCATGCCGAGACAGAGAATCGCGGCGCCAATCGCAAGCTTCATTTCGCAAGCTCCATTAATAAAAACAGCCCATATAAGCGCCTGGAAACATGAACAGAACCTGAAGCCCTTCGGCTCCCGATCCGATCGCGCTCCTCCTCGCCAACGGCCTTCCCTACCATAATCGAGAGTCGGGCCGATCCGTTGCAATTATCAGCAGCGTGGTTGACCGCCTTATAACATGCCAACATAAGTATATCTTTATATCATCTTGACATTGGGCAGAAGCCCATTCACTCTCCCGCCGTCGTGGTTCTCTGGGCCTGTCATGGGCGCCAGAGCTAAGAGGGAATCCGGTGAGGTCTCGCGTTTCGATCGAAGCGCGAGGGGCGAAGCCGGAGCTGCCCCCGCAACTGTAAGCGGCGAGCCACCGTCCATCTGCGTCACTGGGGCGAAAGTCTCGGGAAGGCCGGACGGTGAGCGAAGACCCGTGAGCCAGGAGACCTGCCACGACAAAATAGTCGTCCCTGGGCGGGGTGTCCCGGTGGTGCGCTTGCATCGGGCGCACGCGCGCCCGTCTCTGCATGCGTCCGCTCGGCCTTTGCCCCCAACATTTTGGGGTTAAGCCGATGTCTGTTTCTTCTCTTGCTGGTTCTCTTGCTGTCAGCACGCTCGGCGTGCCGCGGATCGGTCCGCGACGCGAATTGAAAGCCGCGCTCGAATCCTATTGGTCGGGCCAATCCGACGCGGCGGCGCTCGCCACCGTGGCGGCGGGTCTGCGCGCCGCCAATTGGGCGCGCCAGAAATCGCAGGGTATCACCAATATCCCGTCGAACGATTTCTCGCTCTACGATCACGTGCTCGATACCAGCGTCATGGTCGGCGCCATTCCCGCCATCTATGGCTGGAACGGCGGCCAAGTGTCGCTCGACACCTATTTCGCCATGGCGCGCGGCACGCAAAAAGATATTCACGCGGAAACTTGCGCGCATGGCCATCATGGCGGCGAGGCGCATGGCGTGCCGGCGCAGGCGATGATGAAATGGTTCGACACCAATTATCACTACATGGTGCCGGAATTTTCCAAGGATCAGCAATTCACCCTCGCCTCGACCAAGCCGGTCGACGACTATCGCGAGGCCAAGGCGCTCGGCTATGAAACCCGCCCTGTCCTGCTCGGCCCCGTCACTTATCTGAAGCTTGGAAAGAGCCAGGATCCGACGCTCGATCCCTTGTCGCTCCTGAACCGCCTGCTGCCGGTCTATGTCGACGTGTTGCGTCGGCTCGCCGCCAATGGCGCTGCCTGGGTACAGATCGACGAACCGTGCCTCGTCACCGATCTCGACGAAGCCACACGCGAGGCGTTGCGCCAGGCCTATGGCACGTTCGCGCATGCTTTGCCGAAGCTAAAGATCATGCTCACCACTTATTTCGGTGGGCTCGGTGATGCGCTCGACCTGGCGCTGCATTTGCCGGTCGCTGGCCTGCATCTCGATCTGGTGCGGGCGCCGGAACAGCTTGATGCCGCGCTCTCCAAAGCGCCGCGAGGTCTCGTGCTGTCGCTGGGCGTAATCGACGGGCGCAACATCTGGCGCGCCAATCTGCCGAAACTGCTCGATCGTCTCGAACGTGCCGTCGCGCAACGTGGCACCGATCATATCCAGATCGCGCCATCCTGCTCGCTGCTGCATGTGCCGATCGATCTCGAACAGGAAAACGATCTCGATGCCGACCTGAAATCGTGGCTGGCGTTCTCGGTGCAGAAGATGGGCGAACTCGCCGTGCTCGGCCGGGCTTTGGCGAGTGGACGCAGGGCGGTGGCGCCGGAGCTTGACGCATCAGCAGCGGCGGCCGAGCGCCGCGCTACGTCGAAGAAAGTGCACGACACGGCCGTTCAAAGTCGCGTCGCGGCCGTTGATGCCGCCATGCAACGGCGGCCGAGCGATTTTGCGCGCCGCAAGGCCGTGCAGGACGCACGCCTCAACCTGCCGCTGTTTCCAACGACCACCATTGGCTCCTTCCCGCAGACGGCCGATGTCCGCAAGGCTCGCTCGGCTCATGCCAAGGGCGCGCTCGACGATGCGCACTACACACGGTTTCTGCGCGAAGAGACGGAGCGCACCATCCGCTGGCAGGAAGAGATCGGCCTCGACGTGCTGGTGCATGGCGAATTCGAGCGCAACGACATGGTGCAATATTTCGGCGAACAGCTTGAAGGCTTCGCCTTCACGCGGCATGGCTGGGTGCAGAGTTATGGCTCGCGCTATGTGCGCCCGCCGATCCTGTTCGGCGACGTATCGCGGCCGAAGCCAATGACGGTTGACTGGTGGCTCTATGCGCAATCGGTCACCGACCGACCGATGAAGGGCATGCTCACCGGCCCGGTGACCATTCTCAACTGGTCGTTCGTGCGCGACGACGTTCCGCGCAGCACCGCCTGCCGGCAGATCGCGCTTGCCATCCGCGACGAAGTGCAGGATCTAGAAAAGGCTGGCGCCAAAATGATCCAGATCGACGAAGCGGCGCTGCGCGAGGGCTTGCCGCTGCGCCAGGCGGATTGGCAGACCTATCTCGACTGGGCGGTGGAAAGCTTCCGGCTGACCTCCTCCGGTGTCGCCGAGGAGACGCAAATCCACACCCATATGTGCTATTCGGAATTCGGCGACATCATCGCTGCGATCGCGGCGATGGATGCAGACGTCATCTCGATCGAGACGTCGCGTTCGAAGATGGAACTGCTCGACGCGTTCCGGACTTACAAATATCCGAACGAGATCGGCTTGGGCGTCTACGACATCCATTCGCCGCGCGTGCCCGACACGATCGAGATGGTGCAACTGCTGGCGCTGGCGCGCGAGCAACTCGCCGACCGGCAGCTCTGGGTCAACCCCGATTGCGGCTTGAAGACGCGCAAATGGGACGAGGTACGCCCTGCCCTCGTCAACATGGTCGAGGCGGCGCGACGGCTGCGCGCCAATGTGGCGCAAGCGGCGCAGTGAGCAAAACCGCACCGAGCGCGTGGCGCTCGGTGCATTCCCCCTAGGGTCGTATCGCGCCGGATGATCGAGCGCGCGTCGACGCCCGCGCCGGCGACGCGAGTTGCGTCGAGATCGCGGCGGCAGCGCGTTGCAGTTTCTCCAGATGCAGGGCCGCGAACTCATCTTCGTCCATCAGCTTCTTCGGCCAGATGATGGCAAGAGCGCCAACTGGCCGTTGTCCGCTGTGGACTGCGACCGCTATCGCCCGCCGATCCAGTTTGCGCAATTGCGGCGCTTTGCGCATCCCATAGCCGCTGTTGCGGACTTGATCCAACATGGTCTTAAGCATCTTCGGCGTTATCCCGTAACGCTCGGCGGAGGCCATTTCGTCATCCTGAACCAGCTTGACGATGTCGAGAACCTCGCTTTCCTTCAAGCAAGCGAGATAGGCCAATCCGCTCGCCGCCACGAAGATGTTCACGTCCACTTCGATATCGCCGCCAGCCGCATGGGCAAATGGGCTGCGGCCGTGCGTTGTTTCAATGACGCGCATGCGGCCATTGACGAAGAAATGCAGATTGACGGGCCACCGCGCGTTCTGGGTCAATTCCAGCATATGCGGACGCGCCACCTCGACGAGGCGGCCGATGAGAACACTGTCGCGCGGATTGACGGCCTGCAGCGTGGCGATGTTGCTGCGATACATGCCATCCGTGAGCCCGACACGCACGAACCGGCGCTCGACCAAGGTTGCCAGCAAACGGCGCAGAGAGCTCTTCGGCAATCGCGTGCCGAGATGAATCTGATGCAGGCTGGACGGCCCTTCGGTCCCTAAGAATTCGAGGATATCGAGGCCACGGTAAAGCGCTCGCACCTGTTCCGCTGTAGGCATCCAATCCCTCCGCGTGCCGCCTGGCGGCACATTAGCGCAATTTGCCTTGCACGGACCAGGGCTCGAAGCGACCAGTGCGCAGGCAATTTTTTCGGGGAGGATGTCGTGGCTCAACTATCAAGACGCCATTTTGGTCTCGCGTCCGCTGGCCTTCTTTCCGCCGGAGCAGCACGCGCGCAAACCCCACCCCGTTCCCCCAAAACGTTCGTTCTCGTGCATGGCGCCTGGCATGGCGGCTGGTGCTGGACACTCGTGCGCGACATCCTGACGGCACAGGGACATCACGTCTTCACACCGACGCTCACGGGACTTGGCGAACGCTCGCATCTCATGAGCCGCGACATCACCCTGAAGACGCATATCGATGACGTGGTCAATGTCTTCGCCTTCGAGTATCCGAAGGAGGTTTGCCTCGTCGGCCATTCCTATGGCGGCTGGCCTGTTTCCGGAGCGATCGAGAAGGTTCTGCCGCAGGTCTCCAGCATCGTCTATCTCGACGCCTTCATGCCAGAGAGCGGACAGAAAGTGCTCGATTATCAGACACCGCAAGGCATCGCGGATTTCAACGCCGCTTGGGAGCGTGGTGAAGTCAGCCGTAGCGTACCAAAGGCAACATTCTTCCACGTGAAACCTGAGCGGCAGGCCTGGGTCGATGCCAAAATGACGCCGCAGCCATTGGGCGTTTCGTTCATGCCGCTTGAACTCACTGGCGCCCGCAACAAAGTCGCCAAGAGAACCTACATCCGCGCCGCCTCCTTCAAGCAACCGCATTTCGATACCGGCCTGAAAAAGGCAAAGGACGCCGGTTGGAAGACCTATGAACTGAATGTCGGCCACGATGTGATGGTCGACGAGCCGGAACAGCTCGCCAAGATTTTGATCGAGAACACCTAGACCGTCGCCAATTTGGTGAACGGAAGCGACTTCAGGGAGGATAGGATATGACTGGGTCCAAAGTTTCACGCCGCGATGTTTTGAAAACCGGCGCCGCCGGCTCGCTGGCCCTGGCGGTGGAAGGCGGCCTCGCCTCGGCGCAGGAGAACCGGCCGCCGAATATCATCTTCATCATGGCCGATGACATGGGCTATGCCGATCTCTCCTGCTATGGCCGCACCGAATATCAGACACCCAATATCGACAAGATGGCGGCGGGCGGCATGCGCTTCCTGCAAGCCTATGCCAATTCCGCGGTCTGTTCGGCGACGCGCACGGCCTTGATCACCGGCCGCTATCAATATCGCTTGCCGATCGGCCTCGAAGAACCGCTGGCGAGCCTCGGCGACCGCCATGTCGGCCTACCGCCGGATCACCCCACCCTACCCTCGCTGCTGCGCAAAGCCGGTTATGGCACGACACTCATCGGCAAATGGCATCTCGGCAAATTGCCGGACTTCGGCCCGTTGCAGAGCGGCTACGATCATTTCTATGGTTTCCGGGGTGGAGCGGTCGATTACTTCACCCATAAGAGCGGCGGCCCGGCGACCGACACCCATGATCTATGGGAGAACGACGTCAAGGTGCATGAGGTCGGTTATCTGACTTCCCTGCTCGGCAAGCGCGCCACGTCCGTCATCGATGCTTATGCGAAGGCGCAGAAACCGTTCTTCCTCAGTCTGCATTTCAACGCGCCGCATTGGCCGTGGGAGGGCCCCGGCGACGAGGCTGAATCGAAGCGCATTCGTGGCCTCGCCCAATATGACGCCGGCTCGATGAAGACCTATGCCGAGATGATGGTCGCGCTCGATGCGGAAGTCGGCCGCGTGCTCGCCGCGCTCGATGCCAACGGCATCGCCGATAATACCCTTGTCGTCTTCACAAGCGACAACGGCGGCGAACGCTTCGCCAAGACCTGGCCGTTCTCCGGCCGCAAGACCGAACTTCTGGAAGGCGGCGTGCGCATCCCCGCCGTCGTGCGCTGGCCGCGCGGCATTCCCGCCGGCAAGACGAGCGAACAGACCATCATCAGCATGGACTGGATGCCGACCTTCCTGGAACTCGCCAAGACCGCGCCCGATCCTAAATATCCTATGGACGGGGTGAGCCTCGTACAGACGCTCGCCGGCACCGCGCCCGTCACACCGCGCAAGTTCTTCTGGCGTTATAAAAACCTGGAACAGCAGGCGATGCGTGACGGCGACTGGAAATATCTGAAGATCAAGAACAACACATTCCTGTTCAACGTCGTCGAGGATCCGATGGAGCGTGCCAACCACAAGATGCGCGAGCCGGCGATGTTCGAGCGCATGGTTGCGGAATATAAGACATGGAATGACACCATGCTGCCGATCGATCCGAAGTCGAACACCGCAGGTCCCACGGGCGCGCAACTGGCCGATCACTTCGGTGTCGAACCGCCGCCGAAGCCGCATTAGGCGGCGGGCAGCCCTGTTTTACCCACCTGAATGACTTCCGGCGCCGCACCGTATTTCTGTTTCGTGCTGCGATGGTAAGTAATGAAATCCGGCGCGGACAGCGGCTTGGAGAACAGCCAGCCTTGCCCGAAGTCGACGCCATGGGCGCGCAGATAAGCGGCCTGCTCTGCCGTTTCGATGCCTTCGGCGACACTGAACAGGCCGAGCGTGCGAGCCATGTCGATGATATAGGACGTGACCGAACTGGTGGCGGTGTTGCGGCCAACCGTGTCGATGAAGGACTTGTCGATCTTCAACGCGTCGAGCGGCAAGCCTTGCAGATATTGCAGGCTGGAATAGCCGGTTCCGAAATCATCGATCGCCACCGAATGGCCGAGTGCCCGTGCCTTGGCGAGCGTGGCTTTGGCCGCTTCGATATCGATGAAGCCGCGCTCCGTCGCTTCCAGCCAGATTTGCGCAGGGCGGATACCCGTCGGCGGTAGTTTCTCTGTCAGCACATCGAGGATGCGGCCGGAGGTGATATCGGCGGCGGACAGATTGATGGCGATATGCAGGGTTCTGTCACCGACGAGGGTCGGCCTGAGATCGGCGATGATGGCATCCACCACCTGATCGGTGATCGGCAGAATGAGGCCGCTCTCCTCCGCCAAGGGTATGAACAGATCGGGCCACACCAGCGAGCCATCGGGCCGCTTCCACCGCACCAGGGCTTCGGCTCCGATACAGATGCCGCTCTTCAATTCGACGATCGGTTGATAGCGCACGATGAACTCGCGCTTGCGCACCGCGATCTCAAGTTCGGCCAATGGCGACAGGCGTTTGCGTGAGAACCAGGCCACCGTGCCGACGATGAAGGCGGCAATGAACGCGCCGACCGGCAGCAGAAACAACCGTTCGCCGTGCAACCGGTCGGCGAGACGGGTGCGCGGCTCCATCGCGATCGCCCTGAGCCCATCATGATGCGCGACCGCATAAAGGGCCTGATCGGTCATGCCCTTTTTCGGCTCGCCCAACAGGCCTTTGACAAGGCCGGCATCCGGCGCGTTCAAAACATTGATCAAGGCGCCTTCCTCGTTGGCCAGCGCCAACGACACGTCCTTTTCCAGCAGAATGTCGACAAAACGCGAGGGCGCGATCAATACGTTGTAGTCGCCGGCATAGATCGCGGTCATCGGCTTGCCGCGGCTGACGCGCGGCTCGATCCGCATGCTGACCCCAAGTCCATCCGGGGTCGTATAGTCGACCGCAGTGCGCGGGATGGCGCCCTCGGTCATCCCCCATGACGTGCACTTCAGGAGACCGTCGGCGAAATAGCCGATTTCCTCTACCGAAGGCGTGTTGATGGCGATCATGCGCATGTGCCGGATATGCGCGTCGGAGCATGGTGGCAGACCCGCGGCCTTGATCTCATCAAGCGCCTGTCTGGCGTCCTTGAACGTATTGGCGGCGCGTTCGATCGCCTGATTCGCGAGCAGGTTCAGCGCGTCCTGCTCCTTCCCGACGGCAATACGCCACGACATATAGGCCATGGCGGCGATCGGGATGATCGCCCCGAGCAATCCAAGCAGAATGGCTGCCGCGATGATGCGGAAGCGCCGCGCGTCCATGTCCAGCCACCTGTCCCTTTGGCGAGGATTTCAGGCTATGGTCATTGAATTTCCATTAAAATTTTCAGTCGCACCTATTGGCTTCCCGCACAAATTGACCGAAAGGTGATCAGCCGCGCTTGGTGATCCAGGCGCCCCAGAACAGGCTTGAAAAGAAGCGCAGCGGCTTGTCGAAGCCCGCTTCCGCCAGCAAGTCGACGACGACCTGTTCGGAGGCCGGTGGATCGGCACCCTGCAGGATCTTACCGAGCTTGCTTTCAATCTCTTCAGTGCTGGCGCCGTTCATGCGCCAGCGCTGCGCCCAGGCCGCCATCATCAGGGGCTGCGAGGCATAGGCGTAGTGATTGCCGGCGAGAATGAAGGGCGCACCCGGCTTCAGGCGCGTGGCGATGTCGCGCAGGATCGCCTGTTTGGCCTCACGGCCAGGCAGATGATGCAGGACCCCGATCAGCGTCGCCGCGTCGAACTGGCGATCGGAGGGCAGATCGGCCACCGCGCCGACAACGACCTCGGTGCGATCCATGAGGCCCGCAGCCTCGATGCGCGAGATGGCCAGATCGAGCATCGGATGGGAGGGATCGACCGCGACGAAACTCCAGTTCGGTTCGAGCCGGCCGGCGACAACGATCTCATTGGCCGTACCGCCAGCGCCCGCCACCAGAATGGTCGCCGTGGACCCCGCACCCAAGGATGCCGCCAACAGACAGGCCGCCAGATCGTGACAGGCTTCGTAACCGGCCAGCGCGATGCGGCTCTGCTTTTCATATTCGGCAGCGCGGGCGGGATCGAATTTCGCGGCGGCGTCGGCGGTCATGGCTCAGGTTCCTGGATCGGCAGTATACTCCCGTGCTGAACCAATCACCCCACGTCGACAAACGAACTTTAAGCCCGCACAGGCGCCCTGCCCGGCGCGCATGGCTGGCTACCGCGCCAGGCGCCAGATCGCGGCGGCGGCTATAGCGGCGGGAATGGCGAACACGATCACCAGAATGGGCAGTTCGTCACGCACGGAATAGCCGGCCTTGGTCACGCCGACCCACATATTGACGAGCGCGACGACGAGCCAGACCGGGACGAAGAGCTTGGCGGCCCAAGCCATATTCGGCAGGGTCTCGCCCCATAATTTGCCGAACAGCAGAAACAGGCCGAGCAGAACGATACCGCCACCGATCACCATCGCCATATGCATGAGTAAGGTCCCCTTAGCGCACTACGGTCGATAGATAGCACCCTTCCGGCACTCTTGTCCTCGATCAGCGCCAACTGTGAGCCAATTCGTAATCCAGGCTCATTGCCCCTTTATCTCGACGGAATTTCCGTCGACTGGTAGGCAACGTTCGCCCACTAGAAAGCGCGCCTGATAATCGAACGGGTCCGCGCCATTCCGTCCAGATGGCACACCGCTTCTCGACGTCAGTCGCGATCTCTATGGCGAGAGCGTTGCGCTGGGGAACGGCCGGCTCGACATGATGTCGGTGATCGAAGCCATCGAAGCCCGCACGGATGCCTCCGCCACCACCGGGCGAAGCGAGACCTCAGGCTGAAGCGAACGTCATCACATGACGTTCATCTTATTGGCGATGGCATTGTATTGGCCCTGAACCTTCGAACCGACCATGCTGACCCCACCAATGATGGCGACGGCGATCAGTCCGGCGATAAGGCCATATTCAATGGCGGTAGCGCCGCGTGCATCGCGAATGAATTGCCGAACGAATTTCATGATGCATCCCCAAGGCGCCGGGCCTCTGACCCATTGCAACCTAAGCAGAATTTCCTCACCGAACCCTAAATTCAGCCGAAAGCTTTCAAGCAATTCATGAATGCGGATCATAGCCGCATGTCCGATTATGCGGCTAATCAGTTGGACGATTACGCCTTATTTCCTCCCTCGCCAGGCTGATTTTGCCGTCTGGCAGGAGATATCCGATGTTGAATGCCTCCAAACGCGCGCTGGAGCGATGAAAACGCTCCTCGCCCCGGCCGATCGCGACATTCCTACGGTCGCCGCGCCCATCACCTCCCGTTCCGCCGTCCCCAGCGGCCCGATCGCCAATCGGAGCTAGCGCGTCCTCGCCGTCCTCAGCGCCCTGATGGGGTTCGCCTGGATCTCGACCGATCTTTATCTGCCGGCCATGCCGGCCATGGGCCGAGCGCTCGGCGCGAGCGCCGGGACGATCGAACTGACGATCTCCGGCTATCTCGTCGGCTTCAGCCTCGGGCAATTGCTTTGGGGGCCGATCGGCGACCGCTACGGCCGTCGCCTGCCGGTGGCCGTCGGGCTTGTCCTTTTCATTATCGGCTCGGCCGGCTGCGCGCTGTCCGACAGCGCATCCACGATCATTTTCTGGCGGGTCGTCCAAGCGGTCGGCGCCTGTGCCGGCGTCGCCCTGTCGCGGGCCATGGTGCGCGATCTTTACGACGGCAATCGCGCCGCGCAGATGCTCTCGACCCTGATGACCGTGATGGCGATCGCTCCTCTCATCGGTCCGCTCGTCGGCGGGCAAATTCTCGCCGTCGCCGGATGGCGCGCGATCTTCTGGACGCTGGTCGGCGTCGGCCTGCTGACGCTCATGGCTCTGTTTACCCTGCCGGAGACGCTGCCGGCCAAGCGGCGCAACCGCGAGCCGCTGCAGCAGTCCTTCGCCCGTTACGGCGAGCTGCTGCGCCAGCGGCAGGTGCTCGGCTATGCCGGTGCCGGCGGCTTCTTCTACGCCGGCATGTATGCCTATGTGGCCGGCACGCCCTTCGCCTACATCAGCTATTACCACGTGCCGCCACAGCTCTACGGACTGCTGTTCGGCATCGGCATCATCGGCATCATGGCGACGAACCTGGTCAATTCGCGGATCGTCGCGCGCTTCGGCGGCGCGCGTCTTCTGGCCCATGGCACCAAGACCGCCGCCTTGGCCGGCATCGTCATGGCCGTGATGGCCTGGACCGGCTGGGGCGGTCTCTGGGGCTTGGTGCTACCGCTGTTCGTTTTCGTCTCGGCGACCGGCTTCATCGTCGCCAATTCGATCGCTGGTGCGCTGGCGGATTTTCCCGAGCGTGCCGGTACGGTCTCGGCCCTTGTCGGCGCCATTCACTACGGCAGCGGCATCGTCGGTTCTGCGCTTGTCGGCGCCTTCGCCGACGGCACGCCCTGGCCGGTGGCCGGCGTGATCGCGCTGTCAGGCCTTGGCTGCGCCGCCTCCGTCTGGCTGATCAAGCCGAAGGCACGCAAGACGCCTCTCTAGCGAGGGATCACTCCGGCGTATTCGTGGAGGTCGCGGCCCGCGTTGCGCCGTCGGCCGGAACGAAGACCACGCGGTTTCGACCGATCGTTTTGGCGCCGTAGAGCGCTTCATCGGCCAGTTTGAACGCGTCCTGAAACGATATGCCGGGCATTGGCGTGACCATCGTCACGCCAATGCTCACCGACAGAGGTTCGACGATCTGATTGGACAGATGCGCGAGCTGGACCGACCGGCGAATATCTTCGGCGACCTTTTCCGCGCCCTCGGGCGCCGTCGAAGGCAGTAGAACCGCGAACTCCTCGCCGCCATATCGGGCGGCGAAATCCGCCGGACGCTTGATATGTTTTCTGATGCAATGGGCGACGACGGCCAAAGCCATATCGCCGGCCACATGTCCGTTGCGGTCGTTATATTGCTTGAAATGATCGACATCGATGACAAGGATCGACAGGCTGCTTTTCTCACGCGCGCCACGCCGCCATTCGAGCGCGCTTCGCTCGTCGAAGGCGCGCCGATTGGGCAATTTCGTCAACTGGTCGATGCGCGACAACGCTTTGAGGTGGCCAGCGGCAGCGGCAAGCTTGATCTCGAATTTGCGGCGCAGCCTGAACTCGCGCAGGAGCATGAGGCCAAGCGCCGCCAGCGCCGCGCACAGGCCCAGCACCATGGCACTCAAGGTCAGCGCCTTCTGCCGCCATGCCGTATAGATGCGCTTCTCCGGCATGGCATAGGTGACGATGAGCGGAAGGTTCGGCACTCTGGCCGCTCCGTACAATCGTTCCATGCCGTCGATCGGCGAGGCGGCCGTGAAGATCGCCGTTTGCTTGTTCTCAATCGCCCGCAGCAGCGTCGTCTGACCGAGACGCTTGCCTATGTCCATCAGACTGAAGGGTTGCCGGCTGATCAAAACGCCGTCGGAACTGAGAACGGCGAACGCATCATCCTTGTGGGCGTTCAGGTTCATGAAAAGGGCTTGGAAATAAGCCAGACTGACACTACCCGCCACCACGCCCCCGAAGGACCCGTCGGCGTTCGCGATGCGGCGACTGACGACAATGATCCAGTCCTGATCGATCCGCGATTGCAACGGCTCGCTGACATAAAGAATGTCATCGTTCGCCCGCTGCTGAACTTTAAAATAGTTCCTGTCGGCGAAATTTTCCTTCGGCAGAACGTCGCCTTGCGATTGCGCGATCGCGCGACCGTTCGCGTCGATGACAACGATACGATT
The DNA here is from genome assembly GCF_031921685.1 of Methylocella sp. CPCC 101449. Classification (NCBI taxonomy): domain Bacteria; kingdom Pseudomonadati; phylum Pseudomonadota; class Alphaproteobacteria; order Hyphomicrobiales; family Beijerinckiaceae; genus Methylocella; species Methylocella sp. CPCC 101449. The sequence goes on along the minus strand of NZ_JAPDHU010000002.1, from coordinate 607,588 downwards.
GAGATAACGCGCTTTCGACGCATAGTCGAAAAGCGCCAGTTGCCGCAGTTCCGGCGATGCCTCGGCGATGGCGGGATTCTTCAAGCCTTGAATGACGCCTTGCAACGATAGGCCATACAACTCGAAATTTCTTGAAATATCCTGGGCGATGGCCGTGGTCAGGCTCGTCGCTGCCTGCTGCGCCGCCACTTCCGCATCGCGTCTGGCGTCGAAAATCACATAAGCAAAGAAGGCTATCAGCCCCGCCATCGCGACGACCGCCAGGAGCCGGATCGCGGTGATTTTGCGCGCCAGCCGGAGATCGCCCAGCAGAGATCTTGCCTCAATCGACATGGTCATCAATCAAAATATAAAAACAAAACATAAAGGAGCGTCATAGTGGACACCCATTTGCCCGTTTTGACTATCCCGCCAGCGACCCAGGCGATCGACTTCGGTTAACGCATTCTTTCCAAACGGCGCGAACGCCGCCGCGCATTAACGCTCCCCCGGCCTTCCTCACACAACTGGCAACGCCCGATCAATGATCGCCCGGCTTTCGATCTCAGCTGCGGAACCGCCATAAGCGAAGGATGGATGTTCAAGGCGCAAACGGCAGAAAGCTTCGGCGTTCGGATTTTGCGCCGCCAGAAGAATCGCCGCCTGCGCCAAAAGCGCAATGCGCTCAACGCGATGGCGGGCGCTGGCTTCGTCGGCCCGCGTTCCCTCCAGCGTCGCTAGCGCGGCATCATAGATGGGATTGAGCCCGCGCGCCGTAGCGAACAGGTCCTTCAGGGCGGCGACAGCCTCGGGCTCGCGCTCCATCGCGCGTGCCACATCCAGCGCAATGACATTGCCTGACCCTTCCCAGATCGCGTTCAGCGGCGATTGGCGAAACAGCCGCGCCATCGGGCCGGTCTCGACATAACCGGCGCCACCCAAACATTCCATCGCCTCATAGACGAAGCCTGGCGTGCGCTTGCAGATCCAATATTTGGCTATCGGCGTCAGCAGACGAGCGAGCGGTTCGCGCGTGTCGAAAGCGACGGCAAGGCGGAAGCCTAGAGCGGTCGCAGCTTCGCTCTCAATGGCCAGATCGGCCAAGACAGCATCCATCGCCGGCTGATCGATCAACCGTTTCTGAAAGACCGAGCGATGTGCTGCATGCCACAGCGCCTGCGCCAAGGCGGCACGCATGGTCGAAGCCGAACCGATGACGCAATCGAGCCGCGTGTGTTGCACCATCTGCATGATCGCGGGAATGCCACGACCCTCCTCGCCGATGCGCCAGGCGAAGGCATGGTGATATTCGATTTCCGAGGAGGCATTCGAACGGTCGCCGAGCTTGTCCTTCAGCCGCATGATGCGGAAGCCGGCGTTGCGCTCGCCGTCCGGCTGCCAGCGCGGCACAAGAAAACAGGTGAGTCCCCGGTCGCTATAGGCCAATGTCAGGAAGGCATCGGACATAGGCGCCGAGCAGAACCATTTGTGGCCTGTCAACGCAAATGTGTCGCGGCTCACGTCGAGCGGTTCGGCGCGGGTCGTGTTGGCGCGCACGTCGGAACCGCCCTGCTTCTCGGTCATCGCCATGCCGATGGTGACGCCGGCTTTTTCCGAAGCCGGCTTGGAGGCCGGATCGTAGCGACTGGCGAGCACACGCCGCGCCCATTCGCTGCCGACGCCCGCGTCGCCTTTCAGCGCCGCGACGGAGGCGCAGGTCATCGTCATCGGACAGATGACGCCGGCATCGACCTGCCCGAGTATGAAGCTCAGCGCCGCATGAACCACATGGCCGTTTGAGGTGCCGTCCCAGGCCGACGCCGCGATACCGTTGTCGAGCCCGAGCGCCATCAGGTGATGATAGGCGGGATGAAAGCGCACCTCATCGATGCGCTGACCGTAATGATCGAAACTCTCCAGCACCGGCACCGAACGCTCGGCATCGCGCGCCCAGCCGATGACCTCGGCCGATCCGGCGCGGCGGCCAAATCGCGACAAGCGTTCGGCATGACCGCTTTCGCCGGCTTTCGTGACCGCATCCACCAAGGCGCGATCGCTGCTGAAAAGATCGATGCCTTCCAGCGGCGGCGGCTGGTTCGTCACCTCATGGGTATCGAGTGCCGTTATCGGTTTGCGTGTGGCCACGCGTCACTCCATACGCTCTCGCCTATTCCCGGCGCATCGCCGCATCGACGCTCCAGGGGCCAGGACCGGCAGCAGCAATATAGAGGAAGATGAAGCAGAACAGCATCGCCGCCTCGCCGGCGTTGAGCACGGGGAAGAAGCCACGCGGCGCATGATAGAGGAAATAGGCGACGGCCATTTCACCGGCGAGGATGAAGGCCACCGGCCGGGAGAACAGACCAATCAACAGGAGAATACCACCGACGATTTCCAGCACGCCGGCAATGTAGAAAGGCAAGGTCAGAGGCGCGGGGAATGGTGCCGGCCAGCCGAAATATTTCATCAGACCGTGGGTTATGAAAGTCGCGGCGGCGATGATGCGGACGATGCTCAGAAGCTGCGGCGCCCAGGGGCGAAGAAAGGTGAATTCCATATTCCCTCCTCTTCAGGCCGAAAAGCGTCCCAGCGGCATGTGTGCCGACCCGGGAATCGGAGGCCCTGCAACTCCAGTTTGCGCTGACTCTCCGCCTGCCACAATGCCTGGGCAAAATGCCCGCCGCCGTTTGCCTAAACTCAGCCAGTTCAACGGCCAAGCGTATAAAACTCGGCATTCGGCCGCATGCGGGTGACATTGGCCATGCGGTTGGAGAGCGCGAAGAAGGCAGCGATGGCCGAAATGTCCCAGGCGTCCTCGTCGGTAAACCCGTGGCGCGCCAGCGCGGCAAAATCCGCCTCCTCCACCGCATAGGCTTCCAAGGCCACCTTGAAGGCGAAATCGAGCATGGCCTTCTGGCGATCGGTGATGTCAGCCTTGCGATAGTTGACGGCCACCTGATCGGCGATCAGCGGATTCTTGGCGCGGATACGCAGAATGGCGCCATGGGCGATGACGCAATATTGACACTGGTTGGCATTGCTCGTCGCCACGACGATCATCTCGCGCTCGGCCTTGGTCAGATTACCTGATTTGTCCATCAGCGCGTCGTGATAGGCAAAGAAAGCGCGAAACTCGTCCGGCCGATGCGCCAGAACGAGAAAGACATTGGGAATGAAGCCCGACTTCTCTTGAACCGCCAAGAGCCGCTCCAGAATGTCAGGAGGGATATCGGACAGTTCAGGCACCGGAAAGCGGCTGATAGGATGGGTGGACATGGATCGGCCTCCGCGCGCCCGCGACTCATGCACTCAATCGCACCCGACCGGATCGGCGGCGCAATCCGCCAATAGTCGATCATGAACTAATCGGCGGTGCCTTCGACAAGCGACGCCAGACCTGTAAGATCATCGACGGCTTGCGGCCGCCTATGCCATCGCTTGGTTAATACTGGAGGGTGTCATGAAAAAGATCGCGGTTCTCGTCGGCAGCTTTCGCCACGGTTCGATCAATCAGCGTTTCGCCCGCGCGCTTGAACGGCTGGCTACTGGAAAATTACAGTTTGAATTTATCGATATTTCCGCGCTTCCCCATTATAATGAGGATCTATTGGCGCAAAAGCCGATGCCCGCGGCCGCTTACAAACAAGCGATCGCCGCATGCGATGGTGTGTTGATCATCACTCCGGAATATAATCGCTCGATTCCCGGCGTGTTGAAGAATGCGCTCGACTGGGGCACGCGGCCCTATCCCGAAAATGTCTGGCGGGGAAAACCGGCGGCCATGGCCGGCGCGTCCGGTGGCGCGGCTGGCACGGCGGTAGCGCAATCGCAATTGCGCAGCCTCTTGCCCGTGCTCGATCTGCGCGTCATGGCGCAGCCGGAGGTCTATCTGCAATACAAGCCCGATCTGATCAGCGACGACTTTCAGATCACCAACGACTCAACGCGCGGCTTTCTGCAGGGATTCGTCGACAAATTCGCCGCCTTTGTCGACGCGTGAACCAAGAAATGCAATCCTCCCAACGTCTCATCGATCCTTCATTGTATCTTTTCAAAAGAGTGTCCTAAACTGAGGCTTGGTCATATGGACCGTTAGGTAGCGGCAATCTTTCCAGGGGTGGAAACGATGAAGGCCCATGTTTCTCGCCGGGACATCCTCAAGGCCGGCGTGGCGGCCGGCGTCGCCATTGAGGTGTCATTCCTCCCATCCGCGCAGGCGCAACTCATCGAGACGCCGCCCCGCCCCGGACCAGATTGGCTGAAAGCCGACGGGCGCCCGAAATACCGTCTCGATGCGATCGCCAAAGTTACCGGCGAGAAGACATTTTCTCGCGACTATCGCGCACGCGATCTCGAGGGATGGCCGAAGGAGCAGTCGCACGCCTTCCTGCTGCATGCGACCCGCGTCGATCGCGTTTTCGACAGCGTCGATCTCTCTCTGCTCGGCGACGACCTGAAGCCCGACAGGCTGGTGCTGCACGAGGATCTGATTGCCGATGGCATCGTCATCCCCGTGCCCGGCTTCTATGGCGACGTCTTTCTGGTGCCCAAGGGACAGAACCCGCGCTTGCTCGGCCAGCCGGTTGCGATGCTGATCTATCGCGATTTCGCCCGCTATGACGCGGCCAAGCGTCTGCTGCGTTTCAACGACAAAGTGGTGCGTTACGGTGCCGAGGCGCCCTATTCCCATCCGCCGCATTATGGCGCCTCACGCTATGTGCGCATCGACGGCGGCACGCCGGACGCCGAAGACCGCTATTCGCCCTATAAGGACACGGTGATCTTCGCGGGCTTCAACGGCGACGAGGCCGCCTGGCCGAAACCAGGCGATGGCGATGCCATGGCGCGCGGCATGACCGCCGCCGAGGAGATCAAGAAAGACATCGACAGCGCCGGTGCCGATACGCTGGTGGTGAAGCATCAATATTTCTCGCAGTCGGTCGATGCTTCGGCGATGGAGCCGGACAATGGCAATGTCTGGTACGAGCCCTCGACCGGCATTCTGCATGCGATGATCGCCACGCAGTCGCCCTATGAAGTGGCGGAGGTGGCGGCAACCCTGGTGTCGAAATCGAAATTCCCGCTCAAGAAAATCGATCTCAAGGTCGGTTATACGGTAGGCTACGGCACCAAGGACCATTCGATCTTCCCGTTCTTCTGTGTCGTCGCCGCGCTTTATGGCGATGGGCGGCCGGTCCGTTTAGCCAACGATCGCTACGAGCAATTCCAGATGGCGCTGAAGCGTCATGCCTTCTGGATGGACAATGCTCTGGCGATCGACCGCAAGACGGGAAAGTTCCGCGCCATGAGCGGCCATTTCAAGAACGATGGCGGCGGACGCGCGAACTTCTCCTTCTCCGTCGCCTTCGTCGGCGCGACGGCGGCGCAATCGATTTACTATCTGCCGAAGAGCGATTTCTCCGCCGTGGCGCTGGCCTCCCGCGCAGTCGATGCCGGTTCGACGCGCGGCTATGGCACACTGCAATCGATGTCGGCCACGGAAATGATGATCGACGAGGCGGCCGAACTGTTGGGCATGGACGCGATCGAACTGCGCCTGCGCAATGTCTTCAAATCGGGCATGAAAAACACGCAAGGCGCGATCCCCGCCGGCGCGCTGCGCAACGAGGAAATTCTTGCCAAGGCACGCCGGCATCCGCTGTGGACCGAGAAGGCGAAGAAAAAGGCCGCTTACGAAGCGGCCAATCCGGGCAAAAAATATGGCGTCGGCTACGGTCACGTGCAAAAGGACTATGGCACCGGCGCCGAAGCGGCCCTCGCCACTTTGGAATTCGATGCCAAAGGAAAGCTGACCTTCGCCCATGTGGCGCATGAGATCGGCACGGGCACGACGACATCGCAAGCCATCATGGTGCGCGACATTCTCGGCAAGGCGCCGGAGGCAACCGAATACGGCAAGGTCGAGTGGCCACAGATGCCACTCGAAACCACCGATGAGCCCTATACGATGGCGCAGGCGGAAGAAGACAAGCGCAAGCAGAGCCCGCGTTGGACGCCGACGTTTACGTCGCCGATGAGCGCCACCAACAGCGTCTACTATCTCGGCCATGCGACACGCGAAGCCGCACGCACTCTGCTCGAACTCGCCATCTGGCCGGCCGCGCAATCGCTGTGGTCGCGCGGCATCGGCGGCGGCGTGATCGCGCCCTATTCCGTGCGGCGCGAGGATTTGCGGCTCGATGGCGGCGTGATCAACGCCGGCGGCCTGCCGGCGCTTACGTTCGAACAGGTGGCGGCGGAAGCGCATCGCCTCGGCCTCGTCACCGGCGTCACCGTACATACGTTCAACCGCTGGCAATGGGCGGAAGCGGAATTCGATATCGCCGGCAGCCGGCGCAAACTGCCGATCGATGCCCTGGCGGTTAAATATGGCGATGGCGCCAGCGCCGATAACAAGGCGCTGATGACATTGGCCGGCTGGCAGTTCGTCGAGCGCGCTTCGATCACCTATCCGCCGACCCAGCGCAACAATGCCGGCGTCACCTATTATGCGCCGATGGCGACCTTGGCCGAACTGGTGGTCGACACGGCGACGGGCGACGTCACCCTGCTCTCGCATCATTCGATCATGGAATGCGGCACGCAGGTGGTGCCCGAACTGGTGTCGGGACAGATCCAAGGCGGCATCGCCATGGGCATCGGTCACGCACTGAAAGAATATCTACCGCTCTACGAGGATGGTCCCGGCAATGGCACGTGGAACTGGAACCGCTATGAACTGCCCCGTTCCGCCGACGTGGCGGTGTGGTCGCAGACATCGGAAATTCTGCCGCCTCTCTCGGCGACCGATCCGCCAAAGGGCATCGCGGAAGTGGTGATGATTGCCATCGTGCCGGCGATCGCCAACGGGATCGCCCATGCCATCGGCAAACGGTTCTACGACCTGCCGATCACATCTGATAAAATCAGGGGGGCGCTGTCATGACGCTCGCGATGCGCAAACTGTCTCTGACCGTCAACGGCAAGACCATCGATCCGATCGACGTGCCGGAGACGATGATGATGCAAGACTTCCTCTACGAATATCTCAATCTCACCGGCTCGCGCATGGGCTGCGGCCAGGGCATCTGCCATGCCTGCACGGTGATCGTCGATGGCGACGACGGCGCCATGCGCGAAATGCGCACCTGCATCACCGGCGCTCATTGGTTCGCCGGCAAGAAGGTGCGCACGGTCGAAGGCCATGCGACGCGCGATGCTTCGGGAGCGATCACCGCTTTGTCGCCAGTGCAGCAGGCCTTTATCGAACATTTCTCGTTTCAATGCGGCTACTGTACGCCCGGATTCGTCACCGGCGCGACCGTGCTGATGGATGAGCTGAAGCGCAAGCCGGTGCGGCGCGCCGATCTCGAACAGACGATCAGCGAGGCGCTCGAAAAGCACATCTGTCGCTGCACCGGCTATGTCCGCTATTTCGAAGCGGTGCGTGACGTCATCCTGAAAACTCCCGGCCTCGTGAAAGCCTGACGATCATGCGCGCAAGAAAACTGCTGGGGGTATTAATCCTGCTGATCGTCTGTGGCGCCGTTCTCGCGGGCTGCATTTTCGCCGGCCTGTTCGAAAAGAGCGTGGTGGCCAAGGACATCGATCAGCCCTTGTTGCCCGACCAGATGAAGAGCCTGGCGCAGCGTGGCGCTTATGTCGCCGTGGCTGCCGACTGCTATGCCTGCCACACGACGACGGGCGGCGCGCCCTGGGCCGGCGGCCTGCCGTTCAAGACGCCGTTCGGCACGATCTATTCGACCAACATTTCGTCCGATCCTGACAACGGCATCGGCAATTGGAGCCGGGCCGAGTTTCATCGCGCCGTGCGCGACGGCGTCGGCAAGGGCGGGCGCCATCTCTATCCGGCCATGCCCTATGCCTCCTATCGCAAGATGACGCCGGAAGACGTGGACGCGGTCTATGCCTATCTGATGAGCCGGCCGCCGATGAAAGTGGCCAATCCGGCCAACGAACTCACCTTCCCTTTCAACATCCGGCAAGGCCTGACCTTCTGGAACCTGCTCAATCTGCCAAGCGAGACCCAGACGAAGGATGCCGCCCGCTCCGACGTGTGGAATCGCGGCCGTTATCTGGTCGATGCATTGGCCCATTGCGGCGAATGTCACACGCCGCGCAACCTCACCCAGGGCATGATCCCGAGCGATTATCTGAAAGGCGCCTTGCTCGAAGGCCTGTTCGCGCCTGACATCACCAAGGACGGCCTGACGCGCATGGGGTTCACGCCGCAACTTCTGGCCGGCTTCATGAATTCCGGTCTCTCGGCACAAGGCGCGATGACCAATCAGATGTATGAGGTCGTGCATTTCTCGACCCAGTACATGACCAAGGACGATCTCGACGCCATGTCGGCCTATCTCTTCGGCCTCGATGCCCTGCCGAAGGACGCAACACCGCCGGCGCCGCCCAAGCCGGTGCCGGTTGCGGCCGAAGTGGCGACCGCGGCGCGTGGCACCTATGTGGCACTGTGCGCCGCCTGTCACGGTGCCGAGGGGCAAGGCATTCCCCATGTGGTGGTGCCTCTGGCCACCAATGCCTCGCTGCGCCTGACAAGTGCCCGCAACCTGATCCACACGACGCTCAACGGCATTCCGGCCCGCCGCTTTCCGGGGCTTGAACGCATGCAGCCCATGCCGGCCTTCAAGGATGTGCTCGACGATCGCCAGATGGCCGACCTCGCCAATTGGATGCGCGCCACCTGGGGTGGCGAGCCGCCCAACGTGAAGGCGGAGGATGTGGCGGAGATTCGTAAAGGGCATTAGGCCTTACGGGTGGTGGCGGACACGTGCGTCGCCACCCGCCTTAACGTTTCTTAATCTGCCGTTCCCATCTTTTCGGAAAACTGCCACAAGTCTGACGCGATTTTCGCCAAGCTCCGCTCCGAGGTTGATGCGGGAGAGTGCAGATGAGAACGTTTCAAAAAACGACGGTCGCCGTGGCCCTATCCGCTCTCGCGCTCACGAGCGCCAACGCCCAGGATCGGCGCAAGAGCGACGACGTATTTGGCGCAAGCCCGAAGGACATCGTGCTGTCGACGGCTTCCGATTGGGGCGGCCAAGGCGGCGTCTACACCTGCGAGCAATGGAAGGCCTATCTCACCCGTCTGTTCAACCAGGCCGACGTCAAGCGGCATGGCTATATCGACGAACGGGAGTTCGGCACCATCCGGCGGGCAAGTCCGCTGTTCGAACGGGCAGAGTTCGGCTTTTTCGGCGCCGATGCGAAAGGCCGGATCAGCCGGCAATCCTTCATCGGTCAGCGCGGCATGTTCTTCGCCCGCTATGACAGGAAAGGCAGTTGCAGCGTCACCAGCGCCGAACTGGCGACCGCCACGGCAGCGGAGCAGAAGAGCGCGCCGACGGGCTTCAGCGGAGGTCGCGGCGGCCGGGGCGGCGGTGGTGGCGGAGGCGGCTTTGGCGGCATGAGCCTGGGTGGCGTCGGCGGCCGCTTCTAGGCCGCGTCATCCCTCGCCGTCTTCCTCATAGCGCAGGAGGTCGCCCGGCTGGCAACCGAGGAACTGGCAGATGCGCTCTAATGTCTCGAAGCGCACGCCTTTCACCTTGCCCTGTTTCAGCAGTGACAGATTGGCTTCGGTGATGCCGACATATTCGGCCAGGTCTTTCGACTTGGCATTGCGCTCCGCCAGCATGACATTGAGCCTGACCTTGATGGGCATGGCGGCCTCAGACGAATTGGGCGTTTTCATCGGCGATGGTCATGGCTTCCCGCATGACCCAGGCGATCAACGCAACAGTGCCGCCGAAGATCAGGCCGAGCACCGTGTCCGAACCGATGTTGAAAACAAGCGACTTGGTGCCGGGCGAGCCATGCCAGCTCAACAACACCGAGAGTGCCGCCCCGGCGAGCGGCTTCAACAGCGCCGAGGCGATGATGGCCATGGCGAAATTGCGTAGACGGCCAGCGCTCTCAGCCGAAAAAATGCGGCCGGCGGCGAAAGCGGCGAAGCAATGTCGTGCCTGCATCAGGCCATAGATCAGCGCGCCCAGCGGCACCATGGAAATGAGGAAAGCCAGCACGCGGATGGTGAAGCCGAGTTCGATCGTATAGCCGTGGCTCACGCCCGCTTGGGCGCTCAACAGGGCCGGTGTCGGTGTCACTGTCCAATAGACCAGCAAGGCCACCGTGAGCAGGATCGAGGTGGCGGTACAGGCCATAGCCAAAATCCGGCTCAGGCGGCGGATGCGCGCGAGGCGAAGGGCACGGACATTGTCGGAGAGGACTTCGGTGGACATGGTGGCTCCAATCAGATGATTTCTGATCTATAGCTATAAATTATCGTTTGACAATAAATTTTTTCCGCAATACGTCTCCGACACCGAAACGGAGAAGATGTATGGCCTGTCGCGTCCTCGTTATTGCTGCCCTGTTCGCCACCGGCATTTTCGCGTCCGCGCAGGCCGCGCCCTCGACATCGCGCGGCGAGATTTCCGTCGCGCAGGTCATGGAAATGCTTGAGAAGGCGCCGAACGAAGCGACGGCCCGGCAGATCCTGCTCGCCTATCTCGCCGGTGTCGGTGAAACCACCGGCATCCTGGTGAAGGCGGTCGGCACCCGCGCCACCTGCCAGGGACCGCTGACCTTGAACGACCGTGCCGCTCATCAAGCTCTTAGAGCGGCCACGCGCCAAGGCAATGCGGTGGAGACGCCGGCCACGCCCCTGCTCGTCGACGACATGATCAAGCGCGCCGGCTGTTCGCTGGGGCGTTGATCGCCTCAGCCTCGCTTCGACACCGACCAGGCGACGAAAGCCGCGATGACATTGGCCGCGACGCTGGCGAGGATCGGTAACAGATAGCTGTGGTTGATGTCGAAGATGAAGCCGGCGGCGCTCGGACCGATCAACGTACCGAAGGCGACGCTGGTGTAGAGAATGCCGATCAGGCTGCTGACATTACGCCCGCCGAAATGGTCCATCACCACGGCGGGTAGAATGGCGACCCAGCCGCCATAAGCGGCGCCGAACAGCAGTGCGAAAAGCGCCAGGGGCCAGAAACTCGTCGCGACCGCCCAGATCGCCAATGTCGCCGCCATGGCGATGAAGGTGGCAAGCAAGAAGGACTGCCGCCCCATCCGATCTGCGAGCCCGCCAAGAAAGAAACGCCCGGCCGTGCTGCCCACGCCAATGGCGCCGATCAGCAGCACAGCCGAGGACGCGTCAATGCCGTGATCGAGCGCATACGGCACGAGATGGACGAAGGGCACGAACACGCCGAAGGCACAGATGAGGCAAGCGGCATAAAGGCCTAGGAATTGCGGCGTGCGTACAGCATCGGCCACGGCAAAGCCTTGCACCGGGCCTACCCCACTGCCTGGTGCGGCTTCGCCATCCGGTGACAAGCCGCGATCCTTGGGATTGTCGACGATGAACAGCGCCATGCCGACACCGATAATCAAAGCCATGATCCCGAGAACGAGATAGGCCTGTCGCCAGCCGAAGGTGCCGATCAGCAGCGCCGCCAGCGGCGGCATGACGAGCGTTCCAACGCCAATGCCGCTCACCGCCAGACCGGAGGCAAAGCCGCGGCGACGCACGAACCAGCGCTGCACGGCGCCGACCGCCGGCACATAGGCGGCGCCGACACCGACGCCGATCCCCAGGCTGTAGGCCGCATAGACCTCGGTGATGGTGCGCGCGAAGGACGCCAGAATGAGGCCAAGACCGACCAGGACCATGCCTAAAATCGCCAACAGTCGCGCGCCCCAGCGATCGGCCAGCGGGCCGCTGACGATGCCAAGCGCGAAATAGAGAAACCCGGCGAAAGCAAAGACCAGCGACACCGATCCGCGCGAGGCGCCGAAATCCCGTTGCAGGGACTCCATGAAAGCGCTGAACGCATAGGCGCAGCCAAAGCCGACAAAAGTGACGGCAAAGGCCGCCGCGACGACGAGCCAGCCATAGAAAAAGCGGGAGGACGGCATTGGGTTCAGGGACTACACTGCGATCAGGGAAGGATAGCGCAGCCTAAACCAGATTTCTGTCAGCAGGCGAGCGGCCGGCGCAGGGCAGCCCTGTGTGCGGGAGCCCTACCCGCCCCCCGCCACGGGATAAGGCCCCTCCTCGAAGACTCTGTCGTGATAGCCCTTGCTGCCAACGGCCACGGCGAGCGGACTGCGAAAATCGCGGCCCTCTCGTAAGCATTCCAGCACATGGGCGAAATTATAGCTGGGATTCCATCCGAGCTCGCGCCGCGCCAGGTCGTTGACATAGACCCGGTCAATCGACGGAAAGAGATGCCAGCCCTTTTTTGCATAAAGCGCCGCGCAATCGGAATAAAGCCGCCGCATTACGCCAGCCGCATCCTGGCGCAGATCCGCGAGATCGTCCTGGCCGAACGGGCTCGTCGCCGAAACGATGTAGCGGGCAAAGCCCATTGTTGGCGCTCGCTCGGCAGCGCACAGATGGGCCTCGACCGCATCGGCGATATCGAGGCGGCGATGCAGCAATTCGTTGGCTTGCGCATTGTCGAGATCAAAACGCGCGCGCATGGCGGCATCGTCATCGGCCTCCGGGAAGAAACGCGACGTGCGCAGAACGATCACCGGCAGCTTATGCCGGCGTGCAAACAATTCGCTGAGCGTCTCAGCCATCAGTTTGGTCGTGCCATAAATGTTCTTGGGTACGGGGGTTACCCCCTCGGTTACCCAAGCGGCGGGCTCCCCCGGTGCTGGCGTTAACGCGCTTCCGAAGGTACTCGTCGTGCTGGTGAAAATGAAACCTTCGACACCCGCCGTTACGGCTTCTTCGAGAAGCCGTAACGTGCCGGTGACATTGACGTCGATAAAGTCCTGCGCCGTATGGGTGACCACATGCGGTTTATGCAGAGTCGCGGCATGCAGAACCGTGCCGATCCCCTTCATGCAATCCCGCACGAAAGCGGCATCCAGGATGGAGCCTACGTGATCGGTAAAGGCCGACGACTTGATATCAATGCCTCGCACGGGCATTCCCCGCACCCGAAGCGTCCGAACCAGCGCTTCGCCGAGATGGCCGGCGCTGCCGGTTACTAGAATGATCTTTGGGCTGTCCTTCATCGGCCAGGATTAGCGCGGATGATGTGGGACGGCCATGCATATATTATGCGTGGCCGCTTTCGTCGTTCCTGCCAAGCAAAACGCCCATGGCGGTGTGGATCCACAACCACTCATTGCTGAACGCGTCGGATGGATCGTCGCCACGCAGGATCGCCAGCAGTTGTTGATAACGTCCGGCGCGATCGTGATGCCGGCGATATTGATCGAGGTGCCACTGGATGAGCGAGTGATCCGGTTCTCGCTGCATGGCTTGCGCGGAAGCTTCGAGCCAGGCGCGCGCGATTCGCAGGCCTGTCTCGCCTTTTGTGTCGTCCTTGCGCGCGATGGCCGCCTTCACATCGTCGAAAGTCGCATTGGCCGCCTTGGCATAGACGTTGGGATCGAAATCCTTGGTCCACATCGTCTGGGCGCCAGCTTTGATTTCCGCCAGGTAGGACTCGTCCGACAGGATCGTCATGATCTCGTTCCAGGCATCGATCTGCGCCGGCGTCGGTTCGTCCGGCAATGTCGGCGTGGCGGCATCGACCATCTGCTGCCTCCAGGCATCGTCGATATGCGCGCCAGCCGCGACCTTGTCGTAAAATTGTTCGACAGCGGCGTGGAACTGGGTTTGCGAAAGATGGGTCATGGTCCAGAGTCTCCTGAGATCGGCTTCCGTGGGATCGGCTGTCCGCAAGGCAGCTCTCAGGGTGGCGGCGATGCGACGCTGCGCGCGCATTTCCGCCTCCAGCGTCTGTAAACGCATTTCAAGAACCTGCCGGAGCGGTAGCCGCCGAGCAAGCAGCTTGCCGATGGCCTCAAGACCAATGCCGGCTTGCCGCAACGCTCGGATGAGATCGAGACGGGCCACATCGTCGTCGGAATTGCTCGCGCTGCGCAGGCGCGGCGGCAACAATTTCCGGTCAGAATAAAACCGAATTGTGCGCACCGACACGCCGCTGAGTTTGGCCAACTCGCCGATGGTGTAGTTTTTCTCGCTGTGGTTCGTCTCGCTCGCCGTCCTAGAACCTCCACCAGGTGGGGGGTCAAGCGCCACGTCCGCCGGTTTATCGAACGTCTAGGCTGCAAACGTTCAAATATCCAGTGACGACCACAAAAGCCGGCGCGTACCTCGCGCCGGCTCAATATTCGTCTATTCCAGAACCTCGACAACATGTCCGTCATTGGGATCGACGATCACACGGCGTTGTTCGATGACGACCGGGCGATCGCGCAGGTAGGGTGATGACGGGTCCACCGCCTCGATGTTGCGGATGTTGCGCGGCGGGCGTGGCGTGGTGTCGATCATTTCGTTGGAATAAGGCGCGACAGTTACGGGCCGCCCCATGGACGGTTGTCGAATATATTCGCGCTCCAGCACGACCGTCCGCTGATTGTACGGATCGACCTGAATATATTCCCGGACGATCGTTCGCTGCCGTGGCTGAACATAGACTTCCTGTGCGATACTGGCACCGGTGCCGATCAAAAACATGGTGCCCGCTAGGGCCATCCCTGTTGTAAGGCGCATGATGGCCTCCTCTAGTTGCCACCCGCCCCGAAGCAAACTCCGGCAGTCCATGATCGTTCCGACAGGAATCTGAATTGAACGACGCCACATGCGTGGCGAAAGCGCCGCAGATGTGTTGCTTTGCCGATTTGCGGAACCATCGCCACTGATGCCTGTTGGCTTTTATATCGCGCGCCGCGCGATCGAGCTGACAATCCCAGCCTGAGGAGGCAGCTTTGGTTTTTCGCATCTCCCCCATCCGCGCACGACAGGGCAGCAAAGGCATGCGCGTGCTCGCCATTCTGCTGGGCAGCCTCGTTCTCGCATTAATGGCTTGGTTCGCGGCGGAAATTTACGGGGTGTCGAACTCGCGCCATGGTTCCCCAGTCGATACAAATACATCGACACAGCAGAAACCGTAAAATGCCGTCTGCTAAAGGACTCAGTAACCACCAATAATCGGCAGAATTTCTCCTGTGATGTAACTGGAGCACTGCGGTGAAGCGAGAAAGACATAAGCGGGCGCAATTTCCTCCGGTTGCGCCGGTCGCTTCATCGGGGTTTTGGCGCCAAACATGGAAACATCGCTCGCTTCTTTGTCCGACGGATTCAGCGGCGTCCACACCGGCCCGGGCGCCACGGCATTCACCCGTATGCCGCGTTCGACGAGATTGGCGGCAAGGGCCCGCGTAAAGGCATGAATACCGCCTTTGGTCATAGAATAATCGAGCAATTCCTTGCTCCCCTCGATACCCGTGACAGATCCCGTGTTGATGATCGCGGCGCCCGATCGCATATGTTTGACGGCGGCCTGAGCCATATAAAAATAGCCGTAGAGATTGGTCTTGAGAGTCATATCGAAATGTTCCGCGGTGAGATCCTCGAACGCGGCGACATGAATCTGAAAGGCGGCGTTATTGACCAAAACATCGAGCCGGCCCAGACGTTTGACCGTCTGCAGGACGGCATCGTCACAATAATCGCGGCGGCAGACATCGCCAGGCAACAGAAGACATTGCCGTCCCTCGGCTTCGACAGCAGCCTTCGTTTGCTTTGCATCTTCATGTTCCGAGAGATAGCCAATGGCGACGTCGGCGCCTTCCCGTGCGAACAGAACCGCCACGGCGCGGCCAATACCTGAATCGCCGCCGGTGATCAGCGCCACCTTGCCATGCAGCTTCCCGGATCCCGTGTAATAAGGCGCATCGTAAAGCGGCGCTGGATCGACATGGGTTTCATGGCCAGGCTTTGGCAAATGCTGCTTAGGAAAAGGCGGCGCCGGATATATGCGGGCCCCGGCTTGCACGGCGGCCGGCTGATCCACCTTTTGGCGATCCTTGGTGCGGGCTTCATCGACCGCATCGACCTGCTTTTGAATGGCGCGCTGCTTTTTTGTCGCCTTCACAATCGAAGTCGTCGTCATCGCTCGATCTCCGTGAACAGAGCAGCGTTTCGTCTTTACCGAAGATGCGATCAGCCAGCCTGATTGCGTTTGCGCGTGGCCGCCGCCTTCTTCGCCGAAGCCGATCGCGCACTGGCAGGACGGCGCGCCGCGGCTTTCCCGCCCAGGCGCCCGCCCTTGCGGGCCGCGACTTTCGTGTCGGGGACCCCACGGCCAGAGCCTGATTTATTGCCGCCGCCACTTTCCTTATTGACGGTGGCCCAGGCGCGTCGCTCGGCCTCATCCTCGGGAATGCCGCGTTTCTCGTAGCCTTCCTCGATATGTTCAGCCTTGCGCTTCTGCTTGTCGGTGTATTTGTCCTTATCGCCTCTGGGCATGGTTCGCTCCTGTGGCTGATCCGATACGGACCCAACTCCACGCCTTATGAACGGTTCCCCAATGCCTCCTGACACATCCTGACGGCAGGAGGTGGCTAGGTTCCATCACCGAGCGCAGGAGGACCAGATGCTCAAGTTCTACTTCACGCCATTTTCCCGATCGACCGGCGTTCATTGGCTGCTGGAAGAACTCGGCATTCCCCATGAGCCTGTGGTCATCGACATCCGTCAACCGGGCGGCGTGCCGGAGAACTATCGCGCCATTCAACCGAACAAGAAAGTGCCGGCGATCGACCATGACGGCACGGTCGTCACCGAACGCGCCGCAATCTGCCAGTATCTGACCGAGGTCTTTCCGCAGGCCGGACTGGCGCCCCTGCCCGGCGATGCCAAACGCAGCGCGTTTCTGACCTGGATCGTCTATTGTGATTCCGTCTTCGATCCCTGTCTGGCGGCACACGCGCAGAACATGGACTATCGGCCGAGCGCCTTCTCCTTCGGCTCCTTCGACGACATGATGGCCAACCTCGACAAACAGCTCGCGCGACATCCTTTCGCGATTGGCGATACGTTCTCCGCCGTCGATACGCAATTGGCGTCTGGCATTCACTTCGGCATCAACATTCTGAAAGCGATGCCGGCGACACCCGTGTTTGAAGCTTATCTCGGCCGCTGCATGACACGGCCGGCCTTCCAACGCGCGATGGAGCGGGAAGGCACGGCCGCGAAAGACGTCACGCCAATGAGCTTCTGAGCCAAATCGCCTTTCGATCGAAACGCGATTTGCTCTAAGCCGGCGCCCATTTCAGCGCGACGATGCCGGCGACGACCAAAGCTACACCGGCAAGCCGCAGGGGATGCAGGGTTTCACCGAACAGCCACACGCCCATCACCACCGTGCCGACGGCGCCGATGCCGGTCCACACCGCGTAGGCGGTGCCGACCGGCAACACGTCGAGCGTGCGGCCCAGGAGATAGACGAAGATGCCCAGCAAGAGGAGCGACAGCAGGGTCCAGCCCGGTCGCGTATAACCTTGCGCATATTTCATCGCGATCGCCCAAGCAACATCGCAGAGGCCCGCGACGACGAGCCAGAGCCAGGCAGCGCTCTGTGTCATTCTGCCCTCACGCCGCGACCACAGGATCTTTGACTTGCAGGCCTTGCGCCAGCATGGCTTCCCGCACCGAAGGGCGCGCGGCAACGCGATCCATCAGGGCGCGCAGATAGGTGAAGCGCGAGAGATCGATCTTGGTGAATTGCGACCAGCCGACGATGGTGAACAGATAGGCGTCGGCGGGCGAGAAATCCAAACCGAGCAAAAACGGTCCGTTGGTGGCGAGCTGCGCATCGACATAGGCCAGCCGTTGGGCGAGCTTGCCGCGCGCCACCTCCTGCGCCTGCGCGCCGTATTCGGGATGGAACAGCCAGGGGCTGTACATCTTGTGCAGTTCGGAGCTGATGAAGACGAGCCATTGCTCCAGCCGGACGCGGGCCAATGTGCCGGGCGGCGGTACGAGTTTATTCTCCGGCTCATAGTCAGCCAGATATTGCATGATGGCGACGCCCTCGGTGAGGACAGCACCGTCATCGAGCCGCAGCGCCGGGACATAGAGATTGGGATTGACGCTCGCATAGTCGGTGCCGCTGCTGGTTAGCCGCGGCGTCTTGCCGAGATCGACCCGTTCCAGGTCGAGCGCGATCTTGGCTTCATTGGCGACGATATGCGGGGCGAGCGAACAGGTTCCGGGGGCGTAATAGAGCTTCATGGGGTCTTATCCTTGCGAGAGGCGCCGCGATGGCGCGATCGGTCGGTCCGCAATATGGAGCCGGCATGAACGCAATACTCGTTGGATTTTTGCCAGTCCTGTTTGCATGACTGCAAGCCGATGCTCTGCTAGAACGGAGCCTGTGGAAGACTGGAACGACCTCAAACTGGTTCTGGCAGTGCACCGGGCTGGCAGCCTGACGCAAGCGGCCCAGGCCCTCGCCATCGATCATTCGACCGCTTTCCGGCGGCTCAAGGCGCTGGAAACGCGGCTCGACGTGCGCCTGTTCGAACGGCTGCCGGGCGGCGTCTACCAGACGACGCCGGCTGGCGCGCGCATGGCGGCGGGCGCCGAGCGGATGGAGGACGAGGCGCTGGCGCTCGACCGCGACATTGTCGGCGGCGACCATCGCCTGTCCGGGCAATTGCGCATCACCTCGTCGGAAACCCTTGCCTACAGCCGCCTCACCAGCCATCTGGCCAGCTTCCGGCGCGTCCATCCCGGCATCGTCGTCGAGCTGGTCATCGAGAACCGCGTGCTCAGCCTGTCGCGGCGCGAGGCCGACATCGCGCTCCGCCCCGTCCGGCCGAAGGAAGGCGAATTATGGGGGCGCAAACTGGCCGATATGGCCTGGGCGCTCTATGCGGCGCCGGACTATCTTGAAGCCCACGGCGCGCTGCACGGTGCAGATGATATCGACCGCCACGCGGTGATCGGTTGGGAAGCCGGGATCGCGGGCATCGCTGCTGCCGACTGGCTCGGCGAACACGTGTCGCCATCGGCTTTCGTCTATCGCTCCAACAGTCTGGTCAATCAGTCCATCGCCGCCAAGGCCGGCGTCGGCATCACCCTCCTACCCTGCTATCTGGGCGACAGCGAAGCTGGCCTTGCCCGCGCGCTCACCACGCCGATCGCCGAGATCGCTGGCGAATTGTGGATCGTCACCCATGTCGATCTGAAACAGACCGCGCGCGTGCGCGCCTTCTTCGATCTCGTCGGCGAGAGTTTCGTCCGCGAACGCGATCTCTTCGAGGGGCGCAGGTTCTGATCGCTCAAGCAACCGGATCGGAACGCGTTGGCTGTTTCGCTTCGGGCGCGCGGCCGCCCGATGTGATCAGGCGGACGTTGCGGCCGAAGCCGACATAGGACCAGACCCAATCGAACATCACCGTGAGGCGATTGCGGAAGTCGATCAGAAAGAAGATGTGGACAAGGCCCCAGAACAGCCAGGCCAGGAAACCCTTGAAGCGAAGCCAGCCAAGATCGACCACCGCTTCGCCGCGACCGATGGTGGCGAGACTGCCGCGATCGACATAGCGAAAGGCCGGCAGCGTGCGGCCTTTAAGCCGCGCGCCGATCAGGGCGGCGACATAGGCGCCTTGCTGCTTGGCGGCGGGCGCGATGCCCGGCACCTGCTTGCCGTCAGCGGTCATCACCCGCGCCGCATCGCCAACGACAAAAATATCGGGATGGCCCGGCACCGAGAGATCACCGGAAACTTCGACGCGGCCGGCGCGATCGAGCGGCACGCCACCGCCGAGCCAGGCGCCGATCGGCGAGGCCTTGACACCGGCGGCCCAGACAATGGTGCGGCAGGGAATGGTGGTCGTGCCCGCTTCGACGCGATCGGGAAAGCAACCCGTCACCGCAAGATTCAATTTTACATCGACGCCCAGCCGTTCGAGCCCCGCTTGCGCCGCCTTGGCCAGATTGGGCGCCATGGCAGGCAGCACGCCCGGCCCCGCCTCGATCAGCACCACCCGCGCGGACGTCGGATCAATATGGCGGAAATCATCGACCAGTGTGTGCCGTGCCAGTTCGGCGATGGCGCCGGCCATTTCGACGCCGGTCGCCCCCGCGCCGATGACCACGAAAGTGAGAAAGGCGTCGCGCACCACCGGATCGGTCGCCAGTTCCGCTTGTTCAAAGGCTTCGAGAATACTGCGGCGGATGGCGGTGGCGTCGTCGAGGGTTTTCAGGCCCGGCGCCACCTCAGCCCATTCGTCGTGACCGAAATAGGCGTGAGTCGCGCCGCTGGCGAGGATCAGCGTGTCATAGGCAATCTCACCGGCCTGCCGGCCCAAGACCACCTTGCGCGCCGTATCGATGCCGACGATCTCGTCGAGCAGAACGGTGGCATTGGCCTGGCGCCGTAGCACCGCGCGGATCGGCTGGGCGATCTGCCCAGGCGACAGCGCCGCCGTCGCCACCTGATAGAGCAAGGGCTGGAACAGGTGATAATTGCGCCGATCGATCAAAATGACATCGACCGGCAGTTTGCGCAGCGCCTTGGCCGCCGTCAGACCGCCGAAACCTCCGCCTACGATAACCACGCGCGGCCGCGCCATAATCGTCCTTTCGTGATCGCACCCGAGCCATGCTAGCACGACCGGGTGCGCCGCGCGCCGGTTTGTGCTTTAAGGCGCCCAGAGGGACTGAAACCGACAGGACGCAGCGTGTTTACAGGCATTATCCAGGGTATGGCGACCATCGCCGCGATCGACGATCACGACGAAATTCGCACCTTCAAACTGCATTTCCCCGAGGGTTTCAGCGAAGGGCTGGCCATCGGCGCCAGCGTGTCGGTGGATGGCGTCTGCCTGACCGTGACCGAATTGCTGTCGGCCGACAGCGCCAGTTTCGACGTCATCCTGCAGAGCCTGAATGTCACCACTCTCGACGCTGTGGCGGCCGGCGCTCGGGTGAACGTGGAGCGCGCCGCCAAGGACGGTGCGGAGATCGGTGGCCATCCTATGTCGGGCCATATCGATTTCTCCACGCCGATCGAGAGCGTCGCCACCGCCGAAGGCAATAAGCTGCTGCGCATTGCCATTCCACCGCAGTTCCGCCGCTATATTTTTCCGAAGGGCTATATCGCGATCAATGGCGCGAGCCTCACCGTTTCGGAAGTCAACAAGAGCGAAGGCTGGTTCGAAGTCTGGCTCATTCCCGAGACGCGGCGCATGACCACGTTCGAGGAGAAGCTGGCCGGCGATCGCGTCAATATCGAGATCGAACGCAACACGCAGGTGGTGGTCGATACGATGCGTGACGCCGTGCAGGAGAGCCTCGGCAAATTGCAGCCGGTGCTCGAAGCTTTGCTCGCTGAAAAAGGCTTGAAGCTTGAAGACTTCATTCAAGCCCCAGTGCAGATCGAAGCGAAACCCAAATAGCGTTTCAGTGTTTGATGGGATTATCAAACACTAAGAAGACGCGCCCTTGAAAAATCGCGTTTCTATCGAAACGCGATTTGCTCTAAGTAGTGCTCGCAAGCCATTCGGCGAACATGGCGCGCGCCGCCTTGGCGAGCGCCGGTCCGTGGCGACGCGCATCCTGACGGATCACACGCGGATCGATCTTCGCGCCGGCCAGCTCCGCCGCGTGGCCGATCAGCCAGGGTTCGAGATCGTGAGTCGTGTCGGCTTCCGGATGGAATTGCAGACCGAGCACGTTCGATCCAAGAGCAAAGGCTTGCGTGGCGCACACGGGAGTCGAAGCAAGATGAGCAGCGCCGTGCGGAATGGCGAAAGCATCGCCATGCCAATGCAACACATGTACGCCGTCGAGATGACGCAGCGGGCTCTTAGCGCCCTGCTCCGTTAACGTGAGCGGCGAAAAGCCGATCTCCTTGATGCCGGTCGCCGCCACTTTGGCGCCAAGCGCCGCCGCGATGAGCTGCGCGCCCAGACAAATGCCGATAAGCGGCTTGCCGCTGGCAAGACGCGCGCGGATCAATGCCAGTTCATCGCGCAGCACCGGATAGATATCCGTCTCATAGACACCGATCGGCCCGCCGAGCATGACGAGCAGATCGGGCTTCGTTGCATCGATGGTCAGCGCGTCCTGGCCGGCATCAAGGTAATTGAGATCATAACCTGCATCCGCAAGGACCTGTTCGAACGTACCGAGCGTTTCGAAATGAACGTGCCTGACCGCGACTGCCGTCTTTGCCATTTCATCCTCATGAGCGCGACGCCGGCAGCTTTACGCCGGCGAGCGTCAAGAGGCCAGCACGGCCGGCTGCGACATGCAGCGCGAATATCATCCTCCCTGTCACGCAGCGTCGGACAGAGCGTAGACGCGCAGGCGATGACCATCGGGGTCGAGCGCCAGGAAATTCAATCCGAACTCCTGCCGTGTCGGCTCTTGTGCGATACGCACGCCGCGCGCGGTCCAGTCGGCATAGGCGCCGTTAACCTCGTCGTCGTTGGCGACACGCAAGCCGATTTCCGCGCCACCCGCTGCCGCCTGCGGCGCCGGGGCAACCGTATGTTTCGACCACAGACCCAGCATCAAGCCCGTTTTCAAGGCGAAAAGCACGAAAGTCGGGCTGCTCTCGACCGGCGTCGCGCCAAGTAAATCTGCGTAGAAGCGACCGGAGGCTTCCGGATTTTCGACATAAAGCAACAGGTAATTGGGATGATTCATCAGGCCCTCCTCTTGTTTCGGACATTGTTGAGACACATGTCTGGCGAATGACCGGGGGCACTGCGGAAGCTAGCGATGATTGCTGTCAGCTATTGGCAGGAGGGCCACTTAGTCTGACGACCATTCGCGAAGAGCGAAAATTTTTGCCCTTCGGGAGATTTGCCTGTCGGATTGCGGCGGTTTCGCGCGTCCTTGAAACAGGCATCTGCCTCTTCGAATTGGAAAGCGCGGAACCATGAGAAAGATCATTGCTTCAACACTGATCAGCCTGGATGGCGTGATGCAAGGTCCCGGATGCCCGCATGAGGATCCGGTCGGCGGGTTCGTTCACGGTGGCTGGTGCGCACCGCTGTTCGATACGGATGTCGGGACTTTCATCGGCGACATCTACGCACGGCCGTTCGACCTGCTTCTCGGCCGCAAGACCTACGATATTTTTGCCGCCCACTGGCCCTATGTCGGCGTCGACAACGAAATCGGCGTTCTGTTTAATCGGGTATCCAAATATGTCGCCACGCGGTCGGAGCCCGAACTGACCTGGACGAACAGCCGTGCGCTGGGTCGCGACGTGGTTGGCAATCTGCGTCAGTTGAAGAAGCAGAACGGCCCTGACCTGTTGGTGCAGGGATCGAGCGATCTCTTGCAAACCCTGTTCGCGCATGGCCTGGTCGACGAACTGTCGCTGCTGGTCTTCCCGGTCATTCTCGGCGATGGCAAGCGGCTGTTCGGCGCCGGCACGACACCAGCCGGACTGCGGCTCGCGGATTCGCGCATCTCGTCCAATGGCGTGGTGATGATGACCTACCTGCCGGATGGACAAGTAGAGACCGGTTCGTTCTCGCTCGAACACCCAAGCGAAGCCGAACTGGCGCGGCGGCGCGGACTGATGGAGTTTGCCTAACCGAGTTCGGCCAAGGCCAGCTTCATCACACCCAAGTCGATATCGGCGGTCTGGTTGTCATCGAGAAACCAGACGGCCGACAAGCCCGTCCAGGCGACAAGCCAACGCAACATCCGTTGTCTCTCGATATTTGCCTGGGCACAAATGCGTGCGAGACGCGCCTTGAACAGATGCGGATCGGTCGCAGTCGCCAGATCGGGATTGCAGAACAGATTGGCGTAATCGAAAGCGCGATCGCCGATCAGCGGCTTGGGATCGATCACCAGCCAGCCCCGTTCGCCAAAATCGATGATGTTGTCGTGGTGCACGTCGCCGTGCAACGGCACGATTTCGATCTGCGCCGCAAGCAGTTCCTTGGCGACGACCAGAGATTGACCGAAAGGCTCGCCATATTTTTGCGGCGCCGGGAAAAGATCGGCGAACCACGGTTCGAGCTCGACCAATTGCGGCCGTACCGCCTCCAGCCGGGCGGCGCTACGTGGCTGATGCAAAGCAGCGATGGCATCGCAACCGATGCGGGTTGCTTCGTCGTCACGTCCCTCACGCACGAGCTGCGAGAGCGGCCGTAGAACGCCCTCTGGGCGTTCGAGCAATAATGCACCCTCATGTTCGCCGAGAACGCGCGCCGCGCCCTCCCCGGCCCAGAACTGCATCAATACGCTGCCGGCTTTTTCGTATTTCTCGAACGGCAGTTTCAGCATGGCCGGCTCACCGTTGCTGTCGCGCACCGACATGAGATGGCTGCTGTGCGTGGAAAAGGCTTCGCCGTCCTGTTTCAGGCGCCACAGGTCGAGATAGAAATCATAGTCAGCCTTGGGAGTAGCCATAGTGTTAGCTGAGCGAACGGCGCGCGGGCGCTCCGGCGAGATCCTCAAGGATCGGACAATCCGGCCGTTCGTCGCCATGGCAGGCATGAATGAGTTTGCGCAGGGTCGTCACCATGGCCTGCATTTCAGCGAGCTTGCCCTCCAGGTCAGAGAGATGGCGTGCCGCCACCTGGCGCACGTCACCGCTCGGGCGCTCACGGTCGCGCCACAGAGACAGAAGCTCGCCGATTTCCTTCATGGAGAAACCAAGCGAGCGGGCGCGGCCGATGAAGCGCAGTTCGTGCACATCCTGCTCGCCATATTGGCGATAGGTGTTGCTGGACCGGGCGGCCGGCCGCAGCAGGCCGATCGACTCGTAATGGCGGATCATTTTGGCGCTGACACCGGAATGTTCAGCGGCCTGGCCAATATTCACGACAAACTCCATATACCCGTTGACCTTCCCATCGTGGGAAGGTGTAACTTGCCTGGGACTTGTAATCAAGGATTCCCTGATGGCCACGCACAATCATCAAGAACACCAACATCATAACCACGATCACCACGGCCATTCGCATGGCGCCGCGGCGCCCGCCTGCTCTCATTGCGGCCCGGCCCCGGCCAAGGCTGACGACGGCAAAGTGAAGGATCCGGTCTGCGGCATGACCGTCGACCCCGCCACTGCTAAGCACAAGGCGACCTATAAGGATCAGCCCTATTTCTTCTGCTCGGGCGGCTGCAAGACCAAGTTCGAGGCCGATCCGCAACGCTATCTCGACCCGAAGCCGCAGCCCAAGCCCGCCGGCTCCGAGACGGACATCTACACCTGCCCGATGCACCCGGAGGTGCGCCAGGTCGGCCCCGGCTCCTGCCCGATCTGCGGCATGGCGCTGGAACCGCTCATGGTCTCCTCCGAGCCGGTCGAGAACCACGAATTGAAGGACATGACCCGCCGGTTCTGGATCGGCCTGGTGCTGACCCTGCCGGTGTTCGCGCTGGAAATGGGCGGCCATCTGTTCGGCTGGACCCATGACATCGGCATGCAGCGCTCGAACTGGATTCAGCTCGCGCTGGCAACCCCCGTGGTGCTGTGGGCTGGCTGGCCGTTCTTCGTGCGCGGCTGGCAATCGGTGCGCACCGGCAATCTCAACATGTTCACCTTGATCGCCATGGGCACGGGCGTCGCCTGGAGCTACAGCATCATCGCGACATTGGCGCCGCAGATTT
The DNA here is from genome assembly GCF_031921685.1 of Methylocella sp. CPCC 101449. Classification (NCBI taxonomy): domain Bacteria; kingdom Pseudomonadati; phylum Pseudomonadota; class Alphaproteobacteria; order Hyphomicrobiales; family Beijerinckiaceae; genus Methylocella; species Methylocella sp. CPCC 101449. The sequence continues at coordinate 582,135 of NZ_JAPDHU010000002.1, read as the reverse complement.
TCCCGCCGGCCTTTCGTGGCCATGACGGCGCGGTCGCGGTCTATTTCGAAGCCGCGGCCGTCATCACCGTTCTGGTGCTGCTCGGCCAGGTGCTCGAACTGCGCGCCCGCGACGCCACGGGCGGCGCCATCCGCGCGCTGCTTGATCTGGCACCGCGCACGGCCCGTCGCATCAAGGCCGACGGCAGCGACGAGGAAGTGACGTTGGACGAAATCGTCGTCGGTGACGTGCTGCTCGTGCGGCCGGGTGAAAAGGTGCCGGTCGATGGCGCGGTCAGCGAAGGCCGCAGCGCGGTGGATGAATCCATGGTGACGGGCGAATCCATGCCGGTGACCAAGACCACCGGCGACAGCGTCATCGGCGGCACGCTCAACCAAAGCGGCGCGCTGCATATCGAAGCGCGCAAGGTCGGCCGCGACACCATGCTGTCGCAGATCGTGCAACTGGTGTCGGAAGCGCAGCGCAGCCGCGCGCCAATCCAGCGTCTCGCCGACCAGGTATCGGGCTGGTTCGTGCCGGCCGTCATCTTCTGTGCGCTCGTCGCCTTCGTCGCCTGGTCGGTGTGGGGGCCGGAACCGCGCTTCTCCTACGGACTCGTCGCGGCGGTCGCCGTTTTGATCATCGCCTGTCCCTGTGCGCTCGGCCTCGCCACGCCCATGTCGATCATGGTCGGTGTCGGCCGTGGCGCGCAGTCGGGCGTGTTGATCAAGAATGCGGAAGCGCTGGAGCGGCTGCAGAAGGTCGACACCCTTGTGATCGACAAGACCGGCACATTGACCGAAGGCAAGCCTGCCGTCACCGCCATCGTGCCAGCCCAAGGCTTCAACGAAGCCGAACTGCTGCGCCTGGCGGCAAGCGTCGAACGCTCGAGCGAACACCCCCTCGCACTGGCCATCGTCAAGGCAGCGCAGGAACGCGGCATCGCGCTCGCCAAGGTCAGCGACTTCGACTCGCCCAACGGCAAGGGCGCCATCGGCACCGTCGATGGCCATCGGATCGCGCTCGGCAATGCGCTCTTCTTCGGGGAGTTGCGTGTCGGCATCGAAGCGCTGGCGGCCGAGGCCGAAAAGCTGCGCGTCGACGGCGCCACGGCGATCTTCGCCGCCGTCGACGACAAGCTCGCCGGCATCTTCGCCATCGCCGACCCGGTGAAGGCTTCGACGCCGGCGGCTCTGAAGGCGCTGCGCGAAGCGGGCCTGAAGATCGTCATGCTGACCGGCGACAACCGCACCACCGCCAAGGCGGTCGCGGCGAAACTCGGCTTGACCGATGTGGAAGCCGAAGTGCTGCCGCAGGACAAGAGCCGCATCGTCGAGCGCTATCGCAGCCAAGGCCGTATCGTCGCCATGGCCGGCGACGGCATCAACGACGCTCCCGCGCTCGCCGCCGCCGATGTCGGTATCGCCATGGGCACGGGCACCGATGCGGCCATTCAGAGCGCCGGCGTGACTCTGCTCAACGGCGATCTCACCGGCCTGGTGCGTGCCCGCGCGCTGTCGCAAGCGACGATGAGCAACATCAAGCAGAACCTGTTCTTCGCTTTCGTCTACAACGCGTTCGGCGTGCCGGTCGCGGCCGGCATTCTCTATCCGGCCTTCGGCATCCTGATCTCGCCGGTGATCGCCGCCGCCGCCATGGCACTGTCGTCCGTCAGCGTGATCATGAACGCGGCGCGGTTGCGGGCGACGAAGCTGCCATAACATCGATCCCGCTCCCCGATGCTCGTCGGGGAGCGGGCTATTCCAGATCGCCGCACCAGCTTGGTGACTACATAAAACCCGGGTTTCGCGGCAGATATTGCGTCCAATCGCCATAGCCCGGCGATGCCATCAGCAACATGGGAAAGCTGATGCGCATACCCTGATTGACTGCAAGGCTGAGCGCGCCATCGCAGGTGCCTGGCAGGAAGGCCGAAATCTTTTCCGTCGGGCGATCTGCCGCCAGCTTCAGCGCCGTCGCAAAGGCATCGCGAAGCATCTCGGCGCGCATGACCGCGACGGGGCCAACGTGTCCATTGGCGGCAATATAACCGTAACCGATGCAGTCGCTGCCGATGTAAAGCAAGAACCCTGTGCTTGCGGGATCATCGAGCAAATAGCGGTGATGCTTCTCTCGCGAAGTGCCGATGGCGATGGAATCGATCTCGATCAGTTTTGCGATGGTCGCAACGCTCTTGTCGATCATAACGGCGCGCAGCGACGTTTCCGGCAACTCCTTTGCCACCCGCTCGCGCGCGGCATTGAAAAAGTAAATCGGCATCTTGGGAAAAAGGCCGTGCCTTATGTAAAGGCCCTGCGAGACACGATTGAAGGTGAAAGTAATCAGCGCTTTGTGAGCCGCCCTCGATTTGCGGGCGTGCTCCATGGTTCGTTCCAACAGAGCGTTTCCGATGCCACGGCCCTGTTGGGCCGGATCGACGAACAACTGGGCGAGGAACCAAACATCACCGCAAACCCAACTCCAGGCGAAGCCAAGAATGTTCCCGTCGTCCTCTGCGACCCAAAGGCCTTCAGGGTCGTCCTTGAGCGAGAACAACTGGAAGTTGGGTGGGCTGGCCGTCGCCATCGGGCCAAAGCCATGCCGAACAGTGAGATCGTTGATGCTAGCCACCACGAGCGCTTCGGCTCTCGCCAAATCGTCTGCCCGCGCTGATCTGTAAACAAGCGACATTGGACAATTTCCGCGAAAGGCTTCTCGATCGAACGCGAGCCGCCAATTATAGCAGCCATTCTTGGTTGCCGTCCCGAGTTGCGCGAAGCCTTCTGAAGCTACCTCGGCGGCACCGAATAAGTGGCGGTGGCGTGGGCGACCGGATCGCTCTCGCCTTCGCTCGTCATCCAGACATCGCCGACGGCCAGGCGCTGGCCGAGCTTCATCAGGCGGGCGGTGCCGATCAGGTCGCGCTGGGCCGGTTTGCGCAGGAAATTGATATTGAGATTGGTGGTGACCGACAGCGCGCCGGCGCTGAGGCCCGCCTGCTCGGGATCGTCGCCGACGCCGATCTCGCCCAAAATCGCGACATACATGGCCAAATCAGCCAAAGTGAACATGGCCGGGCCGGAAATCGTACCGCCGGGGCGCAAATGCTGGTCGGAATAGACCAGCCGCAAAGTGGCCGACAGGGGCTCCACCGCCTCGATACGGAACCCAGTTCCCATTCCCGCCTGGGGAAAATGCCGCTGAATGAAGGCGTCGATCTCCGCTGCCGTCATTTTGCGCCGCGAGGCGACTTGATCCATGGCCGTATCCGCTGCCCTGCTTTAGATTGTCCTCCAACCAAACCCGGAATCGGCCATGGTCACAACCCTGACGAAGGATCAAGCCCTCAGCCCAGCGCCGCTGCGCCGCCGCGACGACGGGCCAGTCGCCATTCTGACCTTGAGCGACCCGCAGCGTCGCAATGCGCTCTCGCTTGCCACCATCGCCGCCCTGCAACAGGCCTTCGATGCCATCGCCGCCGACGACAAGGCGCGGGTCGTTGTTCTGGCCGCCGAGGGACCGGCGTTCAGTGCGGGCCATGACCTCAAGGAACTGACCAGCCATCGCGGCGACGACGACGGCGGGCGCGCCTTCTTCGAACGGACGTTTGGCTCGTGCGCGACGATGATGCAGGCGATCGTGGCTTTGCCGCAGCCGGTGATCGCCGCCGTCGAGGGAGTCGCCACCGCCGCCGGTTGTCAGATGGTCGCTGCCTGCGATCTCGCCATCGCCGGCGAAGACGCGCAATTCGCCACGCCCGGCGTCAACATCGGCCTGTTCTGCTCCACACCGATGGTGGCCCTGTCGCGCAATGTCTCGCGCAAACACGCGATGGAGATGCTGCTCACCGGCGATCTGATCGAAGCCGGCGAAGCGGCGCGCATCGGCCTCGTCAATCGCATGGTGCCGAAGGGTACGGCGCTGAGCGAAGCCATCGCATTGGCGCATAAGATCGCCGAAAAACCGCGCTCCACCATCACATTGGGCAAGCGCGCCTTCACTCGGCAGTTGGAGATGCCGCTGGCGGAAGCCTATGCGCACACCAGCCGCGTCATCGTCGAGAACATGCTGCATGCGGATGCGGCCGAGGGCGTATGCGCCTTCATTGAGAAACGCATGCCGGAGTGGAGCAAAAGGTGAAAAGACTTGCTCTGCTTGTCGGCTTAACTTGGATGCTGGCTAGCGCAGCATACGCGCAGGCCCCACGCGCCTACGCCCCCACACCCGTAACCTTCGACCATTCAGCGGCCGGCGATCCCGATCTCACGGCGTTGATCGTCACATTGAAGGAAAGCGTCGGCAACAGCGATCTCGATCCGCTGTTCAAAGCGCTATCCGCCAATGTCGCAGTGATCACCTGTCCGATCGATCCGCTCGTATCCTGCGCGCCCGGCAAACGCGGCATCCGCCAGGCGCCGCAAAACCTCTCGCCCGTCGAGCGCATTCGCCAGGGCCTGTGCTGCGCCGGCATGGCGAAGAACGAAATCACCGAGGATCTGCGCAAGGAGACGGTGACCGGCCTCATCGCCGCGGCGCTCGAAGCCGAAAGCATCGGCGCCCATCCCGACGTGCCGGGCCTTGCCTGCCTACCCGCATGGCCGATCTTCGATCGCGCCAAGGCGGAAGCCGCGGTGCGCGCAACGCGTATCGACAAGGAAAATCTGCGCGTCACCACCGAAGAACTCGTGCTGCGGGCGAAGCCCGCCGCCGATGCGCCGGAAGCGGCGCGGCTGCCGGCCGGTCAGATCGCTCCCTTCATGACCGACCTCGATCAGCCGCCGCCCGACGGCTGGTATGCCATTGCCCTGCCCCAGGGCGGCATCGGCTATTCCGACCAGGTCGGCCTCAATGAACTGACGCCGTCGGGCCTGTGTTTCGCCAAGGAAACGAGCGGTTGGAAGATCGCGCTTTTCGTCATGCGCGATCAGTGACACATAGAGACCCATGAACCACGACCGTTACGACGACGACTATATCCGCACCATTCTGAAAAGCGTGAAGACGATCGCCATGGTCGGTGCCTCGGCCAATGACGCGCGCCCATCCTATTTCGTCTTCAAATATCTGCTCGGGCGCGACTATCGCATGATCGCCATCAATCCCGGCCTCGCCGGCAAGGAGCTGCTGGGGGCGCCCTGCTATGCCAGCCTGAAGGATGTGTCCGAACCGATCGACATGGTCGACATCTTCCGCAATTCGGCGCAGGCCGGCGCCGCCGTCGACGAGGCCTTGTTGCTCGATCCGTTGCCGAAGGTGATCTGGATGCAGCTCTCCGTACGCGACGATGCAGCGGCCGAGCGCGCCGAAGCCAAAGGCGTGAAAGTGGTGATGAATCGCTGTCCGAAAATCGAATACGGCCGCCTCTCCGGCGAGATCGGCTGGACGGGCGTCAACTCGCGCATACTCTCATCCAAGAAACCGGCGCTGGCACGGGGCTTCCAGAAATTCACCATCGACCGGCGATGACGACGCTCAAAGCATAAAGAAAAACATCCAAGAAACAAAAATAGAGGAAACGCAGGGGCACCATGTACCATCAGATTCCGCCGCTCATCCGCCGCAACACGGCCCTGTTCGCACTGACGCAATCCTTCACCGGCACGGGCATGCAGTTCGCCTATGGCTTTGGGCCGCTGATGGTGATGGAGCTGACCGGCTCAGCGAGCCTCGCGGGCCTTTCCGTCAGCCTGATCGGTCTCAGCCGTTTTCTCGTCGCCTATCCCGCCGGCAAAGTGACCGACGCTTACGGCCGTAAGCCCGGCATTCAGCTCGGCCTGATCCTGGCGTTCTGTGGCTGCCTGATCCTGTTCCTGGCGATGAACAAGCAGAGCATCGTCATCTTCGCAATCGGCCTGCTGATCTTCGGCATGGGCATGAATGCCTCGCAGCAGTTGCGCGTCGCCGCCGCCGACATGTATCCGCCGCGTATGCGCGCACAAGCGCTTGGCTTCGTGGCGCTCGGCTCCCTCGTCGGCCTCGCCTTCGCGCCGATCCTGATCTCGATCTCCGATGCGGTGGCGCCGCGCCTCGGGCAAGATCCGCTCGGTCTGCCGTGGCTGATGCTGCCGATCGTCATCGTCGCCGGCATGATCATCGCCAATCTGGTGCGGCCCGATCCGAAAGAGATCGGCATGAACCTGCAAAAATATTATCCCGATTATGTACCGCCGCCGCAGTTGGAGCGCGCCGCCGCGCAGCCGTTCAATTCGCGCCTGCTGTTCGCCGACCGTCGGTTGCTGATCGCGACCGTTTCGAACAGCGCCGCCAACGGCAATATGTCTATTGTCATGGTGCTCACCTCTTTGGTGCTGCACCATCATGGACATTCGCTGCTCGCCATCGCCATTTCGCACATGTTTCATTCGGCCGGCATGTTCGGCTTCACCATTCCACTCGGCCGCCTCGCCGACCGCTTCGGCCGCGAAGCGGTGATGTTTCCCGGCGTGGCGACGACCATCGTCGGCGCGCTCCTACTGGCCCTGACTTCAGCCTGGTGGAGCGTGACGTTAGGCACCTTCCTCGTCGGCATCGGCTGGGCGGCGGCCAATGTGGCGGCGACGGCCTTGATCGCCGACCACGCGCCGGCCGAACATCGCGGCCGCGCCATCGGCGTCAACGACAGTTGCGCCGGCGCAACGAGCGTGTTCGCCGCTCTCGTCACCGGCCCGCTGATCGACTGGAGCGGCCTACCGGCCACCGGCCTCACCGCCGTGCTGCTAGCGGCGATCCCGTTCGTCTTGTTGCTGGTGCGCAAGCCTGCGGCGCAGCCACAGGCGTGAGCCACTGATCAGTGGTTGACAGCCGCCCCTCAAATGTAACAATCATAGTTACATGATGAGCGATAACCATTCGCCGGAGGCGCACAGTCCCGCTTCAGCCGCTTTCAACGCGGCCCACGCGGGGACTTATGCCGAGGGACCGCCCCGGCAAGTGCCAGGCTTCGCCGGCCTTCAGCGCATGACCTCGATGCTATTGGCGGAGCGTGTCTCCGCGCAGGGACGGGTTCTGGTGTTGGGCGCTGGTGGCGGCTTGGAGTTGAAGGCTCTGGCCGACGATCATCCCGGTTGGACATTCGACGGCGTCGACCCGTCAGCCGACATGCTTCAGGTGGCGCAGCAGATAGTGGCGCCACACGTGGCGCGGATCCATTTTCATCAAGGGTACATTGACACGGCGCCCAAGGGTCCATTCGACGGCGCTACCTGCCTGCTGACGCTGCATTTCGTTGCCCGCGATCAACGCCTCGAAACCTTGAGAGAAATCCATCGCCGTCTGGCGCCAGGTGCCCCGTTCGTCGTGGCGCATATCAGTTTTGCGCAGACCGAACCCGATCGATCGATGTGGATCGCGCGCCAGATCGCCTTCAGCGGAACCGATCCTGCGAATGCTGAAAACGCCAAGCGGGCGATGGCCACCAAGCTCTCCATTCTGTCGCCAGAAGAAGACGAAGCGCTGCTGCGCGACGCGGGGTTCTCGAACGTCGCTTTATTCTACGCCGGCCTGAGTTTCAGAGGCTGGGTGGGCTACGCCTAGCTCTCAACATCCGCGATCATATATTTGGCGCTCTCGCCATAGCCCGCCAACTTGTCGGCGAGCGCCTCCACCTTGCGCGTGCGAAACCCATAGCGCGACCACATCACGTCGGTGCCATAGACCGAGACACAGGCGAGCTTGCGGAGCGATTGGCTCGTGGCCAGCGCTCTGAGATCGGCGATCAGATGACCGGCCGCGCCGTGGCCGCGCGCCCCGGGATCGATGGCGACGTCATGCACATAGAGACAATCAGGCGCCGGCGGCAAACCCCCAAGAAAGCTGTCGAGGGCTGGAATGTCGTCGAGGCGCCAGGGATGGGTGATGCCATAGCCGAGCAGCCGCCCCTCCTTCACAAGTTTGCGGCAGCCCACCGGAAACAAGTCGATCTTTTCGGCGAAGACCGTTTGGCGCTCCGGCAGGCCGGGATGCAGGGCAGCGGAGAGACGGCCGACCTCGTCGAGATCGGCCGCGGTCAATGCCGTCCATTGCGCCTGCATCGGCCCGGCTCAGTGGGACGAGCCGTTCCGTGAGTAGGCGTCGGCCGACAAGCGCTCCACATAGGCGATGCCGATGGCCGAGATGATGAAAGTGGCGTGGATGATCGTCTGCCACATGATGCCGGTCTCGGTGAAATTCGTCGTCCGGCCTGTAGGACCAAGATTGCCAGCCTCGATGAAGGTGCGCAGCAGATGGATCGAGGAGATGCCGATGATCGCCATGGCGAGCTTGATCTTGAGCACGCCGGCATTGACGTGGCTCAGCCATTCCGGCTCGTCCGGGTGGCCGCTGAGATTGAGCCGCGATACGAAGGTCTCGTAACCGCCGACGATGACCATCACCAACAGGTTGGAAATCATCACCACGTCGATCAGGCCCAGCACCACGAGCATGATCTGCTGTTCGCTAAAAGATGTAGCATGTGTAACGAGATGCCAGAGTTCCTTCATAAACAGAATCACGTAGACGACCTGGGCGATGATCAGGCCGAGGTAGAGCGGCAGTTGCAGCCAGCGACTGCCGAAAATCATCCAGGGTAAGGTGCGAAGCTGCTTCTGTTCGATGGTCGGCGTGGGCGTGGCCATAGGGTCCTCTAACTGATAGGCGGCCGGCGGGGGACGTCGGCGCGGGGATGGTGCCGAGAGGGCGCGTCATGTAAACCCCGTAAAACTACGTAACTATATGACGGTCCACAGAAACACCGGCAGCAAGGCCACCGAGATCAGGGTCGACAGAACGACAATGCCGGCCACCTCCTCCGGTTCATTGCCATAGGTGGCGGCCCATAGGTAGTTGAGCACCGCCGGCGGCATGGCCGACTGAATGACGACGACCCCGCGCGCCACGCCCTCGAGGCCCAGCAGCAGCGCCACGCCCCAGCCGATAGCGAAGCCGCCCAGGAGACGGGCAAGCGCGAAGACGAGGCTGCGCTGCCAGGAGGCAATGCGCAGGCTGGCCAGGGAATAGCCCAGCGACATCAGCATCAACGGCACGGTGAGGCCGCCGAGCAGATTGAGCGAGCGCGCCACGATGGGCGGCAGCGACAGGCCGGTCCAGATCAGCAGCAAAGCGATGATGATCGCCCAGATGATCGGCATACGCACCAGATCGGTGAATTTCATCCCCCCAGCGGCGATGGCACGGCCGAAGGTATAATTGGTCATGCTAGAGAGGGCGAAAAAGCCGATAGCCAGCGCCAAGCCCTTGTCGCCAAAGGCGAACAGGCTCATCGGCAGACCCATGTTGCCGCCGTTCGACCAGATCATTGAGGGCAGATAGGTCTGCACCTTGCCGCCCATCGCCTGCACCAGCAGATAGCCGAGGCCGGCGGAGATCAGCAGGGTCAGCACCGCTGCCAGCCCCACCGTACCCAGAATCGAGAAGGTAAGCCCGGAGCGCGTCAGCGTGTCGATGACCAGGCACGGCGTCGAAACGGTATTGACCAGGACGGCCACGAATGTGCCGTCGAGCGGCTTGCCCGCCCGGGCCCATAGATAGCCGACGAAGGCGATCAAGAAGACCGGCCCGACGACGTCGAGGAGAATGGAGAAGATTTGCATCGGATTGCCCCTGCCCTAACGGGCATAGGGCTTCACGGCAAGGGGCTTGGCCTCATGCCTGCTTCCCGATCAGTCCACCCACATGCCGGTTCGCTTATGCCAATCGGCAATCGATTCCTCGGGATAGGCTTCGAACACCTTGTCCGCCGGAGCAACATCGGGCTCCACCCAGCTCGCTTTGTACTTGAGCATGATATGGACCTTTTCGACCGGCCGGGGCAGCGCGCTGTCGATCGCCGATGCGAAGGGGTGGATGAGGTCCGGCCAGGTCGGATCATAGAGCCAAAGGGCAGCGCCGCATTTCTTGCAAAAATTGCGCTGCCCGGACGACACTTCGCAGGCCTCGTGTTCCTCATCCTGGATCTCGGCCTGGTACACGCCGAGATGCCGCTTGCCCGTCACCTTCATCGTGCGGGAATCGGCGCCAAGATTGATGGCAAACCCGCCGCCGCCCTGCTGCTTGCGACAGATCGAGCAGTAACAGAGCATGAAGGGTGCCGGCGTGTGGCTATCCACTTCGAACGTCACGGCGCGGCAATGGCAGGCGCCTTTCAGCCGGACAGGCATGTCAAAGTCTCCTGTCTCGAGGAGGTCAAGCCTGCGAGCGCACTACCACTGATCGAAGCGCCAGTTGAAGCCGCCGCCCGACGGCGGGTCGGGATAGCGGTTGTCGGCGCAGCGGTAGCCGACGAAACATTGCGCGTTGTCGCGGGTGGCGATCCAGTCCGGCATCGTCACCTCTTCCTTGGTGCAATAGGCCTGGCTCGACACGAAACGGTCGATCCGCCGCGAACGGGCGCTCGAGATGATGACCGAACCATACTGCTGGACAGCGCCCGCCGCCTGGGCGCAGCTCATGGCGCCACCGCTGAGACGCGGCTGCTTCATATAGTCGAACTGCCAGCCCTGCGCCGAGGCGGAAACCAGAGGAGCCGATGTCAGCAGAAGAACCGCAACAAGCCGTTTCATTTTCTTCGCTCCTGGACCACTAACTTCTGTTCTAACGGTTGTATTCGACCGCCCGTTCCCTGCAGAGGTAACCGATATTGCAAGCCTGAACGTCGCGAGTCGGCACCCATGCCGGATCAATATACTGCATCGGCGTGCAATACGCTCTGCTGCTCACATAACGATCGTAGAGGCTCGGCCCAGAGCCGACGACGGCAGCGCCGTTGCTGCGCACGAGGCCCGCGGCCTGCGCGCAGGTCATCATCAGTGAATCCGGCCGCCCTTGCGCCATCAGCGCGGTCGAAGTCGTCAAAATGACGGCAGCGGTGAGAATGATCCGTTTCATATTATCCTCCTCTCGGCCTTTCTCAGGGCCGGCGCCCGCCGCGCGTGATCTCGATACACCTGTAACCGATGAAACACGTAGGATTGTCGCGGGTCGGCACGAAGTCCGGTTTCGTCGTTTCGGTCGGCGTGCAGAAGCCGCGATGCTGTACATAACGGTCATAGGTATAAGGACCAGTGCTCATCACCACCGCACCGCGTGCATTGACGATGCCGGCAGCTTGCGCGCAGGTCATGGCCGTCGACAGGGGGCGGCCCTGGGCCATCGCCACGCCCGTCGGAGCGATCAGCATCCCAAGCGCCAGGACATAGGCAAATGTCTTCATGGCTTCCTCCAGATTCGCCCTCGAGTCTTTCACCGTTTCATTAAACGGCGAAAGACTTCATGCTCCTGTTTTGACGCGTTTTCTTCACGCGAACCGGTCTCCACTTCGCTCGAAAACGCTATAGAGCCATCCATCTTACGCCATTCGCGGCTGACTGGATCAGAGACGTCCCATCACAAGCGCGCGATGGTTAAAGCTTCACATGTGCGCGGGATAGTCGACATAGCCCTTCGCGCCACCCCAATAGATGGTGCCTTGATCGGGCTGCGCCAGATCGAGCCCTTCCCGGTAGCGGCGCGGCAGATCGGGATTGGCGAGGAACGGCTTACCGAAGACCACCGCATCGGCGGTGCCGGACACGATGGCGTCATTGGCTTTTTCGAAGTCGAAACCAGAGCCCGCGAGATAGGCGCCGCTGAACAGAGCCCGCAGGTTATGCACCTCGTAGGCACCCTGGCGCGCGCCGTGCAGATAAGCGATGCCGCATTCGGACAGTTCGCGTGCCACCACCGGATAGACTTCTTCCGCGTCGGGCTCGACGACATCGTTGAACTTGATGCGCGGCGAAATCTTCACGCCAACACGATCCTTGCCGACCACGGCGACGACGCTCTCCACTGCTTCGCGCAGGAAACGCACGCGATTGACGGCGCTACCGCCATAACGGTCGGTGCGGGTGTTGATGGTCGCGTCGAGAAATTGATGGATCAGGTAGCCGGAGGCGGCATGCACTTCGATGCCATCGAAGCCGGCTTCCATGGCGCGTTGCGCTGCCTGTCCGTATTCGGCGGCGACGCCGGCGATTTCATCGGTCTCCAGAGCACGCGGCATGACGAACGGTTTCTTGCCTTCGTCGGTCTGATTGGTGCCGTTGATGGCGATGGCCGACGGCGCGACAGGTGCGACGCCGCCTGGCAGCCAATCGGGCAAAGCGACACGACCGGTATGATAGAGCTGCGCGAAAATCCGCCCGCCCTTGCCATGCACTGTCTGCGTCACTTTCTTCCACGCGGCGACTTGCTCTGACGTGACGAGGCCCGGCGTGCGCACATAACCCTTGGCCATAGCGGACACGTAGATCGCCTCGGTGACGATCAGACCGGCGGAGGCGCGCTGCGCGTAATATTCGGCGACAATATCCAGCGGCACGCCGTTGGCATCGGCGCGCGAGCGCGTCATCGGCGCCATGACGATACGATTGGGAAGATCGAGTGCGCCGAGGCGCAAGGGTGCAAACAGGTCAGCCATCGGTCCTCCGGTGGAGCGCGATGATCCTGGATCGCAATCCAGCATCGTTCAGCATCAATGTTCGTCTTTTAAGGCATCTCTTCACGCGAAGCGGTCACACTTCGCGTGAAGAGAGAGGTTTGCGGGTTCAGGCCAGTGCCTTCAAAGCGGCGCGGCCGGCGTAGCGCGCCTGGTTGCCGAGCTCTTCCTCGATGCGGATGAGCTGGTTATACTTTGCGGTGCGGTCGGAACGAGCGAGCGAACCGGTCTTGATCTGCCCGCAATTGGTGGCCACCGCGAGATCGGCAATGGTCGAATCCTCGGTCTCGCCGGAGCGATGCGACATCACCGCCGTATAGCCGGCACGATGCGCCATATCGACCGCCGCCAGCGTCTCGGTGAGCGAACCGATCTGGTTGACCTTGACGAGGATGGAATTGCCGACGCCTTCCTTGATGCCGCGCGACAGGCGCGTAACATTGGTGACGAACAGATCGTCGCCGACAAGCTGGCACTTCTTGCCGATGGCGTCGGTGAGCTGCTTCCAGCCGGCCCAATCGTCCTCGGCCATGCCGTCCTCGATGGTGACGATCGGATAATCGCCGACGAGCTTGGTGAGATAGGCCACCTGTTCGGCGATCGAGCGGGTCTTGCCCTCACCTTCGTAGTGATACTTGCCGTCCTTGAAGAATTCGGTCGAGGCGCAGTCAAGACCGAGGTAGATGTCCTGGCCCGGCTTGAAGCCGGCATCGGCGATGGCCTTCATGCAGAAGTCGAGCGCGGCTTCGGCGGTCGGCAGGTTCGGCGCAAAACCACCTTCGTCGCCGACATTGGTGTTATGCCCGGCCTTCTTCAGACCGCTTTTCAGCACCTGGAACACTTCCGCGCCCCAGCGCACCGCTTCCGCGAAGGTCGGCGCGCCAACCGGCAGGATCATGAATTCCTGGAAGTCGATCGGATTGTCAGCATGGGCGCCACCATTGACGATGTTCATCATCGGCACCGGCAGGACGCGAGCCGACGGGCCGCCGACGTAACGGTAGAGCGGCAGGCCAGCCGATTCCGCCGCCGCCTTGGAAACAGCCAGCGAGACGCCGAGAATGGCATTGGCGCCGAGCTTTGCCTTGTTGGGCGTGCCATCGAGGGCGATCATGGTCTCATCGATCTCCACCTGATCCTCGCCGTCGAGGCCGGAGATCGCCTGGTAGATCGCGTCGTTGACGTTTTCGACCGCCTTCAGCACACCCTTGCCGCCGTAGCGGGCTTTGTCGCCGTCGCGCAATTCCACGGCCTCATGGGCGCCGGTGGAGGCGCCCGACGGTACGGCGGCGCGGCCGAACGAACCGTCCTCGAGGATCACGTCGACTTCGATCGTCGGATTGCCCCGGCTGTCGAGGATTTCACGGGCGGTCACATCAAGGATGGCGGTCATAGAGTCCTCTTGCGGGAAATGAAGTTCGGGCGGGACGTAGCGCGCTTCGGCCCCTGGGCACAAGGGCGGCTCAGCCCAAAGTGTCCTAACCAGTTGAAAACGGATCGATACGCCGCCGATTCAAGGCTTATTTCCCCTCGTTATCGATCACATGACAGCGGTCCTTGAAGGAATGGGCTTGCCAAATCCCGGCTCGCTTGATACTTAAGTGAATGCTTCAGTATCAAGAAAAGCTCGATGCCGTCTTCCATGCCCTCGCCGACCCGGCGCGGCGGCAAATGGTCGAACGGCTCAGTCGCGGGCCTGCTTCGGTCAGCCAATTGGCCGAGCCGCTGGCCATGACCTTGTCCGGCGTCGTGCAGCATTTGGCGGTGCTTGAAGCGAGCGGGCTGGTGCGTTCGCAGAAGGTCGGGCGCACACGCACCTGCAACCTCGATCACAATGCGATTCACCCGGCCGAACAATGGCTCACCCAACGCCGCACCGCTTGGGAAAAGCGGCTCGACAGACTCGGCGCCTATCTCGATGTCACCAAAGAGGAAGATGAGCAATGACTGGTATCTATCATTCGACCTTTGTCATCGAACGCATTTATGACGCGACGCCCGCGCGGGTGTTCAAGGCTTTTTCTGACGAGAAAGCCAAAGCCATGTGGTTCGGCGGCCCGGAGGACGTCATCGCTTCCGGTCAATCCTTCGACTTTCGCATCGGTGGCCACGAAACCCAGGCTGGTCTTTGGCCGGACGGCCGGAAGACGGAATTCGACTGTCTCTACTACGATATCGAGCCCAACCAGCGTATCATTTATACCTACGAAATGAAGATCAACGGCGAACGCATGTCCGTCTCGCTCGCAGCCATCGAAATCTTCGCTGAAGGCACCAAGACCAGGCTGAAGCTCACCGAACAAGGCGCCTATTTCGATGGCCCGGATGGCGCCAAGGGGCGCGAGCACGGCACCAACTGGCTGATGGACAAGCTCGGCGCCTCGCTGGCCGCACCGGTGCCAGCCTGACAGATCATCAAATACTCAGACAATGCCTCAAGACGAATTCCGGGCAAATCGCCATGCTTTTTGCCCGGAGCTTACTGGTCTTGCGGAGAAAACGGCTTGGGCCGCAAAAGTTCACACCAGAACGGTCTTTACGCGATATATGTGACTGAAAAAACACATCTATTCGTAATCCATTAACCACCTGCTTGTGCGCTGGCGGAATCCCCAGGGGCCCCATAGTCTTCTAAGCGAAGCCACTGATTTCAGGGGCTGACCCGCCAGGGGTGGCGGATTGGGGCTGCACATGTTGACCGATCGGATTTGGGGCGTCTCGCTTGCGAGACGGATCGCTGGCGTATTCGGTTGCCTGCTATCGAAGGAAAGAAACACACGAGCGAAAGCGGCGAGCCTGCTCTCCGCTTTACTGCTCAGCGCGCTGACATTGGCCTTCGCGCTTGTCGCCTCTCCGGTATCCGCGCAATCGATCGTCAGTGTCACGCCCAGCCCTACGACATTCAGCGGCGCCGGCCAGACAATCCATTTCACTTATGTCTTCAATTCCGGTGGCTATGTCATTTCGGGTCTGACCGTCTCCGACAATGCGATCCCGCTGTCAGGCGCCTCCTGCCCCGGACCATTCAGCGGCGCGACAAATCAAACGACGACTTGCACGGCCTCCTATGTGACAACGGCCGCCGATGTCGGTGCCTTGCAGATTCAATCCATACCCGTGTTCAATCTGAATGCGCTCGGCACGCCCATCACCGTCACCTACAGCGGCGTCATTACGATCACCTATTCGGGCGGCGGTCCGACCGCGAGCACCACGTCGCTGGGTGCCAGCCCCAATCCGTCGTCCTTCAATCAAAGCGTCGCGCTCACGGCGACTGTCACGGGCAATTCACCGACCGGCACAGTCACGTTCACCAACGGCGCAACGACGCTCGGCGCTGTCCCTGTTTCCGCCGGCACGGCGACGCTGAACACCAGCAGCATTCCGGTCGGATCGCACACCATCACAGCCACCTATAGCGGTGACGCGCAGAATCTGACGAGCAGCGGAACCGTTGGCGTCACCGTGAATCAGGCCTCGCAGACGATTACGTTCCCGACCCCACCCGACACACCCTATACCAGTGCGCCCCCGGGCCTGAATGCCACCTCGTCGTCATTGCTCACGGTCACCTACGCGTCCAACAGTTCAAGCGTCTGCACGGTCTCCGGCAGCTCTATCACTTTCCATTCCGGTGGCGTTTGCTCGATCACCGCCTCACAGGCCGGCAACACCAATTTCGCCGCCGCGACGCCGGTGACGCGCACTTTTAACGTCACGCCCGGCACCAATACGATCACCTTCCCGACGCCGCCGAACACGCCGTTCACCAGCCCGCCGCCGTCGCTCGCCGCCACGGCCAGCTCCGGCCTCACCGTCAGCTATGCGTCAAACAGCACGGGCATCTGCACGGTCTCCGGCAGCACGCTGACCTTCGTCGCCGGAGGTACCTGTTCCATCACGGCCTCGCAGGCCGGCAATGCCAGCTATGCGACAGCTACGCCGGTGACAAGGACCTTCACCGTCGCCCCTGGAACCAATACGATCACCTTTCCCGGATTGGCGGATACACCATTCACCAGCCCGCCCCCGGCTCTGACCGCCTCTGCCAGTTCCGGCCTCGCCATCACCTATGTGTCAAGCACGACAGGCATCTGCACGGTGTCTGGCAGCACCCTCACTTTCGTTGCCGTCGGCTCTTGCGTGATCAGCGCGACACAACCCGGCAACGCCAATTACGCCGCTGCAACGCCCGTGACACATACGTTCAACGTCACCGCTGGCGTCAACACGATCACGTTCCCAGCGCCAGCCAATACGCCCTTTACCAGCCCCCCGCCGGCGCTCGCCGCCACGGCCAGCTCCGGCCTCACCGTCACCTATGTGTCGATCACCACATCGACCTGCACGGTCGCCGGCAGCACCATTACATTCGTCGCCGCCGGAGGTTGCTCGATCACAGCATCGCAGGCCGGCAATGCCAATTTCGCCGCCGCCGCGCCAGTGACGCAGAGCTTCACCATCACCGCCGGCGTCAACACCATCACCTTCCCGGCGCTCGCCAACACACCTTTCACCAGCCCGCCACCGGCTCTGTCGGCGACAGCCAGCTCCGGCCTCACCGTCACCTATGTGTCGATCACCACATCGACCTGCACGGTCGCCGGCAGCACCATTACATTCGTCGCCGCCGGAGGTTGCTCGATCACAGCATCGCAGGCCGGCAATGCCAATTTCGCCGCCGCCGCGCCAGTGACGCAGAGCTTCACCATCACCGCCGGCGTCAACACCATCACCTTCCCGGCGCTCGCCAACACGCCTTTCACCAGCCCGCCGCCGGCTCTGTCGGCGACGGCTAGCTCCGGCCTCGCCGTCACCTATGTGTCGATCACCACGTCGACCTGCACGGTGGCTGGCAGCGCCATCACCTTCGTGGCGGCGGGCGCCTGTTCCATCACGGCGTCGCAAGCCGGCAATGCCAATTTCGCCACCGCCACGCCAGTGACGCAGAGCTTTACGATCACTGCCGGCGTCAATGTGATCACCTTCCCGGCACTCGCCAACACACCCTTCACCAGCCCGCCGCCGGCTCTGACCGCCACCGCCAGTTCCGGCCTCGCCATCATCTATACGTCGACGACGACCGCGACCTGCACGGTCGCCGGCAGTGCCATCACCTTCGTGGCGGCAGGCTCCTGTTCGATCACTGCTTCGCAGCCGGGCAATGGCAATTTCGCTGCGGCAACTCCCGTGGTGCAGAGTTTCACGATCACCCCCGGCACCAACACCATCACTTTCGCCGCCCTCACCGACCGTGCCATCGGCTCCGGCGCGTTCACCGTATCGGCGACGGCCAGTTCCAGCCTCGTCGTCACCTTCGCTTCCTCGACGCCCGCCACCTGTAGTGTGGCGGGATCGAGCGTGTCGCTGCTCGCCGTCGGCCAGTGTTCGATCGTCGCGACACAGCCCGGCAACGCCAATTTCGCGGCCGCAACCGCAGTGACGCAGAGTTTCACGATTACCAAGGCAACGACCACCGTGATGCTGACGGCCTCAGCCACCAGCATCATGTTTGGCCTGCCGGTGACACTCACCGCCACCGTGACCGGCGTCACGCCCACCGGCACCGTCACCTTCCGTGACGGTGGTGCGGCGCTGGCCACGGTCGCCGTTGCAGGAGGCGTCGCCAGTTTCACGACCAAGTCGCTCGCCAACGGCGCCCATACGTTCACCGCCGCCTACAGCGGCGACATCAACAATGCGGCGACGACATCGGCTGGTGTCGTGATCACCGTCAACGCCCGGCCCGATCCGTCGCTCGATCCCAACGTGCGCGGCATCGTCCATGCACAGGTGACCTCGTCGCAACGCTTCGCCGAAGCGCAGATGGACAACATCACCCAGCGCCTCGAGCGGTTGCACGATGACGACGATCCCGAGCCCGTCAGCATGGGCATCGGCTTCAGCGGCCCCAGCAACATCCCGCCCGGCACATCGGCCTTTGCCGATACGGCGCGTGAAAACGGCGGTTACCTCGCCTATGCCGAAGGCCAGCGCGGCATCAAATCCGCCTTCCCGACCCCGCCGCCGGCCAAGCGCAAAGGATCGGACGTTCCCTTCCACATCTGGATGGGCGGCGCCGTCAGTTTCGGCACGCAATTGCAGATGGGCCTTTTTGAGAACAAGTTCACCACCGCCGGCGTGACATTGGGTATCGACACCAAACTGTTCGATGGCCTGAAGGCCGGTATCGCGGTGGGCTTCGGCACCGATCAGACCCGCATCGGCACGGACGGCACGCGCACCGATGCGCGCAATGCCAATATCGCCTTCTATGCCAGCTATAAACTCATGTCGGCCACCTTCATTGACATGATCGCCGGCTATGGCCGCGGCTCGATCGATTCCCAGCGCTACGTCACCCTGCCCGGCCTCTACGTCATGGGCAGCCGCAATACGAAGCAGCTCTTCGGTTCGCTGGCCTTGGTGCGCGAGGAGCGCTGGGGGCCGTGGAAACTCGCGCCCTATCTGCGGCTCGACGCGACACGGCTGGAACTCGACCCCTATACGGAAACCGGATCGCCGATCTGGGCGCTGTCGTTCCAGAAGCTGTCGACGCAAACCCTGCGCGGCGTCGTCGGCCTGCGCACCAGCTACGACATCCCCATGACCTGGGGCATGCTCACCCTGCTCGGCCGGTTCGAATACCGCGCCCGCATGGGCGGCGCCTATAGCCAGAACCTCACCTATGCGGATCTGCTCGGCGGGCCGGTCTATACGATCACCGAACAGACCCTGGCCAACAGCCAGATGATGATGGCGGTGGGGCTGAGAGCGAAAACGGAAACGCTCGGCTTCGATCTCGAATATCAGCTCAGCGCCGCCAACAGCCGCATTCAATCCCACACCTTCCGGGGCGGCATCAGACTGGGCTTCTGATGCCCCTGGACGCCCGACCGGAGGCCGGTAGGATAGCTGCCGGCATCACGTGGCGTGGGAGCAACAGGTGGGTCAGCTGTATGAGTGGGCGGATTTAGAGCATCAGCTCGCCCACATCGGCCTGCGGCTGGGTAAGCTCACGCAAGCCTTTGATCTGCCGTCTGAAGACATACGGATCAGCAACGCCCACGCGAGCGATGACCAGATACCGGTGGTCGAGGTCGAGGTTTCGGCTGATGTCGACAACGCTCCCTTCTTCGGCAATTTCAAGGGGCGAATCCTTCACGTCACCAGCGTCTTGGGCCCCTATCTCGCCGATTATGCGAAACGTTCGCCGTTCATTCTGAGGTTCAATCTGTCCGATGTTGGCGGCGCCTGCGCCTTGTCTTTCGACCGGCCGGCCGATGCAGACTGGGCGCTGTTTCCCGATCTCTATCTGCTGGAAGCCCGCCGATCCTTCGAGCGCGGCGACTATGGGGCCGCTGAAACAGACGGCGATTTCGAAACGACATTCAGCAACCGCCAGCCGCTCCTATTTTGGCGCGGTTCGACCACCAGTGGCGGCTGGATCCGATCGCTTGATGAACTGCGCACCAACTATCGCGTTGACGCCTGCCTGCGGGTAGCGGCCGCCGTGGGCGCAAAAGCCGACTGTCGCATTTCCAAACTCGTGCAATGGGTGGGTGCTGGCGAGGACGAGGCTGTCGCCCTGCTCCATGACCTTGATGTTTATGCCGATTTTGTTCCGGAAAGCCGCTTCGCCGATTTCCAGATGTATCTCGATCTGCCGGGCAATGCGGGCTCCTGGGGCACATGCCACAAACATCTGGCGGGCATCCTCGTCCTCAAGGTGCCATCAGGGCGGGAACTCGCCTATACGCACCTGCTCCGCCCCTGGAAGCACTATGTTCCTATCGCCCGCGACATGAGCGATGTGGCGGAACGCGTTTCCTGGGTGCTCGATCATCCCGCGGAAGCCACAGCGATCGCGCAACGCGGCAAGGAGCGCCTGTGGGGTTTCCTCAAGGGTCTCCCCGTCTACATGCTCAGAACCCTGGAAATGCATAATGTCTCACCAGAGAAAAAACTGATCCGCGTTCGATAGGCACGATTTGGCGGGGAAACCGATCGCCATTAAGCTCTCACTCTATTCTGAAATTCTGTTTCGAGACGAAGGCGCCCCTGACGGAATGAGTAAGAAAATCCTGGTGACAGGCGGGGCCGGCTTCCTCGGCTCTCATCTCTGCGACCGCCTGCTGGCCCAGGGTCATCATGTGATCTGCGTCGACAATTTCTTTTCGGGCACGCAGCGCAATCTGGCACATCTGGCGAACGAGCCACGTTTCACGCCGTTGCGCCATGACGTCGTCCTTCCACTCACCGTGGAGGTCGATGAAATCTACAATTTGGCCGCGCCCGCCTCTCCCGTTCACTACCAGTTCAACCCGATCGAGACGACGAAGACCTGCGTGATCGGCGCGATCAACATGCTCGACCTGGCGCGCCAGCGAAACATCAAAATCCTGCAGGCCTCCACATCGGAAGTGTATGGCGATCCCGAACAGCATCCGCAGCCCGAGAGCTATTGGGGACACGTCAATCCGATCGGCCAGCGTGCCTGCTACGATGAGGGCAAGCGTTGCGCGGAGGCCCTGTTCTTCGACTACCATCGTCAGCATCAGGTGCCGATCAAGGTCGCCCGCATTTTCAATACTTACGGACCGCGCATGTTGCCCGATGACGGGCGCGTGGTGCCCAATCTGATCCTGCAGGCGCTCAAGGGCGAGGACATCACGCTCTACGGCGACGGGCTCCAGACCCGTTCGTTCTGCTATGTCGACGATCTGATCGAAGGTCTCATGCGTCTGATGGCAAGCGGCTCCGACATTACCGGGCCTATCAATCTCGGCAATCCGGACGAGGTCACCGTCCGCCAACTGGCCGGATTGATCATCGACATCACCGGATCAAATTCGAAGCTCACACATAGACCCTTGCCGAGCGACGATCCTCGTCAACGCCGACCCAACATTGACCAGGCTCGGCAACGGCTCGATTGGACACCCAGCGTCGCTTTGCGCGAAGGCCTGATCAAGACCATCGCTTATTTCGAGAAACATCTTAGCTTGCCGCTAGCACAGGAAAGGTGAAGCCGTCTGCTCAAGTCGCTGGCTTGACGAAAGAATCGACGAGAATCAGCCGCAGATTCGACGATCCCAGACGGATCGTCTTTGCCGCCGCATAGTCCGACGACGCATACCAGCGACGGGCGCTATCCATGTCCGGAAATTCGATGATCAGGATATTGTGGGCAGGCCCGCCCTCCAGCACCTCAGGCTTCGAGCCGCGCGCCAGATAACGGCCGCCAAACTTCTCAATGGACGCAGCAACCATCGGACCGTAGCCCTTCATTCCTTCCGGGCGAACGATTTCAACCTCGCCGATTACAAAAGCGCTCATTGCAAGATTCCTTGAAGTCCAGAGTCTTTCACCGTTTCATTGAACGGTGAAAGGCTTCAGCTTTTGTTTTGACGCGTTTTCTTCACGCGAACCGGTATCCACTTCGCTCGAAAACGCTCTGGTCTTAACGCGGCAGCCCCTCAGTAAAGGCATTGGTGAAGAAGTCAGTGCCCGCATGGTCGGTCTTCACGATTCCTGCGGCCTTCACATAGGCCATACGTTCCTGCCAATCCTGCGGCGACTGCCAGCCGACAGGCTTGCCCTCGCCGGACGGCGCAAAACGTAGGGATTGAAAGAACTTGATCTGTTCGAGGATATGCTCGGCCGAAAGCTTGGTATTGGGCCGCTGAGCGCGGATCGCCCGCGCCCCCTCCTCCTCGTGGCCATCATAAATGTAAGCCATGGCACGCGCGCATACTTCGATAAACCGTTTGAGGGCGTCGCCGCGTTTGGCGATCGTTTCCTCGGTCGCGTAAAGCCCATTGCCAGGAAGTTTTACGCCGAAGTCGAGCGAGGAAATCAAATTGGACGCACGCAGCGGATTGGCCTCGGTATAAGCCAGATCAACGGTCAGCATGGCATCGGCTTGCTTGATCGCATAGGTCGTGAACAAGGCCGTGGATTCGACATACATCAATTGCATGTCGCTTGGCTTCATATCGAACTGCGCGAAGAAGGAATTCAGCAGCGGCGGCCAGGGACCGGAGGCGATGATGACGACCTTCTTGCCCTTCAAATCTGCTGGTTTGGTCATGCCGGAGTCGACTGGGACGATAATAGCCGGACCGTCTTTCTTATACCATTCGGCGATGGCTTTGACCTTGGCGCCCTTGTCTCGCGCCGGAACGATGGGGGCGAGCTGCCCCTCGCCGACATCCGCATGCCCGCTGCTCACCACCTGCATCGAAAAGTTCGAGCCGCGGCCATCCAGCAGTTCGACATCGAGCCCCGCCGCCTCGAACCAGCCCTTATGCTTGGCAAGGAACAAATAGGCCTGCGGGCCCTGCGGATAGAACGCGGTCTGGACCGTCAATCGCTCAAGCGCGCTGGCATGGCCGCTCCAGGCGAGCGCTGCCGCAACGAAGGCCGTACGCAGATGTTTCGAGACGGAAAGAAACGGCTTGGAAAGAAACGGCATGACGATTGTCTCCTTTCTGCTTCAGGGCGTACGGCTGCGCTGCGACACGTGCCAGGGCACGAGAAGACTTTCGGCGAAGACGACGAGATAGAAGAGCACCGTGGCGATGACGCTGAGGAAGAGAACGGCGGCGAAGGCGCGCGGTGTGTCGAAACTCCCTTGCGCGATCAGGATGAGATAGCCAAGACCCGACTGGCCACCGACATATTCGCCGACGATCGCACCGATCAACGACAAGGATATCGCCACCTTCAACGCACCGAACAGATGCGGCAACGCATTGGGAAAGCGGATCTTGAACATGATCGCCGGCGACGAGGCATGATGAACCTTGGCAAGGTTGACCATTTCTGGATCAACAGACCGCAAACCCGCCACCGCATCGACAACGATCACCAGAACCGACATGAGCGCCGCGATGACGATCTTCGGCTGGTAGCCGGTTCCAAGCCAGATGACGAAGAGTGGCGCCAGCGCCACTTTCGGCACACTATGCAGCAGTGCGAGAAAGGTCAGCAGAATGCGCTCCAGGATGCGCGAGGAGACGATGACGACCGCGAGCAGCAGGCCCACGACTCCCGCGATGAAAAAGCCGGTGAGTGCTACGCCGATCGTATAAATGGCGTGGGTCACGAACAGGCTGGGATCGGAAAGGAAATCCTGGATGACCGCCTCGACCGGCGGCAAGACGAACAAGGGCAGGTTCAAAAGCTTGACCGCCGCTTCCCAGACGACACAGACGGCGACGAAAACGCCGACAACCCAAAGACTGTCGACAGCGCGCGATTTGATGGATTGCGATGTCATTTGCCCCTCAGGATGCCGGCATCCACCATGGTCTGACGCACGATGGCCGTGAAATGGGTGAAGGCGCTGGTGTCGCGCACCGTGAAAGAGCGCGGACGTGGCAGATCGATCGCCAGGTCGAGAATAATTCGACCGGGATTGCGGTCCATGACGATCACGCGATCCGAGAGAAAGACCGCTTCATCAATGCCGTGAGTGATGAAGACGATGGTCTTGCGATCGCGCGTCCACAACTCCTGCAATTGCATGTTCAGTTCGTCGCGCGTCAGTGCGTCGAGCGCACCGAACGGCTCGTCCATCAGCAGAAATTTCGGATCGCACAGTAGAGCGCGACAGATGGCGACGCGCTGGCGCATGCCGCCTGACAATTCCCAAGGATAGCGGTTTTCGAAATCCCCGAGCCCAAAGCTGTCGAGCAGACGCCGCGCGCGCTCGATCATGCTCGCCCGCGCGATCTTCTGAAATTCGGCGGTGATCAACACATTGTCGATGACGGTGCGCCAGTCGAGCAGCACATCGCGTTGGAACACAATGCCGAGATCATCAGGTGGCGCCGACACGGTTTTGCCGGCGACGGTGATGCCCCCACTTGATATCCGTTCCAGCCCGGCAATGCATTTGAGCAGCGTACTCTTGCCGCAACCGCTGGGGCCAACGATGCTGACGAACTGGCCATTGGCAATGTCGAGATCGATATCCGACAGCGCGGTGATGGGCCCGCGCGCCGAATGATAGGTTTTGACCAAATTCTTGATCGCGACGAGAGGCGCTGCGGAATCCGTGGCTTTAGGCACTAGCGTTATCTTTGGATGTATCGCGACATCGGCCATAGACCATTCACCACCTGGATTTGACAATGACGGAAGCTGAGAGGCGAGATCGTGCCTAATAGGCTCCTGTCTTGATGTTACCAGGCATAATTCGTGCCGTACTGCGAGACTTGAACTCCCCATAAATGAAGGGCTTGTCGCGCGGCATGGAGGTGTGCAGATTTTCCGGCGCGATATTGCTCGGATCTGGATTGGCGATCAGTGGCTGGATCAGCGCGTCGAAACTCGGATACATAAAGAAGGGAATGGAATAGCGTTCGCGGCCCGAGCGATTGATGACGCGATGAACGGTCGAGGAGAACACGCCATCCGTCCAGACCTTCAGGACCTCGCCAACATTGAGCACGAGCGTATGCGGGATTGGCGGCACGGCCACCCATTCGCTTTCGCGATTGCGGATTTCGAGACCGCCATTGGGATCCTGCGCGAGGATGGTGAAGGCATTGGTATCGGTATGCGCCCGCGCGCCCAGATGTTCGCCTTCCTGATCCGGCGCCTGCGGCGGGTAATGCAGCAAGCGCAGGGAGTTCATATCCTTGGTGAAATATCCACGCAGGCGGCCCAGCTCGAAACCCAAGCTCTCCTCGAATAGCGACAGCAGCGCATAACCCAACCCGTCGGCCTGATCGAAGAACCGCATCATGCGCGGCTGGAGATCCGGCATGGCCGACGGCCACGGAATCTCGCCGTGCAGCGGCCGGCCGGCGAGCAGATCCGGATCGTCTTTCGCCAGTGGTCGACGAATTTGAAAAGCCTCTTGCAGGTTTTCGACGATATTGGTGCCGGTGCCTTTGCTCTTGCCGTGCAGATAGCCCTGGGCGTGATTGTTCTTGGTGAGGGACACTTCCATCTTGGCGTCGATGGGCAGGTCATGGAAATCCTTGGCGGTCTGAAAGATCAGATCGATTTCCTCTTCCGAAATGCCATGATTGATCACGTACATGAAACCGACGCGCGCGCAGGCATCCGCCAGGCGATCCGCGAGAATACGCCGGCGTGCCGGATCGCTCGAATGAATGTCAGTCAGATCGATGACGGGGACATCAGCGAAATCGAGTTTCCGTGCGGTCGGCAGCATGCGCCTCTCCATTTCCTTGAATCGCAAGGATTCAGCCGCCCGACGCTGGCTTGAATCTTGCTTTTGGCCTGGATACTGTCAGCCAATAGGGAGAGTGAGAGAAGTACCGTGAGACGTGATCGGCGGTTCAGAGAACGTGAACAATCGCGATGAGCGTCGACCGTTTCCGTCTGATTGAAACGTTCGTGTGCATTGCACGCCGAGGCAGCTTCAGCGCCGCGGCGGAAGAGCTTGGCATGTCCCGCGCTGCCGTCTCCAAGCACATGATGGACCTTGAAGCGTTTCTTGGTTCGCGCCTGCTCAACCGCTCGACGCGCAAGGTCTCGCTCACCGAAATCGGCGAGACCTATTACGAGTCCTGCACAAAAATCCTCACGGACTTCGAAGCAGCCAATGCCTCCGCGCAAACTCTGCAAAGCGGCCCGCATGGCACGTTGCGCATTCTGGCACCCCGCGCCTTCGTCGGCGGCCATCTGGCCGAAGCCATCGCGCAATTCGCACGGACCTATCCGACGATCCATATCGTGGTTTCCGTCTATGACTCCGGCGTCAAGGCGCTGAGCCTGAACGATGGTGACTTCGACGTGGCGATCCGACTTTGGCCGCTCGAAGACGGTTCGCCCTATGTCGCCAAACAGCTCGGCTCGCTGCAATGGGTCGTCTGCGCGGCCCCAACCTATCTCGAACAATATGGCCGGCCGGAAACGCCCAACGCACTCATCCGCCATAATTGTCTCATCAGCCCCCGCCTGGCGCCCGACCGCATCTGGCGTTTCGCCGATCCCATCCAGCCGGTGAAAGTGACCGGCACTTTCGTCGCCCATAGCATTCCCGCCGTGCGACAAGCGGCGGTAACGGGCGTCGGGATCGCCATGCTGCCGCTGTATTTTGTCGGCGGCGATATTCGCGACGGCAAACTCGAAGTCATCCTGGAGGATTTCGCCGTGCCGGAGCGGCCGGTCTGGCTGCTCTATCCCCCGTCCCGACTGATGAGCAAGGTGCGGCTATTTCAAAGCTTCATGGCGGATTGGACGCGCAAACGCTCCTGGAACAGCATGTCGTTTTCGGACGCGCGCTGACGAGCGATAAGTCTCTGTTCACCACTGCGGACATAGAAAGCCAGGACACTCGTAACCATAAGACGGTTTTGGCCGATGTGCGCCAGCGCACAGGCCGCATTTCGTCGTCATGGTCTAAGAGAATAACACCGGCATTGCTCTCCGCCGGCATTGCGCCAGCCCGCTCTGTGTCGATCGCGGGCTGGCGTATTTGTTTGATCAGCCGGTGATGCTCTTCACCCGGTTGGTCAGAGAACCAATGCCCTCGATCTCGACCCGCATCACATCGCCCGCCTTGAGGAATTTGTTTTCCTCAGCGCCCGTGCCGCTCGGTGTGCCGGTGAGCACGACGTCGCCGGGATAGAGGGTCATGCGCGACGAAATCTGCGCCACCTGATCGGCGATGTTGAAGATCATTTCCTTGGTATTGGAATTCTGCTGCAGCTTGTCGTTGATGAAGGTCTTGATGGCAAGGTTCATCGGATCCTTGATCTGCGACGCCGGCACAATCCAGGGACCGAGCGGACAGGAACCGTCGAAACATTTCTGGCCGATCCAGTCGAAGCTGAACGGCGTGCCGGCTGCCACTTTCGGACGGCGCGACAGATCGCGGGCCGAGACGTCGTTGGCACAGGTGTAGCCGGCGATATGCTCGTAGACCTTGTCGAGGGGAATGTTCTTACCGCCCTTGCCGATGACGACGGCGAGTTCCGCCTCCCAATCGAGCGACTTCGATACGGTCGAAATCTCTTCGTTGTGGCCGACGGCGGTGCGCGCCGGCTTGAGGAAATGCCAGGCCGTGGAGCCGGCCTCCTTCGGATTGGGTTCCTGCGGCAGGCCAGAACGCTCGGCCATGCGACGCACATGATCGGCATAGTTGGCGCCGGCGCAATAAATGGCGACGGGCCAATGCACGGCGGCGAGATAGTGCGCGGAAGCCAGCGGCATGGTTTTGACGCCGCCCTTGGTGACCTTGTCGGCCAAGCCCGACAGCCGGCCTTGCGCTGCGGCCCAATCTTCCAGAATGCCAAGCATGCTGGCATCGGCGGCACGGCCCGTGCCTTCAGCCACATCGGCATAGACGTCACCAACGGCGATGCCGGCGCGCGGTCCTTGTGCCGATTGAAATGTCAGCAGGCGATAATCGGTCATCATATCCTCCCTGAATTCGGTTTGGCGGCGATAGTTCATGGCTCTCGGAACGAGTCAAGCGCGCCGTATTGTGATACATGGGTCTGCCGTCGGATGGACGGCGATGGTTCCGACCATTACGCTGGGAATTGGTTCTGGATGGAGATGCGAAGAATGCGCATACTCGTAACCGGCGCAAGTGGCTTCGTTGGCCGACATACGATTGGTCATTTGGCAGCCGCAGGTCACGAGGTGATCGCCGCGGGGCGTTTGCGTTCCATCGAACATCCCGGTATCCGCTGGATCAACGACGACCTCATCCAGCCGGCCGTGGCAGCCCGTATCGGCGCCGCCGTGCGGCCCGACATCTTGCTGCACCTGGCCTGGACCGTCGAGGCCGGCAAATTCTGGACGGATCCCGACAATCTCGACTGGGTTGCCGCCTCGCTATCTCTCGCACGCGCCTGCGCAGAAAAAGGTACGCAACGGATTTGTATGGTCGGCTCATGCTACGAATACCAATGGCCGGCCGATGGGTTGTGCCGAGAAGCCACGACGCCCAGCGGTTCACACACGCTCTACGACGTCGCCAAGGACAGCGTGCGCCGCGTGCTGGAAAAATACGCGGCTGAAATCGGCATTTCCGTCGCTTGGGCACGACTTTTCAATCTTTACGGGCCTTTCGAAGATCCAAACCGACTGGTTGCGTCTGTGGCCCGCGCGCTCTTGGCCGGACGGACGACTGCTGTTTCAAGCGGCAAGGCAATCCGCGACTACATGGATATTCGTGACACGGGCGCCGCGCTCGCGGCGCTCACCACCAGCGACGTCTCCGGTATCATCAACATAGCTACGGGCGAAGGTATCCGCGTCGCCGATATCGTTCGCGAAATCGCCGATATCGCCGGACGGCCGGAACTCGTCCGGTTTGGCGCCCTGCCTGATCGCGATGAACCACTGCGGATCGTCGCCGATGTCGGTCGCTTGCGCAACGAGCTCAAATGTCCGGCACCCACAAAAAGCCGGCGTGACAATCTCGCCGATGCGCTGTCTTTTTGGCGCGAACACATGGCAAGCCAAGCTGCCGGCTCGGCCCATCTGCATGAGATTGCCTAGTCCCGTCGACTACCTGGAGACCCATAATCGCTGCAACCATGAACGGCGCAAAGCCGGCGGTGGCGGAGCAATCGGCGTTACAGGCGGCTCCACAACAGCAGTCGGCTCCGTGACAATGGGCTCAAGGACAGTCGTCGCCGGATAGTGAAATGGCTTGCCATCGTCTCCGACCAGTGCGCCAACTAGGCGAACGACATCAAGAATATTGGCAACGCCAATGCGGCTTGTGTCGAGCGAAAGCGAAGTGCCGTGAAGACCAAATGATGTCGGCGTCAATTCGGCCCAGTCCACGTCGCCTTTCGCCGGCAAAGCATCAAACCATGCCAATAGCTCCGCATCATGTGCAATGGAAACGCGAACCGCCTCGATGAGGCGATGTCGTCGCTCCTCCGGCTTCAACGGGATGGAATTGCGATGCTGTAACAGGATGGCGCGCAGATCGAGATCGAATTGCGGATCATTACGAAAGAGGCGATCGCGCGCCGATAGATAAGCGTCATGGATCGGGGTCCAAACCGTATCTTCTTGCGGGACCGCGGGATGAAACGTCAATCCGGCGCGCGCATTGAGGTTGGTGAAATCTTCGACAATCTCCTTGGCGTCCGGATCGTAAAGCTGCGCCATACCATTGCTGTTATGGGAAATCCCGGCGACGCTTAAGGGAACAGCGAGATCGAGACAATCGCGCGCCAGAAAACCAATGGCGTAGGCGGAATAAATGTCCGGAATACGGTGCCCAAAGACTTGTCCGGTCAATTCTCGGAGTTGTTCCAGCATTCGCCGGTTGACGAATGAACAATAGATCATTGGCAGCGAGTCAGGCATGACCTCGATTTTGGCGGCCCGCTTCAATCGCTCATGCATATCGACGCGCTCGACGGACTTGACGAGATTTATTCCCCAAAGGCGGTTAGCCCATCTCGCTACGCGCAAGGACGGCCAAGTGTATATGCAGCGGCCCCAACGAAGCGCATCGACATCGCCAAAATGTGCGATCAAAGCCGCAGCTTCACGTAAGGCATAAGAGCAAAGACCGTCATCGTCCCCGAGTACGGTCACGTAGCGCCCCTTGGCAGAACTAACACCAAGCTCCCAATTCGCACTCATGGCGAGAGCCTCAGGAGGCTTTACATACTTGATGCGGACGTGAGCGATTTCGCTTATCAGTTCTGCGGTTGCGTCATTATCAGAATTATCACAGACGACGATTTCATAATCGTCGTAATCCTGTTCGAGACAGGTCTGTAAGGTATAACGCAACGTGTCCGCCCGATTGCGGGTGGGAATAACAATACTGAACAGCGGCGACATTCGTATGCCCTCATTTCAGGCGAGTGTCTTGCTTTCCGAGTGTCTTGCTCAAAGACGACTATACTCTGATCACCACTTTGCCGAAATGTGCCGCCGACTGAAGATAGGCGAAGGCTTCCTTCGCCTCGTCGAAGCCGAAAACCCGGTCGATGACCGGTTTTAGGCCATTGACGCTGATCGCCGCGTTCATCGCCTCGAACATTTGCGTCGAGCCGACGCTGATGCCCTGCACATTGGCGCGCTTCGCGAGGATCGCCATCGGATTGATTTCCGCATTGCGCGTGAGAACACCGATCAACGAAATGAAACCATTGGGCCGGATCGCCTTCAGCGAGCGGCTGAACGTATCGGAACCGCCGACCTCGACGACCTGATCGACACCGCGCCCGCCGGTATAGGCGAGTGCCGCCTCATCCCAGGCCTCATGCGTGCGATAGTTGATGCCGTCACTGGCACCAAGCGCCTTGGCGCGCGCCAGCTTATCCTCGCTCGACGATGTAGCGATGACCCGCACACCCATCATGCGCGCGAATTGCAGCGCGAAAATCGACACGCCGCCGGTGCCCTGCACCAGCACGCATTGGCCGGCCTTGAGATGCGCATGTTCGACCATCGCATGCCAGGCGGTCACCGCCGCACAGGGCAAGGTCGCCGCTTCTTCATAGGAGAGATGTGCGGGGATCGCGACCGCGCCCTCTTCTTCCAGCACCGCATATTCACGCAGCATGCCATCGATGGGACCGCCGAGCGCGCTGCCCGGACTGTTCGCATCGGCCAGGCCGCCAAACCAGCGTTGAAAGAAACAGCTGGCCACCCGGTCGCCGACCTTGAAACGCTGCACGCCCGGGCCGACCTCGATCACTTCGCCCGCGCCATCGGAGAGCGGCACGACGTTCGGCGCGATCGGACCGCGATAGCCACCGGAGACGAGCGCCAGATCGCGGAAGTTCAGCGAAGTCGCGATCACCTTCACCAGGATCTGGCGATGTGCCGGCTTCGGCATCGCTTCCTCCACCTGGGTCAGCGATTGGATGCCGGTGAGCTGCGGAATGCGATAGGCGCGCATGAGGTCTCGATCCCCCCTCGAACTTAATGTTGATGGCGCTATAGCAGAGACTTGGCGCTTCTGCCATGGTGCGTCCAAACAATTCAAGGTTGGACATGACGAACGAAATTTACGCACCACGGCGGGTCTCGCGTACGCAGCATCTTGATGTCAGAGGCTTAGCGATCCTATTGCGTGAATGGGAAGGCAATGAGCCGCCCCTGCTTATGCTGCACGGCTTCCTCGATGCGTCCAGCACGTTCCAGTTTCTCGTCGATGCCATGGCGCAAAACCGAAAGGTTATCGCGCCGGATTGGCGCGGCCACGGCGGCAGCGGCTGGGCGCCGCAGGGCTATTGGCTGCACGACTATCTCGCCGATCTCGATACGATCGTCGAAGCCATCTCACCCGATCAGCCAATCGACATCGTCGGCCACAGTCTCGGCGGCAATCTGGTGACGATCTATGCCGGCATCCGGCCGCAACGGGTACGCCGCCTCGTCTCCATCGATGGCTTCGCCATGCGCGATACATCGGCACAAGAGGCACCCACGCGCATCGGCAAATGGCTCGACAGCTTGAAGGAGATGCCGAAGGAACGCGTCTACGCCAATGTCGCTGAAATGGCCGATCGGCTGATGGCCGCCAATCGACGCCTGCCGCGCGACAAGGCGCTTTTCCTGGCGCAAAGCCTTGCCCGTCCCGTCAACGGCCATGTCGCCTTTGCCTTCGATCCCAAACATCGTCGCCCCTTTCCGACCTTACATCGGCTCGACGAATGGGCGGCGTGCTGGGAAAAGGTCGAAGCGCCGGCTCTGTGGATTGCCGCAGGCGACCGGTTCGAGAAAGCGCCGCGCGAAGGACACGGCAATTTCGACTGGCGCCTGAAGCACCTGCGCCATGGCCATGGCATCGAGATGCCCGATACCGGCCACAACGTTCATCACGATGCGCCGCAAGCCTTGGCGGGGCTGATCGAGGATTTCTTGGCGCAATAGTATGGGGTATCGCCCACAGCGCCCCAGGGATTGCCCGGGCGCCCGCGCGTGCTAAAAGCCCCCAACCTTTTAGCGCCCTTCGAGAGTTTCATGAGCAAACCCGTTCTCTATCTCCTGCCCGGCCTGCTGTGCGATGCCCGCATCTTCGCCACGCAGATCGCCGATCTCGCCGACATCTGCGAAGTGAAATCGCTCGATTTCTTCGGCTTCGACTCCATCCCGGCGATGGCGCAACATGTCCTGAAACAGGCTCCTGAAAAATTCTCCGTCGCAGGCTTCTCCATGGGGGGCCGTGTTGCCTTCGAAGTGTTCCGGCAGGCGCCCGAGCGGATCGAACGTTTCTGCGCCTTCGACACGGGCCTGCCGCCGCTGGCGCCGGGCGAATTGGAAAAGCGCGAAGCGATCATCAAGCTCGCCTACGACAAAGGCATGGAAGGGCTCGCCGATTCCTGGCTGCCACCGATGATCCACCCGGCGCGCCAAGGCGACGAAGCCTTCATGAAGCCGCTGCGCGACATGATCCTGAGCGTGACGCCGGAAATCCACGAGAAGCAGATCCGCGCGCTCATCAACCGGCCCGATGCGCGGCCGGTGTTGCAGCAGATCCGTTGCCCCGCCCTCTTCCTCGCCGGCCGGCAAGATGCCTGGAGCCCGCCCGAGCATCATGAGGAGATGGCGAAAGCCGTGCCCGGCTCACGCCTCGTCGTCATCGATGACAGCGGCCATTTCGTCTCCGTCGAACAGCCAGCCGCCTTCACCAAGGCGCTGCGCGATTGGATGGAAATCAAGGTCTAAGATTGCCGGGCATGATCCGGCTTCAAAGCCGCTTCGGATTGCCCGGCAGAATTTGATAGCGGCGGCCTGAGCCGTTGTCGTCGGCGAAGGTCGCGACGGTGCCATCCACCGTCACGTTGTAGCAGGCCTCTTCGTCCTCATCGTCATCGGGAAACGTGAAGCACACTTTCTCGCCCTTGATGACCCATTTGCCGGTGGCGGTCTCGTCATCGGCAAGCTGTTTTACCGTGCCATCGGCCAAGTAATATTCAGCCAGCGGATTGCCGTCCTCGTCCTTGCCGCTGATCGAATTGCCAATCAGTTTCTGCCAGGCGGCGGCGCCGGTCAGCGGTCGATCCTGCGGCGCGGTTGCGGGCGCATCATTCGCCGCCATTCGATTGGCTGTGGCTTGATTGGCTGTCACTTGCACATCGGCCACGGCGAAGAGCGAGGCGGGATCGCGAATGCTCAGCAGATCGACGAAACTGAGCGAGCCCTTTTTCGCTGAGATCGACACAGCGAGCTGCTTTGGATCGTCGACGAAACGCGCCAGCGCCTCGGCGATCTTCAGTCCATTGGCCTCACCGCCCAGGAGAAGCGGAATGACCGAAGCCGCCTTCGCCAAATCGCTCTTCAGCTCCGCCACGCTCTGCTTCTGCTGCCGCGCCGCCTCCTGCAGGATTTTTTCGGCAAGCCCGCCGTTGGTGAATTTCATGTCGACGGCGGCGACGCCCGCTCCCAGCAAGGCAAAGATGCGCTCGCTCTGTTCGCTCGAGAAGGCTCCAGGGTCGATGCCGGTAAAGCGTCCTTTGAGCGCCAACGTGCCGAGATCGGCGCCCGAAACCGTCAGATCGTCGAGACCATAGGCCCGCTTGGCCGGATCGTAGGTGCCGGAAAAGCCGAAGGACAGATCGAGGCGATCAATGCCGACTTCCTTCAGTTTGATGGCGCCATCGGACGACGGTGGCACTTCGACCACGATATTATCCGCCTTGGCGGCAAGCCGCAGCGGCAACCCATTGTCAAAAGTCGCATCGGCACCGACCACTGCGATTTTGACCTTGGTCAAATTACCGCCAGGTGCGTCGAGCGGCGTGTCCTTGTCCGGCCCCTGCCCCTCGACATCGCGCATGGAGAAGCGGGTGAATTGCGCCATGCCCTTCTTCAGATCGTTGTCGCGGATCGCTTGCAGGAGGCCCGCGATATTGGCGCCATCGAGCTGCAACGCCCCCGATTTAAAGCGCAGTTCGCCACCGGGCTTGTCGGCGAACGAACTGTCGAAAGAGCCGATGGAAAGCTGTTTCACCTTGCCGGTATCGACATCGCTGGCAACGAAATCGGCCAGCGTCATGCGCGAGTCCTTGGCGGTGATCACCACGGAGGGAATGGCAATGCGCGCGGCCTTGAGCTTGCTTGCGATGGCGGCGGCCTCCGCGCTCGATGTGCCCCCGCTGAACAATTTGGTCACCTCCTCGCGATTGAGATTGGTGCCGATGAATTCGATCCGGCGAAACGCAATGCTGGCCTTGCCGCCGTCGTCATAGGTCTGGTTTTCGAGGACCACATCCTGCTGCGCCCGCGCCGGCGCAGAAAAGCCGGCGAAGAGAACCGCGATCAGGAGGGCCGCACGCGGCCAGACGCGGTCCGATCGCCTACCCGTTTCAACGCCGTACCACATGGTGCGCCTCTATCGTGATCCGTTGGATTCTGGTCTACAAGACTACCGACAATCGCGGGGCGCCGATAGCGCCGGCGGGCGATTGGCGCTAAGCTCGCACAAAGCCGGCGGGAAGCCGGGTACGATGAGGGAGAGATTAAGATGGCACAGCCAAAAGTGATGGGAATGCGCGGGCTCGAGGTTGCCGTCTACGATCTCGAGGAAAGCGCCAAATATTATCGGGACGTCTGGGCGCTGGATGAAGTCTCCCGCGATGGCGGCAAAATGCATTTGCGCGCGACCGGCCCCGATCATCACGTTCTCACCCTGCATGAGCGCCCCAAAGCCGGGCTCGTCGCCTTGAATTTCGCCGCAGCGGATAAAGCGGCGGTGGACGGGCTGCATGCACATGCCATCGCCAATGGCGTGACCGTGCTCGCCACCCCGCAGGCGTTGCCGGCGCAGGACGGCGGCGGCTATGGTTTCGAGATGCGCTCGCCCGATGGCCACACGATGCGCGTCTCCAGTAATGTCGACAGCCATGCGGTGACCTCTGTCGATCCGGCGCGGCCGTGGCGCATCAATCATGTCGTGCTCAATTCGGAAGACATTCCGACCGAGATGGCCTTCTATCTCGACACGCTCGGCTTCCGGCATTCCGACACCACCGACATTATGAGCTTCATCCGCTGTTCGCGGAATCATCATTCGATCGCACTGGCCAAGCATGGCGGCCCCTCGCTCAATCACATGGCCTATGAAATGTACGATTTCGATGGGCTGATGCGCGGCACCGGCCGCGTGCGCATGGCCGGCCATGAACTGGGCTGGGGCGTGGGCCGCCACGCGGGGCCCGGCCAAAACATCTTCGCCTATTTCGTCGACCCCAACGGCTTCGTCACCGAATATACGACCGATGTCGATCAGGTTGGCGACGATTATCAGGAGCATTTCGCAGACTTCTGGCGCGCCAAACCGTTGCGCCCCTGCGCCTGGGCCGGCAACAAAGTGGTGCCGACCGCAGCGGCGACCCACGCCATGTCAGGCAAGGCGATCGCCGAACGCAACGCGCGCTGTGAGGATGTGATCGCCGAAAAACTCGCCAGCTGACGTGGGGCTGACAGGGCGCGGGGATATTAACTCCGCGTCAACGATAACGATTCAATACCCTCCGTCTCAGCAAGAATTCAGTAACCTTTACGACCCTTACTGATCCCGTAAACGAGTTGTGCCGGCAGCGTTTTGTCCGGCTTATGGGGTCAGTATCATGCGTTATGCGTTCCTGGGCGGCGTCGCTCTTTCCGTTCTTGCTTTTGCTGGCGCGAACGCCGCCGATTTGCCGCCGCGTGGCTCACCTTATTCGCCGACGCCCATGTATGCGCCGGTCTCCACTAACAGCTGGTCCGGCTTCTATGCCGGTATTAACGCCGGCATGGCTTTCACGGGCAGCAACGGCAACGGCATTCTTCCGTCGGGCTCATTCCTGACGCCTGGCGCGTTCCCGCAGGCGGCCCTGCCGGCGATCGGCAATTCGAATGGCGTCAAGGGCAGCAGCGGCACGTTCGGCATCCAGGCCGGCTACAACTGGCAGCTCAACAACGGCGTGGTGATCGGTACGGAAGCCGATATCAACTGGCGCGGCCGCAACCGCAGCGGCGGCTTCGGCACCGCCTTCGTGCCGCTCGGCGGTGCTGGCCCGTTCACCGGCTCGAACGGCTTCGCCTATTTCGGCCAGAATCGCAGCGAATGGTTCGGCACCTTGCGTTCGCGCGTCGGCGTCGCGCTCGATCGCGCCCTGCCTTACGTGACGGCGGGTCTCGCCTATGGCGGTACCGGCACGTCCAATTCCGCCATGTTCACGACCAACGGCGCTATGACCGGCGGACCGTTCGTGACGCAGAACGGAGGCAGCAATTTCGGCTGGGCCGCAGGCGCTGGTCTCGAATACGCCTTCACCAACAATATCAGCCTGAAGGCCGAATATCTCTACGTGAACATCGATCACGGCACGCGGATGCTGGTCAATCCGACCAACCCTGGATATCTGCTGGTCAACCGCAATGAAGACCGTATGCATATCCTGCGCGCTGGCCTCAACTACCGCTTCGGCGGCATCGGCCAGGGCATCTTCGCCCAATAGCGCGTCCGTTCTTTTCAAGCATCGACTTAAGGCCCAACACCGCGCTTTCCGCGCGGTGTTTTTACTATGGCCAGCCTGATCATAATATACTGATTTTTAAGACTTATCGCCACCTGTGACTTTACCGCAACACAGCCCTAAAAATGACACCGGAGGGCCAAGTTTCGATTTACGAAACTGCCGACTCTCTCTAGGGTCCCGCCAGGTTTCGGGGTTTCGTTTTGGGGCCACTTTTCCGATTCTCTTTTACTCAGAGGTATAAGCACAATGCGTCATCTTCTCCTCGGTTCGGTTGCCGCTTTCGCGCTCGTCGCTGGCGCCGCTCAGGCCGCTGACCTTCCGCGCCGCGCTGCTCCGCCGGCTCCGATCTATGTTGCTCCGATCTTCACCTGGACCGGCTTCTACGTCGGTGCGCAGATCGGCGGCGGCTGGGGCCGTAGCGAAATCGGTGCCATCTCCTACAACGCCAACGGCGTCGTCGGTGGTCTGCACGCTGGTTACAACATGCAGTTCGGTTCGATCGTTGCCGGTGTTGAAGGCGACATCGAAGCCACTTCGCTCAAGGGCTCGACCGCTTTCCCGGGCGTTCTCCTGAAGACCCGCGCTCCGTGGCAGGGTTCGGTTCGCGCTCGCGTCGGCGTCGCCTTCGACCGCGCGCTGATCTACGCCACCGGCGGTGTCGCGATTGCTCAGCTCAAGCACGACATCATCATCCCGCCGTTCGCTTTCGGCACCAGCACGACCCGCGCTGGCTGGACGGTTGGCGCTGGCGTCGAATACGCCATCAACAACAACTGGTCGGTTCGCGCTGAATATCGCTACACCGACTACGGCCGTTACAACACCGCGTTCTTCCCGCTGGGCACTGCCAACACCCGCTTCAAGGAAAACGCCGTGCGCGTTGGTCTGAGCTACCGCTTCGGTGGCGCGGCCGGCCCGGTCGTCGCCAAGTACTAATATCCAAGACGCTTCTGGCGTCTGGTTTGGAAAACCCGGCCTCGCGGCCGGGTTTTCTTTTGCCTATTTGAAGGGCAGCGCAGCCCGCCCTTGTGGCAATTTGATCACAAAAACCGCAACCCCAACCTATTGCATAAGCAGCCAAATTTCGTTTCGTGTCATTTCAGCAACAGCGCTTTGGAAATGACGCATGATCGCCATCTTGCAATTTACGATTTGCCGGACTCTCTCTAGCTTGAAGCTAGTTTTCAGGGCTGGTGGGGCCCTTTCCGTCCCTCTTTCTGGAGCGAGAATACCATGCGTCATTTGCTTCTAGGTTCGGTTGCCGCGTTCGCGCTTGTGGCTGGTGGTGCTCAGGCGGCCGATCTTCCGCGCCGTGCTGCTCCGCCAGCTCCGGTTTATGTTGCCCCAATCTTCACGTGGACCGGCTTCTACGTCGGTGCGCAGGTTGGCGGTGGTTGGGGGCGCACGGAATTCGGTGGCCTGACCTACAATGCCAATGGCGTCGTCGGTGGTCTCCACGCCGGCTACAACCTGCAATTCGGTTCGATTGTCGCTGGCGTCGAAGGCGATATCGAAGCTACGAGCCTGAAGGGCTCGACCACGATCGGCATCAACACGTTCAAGACCACGGTGCCGTGGCAAGGTTCGCTGCGCGCCCGCCTCGGCGTCGGCTTCGACCGTGCGTTGATCTATGTCACCGGCGGCGTCGCCTTCGCTGGCCTCAAGCACGAAGTCTTCATCCCGCCATTCGCTCTGTCGAACCAGTCGACCCGCACCGGCTGGACCCTAGGCGGTGGCGTCGAATACGCCTTCTCGCCAACTTGGTCGATCCGTGCCGAGTACCGCTACACCGACTACGGCCGTTACACCGCCAGCTTCTTCCCCTTCGGCGCGGCCAACACCCGCTTCAAGGAAAACGCCGTGCGCGTCGGCCTGAGCTATCGCTTCGGCGGCTTCGCCAGCCCGGTGGTCGCAAAATACTGAGATCTTTCGGGTAGCTTCGCCTTGAATGCATTGAAAACCCGGCCTTCTTGGCCGGGTTTTTTCTTACCTATTTGCCGCTCATTTACCAGGCATTATGCATCGTAGGCAGGATGAATGTGTACCTAAAGAGGCACACTGCCTTGAAAACGGCCTCAATCTGCCAAGTTTAGATTTACGGCCTCCCTCCACAGGACTAGGATTTCTCCAGAGCTTTTTGGTGTTTTGGTCCATCTTTTCCAACTCCAGCGGAGGGGAATATCATGCGTCATATGCTACTTGGTTCGGTTGCGCTGCTCGGGCTTGTTGCCGGTAGCGCTCAGGCAGCGGATCTTCCGCGCCGCGCTCCGGCTCCTGCGCCGGTTTACGTTGCGCCTTTTTTCACTTGGACTGGGTTCTACGTCGGTCTCAATGCCGGCGGCGGCTTCGCCACGAATAACAATGGCGGCAGCACCTATTTCTTGCCGGCAGGTTCGGTCATCGGCTCGGCTGGCACCAATGGTGTGCTGACCGTTCCTAACAACGGCAACAACCGCAGCAGCTTCATCGGCGGCGCCCAGATCGGTTACAACTGGCAGTTCAACAGCAGCTTTGTCGGCGGTCTTGAAGCCGACATCCAGTACGCCAACCTGAGTCGCCGTAACGGCCAAGTCACGCCGTTCCCCGGTTACATCTTCACGGGCGCGCCCGGCCTGGCGTTCGCTGCACCGCCGGCGACTGTCGTCAGCGGTACTGGCTCAAATCAAAACTACTTCGGTACGGTGCGTGCCCGCCTCGGCTTCGCGATCGATCGGACCCTGGTGTACGCCACCGGCGGTCTTGCCTATGGCGGCGGCAACTCGCGCGTCGGCTATGCGGTCGGCGGCGGTGTCGAATACGCCTTCATGAACAACTGGAGCGCCAAGATCGAAGCGCTCTACATTGGCATGAACCGGAACAACAACAATAACTTTGCCGTGTTTAATCTCGGCACCAACACGTTGTTCCTGCCAAACAGCAACAGCCGCCGCAATGATTTTGTCGTCGTCCGCGCCGGTATCAATTACCGCTTCGGCGGCCCGGCTGGCCCGGTCGTCGCCAGCTACTAAACTCGGCGCCTCGGCGCTAGCATTTCAGAAACCCGGCCCTAGCGGCCGGGTTTTTCTTTGGGCGTTAATGTGTCGTATTTCGACTACATATGTGTCTTTCTCGCCACATTTCCCGCAAAATTACGCATGGCCGCCATGCGCAGATTTACGGTCTCCCGACTCACGTCTAACCTCCGACCTGAGGGCTTTACGAGTTGATGGGTTTTTCCATTCTCTTGGACTGAGGGGGAACTTATGCGTCATCTGCTTCTCGGGTCGGTCGCACTATTGGGGCTAGCGGCCGCCAGCGCCCAGGCTGCGGACCTTCCGCGAAGGGCCGCGCCAATGGCTCCGGTCTATGCGGTGCCGATCTTCACTTGGACCGGCTTCTACGTCGGCGCCAACATCGGCTACGGCTGGGGCCAATCGAAAACCCGGACCTTCCTAGATCCGACCAGCAGCTGGGCGGTGGAAGCCCCCGCTTTCCAGGCGGGTTGGGCGGCTCTCAGCAATGGCACGACCAATCCGTCGGGCATTCTGGGCGGCGCGCAGATCGGCTACAACTACCAGATGAACTCGTTCGTCGCGGGTCTTGAAGTCGACATCAATGCCGCTGGTATCAAAGGCAATTCGACTACTTTTGGCGCGCCCACACCTCCGGGACCGCCGACCTATACCTGGATGCGCAGCGCCAAGACCGATTGGTTCCTGACGGTGCGGCCACGTCTCGGCGTCACCTTCGATCGCACCCTGGTCTACATCACCGGCGGCCTCGCGGTCGGCGGCGTCAAGGGCGATTGGAGCGTGCTGGGCAGCAACGGCTACAGCAAAGGCGCCTCGTTCTCGCGCACCAAAACCGGCTGGACCATCGGCGGTGGTGTCGAACAGGCCATTACCGAGAACTGGAGCATCAAGCTCGAGTATCTTTATACCGATCTTGGCCGCGTCGATTATGCCTCGTTCTATCGGCCGGGCAGCACTTTCGCCCCTCCGGGCGCCAATTACCGGGAACTGCTGTCGCAGGACTTCAAGTTCCATACGGTTCGCGTGGGCCTGAACTACCGCTTCGGCGGTCCGGCGGGCGCGGTCGTCGCCAAATACTGAGATTGGTCGGGCGCCCCGGCGCTCCACGATCTGGAAACCCGGCCTTACGGCCGGGTTTTCCTTTTTAGAAGCTCCAACAAGCGAGTTAAGTTGTTCTGCCGGCTTGTTTTGGCCATCCGGCCATGGCAAGCGGTGCGCCCATGTCCGACGTCGCCCAACGCCCCGCCCCCAAAATCTCGTTCGTCTCGCTTGGCTGCCCCAAGGCGCTGGTCGATTCCGAGCGCATCATCACGCGCCTGCGCGCCGAGGGCTATGAACTGACCAAGTCCCACGCCGGGGCGGATGCGGTGATCGTCAATACCTGCGGCTTTCTCGATTCCGCCAAGGCGGAGTCGCTCGAAGCGATCGGCGCAGCGCTGGCCGAGAATGGCAAGGTCATCGTCACCGGCTGTATGGGCGCCGAGCCCGAGGCGATCTCCAACCGTTTTCCCAACGTGCTGTCGATCACCGGACCACAGGCTTATGAGAGCGTGGTGCAGGCGGTGCATACCGCGTCTCCGCCGGCCCACGATCCGTTCACCGATCTGGTGCCGCCGCAGGGCGTGAAGCTGACGCCGCGCCACTATGCCTATCTGAAGATTTCGGAAGGCTGCAACAACACCTGCAGCTTCTGCATCATTCCCAAGCTGCGCGGCAAACTGGTGTCGCGCTCCGCCGCCGACGTACTGCGCGAAGCCGAGAAACTGGTCACAGCCGGCGTCAAGGAATTGCTCGTCATCTCGCAAGACACGTCCGCCTATGGCATCGACGTGAAATACGCCGAGAGCCGCTGGCGCGACCGTGACGTGCGCGCCCGCTTTCTCGACCTGTCGCGCGAGCTCGGCAGCCTCGGCGCCTGGGTGCGCCTGCACTATGTCTATCCCTATCCGCATGTCGACGAGGTCATCGACCTGATGGCGGAAGGTTTGGTGCTGCCCTATCTCGACATTCCCTTCCAGCACGCCTCGCCACGCGTGCTGAAAGCGATGAAGCGGCCGGGCAATCAGGAGCGCACGTTGGAGCGCATCCACAAGTGGCGCGAGACCTGCCCTGACCTCGCCATTCGTTCGACCTTCATCGTCGGTTTTCCGGGTGAGACCGAAGACGACTTCGAAATGATGCTCGACTGGCTGGGCGAGGCCAAGCTCGACCGCGTCGGCGCCTTCAAATACGAGCCGGTGGCTGGCGCCCCGTCAAACAATCTCGGCCTGCCCGAAGTGCCGGGCGAGGTGAAGGAACAGCGCTATCGCCGCTTCATGGAAAAGCAG
The DNA here is from genome assembly GCF_031921685.1 of Methylocella sp. CPCC 101449. Classification (NCBI taxonomy): domain Bacteria; kingdom Pseudomonadati; phylum Pseudomonadota; class Alphaproteobacteria; order Hyphomicrobiales; family Beijerinckiaceae; genus Methylocella; species Methylocella sp. CPCC 101449. The sequence goes on along the minus strand of NZ_JAPDHU010000002.1, from coordinate 539,900 downwards.
CAGGCGGTCAGCAGCCGCATTCTGCGCAACAAGGTCGGCAAGCGTCTGCAAGTGATCATTGATCATGCTGGTCCCAGCGTCGCGGTCGGCCGCTCGAAGGCCGATGCGCCGGAGATCGACGGCAAGGTCTACGTGGCGTCACGCCGGCCGCTGCGCGTCGGCGATATCGTCAGCGTCAAGATCGAACGCGCGGACGCTTACGATCTGCATGGCGTGGCGAGCTGATCCGAGCGGTCACTCCACCCACTTCTTGCTCAGGCGCTCCCACGTTCCATCGGCGCGGATCGCCTCAAGACCGCTGTTCAATCTCGCCAAGAATGCCGCATTCTGCCCTTTCAAAACCGCAGCGGTGAAAGGCAGCTCGAGAAACATCGAACGTGGTTCGGTGATCTGGCTGGGATACAAGCGGCGCGCCAGTATGGCCCCGGTCTGATAGTTCAACGCAGCAGCCGCGGCCTGACCGCTCGCAAGCTGCGCCAGACTGGCCTCATAGTCCTCTGTTACGACGAGTGTCACGCCCGGCGCTGTCTTTTGAATGTAGGCCGCCAGAGGCCCGGTGCGCGGAGTAACGACGATCTTGCCGGTAAGAGCTTGCAGATCTTTTGGCGTCTCCTCCGGTGCGCGAACGAAAAGCGCACCGCCGGTGACGAGTAGCGCCTGGCTGAAATCAAGTCGCTCGCGACGATCCGCACTTGCCGCCATTGGCATAGAAGCCACGACCCGGCCGTCTTTGAGGACCCCTTCCATTTGCTCCAGCGGCACGGGGAGGAATTCCACGTCATAGCCTGCACGCTCTGCCGCAGCACGAAAGATGTCGACGACAAGCCCAGTTGCCTGGCCGTCTCGAAACTCAGAAAACGGCGGGAGCAGATTATTGTAGGCGATCGTAACGGAATCGCCCGCTCGCGCGGATACCGTCATAACAGCCGCCAGCAAAACAGACACGAACGACCGATTGAGCAAACCACTCTCCCTCCGTGCGCCTCGCCTCTGGAGACGCAGCCGGAGGCCCGGCCGCGTCGTCATTGCTTAAGGAATGAGGATGGTCGAGCCCGTCGTCTGGCGGCCTTGCAGCGCCTCATGCGCCGCCACCACGTCTTGCAGCTTGTAGCGCTTGTTGACGGGGATCTTCACCTTGCCACGCGCCACGACGCTGAACAGATCGCGCGCCATCGCGGCGAGCCGCGCGGGCGTATCGGCATAATCGTAGAGCGTCGGCCGCGTCGCGAAGAGCGAGCCCTTCTGCACCAGAAGCCCGATGTTGAAAGCTTCGATCGGCCCGGAGGAAGAGCCGAACGAGGCGAACATGCCGCGCTTTTTCAGACAGTCGAGCGAAGCGGGGAACGTGTCCTTGCCGACGCCGTCGTAGACCACATCGCAGAGCTTGCCCTTGGTGATCTCGCGCACGCGATCGACGAAATTCTCGTCCTTGTAATAGATGATATGCTTGGCACCGGCCTTCTTGGCGAGCGCTCCTTTCTCCTTCGAGCCGACCGTGCCGATCACCGTGGCGCCAAGCGCCTTGCCCCATTGGCAGAGCAGCAGACCGACACCGCCGGCGGCCGCATGCACCAGGATGACGTTACCGCGCTTCACGCGAAACGTCTGGCGCAGCAGATATTGCGCGGTCAGGCCCTTCAGCATCATGCCGGCGGCCGTCTCGTAGGAAATCTTTTTTGGCAGTTTGACGAGGATGCGCGCGTCGATCAGCCGTTCCTGGGCATAGCTGCCGAGGGAGGAGACATAGCCGACGCGATCGCCGACCTTGAAGCCACGCACGCCCTTGCCGACTTCGATGATTTCGCCTGCCGCCTCGTTGCCGGCGATGAACGGCAGCGACGGCGCCTTGTAGAGGCCGCTGCGAAAATATGTATCGATGAAATTGAGACCCATGGCCTTATTGCGCACCTTCACCTGGCCAGGACCAGGCTTGCCCACTTCGACATCCTCGATCTTCATCACTTCCGGCCCACCATATTCGTGGACCATGACCGCCTTGACCATCCTGCTGCTCCCGCATCACGCGACGCTGTGCCGCTTCCCGCCCATCTTAAACGATGACAGGGGTAATCCTACAATGCCATCCTTCCGTCTATCCGACGGAATCAGCAGCCCAGGATTTTCAACCCGAGATACGATACGCTCCCATGACGTTCGCCACCTTCTCCCCGCCCCGGTCCCCCATCGACAGTGCTGACTCGTTCACGCCAAAACTGGTCACCGTCTGGCGCGAGGGCTACGGGCTCAAGGGGTTGCGTGCCGATGCCATCGCCGGGCTGACGGTCGCCATCGTCGCCTTGCCCCTGTCGATGGCCATCGCCATCGGCTCGGGCGCGAAGCCGGAACACGGCCTCTATGCTTCGATCGTCGCGGGCTTCATCATTTCAGCCCTGGGCGGCAGCCGCTTTCAGATCGGCGGCCCGGCCGGCGCCTTCATCGTGCTGGTCGCCACCACCATCGAGCGCTTCGGCTATCAGGGCCTACTCGCCGCCACCATCATGGCCGGCTTTCTGCTGCTGGCCATCGGCTATCTCAGGCTCGGCTCCTATATCAAGTTCATCCCGCATCCGGTGACGGTCGGTTTCACCGCCGGCATTGCCATCATCATCGGCGCCGGCCAGATTAAGGATTTCCTGGGCCTGTCGCTGGCTCATGAACCGGCGGCGCTGGTCGCCAAAATGCCGGCGCTGTTTTCGGCCCTGCCGACAATCAGTTGGCAGACCTTGCTGCTCGGCTTCGGCAGTCTTGGCGTCATCCTGGCACTGCGGCGGCTGGCGCCGCGCCTGCCCGGCCTGCTCGTCGCCGTGTTTCTCGCTTCGCTCATCACCTGGGCCTTCGGTCTCCCGGTGGAGACCATTGGCACCAAGTTTGGCGGCGTGCCCTCGAGCCTGCCGGCGCCGGCGCTGCCCGATGTGCAGCCCGGTCTGCTGCTGGAACTCATCCCCTCGGCGATCGCCATCGCCATTCTCGGCGGCTTCGAATCCCTGCTTTCAGCCGTGGTCGCCGACGGCATGAGCGGGCGCCGGCATCGCTCCAATTGCGAATTGGTGGCGCAGGGCTGGGCCAATATCGCCAGCGCCTTGTTCGGCGGCCTGTGCGCCACCGGCACAATCGCCCGCACCGCCACGAATATCCGCGCCCATGCGCACGGGCCGGTGGCCGGCATCCTGCATGCGCTGTTCCTGCTGCTGTTCATCCTGATTGCCGCCCCGCTCGCCTATTACATTCCGCTGGCGGTTCTGGCGGCCGTGCTGCTCACCGTCGCTTGGAACATGATCGAATTCGATCAGTTCCGCGCCATCCTGCGCACCAGCCGGGGCGAAGCCACCGTGCTGCTTGCAACCTTCCTCTTCACCTGCGTGCGCGATCTCACCGAAGGTCTCGCCGTCGGCATCGTGCTCGGCGCCATTCTGTTCATGCACCGCATGTCGCAGTTCGTCGAAGTGACGACCGAAGTGAAACTGCTGGGCGATGCCACGGCGGAGAACGGCGCCGAAAATGGTGGCGCAGCGCATGAGGCCTTCCCCTCCGACGGCATATTGACGTTCCAGATCGCCGGACCTTTCTTCTTCGGCGCTACCGGCACGGTGTCGGCGGTGTTGTCGCGGCTTGGCGAAACGCCACGCGCAATCATTCTCGATTTGTCGGCCGTGCCTTTCGCCGACAATTCGGGCGCCCATATCCTGGTGGCCTTCGCCGAGAAGAGCCACCGACGCGGCGCTCCGGTCTTCATCGCCGGCGCATCGCGGGCGGTGCGCCGCTCGCTGCTGTCATCAGGCCTGTCGCGGCATCTGGTTCGTTATGCGCCCGATGTGGCAGAAGCGCATGAGCGGGCGCTCAAGCTGGTCGCCGTATCAGCCTGATTACCGCACGGCGACGGAGACCGTTACATCCGCGACCGCCGGTTCAGGCTGCGCCAGAAAGGCGTGCAGCGCCGCCACCACCTGTGCCCCCTCGCCCACGGCGGCGGCGACACGTTTGATCGACCCCTCCCTGACATCGCCGATGGCGAAAACGCCGGCCTGGTTGGTCTCCAGCGGATGGAAGCCCTCGGCGCCGGTGCGGATGAATCCCTTGCCATCACGCTCGATCCCGGCATCCGCCAGCCAATCGGTGTTGGGCTCGGCGCCGATGAACAGGAACAGGTGAGGAATCGCGCAGGTGTCGGTTTCGCCGGTCTCTCGATCCCGCCAGGTGATCCTCTCCAGGCTGCCGTTCTGCCCGGAAAGGCCGATCACCTCGGTCTGGACATGAACCTCGATATTGGGCTGGGCCTCGATGCGATCGATGAGATAGCGCGACATGGTCGCTTCAAGCCCCTTGCCGCGCACCAGCAGCGAGACCTTCTTGACCTGACTGGCGAGATAGACCGCCGCCTGCCCGGCTGAATTGCCAGCACCGACGAGCGCCACTTCCTGATTGGCGCAGAGCTTCGCCTCGATCGGCGACGCCCAATAATGCACGGACGATCCTTCGAACTCGGCGAGATTGGCGACATCGAGCCGGCGATAGCTGGCGCCGGAGGCAACGACCACCGACCGGGCACGGACCTTTTCGTCGGCATCGACGCCGAGAACGAAATGGCGCTCCGCATCGCGCGACAGGCTGAGCTGGCAGGCCTCATCGGGAATGGCCATTTCCACGCCGAATTTCTGCGCCTGATTGTAGGCGCGCGCCATCAGCGCCAAGCCCGAAATGCCCGTGGGAAAGCCAAGATAGTTTTCGATCCGCGCCGAGGCCCCGGCCTGACCGCCGAAGGCCCGGCAATCGAGCACGATGGCCGACAGTCCTTCGGAGCCCGCATAGACCGCAGCCGCAAGGCCAGCGGGCCCGGCGCCGACGATGGCCACGTCATAGAGCTTGTCGGGATCGATGGGGCGCACCAGCCCCAGGCAGCGCGCCAAATCGCTGTCGGCTGGATTGCGCAGCAGGCGACCGTCCGGACACAGCACGATCGGCAGATGGTGCTCATCGACCTTGAAGCGGTCGATCAATGTCGCGGCGCAAGTATCCTCCTCCGGATCGAAGACACCGTGCGGCTGACCGCTGCGCGTGAGAAAGCCTTGTAGACGCAGCACGTCGCCGCTGTGGCGACGACCGACGATAATCGGACCGCTGCCGCCGCTTTCAAGCAGATCGACCCGGCGCAGGATCAGAGCGCGCATGACGCGCTCGCCCAAATTCGCCTCCTGCACCATCAGATCGCGCAGCCGGCCCGAGACGATGACGAGCGCTTCGACATCGCTTGCCGCCGTCGCATTGACCAGCGAAGGCCGATCGGAAAGCTGGGCAAGTTCGCCCATGAATTCGCCAGCGCCGTGGGTGACGATGTGAGCGCCGGTGCCGCCATAGCGGGCGCGGGTGATTTCAAGCTCGCCGGAAAGGATCACGATGACGCCGGGCGAAACCTGCCCGGCGGCGACGACACACTGGCCGGCGCGATAGGACGCGGCCGAACCGAAGCGGCGCAAGCGGTCGATGTCGGCCGGCGGCAGGACCGGATACATTTGCGCCGAGCGGGGATGCGACTTCGCGGCGACCGTCTCTTCCATCCAAGCCTCTACTCTTTCACGGTTTTGCTTTCCGCCCAGACCGAACCACGGGTCAGCGGCAGAAGGATGACATAAGCAGCGCCGAGCAGCAGCACCACCCGGCTCCACCAGGGGCCGGCGAAATTCGTCGCCAGCTCGAGACCGGCGGCCGCCGACCCCGCGAGCAGCACCGCGCCGGTCAGCCATTGCAGGCGTTTCACCCGCATCGGGTGAACGAAGACGATGGGGGCGAACATCAGGACGACTGCGACGAGAACGATCAGGGCCGTCACGGGCGCCGTCGGCTGGAAGACCAGCAGATAGAACACCAGCACGTTCCAGATGGCCGGAAAGCCCCGGAACCAATTGTCCGGCGTCTTCATGCGGCCATCGGCGAAATAGAGCGCCGAGGCGATCAGGATGATAACCGCCAATGTCAGAGCCCAGGGGCGCGGCAAGAGCGGCGCATGCACCAGAACCACCACCGGCACAACCACATAGGTGAGGAAATCGACCACCAGATCGAGCGTATCGCCATCGATGATCGGCAGGACTTCACGCACTCGTGCGGCACGGGCGAAGGTGCCGTCGATGCCGTCGATGACCAGAGCCACGGCGAGCCATAGAAACGTGCTGACGAAATCCTGCGCCACCGCGCGCTCCAGCGCCAGGAAGCCGCAGGCGGCGCCGGACGCAGTGAAAATATGAACCAGCCAGGCCAGGCCGCGTTGAGAGGATGATGAGTCGGTCATGAGCATCGGGTGTAAAGCAAGGGGCAAGGTGCGGCGCTTCGCGGCTTTGCGCAAGCCGCGCGCTTAAACCTTGATGCCAAACGCCTTCATCCGCGAAATCAAAGTGGTCGGCCGGATGCCAAGCAGTTCCGCCGCCCCATCGGCGCCGAACACCCGTCCACCCGCCACATTCAGTGCCGCAACGATATTGTCGCGATCGCGCTGCTTGCGCTCGTCCTCGCGCACCAGACGCACCTGTGAAGGCTGTGGTACCGAGGCGCCCTGCCCGGCCCGCGCTTCCGGCAAGCTGATACGCAGGCGGCCGTTGGACGCCAGGATCGCCGCGCGTTCGATGACATTTTCCAGCTCACGCACATTGCCCGGCCAGTCATAGCGCATCAGGCGGTCGATATCGGCCTTGGTGAGCGTGATCGGCGGCAGATTGAGCTTGCGGATCGCCCCTTCGAGCGCGTGCTGGGCAAGCTGCGGAATATCCTCCAGCCGCTCCCGCAAGGGCACCGATTCAATCGGGAACACGTCGAGGCGGTAGTAAAGATCCTCGCGGAAGCGCCCAGCCTTCACGTCGCTCTTGAGCGAGCGATTGGTGGCCGCGATGATGCGCACGTCGACATTGCGCGTGCGTTCCTCGCCGACGCGTTCGAGCTGCTTTTCCTGCAAGACGCGCAGCAGCTTGCCTTGTAGTTCGAGCGGGATTTCGCCGACCTCGTCGAGAAACAGGGTCGCCTGATCGGCCAGTTCGAAACGGCCGATGCGATCGCGGATGGCGCCGGTGAACGCGCCTTTGACGTGGCCGAAGAACTCGCTCTCGAACAATTCTCTGGGAATAGCGGCACAGTTGACGCGGATCAGCGGGCGGCTCGAGCGGCGGCTCGCCTCGTGAATGGCGCGGGCGATCAGCTCCTTGCCGGTGCCGGATTCGCCCGTGATCAGAACCGTGGCATCGGTCTGCGCCACTAGTTCAATCTGGCTGATGATCTTCTGATGGGCGGCGCTGCGGCCGATGATGCCGCGATGGCGCGTCTCGATGCGGATTTCTTCCTGCAGATATTCGTTTTCGCGCTCCAGGCGTTCACGCAGATGATCGACCTCGGCGAGCGCGCCGCGCAATTGCTCCTCGCTTTCGCGCCGCACGGTGATATCGCGAAAGACGATCACCGCGCCGAGCAGGCCGCCACGTTCGCGGATCGGCGTCGAGGTATATTCGACATGGAACGGCGTGCCGTCCTTGCGCCAGAATACCTCCGTATCAGCCTTATGCACGGTGCCGTCGCGAAAGGCCGCATAAATAGGGCAATCGTGATTGACGTAGTGGCGACCGTCCGCGTGGGTGTGATGGACGGTGGCGTGCATGTCGCGGCCGACGAGCTCTTCCGCCGTCCAGCCGAGCATGCGCTCGGCGGCGGGATTGACGAAGGTGGTGATGCCCTCGGCATTGACGCCATAAATGCCCTCGCCCGCCGCGCGTAGGATCAGCCGGTTCTCGCGTTCGATATCCTGAAAGAAACGCTCGGCGCGCTGCCATTCGGCAATGCCGCTGCGCATGAACAGATCGGCCTCCTGATCGACCATGCGGCGCTGGCGCTCGACGATGTCATGTAAAGCGATCTGCAACCATTGGCCTGCCGAGGTCGGCAGAACGGCGGCGGAATATTCGAGACTGAGCTGGCTGCCGTCGGCGTGGCGCGGCGACAGGGCCTGGGTCCAGTAGCGGCCTTTCAATAGCGCCGCCTGGCTGAAGACGATGAGCGCCGGAAGCTGGCCGGGATGCAGCGCGCTCACCCGCATGCTGCGCAAGTCCGATCGGCCGTAACCGAGCAATGCGGCGGCGCGCGGATTAGCGTCGATGATCCGATCCTCCAGCGGATCGATCACCAGTACCGGCTCGGCGCCGTGCTCGAAAGCGAGGCCGAGAGAGACCTCCGGATGGGCATCGGGCAGATCTACGATATTTCGTATGTTCATTGCGCAATCTCGTAAGACTACGAAATTCCGTACCAGTCCGTCACGGCGCTTTCCAGCGCTAAGTGCATCAGCCCACTGGATTTTCGCAAGCGCGCTCGATCTGGCACACCGGTTGCTCGTTTGGGAGGCAGATTTCTCAGAAGGCGAGCGCAACCATGGCTTTGTTCAAGAACCCGTTCGACGCGACTTCGAAACTTTCCGGCTGCGGCTGCGGCCGCCATGTCTCCCAGGCAGCGCATGACGCTGAACTCACCTGCAGCCCGGCCGATGCGGCGCCGGAAGAGAGCTATCGCCGCACCGTCGAAACGGCGGTGATGAAGGCGATCTTCCCCAACGATCTGTCACGCCGGCGCTTCCTCGATGCCGTGGGCACTTCGACAGCCGCCACCGTTCTTTCGTCGATCTTCCCGATCGCCGCCGCGACCGAGGTCTTCGCCCAGACCGGCGGCCTGGAGAAGAAGGCGCTCAAGGTCGGGTTCATTCCGATCACTTGCGCCACGCCAATCATCATGGCCGATCCGCTGGGGTTCTATAAGAAGCACGGCCTCGACGTGGAGGTGAACAAAGCCGCCGGCTGGGCCGTGATCCGCGACAAGACCATCAACAAGGAATATGACGCCGCGCATATGCTTTCGCCCATGCCGCTGGCGATCTCGCTTGGCATCGGCTCGAACCCGATCCCCTATACGATGCCGGCGGTGGAGAATATCAACGGCCAGGCGATCACGCTGGCGATGAAACACAAGGACAAGCGCGATCCGAAATCGTGGAAGGGCTTCAAATTCGCCGTGCCCTTCGACTATTCGATGCACAACTATCTGCTGCGCTATTATCTCGCCGAGCACGGCATCGATCCCGATACCGATGTGCAGATCCGCGCCGTGCCGCCGCCGGAAATGGTCGCCAATCTGCGCGCCGACAATATCGACGGCTTCCTCGCGCCCGATCCGGTAAACCAGCGCGCCGTCTATGACGGTGTCGGCTTCATTCACATCCTCTCGAAGGAGATTTGGGACGGCCATCCCTGCTGCGCCTTCGCCGCCTCGCGCGAATTCATCACCCAGGCGCCGAATTCCTATGCGGCGCTGCTGCGCTCGATCATCGACGCCACCGCTTTCGCGACCAAGGCCGAGAACCGCAAGCAGATCGCCGAGGCGATTGCACCGGCGAATTATCTCAATCAGCCCGTCACCGTGGTCGAACAGGTGTTGACCGGCACCTATGCGGATGGTTTGGGCCAAGTGAAGCGCGATCCCAAGCGCATCGATTTCGATCCCTTCCCCTGGCAGGATTTCGCCGTGTGGATTCTGACCCAGATGAAGCGCTGGGGCCAGATCAAGGGCGATGTCGATTACAAGGCCGTGGCCTCGCAGGTGTTCCTCGAAACTGATACGGCGAAACTGATGCAGGAAGCGGGTCTTGCGCCGCCAACACCCGGCTCCAAGAAGATCGTCGTGATGGGCAAGAGCTTCGATCCCGCCAAGCCCACCGAATATATCAACAGTTTCGCCATCAAGCGCAGTTGAGCCGATGACTTTGTCTCTCAATGCACGCGCCCTGCTCGTTTCGGTGCTGCTGCTGGCGGGCTTCCTGCTCGTCTGGCAGCTTGGCACCCAGGGCACGAAATCCGTCGAGCAGATGGATCCGGAATATGCGCGCCTGATGGGCGTGACGACGACGCAGGGCAAATCCGCCATGCCCGGCCCGCTCGATGTCGGCTCGCAAATCTGGAAACATCTGAAGGAGCCGTTTTACGATCGCGGCCCCAACGACAAGGGCATCGGCATCCAGCTCGCCTATTCGCTGCTGCGCGTGCTGACCGGCTATACGATCGCCGTGCTCGTCGCCCTGCCGATCGGCTTTCTGATCGGCATGTCGCCCCTGATGAACAAAGCGCTCAATCCGTTCATCCAGATTTTGAAACCGATCTCGCCGCTCGCCTGGATGCCGCTGGCGCTCTATACGATCAAGGACTCGTCGATCTCGGCGATCTTCGTCATCTTCATCTGTTCGGTGTGGCCGATGCTGGTCAACACCGCCTTCGGCGTCGCCTCGACCCGCAAGGAATGGCTGAACGTGGCGCGGACTTTGGAAGTGCGCCCTTTACGCAAGGCCTTCACCATCATCCTGCCGGCCGCCGCGCCCACCATCGTCACCGGCATGCGCATTTCCATCGGCATCGCCTGGCTCGTCATCGTCGCCGCTGAAATGCTCGTGGGCGGCACAGGCATCGGTTATTTCGTGTGGAACGAATGGAACAATCTGTCGATCACCAATGTCATCATCTCGATCCTCGTCATCGGCCTGATGGGCATGATGTTAGATCAAATCCTGGCCTTCGTCGGCCGGCTCGTCACCTATCCGGAGTGAGGCCGTGAACGACAGATTCATTTCCATCGAAGGCATCGCCCGGCGCTATCCGAAAGCCGGCGGCGGCACGACGACGATCTTCGACGACTTCTGGTTCCGCATGGGCAAAGGCGAGTTCGCCTGCATCATCGGCCATTCCGGTTGCGGCAAGACGACAGTGTTGAACACGCTCGCCGGCCTCGAACTGCCCGATGCCGGCGTCACCGTCGTCGATGGCCACGCCATCGAAGGCCCGTCGCTCGATCGCGCCGTGATCTTCCAGAGCCATGCGCTGCTGCCGTGGCGCACGGTGCTCGGCAACGTCGCTTATGCGGTGGCCTCGAAATGGCGCGACTGGAGCCGCGAACAGGTCAATGCCCATGCCATGCGCTTCATCGACGTGGTCGGCCTCAAGGGCGCCGAGATGAAGCGGCCGGCGGAACTGTCCGGCGGCATGAAGCAGCGCGTCGGCATCGCCCGCGCTTTGTCGATCGAACCGAAAATCCTGCTGATGGACGAACCGTTCTCGGCGCTCGACGCGCTGACGCGCGGCTCCTTGCAGGACGAGGTGCGGCGCATCTGTATTGACACCGGCCAGACCGCCTTCATGATCACCCATGACGTCGACGAAGCGATTTTTCTGGCCGACAGGATCATCCTGATGACCAATGGGCCGGAAGCGATGGTAGCGGAAGTAGTCGCCAATCCGCTGCCGCGCGAGCGCCGCCGCATCGATCTGCACAAAGCCGCCGACTATTACCCGCTGCGCAATCACCTCATCGACTTCCTCGTCACGCGTTCGCGCACGTTCCGCGACGAGAAGCCCATCGGTTACGACAAGAAACATCCGCCCGTCGTGCAGCCGACTGCGGGCAGCCCCATCCCCTTACGCATTCCTGCGTAAAAAAACTTTCACTTCACAAGGAGACATCCATGAAACGCGAAGAACTCACCGAGAAAATTCTCGACATCAAGCGCGAAAGGGGCTGGACGTGGAAGTATATCACCACGGAAATCGGCGGCATGTCGGAAGTGCTCGTCATCGGCGCCCTGCTCGGCCAGATGAAACTGGTGAAGCCCTTGGCCGAGAAAGCCGCCACGCTCTTCGGTTTGAGCGAGAACGAAAAGCGCATGCTCAACGAAGTGCCCTATCGCGGCGGCGGCACGCCGATGCCGCCGACCGATCCGCTGATCTACCGCTTTTATGAAATGGTGATGGTCAATGGCCCGGCCTGGAAAGCTCTGATTGAGGAAGAATTCGGCGACGGCATCATGTCGGCGATCGATTTCAACATTGAATTCGAACGCGAACCCAATCCGAAGGGCGACCGCGTGAAAATCGGCATGTCCGGCAAGTTCCTGCCCTATAAATATTACGGCAACGAACAGGGCATTCCCGACTACGGCTTCAAGGAAGCCTAGCAAGCTCTACCACATGCCCCTGGTTCCCGGACACGCGAAGCGTGATCCGGGAACCAGGGGCATGTGGCAAAACGTTGTGTCGTGGTTGCGCACCACAGTTTAGCGTCGGGAACGGCACCGAGCAGCCAAATATCCTTAACAGATCGTGGCCCGATTGTTGCTCAGATGAACCTATCGCAACACGAGCGTAGCGAAATGGATCAAGGGCATGGGGGATAGAAGGCAGCAGCAACGCAGACGGACTTATCTTCGCGGTTTGATCGCATTCAACCAACGAAATTCCACCCTGGAATGCCTAGTCCGCGATTTATCTCATAACGGCGCATTGATCGCGATGGCGAATACCTCGAACCTTCCGGGCACTTTCGAAATCGCCATTCACAAGCAAGGCGAAAGTCGACCGGCACAAATGGTTTGGCTCAACGAGACCCGGGCCGGCATCAAATTTACCGAACGCCGCTCGAATGTGATCTCGTTCGAAGCGGCCCGCCGCATACACTCGCTGGAGGAAGAGCGGCGCATGCTCAGGAGACGACTGGAGGACTGGTTTCTATAATCTCCAGCGCCCTTTTCCGGGTCGCCCCAAATTTCCGCTGTCCCCGCGACTTGATGCCGGCTCGCCAAAGGCGACCTGAGGCTTTAAGTCTGGGGCATGGACGCGGATATTCTCATCGCCGGAGCAGGACCGGCCGGCCTCGCTGCCGGCCTGGCCCTGGCGCGCCTCGGCAAACGGATCGTCGTCGCCGGCCCCGCCGACGATAGGCTAAGCGCGCGCACGGTGGCGCTGTTTGACGGCTCGGTGCGGTTTCTCGCAGCACTTGGCGTGTGGGACAGGATCGCGCCGCGTGCGGCGCCGCTCGCCACCATGCGCATCGTCGACGATACCGGCTCACTCTTCGCCCATCGGCCCACGGATTTCAAAGCCAGCGAAACAGGGCTCGAGCAATTCGGCTTCAACATCGAGAATGCCGACCTCACCCGCGCACTCGAAGCCGCATTGGCGGAAGAGCCCAACGTCCGGCGCCGGCACGATCTCGTCACCGGTTATGATTTCGAAGCCGAGTGCTGCCGCGTCGGCCTCGCCAACGGCGAGACGATCGAGGTGCAGCTCGTCGTCGCGGCCGACGGGCGGGCGTCGCCGGCCCGCGCGGCGGCCGGCATTGGCGTGCGCGAATGGGCCTATCCGCAAGTGGCTTTCACTGCCCTGCTCGACCACGCCATCGCCCATGGCGATGCCTCCACGGAATTTCATACGCGCGAGGGTCCCTGCACCTTCGTGCCACTACCCGCCACCGAGACCTCCACTCATCGCTCAAGCCTGGTGTGGATGATGCGACCGGCACACGCCGACCAGTTGCGCGCGTTGAGCGATGCGGACCTGGCGCGTGCCATCGAAAAGCAGAGCTACCATCTGCTCGGCAAGATCACTTTGGCGCGACGCGGCGCCTTCATTCCGATCCAGGGTCTGAGCGCGCGCGCGATGACTGCGCCGCGTCTGGCACTCGTCGGCGAAGCCGCGCATGTGTTTCCGCCTATTGGCGCGCAAGGCCTTAATCTGGGCCTGCGCGACGTCGCCCATCTCGCCGAATATATCGAACGCTTGCAGCCGGACGATGCGGGCGCAAGACATGTGCTCGACGCCTATGAACGCGCGCGCCACGGCGACGTGCTGTCACGCCAGATCGCCGTCGATCTCCTCGACCGCACTTTGCTCGCTGGCTTCCTGCCTGTCGATATATTGCGCGCCGCCGGCATGGCTGCGCTCACCACCATCGCGCCGCTGCGTCGCTTCGCTATGCGCGAGGGTGTGCTGCCAGGTGTGGGCGCGCCGGATGTGATGCGCCAGCCTGATCAGCGCGCTCAATCCAGGCCTGTCTTGCCGGGCGCCCAATAGGCTTTCGTGAGGATGCGCGCCGCTGGCACCTCTTGCCGCTTCAGGCCTTGGCGGAGCCGCTGGATGGTGCCGGCCTGTCCGGTCAGCGCGAAGGTGGCGCCGTCGTCGACCTGCGCTTGGAGCGCGGCCTCCATCTCCAAGATATGCGTGCCGTTGCCCTGTCGTTCGAACAAGGCGGCCGGACCGATCTCAAGCTTTTCGAGAAGCTGCGATGCGCCTTCGCGATCTCCCACTTCGAAGTGGCACATGACCGATCGCGTGCGATCCTGGCGCAGCAACGCATAAGCGAGCCCAATGGACGTCTCGTCGCCAAAGACGGCCAGCGGCCCGGTCGTCTGGCGCACGTCAAGTGAACTGCGCGGTCCGAAGAGATCACACACATCCCCCGGTCGAACGTTACGAACCCACGCGCTGCCTGGCCCCTCACCATGCGTAAAGGCAAGAATACGAGTACGCCCGGCCACGGTGTTCCAATCCATCGGCGTATAGGTGCGCGCGACGAAGGCCGAGCCCATCGCGATCTGGATTTTCTGCCCGGGCACCCAGGTGACGTCTTGCAATGCCTTGCCTTCAAGCGTGATCAGCGCGAAGCGGTCGCTCAACGGCTCGCTGGCAACGACGGTCGCCTGTTTCATCAGCATGCGCAGCAGTGCGCGGCTCAGCCGGCCAGGCGTTTTGGTGGTGGCACGTTCTGGGGCTTCTCTCAGCAGCATCGTGCGGTCCTCACGGTGAATTCGTTGCCACGTCCCTCGTCCAGCGCGAGCGCGCGCGAGAGGTAGCCGTTCGCCGGCTTGCGGACGTAGTCCTGATAGGCTGGGTCGAAAGCATTTTCGCCGAGGATCGCCGCGCCGGGCGACAGCCTCGGCTCGATCATTTTCAGCACAGGCAGATAAAGCGAGAAGGCACCATCGAGCAGCAACAGATCGACCGTGCCGTCGACATCCTTGAGCGTTTCGAGCGCATCGCCTTCGCGAATCTCGACCAGATCGTCCAGGCCGGCGGCAGCCAGATTGGCGCGCGCCCGCGCCACCTTGGCGCCTTCAAGCTCACTGCCAATGAGGTGACCGCCGCCGTTGTCGCGCAGCGCGGCGGCGAGATAGATGGTCGAAATGCCCATTGAGGTGCCGAACTCGACGACCCGCCTCGCCTTGCAGGCGCGCGCGATCGCGTAGAGGAAGCGGCCGTATTTCGGCGAGACGGCCAGGAAATTGGCGGCATAGTCGCGATAGACACGCCGATAATCCACCAGCTCTTGCGCCAACATGCCAGCGATCGCCTGTTCGGGCGAACCGCCCGGTACCTCGATGACCGCCATCATCGCTTCGATATGTTCGCGGTCGCAGGCCTCCGCGTCCCGGTGCAGCTTGTCCAGGGTATCAGCGACAAGGCCCTCGGTCAGTGAGTTCACGGCATGTCCTTTCGCGTGCGCCGGTGGGTCTCGACCGGCTGGCCGCAAAGGGATAAGAGACCGCATATTTGGCGTCATTCCGAAATTCAGACAGAATATTATTCAATTCTGCCAAACCGAAACGCGAAGGCCGCTCATGCCGATCCTGACCGAACTCTCCAAACCGTCAGACTGGATCGAGCCGGACGACGTGCCGCGCCCGGTCGTCACCTATGGTTTCGTGACCGAGGATTTCGACGGCATCGAACTCGGCTTCCACAGCCACGCCAAGGGCCAGATCATTCTCGTGCAGCGCGGCGCGCTGAGTTGCGAGGTGGAAGGCGGGCTATGGATCGTGCCGCCGCGCAGCGCCGTCTGGATTCCCGGCGGCGCGCTCCATGCCGTCAAGGCCACGGCGGCGGGCGCGCTCGAAGGCTATAACGGTTTCGTCGATCCGGCCGTCGGCCAAAACCTGCCGCGCACCTGCTGCGCCTTGTCGGTGACGCCGCTGCTGCGCGCGCTTTTGACCCGCGCCGCGAATCTGCCGCTGCTCTATGAGGAAGGCGGAGCGAACTCCCGCCTGGTGTCGGTCCTGCTCGATGAACTCGCCGTCGCCCAGATCGAGGATCTGCATCTGCCGATGCCCAACGATCATCGTCTGCGCCGGATCATCGACCTGATGATGAACGCGCCGGCGGATCGCGCCACGCTCGCCGTCTGGGCGAAGCGCGCCGGCTTGAGCGAGCGCACCTTGGCACGGCTCATCCATCAAGAGACCGGCATGAGTTTTGGCCGCTGGCGCCAGCAGCTCTGCGTAATGCTCGCCGTCAAATGGCTCGCCGGCGGCGCCTCCATTCAGCAGGTCGCGGCCGATCTCGGCTATGAGAGCATGCCCAGTTTCGTGACCATGTTCCGCAAGGCGCTTGGTACATCGCCGGGGCGATATATGGTGGAGCGGCACTCTGGACGGTCATAGCGTTCGCGCTGTCAGTAAAACTGGCAGGACCATCGCCACTCTCCCGCCGACGAGCGGAAAAAATAGCCGATGCCATTGTCGGCCCACATCCAGTTGACCTTCTCTTCCGACCCGACCTGAAAGACAAAATCATTCAGGCCAACGGCGTGTTGGATTTCTTTCGGATAGCCGCCGACCTTGGTGTTGGAATAGCGATTGAACCCGCCGAAGAAAGCGTCTGACGCGCTGTCGTCTTCATTGACAGCCGACAAATCGAGCAGGCTCCAAGCGTCTTCCCATCCCGGTGCATCATCATCGATGCGCGACCAGCGAATAGGAAAGGCTTTATAGGGATGATCGAGAGCGGGTAACGGAACGAGATTGTCCGTCGTCGTATATTCTCGGATCAACCAGCCATCGCCGTGCGGCAGGTCGAACGGATGGCTGCGCAGATTATGAAACAGAACCAGGAGCGACACGTGCTTGAGTTGTTCGGGCACATAGGGCAGCTCGTCGATGCGAACCTGCAAGAGTGGGAACATCGCTTCGCCCTTCCATTCAGGAAGCCCTTCGCCGCGATGGCCGACCCCACGACAAAACCATGACGTGACCGGATCCTCCGATGGCCGAAATCCTCCAGCCGTCGCTACGGAAGCGGAACGCAATTGACCTTGCAGTTGATCGAGAACTGTTTGGGCGGCCGGGGTCACGCGCGCGATATCCCTTTGCGGATTCAAAGCTGAGGATCGAATAACCTCAATTCGCCGATCCGCCGAGGGTTCCCTACCCAAACAATCGATACGGCACGCCGCCCACGGCGATCAGATAGAGCAGCCCCGTCACCGTCACCACCGAGATCATCGTGCCGGCCATGATCAGGCTCGAGGCGCGCTCGACATAGACGTTGTACTGGCTCGCCATCACGAAGACGTTCAGCGCCGGCGGCAGCGCCGCCATCATCACGGCGGTGAAGGTCCACACGCGGCCGAAGTCGCCGAGCAGCGACATGGCGACCCACACCAGCAACGGATGCAGCACCAGCTTGCACAGAAGCAAGAGCGGCATTTCGCCGGAGATGCGTCTGACCGGACGTTGCGCCACCGTCACGCCCATGACGAAGAGCGCGCAAGGGGCCGCGGCGTTTTGCAGGAAGGTGAGCAGTTTCTCGACCGGCACGGGCGGATGGATCTGCGTCGCCGCCGAGAAGATGGCGAGTGCGGTGGCCACGTTGAACGGATGGGTGAAGACGCGCCGGGCGATCAGCCAGGCGGTTTCA
This sequence comes from Methylocella sp. CPCC 101449, assembly GCF_031921685.1. NCBI lineage: Bacteria > Pseudomonadati > Pseudomonadota > Alphaproteobacteria > Hyphomicrobiales > Beijerinckiaceae > Methylocella > Methylocella sp. CPCC 101449. The sequence goes on along the minus strand of NZ_JAPDHU010000002.1, from coordinate 522,372 downwards.
GCTTTGGTCGCGTGGCTGCCGGCCGACAGGCTCATCAGCAACGGCACGATGGTGAAGAAGAAGGTCGAGTCGAAGACGAAGATCAAAGCCGTCGGCACCACCGAGGCCGGGCCGAAGGCCGCGAGCGTCAGCCCCGGTCCCATATAGCCGACGTTGGAATAGCCCGAGGCGACGCCCTGGATCGTCGCCTGTTCCAGGCGGCGGCCGCTGCCGAACCAGCCGACGCCGAAACCGAAGGCATAGGCCAGCGCCGTGCAGCTCGTGGTGATCGCGATGAAACGCCAATTGGCGAGTTCGGCGATGGGCGTGGCGGCGATCAGATTGTAGAACAGGGCCGGCAGCGCGACATAGACGATGAACGTGTTCATCCAGGCGAGGCCGGCCTCGGGAATATCCCACAGCTTTCCGCAGACGTAGCCGATGACGATCAGCCCGAAAAAGGGCAGCGCCAGATTGAGGACATCGGCCAGTTTGGGGGCGAAAAGCCCCACCCCGACGAGCGCCGCGAAGCCGGCCAGAGGCACAAAAACGTGGATCAGGCGGTCGCGCACACGCTTGTTTCCGATGTATTTATCCAGGCCGACACAAAAAGCGCTGAGAGCGCATATTGTGCGCGATTCCGCTCACCGTTATGGATTTGACGAAATCGAGTCAACGCGGCACGCCGCGAACCCCGGTGCCGCCCTCTTTGTCCACGCCTCCGCCCGCCCCTCGCTTCAAGCATCGCATTGAATATGCCTGTTTCCGGGCCATGGTGGCGCTCGTGCGGGCGCTGCCGCTGGAAACCGCTTCCAACGCCATGGGCTGGGGCTGGCGGATGTTCGCGCCCTGGTCGAGCCGGCACCGTCGGGCACTTGCCAATTTGCAAGCTGCCCTGCCGGAAAAGACCGAGGCCGAGCGCGAGGCGATCGTGCGGGCCATGTGGGACAATCTCGGCCGGGTCTTCGCCGAGGCGTTCCATCTCAAGACCATCATGGACGAAGGTCGGCTTGAGCTTGAAAGTAAATTCTCGGATCTGCTCCCAGCCGACAGATGTTTCATCGCCTGCGCCCCTCATCTGGGCAATTGGGAACTCGGTTCGGCCAGCCTGGTCGTGACGGGGGCAAACACGGCTGGCGTCTTCCAGCGCATCAAGAATCCTTTGATCGACGCCTATGTCTACCGCCTGCGGGCGCCGTTCTATCCCGGCGGCCTGATCGCCAAGCATGAGAGCGCGGCCCGCAAGCTGCTGCAACATGCCCGCCATGGCGGCGCCATTACCACCATGGTCGATCTGCGCGACAATTTCGGCCTGCCCGTGCCGTTTTTTGGCCGGCCGGCCCCCAGTTCTCCATTTCCGGCCATCGCCGCCCGACGGCTTGGCATCCCCCTGTTCGCGGGATGGGTGGTGCGGCTGCCAGGCGTGCGGTTCCGTGCCGGCCTGATCCGCATCGAAGTGCCGGTCACCGACGATATCGACGCGGATGTGGCCACCGCCACCGCCAATTTGCACCGTGCCATCGAAAACGCCGTACGCGCCCACCCCGAACAATGGATGTGGGCGCATCGGCGCTGGGGCTGAAAGGCGCGGCGCAACCGGCTACACTCGCCCGAACTCTAGAATCTCGACCAACAGAAACCGGAATTTCGCCTGTGCGCATAGCCACCTGGAACGTCAATTCGGTGCGTCAGCGCCTCGATCATCTCCTGCGTTATCTCAAGGAAGAGGAACCCGACGTCCTGTGCCTGCAGGAAATCAAATGCACCGACGACGCCTTCCCCAGGGCCGAGATCGAGAGCGCCGGCTATAACGCGGCCGTGCATGGCCAGAAGACGTTCAACGGTGTCGCCATTCTGTCGAAGGCGCCCATCGAGGTGACGCGCGGTCTGCCGGGCGACGATGCGGACGAGCAGTCGCGCTACATCGAAGCAATCGTGCCGCACGGCGACACCGTCGTGCGCGTCGCCTCGATCTATTTGCCCAACGGCAATCCGGTCGGCACCGAGAAATACGCCTACAAGCTCGCCTGGATGGATCGCCTCGCCCGCCACGCCAAATCCCTGCTCGCCTACGAGGAGCCGCTGGTTCTGGCCGGCGACTACAACGTCATCCCCGAGGCCAAAGACGCCAAGACGCCGGAAGCCTGGGTCAACGATGCGCTGTTCCTGCCGCAGACCCACGCCGCCTTTCGCCGGCTGATCAATCTCGGCCTCACCGAAGCGGTGCGCGCCACGACCGACGAAGCCGGGCTCTATTCCTTCTGGGATTATCAGGCCGGCGCCTGGCAGAAGAACAACGGCATCCGTATCGACCATCTGCTGCTGTCGCCGCAGGCGGCCGACCGTCTCTCCTCCGCCACGATCGACAAACATGTGCGCGGCTGGGAAAAGCCATCGGACCACGTGCCGGTGCGCATCGAACTCAACTGAGGCCCTGATTGGCAAAGCCACAGCCAGCGCGCGCGACGGAGGCCACCGGCCGCAAGACGGCGCGACGCGGATTGCTGTGGCTGGTCGGGCTGACGCCGGTCATCATCGGGCTCATCGTCGGCGTGTTGCTCAATGGCACGCGGCCGGTGGAGCGCCTGCGCAACATCGTCTTCGACGAATTCCAGCAGCTCGCGCCGCGCCCCTGGTCGCCCGATCTGCCGGTGCGCATCGTCGATATCGACGATGCTTCTCTTACCCGCCTCGGCCAATGGCCGTGGCCGCGTCAGCGGCTCGCCGAGCTGACGAACAAACTCATAGAACAAGGTGCCGCCGTCGTCGCTTACGACAGCCTGTTCGCCGAGCCCGACCGGCTCGCGACCCGCGAAGTGCTGTCGCTGCTGCCAGCTTCGCCGGAACGCGATGCGCTGCAAAAGACGCTCGCCGACAGCGGCACGCTCGACGCCGACCCGCTTGAAAAAGCCTTCCGCGACCAGCCGGTGGTGATCGGCATGGCGCTGACCAATCGTCCTTCCGACGTCAGCGCGCCGATGAAGACGCAATTCGTCCGCCTGGGTGATGATCCAACGGCGGCGCTACCGTTCTTTCGCGGCATGATCCTGCCGCTGCCGCATCTGCGCGAAGCGGCCGCCGGCATGGGCGCCATCAACTACATCCCCGATGTCGATCTCATCCTGCGGTGCGTGCCGCTGGTCTTCGCCATCGGCGACGGGCCGGAGAAAACCCTGGTGCCGAGCCTCGCCGGCGAAGCGCTGCGCGTCGCCTTCCGCACCGACACGCCGGTCATCAAGGCAAGCAATGCCTCGGGCGAGACCAATTTCGGCGGCCGCACCTCCATCGTCGCCGTGAAGATCGGCGATGCCGAAATCCCCACCGAGCGGGATGGCGGCGTGCGCATCCGTTTCGCCGGATCGCAGCCGGGCCGCGTGCTGCCGGTGTGGAAGATTTTGGAAGGCGGCGTCGATCGCGATGAGATTGAGGGGCGCATCATGCTCGTCGGCTCGAGCGCCGCCGGCCTCTCCGACTTGCGCTCGACGCCGATCGACAGTGCGGTGCCCGGCGTCGAAGTGCATGCGGAGCTGATCGAACATGCACTCACCGGCTCGCGCCTGGCGCGGCCCGATTGGATGCTGGGCGCCGAAGCCATTGCTTTGCTCATCGGCGGCCTCGCCGTCGCCTTCCTGGCACGACGGTTGCCGCCGACTTTGGCGGCGCTCGCCGCTTTCCTACTGCTCTGCGTCTGTGTGCTCGGCAGTTGGTATCTGTTCCGCTACGAAGACCTGCTGTTCGATCCGGTCATTCCCGGCGCGTCGTGGATCGCCACTTATCTCGGCGTCACCTTCGTCGTCTATCGGCAGAGCGAACAGGAGAAGCGGTTCGTGCGCGGCGCCTTCCAGCGCTATCTCAGCCCCAGCGTCATCGAACAGCTCGCCGCCGATCCGTCCCGCCTCAAACTCGGCGGCGATACGCGCGAGGTGTCGATCCTGTTTTCCGACGCGCGCGATTTCACCGCGCGTGCCGAGACGCTCGATGCCGAGGGCGTGGTGCGTTTTCTCAACGCCCTGCACACGCCGCTGACGGGCGCCGTACTCGCTGAGCGTGGCACGATCGACAAGTATATCGGCGACGGGCTGATGGCGTTCTGGAATGCGCCGCTGATCGTGACCGATCATGCCGACCGGGCCTGCGCGGCGGCGCTTGCCATGCAGGCGGCCATTCCCGACATCGACGCGGTGTTGCAGGCACAGGCCGAGGCCGAAGGCCGTTCGCATGTGCCGCTGGCCGTCGGCATCGGCCTCAACGCCGGACCGGTCTTCGTCGGCAATATGGGATCGGACCAGCGCTTCGATTATTCGATCGTCGGCGATCCGGTAAATGTCGCGGCGCGGCTGGAGACGGCGACCAAGGAATTGGGCGTATCGATCGTCGCCTCGGCGGCAATCCGGGCCGCCGCGTCAGCGCATCGGTTTGTCGAACTCGGCGCCTTTGCATTGAAGGGCAAAAGCGAGCCGCAGCCGCTCTATGCCCTGCATGGCCGGCAGGACCAGCTCGGCGCGGATTTCCAGCGCTTCGCGACGTTGCACGCGGCGGTGCTGCAAGGTCTCGCCAGTGGCGCGCCCGATCTGCCTGAACGTATCGCTGCGGCGGTCGCAACGCCGGATGGCGCGCGCTATCTCACGTTCTACAAGAAGATCAGCGGCAAGATCGGTGACGGACGAGCCATTGAAATCGAGGGCGAGAAGTCGCCCGGAGGCTCTTGATAAAACGAATGAATTAAAGGGAGCGCTTTTTAACGGGAGCGCTTGGCGAGCTGGCGGCTCAGCTCGATATGCGCCGCCTGTTTGTCGAAGTCATCGGCGGTGCGAATCGCGGTGTCGTAGAGATCGACGATCCAGCGGTTCTCCGGCCGGTCGCCCGCCGCTTCGCGCGCCAGGGTCAGATACATGAGGCCGCGATGGCGCTGGCGCGGCAGGCCGTTGAGGCCCTGGAAGAGCATGTTGCCCAGCAACGCCTGCGCTTCCATGTGGTTCTTTTCGGCGGCGTTGCTGAGCCAACGGGTCGCCTGGCGCGGATCGGCCGGGATGCCGTCGCCGTCGAGATACATGCGCGCCAGATTGTACTGGGCGTTGGCGTCGCTGAAATTGGTGGCGGCGTAATGGAAAAGCTGGAAGGCGCGGCGCGGATTGCGCTTCAACGTCTGCAAGCCATGCAGATTGTAATTGCCGACCGAGACGAAGGCGCTCGAGACGAACGGAATCTCGCGCGGGTCGGAAGCGTCCTCGTCGTAGGAGGCGACGATCTGCGAGAAATATTGGAAGGCCTTGATGTCGTCGTGGGGCACGCCGTCGCCAGCCGCGTACATCTGGCCGAGCTTCCATTGCGCCATCGACTGACCGCCTTCGGCAGCATAACGCAGCGCGCGTACGGAGGCGTCGAAATTGCCGGCGCGATAGCCAGCAAGACCTTCGCGCAGCGCCGCCATCGGATCCTTGAACACCGGCAGAGCGGCGGTGGCCGAGCCCGGCGGCGTCGGTTCGGAATCGAGCGCACGAGCCGGCGTAATGACGACCGACGCGCCAAGCAGCGCGATGCTGCAATAGAAACGGATGGAGTGGTGAGCCGGAAAAGCCATCATGGCAGATCCCCGCAAACGTTGACCCAACCCCAGCCCATCGCAATGAAATGAGAACGGCGCGACACAAAGGCCGATCCTTCGCGGGTCGATCCCTCGCGCCCGGACCGAATAGGAAACTCCGTCTTGCTGAACCCACACGCGTCCATCAACGCTGTCCCAATTCCAATTGATCTATCGCCACGCGATTCCGCGCCGAATGAGTGTTTCATTGCCTTGACGATGCGATCAACTACCGCTCTCACTGCACCCTACTGATTAGCGAGCGGTTTATGGCACAAACGGGGCATAGATCAGGGCGTTTCGCGTCGTAATCTGAATCATTTTCAGGCTGTTGCACGGACGCAACAGGGATGCTGCGATCCGAAAGGGTTCCTTCACCTTAGATTTCGCATTGCCGCGAAACATGCGCCGGTGGCGCGACATCTTTCCAAACAATTAGGAAACATGCGTTTTCGCCAACAGGGGCGTGAGCCGCGCCGCCAGAAAGTCGGACAAGGCCCGTACGGCCGGCAGTTGCCCGCGCCGATGGGGCGTCAAAAGGGTCAGCGTTGGGCCGCCTGGATGCCAGCCCTCCAGCAAGCGAACGAGCTGGCCGCTGGCGAGCGCCCCGGCACACATGCGCGCCGGCAAGGAGGCGATGCCGAGCCCAGCGATGGCGGCATTCAAGAGGGTCGCCGGATCGTTGGAGACAAAGCGCCAGCACGGCATGGCGGCAGCATCCTCGAATGACCGCCCCTGATCATCGTAGAATCGCCAGGGCAGCGCCTTGGTCTTCAAGGCGAACCAGATGCCCAGATGTCCGCCCAGCTCCGCCGGAGAGTTGGGCCGTGGCCGGCCTTCTAGATAGGACGGCGCACAGACCAGATGGTTGAACGAGACGCCAAGCCGCCGCTGCACCTGGCTTGAATCCGGCAAGGGCCCGTAGTGCGTACGTAAGGCCAAGTCGAAGCCATCCTCGATGACATCGACGAGACGATCGGTGGCATCAAGCTCCAGAAACACTTTTGGATGGGCGACGGCGAATTCCGGCAGCAGATCGGTCAATAGGGTTTGGGCTTCCAGGACAGACGCGGTGAACCGTACCAGGCCCGCTGGCTCATGCAGCCGGCCCTGGATCAACGCCTCCGCCGTCTCGGCCTCGACCAGCATGGCCTGGGCGCGCTCGTAAAGCTCACGGCCGATCTCGGTCAAGGCAAACTGACGGGCATGGCGCTGGAACAGGCGCAGGCCGAGCCGGGTCTCGAAGTCGCCGATGCGCTTGGCCAAGGTCGACTTCGGCATGGCGAGGGCCCGCCCCGCAGCAGCGAATCCGCCGTGATCGGCCACTTGCACGAATAATCTGAGATCGTTGAGGTCAAGCATCGCATCGTCCAATTTTTAGGACATAAGGTTCTATTACTGCCAGCTTCTGTCCTTTCGTCCAAGTTTTACATGCGAGGGCGAAAGGACCACCCCATGCCCCAAAGTTTTTCTGGAAGAAGCCTGACGGCGCTCGTCGCCGTCTGTTTCGGCTCATTCATGTTCGGCCTTGAGATTTCGGCCGTGCCCGCCGCCCTGCCCGGCATCGAAAACGCCTTGCAGACGTCGTTTACGGACATGCAATGGATCATGAACGCCTACACCATCGCCGTGAACACCATGCTGATGGCGGCGGGCACCCTGGCGGACCGCTTCGGCCGGCGGCGCCTGTTCATCATCGGCACGGCCTTGTTCGGGCTGACCTCGCTGGTCTGCGGCTTTGCCCCCGACACCGCCACCCTCATCATCGGCCGCGCCCTGCAAGGCATGAGCGGCAGCACGATGCTGATCGCCACCTTGGCCGTGATCTCGCATCAGTTCGAAAATGCGCGTGAGCGTGGCATCGCTTTCAGCGTCTGGGGCGTCATCGCCGGCGCCGGCATCGGCTTTGGCCCGATGGTCGGATCGCTCTTGGTGGAGTTCACCAATTGGCGTTGGGTGTTTTTGGTCAACGGTCCTGTCGCCATCGTCTCCATCGCGCTGGCTTATGCCACCGTGAAGGAATCGCGCGATCCCGACGCTGGGCGGCTCGATCTCGCCGGCATCGTGACACTGTCTCTCGCGGTCTTCGGTCTCGCCTTCTACATCACGCAAGGCGCCAGCCTCGGCTTTGGCAGCCTTACGGCGCTGGCCATTCTCGCTGGTGCGGTGTTGGCTTTCGCGCTCTTCCTGTATGTCGAAACCACAGTCGAGCGGCCGATGGTGGACTTTTCGGTCTTCCGCATTCGCGCCTTTTCCGGCGCGCTGTTTGGCTGCATGGGCATGAACTTCGCCTTCTGGCCGTTCATGATCTATCTGCCGCTCTATTTTAACTACGGCCTCGGCTATAGCGCTGTCGCTTCCGGTCTGGCGCTCCTGGCCTATACGCTGCCGACCTTGATCTTCCCGCCGATCGGCGAATGGCTGGCGCTGCGCTATCGGGCGGCGCGCGTCATTCCCGCCGCGCTGGCGATCATCGGGCTTGGCTTCCTGATCATGTTCCTCGGCCTCAAGACCAATGCCGCGCTGGTCCTCTTCGGCGCGGCGATCGCCGGCGCCGGACTTGGCAGCGTCAATACGCCGGTGACCAACACCACCACGGGCTCGGTTTCGCGCGAACGCGCCGGCATGGCCTCGGGCATCGATCTGTCGGCGCGCATGATCACGCTTGCCATCAATATCGCCGTCATGGGGCTCATCCTCACCGAGGGCACGCTTGCTTCCCTGCGCGACAAGCTCGGCGGCGCGTTGACGGGCGCACCCTTGCGCGCCCTCGCCGAAGAGGTGGCCGCCGGAAAGCTGCATGGCGGCACCCTGCCCGCCGCCGGTCTGCAAGCCGCTCTCATCGACGGTTTCGGCTGGGTGATGCTTTATGGCGTGCTGGGCGCCTTCGCCATGGCGAGCCTGAGCCTGCTGGCTTTCGGTGCCCGGCCGAAGACGCAGTGCGCCCAAGCGGAAGCCTGATCCGTTCCATCCCTCGAAATGGCAGATGCCGGCCCCGCCGCGCGTCTGCCATTTGCTGTTCCATATACAAGAACCGCCGCAGCCGGTGGTGAAACTTTTTGCCACCCCTAGACTTTCAAGCCTTGCGCCCTATTTGTAGCCTATGCTACATATCGAACGACACTAATTTGAGGGTTTCTGGGTTTATGTCTTCGGCAGAAAGTTTTGGACCGGGCGCTGGCCCGCAGCGCTTTGGAATGCGCCCGTCCCTCCCAGAATCCCACGGCAGCGTCGCGGTATCGGGTTCCGCTATCAGGCGGTTCATTGCCTTCCTTGGCCCGGGCTATCTGGTCGCCACCGGCTATATGGACCCCGGCAATTGGGCGACGGCCTTGGCGGGCGGTTCGCAATTCGGCACCGCTTTGCTGTTCATCGCGGTCCTCTCCAGCTTGATGGCCATCGTTTTGCAGGCGCTCTCGGCCCGCCTCGCCATCGGCACGGGCATGGACCTCGCCCAGGCCTGCCGCCAGCGCTTCCCCCGCTCCGTTTCCTTCGTGCTCTGGCTGATCGCGGAAGCGGCCATCGTCGCGACCGACCTTGCCGAAGTGATCGGCACGGCCATCGGCCTGCAATTGCTGTTCGGCATTCCGCTGGCCATCGGCGTGATCCTGACGGCCCTCGACGTCTTCCTCGTGCTGGCGCTGCAAAATCTCGGCTTCCGCAAACTCGAAGCTTTCGTCATCGCGCTTTTGATCATCATCGCACTGGCGTTCGCCGGCCAGCTCATCCTGGCGCAGCCCTCCATGGCAGCCATCGCCAAAGGCCTGATCCCGACCGTCGATATCGCCACCAATCCGGAAATGCTCTACATCGCGCTCGGCATTCTCGGCGCGACCGTCATGCCGCACAATCTCTATCTGCACTCCGGCGTGGTGCTGACCCGGCAGATCGGGCCGACGGTTCCTGAAAAGCGCGAAGCGATCAAATTCGCCGTATGGGATTCGACCATCGCGCTCGCCTTCGCGCTGTTGATCAACGGCTCGATCCTGATCCTCGCCGCCGCCACCTTCTATACGCGCGGACATCATGAAGTGGCCGAGTTGCAAGACGCGCATCGGCTGATCACGCCGCTGCTCGGCACGGTGCTCGCCGCGCATCTGTTCGGCATCGCCTTGCTGGCATGCGGCCTCAATTCGACCGTGACCGCAACGCTCGCCGGTCAGATCGTCATGGAAGGCTTCATCCAGTTCAAGGTGAGCCCGGTGGTGCGACGGCTCATCACGCGCGGTCTGGCTCTGATCCCAGCGGCTTTCGTTACGATCTGGGCCGGCGAAGCCTTGACTGGCAAGCTGCTTGTGCTGAGCCAGGTCATTCTCAGTCTGGCCCTGCCCTTCGCCGTGGTACCGCTCGTGTGGTTCACCGCCTCGCGCCGCATGCTGGGCGATCTCGTCGCACCGCGCGCGCTGTCCTTTGTCGCTTTCGCGATCGCGGCGCTCATCCTCGCCCTTAATTTCAAACTCCTGTTCGATGCCGTGACGGGCTAACCGCCACAGCTTCCTTCCCTACCAACGATCCGCTCTGCCGGCTCCTGCCGGTGGCACGGGAAAGACGTGCCTATCGATGCGTTCACTTCGCGCAGCCTTGCTTTCCAGCCTTTGCCTCGGCCCGCTGCCGGTTGCAGCCGCCGACATCGACAGCGAACATATGTTCGGCTTTACCGAAGGCAGCGACTTCGGCGGCAAGGACGAATTGGAGATCGAATATTCGGCCTTCGGCCGCTTGGGCCGGGCACGCGGCCGCTATTCCGCACTCTCCGGCGGCATCTCGGCGAAATATTCGGTGACGGATGATTTCCGCATCGCGCCCGGTTTCTTCATCGCCCGCCACGACATCTCCGGCGTTCCAGGCCTGCCCAATCGCGGCGCCATCGCGCCTGAAGGCGCGGAACTCGAATTCAAATACAGGCTGTGGCGCCGCGACGAACATGGCTTCGGTCTCACAATTGGCGTCAAGCCAACCTTCGCGCGCATCGATGGTATAGCGGGGCTGCGATCCAGCGAATTCGTCACATCCTTCTTCGCCCGCTTCGACAAGGAGATCGTGCCCGACACGATGCTGGTGGCTTTGAACGTCGATTATGAAACCGGCTTTGGCCGCACGCCGGGCATGACAATCTGGAATCGCGTATCGGCGCTCAGCCTATCCGCTGGCACAAGCCTGCGGATCGTCGGCCGGCTCTTCATGGGCGGCGAAGCGCGTTACGTGCGGACCACTGATGGCAGCTTCCTCAATCGCTTTTCAGGCCACGCCCTCTTCATCGGCCCAAACCTGTTCTATAAACCAACCGACCATTCCTTCATTTCGGCGGTGTGGAACCGGCAGGTGACTGGCCGCGCCGATGGATCGCCGGGACGTTTCGATCTCGACAATTTCGAGCGTAACGAAATGCGGATCGTCTATGGCGTGGCGTTTTAGTTGAGAGCGATCGCCGCGATCAGCCGGCCATAGTCATTCTCGCCGCGATGGGTGGTGCGGCGATAGGAGTAAAAGCGCTCTTCGTCCGCATAGGTGTCGAGGGCGAGATTCTCGAACGCGCCAACGTGGGCCTTGTCGAGCTGGGCGCCGATGAAGGCCGGCAGATCGAACATCGCATGATCTGCGCGCGGCGACGGCACAAAGAAACGTTCGTTGCCGGCGTCCGCAGCGCGAAAGCGCGCGACGAATTCCGGCCCGACTTCATAGGACGCCTGCGCGATCGTCGGCCCCAGCACGACGCTGACATTGGCGCGTTTCGCGCCGAGCTCTTCCATACGCTGCAAGGTCGCTTCGATCACGCCGTCGAAAGCCCCCTTCCAGCCAGCATGGGCAGCACCAATAACCCCGGCCCGTGCGTCGGCAAACAGAAGGATGCCGCAGTCAGCACCCGTCACGCCGAGCCCCAGGCCTGTCGTCGCGGTGGCGACACCATCGCAACGCGGCCGCTCCGCCTCGCTCCACGACGCGGCGATGGCCACCGCATCGGCGGAATGAATTTGATACGGCACCATGAAGCGATCGGCCGTTATCCCAAGCGTGTCAGCCATGCGGCGCTTGTTTTCGGCGACCGCCGCCGCATCGTCGCGCGATCCGGCGCCGCCATTCAGCGACGCATAGACGCCGGTGCTGACGCCGCCCTGGCGGGTGAAGAAAGCGTGGGAAACGCCCGCCGCCTCCAAAAGGCGCGAGCGGATGACGGGCAGCGCGCTCATTTCGATGGGCTCTGCAAGCCGGGCGGCTGCGGCATGTCGGGATGAGTGATCGCCATCACTTTGAACAGCGCGCCCATGCCCGGCACCATGGCGCCGCCGGCGCCGCGCTCGGGCGCGGTGGAGACGAGACGCAGCAGCGCCCGATCGACCTCGATCGCCTGACGCGGCGTCGCCTGACGCTTGAGGCCGTTGGCACGCTCGAAAATCCCGAGCTTCGACAGGAAATCCGCCTGCCGTTGCGGGCCATAGACCGACGCGCCCATGGCACGCGCGGTGCGCGCCAAAGCGGCGAAATCGACATGGGCGGTGAGATCGGCCTCGCCCGGCTCATCGAGCGGCGACACCGGCTCATGACTTTTCAGCGCTTGCAGGGTTTCGCCGAACTGGGTTTCGACATGGCCATAATCGATGATCAAAGCGGCGCCGCGATCGGTCGCGACGCGCTTGGCGAGTTCGGCCATGACACGATGGCTCAGCCCTGAGACTTCGAGTACGGCGTTTTCATCGGCGCGGGCGCGGATCGAGGTTTCGGGATCATCGGCCAAGCCGTAGTAAAGTGCGTCGTTCTCATCGAGGCCGATGACCTTCTCGTACCAGGCGCCTTCCTGAAAGACGTAGTGGCGCACCGGCAGCGCATCGAAGAATTCGTTGGCCAGAAAGATCGACGGCCCATAGGGCACCGTATCGAGGGATTGGTGCCAGGAGATCTTGAACTCCGATCCGGCCAAAATCTCGCGCTGCTGCGCTTCGAGAACCGGACTGGTCTCGATCAAATGGACCGTCAGCGCCTTGGCGAAATTGCCGGCAACCTGCAGAGCGCGCAGCGCGTCCGACATCAACGTGCCGCGACCGGGGCCGAGCTCGACAAGCTGGATCTGCTTCGGCGATCCCATCAGCGCCCAGACTTCGGCGGCCCACAGGCCAAGCAGTTCGCCAAACATCTGCGAAATCTCCGGCGCAGTGGTGAAGTCACCATCGACGCCAAAGGGATCGCGGGTCATGTAGTAACCGTGTTCGGGATCGCCGAGCGCGATCGCCATGAACCGTTCGAGGGAAACGGTCTCGCCATTACGGATCAGCCGGCGGATGTGCTCGCCCAACGGCGTCATCCTTCTCCCCCTGCCTTACCCTCTGCCGCCACGGGTTCGATGACCCGGCGGGCGCGTGCGATCAGCCAGATGCCAATCAGCACCAGCGGGATCGACAGGAGCATGCCCATCGTCGCATTTCCAAACAGAAATCCGAGCTGCGGATCGGGCTCGCGGAAGAATTCACAGAAAATACGCGCCAGACCATAGCCGATGCCGAAAACGCCGGTGAGAAAGCCCGGCCGCTGGAAGCCGCCACGACGGACGAAGACATAGAGAATCAGCAGGAGCAGCAGCCCCTCGAGCCCCGCCTCATAGAGCTGGCTCGGATGGCGGGGCAGCGGCCCAGCATCGGGGAAAACCATGGCCCAAGGCACGTCGGTCGGCCGGCCCCACAATTCCGGCTTGATGAAATTGGCGATGCGGCCGAACAACAGGCCAATCGGCACGACGGTGGCGCAGAGATCGCAGACCGACAGCACGCCGAGCTTATAGCGCCGGGCGAACAGCCAGATCGCCAAGGCGGCCCCTGCGAGACCGCCGTGGAACGACATGCCGCCCTTCCACAGCGCGAAAATCTCTTGCGGCTCGGCCATATAGTGCTCGACATTATAGAAGAGCACATAGCCAAGGCGGCCGCCGAGAATGACGCCGAAGGCGCAATAGACCAGAAGGTCATCGAGCGATGCCACCGTGGGACGCGGCACCGCCCCCCAATGAGCCGGCTGCGCCACCAGGCGGCGGGCATAGAACCAGCCGCCGATCAGACCGAAGATATAGGCCAGCGCGTACCAGCGGATCGCGAACGGGCCGACCTCGACGAGGACCGGGTCGATAACGGGAAAGGCGATGACAGGCGCAAACATGGGTTCCTGCCTAACCGCTGCTCGCAAAAGGGGCAAGCGGTGAGAAAGCGACCGAATTGCGGCGGAGCGGCGGGCCGGCGCAGGGACGGACAGACCTGCGGAACCAGTTGCTTGCGATAGCCATTATACGGTCGCTGTCATGCGGCTGTGTGATGGCGGGGTAAGTCCGGAGTTGCTGCATGAACATCAGCCATGACCAGGCCATCGAAATCTACGCCAAGATGCTGAATTATCGATGGGGCGAGACGGCTCCGGCGATCGCGCGCGAACAGGCCGAGCGGTTTCTACGCCTCGGCGATCAAGGTGGGCACAACGTCTGGATGCAGGTCGCGGCCAGATCGACGACCCTTCCCGTCACGAAACAGGACGATAAAGATTAGCGCACGTTAGAGTTCGTCGCTGTTCGCCAACGATCCCCCGTCAGACCGGGCGCGCCAGAAACAACATTCGGCCCTGATTGTGCCCGATGTTGCGCACCGCTCGTTCGGCTGAGAATCCGTGGCCGCGCAAGAGTTCGATCATCGCCGTTTCGCTGTAGCGCGTGAGGCCCAGTTGCTCGCGCAGCTTGCGGTAGTCGGAAAACACCGTCTTGACGATCCCCTTCAATGCCGCGGTGAGAAAGCCGCCGTGGGCGGCGAAGCCGAGCAGCGCCCAGGTATCGGACAGAGCATTGGCATCTTGCGGGATGACATCGCCCAACGCCAGAACGCCGCTCGGTTTCAACTTCGCGCGCGCCAGATCCAGCAGAGCGACGAGTTCATCGTGCGAGAGATATTGCAGCACCGAATTGACGACGACGAGATCGAGCGTGCCGGGTTCGAGCGCGGCCAGCGCGGTTTCGTCGAGAACGGCGATCTTCGGTTCGTTCCTGACCCGTTGCGCCACCGCAGCGCGCACGGTCGGCGCCGTGTCGAACAGATAGAGTTTCGCGCAGGCGCGCGCCAGATCGGCCGCCGTCCATGCTTCGCCGCAGCCATAGTCGAGCACGACGGCCTGTGGCGAGGGAAACAGTTTGACGATGTCGCGGGCGATCAGGTCGAAATGCAGCCGACGGTGCTGTTCGCTGACATAGATTGGATGCGGCCCATCCCAATATTCGCGCCAAGAGGTCATTGCGGCCTTTCCGTTCGCCCCATACCGCCCCTTCCTACAGGCGCGGCATGGCGAGGGGAAGGCCGGAACGCGACGGCGGCCTAAGCCGCCGCGCTGCCCTGGGCGCGGAAGGCCCAGCCGGTCATGCGCTGTTCGAGCCAGGCGGTCGCCGCATACATGAGGATGCCCTCGACGGCGAGCGCGATCAGACCGGCGAAGACCAGCGGCATCTGGAAGTTCGAGCCCGCCTGCGCCATCAGAAAGCCAATGCCGGCATTGGCGGCAATGGTCTCCGACACCACGGTGCCCACGAAAGCCAAAGTGATCGCCACCTTCAGCGAACCGAAGAAGTAAGGCATGGCCCTGGGAATGCCGACCTTGCGCATGACATCGAGCTTGGAGGCACCGAGCGCACGCAGCACATCCTCAAGCTCCGGCTCGATGGTCGCGAGCCCCGTGGCGACGTTCACGACAACGGGAAAGAACGAGATCAGGAAAGCCGTGAGGATCGCCGGGATTTCGCCGATGCCGAACCACAACACGAGGATGGGCACCACCGCGACTTTCGGGATCGAATTGAAACCGATCATCACCGGATAAAGGCCGCGATAGATGGTGCGCGACCAACCGACGACGAGGCCGAGGAACAGGCCAAAGCCGACGGCCAGCGCGAAGCCGGCCAAGGTCGTCCACAACGTGACGAAGGAATTGCGCAACAGCGGCGCCCAATAGCGCACGATCGCCGCCCAGATATCGCTTGGCGCCGGCAGGATGATGGTCGAGACGCCGAACAGCTTGCAGACCAGTTCCCAGATGGCGAACAGGCCGATGACGAAAATCCACGGCGCGAGGGTTTCGATTTTGGAGGAGTTCATGATGTCGCCCTCACCCTTTGCGTACCTGCGCAATCTGATTGCGCAGATCGTGGACGATATCGGTGAACGCCTTGTCGTAGCAGACTTCGAGATCGCGCGGACGCGAGAACGATACGTCGCGCGTTTCGATGATCCGGCCGGGGCGCGCGCTCATCACATGCACCGTATCGGCGAGGAAGACCGCTTCACGCAGATCGTGGGTGACCAGCACCACGGTGAACTTAAGTCGCTGCCAGACATCGCGCAGCACGCACCACAGCTCCTCTCGCGTGAACGCGTCGAGCGCGGCGAAAGGTTCGTCGAGCATCAACAAGGCCGGCTCATGAATAAGAGACCGGCAGAGCGACGCACGTTGCTGCATGCCGCCGGACAGTTCCCATGGGAAACGATCGCCGAAGCCTTTCAGGCCGACGGTGGCGAGCAAATCTTCCACCTTGGCGACGTATTCGGCGCGGTTCGAGCGGAACTTGCCGCGATAGGGTTCGACGATCTCAAGCGGCAACAAAATATTGTCGGTGACGGTGCGCCACGGCAAAAGATTGGCGTTCTGAAACGCCATGCCCGCCATTTTGACCGGCCCCGTCACCGGCGCGCCGTCGACCGCGACGAGACCCGTCGTCGGCTTCACCAGGCCGGTGACGAGTTTCATCAAGGTCGACTTGCCACAGCCCGACGGGCCGACGACCGCGGCGAATTCGCCGCGACCGACGTTGATCGTCGTGCCTTCGAGCGCCAGAACGGGCCCCGTGCGCCCGGCATAGGCGAGCGACACATCTTTCAGAGAAATCACACCAACCTCCGAGCCTTGTCTCCGGTCATACGGCTCAGAGCTTGCGTTCGCTCGCCGGCGGCAGGAAGTCGTTGCTGAAAATGTCGGCGGCCGTCGGGCGGTTCTTGAACTCATAGGTGTCGGCGATCTGATCGATCGACTTGGTGAGACGTTCCATGTCGACACCACCGACGCCGTTGGCCTGCACCCACGGCGTAATCATGTTGTCGCGCAGCGACATCTTCAAACGCGCCAGTTCGATGGCGAGATCGCCGGTCTCGTTGCGCTTCATCACCGACTTGATCGCCTCTTCAGGATTCTTCGCGGTGTCGATGACGCCCTTGATCGTCGCGCGCACGAAGCCCTGCACCACTTTCGGATTAGCCTTGGCGAAATCCGGATTGACCATGATGGCATTGCCGTAAAGGACCAGGCCGTGATCGGACATCAGCATGACCGAAATGTCGTCAGGCTTGATGTTGTTCTGCATCAGATTGAAGAAGGACGAGAAGGAGAAGCCGGCGATGAAATCCACCTTGCCCTGCGCCAGCATCGGCTCACGCACGGGAAAGCCGACATTCTCGATCTTCACTTTCGAATCGTCGAACTTGTTCTCCTTCACGAAGGCTTTCCACTGAGCGAAGGCTCCATCGGCAGCTGGTGCTCCAAAAATTTTACCTTCGAGATCCTTCGGCGTCTTGATGCCGGTCTTCTTCAGGCTGACGAGGGAAAACGGCGGACGGTCATAAACCATCATCACCGCCGTCACCTTCTGGTCCGGCTGCTGGTCGCGGAATTTCACCAGCGAGTTGATGTCGAAGAAGCCGAGCGGATATGTGCCGGCGGCGACGCGCGCGATGCCCTGCACTGAGCCCGGACCGGTGTCGACGGTGACGTCGAGCCCTTCGGCCTTGTAGTAGCCCTTGTCGATCGCAACGAAGTAAGGGGCCGACGGGCCCTCGAACTTCCAATCGAGCGCAAATTTGACTGCTGTCTGAGCAGTTGCGCCATAGGTGCTGCACGAAATGACGGCAATAGCTGCGAAAGCTGCCTTGAAACTAAGCTTTGTCATTCCCCGTTCCCCTTCCAACTGCCTCTCGAATAAGCGGAGGCTGAAACATCGTGAGGAATTACGCAAGCGATGTGCCAATCCGGCCAAGGCGATCCCAAATTTTTTCGTTAGCCGACAGATCCAGGCAGCATCGCCCGCCGTAGGGGAACTGGAAGCGACCGGCATTTCTTAAGCACCAAACCGTATTGCGCCCCGTCTGGTTTCCAGACGGGGCTTTTTCATGCGCTCACCAAGGCCATTTCCAACAGGTCGAGCGCGGCCACGCCGAAGGCAAACATATTGGCCTGACGCTCTTCGCTGCCGGTTTCGACCGTCGTGGACAGGGTCATCGGCCCCGAAATGGCGAGACAACAGTGACCGGAAGCATCGCCATAGCGATTGCCGCCGGGCCCGGTCGCGCCGCTCTCGGCCAAGCTCCACGTCGTCGCGAAACGTTCGCGCACAGTCTGCGCCAGCAACGCGGCATAGGGTTCGGTGGATGCCCGCATACCATCAGGCAGATCGCCAATGCCAAGCTGCAGCAGTCGCGCCTTCTGGGTGTAGACGACGAGACCACCGAGAAAATACGCCGAGGCACCGGGGATCGACAGCAAAGCCGCCGCGATGAGCCCGCCGGCCGAGGATTCGGCGATAACGATGGTCTCGCCGCGCGTTTTCAAAAGCGCCGCGATCCGCTCCGCCCGCGCCGTCATGTCGGAAAAATCCATAGTGTCCGCCATCCCGCCCTCCCCGCTTGGCCCTAAAACCACCTCAGCTCTTTATGGCAGAAGCTCGGCCGCTGGGGAAACGGGCCGACGGCCTCCCAAGTCAAAAAAGATCGCTGGGGCAAACAGATAAGCTTGCGATTCATGTTGGCCGGGTGAAGCGATCAAGATACGGTTGTTAAAATTTAAGAAATCATGGCCCGGGGGCTGGCCATGACGTTCAGGGCTGGGGCTCAATGTTCGGATCACGCAAAGCAACGCTCGGCGCCGCGCCGGTGCGGCACGATTCTTGGCGCAACGACTCTTGGCGCAACAATGTGTCGTTGGCGGCGCTGGTCATGGCGATGGGGCTTGGTGTTACGCTGCCGCCCGCCTCAGCGCAGCAGGGCGGCGCGACAATAGTCATAAGCGTACCCCCGTCTTTCTTGGTACTGCCCGTGCCGCAGCCGCAGGGCGGCGACGGCGGAGACTTTTATACCGGCATTGGCGGCTTGGGAGGCACGGCAGGCCAGCCGGGCGCTGACGGAGGGGCTGCGACCTCCTCCGGCTACGGTGGCTCAGGCGGCGGTGGCGGCGGCAGCGGTTTGCTTGTCGGAAGCAAACCCTCCGGCGGTGCGGGCGGCAGCGGCTACAACGGTGGCACGGGCGGCGCAGCCGAACAGAGCGGCCAGGATGTCTCCGGGGCCGGTCAAGGCGGCGGCGGTGGTGGTGGCGGCAATGGTGGTGCGCCCATTGACGTCCTGTCCGCTGGCGCGACTTCCATCTCAGGCGTGTTTTTCAGCGCCGGTGGCGGCAATGGCGGCAATGGTGGCAGCGCCACCGGTAGCGCCTCCGATGGTGGCAGCGGCGGCGGCGGTGGCGCCGGCGGCCATAACGCGATTTTCGGCGGGGCGGGCTCGTACACCGTCAACGTTATCAGCACGACCACCATCAACGGCGGCAACGGCGGCGCCGGCGGCAATGGCGGCGATGGCAACGCGACGGTTGCCGGCTCTGTTGGCGGCGATGGCGGCAGCGGTGGCCGCGGCGGCAACGCCCTCCTGATCACCGCGCCCGGTGTCACCTTGAATAACGACGGCATCCTCACGGGCGGCAATGGTGGCGCTGGAGGAACGGGCGGAACCGGAGCCTCTCAAAATGGCTATGACGGCCAGGCCGGCAGAGGCGGTGCTGGCGTCGTCGGTGGCGATCTCACCATCATCAACAACGGCACCATCGCCGGCGGTATGGACGGCGATGGCATGCGTCAGGCGAACGCCATCACCTTCACCGGCGGCGCCAACCGGCTGACCATCGGCACGACAGGCGATTTCAGCGGCAATATCGCCATCCGAGGCAACGGATCGCTGACGTTGGATCAATCGGCTAACGACGCGGCGATCTACAGCGACATCACCGGCAGCGGCTCGGTGGAAAAGGTTGGCACGGCCACCGTTTTGCTCGCCGGCATCAACACGTATACGGGCGGCACGACCGTCACGCAGGGCACGCTCGACCTCGATGGTCCGCAACCGCTCGGCACCGGAACGGTGACGATGAACGGCGGCACGCTGCGGGTGGCCACCCTTGGCTGTGGGTGTGGTGGCATCGTCGGCCTGTTGAACGACATCGCCATCAATACCGCTGGCGGCACGTTCGATGCCGCCTCCGGCATCATGTTTTTCCTTGGCAACATCACCGACGGCAATGGTCCCGGCGGCATGCTGACGATCACGGCCGCCGGCGGCGGCACGGGCTTCGTCGTCTTCGCCGGCAACAGCACCTACAGCGGCCCAACCTATATTACCGCCGACGGCGTATTGCTGGCCGGATCGCCCACGGCCCTGTCGCCGAACTCTCACTTTATCGTCGACGGCATTCTCGACATGGGTGGCTTTGATGCCACTATCGCCGGGCTGTCGGGCGCCAGCACCGGCGAGGTCGGCAGTAGCGGCTTCGGCGCCCCTGTGACGCTGTCCCTCGACCTGAAGAGCGGCACCAGCACCTACAACGGCATCATTCTCAACGGCGGCCCCGACCCCGTGTCCGTGGTCAAGAGCGGCGCCGGCAAACAAGTGCTCGCCGGCATCAACACCTATACGGGCAGCACGACGGTCAACGCCGGCATTCTCGCCATCGACGGCTCCATCGCCTCGTCATCGGAAGTGATCGTGAATTCCGGCGGCACGCTTTCTGGCAATGGCATCGTCAGCACCACCACCATCAATGCCGGCGGCACCTTGGCGCCGGGCAATTCCATCGGCACGCTCACCGTGCAAGGCGATCTCACCTTCAAGCCCGGCTCGTTTTATCAGGTCGAGGTCTCGCCGTCTGGCGCCGATCGCGTCAACGTCACCGGTATCGCCACTTTGAATGGCGCGACCTTGTCGGCGATCTACGAGCCCGGCGCTTATGTGAGCAAGCGCTACATCGTGCTTAATGCTGCCGGCGGCGTGAACGGCACGTTCTCGGGGCCGGTCAACACCAACCTGCCCGCCAATTTCTCGGCGGCTTTGAATTACGACCCCAACAACGCTTATCTCGATCTGACCCTGAGCTATGTACCGCCGCAACCGCCAAATTTCGGCACGGGACTGAACATCAATCAGACTAATGTCGCCAATGCGCTGGTGAATTCGTTCAACACCGCTGGCGGCATTCCCCTGGTCTTCGGCGCACTCGGGCCGACGGGGCTCACGCAGGCTTCGGGTGAATCCGCCACGGGCGTGCAGCAGAGCACGTTCAACGTCATGGATCGCTTCCTCAACCTGATGACCGATCCCTATGCCAACGGCCGCACCACGGCGATGGTGCCGATGTCCTATGCGCCGTTGCCCAAGGGCACCCCGCCCTTGATGGTCACGCAACAGACGCGCTGGAGCGTCTGGGCTGCCGGCTACGGCGGCACGCAAACAACGCGCGGCAATAGCTTCGTCGGATCCAACACCTACACCGGCGGCATCTACGGTTTCGCCGCCGGCGCCGATTATCGCGTTTCGCCCGATACGATCGTCGGCTTCGCGCTCGGTGGCGCCGGCACCAGCTATCACCTCGCCAATGGATTGGGCAGCGGTTCGTCCAATGTCTTCCAGGCCGGTCTTTATGGTCGCCAGACTTTCGGCGCCGCCTATGTGGCTGGATCGCTCGCTTATGGTTGGCAAGACGTGACCACCGATCGGCGCGTCATGTTCGATCAACTGCGCGCGCGCTTCACCGCCAATGCGTTCGCCGGTCGTCTCGAAGGCGGCTATCGCTTCGGCACATCCTTCGGCGGATTGACGCCCTATGCGGCCGCGCAGTTCACCAATGTCGCGCTGCCGAACTATAGCGAGCAGGCGATCACCGGCCCTGGCCTCTTCGCTTTGAATTATGCCTCGAAGAGCGTCACCACTTGGCGCACGGAACTGGGCCTGCGCGGCGACACGGCGATTGATATGGGTGATGCGACCCTATGGCTGCGCGGTCGCCTGGCCTGGGCACATAATTACAACCCGAACAGCTCGCTCTCGGCCTCCTTCCTCAACCTCCCCGCCTCCAGCTTCGTGGTGAACGGCGCCGCGCAGGCGCGGAACGCCGCGCTCGTCTCGGCCGGCGCGGAGATGAAGTGGCAGAGTGGCTGGTCGATCGCGGCGACCTTCGAGGGAGAATTCTCCGGCCGCAGCAACAGCTACGCTGGCAAGGGCTCCGTTCGCTATCAGTGGTAACGCAAGAAGCCGGGCCCATGGCCCGGCTTCTTCATCTTGTCAGCCTTGATCAGGCAGCGCGCTGGGCCGGGCGACGGACGGCGATCATTTCCAGTTCGGCGAGAATGGCGACCGCTACCGCCTGAACGATGACCACCGCCGTCCCTAAGGCATTGGGTGCCAGCCAGCCCGTCGCGAGCGAAACGACGCTTTCGACCGTCCATAGGACGTTGATGCCGATAATCGTCCAGACGGCCCAGACCGGCACCGTATTGCGGCTGGCCGTCCAAAGAACCAGGGCGGCGAAGGGCAAAAGGATCGCGCCGGCCCCGCGCAGCACAGCTGGATCGATGGCTGTCAGGCTCGTCAGAACTTGCGCGCCGAGCAACATCGCCGCGCCGGAAACGAGGGAGACGGCCCCGTCGAGCACGAGGATACGACGCAGGAAGGCTTCGGTGCGAATGATGGAAACAAGGTTCGACATGATGAATTTCCTTTCTGATTGAATCGGTTGCGGAATGATTTTTCAGTGACGGACGAAGTCGAAGAAGCCGATGACGGCGTTGACCTTGCCTGATGCATCGAGGGTGGCGACATCGGTGCCCTTGACGACGGCGCCGTCGCCGGCGGCCAGCTCCCAGGTGAAGCGCAGGCGGTTGTTGTAGCCATCGGCCTCACCGAGGCGCTTGAAGTTGTGGCCAGGGAAGCGCTCCTGCACCTGGCCGATCATCGCCGCGATGCTGGCCAGCCCCTCGCTCTGCATCACCGGATCGACGAAGCTGGCATCGGCGGTGAAGATGCCGGCGAGTGCCGCTTCTCGCTTGGCGGCATCGCGTTCGTTCCAGCTGGCGAGATAGCGGTCGGCGATCTGGTTGAAATCGGTCATTTTGGTCTCCTGCGTTGCGAACCGGCCGGGTTGGCCTCGTTCGTTGACCCGACAATCGGCGCAGGAAGGCGGCGGGTCGATTACCTGCCAGGTAATGGGATTACGATTTGTTCGGCGCTAGAGTGCAGGGCATGAACACGAACTCCGCCTCATCCACTTCCGCCCCTGCTCCCGTTACCTTCGGCGATCATCTGCGCCTGTGGCGCCAGCGCCGCCGCCTGAGCCAGCTCGACCTCGCCAACGAGGCCGAAATCTCGACCCGCCATCTGAGCTTCGTCGAGACTGGCCGCTCCAAACCATCGCGCGAGATGGTGCTTGCCTTGGCGCATCGGCTCGACGTGCCGCTGCGCGAGACCAATGTGATGCTCGCCGCCGCCGGTTTCGCGCCGATGTTCAGCGAGCGCGCCCTCGACGATCCGCAGCTCGCCGCCGCGCGACAAGTGATCGACCAGGTGCTGAAGGCTCACGAACCCTACCCCGCCTTGGCGGTCGATCGCCGCTGGGATCTCGTGGCCATGAATGGCGCCGTTGCGCCTTTCATGGAGGGCATCGCGCCGTTCCTGCTGACGCCGCCGATCAATGTATTGCGCCTTAGCCTGCATCCGGAAGGACTGGCGCAACGCATCCTCAACCTGCAGGAATGGCGGGCCCACGTTTTCATCCGCGTCTCGCGTCAGATCGACATCGCCGCCGACGCCGGGCTCATCGATCTTCTGGAAGAATTGCGCAGTTATCCTGCGCCTCGGCGACAGCCGCCGCGCATCGAAGACGGACCGGTGATCGCCACGCCGCTGCGGTTGGCCTCTCCCGCGGGAGAATTGTCCTTCATCAGCACTATGACCGTCTTCGGTTCGCCATTGGAGATCACTCTGTCGGAGCTGGCGATCGAAGCTTTCTTTCCCGCTGACGCGCGGACGGCGCAGGTGCTGGCGCAAGCGCAGACGTCGGCTGCCTCCTAGACCAAACGTGTGCGCTTCATCTCACCCATTGCACTCCGCCAAGCTCTCCGTACGATGCCTCGCGTCTGTCGATCCGGTGACACGATCACCATGATAGGAAGACGTCACGCCATCCACGGAGAGCTGTTCTGCGATGATTGGGCAATTTGCTGCGGCACTCGAAACATGCGCTTCGATGGACGAGGTCAAGGTTCTCTTCAAAGAACGTATCGCTGAATATGGCTATAACGCCAGCGCCTGCGGCGCGTTCCTGCCGACGGACAAAGGGCCGGAGACCCACTTTTTCTTCCAGGATTGGCCACCAAGCTGGATCGAGCTCTATGTGAGCCGAAACTTCGTCGCCGCCGACTATAGCGTCGCGGAAGCGCGCCGGCGCATCGCACCCTTCACCTGGCTGGAAGCCAAAGCCGAGCGCATCCTGTCGCGCGCCGAGCAGGACATTTGGGACACGGCCATAGCGTGGGGATGGACCGATGGACTCTCGGTCCCGATCCACGGGCCAGGCGGTTACTTCGGTCTCGTCGCGATGGCGGGCAAGGAGCAGCCGATGCCGCTGTCCCTACGCATGACGTTGCACCAGATCGCCTTTCTGACCCATGAGCGTTGCCGCGCACTGATCGGCCTGGCTCCCGTCGCCGATCCGCAAGCCGTGCCTACGCATCGCGAGTTGGAGTGCATTCGCTGGGTTGCCGCCGGAAAAACCGATCTGGAAATCGCCGCCATCATGAATCTCTCCCAGACGACGGTGAAAACCCATGTCGACCAGGTCCGCCGTAAGCTTGGGGCCAAGACGCGCTCGCAGGCGGTGGCGCGCCTCGTGTTGAGTGGACTGTCGTAACATGTGGCAAAACGGCAACGGATAGAATGCTTCTCGCGCCTCCTCCTCTTTTTAGAGGAGAGACGCCGCGCCCCGAACCCGCGATTTTCCCCCTGGACTGATTCTTATCGGTGATTTTGGGGGCGCGCGGATGCTGGCGAAGGCTGGACGGCATGACGATTGGTTTACGGGAAACAAGCTACGTACTCTTCTGCTGACAACCTCGGCCCTGCTGGCGGTGGCTCCCGTTCAAGCCGCCGATGTGGAAATCACCAGCAATACGCCGAGCGTCGATCTCGACATTTATTCCGGTAGCACGGCGCATATCGCCAGCGGAGTCACTGTGGGACCGAGCAGCCCTGCCCTTCGTGCTTCAACGCAAGCCTGGTCCGTCACCAACGATGGCACCATCACCGGTGGCAATACGGTTCAGCTCGATCAAGGCGGCACGTTTCTCAACACGAGCGGTGCCTCCGTCACGGGCACCGCGACCGGCCTGACATTCGGCTACAAACCCTTTGGCCTGCCGCCTGCCGGTGGACCCGGCACCTTGAACAATTACGGCACGATCACCGGCGGCGTCGAAGGCGTGACGTTGTGGCTTGGCGGAACCGTCAACAACTACTTTGGCGGGACGATCGAGACACTGAATGGCACAAACGCCGTCTCCATTGGGCAGGGAACATCGCGCACGCTGTTCAACGCCGGCACCATCCGGGCACCCAAGACGACCGGCTTCAGCACCGGCGTCCTGATCCAGGGCGGTCCCGCGACGTTCACCAACACCAGTACCGGCGTGATCTTCGGCGACTACAATGGCGTCTATGCGAGCGCCACGACGCCCTTCATCTCGTTCACCAATGCGGGCTCCATTACATCGAGACGCGGCCCGGCCGTCGAAGCGACCGCCGGCGGGACGTTCGTCAACAGCGGCACGATAAGCTCGACGAACACCGATGGCATCCTGATCCGCAACAATGTGAACGCGGAGATCACCAACAGCGGCACCATCAGTGGCGCGGTCAATGCCATCAATTTCTCCGCCGCCGGCGGCGCGGCGACGCCTGCCGTGCATACCCTGCGCCTGCAGACGGGTTCGGTGCTCAACGGCATTGTGCGGGGCGGCACCAATACCGACAACCTCATTCTGGAAGGCACTGGCGCGGAAAGCATCGCGAAATTCTTGAACTTCGACAATTTGACGATGAATGGTGGGGACTGGACCGTCAACGATGCTGGCACCTTCTCCACCGGCACGAACGTACAGACGGGCACGCTGCGCGTCGCGGGCAGTCTGACGACACCGACGCTCACGGTGCAAGCGGGCGGCACGCTCGCTGGAACCGGCCTCGTCATCGGCGCTGTCAACAACGGTGGCAATGTCCGCGTCGACAGTGGCGCCACGTTGACGATCAACGGCACCTACGCCCAACAAGCCGGCGCCTTCCTCGTCATCGGCGCGACACCTTCGGCGGCGGGCCTTTTATCCGTTTCCGGTACGGCCACGCTCAACGGCGGCGTGCAGGTGCTGGCGGGATCCGGCAACTATGCCCTGTCGACCCAATATACGATCCTCACGGCGACGGGCGGACGCACCGGCACATTTGACTCGGTCTCCTCGAACTTCGCCTTTCTTTCACCCTCGCTCAGCTATGACGCCAACAACGTCTATCTGACGCTCGTCCGCAACAGCATCGATTTCGCCGCTATCGGCGGCACGTTCAATCAACGCGCGGCCGGCGCGAGGGTCGAAAGCCTTGGCTGGGGCGGACCCGTTTATAACGCAGTCTTGATTCTCTCGGCGCCGCAGGCTCGCGCCGCCTTCGATCAGCTCTCCGGCGAAGTGCATGCCTCGGCCCAGAACGTGATCATCCAGGACAGTCGTTTCCTACGCGATGCCAGTATCGATCGGCTGCGCTCGGCCTTCGACAGTGTCGGCGCGTCCTATACACCCGTCATGTCCTATGCGCCGGGTGGTCCGGTGATGGTGCCGAGCCAGAGCGAACGGTTCGCCGTCTGGGGCCGCGCCTTTGGCGCCTGGGGAACGACCGCCAGCGACGGCAATGCGGCGCGCCTGCGTCACGACGTCGGCGGTGCCTTCGTCGGGGCCGACGGTCTGCTGGGTGACAATTGGCGCATCGGTCTGCTGACCGGCTACAGCCGTTCGACCTTCCGCGTGAACGACCGCTCCTCCTCGGGCGCCAGCGACAATTATCACTTGGGGATCTACGGCGGTTCGCAGTTTGGTGCCCTTGCCTTCCGTTCCGGCGCCAGCATGTCCTGGCATGACATCACCACCAGCCGTCTGGTCACCTTCCCCGGCTTCACCAACGGTCTGCAAGGCCGCCAGAAGGCACGCACCGCTCAAGTGTTCGGCGAAGTGGGTTATGGCATCCGCGTCGGCTCGCTCGGCTTCGAGCCCTTCGCCAACCTGGCCTATGTCAACCTGAGCACCGACGGCTTTAGTGAAACCGGCGGTCCTGCGGCTTTGAACGTGCGCGGCAAGAGCAGCGGCGTCACTTTCACGACGCTCGGCCTGCGGGCGTCGCAGCAGTTCAGCCTCGGGTCTATAAACCTGACGGCCCGTGGCACCATCGGCTGGCGCCACGCCTTCGGCGATGTGACGCCGATTTCGGTGGCGGCTTTCGCTGGCGGCACACCCTTCTCGGTCGCGGGTGTGCCGATCGCTCAAAATGCCGCTGTCGTCGAGGCCGGGCTCGATCTCAACCTGACGCCGCAAGCGACGCTTGGCATTTCCTACGGCGGCCAATTCGGCTCACGTCTCTACGATCAGAGCCTCAAGGGCAACTTCATGTGGAAGTTCTGACATAGACGCTCGCGGCTATGCCCTGAAAACAGGCAACGATCGCCGCGAGCGACATTTCATTGCTGAATGATTCTTCCGCGCTGTCACATGTTCGACACAGCATTTCAGCGGCCTCGCAAAAGCGGAGGAAGATCCAGAACTTGTCGCAATAGTGTCATGGCACGACTGATAGACCCCGCCGCACAAAAAGCAGTGGGGCTCAAAAAACATGTCAACTTTGTATAGCCGTGTCAGTCCGCTTCCTCTCATCCTCCTGTCTTGTGGTCTGGGCATAACCGGCGCAATCGCCGCCGACATCACCATTCCAGATGGCACCACATCCTCGGGCGCACGCACTTTTGGCGGCACGGATCAGATTACCGTCGGCACCGGCGCGACGCTAACCTCTTCGGCCAATCCCACTTTGAACCAGAACTCGGCGGCGACGGGGGTGGTCATCGACAACTCCGGCACCATCGAATCGACCGGCACCGGCACTCGCGCCATCCGTTTCAACAACGGCACGGCGATGACTTTCACCCTGACCAACCGCGCCGGCGCCACCATCCAGTCACAGAACGATGCCGTGCAAGTAGGACAGAACGTCAGCAGCGGCACGATCATCATCAACAACTATGGCACGATCCAGGCCACGGGCGTCAACGGCAACAACGGCCAGTCGATCGATTTCGGCAACATCACCGCCGGCACCGCCAGCATCACCATCAACAATTTCGCCGGCGGCCTCTTGCAGACCGCCGATGCCGACGGCATCCGTCCCGGCAATAACGCGACGGTCAACAATGCCGGTTCGATCATCGCGCACGACTATCAGAACAACACCGGCGCCGATGGTGTCGATTTTCAGAACAGCACCGGCGGCACGGTCAACAACAGCGGCCTGATTTCCGGCGGCCGGCACGGCATCAACCTCGGTTACGACGCCGCTTCGAACAGCACGAGCTCGTTTATCACTGTCATCAACGAAGCGAGCGGCCAGATCATCGGCCGCAACGGTTCGGGCTATGGTTCCGACGCAGGCGGCAAGGTCATCAACTATGGCCTAATCTCCGGCCGGATCGACGACAGAGCCGGCGTGCCCAATGGCGACGGCGATGGCGTCGACATCGACTATATCGGCGAAATTACCAACTACGGCATCATTGAGGGGATCGGCGCCAAGGGTGTCGGTTCAGACGGCCTGACCAATACCGCTCAAGGTATCGCCATCGGTGGTGGCATGATCGACAACAAGGCCGGTGCGATCATCCGCAGCACCGGCGACGGCATTCTGGTCGACAACAGTTCGCAAGGCCCGGCCTTTGGCGTGAT
The DNA here is from genome assembly GCF_031921685.1 of Methylocella sp. CPCC 101449. Lineage (NCBI taxonomy): Bacteria > Pseudomonadati > Pseudomonadota > Alphaproteobacteria > Hyphomicrobiales > Beijerinckiaceae > Methylocella > Methylocella sp. CPCC 101449. The sequence goes on along the minus strand of NZ_JAPDHU010000002.1, from coordinate 493,693 downwards.
CAACATTACCAATGCGGGCACGATCACCGGCGATCGCTACGGCATCTATATCAACAGCACGCTCGACAACGTGGTCACCCATTCCGGCACGATCACCGGTGGCAACGGCCAGGCGATCGTCTTCGGTTCGGGCAATGACACGCTGAACATCCGCACCGGCTCGGTGATCAACGGCACCGTCGATGGCGGCGGCGGCTACAATCGTATTTCGCTCTCCGGCACCGGCACATTCGCCGGCGCAATCAACTTCCAGACCCTAAGCGTTGACGATGGCACCTGGACGCTGACCGGCACACAGTCCTATTCGGATGGCATTTCGATCGCCAACGGTGCCAAGCTCAACGCGGCCGGCAACATTGGTGGTTTGATCACCGTTTCGAGCGGTTCTCAAATCGGCGGCTCCGGCACGCTCAGCGCCCTGCTCGTCAACTCGGGCGGCACGGTGGCGCCGGGCAATTCGATCGGCACGCTGACGATCACCGGCAATATCACCTTCAACGCCGGCTCGATCTATCAGGTCGAAGTCAACGCCGCCGGCCAGTCCGACAAGATCGCCGCCGGCACTGCCACCATCAATGGCGGCAACGTGCAGGTGTTGGCGGGCGCCGGCACCTATGCGCCCTCGACGCAATACACGATCCTGACCACGACGGGCGGGCGCACCGGCACGTTCAGCTCGGTCTCCTCCAATCTCGCCTTCCTGACGCCGTCGCTCAGCTATGACGCCAATACCGTCTATCTGACGATGGCCCGCAACGACATCAACTTCGCCGCCGTCGGCACGACGCGAAATCAAAGCGGCACCGGTGCTGGCGCGGAAAGCACCGGCTGGGGCAATCCGGTCTACAATGCGATCCTCAACCTCTCAGCGCCGCAGGCCCGCGCGGCTTTCGATCAGCTCTCAGGCGAAGTGCATGCCTCGGCGCAGAACGTGATCATTCAGGACAGCCATTTCCTGCGCGATGCCAGCATCGACCGGCTGCGCTCGGCCTTCGACAGCGTCGGCGCGGCGTATACGCCGGTGATGTCCTATGCGCCGGGCGGCCCGGTGCTGGTGCCGGCCCAGACCGAACGTTTCGCCGTCTGGGGCCGCGCCTTTGGTGCTTGGGGTACCACCGCCAGCGATGGCAATGCCGCGCGCCTGCGCCACGACGTCGGCGGCGCCTTCGTCGGGGCCGACGGTCTGGTGGGTGACAATTGGCGCGTCGGTCTGCTTGCCGGCTACAGCCGCTCGACCTTCCGCGTCAGCGACCGTTCTTCGTCAGGCGCCAGCGACAACTATCACTTAGGGATCTACGGCGGTTCGCAGTACGGGGCATTGGCCTTCCGCTCCGGTGCCAGCATCTCCTGGCATGACATCACCACCAGCCGCGCGGTGAGCTTCGCCGGTTTCGCCACCAACAGCCTGCAAGGCCGCCAGAAGGCGCGCACCGCGCAGGTGTTCGGAGAAGTCGGCTATGGCATCCGCGTCGGCGCGCTCGGTTTCGAACCGTTCGCGAACTTGGCCTATGTCAACCTGAGCACCGACGGTTTCAGCGAAACCGGCGGACCGGCGGCGTTGAATGTGCGCGGCCGGAACAGCGGCGTCACCTTCACGACATTAGGCTTGCGGGCATCGCAGCAGTTCAACCTTGGGGCGATGAACCTGACGGCACGCGGCACCATCGGCTGGCGCCATGCCTTCGGCGATGTGACGCCGATCTCGGTGGCATCCTTTGCCGGCGGCACGCCTTTCTCGATCGCCGGTCTGCCGATCGCCAAGAATGCGGCCGTCGTCGAGGCCGGGCTCGACCTCAATCTGACGCCGCAGGCGACGCTTGGCATCTCCTACGGCGGCCAGTTCGGTTCGCGTCTTTCCGATCAAAGCCTCAAGGGCAACTTCACCTGGAAGTTCTGATCGTTCTGACCACCAAGATCTGACTCAAAAAAACCGCCCGGCACCAACGTGCCGGGCTGTCGCATTACTCGATCTTCACACCCGCCGCTTCAACCATACGTTTCCAATTTGGCGTTTCGCTGGCCAGAAAACGCGCCAAATCATCCGGCGTTCGAATTTCAGGATCGACATCGGCGCCAAGATTGGAAAGTTTTTGGCGAACGTCCGTCTCTGCCAAAATCGCATTGACCTCGTTGTTGATCTGCACGGCCGTCTCCTTAGCTAGGCCAGCCGGCCCCAGCAGACAGACCCACGTCGAAATCCTGACATCGCCAAAGCCCGCCTCGAGCGACGTCGGCACATTGGCAAGCTGAGCGGCCCTTCGAGCTCCGGTAACAGCGAGCGCGCGCACGGTGCCCGCCTCGATGAAGCTGATGACACCCGGCAGGCTGTCGATCGTGAACTGAATGTTGCCGCTCAAAAGATCCTGCAACATCGGCGCACTACCACGATAGGGCACATGCCGCGCATCGGTCCCGGCGACCATGTTGAGCAAAGCGCCACCGAGATGGCCCGTCGAACCGTTGCCGGCACTGCCATAGTTGAACTGCTGCGGCTGCGCTTTGGCCTTGGCGACAAGTTCGGCTACGGTCTTGTAATCGGTACCGGCGTTGACGATGAGGACGCTGGGGATCGAAGCCACGAAGGCGACCGGCGTAAAAGCCGACGCCGTATCGTAGGGCATGCGTGCGTACATGAACTGGTTCATGACGGCCGGCCCCGGCGTCGACATGAGCAGCACATGGGCGTCCCCTGCGGCTTTGGCGACGGCGGCCGCTCCGGAATTGCCGCCGGCCCCTGGAAGGTTTTCGATCAAGACCGTCGCCTTGAGGCGCGCGCGCCCAGACGCTCTCCGACAATGCGGGCGATGACATCGGTTGTGCCGCCCGCCGCGAAAGGAACCACGATCTTGACCGGCTTCTCCGGCCAGGCGGCGACAGGCGTGATCGCCGCGCCAGCCGGAACCAGCATGGCCACGACCGCGAGCCGCACCAAAACACGAGCAATGTTCATAGTCCCCCCTCAGGTAAAAATTCAATGACCTATATATATGATTTTAGAAGATCGGAACGTCCCTCGCAAAGCTGTCAAAACAAAACGGCCCGGCACCGTCGCCCCCTCCGGGAACGGTGCCGGGCCGCTACGCATTTCCAAGCGAAGTGATTAATTCGCGTGAAGAAAATGCGGTGAGCCGAAGGCTAAGGCCTATTTCGTCAGCTTCTTCTTTTCCAACCAAGTCTGGACGAGCTGCGACACTTCCAGATTGTTCTTGTCCATCATCATCATGTGCGAATTGCCCTTGATGCCGACGGCGGGAAGATTGACCACGTCGACCGAACCGCCCGCAGCGGTGATCTTGTCGCCGAAGTCAGTGGCGTTCTTGCGGATCGTCGGCCAGCGCGAATCCTGCTCGATGAAATCGCCGAACACCATCAGCACCGGAATGTCCTTCAGTGCCGCCGCCTTTGTCGGATCGCCGATACCGGCAGGCTCGATCGCGATGAGCGCCTTCACCTTATCGGGACGCGCCTGAGCCACTTTGAAGCCGAACTGGCCGGCCTGGCTGTGGAACATGATGACGCACGGGCAGACCTTGTCGACTTCGGCCAGATAAGCGTCGATGATCATGTCGTCGGTGGAGGTCCAGCGCGGCACGATCTGCTTGACGAAATTGTCATAGCCATCCGGCGGGAATTGATTGCCGGGCAGATATTTCCGTTTCGCCGGATCGGCATTGTAGCTATTGGCGCCGTCGCCGATGCGGAAACGTTCGAACGGATTGGCCGTGGTCAGGAACACCGGCTGGCCGGGAATGACATCCGGATACATCGCCCAGCTCGAGCGACCGCGCTCAACCGCATCGGAATTGTAGACCGACCAGCCCTTGCGCAGGAAAAATTCGAGCCAGCCCTGGCGCCCGTCCGGCGTCGACTCGTAGTTCACGCCGGTCATACCACCGCCGTGCCAGAACAGCAGCGGTACGCTGCCCTTCTCGTTCTGCGGCAGGAAATACTGCACATACATCTGGCCGGTCTGATAGGTGCCGTTCGGATCGACCTTGGCCGGCACGCCGCCGGGCGAGAAGGTCACTTCCGTGACCGGCCGGCCGGACAGTTCGACCAGTTTGCCGCCGACATGGAACGAGCCCATGGCGCGCAGGCTGATCGGCTCCTGCGCCTGCGCAGCGCCAAGACCCAAGGCAAGCGACAAGCCGAGCGCGGTCGCCGCCAAAACACGAAACTTCATGAATCCCTCCTCCGTTTCCAAGAGCGTTTTGCGTAAGTGTTTGGTCGCCCGATAGAGCCCAAAGAATAAGCATTGTGAAATGCAAACGCCGGAGCGATTAATTCGCTCTGCGCATCAAAGGCCGGATCCGAGGATTTTGGTCTGCGCCTATCGCGCCGACAGAGGCTCTTGAAAACGCAGCGGAAGCTCCTGGCCCCGCCGGGACGACTCTAGGGCGGCCAGGCAGATCTCCAGATTGGCGAGGCCCCATTTGCCCGTATGCACCGGCGGCTTGCGGCCGAGAATCGCATCGGCGAATTCCGCCAGCACGAGATCGCGCGGTGTCTTGTCGGTGGCGAGAATGATCTCTTCGCGGCCGTTCTCGTCATAGAGGAGAATGCCGCCGGGGGATTGGCGCAGGTCTCCCCGCTCGCAGCTCACCACCGTCAAGCCGAATGTCGGCTGATAGGGCGCCGCCGCTGGAATGGCCGTCTTGGCGCGGCTGCGCTTGGCGGCCAGCTCGGCTTCAGAAACCACTTCCCGCTTCAGCTTCGGCCTTTGCGCCAAAGGTTCGACGAAACCCCATTCGGTGACATCGCTCGTCAGCTCCATGGTCGAGAAATAGCCGTAGCCATTGTAGACCGCGACCGCCGTCGCCCCGTCCTCGAACGTGAGGAAGACCGTATGCGCGCCGATAGATGGCCGTCGTGGATCCCAATCGAAGGTCGACGCTCGCACGCTGCGCACGGCGCCGCCGCCGAGCAGACGGATGATGTCGAACTGATGTGAGCCTTGCCGAAAAGTGACGCCGCCGCCAAGGCTGACGTCGAATTCCTCGATGCGCCTGGGGCGAAACATCCAATCGGTAAAATCCATGGTGTTGATCATGCGGACGCGGCCGAGACGGCCGCTGTCGATGACGCCGCGCATGGCGTGAATGGGCGCGTCATAGCTGTGCGAATGACCGACCAGAAGAATGCGGTTGGCTTGCCCTGCTGCTGCGACCATGGCCTGCGCATCGTCGAGCGACACCGCCATCGGCTTTTCGGTCAGCACATGTTTGCCGGCCTCGAATGCAGCTTGCGCGTGAGGACGATGCTGTTCCGTCGGGGTGGCGATGTAGATCGCATCGATGCCTTGATGCGCAACCAGCGCGCCCACATCGGCATAGCCCTGCGCGCCCGTCTCGCGCTCGGCCTCCGCTCGCGCGGCGGCATTCGTTTCGGCGAAAGCGACAAGCTGAAAATCATCACTTTTTTCAATCGCCGGCAGAAAAGCGCGGCCGGCGGCGCCCATGCCGACGATCCCAATCTTCAGGGCTGCCATGTCCCCTCCCCCTTGTCGTTTGAGCGGCAGCTCAAAGCTGCTTGCCAAAGTGCCGGCTTAATGTTAGGTAACTAACATTATAATAAGACCCATTCAAGTCTGGGCCGCCGCCAAGTCTAGGAGAGGACTATGCTTACCGCCGAACAGAACGAGATGATCACCCGCATCGGACCCGGCACGCCGGCTGGCAATCTGATGCGGCGCTATTGGCAGCCGGTCGCCGCCGTTTCGGAATTGAGCGAGCGCTGGACGATGCGCGTGCGCCTCTTGGGCGAAGATCTGGTTCTCTATCGCAATCGCGAAGGCGGCTATGGCCTGGTGGCTGAGAAATGCCCGCATCGCGGCGCTTCGCTGGCCTATGGCATCCCCACCGAGAAGGGTTTGCGCTGCCCCTATCATGGCTGGGAGTTCGGCAAGACAGGCCAATGCCTGAGCCAACCTAATGAGCCCGAGCGCATGGGCTTCAAGGACAAGATCAAGACCGCGGGCTATCCCGTCGAAGAACTTAACGGCATGCTGTTCGCCTATCTCGGCCCGGAGCCGCAGCCGCTGCTGCCGCGCTGGGACGGATTCGTGGTCGAGGGCGCCATCCGCATGCTCGGCCGCGCACTGATCCCGGTGAACTGGCTGCAGGCCATGGAGAATTCACTCGACCCCATTCACACCGAATGGCTGCATGGCCACACCTATGAATTCGTCAAGGAACAGGAAGGCGTGAAGGTTGCGATCTCAACCCGTCACGAAAAGATCGCCTTCAAGGAATTCGAATATGGCATGACCAAGCATCGCCTGCTGGAAGGCCATTCGGAAGACTCCGACGATTGGCGCATCGGCCATCCGGTCGTGTTCCCGAACATGCTGTCGGTCGGCAATGGCGATGAAACCTCGCGCTATTATGCCTTCCAGATCCGCGTCCCGGTCGACGATCAGCACACGATGCATATGTGGTACACGGCCTATATGCCGCCGAAGGACCGGCCTGTGCCGCCGCACCTGCTTTCCAAAATCCACACCTACACCGTGCCGTGGAAAGACGAGAACGGCGAGTTCATTCTCGACAATGTCGACACCCAGGACATGATGGCCTGGATCACCCAAGGCGCCATCGCCGACCGCACGAAGGAAAATCTCGGCGTCTCCGATTCTGGCATTGCGCAATATCGCCGGATGATCATGCGCGAGATCGAAAAGGTGCAGGCGGGCCAGGACCCGATCGCCACTTTCCGTGATCCGGCCAAAAATGTGCGGCTCGATCTGCCCAACGAGCGCAAGAAACATCACAACAGCGATGGCTTCGGCAATTGGATCATGCGCACCCATGCCGGCTATTCGCCGATCGCCCGCGATGTGATCGAGGTTTTCGAAGCTAAATCGGCAAAACATCTGCAACCGGCGGAATGAGCGCGACGGAATGAGTTTGTCTGACGGGCGCGGACATGCGATCCAAGCGGTCCTCTGCAATGACATCGCGAGATCAAATGGCGCGCCGGGCAAGCAAACCGATCACGGTCGATCCCTCCGACCGTATGGCTCATCTGGTGAAACTCTCCGGCAAGGCGCTCGTGCGCGCCTTGCAGGTGCGGCTGGCGAAAATCTCGGTCGCCCACGGACATTGGACTTTTCTGCGCATTCTCTGGCAGCAGGACGGACTGAGCCAGGCGGAGCTGGGCGCGCAGTTGGGCGTCACCCGCCCCACCACCTTCGCCGCCGTGAAGGGCATGGAAGAACTGGGCTATGTCGAGCTGCGCCAGCAAAAGGGCAATCGCAAGAATGTCTATGTGTTTCTGACGCCAGCTGGGCGCGCGCTTGAGCGTAAGCTTGTGCCGCTGGCGGTCGAGGTCAATAAAATCGCTTTGAAGGGGTTTTCCGAGGCCGACGAGAAGCGGTTTCGCACCATGCTCCTCAAGATCAGTGAGAACTTGGCAGACGACGAAGTTAGCTTAGAATGAGGATCAAAGAGTTCCGGCTCTTCTGATGACAAGCCCTCGCTGAAAGCGGGGCACATATGGGAGGATTGATTATGGCGGGGACGAAAGTCCGTTGCGTGCTGGGTGCTGTCGCGCTGCTGGCGGCCATGGGGACATCGCAAGCCCAGGATGCCGAGGCGCAATTCTACAAAGGCAAGACAGTGCGGATGATCGTCGGCTTTGGCCCCGGCGGCGGTTACGATGCTTATGCGCGCATGATCGCGCCCTATCTGTCCCATGAGCTCGGCGCCAATGTAGTGGTCGAGAACCAACCCGGCGCCGGCAGCATCAGCGCCATGAACAATCTCAGCATCGCCCCGCCCGATGGGCTGCAACTGATGCTGGCCAATGGCACGGCGGCGGGCCTGGCGCAGATCATGGGCATGTCCGGCGTGCGCTATGATCTGAGCAAGCTGACGCAGCTCGGCACGGTCAGCGCTTCGCCTTGGGTCTGGCTGGTGCCGGTGCAATCGCCGCTGCGCACCATCGACGATGTCCGCAAACTCGGCCGGCCGTTAAACTGGTCGTCCAGTGGGCCGATCGACGGTTTGTCGGACGGCGCGCAGATCACCTGCGAAGCCCTGAAGCTGAATTGCAAGATCGTGATGGGCTACAAGGGCAGCAGCGAGGCAGCACTGGCGGTGGCGCGCAACGAGATGGACGCCATCTATGTTTCCGACACATCGGCCAACAATTATGTGAAGGCCGGCGATCTCAGGGCGATCGCCAATATGGCGCGGCGCAAGTCCCGCTTCTTTCCCGATCTGCCGACTGTCTACGAGATGGAGAAGCTGTCGCCGGAGGCGCAATGGCTGTTCGACTTTCATGGCACGGTGGAAGATCTCGGCCGCATCCTGATCATGCCAGCCAACATCCCGCCGGCCCGGCTCGCCTTCGTCAATGCCGCCGTCGCCCGCGCCCTGAAAGACCCAGCCTTGATCGCCGAAGGCGAGAAATCGCAGCGCTATGTCGATTTCATCGGCCCGGAAGAAACCCGCAAGGCGGTGAATTCGGCCATCGGCCAATTGACGCCCGAGCAAAGGCAGAAGGTGCAAGCAGTGTTGACGGTGAACAAATAACGTTTTGCCGCCGGCAGCCCAGCCGCCGGCGGCTTTGATCACGACAGGATGAAGCCCATCAATCGGCCTTGAAGCCCGCGGCCTTCACCAGTTCGCCCCAGCGCAAGCCCTGTTTCTTGATATCGGCAAGAAGAGCGTCGCTGCCCGTCCGGCCTGAAACCTCAAAGCCCTGCGCTTCGAGTGTGGCTTTGACCTTGGGATCGGTATGCGCCGCCTGGGCCGCCTTCACCAGCTCATCGATGACAGGCTGCGGCGTTCCTTTCTTGACCAGCAGGCCGAACCAGATGGAAGCCGTGAATTCGGGATGTTTCAATTCCGCGAAGGTCGGCACGTCAGGCAGAAGCGGCGAGCGCTGCTCGCCCGTGGTGGCGATCGCGTTGAGATTGCCTTGCTTGATTTGCGGCGCGGTGTTGTTGATCTGCGCGAAGCCGAGCAAGGCATGCCCCGCCACCAGATCATTGGCCTGCAATCCGGAACCACGATAGGGCAGATGCGTCAGGTCGAGCCCAAAACGCTGGTTGAGCTGAAAACCGAAGAAATGCGACGGCGTGCCAGGATTGAAGGAGGCATAGTTGAGTTGCCCGGGCTTGGTTTTGATCCAGGCCACGAGTTCGCTCAACGTCTTGGCCGGAACACTGGGATGGGTCACGAGCACCATCGGTGCCTCGACGCCTCGGATCAAGGGAACGAAGTCATCCATCGACCAGCGCAGATTGTCATAAGCGCTGGGATTGATCTCGGTCATGGATTGCGTACCGACCCACACCAGTGAGCCATCCGCGGGCGCATCGGCGACCATTTGAATGGCAATGTTGCCGTTGGCGCCGGGCTTGTTCTCGATGATGATCGTCCGCTTCATCGTTGCCGCCATGTGATCGGCGATCACACGGGCGTAAGGGTCGATCGCGCCGCCCGCCGCCGCACCGACAATGAACCGGATCGTATTCGACTGCGCCTGCGCGGCCGCCGACATGATCAATACGGATGCCAGCGCGACGGCTATCCGCAACCCCTTCCTCACCACCATTTTCCTCCCTCCAATTTTCGCCACGAGTCGAAGCACCGTTGGCCTGTTCTCCCTTCCGCCAGCGCGCTTCGACCCGCGATACGACATAAAGGCTTGCCCAAGTCGCAAACCTGTTCAACACATACTCACGAGAGGGCCACACAGTGGCCCGAGACGGAATGACGGGAGGGGCCGCATGGATACGACGAGCAAGACCCGCTCGCTCGAACGCGCCATCGACGTGTTGGAACATCTGGCGGCACGCGGTCCCAGCGCCTTGCACCATTTGCAGGACGAAACGGGCCTGTCGAAGACCACCCTGCGCCGGTTGCTGGAAACCTTAGTGCGGCGGCGCCTCGTGCGACGCGGGCTGAGCGACGGCGCCTATCGCTGCAACATCACCCTGCCGTCGCGCGGCGACAAAACCCATCAGGGTAAGATCGCCCGTCTCATCGACGTGGCGACGCCGCTGCTGCGGGCCAGCAATACCGATATCCGCTGGCCGATCGATCTGCACATCTATCATCAGGGCCGCATGCAGGTGATCGAGTCGACGCGGACGATCAGTCCCTTCGGTTTCAACCGGCCGCACCGGCCCGAGCTCGATCTCAACATTTTCGCCGCCGCCAGCGGCATCAGCTATCTGGCGACCCTGTCGGATACGCGGGTGTGGAAGATGATCGAAACCCTGCGCGACCAGGAGTTGTGGGCGCTCTCGCGCTATCGGGTCACGCCGCAGCGACTGTTTCGCGAGATCGAGCTGACGCGCGAAAAGGGTTATGCGCGCCGCCTCGCCAACCAGAGCGACGGCGGCTTCCACGCCATCGCCGCCCCGATCCGCTCGCACCGCACGGGGATCGGCGCCGTCAGCCTCTGGTGGCCGCAGACCTATCTCACCCTGCCCGCCTTCGCGGACAGGCATGCCGAGCAGTTGAAGGACTTGGCGGCGGCGATTTCGCGGGAGATGAGCTGAAATCGAAGGCATGAGGCTGGCTGGCAGATTTAGGTGGCTCAAACCGCTCGCAACCGATTGCAGGGGGTGTTTGGTCCATGGTATCTCGCCGCCAACTCCGTGGGACTTGGCGTGGGACTTTTGGTCCAAAACGTTCTGCTTCGGTCCCGACGTGGTTTTGACAGCTTGAGTAATATTCCTTATTATTCAGATGCTTGGAAATATTCGGGGTATAGCGCAGTCTGGTAGCGCGGAAGTTTTGGGTACTTCAGGTCGTAGGTTCGAATCCTGCTACCCCGACCATTTCCCAGGCATTTGGTGACGATCGTTCTGACAGCGAGATGGAAGAGCCCATGACCGCCCGGATTTCCTGCCCCGCCAAGACCGCGACCCAATCGGGTTTTGCCAAGTCGAGACGCTGGCTGCTGGAATTCGACCGGAATTCACCGCGCGAGATCGATCCGCTGATGGGCTGGACCTCGTCGAGCGACATGAATGCGCAGGTCAGACTGTGGTTTCCGACCAAGGAAGAGGCGATCGCCTATGCCGAGCGCGAAGGCCTTGCCTATGTGGTCGTCGAGCCCAATACGGCGACGCGCAAGATCCTGTCCTATTCGGATAATTTCCGGACCACTCGCATCGGTCAGTGGACCCACTGATCGGCCGTCCTTGCGTTTCAGCGAACGCAATTTGTCTGCAGTTTCAGGCTCCGTAGCTCAGCTGGATTAGAGCAGCCGCCTTCTAAGCGGCAGGTCGTTGGTTCGAGCCCAACCGGAGTCGCCATTTTTTCCCTGCTTGCTTCGCATTTGCGCGGAACTATCGCCGCCTGAAGCGATTGACAAGCAGGGAACCTATCAGCCCCCCAGCCCCAGGTTCCCTTTTCCCGCCGGTGAGCAGCCACTCGCCGGCGGGCCCTTTATTTTCTCCCCCTCCATCCGCGCGTTCTTGCCAAAGTTGACATCTGGATCGCTTGCGCTAATATGTAACTATAAGGTTACAAATTATGCGCCCTTCACCTGCTGCCGCCAATGCCGTCTTCCGCGCCATCGCCGATCCGACCCGGCGGGTGATCCTTGACCGGCTGCGCGCCGGGCCAGCCAATGCCGGCGCCCTGGCCGCGGATTTTCACACCAGCCGACCTGCCATTTCCAAGCACTTGCGCGTTTTACGTGAAGCCAAACTGGTGATCGACACCCCGGTCGGGCGCGAGCGCGTTTACTCCGTCAATCCCGTCCCACTGCAGAGCGTCGCCGGCTGGCTGGAGGGCTATCGTGCCTTCTGGCAGACCAGCCTCGACCAATTGAAACGTAACCTGGAGGGAACATGAGCACATCTGCCAGTCATCTTGCCAGCCATCAGGCCCGCGCCGTCGCCGACATCAGCGAAGGGCTCGTGCTGGCCTCCGTCGAAATCGCCGCGCCGCCCGAACGGGTGTTTCAGGCCCTCACCTCAAGCGAAATTTGCAACTGGTGGGTTCGCCCCGGTGTCATGGATACGCGGGAGTGGAGCGGCGAAGTACGTGTCGGCGGGCGCTGGCGTGCCTCCGGCATAGGCAACGGCCGGCCTTACGTGCTGGAAGGCGAATATCTGGAGATCGATCCGCCGCGCAAACTCGTCCACACCTGGGAGGCCGCCGGTGCACCAGGCCGCCCCTCGACCGTCACCTATCTCCTGGAACCCACCAGCAAGGGGACCAAAATCACCTTGCGTCATGCCGGCATCGCGGTTCCCGATATCTGCACCAATACCAGCATTGCCTGGGAAACGAGCTTTGCCCGGCTTGCCGAAATTTTCACCGAAAGCCTGGGTTCATAGGCCATGGCTTATGACGAGGCGGTCGCCGCACGCATCCGCAGCGCCCTGCCCGCGGCGGGAACTGTCGCCGAGCGCCGAATGATGGGCGCGCTCTGCTTCATGGTGGACGGCCATATGTGCTGCGGCGTCACCGGATCGGCGCTGATGATCCGCGTCGGTCAAAACGGTTACGCCGCCGCCCTCGCCAAGCCGCATGTGCGGCCGATGGACATCGGCGGGCGGCAACCCAAGGGTTTCGTGCTGGTGGACCCGGAGGGCTATCGGACGAAAGCCGCTTTGCAAGCGTGGCTGCGGCAGGCCCTCGCCTTCACCGCCGAACTGGCACCGAAGAAGCCGGTACGGCGGTCGAAAGTCTAGCGGAACAGCGAATTGGCAATCTTGTCACCGGGTTTCAGGCCGATCTTGCGGGCCGCACCGGCGTTCAGTTCCAATACCGCGAAGGCCGGGCGCGCCGAGGGAATGGTGCGTTCGGACAGAGGTTCGGTGTTTTCGGCCACATTGATGACCGTGCCGTTGCGCGAGATGAACACCATGTCGAGCGGCAGATAGGTGTTTTTCATCCACATCATCACCGGCTGTTCGCTTTTGAAATCAAACAGCATGCCGCGATCGGCGGGCATGTAGCGGCGGAACATCAGGCCCCGCGCCCGCTGCTCGTCGGTCCGCATGACCTCCACGGAAAACTTGTGCGCGCCAGAAGCCGTGGTGATGGTGAGAGGTTCGAGATTAGCCTCTTCCTGCACCGCCGCCGCCTGGGCGAAAGCCGGTGCGGAGAAGGGCGTGGCCAAGGGTGCGACAATGGCCGACAGGCCGATTACGCCGGCCAGAAGCGCGCCGCGGCAGAAAAATCCATAAAACTTGACCATCGACTCTATGCTCCGGAAGCCGCCCGTGCCGGCCGATTAGCATAGATCGGCGGCAGCCGGAATCGGCTGCCCATCAATCGATCGTGAAGTTTAAGTTCAGTGGGAGCTTGGCAGGCGGGTGTCGAGCGGCCGCACTTCCGCCGCCATCAGGCCCTTGTCGCCATTACCGAAGCGTACCAGGAGCCCGTCGCCCGGTTTCAGATCGGCGATGCCGAACCGGCGCAAGGTTTCCATGTGAACGAAAATATCCTCGGTGCCTTCGCCACGGGTGACAAAGCCAAAGCCGCGCACGCGGTTGAACCATTTCACCACGACGATCTCGAAGCCACCTGGCGCCGCCACCTGTACATGGGTGCGCGGTGCCTGCAATTGCGAGGGATGCGTCGCCGTCGACTCATCGAGCGAGAGCACTTTGAAGACCTGCAGGCCCTTGGCGCGCTTCTGCACTTCGCAGACGATGCGCGCACCTTCCGGCGCCGTAGAGAAACCATCGCGCTTGAGAACGGTGACATGCAGCAGCACATCAGCACCGCCGTTGTCTGGAAGGATGAAGCCGTAGCCCTTGGCGACATCAAACCACTTGATGTGCCCGGCGATCTCGAAGAGATCCAACGGCCGTTCTTCGGACGTCGCTTCGTGCGCGACACCCTGGCCGCTTACGCCGCTTCTGCCTTCAAGCTGATCCTTGCTGGTCAATGGACCCGCCCCCGCCTGGACACTCTTGTTGCCGCACCATGCACTCTGGATGGGGCCGAACTTGATTCAACTTCACCCAGAATCACCAACTAAAGATAGCATCGGGCCAAATTGGTCCAACTGATATTTGAGAAAACTCCTGTGGATGACTGGGCCGTCTTGCTGGTGCACCAAGACGTTAGTTCAAGCGGTTAGCACGCTCGAACGGCTCGAGAATGGCGCCGATGTCGCCACGCAGAACCAGGTCCGCGATATCGTCGAACGGTGTCGGATCGCGATTGATGATCACCAAAGCAGCCCCGTTTTCCTTAGCGATTAAGGGGAATCCGGCCGCTGGATAGACGACGAGCGACGAGCCGATCGCCAGCATCAGATCGCAATTTTCGGCGACACGCTGCGCGCGGCGCATGGCTTCGACAGGCATCGCCTGGCCGAAAGCGATGGTTGCGCTTTTGACCGCGCCACCGCACAGGCATGTCGGTGCCCGGCCATCGGCCTCGAACTTGCGCCGGATCGGCTCCAATTCATAGCGCACGCCGCAGGCGAGGCAGGTCGCATAGGTGCCGTTGCCGTGCAGTTCGACCACCTGTTCGGCTGAGAGGCCAGAGGCCTGGTGCAGGCCGTCGATATTCTGCGTGATGATGCCACTCATCAGCCCATCGGAGACGAGGCGCGACAGCGCGCGATGGCCCCTGCCCGGCTTGGCGCCGGCATAAGAATCGTCCATCGCGAATTTCCGCTCCCAGGCGAGAATGCGATTGTCCTCGCTCGCCAGAAACGCCTCGAAGGGCATCGGCGGATGACGATGCCAGGCGCTGTCCTTGGAGCGGAAATCAGGAATGCCGCATTCGGTCGAAATGCCGGCGCCCGTGAACGCCGCCGCACTGCTGCTGTCCGCCAGAAAGGCCGCGAGGCGCCGGTGCGCCTCATCCAGTTCATCCTGTTTCATGCGTGCTTCCGTCCGCTCCAGCGATCCGCGCAACGATGCTTATCAACTCTTGCTTATCATGAAGGCAGAACATCGCCTTCACCATTGCAAAATGCGGCCCGACCCGCTCCTATCGCCGCCGTGAAAATGACCGCGAGACCAATCTCGCCAAAAATAAATAGTGAGCGAAACATGCTGGACAAGAATCTGGGCAAATCCGGGTTGCGGGTGTCGGTCGTCGGCCTCGGCTGCAACAATTTTGGCGCGCGGCTCGACCTCGCCGGGGCGAAAACGGTGGTCCACAAGGCCCTCGACGAGGGCATCACCCTGTTCGACACAGCCGATATGTACGGCAATCGCGGCGGCTCGGAGACGGCGCTTGGCGAAATTCTCGGCGCCCAGCGCAAGAACATCGTCCTGGCCTCGAAATTCGGCATGCAGATGGACGAGGCAGGCAAGCTCAAGGGCGGCTCGCGCCGCTACATCATGTCCGCCGTCGAAGCGAGCCTGCAACGGCTGCGGACCGACTGGATCGACCTCTATCAATTGCACCGGCCCGATCCGCTGACGCCGATCGAGGAAACCTTGCGCGCGCTCGACGATCTCGTCCGCCAGGGCAAGGTGCGCTACATCGGCTGCTCCAACCTCGCCGCCTGGCAAGTGGTCGAAGCCGCCTGGACAGCCAAGAGTGGCGGCCTCAACGCCTTCGCCTCCTGCCAGGACGAATACAGCCTGCTCTATCGCAAGCCCGAGGCCGATCTGGCGCCAGTGACCGAGCAATACGGCCTTGGCATTCTGCCCTATTATCCGCTGGCCGCCGGCATGCTCACCGGCAAATACAAGCGCGGCGACATGGGCGCCGCCGGCACGCGCTTCGCGCCGGGCTCGATGTATGTGAACCGCTATATGAACGACAAGAACTGGACGCGGATCGAACAGCTCGACGCTTTCGCCAAGGCGCGCGGCCGCACGATGGTCGAACTCGCCTTCTCCTGGCTCGCCAGCCGGCCGACGGTGTCAAGCGTCATCGCCGGCGCCATGACGCCGGAACAGGTGGCCACCAATGTGAAGGCGGCGGCGTGGACGTTGAGCAGTGAGGAATTGGCCGAGATCGATAAGATCACGGCTTAGCTGAAACGGGCCGAAGCTTTTCGTGTCATCCCGGACACTTGCGCAGCAAATGATCCGGGATCCAGGGGCGAGTGACGAGTGCTGCTTGCTTTAATGCGTTGCAGACGACGTGAGATCGAAGGCGTTACCGTTTGCCCCTGGGTCCCGGATCACGCTTCGCGTGTCCGGGATGACACCAAGAAAGAGATCAACCCGGCAACTTCAGCCAAATGTCGCCATCGCGCACTTCGGCCGGAAAGCCTTTCAAGCGCGTGGCATCATCGCCCGGATGACGGCCGGTCTCGACATCGAATTCGAACCCGTGCCAGGGGCATACGATATGTTTCTGGCCAGTGTAGAACATGCCAAGACTGCGCTTATCCTCGGTCAGCTCCTCGCCGATGCGTCCGAAGATGCGCCCCTGGCACACCGGTCCACCCGCGTGCGGGCAGTGATTTTCCCACGCATAGACTTTGCCGCCGACCCGAAACACGCCGACCTCGCGGCCCGATGTGGCGTAGACCCGGTGAGCGCCATCGGCGATGTCGTCGAACCTTCCCACTTTGACGTCAGCCATTGTCTGCCTCGAATGATGTGATGAACTATCGGGTATGATCTACCTGGTATGACTTACCGGGTGTGACTTGGCCGGTTGAACCAGAGCGCCACGTCGAACATGTTGAGATCGACCGCGCGGATCAGCGCGCAGGCGGCAACCACCGCCTCGGTCGCGTTGACCAGCCGCGTGTCGACCGGCGCGAATTCCTGCTCGGTCTTTTCCACCTTGGCCGCATAGGCTTTCACCAGAGCGGTCATGGCGTTCTGCAAGACCTCGTCGGGAATGTCCGCCGCCGCATCGCTCTTCAATGCATCATTCAGTGCATCGCTGAGCGCCGCACCCGCATCCTTAACCGATTGCACCATTATCAACGTCCTTTGGACAGGGCGATGCCCTGTGCGGCCGCAGCCTCGCCCACCGGGCCGAGGCTCGGTTTACCGAGCTTGTGCTCCGGCACTTTGAGATTGAAAAGTTTCGCGGCGTTGAGGCCGAGAATATTGCGCTTCTGCTGTTCGTTAAGGAACGGCAGTTGCGTGATCGAATTGGGCAGATCGAAATCCCAATGCGGCCAGTCGGTGGCGAACAGAAGCTGCGTCTCGGCGTTGATCGCCTTGAACGTCGCTTCCAGCAGTTCGAGATTGTCGCGCTCCATCGGCTGCGTGGTGTAATACATCTCTCGCATATAGTCCGACGGCTTGCGCTTGAGCAGCGGCGCCTCCGATGTGCGCATCATATATTCGGAATCGAGCCGCTGCATGACGAAAGGCACCCAGGCGAGCCCGCTTTCCACCCACATGCTCTTGAGTTTCGGGAAGCGCTCTGGAATGCCGTTGATGACCCAATTAGTCATGTGGATGATGTTATAGTAGACGAAGGAGATGGCGTGCATCGACAGGAAGCGATTGCACTGCTTCATCGATTCATCGCCCCAGTGGAAGCCGGAGTGGAAGCTGATCGGCTTACCGCTCGCCTCGATCGCCGCGTAGAGCTTCATGTAGCAATCATGATGCACCGGGCGATAGCGTGTCGAGGTCACCATATAGCCGACGACTTGCGGATTGGCCGCGTGCTTTTCGACTTCGCGCAGCGCCGCTTCGGGATCGTTGAACGGCAGATAGATCATGTTGATCATCCGCTTTTCGTGCGGCAGCATATCCTCGCACATCCACGCATTGAACGCCTGGCCGATGGCCGCTTCGATCTCCGGCTGCGGATGCATGCCGAGCACCAGCATCGGCGTCGGCAAAGTCACCATATAATCGAGGCCCATCGTGTCCATGGCGCGCTGCGTCAGGGTCACCATCGGATGCTGGGTACCAGGCGTCTTCTCGCCCAGGCGCTGCTGATGCGGGATGCGGCCGAACATATCCTGATACAACATGCCGGGCGTCGCATTGCTGAGTCCGGGAGGCGAACCGGGACGGTCCTTGAAGGACTTCGCCATGTCCCGATAGACCTTGTTGTCCATCCGGCCGATGATTTCCTGCCAGAACGGAAACTCGCTCAAATGCCCATCGGCATCGACGACGAAATAATCCTTCAGCTTTTCCGCTTCCTTGGTCGCATGGGCCAAGAGATCGCGGGTGTCGGTTAACGTATCAACGGTCGGAAGTTCGAAGACACCGGTGGGAACCGAGGTGCGATCATCCATGTGTTGTCCTCCGCGCTGTCGCGACGAGCCGCATCAGGAACGAAACGAACTCCGTCGCGATCGTTTTGTTGAGAGCGGACGTGTTCCCGCTCACTGCTTGAAGCAGTTTAGAATGGTTCTGTCGTGTGCATGGTTGGAGCGCGAGCGCCATCCTGTCAAGCGCGACGGCGCCCTCTCCCATATGCTTGTGCGGCAACGAAACGAACCGTTTTACGATCGTTTTATTGAACGCCGACAAACCGTTGCTGAGCCCTTCAGGGGCCTTTGCAGACGATGTTGAGCAGCGCCTGGCGCTTCTCGGTCTCCATCACCTTGAACGCCCGCTCGATGGCTTTCGGCACGGCCGCCGGATCGACGACCTTCTCGCCGTGGCCGCCGGCCGTCTCGACCGCTTTTTCAAAAGCCAGCTCTCGATCGAAATATGTCAGAGGCTCGCGATTGCTCTTGGCCGCATAGCCACTCGGATAGACCTCGCGGGTGTTGCGCTTCACCGCGCCCCACATGGCATTGTTGAACACCATGGTCAGGATCGGCCAGTCCTCCGCCGCCGCCACGTAATGCGCCGGGATCGGATTGCCGAACATATAGGCGCCGTCACCCACCGCGCAGATGACGCGCTTGTGTGGCGCCGCCGCCTTCATGCCCAGCGCCATGCCGAGGCCCCATCCCAGCGCACCGGCGGCGCCGGTGAAGAACAGGGAGCCGGGCTTCTGCAAGGTCAAATGTTCATAGGTGATCGGACCTTCCTTGATGACGATATCGTCTTCGCCGCGCACCTGATCGAGGCAATAGGTCACCCAGGCCGGATTGATCGGCGTTTCGTGCTTGGCTTTCTCGAGCGCCGCCTGCCAGCGTTGGCGCTGCGCCGCGCGACGCTCCGCGAGGCGCTTGCGGCGCGCCTCGATGCGATCCTTCGCGACGGCCTTGCGTGTTTCCAGGGCGGCAGCCAGCGCCACCATCGACGGGCCGGCCGCGCCGGTGATGGCGAGATCGCTGGCGAAGCTGCGCATCGGATAAGAAGAGAAGAGCGGATCGACGCCGATATGAACGATCTTGGTGTCGCGGCCCGGCGCCTTCTTATTGGGAATCCAAGGCACGTCGCATTCGATGACGATCACCGCGTCCGCCTCGGTCATGAAGGCATCCGGTTCGTAGCCCAGATGCATCGGGTGATTGCTGTCGAGCGCGACATAACGGGGCTTGCGCTGGGTGACGGGGATGGCGAACACGTCGGCGAGAGCGGCCAGCGCCGCCGGTTCGCTCCAGTCGCGGCCGACGCTGGCGCAGACGATCACCGGGTTTTCCGCCTTGGCGATGATATCGGCGGCACGGTCGATGGCATCGAGATCGGGGAAAGGCGCACTCGCCGGCTGGCGGCGCGATGGCGAAGAGTAAGAGAAATTTTCGACCGGCGCGGCCAGCACCTCGCGCGGCAGCGTGAGATAGACCGGCCCTTTCGGTTCGCTCATGGTGACTGTCAATGCGCGGTCGACGGTCTGTTCCAGCACCTGCGCGTTCGGCAGCTCATAGTCCCATTTGACGATCTCGCGCACCACCGCGCCCTGATCGCGCATTTCCTGCGGCCAGTGGATCTCGCCCGTGCGCGCGCCGAGAACGCCACCCTCCTCGCTGTAGGGCGTGCGGCCGGAGGTGAACAGCACCGGCAGATTGCCGCGCCAGGCATTCATCAGGCCGCAAATCGAATTGGCGGTGCCGACATTGACATGGACCATGACGAGCTGCGGCTTGCCACTCTGCAAATAGTGGCCGAGCGCCATGTGGATAGCGACATTCTCGTGCGGGACGATGACAGGCTTGGGCATTTTGCGCCCCTCGCCCTCGAATTTGGCCAAAGCTTCGATCAGCGGCGCGAAATCTGTGCCGGCATTGGCAAAGAGGAAGTCGACGCCGCGATCGGCCAACAGTTCGACGTAGGCCTCGGCGACAGTGCCGGAGGCAATGGTTTTCACAGACACGTTTCCACCCATGGTTTGGCGCGGCCTGTCAGCGGCCGCTTCGCGCCTGCTTTAAAGCAGGATTGCGTGGGAGGAAACCCGTGCCGCGGCCGCACCCTTAGTGTCATCCCCGACGCGCCGCAGGCGCGAGCGGGGATCCAGGGGCGAGTGGTCGAGACAAACGATTTGGTCTTGCTGCAACAGCGGAGCGGTTGCCCCTGGTTCCCCGCTCGACCGCTGCGCGGTCGTCGGGGATGACACCAAGATCGAGGCCCATTCCCCAATAGCACTCAGACTATTTCTTCGGCTGCCAGAGCACCTGCGGGCCGATTTCGTCGTTGGTGCAGCAGCCCGTGAACCCCATGTCAGTTTCCAGCTCGTTCCGCAGCAAATTCAGGGCGTGATAGGCCCCCTCCTCGCCGCCGACACAGGTGCCATAGAGGGTGGCGCGGCCGGTCAGCACCAGATCGGCGCCGAGCGCCCGTGCCTTCAGAATATCGCCGCCCCGGCGAATGCCGCTGTCGACGATGACCTTCATCTTGTCGCCGACCTCGGCCTTGATCTCCGGCAGCACATCGAGGGAGTTGACGGCGGTATCAAGATTGCGCCCGCCATGGTTGGAGATGACGATGGCGTCGAGCCCTTCGGCGGCGGCGCGCGCCGCATCCTCCGGCCGGTGCAATCCCTTGAGGATCATCGGCCCCTTCCACAGGTCACGCAGGCGCTTGATGTCTTCCCAGGTGACATCGCCACCGGAAAGCGAAGGCCGCTCGCCACCCTTTGTCGGTTTGGGCCGATGCGCCAGCGCCGGCATGCCATATTTGAAGTAATGCGGCGCGAAAGTGCCGATCGCCCAGCGCGGATGCAGCATCACATCCCAGACGGCGCGACCGTTGATGAAGAACGGCATGGTGAAACCGTTGCGGCGATTGTATTCGCGCACCGGCGAGACCTGCGTGTCGACCGTAACGATCAGGGTTTCGAAGCCGGCATCCTTGGCGCGGCGCACCAAGGCATAAGATTGTTCGCGCTCGGGCCACACATAAAGCTGGAACCACTGCCGCGCGCCCTGCCCGGCCGCCGCAACGGCTTCGATCGTGCTCAGCGACAGAACCGCCAAGGTGAACGGCACCCCGAAGCGGGCCGCGGCACGCGCCAAAGCCAGTTCGCCCTCGAACCAACACACGCCGGCGGCGCCGGTCGGCCCGACGGCCAAGGGCATGCTCAACGGCTTGCCGAAGATCGTCGCCTCGGTGCTGCGCTTGGTGACGTCGATACAGACCTTGTTGCGCAGTTTGACCGTCTGGAAGCCCGTGCGATTGTCGCGCAGCGACAGTTCGTCCATCGTGCCCCGGTCGAAATATTCGAACACGCCCTTGGGCAGGCGACGACGGGCCGCCTGGCGCAATTCCTCGATGTTCTGATAGCGCTGCATATATTCGGCCGAGGGTGGCGGACGCGCGATCGCCGCGGCGGCGCCGGGCGCCGGCGTGGCAGCGGTGGAATCGATGACGACTGGCTTATTCATCGGCGTTTCGCCCCAGATGTTGTTCTCGTCGCGATATATTATGGTCTTTGTCGCTTAAGGCCAAGGAGCGAGCGTTCCGTTTTCGACAAAACTCAGTGGGGCTGGCGGCCATCAAAGACCATCAGTTCGGCCAGACGCGCGGCGCTAGTGAGGCTTTCAACACCCTGCACCGCCTCCAGCAGTTTTGCCTGCGCGCCCGCATCGAGCGCCCCCTCGGCGCACATGCGGAACTTGCCTTCGAGGTCAGCATCGGACAGCGGATTCATGGGACCACCGCGATAACGCTCGTCGGCCCATTGCACCAGGGTGCGACCGTCCTGGGTGTCGACCTCGATGCGCGAACGGATCAGATCGTAGCCACGCGCATCGATTTCGGCATCGCCCAGCACCTGCGTGCGCCGCTGCAAATCCTGCATGGACGCGGACGCCACAAAGCTATCCATGAATTCATGATGGCTGGCGCGGCGTTTGAGCAGGATCATGCACAGCAGCGCCGGCATGGAAAACTTCGCCTGCAAATGATTGACCGCCACCGGATAACGGATCGGCTCCAAAATGTTCTTGCCGGCGTAAAAGCGGATGCTTTTAACTTCATCGGCCTTCACATCATGGTCGAGCACCAGTTTCAGCATGGCATCCATCGACTGATGGGTGAGAATGCCTGAGGGATAAGGTTTGATGCTGACGCCTGGATCGACGATCGTCAGTTGCCGGCCAAAGCCCTGCGCTATCTTCGCCGGATCGAAGCCCTCTCCCATCACCGAGAAGAAGCCCCAGGGACCATCGAGCACCGTCGGATCGGCGGTGAAGCCACGGGCGGCGAGCATCGCGGCTGTAATGCCATTCTCGGCGGCGCGCCCGACGTGCAGCGGCTTGGTCATGGTGCCAAACGAGGCGCGGATGCCGGCGGCGAATGAAGCGGCGATGCCAAGCGCATGGGCAAGCTGTTCGCCTTTCAAGCCGAGCAGTTTGGCAGTCGCCGCTGCCGCGCCGAACGTGCCCACGGTGCCTGAGGAATGATGGCCGCGCCGATAGTGACGCGGCAGCATCCATTCGGAAATCTTGCATTCGACCTCGAAGCCGGTCTGGAAGGCGAGCATGAAGCGACGGCCGTCGACGCCGCCAAGACGCTGCGCCATCACCAGTACCGCCGTCAGCGGCGGTACGGAGGGATGGGTCAACAGACCATAGACGTGGGCAGGATCGTGGGAGACCTGCGTGTCGTCCCAATCGTGGGCATGACCCGCGGTCGCCAGCACGCGCGCCGCCATGGCGGCTGGCACGCGCTGCCAGCCGGCGGCCAAGAGAAGCGCATCGGGCCGTCCGCCCTGCTCGGCCGCGTCATCCATCAGAATATGCACCGCATGTTCGGACGTGCCCGCCAGCATCACGCCCAATGTATCGACCATGCAACGCCGGCCGATCCGCAATGCTTCGGCCGAAAGATCGTCGAAACGCACATTTTCAATGAAGGAGACGGCCTGTTCGGTGATGGCGGTGGACATAAACGACTGTGCCTTTCTGCGCGGCGCATGATGGGCGGCACCTTCACCGGCCCTTGGACCAATTGTCAATCAATGGCCAACGTGCCAGCCTGAGCGTTCGTGGAGAGCCGTTGGAGGGTGCATCCGCGTGCCGAGGGAGAAGGTGCATGAGGAGGAAAACGCTTGCCGGCGCGTGCGCCGGGTTGCTGACGCTCGTTGCCGCCGCCACGTCCGTTTCAGCGCAGGAGTATCCCACGCAAGACATCAAAGTCGTCGTCGGCTTCCCTGCCGGCAGTGGCGCTGACGTCTATGCGCGCTATTTCGCCAACAAGCTGTCGCAGCAAGCCAAGCGCACGGTGATCGTCGAGAATCGTCCGGGCGCTGCCGCGAGCATTGCCACCGAATATGTCGCCCGCTCCAAGCCCGATGGCTATACGCTTTTCATCGGCGGCTCGGATTCCTTCGCCTCGCCGCTCTATCTGTTCAAGAAGCCAACGACCGATCCGCGCAAGGACTTCATCTATATCTCACCTTTGGTGAGCCAGGGCTTCATCCTGCTGGTCGATGAACAGAAGCCGTTCAAGACGGTGGCCGAACTCACCACTTATCTTAAGCAGAAGAAGGATCAGGCCTCTTACGCCACCGCCAACAATCCGGCGACCATTTTGGCCGAGATCTATAAGAACGCGGCCGGCCTCGAAACCATGCAGGTGCAATACCGCACCAGTGTCGACTTCATCAACGATATGCTCGGCGGCCGCATCGATTTCGTCATGGGCGATCCGGTGTTCGCATTGGCGCGCATTCGCGAAGGCAAGATGCGGCCGCTCGGCGTCAGCACGGGCCGGCGCATCAAGTCGCTGCCGGATATTCCGACCCTGCAGGAAGCCGGCATTCCCAATGTCGACATGAATCTGTGGTGGGTGACGGCGGCGCCGGCCAATACGCCTGCACCGATCATCGACAAGCTCAATGGCTGGTTCACCGAGATCGGCAAGCAGGAGGAGACACGCGACTTCCTCGGCAAGTTTGGCGCCGAACCGTTCATCGCCACCTCGGCTCAGACCAAGGCGCATATCGATAAAGAGATCGCCGACTGGGCGGCTTATGTGAAGCTGGCGAAGTTGGAGCCGCAATAGGATGGCGGCTTTGTCGCAACCTCGGCGTCATACCGGACACGCGAAGCGTGATCCGGTATCCAGGGGCAAACGCTTCAGTCTTTCAACGTAGCGTCTTTGCGATACGATAAAACTCTACCACGTGCCACTGGTTCCCGGATCACTTGCTACGCAAGTGTCCGGGATGACACGAAGACTGCGGCTTTAACTCGCGAAGGCTTTGACGCTGCCGACTTGACCGCGCAATTGGAACTTCTGAATCTTGCCCGTTGACGTTTTCGGGATCGTGCCGAAGACGACGGCTTTCGGCACTTTGAAGCCGGCGAGCTGCGTCTTGCAGAAGGCGATGATCTCCGCCTCCGTCACTTGTGCGCCCTCTTTCACTTCGATGAAGGCGCACGGCGTCTCGCCCCATTTCGGATCGGGCTTGGCGACGACGGCGGCGACGAGTACGGCGGGATGTTTGTAGAGCACGTCCTCGACTTCGACCGACGAAATATTCTCACCCCCCGAAATGATGATGTCTTTGGAGCGGTCGCGGATCAGCACGTAGCCGTCGGGATCGATCACCGCGAGATCGCCGGTGTGGAACCAGCCGCCGGCGAAAGCGTCCTGCGTCGCTTTCTCGTTCTTCAGATAGCCGCGCATCACGATATTGCCGCGGAACATGATCTCACCCATGGTCTCACCGTCATGCGGCACTTCCTCCATGGTCTCCGGATTGAGCACGGTCATCGCCTGTTGCAAATGATAAGGCACGCCCTGGCGCCGCGTGAGCTTGGCGCGCTCTTCAAGCGGCAGCGAAGCCCAATCGGGCTGCGGCGAGCAGACACCGGCGGGACCATAGACTTCGGTGAGGCCATAGACATGAGTGAGCTTGATGCCGATGTTTTCGGCGCCAGCGATCACCGCCATGGGCGGCGACGCCCCCGCCACACTGCCCTTGACCGAACGTGCTTCGTTCTTACGCGCGTCGCTGGCATTCACCAGTGTGTTGTAGACGATTGGCGCGCCGCACATATGGGTGACGCCATGGCGGGCCATCAGTTCGAAGATTTTCGGCGCTTCGACCTTGCGTAGACAGACATTGACGCCGGCGACGGCCGCGATCGTCCAGGGATAGCACCAGCCGTTGCAGTGAAACATCGGCAAGGTCCACAGATAAACCGGATGGGAGCCGAGATCCCAAGCCAGCACATTGGACACCGCATTCAGATAAGCGCCGCGATGGTGATAGACGACGCCTTTCGGATTGCCGGTGGTGCCTGACGTGTAGTTGAGGGCCAACGCATTCCATTCGTCATCGGGCAGATGCCAGCGGAAATTGGGATCGCCCGTGGCGATGAAGTCCTCATAGTCCATCTCGCCGATGGTCTTGCCGCCGGAAAAGGCCGGATCGGCGACATCGATGACGAAGGGCTTCACTTTGCACAGCGCCAGCGCCTGTTCCATCACCGGCGCCAGTTCCGGATCGACCAACACCGCTTTGGCTTCGCCGTGATCGAGCATGAAGGCGATAGCCTCCGGATCAAGCCGCGTGTTGAGCGTGTTCAGCACCGCGCCGATCATCGGCACGCCGAAATGCGCTTCATACATGGCTGGGATATTCGGCAGCATCGCCGCCACTGTGTCGCCGATGCCGAGACCGCGTTGCGCCAGGGCCGATGCCAAGCGGCGGCAACGGGCATAGGTCTCGACCCACGTGAAAGCGCGGGTTTCGTGGACGACACTGGGCAAATGCGGATGCACCAAGGCGGCGCGTTCGAGAAAGCTCAGAGGCGAGAGGGGCACATAATTGGCGGGGTTACGATCCAACCCCTTGGAATAAGCATTGCCGGCCATCGTCCCGCTCCACCCTACTGAACCCTGTTTCGAGCCGGACAATGCGAAGTTGCGCGGCGGGAGGCAACTGGAGCCTGCGTGTGGCTCGTGCTGCCGCGCACATTCTTTCGGCTAAGGGGCGCCTAGGGTCTTTCCATCGCCGGTCGGAAAAGTTCCACCGGCCCGGAACAGAACAGGAGCATGTCATGATCAGCAGAAAGACCCTTGCTGCCACCGCTGGCGCTCTGGCCCTGGCCGCGACCTTCGCCGTTTCATCCACCCCGGCCTCCGCCGGCTGGAAGCATCACCATGGCTATGGCGGCGGCCTGGCCGTCGGCCTGCTCGGTGCGGCCCTCGTCGGTGGCGCGATCGCCGCTTCCCAGCCCGCTTATGCGGCTCCGGCCTATGACTGTGAGATTCGCCAGCGTCCGATCTACAACGCCTGGGGCGATGTGATCGGTTATCGCCGCCCGGTTCGCGTGTGTTATTGAAAACACATGCAAAATTTTACATAGGCGGGCACGGCATCCCTGTCGTTGCCCGCTTATTTTGCTTTTCGACCTAAATTTGATCAGTTTCGTCCCCTTTTAGGGGCATTTTGCGTCGCGGCAATGCATATACTGCATCTCTTGTTACTAAGTTTGGCTAGAAATAGGCGCTAAAAACCAATGTGACGGGTTTGTGTCACGCTTTTTAGAAGTGACAGAATTCATATTTTGTAATCTCATGCATCAAATGCATATCAGATAGTCCAACTTAGCTATGGCATTGTGCGCTGCATCATTCTACATAGTGTTCATGAACGACGGGCTGCAGGACAGACCGTCAAGTGAGGATAAGATGACTATCAAGAGCATTGTGGCCTGGGTTGACTCCTGGCGTCGGTATCGGGTGGCGGTTGCGGAACTTTCGCAGCTCTCGGATCGCGAATTGCATGATCTGGGCATTACCCGCTCCGAAATCCACGCCGTTGCGCGTCAAAGCTCGGGCATCTGATTAGAGATTTGGAATAGCGTGGACGGGCTTCCCCTCCCTCAGCCCCCCACGTTTAAGCGCCCGCCGGTCCCTCCCCCGGCGGGCGCATTATTTTTGCACTGCGCTACGCACCTGCACCATTGCCCCAATCGGCCCCTGGCGGCATAACCCGCCGCATGTCTTCGCAGCCTGTTTCTTCGCAATCCGTTTCTTCGCAGTCTGTTTCTTGGCCTGCCGTTCACATCATCGGCGGCGGTCTCGCCGGATCTGAAGCGGCTTGGCAGATCGCCCGGATGGGCGTGCCGGTCATCCTCCACGAAATGCGTCCCGTGCGGGCCACCGATGCCCATGCGACGGATGCCCTTGCGGAACTCGTCTGCTCCAATTCCTTCCGCTCGGACGATGCGGAAATGAATGCGGTGGGCCAGTTGCATTGGGAAATGCGGCGCATGGATTCGCTCATCATGCGCGCCGCCGATGCGCATCAAGTGCCAGCCGGCGGCGCCCTTGCCGTCGATCGCGATGGCTTCGCTGAAGCCGTGACTCAGGCCATCTCTAGCCATCCGTTGATCGAACTGGTGCGCGAGGAAGTGCGAGACCTTCAGGCGCAGGACTGGCCTTCGATCCTGGTGTGCACCGGCCCGCTCACGTCCCAATCGCTGGCCGAAGGTATCGGCCGCCTCACCGGCGAAAGCGAACTCGCCTTCTTCGATGCGATCGCGCCGATCGTGCATCGCGATTCGATCGACATGGACAAAGCCTGGTTCCAGTCCCGTTACGATAAAGTGGGTCCCGGCGGCACCGGCGCCGATTACATCAATTGCCCTTTGTCGCGCGAAGAGTACGAAGCCTTCATCGATGCGGCGCTCGCCGGCGACAAGACCGGCTTCAAGGAGTGGGAAGGCACACCCTATTTCGACGGCTGCCTGCCCATCGAAGTGATGATGGAGCGCGGCCGCGAGACCTTGCGTCACGGCCCACTGAAGCCCGTCGGCCTGACCAACCCGCACAATCCCACGGTCAAAGCCTACGCCATAGTGCAACTACGCCAGGACAATGCGCTGGGCACGCTCTACAACATGGTCGGCTTCCAGACGAAGCTGAAGCACAGCGAACAGACACGGATCTTCCGCATGATCCCAGGCCTCGAACGGGCGGAATTCGCCCGCCTCGGCGGTCTGCATCGCAACACCTTCCTGAATTCGCCGAAAGTGCTCGATCCGCTGCTGCGGCTGCGCGCCGATCCACGCATCCGCTTCGCCGGTCAGATCACCGGCTGCGAAGGTTATGTGGAAAGCGCCGCCATCGGCCTGATCGCCGGCCGCATGGCCGCCACCGAGGCGTTGGGCCGGGTCATCCAGATGCCACCCCACACCACGGCCATCGGCGCACTGATCAACCACATCACCGGCGGCCATATCGAGACCATCGACGCTGGGCCACAGTCCTTCCAGCCGATGAACGTCAATTTCGGGCTGTTTCCGCCGATTGAAGCGGCGGTCAAAAGCCCCGACGGCAAGAGATTGCGGGGTCCCGAGAAATCTCAGGCGCGCAAACGGCTGTTAACGGAACGGGCGAAACGCGACATGGAAGCTTGGCTATCGGAACCGGTGCCAGCCTGAGGGCGTTGAGAGCCGAGCGCCGCGCGAAATCTCGCTGAAATCAGCGCAGCGATCACATTAAGGTTAATTGTTTACCCTATTTGGCCTGTTACGATTGCGGCCGTTAAGCCTAACGATTATGCTTACTAAACAGTGAACTTACATACTTAAATTTACTGAGCATCACCAAAACGGATTGCGAGGCCTTCGGCAATTTCAGGTGATCGAACGGGACGGTCGCGGCGATCGTCATCAGCCTTTTGCCCTCCCCTTTCAGGATGGGCGTTGATCATGTTGTCAGGCGAGCAGCGGGCGCCCGACACACGAGGAGTAATCGCATGCCCGTTGCCAAGGCCAAAGACATCTATGCGCTTTTGCGCTGCCCCGGCTGCCACGGCAGTCTGAACACCCAGGGCAGTAAGTTGCGCTGCGCCGATCCCCGTTGCCGCGCCGGCGGCGCCGGCTTCGTCAATGCCGCGAGCCAGCCTGTGCTGGTCGATTTCTCGCGCAGCCTGTTCGATGAGCCCGAATTCACCGACGGCCATATTCCGGAGATCGGCAACCACACCACGTCGACCTTCGGCATGCTGCGCATGAAACTGCGCGAGGGCCTGTTCGGCACCAATGAAATGGCGAAAGCCAAATGCGATGAGCTGGTGGCGCGCCTGCGCGGTCGCCCCAATCCGGTGGTGCTCGTCGTCGGCGGTGGCACGGTCGGCTCGGGCATTCAAGCGCTCTATGAGCAGAGCGACGTCCGTGTCGTTTCAACCGATGTTTTCCCATCCGCGGTGACGACGCTCATCGCCGATGCGCACCATCTGCCCTTCAAGGACGGGAGTTTCGACGCCATCTGGATTCAGGCGGTGCTCGAACACGTTCTTGAACCAGAAGTGGTGGTCGGCGAACTGCATCGCGTGCTCAAGAACGATGGCCTCGTCTATGCCGATACGCCGTTCATGCAGCAGGTGCATGCGGGCGCTTACGACTTCCAGCGCTTCAGCCCCAGCGCCCATCGCTGGCTGTTCCGCCGCTTCAGCGAAATCGAAGCTGGCGCCGTTGGTGGCGCGGGTGTGTCGCTCTTGTGGTCCTATCGTTATTTCCTGCGCGCCTTGGGGCTGGGCAACAAGCTGGCGACAGCGCTGTCGCTGCCGTTCTTCTGGCTGCGCTTCTTCGACCGCTTCACCAAGCGGCGCGAAAACCTCGATGCGGCGAATGGCGTTTACTTCTTCGGCATGAAGTCGCAGGTGAGCCTGCATCCCAAGGACATCATCGCCTACTATCAGACGTCGGGCCAAGCGCCGCGCGCCCGTCCCGTCAACGCGGCAGCCGGCCCGGCCACCGCGCCAGCGCCCATTGCAACCGCCATTGCGGCGGATCAATGAGGGTGCGGAACGGCTCGTAACCGCGCTTTTCCATCGCCTTCAGCCAAGGCTCGACAAAGGCAAGCGGCGCGAATACGGGCCGCACCTCTTCCGGTATCTGCGCCAGGCCGCTGCGGGCCGCCTTAAGGTGAAAGCGGATGCGTTCGCGCAAGTCCGCCAGTGCTTCCCGCAAGGCTGGCGAATCGAGCCCCGCCGTGGCCGCCTCGACGAGCGCGCCATGGCGGCTCAGCACATCGCTTGGCAGATAGCATTGGCCGCGCGCCGCCTGCCACGGCAGCGCCCGCAGCAGTCCGGCCATCGCATAGGCACAGCCGGCATGACCGGCGACTTCTCCGCCGCCCGGATCACGTCCGCCAGCGCAGATGATGGCGCACAAACGAAACAGAGCCGAACAGGTTTCGCCGCAATAGCCCTCCAGATCGTTCAGGCTCGGCATCGGATCGTCATAGAGATCGAACCGCCGCGCTTCGATGAGATTGACCAGAGCGGATCGCGGCAGATTGAATTTCACGATCGTATCGAGCAGCGCCTGGGACAGCGGATTGGCTTGCGCCTCCGTGTCCCGCCCGCCTTCGATCACCTCGCGCCACCATTGCAGCCGGATTTCACCAAGGCGCGGATCGGACACCGCTTCGCGCGCGCGCGCCACTTCATGGGAAAAAGCATAGAGGGCGTGAACGTGCGGCCGATGCTGGGCCGGCACGAACAGGGACGCCAACCAGCGGTCGCGGTCGCCGGTGCGCAGCGCCTGTTCGCAAGCGGCATAGGCTTCCGCCAATTCGCTCATGACAGATCGCTCATGGCGCGGCGATGAGAGCGGCCGCCACCTTGCGGCGTTCGCCCAACAGAATGTTGTAGGTCGACACCGCATGGCCGGTGGCCATCGGATCGAAACGCAAGCCATGGGCCCTCAGCGCTTGGCGGACGGATGGCGACAAGGGGGCCAGCGTCCGTCCCGTGCCGATCAGCAGCAATTCGATTGTTCCCGCCGGTTCATCAAAGATCGGCTGGAGGCTCGCGACATCGAGCGCGGACACATCATTCACCGGCCAGGCGCGAACGCCGGAGGGCGTGACGAGGATCGAGCCTCGATGCGACATGCCGGCGAATTGAAAGCCGCCGGCGCCATAGCCGTCGATATTGGCTTCGCCCGGAAAGAATCCGTCATGGCGTTGCGCATTCATTGCAAGCCTCCCGAGTTGGGCACGCGAGAGCGCAGTTTGAGGCAAGACCGCGTTCGATCGAACGCGGTCAGCCTTTTAGGGCGTCGTCGCCGGCTGCTTGACGTCGGCCGCATGGCCGGGTGCGCCGAGATAGATCAGCACCGGCGAGCAGATGAAGATCGACGAATAAGTCGCGACCAGAACGCCCCACATCATGGCGAGCGAGAACGACTGGATAACGTGACCGCCGAAGAACACCAGGGCCAGCAGGGCCAGCAAAGTGGTCGTCGCCGTCATGATGGTACGCGACAGAACCGCATTGATCGACAGATCGATGATCTCGGCCATGGTGGCGCGGCGATATTTCTTCATCATCTCGCGAATACGGTCGAGCACGACAACGGTTTCGTTGAGTGACAGACCAACCACCGTCAGAATCGCCGCGATCGAGGTGATATTGAACTCAAGCCGCGTGACGGCGAAAAAGCCGACTGTCAGCAACAGATCGTGCATGGTCGCGATGACGGCTGCCACCGCAAGCTGCCATTCGTAGCGGAACCAGAGATAGATCAGCACCGCCAGAACCGACAACACGACACCGAGCGTGCCTGATTGAACGAGTTCGCCGGAGACGCGCGGCCCCACCACTTCGGTGCGGCGAAATTCATAGGCATCGCCGAGAGCGCCACGCACCTTGTCGACAGCATCGCGCTGGCCCTGATCGCCACCCGGCTGCAAACGCAGACGCAAGGTCGCGTCCTGGCCGTCACCGAAAGCCTGAACTTCGACTTCGCCGAGATTCAGTTTGTCGCCGAGCTGGCGCAACTGCGCCAGATCCATTTGCCCCGACTTGGCACGCAGCTCCAGCATGGTGCCGCCCGAGAAGTCGATGCCGAAGTTCAAGCCGAGCGTCAGGAAGGCGACGACCGACAAGATCGACATCATGGCGGAGAATGGATAGCTCAGGCGCCGCAGGCGCATGAAGCCAAAGTGCATGTTGTCGGGGGCGAGACGGAACCGGAACATGGGCGCTTTCTAAAAATCAGATCGGGATCGTGGTCGGCCGCTTCCAGCGGTACCACAGCGCGATCATCATGCGGGTCATCGTCACCGCGGTGACGACGGACGTGATAATGCCAAGACCGAGCGACACGGCGAAGCCGCGCACCGGTCCGGACCCCAGGAAGTACAGGATCACGGCGGCCACCATCATCGTCGAGTTGGAGTCGATGATCGTGGCGAAAGCGCGGTTGAAACCGGCATCCAGGGCTGAAATGATCGATCGTCCGGATTTCGCTTCTTCACGAATGCGTTCGTAGATCAGCACGTTGGCGTCCACCGCCATGCCGATGGTGAGAACGATACCGGCAATACCCGGCAGGGTCAGCGTCGCCTGAAGCAAGATCAGGCCGGCGAAAATCATGCCGATATGGATGGTGAGCGCCAGATTGGCGAAGACGCCGAACAGGCCATAGGTCATCAACATATAGAAGATGACGAGGCCGGCGGCGACATAAGCGGCGCGCTTGCCGGCATCGATCGAGTCCTGGCCAAGACCCGGACCGACGGTCCGTTCCTCGACCACGGTGAGTTTCGCCGGCAGAGCGCCAGCGCGCAGCAGGATCGCCAGATCGTTGGCCTGTTGCACGGTGAAGCGGCCGGAAATCTGGCCCGAACCGCCGGTGATGGCGGTCAGAATACGCGGCGCCGAGATCACCTTGTTGTCGAGCACGATGGCGAAGGGCTTGCCGACGTTCTGGCTCGTCACTTCGCCGAAGCGCTGGCCGCCACGGATGTTGAAGCGGAAGTTGACCACCGGCTCGCCATTGCGTGTGTCGAAGCCCGGCTGTGCGTCGGTGAGGTCTTCGCCCTGCACCATGATGCGCTTTTCAACCGGATAGGTGGCGACCACGCGCTCGCTCTTACCGTCCGGCGTGCGCTCATATTCATTGAGCATGTCGACATCGCCAGGATTGTAGCCGGGATCGGCGACGAGGCGGAATTCGAGCTTCGCGGTGGTGCCGACGATTTCTATGAGACGCTGCGTGTCCTGAAGGCCAGGCACCTGGACAAGCACGCGATCGGTACCTTGGCGCTGAATGTTCGGCTCGGTCGTGCCGAGTGCGTCAATACGGCGACGAATGACTTCGATCGCCTGATCGACGGCGCGGCGGATACGTTCCTGCGTGCCCGCCTCCGTGATGGACAGAACGATCTGACCGTCCGAATTGTCCCGAACGTCGAATACCGGCGGCGTCGCAAGGCCAAGCGCATTAACACCGGTCGGCTGCGCCTGCTGGCGCAACTTGGTCAAAACACGAGCCCGTTCGGCAGCGTCATTGATGCGCAATTGAATCGTACGACCGGAGGCCGCGACCGTTCCAGCAAGGCTGCGCACACGCTCCTCGCGCAGAATGCGGCGCACGTCGTCGCGCAGATTCTCAATCTGGGTGCGCAGCACGTCCGCGGAATCAACCTCGAACACCACATGCGCCCCGCCCTGCAGGTCGAGACCCAAAACGATGCCCTGGAACGGCACCCATTTCGGCAGGTGTTTGGCGTATTCGTCGCGGGTCTCCTTGGTGAGGAAACTCGGCGCGATGATGAGGAACGTCAGCACCGTCAGCAGAATGACCGAGGCAACCTTCCAGCGGGAGAAGCGAAGCATATTTTCCTGTTCCGGTTAGATACGAGCCGCGGCTCCGGTCATTCCTTGACCGGCTCGCCCTTGGCGCGCACTTCGGCGATCATCGAGCGGACCATGCGCACCCGCGTCTCGGGCGCCAATTCAACTTCGATTTCATTGTCATCGATCACTTTGGTGACCTTGGTGATGAAGCCGGCCGAGGTGATCACCGTATCGCCCCGACGGACGTTCTTGATCATCTCCTGATGAGCCTTCTGGCGCTTCTGCTGCGGCCGCAGGATGAGGAAATACATGATGACCAGAATGATGGCGAAAGGCGCCAATTGGGCGATCATGTCCAGTTGGCCGGAGCCGGCAGCCTGGGCGTAGGCCGGAGTGATAAAAGACATTGGAAACTAGGCTCCATCGAGCGACTGGCGGGCACCGGCGCGAACCGGTCGGTTATTCGGCGCGGAATATAGCGGCCGTCGCCCGTAAAGCAATGCCGGCTCTGCGCTTTCCGAACCCCTCAAATGCCTGTTTCGGCATGGACCTGCCTCATTTCACAAGCTAAACCGCGCCAGCGTCAGGAAGGCGCACCACTGGATAGGGCCAATGAGCAATTCTACCGATCGGGAAACCCTGTTGCCGCTGCTGGAGCGGATCGCCGGCGCGCTGGAGCGCCTCGCCCCCAAGACACAGGACCGGCCCGACCTTGAAGCCGCCGATGCCTTAGTCTGGCACGCGGCCGGCCACGTGCTGCAGCCGGTCAAGAAGGTCAACCGGGTCGAAATGGCCCTGCTCAAGGGTGTGGACCGGGTCCGTGACCAGCTTTTCGACAATACGCTGCGTTTCGCCCGGGGCCTGCCCGCCAACAATGCCCTGCTCTGGGGCGCGCGCGGCATGGGCAAGTCCTCGCTGGTGAAAGCGATCCACGCCCAGATCAACCATGAGCGGCCCGAAGGCTCGCATGCTCTTAAACTGGTCGAGATCCATCGCGAGGATATCGAAAGCCTGCCGGCGCTGATGAACATCGTGCGGCAATCGCCGCAGCAGTTCATCGTCTTCTGCGATGACCTGTCGTTCGATACCGACGATACGTCCTACAAGTCATTGAAGGCCGTGCTGGAAGGCGGCATCGAAGGCCGGCCCGACAATGTGGTGTTTTACGCCACCTCCAACCGGCGCCACCTCTTGCCGCGCGACATGATGGAGAACGAGCGCTCAACGGCGATCAATCCACATGAAGCGGTCGAAGAGAAAGTCTCGCTGTCGGATCGCTTCGGCCTATGGCTTGGCTTCCACAAATGCAGCCAGGACGAATATCTCGACATGGTGTTCAGCTATGCCAAGCATTTCGGCCTCGACATACCGGCCGAAACCATGCGCGCCGAAGCGCTGGAATGGGCGACGACGCGCGGCGCCCGCTCCGGCCGCACCGCCTGGCAATATATCCAGGACCTCGCCGGACGGCTGGGCAAGAAGACCAGTTAGACTGCCTTGATCGCGTAGGCGGACAGGAAGATTCGCACGGCCTCCTTGGCATGGGCCTGCATCTCATCCGCCGGCGGGATCGCCTCATCTCCCAGCAGCATGGCGTCGTTGGTCATCGCGCCCATCAACAGCCAGTTGAAGAATGAAGCCGCCGCCATGGGATCAGCCATGTCGAGATGGCCACGCGCCTGATAACGCGCGAAGGCTTGGGCGAGCCGAGTGATGGAGCGCATCGGCCCACGCTCGCGTAGCTCGCGGCCCAGTTCGGGAAAACGTACGGTCTCGGAGATCACCAAGCGTCGCAATTGCAGCAAGCGTGGCGTCAACACGATGGCAAGCTGCTGATTGGCGAAATGGAGGAGGAAGCGTTCGACCGGCACGTCATCGCCGGGATCGGCCACCTGCTCTTGCAGTTCCGCGCTGGCGCCGCCGCTCATGCCCCTGATGACACCGAGGAACAAAGCTTCCTTACTCTGAAAATGGGAATAGACGGTCTGCTTCGACACATCGGCCGCGGCGGCGATCTCATCCATGCTGGTGCCAAGGAAGCCTTGGCGCAAAAACAGCTCCGCCGCCGCCGTGACAATAGCCCGATGCGTCCGCTCGATCCGTGACACCGCCACCTTGTTCATGTCGCCCCTGCTCAATGTGCCTTGTCTATACCTTCTCGCTTGACGAATCAAACTAGACGGTCCAGTCTAATTACAGAAAATCTGAGAGAGCCTCCATGACCAGTTCCTCCCTGCGGCTTCGAACGGCGGCCTGCACCTGCGGACAAGTTGCCTTTGAAACGAGAGGCGAGCCGATCGTCACGGCCTCTTGCCATTGCACCAGTTGCCAGACGGCCGGCCAGAACCTCGAAGCCCACCTCGGCGCCCCCAGCGTTCTCGCAGCCGATGGCGGAACCGACTATCTGCTTTTCCGCAAGGATCGCGTTCGCTGGCTGCGCGGCCAGGCCCATCTGCGGGAATATCGCCTCGCCGCAACCTCAAAGACGCGGCGCGTCGTCGCCACCTGCTGCAATACCCCCGTGTTCCTGGAATTTAGCGGTGGTCATTGGTTTTCGATCTACAAGGACCGCTTCGCCAAGGCTGACCAGCCGGCCCTGGACATGCGCACCATGACGCGGGATCGCCGGCCAGGCGTCGAGTTCACCGATGGACTGCCCAGCTACAAAACCCATTCCGGCCGGTTCATGTGGAAGCTCCTCACCGCCTGGGCGGCCATGGGGTTTCGGGCGCCGAAGATCGATTATGTGAACGGCACGCTCACCCCCTGATCGTCGGTGGCGGCTCTTGTATGGTTGCGTACTACAACTATATTGTTGTAACATGCAACCATATCAAATGAGAGCCTCTGCACGTGACGATCGATCCATTGGTTGAAGACATACGTGCCGCATCTCGCCTGATGGTGCGTGAACTGGGTTTCATGGGCGGCGGCGATTTCGCCGGCACAGATCTTTCGCCCTCCGCCGTCCATGCGCTGATCGAGATCGAGAAAGGCGGCGTCACCGCGCGCGATCTGGGCGCGCGCCTACGCCTGGAAAAATCGAGCGTCAGCCGCATGCTGCGCAAGCTGGTCGACTCCGGCGACGTGAAGGAGGAAACCGGCGAGGACGCGCGCGTCAAAATTCTGTCCCTCACGGCTACAGGTAAAAAACAGGTTGCGGCGATCCACACCTTCGCACGCACGCAGGTCGCCAATGCGCTTGACCGCCTGAAACCCGGCCAGGGCCGCACCGTGCTGGAGGGACTACGCCTTTATACCGATGCGCTTGATGCGGATGGCACTGTCATCGCGCATGAGCGCGCTACCCCTCCCCGCATCGAGATCGTCGCCGGCTATCAGCCCGGCCTCATCGCGCGCATCGTGCAGATGCACGCGCTCTACTATGCGCGCGAGTCCGGTTTTGGGCAGCGTTTTGAATCGGTTGTGGCAAGCGGTTTAGCCGATTTCTGCGGTCGCCTGGGAACCCCGCGCAATGCGATCTGGGCCGCCATGCAAGACGGCCAGATCATCGGCTCGATCGCGATCGACGGTGAAGACTTAAATCGAAAGAACTTGGACAAAGATGTCGCCCATCTGCGCTGGTTCATTGTCGATGATCGCGTGCGCGGCGGCGGTGTCGGCCGCAGACTGCTTTCGACCGCCCTCGCCTTCGTGGACGAGAAAGCTTTTACCGAAACGCATCTTTGGACCTTCGCCGGTCTTTCCGCCGCCCGCCGCCTGTATGAAGCGCATGGCTTCACTTGCGTGGAAGAATGGTCCGGCACCCAATGGGGCAAGGAAGTTTTGGAACAGCGTTTCGTGAGGCCTCGCCCATGACAACCTCGCCAATCAAAACTTCTCCCTCGCTCGTCGATCTTGCCGGCCCGACACCTCTTCGCGCGCCGGCCGGGCGGCTCAAAGGCCGTATCTGCCTGGTCACCGGCGCCACCAGCGGCATCGGCCGCGCCACGGCTTTGATGATGGCATCGGAAGGCGCCTCAACCGTCGTCGTCACCGGGCGACGGCAAGAACTAGGTGAAGCTCTCGCCGAAGACATCGAACAATTGGGCACGAACGCCCTGTTCATCGCCGCTGACGTCACTCAGGAAGCGGACATGGCCCGCACGATCGAGCGAACGATGACGCAGTTCGGGCGCCTCGATGCCGTGTTCAACAATGCCGGTTTCCAGGAACGGCGCGCGCCTCTCGCCGAACAGACCGACGATGTCTATGCGCGGGTCTTCGACACCAATGTCCGCGCGGTCTTTTACGCCTTGCGCCATGAGATTCCCGCACTGCTCACATCCGGTGGCGGCACGATCGTCAACAATACGAGCGTCAGCGGCATGCGAAACCCTAATCCGGGACTGGCGCTCTATGGCGCCTCCAAGGCCGCGACCATATCGCTGACGCGCGCGGCGGCGATGGAATATGCGCCTTCGGGCATTCGCATCAACGCCGTCGCGCCGGGCCGCGTGGTCACCGACATGATGCTCGGCTCGGGAATCGCCGACATGCGCACCGTGGCCGCCAGTCTGCCGTTGCGGCGGATGGGTCATCCGGAAGAAGTGGCCGCCGCCGTCGTCTGGCTGATGTCCGACGAAGCCAGTTTTGTCGTCGGACATGTTCTGTCGACCGATGGCGGCTTTCTCGCCGGCTGACGCTTATGTCCCTTGGGGCTGCGTCGCCTTGCGCGGCCAGCTCACCAGCAAGAGGCCGAGGATCAGCAACGCCACCGCGAGCGTGAATTGCGGCGGCAGCGGATCGCCCATGATGGCCCAGCCGGCGAGAACGCCGAGCACCGGCGTGAGGAATGTCAGCGCCGACAGTTCGGCGGCGCGGTAGTGCGCGACCAGCCACATCCAGCCCATGAAGGTGATCGCGGCCACCCAGATCGTCTGATAGGCCAGCGAGGCATAGGCCAGAGCGGAGATCGAGAAGCTTGGGCTCTCACCTTTCAGCAGAGCTGCAAGAACCAGAAAAACCGATGATACGGCAAGCTGATAGAGCAATATCTTCGAAGCCGGCGCGAATCTGAGTTTGGTGCCTTTGATGATCAGCGTGGTGATCGCCCAGCCAAGCCCCGCCAGCAGGCACAGTACGTCGCCGATCAGCATGTCCTTGGACACGCTGAACGAAACGCTCAATGCCAAAGCGACACCGATGAAAGCCAGCGCCAGACCCAGCCATTGCGACAAGCGCAAGCGTTCGTCCGGCGCGACCCAGATCACGCCGAGAGAAACGAACAGCGGCGCCGTGTAGATGAACAGAATGGCGTGGCTCGCCGTCGTCCGTTGCAGACCCAAAAACAGCAGCAGGAATTCGAGCGCGAAGAAAAAGCCGGCGATCAGGCCGCTGGCGAGCGTGCCATCGCGGCGAAACACGTCGGGCTGGCGCAGCCACATCCAGATGCCGACGACAAGACAGGCGCCGACCGAGCGCACCGCCGCCTGGGTGAGCGCCGGCACTTCCGGCATGGCCAGTTTGGCAGCCACCTGCTGCACCGACCAGGACAGGCAAAAACCGAGTGTGAGGAAGAGACCGAGACGGTCGAGAGAGCGAGACGCGGACATGATTCTGATTTCACCTTCGCCATGACGCTGCACGGCGACTAGAAATTAGGCAACATCAGATTGCGCAGACCGCAAATGCAAAGGCGGCGGGGCCTTTCTTTGGACCCCGCCGCCCTTCTTTTGCTCGGTGCACGTGTCTCGCGGCGACCGAAGCAAACTTTCAGATCTTAGAGACCCGCCAGATAGCTCGATGGATCGACCGGCGTAGAACCCTTGCGCAGTTCGAAGTGGAGCTGCGGCGAAGACACGTTGCCCGACTGACCGGAGGTGGCGATGGTCTGGCCGCGCTTCACGCTTTCGCCGCGCTTCACGCTGAGCTGGCCGTTGTGGGCATAGGCTGAGACGAAGCCATTGGGGTGGCGGATCAGAACCAGATTGCCATAGCCCTTCAGTTCGCTGCCGGCGTAGGCGACGACACCGCCTTCAGCCGCCTTCACGGCCGTGCCCTCCGGCACCGCGATGTTGATGCCGTCGTTACCACCGGCCTTGAAGCCTTGGATGATGCGGCCACGGGCCGGCCAACGGAATTCGGGCTTGCCGTCATCGGCGCTGGCGGTGGTGGCAGCCGGCTTAACCTCGGGAGCCTGCGCCGGAACGCTGGCGGTCGGTGTCGCGTCGACCTTCGTCGGGCGCGCGTTCGGCTCAACCTTCGCCACCTTCACCGGTTCGGCGGGCTTCTCGGCCACCTTCTCCGGCTTGCGGGCCGGCTCGGGCTTCTTGACCTCGGCCATCTTCGGCTTGGCAGTGGGCGCGGGCTTGGTCTCGGCGACATGCGCCGGCTTATGCTCGGGCTTGGCGGCCGCGACCGGAGCCGGACGCTGCTCCGGTTTGGCTGCCTGAGCCTGCTGCGACGTCGAGGGCGACGAAGACAGACTGTAAATCGGAATGATGACGCGCGAGCCGGGCTGGATCTGCGAGGCCGACGACAGGCCGTTGACTTTCAGCAGAGCGTCCTGCGGCACGCCATAGCGATTGGACAAGGCGCCAGCCGTGTCGCCCTGCCCGACGGTGATGGTGGTGCCGCCAGCGGCGGTCCACGGACCGGAAGAGCGCGCACCCGTGCTGGCGGTCGTCGCCACATGCTGCGCGGGCGCGGCCGAAGACAATTGCGGACTGGCGGCGGCCGGCGCTGAATAGTTCGGCCGCGAGGGCACCGAAGGCGGTGGCAACGGCGAGGACTGGATCGAGGCAGAGCGCACCGGCGCGGGCGCAGCCTGCTGGGCCATCGGATAGCCGCCACTGTTCACCGAGTCCGGCGGACGCGGCACAGAGCCTGTGGCGGTGCGATCAACACCACCAGTGAGATCGGCTAGCCTGGAAGAGTCGGAGCAACCGGCGATCAATAACGCGGTCGCGCTCATCAGGGCAAAGCGCATTGGCATGCGCACTGAGGAAAATTTGGACCTTGCACTCATTTGCTTACCCGCACACCACGCATTCACGTTCGCAGATTCATTAAATGCGCGGTCGGTTAAGACGGGGTTTATGATGAATCGATTTGTCAGAATTTTCCGAAAATTCGCCGCCAAATAGATATATGCGACTGAAAAAGTTGAGTTTTATATTGTAACAATACGTGCCAGCAGATGCTTGATCGTGGTCCGATCCTAAAGCGGAAGGGATTTTCCAGGCACCAAAGGCGTCAATCGGCAGGGGGCGATGACGGTCGTTTCGTAGCCATCCTCGGCGGCTGCGTCGCGGCGCAGACTGACCAGATGGACCTGGCCGGACGCATCCGAGCGGGCACAGATAATCAAGCCCGCCCCATGGATCAGGGCGCCGATCTGGCGAGGGATCTCGTTCAGCACGCCATGGATGAGGACGCGATCGAACTGCCCTGCCCCTTCCGGCGGCGCCAATCCATCGCGCCATTCGATCCGGGCATTCTCCAACCCGATCTGACGCAGCCGCTCGGCCGACTGGCTCGCCAAGGTCTGGTAGCGCTCGCAGGACAGAACCTCGCTGGCGACATTCGCCAGAATGGCCGTGGTGTAACCGGAGCCGGTGCCGATCTCATAGACGCGCATCGAGGGCTGCAGTTTCAAGGCTTCGAGCATGCGGGCGACGAGAAACGGCTCGGGCATGGTCTGGCCGCAGGCGATCGGCAGGGCTAGGTCGCGCCAGGCGAGATCGACATGCCGGTGCGGAACGAACAATTCGCGCGGGATGGTTTCGAGCGCCCGCAAGACCCTGAGATCGGAAATGCCCCGGCCCCGCAGCCGCAGGACGAATGCCATGCGCGCTTGGTCGGTGGCCGACAGCGGCGTGGTCGCGGGGACGCCGCCGTTCATGGCGTCATCCCCAAGAAGACATCAGGCAAAGGCACCGGCATATTTCTGCATGGCCTCCCGATCGGTGAGATCAATGCGCAACGGCGTCACGGAAATACGGTTGTCGGCCAGTGCCGCCAGATCGGAGCCCGCCCCTGGAGCTGACGTCTGGCGCTGAAAGCCGATCCAATAATAAGGACGATGGCGGCCATCGAAGCGTTCCTCGATGCGCAGCAGCGCCGCGTCGCGTTTGCCCTGGCTGCACACCGAAATGCCGCGCACCTCGCTCGCCGAGCAACGCGGAAAGTTGAGATTGACCAACGTCCCTTGCGGGATGCCGAGTTCGAGCAGGCGGCGCAGGATGCCCGGCGCATGGGTTTCGACATTGTCCCAGGGAATCATGTCGCGGCCGCCGGGCGCAAAACTCTGCGACAGGGCGACGGCGGGAATGCCGAGAATCGCCGCCTCCATCGCGCCTGCGACCGTGCCGGAATAGGTGACGTCCTCGGCGACGTTGTGACCGGCGTTGACGCCAGAGAGCACCACGTCGGGTCGCGCGCCATCAAGCACTTTATGGATGGCCATGATGACGCAATCGGTCGGCGTCCCCTGCACGGCGAAATGATTGGGCGTGACCTCACGCAGGCGCAACGGATCGTTGAGCGACAGCGAATGGGCGACGCCGGACTGGTCGGTCTCCGGGGCGACGACGGTGATCCGGCTGGCGCCCATCCGACCGGCGATGCCTTCGAGAACTTTCAGACCGGGCGCGTGGATGCCGTCGTCATTGGTGATCAGAATATGCATGCCGCTCTTTGGCCTTTCCCCAGTTCCGTGTCTACAGGGGTCGCCGATTCTGGCCAAGGCTTAATCCCGGGGGTGAAATTGGCCCCTCCCCCTGAGCAAGGCCATAAAAAAACCGGCGGCCCGAAGGCCGCCGGCTCATAGAAGATCGGACCGCCGCGATTAGTAGCGGGCGAGGACCGGGCCGGCCGGGCCGCCGAAGCGGTAGGACACGCCGACGCGAACCGCGTTTTCGCGGAAGCGGGTGTTGGCGGAACCCAGCGGGAAGAAGCCGACGTTAAACCGGCCGTAGTCGGTGTAACGGTATTCGGCGCGAACCGACCAGTTGTTGTCGATGGCGTATTCGACACCGGCGCCAACCGTCCAACCCGCGCGGGTCGTCGTGGTCGACGAAGCGAACGGCGGCACGATGACGTCGTTCTTGATGCTCGCGAAGGCGACACCACCGGTGGCGTAGATCAGAGCGCGATCGAAGGCGGCAACGCCGACGCGAGCGCGCAACGAACCCTGCCACGGCACGCGGGTCTTGTACATGTTGCCGAAGAAGTCGACCGCCGAGCCCTTCATCGAAGTGGCTTCGAAGTCACCTTCAACACCGGCAACGATCATGCCGAACTGCTGGTTGTAACCGGCATGCAGACCGCCGACGACGCCGTTGGCATTGTAGTTGATGCCAGCCACTTCGCTACGGCCCCAACCGCCACCGATCTGAGCACCAACGTAGAAGCCGGTCCACGTGAAGATCGGCGCAACATACATCGGAGCCGGAGCAGGCGCCGGGGCGCGGCGCGGGAGATCGGCCGCCATCGCGGTCGAAGCCATCGCCGAAAGCGCGACGGCGGTGAGGAGGGTCTTGCGCATAGTCGTTATCCTTTTCACTCGTCTCAAAAAACCAAGCGCCCCGTGCAGTTGTGCGCTGAACACCAAATCGCCGCACATTGGCTTTGGTTCCCGCCGAAATGCGCTTTCTGGGTCATCCAGAAGGCAGTGTGCGGTCGGTGTCGCAGCCAGGGCACACCGCTGTTTAACGCGACCTTTGTGGCTGAGATGTGCCTTAAAAATGGCCTCTGTTTCGTTGCGGGAGGCCGTTGCATCGAAGCAACATAACCTTTGGCTAACCACTGATTTATCTGAAACGACTGGCTGTTTTAGAAAGACTCGCGATTGGCGCGAAAGCGCGCCCGCGACAGACCGCCGCAAAAGCTGACCAAACTCGTCGCTTTATGGCGCAAATGTGGTTCCGTTCATGGCGGTGGCTCGAAATGAGCCAATCATGGCAAGCGAATCTTCACCATGTTCCGAGTCTTTACGCTCAGCGAACACTGATCGTGGCGAGACCAT
This sequence comes from Methylocella sp. CPCC 101449, assembly GCF_031921685.1. Lineage (NCBI taxonomy): Bacteria > Pseudomonadati > Pseudomonadota > Alphaproteobacteria > Hyphomicrobiales > Beijerinckiaceae > Methylocella > Methylocella sp. CPCC 101449. The sequence continues at coordinate 449,950 of NZ_JAPDHU010000002.1, read as the reverse complement.
TCATATAAGGCCGCAGCACGTCCGGCACGGTCACCGAACCATCGTCATTCTGATAGTTCTCGAGCACCGCGACCAAAGCGCGACCGACCGCAACGCCCGAGCCGTTGAGCGTATGGACGAATCGCGGCTGCTTGCCTTCGCCATCGCGGAAGCGCGCGTTCATGCGACGAGCCTGGAAATCACCACAGACCGAACACGACGAAATCTCGCGGAAACGGTCCTGACCCGGCAGCCAGACTTCGATGTCGTAAGTCTTCTGCGAGGCAAAGCCCATATCGCCGGTGCATAACGTCACGACACGATAATGCAGACCAAGGCGTCGCAACACGTCCTCGGCCGCCAGCAACATGCGCTCATGTTCGTCGCGCGACTGTTCCGGCGTGGTGATCGAAACGAGTTCGACCTTGCTGAACTGATGCTGACGGATCATGCCGCGTGTATCGCGGCCCGCCGCACCGGCCTCCGCGCGAAAGCAATAGGTGCCGGCGGTCATGCGCATCGGCAATTGCTTGGCGTCGACGATGCTCTCGCGCACCAGATTGGTCAGGGGAACTTCGGCGGTGGGGATGAGCCAATAGCCATCGCCGGCCGCGAACTGATCGTCGCGGAATTTCGGCAGTTGCGCCGTGCCGAACATGGCATCGTCGCGCACCAGCAACGGCGGATTGACCTCTTCGTAGCCGTGTTCCTGCGTGTGCAGGTCGAGCATGAATTGCATCAAGGCGCGCTCGAGCCGCGCGAGCGCGCCTTTCAGCACGACGAAGCGCGCACCCGACAATTTGCCCGCCACTTCGAAATCCATCAGGCCGAGCTTTTCGCCGATATCGAAATGTTCCTTCGGCGCAAAATTGAAGCGCGGCTTCTCGCCGACGACGCGCAGCTCGACATTGTCGTGCTCGTCCCTGCCCTCCGGCACTTCGTCGAGCGGTGTGTTGGGAATGGCGCCGAGTTCGATATTCAAGGCTTCGATGGCGCGCTTCTCTTCCGCCTCATACCCCGCCATGCTGTCCTTCAGCGTGGCGACCTCGGCCTTCAGCGCGTCGGCGCGCGCCATGTCCTTGTCCTTCATCGCCGCGCCGATTTCTTTGGAGGCGGCATTGCGACGTTCCTGGGCCTTCTGCGCCTGAGCGATGGCGGCACGACGCGCATCATCGAGCTGCAGCAGTTTTTCCGCCATCGGCTCCAGGCCACGGCGACGGCGGCCGGCATCGAAAGCCTCGGTGTTCTCGCGGATCCAGCGAATGTCGTACATGGGATGTCCAGAAGATGGTCGGTTTGTCAGTCGTTGTCTGACATCTGTATGCGATTAACATACAAAATAGACAACCTTGCCGCATGCGGGCACCGGAAGCGCCCGCGCCGGTGGCTTCAGACCAGCCGGCTCTGTTCCTTGGCGGCGGCGATGAAGCTGGCGAACAGCGGATGCGGTTCGAACGGCCGAGACTTCAGCTCCGGATGGTATTGCACGCCGATGAACCAAGGATGGTCCTCGAACTCCACGGTTTCGGGCAGCAAGCCATCGGGCGACAGGCCGGAGAAGGTCAGGCCCTTGTCCTCAAGCCGCTTGCGGTAGGCCGTGTTGACCTCGTAGCGGTGGCGGTGGCGCTCGGAGATATCCGTCGTGCCGTAGATGCCCGCGATCTTCGAACCGGGCTTCAGGCTCGCCTTGAAAGCACCGAGGCGCATGGTGCCGCCGAGATCGCCTTCCGCATGGCGTTGTTCGAGCTCGTTGCCGCGCATCCACTCGGTCATCAGGCCGACCACCGGCTCGGTGGTCGGGCCGAATTCGGTCGAACTCGCCTTGTCGACGCCGGCCAAGGCACGCGCCGCCTCGATCACCGCCATCTGCATGCCGAAGCAAATGCCGAAATACGGCACCTTGCGCTCGCGCGCGAAACGCGCCGCCAATATTTTGCCTTCGGAGCCGCGCTCGCCGAAGCCGCCCGGCACCAGAATGCCGTTGACGCCTTCGAGATAAGGTGCCGGGTCTTCCTTTTCGAAAACCTCCGACTCGATCCAGTCGAGTTTCACCTTGACGCGATTGGCCATGCCGCCATGGGCGAGCGCTTCGATCAGCGACTTATAGGCATCCTTGAGGCCGGTATATTTGCCAACGATGGCAATCGTGACCTGGCCTTCCGGATTGTGAATACGCTCCTCGACTTCGGCCCAGCGGCGCATGTCGGGCTTGGGCGCCGGCTCGATGCCGAAGGCCGCCAGCACTTCGCGGTCGAGACCCGCCTCGTGATAGGCGCGCGGCACGTCATAGATATTGCCGACGTCGCGCGCTTCGATCACGGCGCTCTCGCGCACATTGCAGAACAGGCCGAGCTTGCGGCGCTCCTCGCGCGGAATTTCGCGATCGGTGCGGCACAGCAGGATATCAGGCTGAATGCCGATGGAGCGCAGCTCCTTCACCGAATGCTGGGTCGGCTTGGTCTTCAACTCGCCGGCCGAGGGAATGAACGGCAGCAAGGTCAAATGGACATAGATGCAGTGATTGCGCGGCAGATCGTTGCCGAGCTGGCGGATGGCTTCGAAAAACGGCAGGCCCTCGATGTCGCCGACCGTGCCGCCGATTTCGACGAGCACGAAATCGACGCCCTCGTTCCCTTCCAGGACGAATTCCTTGATGTGGTTGGTGACGTGGGGAATCACCTGCACCGTGCCGCCCAGATAGTCGCCGCGGCGCTCCTTGGCGATGATCTCCTGATAGATGCGACCCGTGGTGATGTTGTCGGACTTACGCGCTGGCGTGCCGGTGAAACGCTCGTAATGCCCCAGATCGAGATCGGTCTCGGCGCCGTCGTCGGTGACGAAGACCTCGCCGTGCTGATACGGGCTCATCGTGCCCGGATCCACGTTGAGATAGGGATCGAGCTTGCGCAGGCGGACCGTGTAGCCCCGTGCCTGCAGGAGCGACCCGAGAGCCGCCGATGCCAAACCTTTGCCGAGCGAGGAGACCACGCCGCCGGTGATGAAAACGTACCGCGCCATGGGAACCGAGACCTATCCTTTCGCGATCGATTCGGGGAGGATTTTCGTGCCGCCCCACGGGATATTCACAGCCGTCATTCTGACGACCGGCCAAAAGCAAGGGGCCGGCGAACCGGCCCCTAATTTTGCGCTCTCGAACCGCTTACCGACCCGGCTGGGGCGGCTGCGGTGCGGCGGGAGCTGCCGGGGCCGCCGGCGTTTCCATGCGCTGCAACTGATCAAACAATGAACCGCCCGAAGCCGGCGCCTGGCCGGGCTGGGCCGGCGCGGTCTGACCGGCCGGCTGGGCGCCGTCCAGCACCGAACGCGGCGCGCGGTGAACATTGGCCAGAATGGTCAAAGCCAAGCTGGTGAGAAAGAAAATCGTGCCGAGAATGGCCGTCGCCTTGGTCAGCGCATTGGCCTGGCCACGGCCGGTCATAAAGCCAGAGCCGCCGCCGATCCCGAGCGCCCCGCCCTCGGAGCGCTGCAGGAGCACCACCACGACGAGCGCGATCACGACCATAAGGTGAATGACGATCAGTACCGTATCCATGAAAATTCCAAGGTCTGGCGGGCAAGAGCCGCTTACAAGCCTGTGACTTGGTGCCGGCTCTTACACGATGCAAGGGCGCAGGGAAACCCTATTACGCACCTATTGCGGCTCGATTATTGCGGTTCGATTCCTGCCGCCTTGGCGGATTCAATGGCATTCCGTGCCTCCCGGGCCACCAAAGCGGTGAAATCGGCCGTGGACGTCGGCGCTGGGACGAATCCAAACGGCTCAAGCTTGGCAGGAAGTTCCGGTCGGCTGGTGAAAGCGAAAATCTCGTCGGACAGGGTTTTGACAATGTCCTTGGGCGTGGCGACCGGCGCCAGCAGACCAAACCAGACCAGTCCGGGCTCAAACCCCGTGACGCCGGATTCCGCCACCGTCGGCGCCTCCGGCAAGGTGGTCGCCCGCTTCTTGCCCGTTACCGCCAGCACTCTCAGCTTGCCCTCCTTGGCGGGCGCGACGATCGTCACGGCCGTGGCGATGCCCAGATTGACCTCCCCCGCCTGCAAGGCCGCCGACATCGCCGCCTCGCCCTTATAGGCCACGGTGACCATGTCGAGGCCGAAGCCGCGCTTGAAGGACTCGACCGTCAACCGGTTGCCGGCGGCAAAGGACGCGACGTTGAACTTGCCGGGATTGGCGCGCACTTGCGCCAGCAGTTCCGGCAGGGTTTTGACCGGGCTGTTGGCCGGCACGGCGATGAAATACGGGCTCTCCACCACCTGCCCGATGGCGACGAGATCCTTTTCCGGGTCGATGGCCGGATTCTTGAACAGAGCGCGGAAAGTCGGCAGCGACGGCGTCGTGAACAACAAGGTCAGGCCGTCGGGCTTGGAGCGGGCCACATAGGTCGGGCCGATCAGCGCATCGGCGCCGGGACGGTTTTCGACGATCACCGTCTGCTTGAAACGCTGATTGAGATGTTCGGCGAAATAACGCCCGATGGTGTCGGCGCTGCCACCGGGCGGCAGAGCGATGATGATGCGGATCGGGCCTGACGGATAGTCTGCTGCCGTGGCGAAGGGCGCAGTCATCGCTGCGTAGAAAATGGCAGCCATCAGCAGCAGGCGCGCGCGAAAGCCCGATTGATCCACCTTGCCCATTGTTCCTCCCTCGCCGTCCAAGCGTTTTTATTTGTATGGTAGGCTTACCATCTCGACGGCGCGGGTCAAGACGACCGCCCTTTGACCGCCGGCAGGAACGATACGCTTTCCTGATCACTCGAATAGTTTTGGCATCTTGGCCGTTTTTTGACCTGGCTCATACTTCCCCCCACTCGGCCATGGTAGGTGGCTTTCGGCTTCCCGTCTGCAAAGGTTGCCGCAAATTTGGTGAGGGAACGATGCTCAAGCTCTATACGGCGCGCAATTCCATCTGCACCCAGAAAGTCTTCATCACGCTCGACGAAAAATCGATCCCGTATGAGATGCAGAACGTCAATCTGTTCACCAACGAGCAGTACAGCCCCGAATATCTGAAGCTCAATCCGAAGGGCGTGGTGCCGACGCTCGTCGATGACGACAAGGCGGTGGTCGAGTCGACGCTCATCTGCGAATATCTCGACGAGACCCATCCGCAAAAGCCGCTCATGCCAGCCGATGCCTTTTCGCGCACGCGCATGCGGCTATGGTCGAAGCTGATCGACGAACAGATTTTCGAGGCGACGCGCGAAATCAGCTTCTCGGCGCATTTCCGCTACAAAATGCAGAACATGACCGAGGAACAGCGGCAGGTGCGCTTCGCCAATGTCGGCGATCCGGAGCGACGGGCGCGGTTTCTATCGACCTATGAACACGGCGTCGAAAGCCCCTACGTGTTTCAGGCGATCGGCCATTTCGAAAAAGCCTTCAAGGCCATGGATGTCGCTTTGGCGGACGGCGGCCCCTGGCTGGTCGGCGCCGGCTATACGCTGGGCGACATCAACATGGTGCCCTATGTCGCGCGTCTCGCCTATCTCGACCTGCTCGACATCTGGATCGCGGACCGGCCGCGCTTGCAGGACTGGTGGCAGCGCGCCAAGGCGCGGCCGAGCACCATTGAGGCGATCGACAATCGTCTGACGCAGGACGAGACCGACGAGATGAAAACCTATGGCAGCAAGCTGCGCGATGCGATCGCGCGGCGACGTGCTGAATATCTATCAACGGCGAAACTTTAGGCCGCGACTTTTCGGCGGCGCGCGCTCGCAGTCCGCGCGTCCACCGGCGGCATGTCGTCGGCGACCTCGCGCAAGAGCGTGCGCAGCCAGGCGATGGCCGGGTCGCGCTCCTGATATTTGTGCCACTGCAATTTTTCCGCGAAGGCTGGAATGTCGACAGGGCATGGCAAGACGCGCAACGGCAATCGCTGCGCCAGTTGTCGCGCCAGCCGCGTCGGTAAGGTCGCGACCCGCGTCGTGCCGATGAGGAATTCGGGCACCAGCGTGAAGCTCGGCGCGATGATGTCCTGGCGACGGGTCCGCTTGGCGATCGACAGCAATTGCGCATCGATGGTGATCCGCCGCCCCCCACCCCATTCGACGCCGACATGGGAGGCGCTGAAATATTGATCCGCGCTCAACTTGCCGCCGGGCAATTTATAGTCGGCGCAAATCACACAGGAGAACGTATCTTCGAACAAAGCCTCGGACGGATGCCCGGGCACGGTCGAAAATTCCGGTGTGATCAACAATTCCACCTCACCGCTCTCGAGCCGCTCCGGCGATTGCGCCGACTTCACGCGCAGATCGAATTGCACCAAGGGCGCGATGAGCGCGGCACGGCGCGCCACTTCGGTGAGGAAGACGCTCATTACATAGTCCGAGGACTCGATGACGAAGCGACGCTCCGATGTGGCCGGCTCGAACGACGGGCGCGAGCGCGTGATGGTTTGAATTTGCAGCAGCACGTCGCGCACAGGCTTCGCCAGTTCCTGCGCCAGAGGCGTGAGCACCTGCGTCTTGCCGACCGGCGTCAGCAACTCGTCCTCGAAATAATCGCGCAGACGCGCCAGCGCGCAGCTCGTCGCTGGCTGGCTTAAAAAGAGCTGTTCGGCGGCGCGCCCGACGCTGCGGGTCGCCAGCAGCGTGTCGAGAACGACGAGTTGGTTGAGGTCGAGCTTGTTGAACCGCATGGGGCTCCCTCCATTTAGGCGTTAAATGTAGAATATTGAGACAATTAATTTTGTAAATGCCTCGCCTTCCCCAATAGTCCGCCCCGCAACGGCCGGAGGGGCCGAGACCGGAGGGGGCGATGATGAGGGACACGGGCAGCGCTTATGCGCCTTGGGCGCAATGGGGCCTGGTCGCCACGTTGACGCTGGTGACCATGCTGGCGCAGATCGACAAGAACATCCTGGTGCTCATGGTCGGGCCGATCCGTGCCGATCTGGGCATCAGCGACGTGCAGATCAGTTTCCTGATCGGTGCCGCCTTCGCCGTCGCCAATATTCTCGTGGGTCTGCCGGCGGGCTGGCTCGCCGATCGCTTCGACCGTCGCCTGATCATCGTCGTCGGCGTCCTCATCTGGTCGCTGGCTCTGGCCGCCAATGCGGCCACCTCCGTCTTCCTCGGCCTGGTCGCGGCGCGCATCGTCGTCGGCGCCGCCGAAGCGCTGATCCCGCCCGCCTCCTACTCCTTGATCCGCGACGGCGTCGAGGAGACGCGCCGCGCCCGCGCGCTGTCCGTCTACACGATGGCCATCATGCTCGGCACCGGCCTGTCGCTGGTGCTCGGCGGTCCCTTGATGAGCGCGATCGAGGCCGCCGGCATCAATTCACTGCCACTCATCGGCAAGGTGTCGCATTGGCAGGCGACGCTGTTCATCATCGGCCTCGCCGGCCTGCCGATCGGCCTGCTGATCTTTCTGAACAAAGATCCAGGACGCCAGACGGCGCCCGGCCGCAGCGACAAACCTGCCGTCTCCGCCGTCGCCCGCTATCTAATGGCGCGCAAGAACATCTTCATTCCCTTGCTGGTGTTCTCGGTCATGAACGCCATGATCAACTTTGCCCTGGCGACCTGGATTCCCACCGTGGTCACGCGGCAGTTCCATCTCGGCATGAAGGAGATCGGCCTGATCCAGGGCGGCATGCTGCTGACGATCGGGCCGCTCGGCTTGTGGCTGGCGGGACTGGCGATGGATCGCAAGGCGACCGGCGGCCGTGCCTCCTCCGCCGCCCTCGTCGGCATTATCGTCACCGTCACATTGACCGCTTTCACCATCTCCCTGTGCCTGGCCAACACGATCGGCTGGTTCTGGTTCTTCGATGCCTTGGTGGTGTTGTGTTCGACGACCTATCTCGCCGTAGGCTCGACCATCGTTGCCCGCACCGTGCCATCGCTTTCGGTGGGCCTCGTGATGGCGCTGGTGCTCGTGCTCAATGGCCTGATGGGTCAGGGCGTCGGTCCCACCCTGATCGCCTTCGTCGCGCAGCAAGTCTACGGCACCGGCCCCAGCGCTTTGGCGAGCGCCATGGTGCTGGTCTTCGCCTGCGCCGGCACGATCGCCTTGATCGCCGCCATCTGGCTCTACACCGCGCTGCTGCGGCACGAGCAAGCCTCCGACCCTGCCCTCGCCGAAAGTCCGGCGACTTGAAGAAGCGCAAGGAGATTATGATGGAGTGGGATGTCATCGTCGTCGGTGGTGGGCCTTCGGGCCTCACCATGGCGGCGGAACTGGCCGGGTCGGGCGTGAAGACCCTCGTACTCGAGCGGCGGGTGGAAGGCGTACAATCGCGCGCCGGGACGATCCTGCCGCGCATGCTGGAACTGTTCGATGCGCGCGGCATCGCCGAGCGCTTCATCGAACGCGCCCGCGAGATCACGGACTTTCCCTTCCGCAAAACGCATATCTGGGCCGGCTTCGATCCGATCGAGTGGAAATATCTGGAAACGCGCTTCGGCTTTGGCCTGACCCTGCCGCAAAACATCACCGAAGAGATTTTGCAGGGCTGGGCTCTCGAAAGCGGCGCGCACCTGCAATGGGGCGCGGAAGTGCGGGCGCTGCGCCAGCACGACGATGGCGTCGAGGTGGATGTCGCCGACCCATCGGGCACGCTTTCCACCTTGAAAGCGCGCTATCTGATCGGCGCCGACGGCGGGCGCAGCACGGTGCGGGCGCAACTGGGCCTGCCGTTCGAAGGTTCGTCCGGCACATTCCGGGGCATCGTCATCGATGCCGAACTGGAAACGCCTTGGCCAGGCCCCATCGGCGCCGACAACGAGATGGGCTGGCTGCGCGGCTATGCCTTCGGCGAAGGCATCACCCGTTTCAACATCGTCCATCGCGATCGCCGCCATGCGAGCAAGGACGAGCCGGTGACACTGGAGGAAGCCCTGCAATGTCTGCGCGACATTCTCGGCAGCGACTACGGCATCAAGGGCTTCCGCTGGGCTTCGCGTTTCGACGATCAACTGCGCGCCGTGCCACGCCTGCGCGAGGGCCGCGTCTTCCTGGTCGGCGAATCCGCCCGCATCCATTATCCCGCCAGCGGCGTCGGCATGAACTTCTGTTTGCAGGACGCCTTCAACCTCGGCTGGAAACTGGCTCATGTGGTCAAGGGCCTCGCCGACGAGAAGACGCTCGACAGTTACGACAGCGAGCGCCTGCCGGTGATGCATGCGCTGCTTGAAAGCGTGAAGGCGCAATGCGTGCTGCAGTTCAATTTCGGGCCGGAAGGCGTGGCGCTGAAGCGGCGCATGAGCGAGCACTTCATTCCCCTGCCCGACGTGCAACGTAAACTGGTGCGCGAACTCTCCGGCCTTGAAGCGCCCTATCCCAGCGCGCCCGGCAGCCATCCGCTGACCGGCGAACGCTGTCCCGACGCCGATGTGACGATGCGCGATGGACGTTCCATGCACATCACCGAACTGCTGCGCGAGCGCCAGTTCGTTCTGCTCGATCTCGAAGGCTACAGCCGCCAGTTCGACGCGCTTCCGGTCGCCGGGCGCCCGCTCGTCGTCCATCGCGTGCGCCTCGGTCGCGTACCGCCGGAGCTGGACGGGATCAAAGCCCTGCTGGTGCGCCCTGACGGTTACGTCGCCTGGGCGAGCACCGACGTCGGTCGCCTCGCCGAGGCTGAGGCGCAGATCAATACATGGTTGAGGCCATAAGATGGATCGACAACCTACTCTCCTGAGCGGCGGCTGGATCATCAGCATGGATCCGTCCATCGGCGACTTTCGCCAGGGCGACGTTCTGATCGAGGGGCAGCGGATCGTCGCGGTAGCACCACAAATCGAAGCGCCGCAGGCCGAACGCATCGATGCCAGTGGCATGATCGTCCTGCCCGGCTTCGTCGATACGCATCGCCACACCTGGCAGACCTGCGTGCGTCATCGCTATGCGGAAATCGATCCGCTGATCTATTTCCGCGAAATGCTCGGCGCCAAAGGCGCCGCCTATCGACCCGAGGATGTCTATGTCGGCACGCTGCTCGGCGCTGTCGCGGCTCTGGAGAGCGGCATCACGACCATGCTCGACTGGTCGCATGTGCAGAACAGCCCGGAACATTCCGATGCCGCTATTTTCGGCCTGCGCGATGCCGGCATTCGCGGCGTCTTCGGCCACGGCTGGCCGCTGATCGAGGGCGATTCATGGATGTTCGACAGCCAGCGGCCGCATCCGCACGACATTCGCCGCCTGCGGCAACAGTATTTCGCCTCCGACGACCAGCTCCTGACGCTCGCCATGGCGGCGCGCGGACCGGAAATGGCGCAACGCGATGTCTGGCTTGAAGATCTCAGACTGGCGCGGGAACTCGACATTCGCTCGACCATTCATATGGGCGCCTATGCGCGCAACGGCAGCGTGCGCGCCATCGCGCAGATGCAGGCCGCCGGCGTGCTCGGAGACGATCTCACGTTCGTTCACTGCTGCTTCTGCGGCGACGACGAAATCAAGATGATGGCGGATGCGGGGGTCAGCGCCTCGCTTGGTGTCCATTGCGAGATGAATGCGCAGGGCATCGGCGACATTCCCTTCGATCGCCTGCTCGCCGCCGGCATTCGGCCCAGCCTGAGCGGCGACACCGAGACGAAATGCTCCGGCGACATGTTCACCCAGATGCGCCATGCCTTCGCCTATTACCGTTCATGGGTCGGCGGCCAGCACTCGCGCCTCGATCGCCCCCCGGCTCTGTCGCTGCGCGACGTGCTGTCCTTCGCCACCATGGCGGGCGCGCAGGCCAACGGCCTGAGCCACAAGGTCGGCTCGCTGACGCCGGGCAAGCAGGCCGACATCGTCATGATCCGCACCGACGACCTCAATCTCACACCCGTCTCCGATGCCATCGCCGCCGTGGTGCTGGCGGCGCATCCCGGTAATGTCGATACGGTTCTCGTCGCCGGACAGGCGGTGAAGCGCCAGGGGCGTATGCTGAATGTCGATCTCGACAAGCTGCGGCAACGCGCGCTCGCCTCTCAGGCCTATGTGTTGGGCCAGCCACCGCACGCCCATCCACACCACTAGGCGCCTTCCCATAAAAGCAATGGCTAAGCACTCGCCCTTGCGGCGCAGAGACGCTAAAACCTTCCCGCCGAACACAAAGAACAAGGCGCGGGGTGGAAATGAACAAGCGATTTCAAGTGGCTATCGTTGGCGGTGGCCCGGTTGGCCTGGGATTGGCGCTCGATCTCGGGCTGCGTGGCATCAAATGCGTGCTCATCGAGCGGCGCACCCGCCACCATCGTATTCCGCGCGGACAGAACCTGACCCAGCGCACCCTCGAACATTTTTACTTCTGGGGCATCGTCGACCAGTTGCGCGCCGCGCGCGTCATGCCGCCGGGCTATCCGATCGGCAATGTCAACGCCTATCGCAGCCTGACCAGCGAATACTGGCACGCCCACGAAGGCCGCGAGACCGTGCGGCGCTATTTCTTCCAGGATAATGAGCGGCTGCCGCAATATCAGACCGAGGATGTGCTGCGCAGCAAGCTTGCCACCGTTCCTTCCGTTGAGCAGCGCTTCGGCTGGACCGCCAGCAGACTGGAACAGGATGACAAGAGCGTCCGCCTCGACATCGCGGACGAGAACGGCGCCAAAGAGACGATCGAAGCCGACTATCTCGTCGGTTGCGACGGCGCCCATTCGACGATCCGTGCCCAGGTTGGCATCGAACGCGGCGGCACCGATTTCGATCAGGTGATGATGCTGGCCGTGTTCCGGTCGCCGGAACTGCACGAACGGCTGAAGCGCTTTCCGGAACGCTCCACCTACCGCGTCATGGACCCGGCCCTGAACGGCTATTGGCAGTTCTTCGGCCGTATCGACGTCGGCAATGGCTTCTTCTTCCATTCGCCGGTGCCGGCGGAGGCCGCGCAAAGGAAGGATTTCGATTTCCAGGGCGTGTTGGAAAAGGCCACCGGCTTCAAGTTCAAGGCCGAGTTCGACCATCTCGGCTTCTGGGACCTGCGCGTCGCCGTCGCCGACAAATATCAGGTCGGCCGCGTGCTGATCGCCGGCGACGCCGCGCACAGCCACCCGCCCTATGGCGGCTTCGGGCTCAACAACGGTCTGGAAGACGCACGCAATCTCGGCTGGAAACTGTGGGGCGCGCTTGCCGGCTGGGGCGGCGCGGGCCTCGTGCCCTCCTATAGCGAGGAGCGGCGCCCGGTGTTCAAGGAGACCGGCGAGGATTTCATCGCTTCGCGCATCGAGGCCGAAGGCAAATTCTTGAACACCTATGATCCGGCGATCGATCGCGAAGCCTTCGAGGCTGCCTGGAAGCAGAAGGAAATCGAGGACGGCCGCATGGCCGCGCGTTACGAGCCCAATTTCGAAGGCTCGTCCGTCATCTTCGGACCGCCTGATGGCAAATGCAGCGCCCATGGCGCGCATATGCTGAAAGCTCGTCCCGGCCACCACTTGACGCCGCAACCGCTCTCCAACGGTCGCGATATCTATGAGGAGCTGTGCGAAGGCTTCACTCTGCTCGCCTTCGATGTCGACGACAAAACCGTCGCCGCGTTCGAAGCGGCCGCGAAGACGCTCGGTATTCCCTTCAAAGCCATCCGCGATACCTATGCGGATGGGCGGCAGGACTATGAGAGCAAGCTCGTGCTGGTGCGGCCCGACCAATATGTGGTCTGGACGGCGAACGCGGCGCCGGCCAGTGCCGAGGCGGTGCTGCGCAAAGCGGTCGGCAAGAGCTGAATGCTCTTGCCTCTCTTTACTGCTTAACCCAGCCGGAGGCCTCGACCAGGGGCCCCCAATATTTCATGTCGGCTGTGATTTCTTCGGTCATACCAGCCGGCGGCTTCGGACGCGGCTCGAAGGCGAGCGCCCTCATGCGTTCCGTCACGGCTGGCTGCGCCAGGGCTTTCAGCATGGATGCCGACAATGCCGCCATCACCGCATCCGGCGTCTTGGCAGGCGCGAACATGCCGAGCCAGAAATTCAGCTTCATCGGATAGCCCTGCTCCACCGCCGTCGGCACGTTGGGCAGTTGCTGCACGCGCTTCTCGTCGGTGACGGCGATAATGCGAAGCTGGCCGCCGGCATGCTGCTCGAGGAAGTCGCCGAGCGCCGTGATGCCTGACGGCAGATGGCCGCCGACGAGATCCTGCACCATCGGCACGGAACCGCGATAAGGCACCGGATTGAGCGAAACTTTCTTTTCGCGCGAGATCGCCAGCAGGGCGAACTGCGGCTTGCTGCCGGCGGCCGCGATGCCGACGCTGCCGAGTTTCGGATCGGCCTGGACCTTCTTAAGAAAGCCATCGAGGTCTTTGACATCGCTACCCGCGCCCACAGCCATGGCGCCGGAATAATCGGCGATCTGGCCGACGGCGGCGAAATCCGCCAGCGGATCGAAGCCGGGATTGATCATGGTAAGAGGTATCACCACCATGGTGTGATCGGGCGCCACCATCAGCGTGTGACCATCGGGCGCTGAGCGCTTCAGCGCCTGCGCGGCGATCTGACCACCGGCACCCGTCATGTTCTCGACGACGATCTGCGTGCCGAGATCGACGCGCATCTGCTCGGCCAGGAGCCGCGCGACGACATCGATCGTGCCACCGGCTGGAAAGCCCACAAGCAAGCGGACGGGGCCTGAAGAGAAGGATGGTGCCTGAGCAGCTACCGGCCCCGCGGCCAGAAACAAACCCGCAATAAGGCCTGCCATACGCATTCTGATTGAACTTGGCATGCATATCCCCTTTCGTCGTGAGGGCGATAAATGACTCTGTGTTCGGCGCTCGTGTTACGGCAGCACGAGTTCACGGCGCACGGCACGCGCATCAACTTCAATCTCGATGTCCTGAACGGGCGGGCGCACGAAATGCCAGTTCAGCCCGCCTGCCAAAGCGCCACGGCGGCCGAACTCTTCGGCCATCACGTGATGCAGGTCATGCACCGTATAGAGGCTGACGTTCAGCACATCGGCCCAGGACACGCCCATCGGCGAGAAGCGCGTTTCGAGATCGCCGAGTGCGAAATGCACCTTGTCGCGCAACGCATCAGGCGAGGTCTCGCCAAGACGGGTGATGCTATCGCGATAGTTCGGCCGATCTGGACATTCGGCCGCCCCAGATGTGATGAAGCTCGCGGCCTTCGATGCCGATGGCACCGTGTAGCTGAACGCATAGAAGCTCGGCCCGGTGAGGCCACCCAGCTCGGGACAGAGATTGCAGCGCGCCACCGGATTGGCCTCGTCGCGATAAAGCCCCCAGCGTTCGAGGGGCTGCACATAGCCGCGATTGAAGGCCACGAAGGCGGCTTCGACCAAAGGCTCGGGCGAGCGCAACTCGCAAGCGCAGAGCGCCGTCGGCGCGCGGCCGATCGAAGCGAGATGCGCTTCGATGCGGGCGAACCCCTCTGCCAGCGGCACCGGCTGGGCGAAACGGGCGCGCTCGATCTCCCAGCCAGGATTGGCGATCACAGCGGCGGAATATTGGAAGCCACCGGGCAGATAGCGGTAATTGCCAGGATCAAACGCCACCAACCCGCTCATCTTTCGCCACCCATCTCTTGCCTCTCTCGCGTTGGTCGACAAATTACTACGTATTCGTAGTTTAATCTGGCAAAAGCCCGAATGGCTGTCAATCAACCGATTGCTGGAATGTGCGGCAGGTGCTGCCTAAAGTTTCGAACTTTCAAGCCCAAGAAGGCGGCGCAGCAGCACCACAAGCCGCTCGTGCTCGGCTGGCGACAGGCGGCGTGCGACGGATTCGCGATAGGCGGCCGCCTTCTCGATGCCTTCCTCGAACGCGCGCGCCCCCTTGGGCGCGAGATGCAGCGCATAGGTGCGCCCGTCGATCTGCGAGCGCTCGCGACGCAGCAGTTTCTTGGCAACGAGGCGCGCGACCAGATCGCTGCAGGTGTTGAGGTCGATCCCGATCTGCTGAGCGACGGCGCTCTGCGACAAGCCAGGGCGTTGGCCAACGACCGTCAGCAACGCCAATTGGCGTGACGTGACTTCTTCGCCATAGACCAAGGGAAAGAGTGCCTCCGCCTCGAAATGAGCGCGACGCAGCAGATGCGGCAGATGCCGGAACAGTTCAAAGTCGCCGGACGCAAGGTCGCCGACGCGATCAGATTCTGTGTCCTCGCGTCGCACCATGGCTCCGTCTCGTTCATCGCTTATCCTACCCATAGGCAGGATCGCGGCGATGCTCAATATGGATTAAGTAAATTTCTTTGGTCTTTCAGGCGTGAAGCCATAGTCGAAGAGCAGCTCTTCGCCAGGCGCGACATCACGCAGCGTCTCGAACGAAATCTTCGAGCGGCAGGCATAAGCGGCCATGTTGGGGCGTTTCGAGTGGTTGATGTAGATCGACTCGTTGCCACCGACCAGCGCATCGATGTCATATTTTTCATTGAAATTAAAAAGCGGGCAGTAGCCGATCGAATCGTAGAAGCGAGCGCGGCGCGCGCCTTCCTTCTTAGAAATCTTCTGACCTGCGTAGTGGATAACGACGGTGCCCTTTGGAATGAGTTCGTCTGCGAAAAGTCCACGACCGTGCTTCTTCGACTTGCGCACGCTTACCTTAATCCGCGACATCGGCCCCTCTATCAAGAATCAATCGCGGGGTCTTACGCTGATGCTTGTCATGGTTCAACAGTGCAGATGATTTTCTGCACGATGAAAATGATCGTATCGAGATGTTCGGCTATCGATGGGCAAGGATGTTGACGAGTGTGCCCATCGGATCACGCACGTAGAAGCGCCGCACGCCCCAAGGCTCATCGACAGGGCCATATTCGATCGCGATGCCTGCCTCACGCATACGCTTGTGCGCTTCTTCGACATCATCGACTTCGATGGACAAAGCCGGCACGGGCGTGCCCGAACCACCTTCGGTCATCAGGCTGACTTGCGTTCGCATCGTTTCATCTGATGTGAGCGTTGCGATCCAGCCGAGGTCCATGGCTGGATCGAGGCCGAGCAGCGTCTCGTAGAAATACCGCACGGCCGTCATGTCCGAGACCGCGATATTGCTGACGATGCGCTTCACTCGCATGGAAATTCTCAGCTTGCCTGTCGATGCTTGGCCGCTTGGATGGCTTGCCAGATTTTATGCGGCGTCGCAGGCATTTCGATATGCGTGACGCCAAGATCGGCCAAGGCATCGACGATCGCATTGATCGTCAAGCCCAGCGCCGGCGTCGTGCCCCCTTCCCCGCCCGGCCGCATGCCATGGGGATGGCTGTTGGCCGCCACTTCACTCAAATCAGTGGTAAAACTCGGCAGATCGCTGGCGCGCAGCATGGCATAGTCCATGAACGAGGCCGACAGGTTCTGCCCGTCCTTGGCATCGTACCAGCATTGTTCCATCAGCGCCTGGCCGACGCCCTGGGCGATGCCGCCATGGGTCTGGCCATGCAGGATCATCGGATTGACCGCGACGCCGACGTCATCGACGGACGTATAGCGCACGAAGCTCAAAGAGCCGGTCTCCGGGTCGACATCGAGTTCGCAGACCGCCGCGCCATAGGGAAAGGCAAGGCCCGGCGTGACCCGATCGCAAGCCCCCTTCAAGGGTCCGCGTAAATCCTCGGGCAGCGCCGAGGTCTGAATGGTGAAAGCGGTCATCTCGGCCAGGGTGACGGACCGGTCCGTCCGCTTCACCCGACAGGCGCCGTCGGCGAATTCAATGTCCTCGGCCCGCGCCTGAAACATGATGGCGGCCACACGCTGGGCTTTTTCGACGATCTGCTTCACGGACTCGCCGATGACGATGCTGGCATGGCGCATGGAACGACCGGAGTGGGAGCCACCGCCGGCCAACACGAAATCCGTATCGCCCGAGCGCACCCGCACCTTCTCAAACGGCACGCCCAGCCAATCGGCAGCCACCTGGCTGAAGCTCGTCTCGTGTCCCTGGCCCGAAGCCTGGGTGCCGATGATGACATCGACCGTACCGTCTTCGAGGATCGTCACTTCGGCACGCTCGCGCGGCGCACCGCTGGTCGTTTCGATATAATTGGCGATCGATATGCCGCGATAGAGCCCGCGCTTGCGCGCTTCACGACGGCGCTTTTCGAAGCCCTTCCAATCCGCCAGTTCCAACGCCCGGCGCATGACGCCGAGATAGTCGCCGTTGTCATAAACCACGCCGAAGGGATTGCGATACGGCTGCTGGCTCGGCGGAATGAGATTGCGCCGCCGCAGTTCCACCCGATCGAACCCGCATTGGCGCGCCGCCAGATCGATGATGCGCTCGACCGCATACATGGCCTCCGGCCGGCCGGCACTGCGATAGGGAATGGTCGACGGCGTGTTGCTGAGAGCGGCGCGGGCACGCACATAGGCGGCCGGCACCCGGTACAGGCTCGTCATCAATTGCGAGCCTTTGTTCAAAGGCACGAAAGATGCCGTATGCGCGCCGATATTGCCCGTATTGACCGAGCGGACGGCCAGGAAATTGCCCTTGGCGTCGAGCGCCAGCTCCATGTCGATATCGAGATCGCGGCCCTGAAAATCCGACAGCAGCGCATCCTGCCGCTCGGCAACATATTTGACCGGGCGACCGACGAGGCGCGCCGCATGGGCCACCAGCACGAATTCCGGATAGGTGGCGTTGCGCGTGCCGAAATTGCCGCCGACATCGCCGGGCGCGATGACGCGAACCTGTTCCGGCGCGACATTCAGCGCATGGGCGACGTCGGAACGCATCTGCACGACGCCGATGCCGTGCGAGGCATGGAGCGTATATTTGTTCGCTTTCGCATCCCATTCGCCGATGCAGGCACGGGGCTCCATATGCACGCCGGTGACGCGCTGGATCGCCGATTTGAACGACACCCTATGCGCCGCCTTGGCGAAGGCCGCGTCGGTGGCAGCCTTGTCGCCGATCTCGGAATCGAGCGGCAGATTGGCCGGCACCTCGTTCCACAGTGCCGGCGCATCGGTCCCGATCGCCTGAGTGCCGCGCACCACGGCCGGCAAGACATCCCAATCGATCTCGATGGCTTCGGCCGCGTCACGCGCCGCCAGCAAAGTCTCGGCGACCACCATGGCCACCGCCTCGCCGGCATAGCGGGCGCGATCGACCGGCAAGGGCATCTGGCGGGTGATCAGCCGTTCCGAGCCGTCGAGGTTGCGCAGCGGAACGTCGTAACCGACTTTCGACCCGCCGGTGCCGTGGGGAATGTGTTTTAAACCCTGTTCGACCAGATCGGCGCCCGTGACCACGGCGAGGACGCCCGGCATGGCGCGGGCCGCCGCCGTATCTATCTTGCGGATCGCGGCATGGGCGTGCGGCGAGCGCAGGACATAGGCCTGTGCCAATTTGGGGAATGTGATATCGTCGGCAAATTGCCCCTGGCCGGTGATGAGCCGCTCGTCCTCCTTGCGGCGCGCCGGCTCACCGATATGCTTCACCATGGCGTCCCTCGACCCTTTTCCGCGCGACCTTCGATCCGCTGTGTCGCGGCGGGTCGCGTCTGCCTCAATTCGGTTGCGTTGTTTCAGGGCGCCGGACAAATTTCAATAGTGAATTACGGTTTCTACGGGTGTTCCCGGGCACCTGCACGGATTGAGGCGCGACGCCAGGCCGCAACAAAACCCGGATCGGCCCGTTTCAACTGGAATCTAATTTGCTCCCCTTTTAAAGTGGGCAGGTTTGGGCGGCCGTCCGCGGCCTTGGCGCGTGCCGATCGTTCGTGAGACAGTTGCAGACAGCAGGATGAGGCGTGAAAAAGTGTTGAGCAGCCCTGGCCAGCCCCAAAGCCACCCCCGCGCGGCGATCCGCTTCACGTTTCGCGGCGCGCCTGTCGAGATATCGGACTTCGCGCCGCACGCCACCCTGCTCGATTGGCTGCGGCTCGACGCGCGGGCCACCGGCACCAAGGAAGGCTGCGCCGAAGGCGATTGCGGCGCCTGCACGGTCGCTCTCAGCCGGCAGCGCAACGGCAAGACCGAATATCTGCCGGTGAATGCCTGCATCCTGCTGCTCGGGCAGGTGGACGGCGCCGAAGTCGTCACCGTCGAGGATCTCGCCGCTAACGGCACGCTGCATCCCGTGCAACAGGCGATGGTCGACCATCACGGCTCACAATGCGGCTTCTGCACGCCGGGCATCGTCATGAGCCTGTTCACGCTCTATCGGCAGAGCGACGTACCAGTCACGCGCGGCAGCATCTGCGACGCGCTCGCCGGCAACCTCTGCCGCTGTACCGGCTACCGGCCGATCATCGATGCGATGATGGATGCCTGCGCCACGACGGAACGGTCCGCCCTGCCCGCTCCGGCCCCGGTGCTCGAAGCCGCCGCCGAAGACATCTTTATTGGCGATGAAAACGCTTTCTTCGCCGCGCCGGCGCGTGAAGCCACCCTGTCGCGGCTCTATGCCAACAATCCCGAAGCGCATCTCGTCGGCGGTGCCACCGATTTTGGGCTGAGCATCACCAAGGGCCTCGCCGCCCCGAAAAAAGTGATCTGGCTCGGCCGCGTACAGGGCTTCGACGAAATCCAAGCAACGTCGGGCGAGCTCTCGCTGGGCGCTGGCGTCAAGCTCGCCGACGCGGCGCCGCTCTTGGGCGAGTTGCATGCCGATCTTGGCGAAGTCATGCGCCGCTTTGGCTCGGCACAGGTGCGCGCGTCCGGCACGGTGGGCGGCAATATCGCCAATGGCTCGCCGATCGGCGATCTCGCGCCCAGCCTCATCGCGCTGGGCGCCACCATCGAGCTGCAGCGCCGTGACGTGCGCCGCACCTTGCCGCTGGAAGATTTCTTTCTCGCCTATAAGAAGCAGGATCGGCAGGTCGGCGAATATGTCCGCCGCATCATCGTCAAGCGGCCAGCGACCGATGACAGCGTGCATATCTACAAGGTCAGCAAACGGTTCGACGAGGACATTTCCGCCGTGCTGGCCGCGTTCAAATTCACACTTGACGGCAAGCGCATCGTCTGCGCGCGCACGGGCTTTGGCGGCATGGCCGGCATTCCGGCACGCGCTCGCAAGACCGAGGCCGCCTGTCTGCGCGTCGTGCTCGACGACGAGCGGACCTGGAGCGTCGCGCTGAATGCGCTGGCCGATGACCTGCAACCGATCAGCGACATGCGCGCCAGTGCCGCCTATCGCCAGCTCGTCGCGCGCAATCTGCTGCGCAAGGCTTTCATCGAGGCTGGCGGCGGCGGCGCGACGCGCCTTCTCGCCTTCAACTCAGATTTGGGATTGATCGATGCTGCCGAATGAACATATGGCCCCGGAAGCCAGCGGCGAGCGCCTGTCGATCGTGCGCAAACCCTCCCCGCATGATTCCGCCCGCCTGCATGTGCGCGGCGTCGCGCCCTATATCGACGACATACTCGAACCCGCAGGCACGCTGCATGTGGCGCCCGGCCTCGCCAACGTTGCCAGCGGCACGATCACCAAGATCGATCTCGATGCGGTGCGGACCGCGCCCGGTGTCGTCGCGGTTCTCACCCCCACCGACATTCCCGGCAAGAACGACGTGGCGCCGGCTTTTGGTGACGATCCGCTGTTCGCCGAGAAAGAGATCGTCTTCGCCGGCCAGGTGATCTTCGCGGTGGTGGCGCGCACGCGCGATGAAGCCCGCCGCGCCGCCAAACTGGCGCGTGTCGAGATCACGCCGAGCAAACCGCTTCTCACCATTGAGGATGCATTGGCGGCCAATGCGAAAGTGCTGCCGGATTATGATTTCAATCGCGGCGATCCAGCGGACGCGATCAAATCCGCGCCGTTGCAACTTGCGGGGCAATTGCAGATCGGCGGCCAGGAACATTTCTATCTCGAGGGACAGGCCGCTCTCGCCGTTCCCGGTGAAGCCGGCGAAATCCTCGTCCATTCGTCGACGCAGGATCCGACGGAAGTGCAGCATGTGGTGGCGCGCGTGCTCGCCATGCCGGATGCTTTCGTCACCGTCGAAACCCGCCGCATGGGCGGCGGCTTCGGCGGCAAGGAGAGCCAGGCAGCGCAGACCGCCGTGATGGCGGCGCTCGCGGCGCGCGTCACCGGCAAGCCCTGCAAGGTGCGGCTCGATCGCGACGATGATTTTGCCATCACCGGCAAGCGCCATGATTTTCGCGCCGATTGGGCTATTGGCTTCGACGCGCGCGGCCAGGTCAGCGCTTATAACGTGACCTTGCATGCGCGCTGCGGCTGCTCGGTCGATCTGTCGCCTGGTGTGTGCGATCGTGCCATGTTCCATGCCGGCAATTGCTATTGGCTGCCGCAGGTGAAAATCCTGTCGACGCGGCTGCGCACCAACACCGTTTCGAATACCGCCTTTCGCGGCTTCGGCGGACCGCAGGGCATGCTGGCGATCGAACGCGCGATGGACGGCATCGCTCATACCACCGGGCTCGATCCACTCGACGTGCGCAAGGCCAACCTCCTGCGGCCCGGCGGCGACCTGACGCCCTATGGGCAAAAGGCCGAGGATGCGGACGTCCTCGTCGCGCTGCTCGACAAGCTCGAAGCCTCCAGCGACTATCGCCGGCGCAAGGCTGCCATCGCCGCGTTCAATGCGACATCGCCGATCCTCAAGAAAGGCCTGGCGCTGACGCCCGTGCAGTTCGGTATTTCCTTCACCCTGATCGCCATGAACCAGGCCGGCGCCTTGGTCCATGTCTATCAGGACGGCTCGGTGCATCTGAACCACGGCGGCACGGAAATGGGCCAGGGCCTGTTCACCAAAGTGGCGCAGGTGGTGGCCGAGGAGTTCGGCATTCCCCTTGATTGGGTGCGCGTCACCGCCACCAATACGGCGAAAGTGCCCAATACATCGCCCACCGCTGCCAGCTCCGGCTCCGATCTCAACGGCATGGCGGCGCAGATTGCCGCTGCCTCCATCAAGGCGCGGATGATCGCGCATGCGGTCGAGGCCTATGGCGTGCCGGAGAACAGCATCGCCTTCCGCGACGGCGTGGTCTACATCGGCAACGCGACCGTGCCCTTCCCCGACTTCGCCAAGCAATGCCGGCAGGCGCGCGTGCAGCTCTCGCATGCGGGCTTCTACAAGACACCGAAGATCGAATGGGATCGCGAAGCCCGCAAAGGCCGTCCGTTCCTTTACTATGCCTATGGCGCGGCCTGTTCCGAAGTCATCATCGATACCCTTACCGGCGAGATGAAAGTGACCCGCGTCGACGTGCTGCACGACGTCGGCAATTCGCTGAATCCGGCTCTCGACAAAGGCCAGATCGAAGGCGGCTTCGTGCAGGGCATGGGCTGGCTGACGACGGAAGAACTGGTCTTCAACGACAAGGGCATTCTGACCACCCACGCGCCTTCGACCTATAAAATTCCCGTCGCTTCCGACGTGCCGAAGGATTTCCGCGTCGATCTGCTCGACCATCCCAATCGCGAAGTCACGATCTACCGTTCCAAGGCGGTCGGCGAACCGCCGTTCATGCTGGCGATCTCGGTCTTCTCGGCCATTCTCGACGCGCTGCATAGCCTGGCGCCTGGACGACAAGTGCCGCTCGATGCGCCGGCGACGCCGGAGCGCATCCTGATGGCGGCCGAGGCGCTCACCAATACGCTCGCCAAACGACCATGACGCCGTTCAAGCTGCTGCTTGACGCGATTGCCGGCGAAGGCAGCGCCGCGCTGGTCAGCCTGCCGCGCACCGCCGGCTCCAGCCCGCGCGATGCCGGCGCCTGGATGGTGGTGCGTCCGTCAGGCGCCTTCAACGGCACGATCGGCGGCGGCGCGCTCGAATATGAAGCCATCGCCCATGCGCGCGAAGCGCTCGCCCGCGCCAAGGAGCCGGTGATCGAACGGTCGCAGGCGCTGGGGCCAGACCTCGGCCAATGCTGCGGCGGCCGCGTCTGGGTGCGGATCGAAACCTTCGACCGCAACCATCTCGCGGAACTGCGCGCGCTCGCCGATGTTACGCACCGGCAATATATCGTCGCGAGCGTCGGTGCCGACGGCCGCATGAAGCGGCGCATCGCGCCGATCGGCGAGGACAGCGCCATGGGCGCCAGCGAATATGTCGAGAATTTCGAGGAGGTGCCGACGAGCCTCTTGCTCTTCGGTGCCGGCCATGTCGGCCGCGCCTTGGTGCTGGCGCTCGCGCCCCTGCCCTTCACGGTGCGCTGGATCGATCCACGCCGCAAGATGTTTCCTGCTGCCATGCCAGCCAATGTGACGCCGGTCGCCAGTACCAATCCGGTCGAGGAAATCGCTGCGGCCGACAAGGACGCCTTCATCCTGATCATGACCCATTCGCATGCGCTCGATTTTGATATCGTCGCACGGGCGCTCGCGGCGCGGCGCTTTCCCTATGTCGGGCTCATCGGATCGGCCACCAAACGGGCTCGCTTCGAACATCGCCTGGCCGATCTCGGTCTGGCCACGGACACGATTGCACGGCTCGTCTGCCCGATCGGTATCGAAGCGATCGAAGGCAAGCTGCCGGCGGTCATCGCCGCATCGACAGCCGCGCAATTGCTCATCGTCCGCGAACACGCGCGCACCGCGAGCTAGGTCTCAGCCGACCCGCAGCGCGCGCACGATGCGGATCGCGCGCCGAAGCGTCGTGACGATGGCTCCGATGACAATCAGCCAGAGCGCCACCGTGAGGACTTGATTGTGGCCACCCCAGAGCGGCTCGAACAATGACAGCAGTCCCGCCACACTGATCGTCGCCATGCGATGCTGTTTGGCCATCGGGCCGGAGAAATCGGCCGGCAGGCCGCAGGCACGGCCCAGTTCGCGGGTATAAGCCGTCAGGATCGCGAAACTGGCCCCGGCCCAACCGAGGGCTGGCTCGCCGACGCCGTAACCGGCGCCGCCAAAAATCAGCAGATCGGCGATACGATCTGGAAACTCGTTCCAAAACGCGCCATCGGCACTGCGCTTGTCGCCTTCGATGGCGACCATGCCATCGAACAGATTGCAGAGCAGCCGGAGCTGACAGAACAGGACCGCCACGATGAAGAGAACCGCACGCGGCGTGCCATCCGCCAGACCGGCGCGCCAGAAGGCAATGCCGGCCAGCGCTGCCATCACCATGCTGGCGATGGAGATTTGATTGGGCGAAAGCCCCGAGGTCGTCAGGAAACGGGCGATTGCATGCGCCCAGCCCGTGTCGCGGCTCGACAGAGGGCGGCGGTCAGGATCGTTGGTCATCGAGTTTTCCGGCTCGCCAAAGAGAGAGATTGTAAAGCGCCGCGTAGCTGGTCGCGACCGTTAGCGGCACCGCGATCGTCGTGGCGATCTCCGGTGTGCCGGCGATCATATGAATAGCGGTTAGCAAACTTGCCGAAATCAATCCGGCGATCACCGGTGGGAGGATGAGGCCGGCCAATCCTTCGAAATGTCTGGCGAGATATTCGATCCCGCGTTTCAGAACCAAGGTGATGCAGGCGGAAATCGTCCCCTGGATCAGTCCGGCATAGAGCGGCGCCGGCATCGGATGGCTATGGTTGGCAAAGGCGGCCCAGCTCCCCATCAGAAGGAAGGCGACAGCAACATGGGTAACGCTGCTGCGCGCCAGACGGGTGAACAGCGCGCTCATGTGGCCGACCAGCCGTAGCGCACCAGATGGAAAAAGATCGGCGCCGAGAAGATCACCGAATCGAGGCGGTCGATGAAACCGCCATGGCCGGCGATCAGATGGCCCCAGTCCTTGACGCCCCGGTCGCGCTTGATCGCCGACATCACAAGGCCACCAAAGAAGCCCATCAGAACGATAACAAACGACAGTAAGGCGGCCTGCAATGGCGTGAAGGGCGTGATCCAGGACAGACCGGCGCCGACGGCCATGGCGGAGAGCGCACCGCCGACGAACCCCTCGACCGTCTTGGAAGGCGACAATTTCGGCGCGATCTTGGTGCGACCAAGCAGCTTGCCCCAGACATATTGCAGGACGTCGCTCGCCTGCACGACGATGACGAGGAAAGCAATCAGCAAGACGTTACGGCCGTGATAATCAGCAATATCGAGACTGAGCAAAGCCGGAACATGAGACACGCAGAAGACGCAGATCATCAGCGCCCACTGCACCTCGGCGATGCGCACCAGAAAGCGGTCGGTGTCGCCGCGCAAGGCCGCGACGATCGGCATCAGCAAGAAAGCGTAGACGGGAATGAAGATCGAATAGAGACCGTACCAGTCGATCCAGATGAGATAATACTGCACCGGCAGAACGATGAAAAAGGCGGCCGCCAATGCCCAGTGATCGGCTCGGCGCGTGTTGATGAGCGTGATGAATTCGCGCAAGGCCGCGAAGGAGCAGAACGCAAAGAGAAGCGTCACACCGGTCTTGCCACCGATCAACGCAAGTCCCATCAATACGACCATCACCCACCAGGCGCGGATGCGGTCGTTCAGGTTCTCGATGACCGCATTCGTCCCGTCGGGGGAAAGCTTGCGTTGCAGTCCATAACCGACGCCTGAGGCGACGATCAGGATGACGAGCAGCCCGGACAGAACGATCACGAGATTGGGCGGTGGCGCCGTCATAGGGTATTTGCCTTGGGAGAGAGGGCCAGCAGGGCCTCTTCGGCTCTGGTCAAGAACGCCTGTTTCGCTTCGCTCTCGCCGAGATGCAGGGCCGCGCCGAAGGTGACGGTGCAGATCAGCGGGATCGGCACGAATTCGCCCTTCGGCATGACGCGGTTGAGGTTGTCGATCCACACCGGCACCAGAGCAACGCTGCGGCGGGCGGTCGCCAGATGGTACAAACCGCTCTTGAAAGCCAACAGCGGCGCCTCCGTCGTGTTGCGCGTGCCCTCGGGAAACACGATCAGGGATTCGCCAGCGTCAAGAGCATCGCTCATCTGGACGATCGGGTCGTCCATCCGCGTGTCTCGATTGCGGTCGATGAGAACGGCGTTGAAGACATCGCGGCCGATGAAACGCCGCAGGCTACTCTTCAGCCAGTAATCGGAGCCGGCAACGGGGCGCGTGCGGCTTCGCAACCGCCGCGGCAGCGCCGTCCAGATCAGAACGAAGTCGCCGTGACTGACATGATTGGCGAAATAGATGCGTTGCTCGTCGATCGGCGCGACACCTTCCCATCGACCGCGCGTGGCGGTGATGAAACGCGCAAAGACGATCACGACCGCTTGCACTATGCGTCCGGCAAAAGGGGGCCTGGCTTGCGGTCCGCTCATTTTATTTGCCCGCCGCTTCCATCTGTCGACGATATTTCCATTCATCGCTTTGAGTGATCCACTTACGCCGAAACACGCTCGCGTTCGAGCCGGAAGAACTGGACCGAGCGTGTGGCACCACGGTCAACATGCGCCGCGCTCAGGCATCGGCTTGTGCGTGGGCGCACATCGGAAGGCGGTGGGAATAGGACACGATGCGCCGAACGGTCCCTATCGGCCCGCGCGGCCCCCGCAAGACCAACTCCGGCCGATTCTCGGCCGCGCCGATCGACAAAGCGGAACATTTCCGAACAGGGTGCGTTTCACGTCATGATGTCGTGAAACCGTCGCAGCCATTTGACAGGGCCTATCATGCCGATAGGCGTTGTCGATGGCGACCAGACCCCCAGGCGTTTGGTCCAGGTGTTTGCGCCCATCATCGGCGGGGGCCTTCGCGCGTTCCTTGACGGGAACCTGCTTCCTTTCTAACTAGTAGGCCTCGCCCAACCGCCTCGGCACTTCGCCAAGACCTGTCGCAATCGCCTGAACTGGCAGGAAAATCGGTTTAAAGCTGGAGAAAACGACAATGGCATTCGAACTTCCCTCCCTGCCCTATTCCCAAAACGCCCTGGCTGATAAGGGCATGTGCCAGGAGACCCTCGAACTCCACCACGGCAAGCACCATCAGGCTTACGTGACCGCGCTCAACGGCTTCGTCGAAAAGAACGACGCGCTGAAGGGCAAATCCCTCGAAGAGATCGTCAAATTGTCCTTCGGCAAGGACGACATGGCTCCGGTGTTCAACAATGCCGGCCAGCATTGGAATCACATTCTGTTCTGGAAGGCGCTGTCGCCGAAGGGCGGCGCCATCCCGGGCGCTCTGGAAGCGAAGATCAAGGAAGACCTCGGCGGCGTCGACGCGTTCAAGGAAGCCTTCAAGGCGGCGGCCATCAGCCAGTTCGGCTCGGGCTGGGCCTGGCTCATCGTCGGCAAGGACGGCAAGCTGAAGGTCACCAAGACCCCGAACGGCTCGAACCCGCTCGCCACCGGCGAAGGCAAGGCCATTCTCGGCCTCGACGTGTGGGAACACAGCTACTATCTCGACTTCCGCAACCGTCGTCCCGACTATGTGACGAACTTCCTCGACAAGCTCGCCAACTACGAGTTCGCCGAAGCGGAACTGAAGTCCGCCTAATTCGCATTACGCGAAAAGATTTCGAACCCCGGACGAAAGTCCGGGGTTTTTCTTTATGTGAGGCCGCGCACCGGAATGGCCGCGCCGTGCAGAGCCCGCGCCCGATCGGAGACGAGGAAGGCGCAGACATCTGCGACATCCTCCAGCGGCACCATCGAGGCCTGCCCCATGGTGGCGCGGTTCTGCGGTGTCGCCATGGCCGAAGGCATGATGCAATTGACGTTGATGCCTTGCTGCCGCACCTCGTCCGACATGGCTTCGGTCAAACGCGCCACGGCGCTCTTGGCCGCCACATAAGCACCCATGCGGGCGACGCCGTGGCCGGCAGCGAGCGCTGATACGAAAACGATCTTGCCCCGCCCGGCTGCGATCATCGGCGGCGTCATCGCATGGGCCGTCGCCAGCACCGATTTGACGTTCATGCCCATCATCTTGTCGAGGTCGGCATCGCTCGTCTCGTAAACCGCGGGCCCCATGGCAAAGCCGCCGACCGTATGCACCAAAGCATCGATGCGGCCGAACCGCTGCAAAACCGTCGCGGCGACCTGCGCCATCGATGCCGCATCCGTCGCATCGCCTTGAATGTAGGAATAGGACGTTTCGGAGACGGGCTTGGCGGGCGCAGCCGATCCGCCAACGCCGATGATCTCGAAACCGTCCTCGATCAACCGCAACGACACGGCGCGGCCGAGATTGCCGGTGGCGCCCGTGACGATGGCGACGGGTTTTGTCTCAGACATGCGAAAACTCCTGATCAGGAATAGCAATTGATGTGTTGCCATGGACCCTGGCTGCGCCCACAATCGCGCGGATTGGCGGATTGATAAAGCCTGTTGGCCGTATTCATTCCTGGGAGGGGATCATGCCGCTCGACGCTTTGGACAAAGTGCAAACACTCGACGATCTGACGAGCGCCGCCGCCGAACGCAATCTGACGCCCGGCTGGATCAAACGATCGACCCCTCTTCTATGGCGCGAACCGAGGTCGGTTTTCGTCCCGCATCAGTGGACCTGGCACGAAGCCAAGGCCGGGCTCGACAGCGCCGCGCGGCTGATCGGCACGGATCTGGCCGAGCGCCGCAATCTGGTGATGCGCAATCCGGTCGATGGCAATGATTTCGCCACGTTGCGCACTTTGGTCTGTGCCTATCAGACGATCCTGCCCGGCGAAGTCGCCAGTTCACATCGGCATGCGCCGCATGCCTTTCGCGTTATTCTCGACTCGCACGGTGCCTGGTCGATCGTCGATGGCGAGAAACATCCGATGGAAACCGGCGACGTGGTGCTGACACCGGGTTGGAGCTGGCACGGCCATGGCCACGACGGCACGGCGCAGGCCTATTGGTTCGACGGGCTCGACGTGCCCCTCACCCATCTGCTCGAACCGATGTTCTTCGAGGAACATCCCGCCGGCCTTGAGCCTGTGAAGGCGGTGACGCCGGATTCACCGTTTCGTTTCACCTGGGCGGCGACGCAAAAAGCGCTCGATGCAGCGCGGCCGGACAACGAAGGCCATTTCGGCCACCGCATCGTGCTCGACACGCAGACGATGCCGACCATCACCATTCACATGCAGCGCTGGGACAGCGGCTTCCGCAGCAAGCCCTATCGCTCCACGGCCAATCAGATCTTCATCGTTCTGCAAGGCACAGGCACATCGAAAGTCGGTGACAAGACGTTCAACTGGAGCTTTGGCGATACGATCGCCGCGCCCTGCTGGTCGGCGATCGAGCATCAGGTGAGCGAGGACGCGGTGCTCGTCAGCATGAGCGACGAAGCGCTGCAACGCTTCGGCCGCATGTGGCGTTTCGAGGCGCTCGATTAGAGGTTCGGCAATTCCTTCGCTCTTGGGTCGTCGGTAAACTGAAACGCTTTCTTGAAGGCGGCCCTGCTGCTCAGGCGGCGATACCAATCGAGGAGATGGGTATAGGAGCCTTCCGGAAGGAAATCGGGGCGCAGATTGCGAATGCGGTCGATGAAGGGGATCATCGCGATATCGGCCAGCGAATAGGTCTCGCCGGCCAGCCATGGCGCCGTCGCCAAAGTGGCTTCGGCGCGATCGAGGCAGGCCTTCATCTTGTCATAGGCCTCTTCCAGTTCCCGCTCGGAATAACCACCCTCCGCCATGCGCGCCCAGCGTTCGCGGCGCTCGGCCGATGGCACCCGCGATAGCGTGTCGTTGCGCGCGTCCTCAGACAGCCCTTCGGCCGCCCGATGACGCAGCTTGTGCCACGTCGGTGCATAGACGGCTTTGTAGGCAACCTCGTCGGAATATTTCGTCCACAGCCGCATGGCCGCCCGGCCATAGGAATCTTTCGGCTTGAGCGGCACGTCCGGAAATTCGTCGTCCAAATATTCGATGATGATGCTGGATTCGATGACGGGCCGGCCATGATGTACCAGCGTCGGCACAACGCCATTGGGGTTCAGCTTGAGGTAATCCGGCTGGTGTTGTTCGAACTTCTGCAGGTCGAGCAAGTGGCTTTTGAAAGCAATGCCTTTTTCATACAGACAGAGGCGCACCTTCTTCGAACATGTCGAAGCCAGACCATGGTAGAGATCGATGGCTACTTCCGTCATTTATGCCTCGCCTGTCGCGTGTTGACATATGTGAAAGCTTGGCGCGTGATCGCCTCACTTGACGTGCGGCATCACTTCCTTGCTGAACAGACGTGCCGAGGTGATGGCCTGCTCATAAGGCAGGTTGTGGAAATTCACCTGCAATGAAGCGCTTTCGAAGCCGCCAACGTCGGCGTTGTACTGAGCGACCGTCTCGCGCAGCGTCTTGGGATCGCCGACCCAGATGGCGCTCTTTTCCACCTGCGTCTCGAAGGTTTCGGCGCGCAGGCTGGCGATGATCTTGCCGTAGTTGGGATAGTCCTTGGAATCGAGTTCGCCGTCCCATTCGCTGGCGGAGTCGACCACCGCCTTGAGATATTTGTTGATCGGATCGCGGGCGATCTCATAAGCCGCCTGCTTCGATTCATGACAGTACATGTGGAAGGCCAGCATCACCCGGCCGATGCCGGGGTGGCCCGCGGCTTTCCAGGCTTCGCGATAGCGCGCCAACAGCGGCCGCAAGGTCTCGCCGACCAGCGGGATCGCCATGATGCTGTAGCCCATGCGGCCGGCAAATTCGAAACTCTCGGGCGTCGCCAGCGCGGCAATCCAGAACGGCGGGCGTGGTGTCTGGGTCGGACGCGGCAGCGAGGAGACGCGATCAAGCTTGTGAAACTTGCCGTCGTGGCTGACCGTCTCCTGCTCGAGCAGCAAGCGAATCTGTTCGATGCCTTCATCGAAGCGGCCACGGCTTTCGTTGACCGAGATACCGAAGCGGGCGAATTCGTGCGGCAGAAAAGCGCGGGCAAAACCGACATCGAGCCGTCCACCGGAGATGGCGTCGAGCATGCCGATCTCGCCGGCGAGCTTCATCGGATTGTTGAACACCGGCAGTACGGCGCCGGTCATCAGCCGCGCCTTTTTCGTGCGCATCGCCGCCGCCGCCAGGAAGACGATCGGGTTGGGGCTATAGCCGCCATAGGGGCGGAAGTAGTGTTCGACGATGCGTACCGACTTGAAATTCAGCGCATCCGCCTCGTCGACGATGCGCAGGCTTTCGGCGAAATAGTCGCCGGCACTTTTTTCATCCGGCCCGACGCTGGGAAAAAATTGCAATCCGAATTCCATGGCGCGCCCTCCCCGGGGTTTCCTCCAAAACCGTTTATTCATCCGTGTACGGATGATTTAGTTTCGTCCCTGCCCATCGGTTTGTCAAGACGCGAGTTCCCCAACAGCCGTTGCCCCAATCGGCAAAGCCGATCGCGGTGGTTTTGATGTGGGTCAAGACGGTCATAAAATTAGTGTGTCTAGGTCGGAATCTGCTATCTGCGTCAGCAGACATTCCAGTCCGCTCGCCAGCATCGACGTTCCAGGCGAGGGACATCAGGGGAGAGCTGTCATGAAGGGTGCGGCGAAAGCCAAAAGGAAAGAAAAGGAATATTCCGATATTCCTGGCACGATCGTGTTCGATGCCGACCAGTCCCGCATGGGCTACAGCATCAACATGTTCTGCATGTCGCTGTTGAAGGCGGAAAACCGCGAAGCGTTCAAGGCCGACGAAAATAAATATCTCGACGGTTTCAAGCTCACCGCCGATCAGCGCGACGCCATCCTCAATCGCCAGTGGAACCGCATGCTGGAACTTGGCGGCAACATTTACTTCACTTCCAAACTGGGCGCGACCGACGGCCTGTCCTTCCAGCAGGTGGCGGCGAAGATGACCGGCTCCACCCAGCAGGAATATGCCGACATGATGCTCGCCGGCGGCCGTCCGGTGAAAGGCAATCGCAGGAAATCGGAGTGGGAAAAGAAAAATGGCTAAGATTGTAGCAGGCGTCTGCACGTCGCACGTGCCGGCCATCGGCGCGGCACTCGATCTCGGCAAGACCGAGGAACCCTATTGGAAGCGCGTCTTCTCCGGCTACGAGCGCTCGAAGCGCTGGATCGAAGAGATCAAGCCGGATGTCTGCATCGTCGTATTCAACGACCATGCGACGGCGTTCTCGGTCGACGTGGTGCCGACCTTCGCACTCGGCTGCGCCGAGGAATTCATTCCCGCCGATGAAGGCTGGGGCCCGCGCCCGGTGCCCGTCGTCAAGGGTCATCCGGAACTCGCCGCCCATATCGCCCAATCGGTTATCCTCGACGAATTCGATCTCACCGTCGTCAACAAGATGGACGTCGACCACGGTCTGACCGTGCCGCTGAGCCTGATGTTCGGCCAGCCGGAAGAATGGCCGTGCAAGATCATCCCGCTGGCGGTGAACGTCGTGCTGTTCCCGCCGCCGACAGGCAATCGCTGCTTCCACCTCGGCGAAGCGATCCGCAAGGCCGTGGAATCCTTCCCCGAGGATCTCAAGGTCGTGGTGTTCGGCACCGGCGGCATGTCGCATCAGATTTCCGGCCCGCGCGCCGGCCTGATCAACAGCAAGTTCGACAAGAACTTCATGGACAACTTCTCCGCTCATCCGGAAAAGCTGACGGCGCTGCGCCACGTCGAATATATGCGCGAGGCCGGTGCCGAAGGCATCGAAATGGTGATGTGGCTCGTCGCCCGCGGCGCGCTCAACAAGAACGTCGAGGAAGTCTACCGGTTCTACACGGTGCCGGCTTCCAACACCGCCGTCGGCCATCTCATCCTGGAAAACCGGCCCGAGAAGCGCGCGACGAAGGCCAAATCCGCCAAGGCCAAGTCTGCCAAAACCAAGTCTGCCAAAACCAAGTCTTCGGCTCGCGCGAAACCGGCCAAGGCCAGCCGCACCAAGAAGGTGCTGGCGGTGCGCGGCAAGGCCGCTCCCGTCAAGGCGAAGAAGGCTGCCAAAAAGGGCGCCGTGAAGAAGGCCGCCAAGAAGGCTGCGAAGAAAGCGGCCAAGAAGGCCCGTCGCTAAACCCTGGCTTTCGATGAAACATGATGCGCCGGCCGCCCCTCGCGGCCGGCGCATTGCTTTGGCGGCCCTGAGACGACATGCTGTCCCTACGACCGGGAGGGGACGTCATGAAGCAGTGGATTGCCGGCATCGCCGTGGCCATCGGCACCGTGGTTTCGACCATCGGCTCCGGGCAGGCGCAGGATTTTCCGACCCGCGAGATCCGGGTCGTCTGCGGTTTTCCGGCTGGCGGCGGCGCCGACATCATGTGCCGCTATTTCGCCAAGCAGTTGCAGACCATCTCCGGCAAGACGTTCATCGTCGAAAATCAACCCGGCGCCGCCGGTAATCTGGCACATGGCTATGTGGCGCGGCAGCGGCCCGATGGCTATGTGATCTATCCCGTCGGCGGCAGCACCTTGGCCGCGAGCCTTTCCCTGTTCAAGAAGCCGCAAGCCGATCCGCTGAAGGATTTCGACTATCTCGGCTCGCTGTTCAAACAGGCCTGGTTCATCACCGTCGATGCCAAGAGCCCGTACAAGACGCTGCCGGAGCTGACCACCGCCCTCAAGCAGAGGGGCAGCAAGGCCTCGTTCGCCACATCGACCACCATCGGCAATGTGATGGGCGAAATGTACAAGCAGATCGCCGGCCTCGATGCGGTGCAGGTGCAATACAAAACCATGGGCGACAGCCTGAACGACCTGCTCGGCGGCAATATCGATTACATGGTCGCCGATGCGCCCTATCTGATCGGCCAGATGAAGGCCGGTCGACTGCGGCCGCTGGCCATCGGCAGCGGCGAGCGCATGAAGTCCGTCCCCGACGTGCCGACGATGACGGAAGGTGGCGTGCCGGGCATCGATCTGTTGACTTGGTGGGTCGTGGCGGTGCCGGCCGGGACGCCGCAGCCGGTCAAAGACAAGCTATCGGGCTGGATCAATGAAATGGTGCGGTTGAAGGAGACGGAAGAATTCTTCGCGGCGACCGGTTCCGACACCTTCGTCCTGACGCCGAAGGAAATCGACACCTATCTGCGTGCCGAGATCAAGAACTGGGCCGACTATATCCAGCGCGCCCGCATCGACCCCATGTAGAAGCGAGCCGATGTGAAAAGGGAGCGCCACACGGGCGCTCCCTCCATGTCTTAGTCCCTTGCCTAGTCCTTGGTGACGATCAGCGCGTCGAGGGCGGTGACGCCCTGCCCGCGCGGATGCGCGAACACCGGATTGATGTCGATTTCCATGATCTCCGGCACGGTGAGCATCAGATTGCCGACCTTGACCGCGACTTCCGCCACGGCTTCGACATCGACTGCCGGCGAGCCACGGAAGCCGTCGAGCAGCTTGGCCGTCTTGAGCTTGTAGAGCTCCTTGACGATCGCTTCCTTGGAGAGATCGGGCGGCAGCAGGCGCACGTCGCCGATGGCTTCGATCAGAACGCCACCGATGCCGACGACAACCACCGGACCCCAGACCGGATCGCGGCGCGAGCCGACGATGAACTCGAGACCCTTCGACGACATTTTCTCGACCAGCACACCGTCGAGCTTCAAGCCCGGCTGATAGCGCTCGACGTTCTCGTGCAGAGTCGTCCAGGCTTTGCGCACGGCGGCTTCGTCGGCGAGATTGAGGAGCACGCCGCCGGCTTCCGTCTTATGCGCCAGCTTGGCGGCCTGCGCCTTCATCACCACCGGATAGCCGATCTTGCCGGCGATCTGCACCGCCTGATCGGCGGAGCGTGCCAGGTCACCCTCGGGGATGCGGATACCCGCGGCCTTCAGTGCCAGCTTGCCGACCCATTCCGCCTGGGTGCCTTTACCGAAGGACGGCAGGCCCGAGATCGGCTTGGCTTCGACGGTCATCTTGGCGCGCTCGACCGCGCGGCCGTGGAAGGTCACCTGCGCCATGGCGCGCATGGAGCGCTCCGCCGAACGGGAGATGATGATCTTCTTCTCTTTGGCCTTGTCGATGAACTCCTGCGGCAGCGGCGAACGCTCGCCGAGAATTGAGAACACCACCGGCTTTTTGCTGCTGTCGATCGCCTTGGTGATGCCGTCGAGATATTTCATCGCCAGCACCGGCGGGCCGATCGGAATCGAAATCACCATGCTGCCCATGGCCGGATCGTCGAGCAGCGCCTGCGCGCCCTGCCCGACCAGTTCCGGCTGCCACACGGGCTGGGTCGTCAGATCGAGCGGATTGCGCGGCGTGGCGAAGGACGGCATGACCTTGCGCAGTTCGGCTTCTTGCGCCGCCGACAGCGGCGGAATGTCGAGATCGAGCTTGTCCAGGAAGTCGTGCGCGAGGGCGCAGAACGCGCCGGAGAAGGTCAGGAAGCCCGGACCATTGACCGGCGACTTGGGATAACGCGTAGCAATCTCGGCGCTGTCGATCAGTTCGTCGATCGTATCGACGAACATGATGCCGGCATGGGTGACGAGCGTGCGCATGACCGCATGGTTGCCCGCCAAGGCGCCGGTGTGGGAATTGACGGCATCGCGGCCCTTGTCGCTTGAGCCCGGATGCACCATCAGCACCGGCTTGCCGGCCGCCATGGCGCGGCGTGCCGCCGCCAGGAAGGCTTCTGGCTGACGCACTTCCTCCACATAGATGATGATGGAAGCGGTGGTTTCGTCCTCGACGAAGAAGTCGACGAAATCCGCGAGGCCCACGCCCGCCTCGTTGCCCGACGACAGATTGTAGCTGACCGGAATGTCACGCTGATCCAGGCCCTGGCGGATGTGCGCCATCAAGCCACCGCTCTGCGAAATCACGGCCGCGGCTGAGCGCGGCTTGGCCTCGATCTTCTGAACGGTGGTCGCCGACACGAAGAAGGCGTTGAAGCCGGTGATGAAGTTGGAATAGCCGAGGCAGTTGGGGCCGAGCAGAGCGACATTGCCGTCGCGGGCGATCTTGGCCAGTTCGTCCTGCTTGGCGCGCTCGCCCACTTCGGCGAAGCCGGAGGCAAAAATCACCGTCGCCTTGACCTTGCGGCGAACGCAGCCCTCCATGGCCTCCTTCACGCCGGCCGCCGGCAAGGTGAAGATCGCCAGATCGACGCCCTCGGGCAGTTGGTCGATTTCGGTGAAGACTTTCCGGCCTTCAACCTCGCCGCCGCTGCGGCCGACAAGATAGATATCCCCGGCAAAATTATTGGTCGTCAGATTCGTGAGGGCATTCATGCCCGCCGAGCCCGGTTTTGACGAAAAGCCGATGACCGCCACCGATTTCGGCCGCATGTAGTATTCCATGACGGCGGCGCCACGTGTTGCTGTCCCGTTACCCAAAGCCGTTTCTCCCATCTGAGGTCTGCTGCCGGTTGATCGCAGCCAGAAGCTTGAAGTTGTTGGCGAAACTCACGCTTCAAAGAGCGGAAGGACCGCCCGTTAGCGGCCGATTCCTCGCCCTTGCAGCCTGAAATTCGTCGAAACCGGCTTCCATTTGCCGGGCCTCGACGCGCAAGTCAACTATATCAGCCTCCTTGCGATTGTCTCCAACTTGCGCAATTGTGCCGCCCACGGCCAAGGAGGAAATATGACCGACCAACTCGTCACCTATGAACTCGAAGACGACATTGCCCTGATTGGTTTGAACCGCCCGGATAAGCGCAATGCGATCAACGACGAGACAAACCGCCAACTGCGCGCTGCCCTGACCCAGGCGAATGAAGAGGCCAAGGCTGGCGTCATTTTCGGTCATGGCGACAATTTTTCCGCCGGTCTCGATCTGGCCGAAGCCCTGGAATGGATCAATGCCCCGCCGCAGGCGCGCCGCCGTCGTCGCGGCCACTGGCACCCCACCCTCGATCTCATGGCACGCGGCGGCGTGCCCTTCGTGGCCGCGCTCAAGGGCGCCTGCATTGGCGGTGGCCTGGAAGTGGCGTCGGCCGCGCAT
Organism: Methylocella sp. CPCC 101449; assembly: GCF_031921685.1. Lineage (NCBI taxonomy): Bacteria > Pseudomonadati > Pseudomonadota > Alphaproteobacteria > Hyphomicrobiales > Beijerinckiaceae > Methylocella > Methylocella sp. CPCC 101449. Next base: position 413,405 of record NZ_JAPDHU010000002.1, on the reverse strand, counting down.
ATCCGCGTTGCCGACGAGACAACCTTTTTCGCTCTGCCGGAAGGCCAGCGCGGCATTTTCGTCGGCGGCGGCGGTTCGGTGCGCATCCAGCGCCTGATGGGCTATGCCCGCATGGCCGACCTGATGCTGACCGGGCGCGTGTTGACCGCCGAAGAAGGCGAGAAATACAATCTCTGCCAGTATGTCACGCCGAAGGGTGAATCGCTCGAACGCGCCAAGTCGCTCGCCAAGCGCATCGCCAAGAACGCGCCGCTGACCAACTGGGCGATCTGCGCCTGCCTGCCGCGCGTCAACGACGCGTCGCATGAAGACGGCCTGTTCATGGAAACCCTCATCAGCCAGGCCGTGAGCAGCAACCGCAGCGAGGAAGGCCTGAAGGCTTTCGTCGAAAAGCGCGCTGCGCGCCTTGTCGAACCGGGCAAATCCGGCGATCAGAGCTGACGTCAATCGGCGGCGGACCAAAAGGTCCGCCGCAAGAAAATTCATGAGGGAGTGAACCCATGGGAATGCAGGACACTGCGATCGTCGGCTTTGCCGAAACCAAGATCGTCGAACAGTCCGATCGCGACGTCTGGGAATTGGGCGCCGAGATTCTCGAAGACCTACTCAACCGCACCGGCTTTGAAAAACAGGAAATCGACGGCCTGATCCTGTCGTCGTCGATGACCGGCGCCGGCAATTGCTTCTGGTCGCAGACGACAGCTGACCATCTCGCCTTGGAAGTCGACTTCTGCCAGACCGTCGACATCGGCGGCTGTTCGCCGACGGGCGCACTGGCCCGCGCAGCCATCGCCATCGATGCGGGCCTGTGCACCACGGTGCTGTGCCTCTTTGCCGATACGCAGAAGGCGGAGAGCAATCAGCGTCCGCGCAGCTTCCAGCAGGAATGGCAGGTGCCGCAGGGGCTGCTCGGCCCGCCGACCTCGTTCGGCTTCATCAGCAGCCGCTACGATCACCAGTTCGGCCTGGATCTGCGGGCGCTCGGCAAGCTTGCCGTGGCGCAACGCGACAGTGCCGTGCTGAACGATCTCGCCTGCGAGAAGCTGCGCAAGCCGATCACCGTCGATGACTACATCAACTCGCGGTTGATCGCCGATCCGGTGCGCCTGCTCGACAGCGTCATGGTGTGCGACGGCGCCAGCGGCCTGCTCATCACCAGCAAGAAGAACGCGGCGCGCAAGGGCCTGACCAAGATCGTCACGCCGATCGGCTATGGCGAGCGCACCACCTATCGCGCCAGCGAGAGCATGGTCGATGTCACCGATACCGGCCATCGTGTCGCCGGCGCAAAAGCATTCAAACAAGCGGGTCTCGCGCCCAAGGATATCGCCTCGATCCACCCCTATGACGATTTCATCATCGCCATCATGTTGCAGTTCGAAATGCTTGGCTTCTGCAAGCAGGGTGAAGGCGCGGCTTTCATTCGCGAGCATGAATTCAATCATCTCGGCGATCTGCCGCTGAACACGGGCGGCGGCCAGATTTCGGCCGGCCAGTGCGGCCTTGCCGGCGGCGGCACCAATCTGGTCGAAGCTGTGCGCCAGCTTTTCGGCGAAGGCGACAAACGCCAGGTGAAGAATACGAAGAACGCCCTCGTCACCGGGATCGGCGGCATTCCCTACGCCCGCAACTGGAACTCCAGCGTCGTCATGATCTTGACGCCCAACGGTTGAGGAAAGCTCATGAACACGATCAACGACACACTCAACATCGTGCGCGATCCGCCCAAGTGGCGTTCGTTCTCAAAGCCGTTCTGGGATGCGACGCGCGAGAAGAAGCTCATCATCCAATACGACAAGGAAGTGGGCAAATATCAGTTCTTCCCGCGCCCGACATCGATCTACACGGGCAAGAAGAGCAATCTCGAATGGCACGAGGTCAAAGGCCATGGCGAGGTCTATTCGTTCACGATCGCGCGGCGCGCCCGCCCGCCCTTCCAAGGCCATGAGCCGTTCTTCATCGCCGTGGTGAAATTGCCCGAGAACGTCAATGTGATGGGCAATATGGTCAATTGCTCGCTCGAGCAGATGAAGATCGGCCTGAAGGTGAAGCCCTATTGGGCACCGCTTTCCAACGGCACGCATCTTCTGATGTTCGAGCCGGAGTAAAGGATTAACACTCCGCCTCGGTGTCATCCCGGACGCGCTGCAAGCGCGATCCGGGACCCAGGGGCGAGTGGTAGAATTTCTGTAATCGGCATACTTGCCTTTTTGCTCCTGGATCCCGGATCGACTGCTACGCAATCGTCCGGGATGACACCAAGAGCGAGTATTCTCCTAAAACGTGAAGCGCGCTTTGATCTGCGGTTCCAGCAGCCATTGCGAGAAACGCGCCCGGCTCAGGCTGCTCTTGGAAAACTGGTAGCTCAGCTCGCTGCCGATATTGAACCCTTTCGTCACCTCGTAATCGAAGCCGCCGCCAAGAGCGAAGATCGTATCGACGCGATGCAAGGGATAGGACGTATAGACACGCACTTCGGCGCGCGGGCCGAAACTCACACTCAGCTGGTCCGTGAGATTATATCCGAACGCGCCTTCCAGCGAATATTTCAAGCGGTTGAGCAAACGGTCGTTCGCTTGCTGGAAGGCCACGCTGGCGATCGGTGTGAAATTCCAGCCGCTTTCGCCGAGCGCGAATTCCCGCGACAGGCCCGTTGAAACGACCAGCGCCGCATAGTCCTTCGGTCCATAGAAATTGACGAAGGTCTGCTTCACGTCGATCTGATTGCGCCAGTTGAACTCGCCGATGCGGAGCGAGGCCCGCACGGCCGCCGACGCATTGGTGCCACGCACCACCATCGGCGGTTCGAGGCCCGCATGTTTATGGCGCACCATGAAGTCGAGCGAAAAATCGGAATTGACGCGATAGCGCACGCCGGCCCGCACGGAGGGTGAGAAGATGAAACGCGGCGTACGGCCAAGGCCGGGATTCAGCGTTTCATCGTAATTGTCGTCGTAGTCGCTATCCGAACCGCCATCGCTATCCTGCGCCAAGGCCGCGCCCGCCCCAAAGGCCGATAGCGCGGAGATCAGGTAGATGGCCCCTCGCCGAAGTGGGGAAGCGGATTGCTTGCTCGTGAGCACCACCATCCGCTTCGTCTCTCCGTCTAAATGGCGAACCGCTCCAGGTGATAATCCCTATCGCCCATCATCTTTTCAAGAGCGGTGAGGCGACGGAAGAAGTGACCGGCAACATATTCCATCGTCATGGCGATGCCGCCATGTAATTGGATCGCACCGCGACCGACCACTTGGCCGCAGGCATCGATCTGCGCCTTGGCGGCGGAGATGGCCTGAGCGCGGGCGGCGGGATCCTTGGCGTCGGCCTGTTCGATGGCCAGGAACAGCATGGAACGGGCCTGCTGTTCGGCCATCACCATGTCGGCCATGCGATGTTGCAGCACCTGGAACTTGCCGATCGGCCGACCGAACTGCGTACGCGTCTTCAGGTAGTCCAGCGTCAAGGCATTCAGCGCGCCCATGGCGCCCAATGCTTCGCAGCCGACGGCTGCGGCGCCCCGATCGATGGCGGCTTCGAGCGGAAGCAAACCATCGCCTTCGGCGCCGACAAGGGCACTCGCCTCGACCTTCACGCCGTCGAAGGTCACTTCCGCGGCGCGACGATCGTCAAGATTGGGAAAGGCGCGCATGCTGACGCCTTCCGCCTTCGGATCGACGAGAAAGAGCGAAATGCCACTCGCATCGTCGACCTCGCCGGAGGTGCGGGCGCTGACGATCAGTCTGTCCGCCGTGTCGGCGCCGAGAACGACCGCCTTGTGACCGTCGATCACATAACCGGCGCCATCCTTGCGCGCCTTGGTCGCCACGTGGTTCAGCGCGTAGCGGGAGTGCGCCTCGGTATAGGCCAATGCCAACAGCATATCGCCGGAGGCGACTTTCGGCAGAATGTCGTGTTTTTGCGCTTCCCAGCCGGCCGCCGCGATCAGTCCGGCGCCGAGAACCACCGTCGATAGATAAGGCTCGACCACCAAGCCCTTGCCGAAGCTTTCGAGTACCACGGCCACATCGGCGAAAGTGCCGCCGCTGCCGCCCTGCTCTTCCGGAATCTCGATGCCCAGCAGGCCGAGGTCAGCGAGTTCTTTCCACAATTTGCGTGAGAAGCCGTCGTCGGAAGCAACGATCTTCTTACGCTCTTCAAAATCATAGCGGTCGCGCACGAGCCGGTCGGCCGTATCGCGCAGCATCGCCTGCGTGTCGGTTGCAACGAAGTCCATGTCGCTCAAAGCCCCAATGATTTTGCGATGATGTTGCGCTGGATTTCGTTCGATCCGCCATAGATCGTCACGACGCGCGTCGAAAGATAGGTCGGCCCCAAAGCCGCCGCTTCATCCGGGCCGATATAGTCCATATTGCCCAGGCCGACGCCGCGGTTCGGATCGAACGGCAGCGCGTAAGGACCGACCGCGTCGATCAACAACTCGGTCAGGGTCTGCTGGATTTCGGATCCCTTGATCTTGAGCAGATTGGCCTCGACACCGGGCGCGCCATCTTGCGCCAGAACGCGCAAAGCCGTGATTTCCAGCGCCAGCAGCTCCATTTCCAGCTCCGCCACCTTGGTGCGGAAGGCCGGCTTGTCGAGCAGCGACGTGCCACCCGTGCCTTGATCGGCGGCCAGCGTCTTCAACATGCGCAATTCGCGCTTCGACTGGCCGATACGGGCAATGCTGGTACGTTCATGGCCGAGCAGCAGCTTGGCATAGGTCCAGCCCTTGTTGACCTCACCGATGAGGCTTGTGGCCGGCACGCGCACATTGTCGAAGAAGGTCTCGTTGACCGAATGGCCGCCGTCCATGGTGATGATCGGCCGCACGGTGATGCCGGGCAGCGACATCGGGAAGACCATCATGCTGATGCCCTCCTGCTGCTTGGCATCCGGATCGGTCCGCACGAGGCAGAACATCATGTTGGCGAACTGGGCATAGCTGGTCCAGGTCTTCTGGCCGTTGATGACCCATTCGTCGCCGTCCCGCACGGCGCGGGTTTTCAACGAGGCGAGGTCGGAGCCAGCGCCTGGCTCGGAAAAGCCCTGGCAGAACCAGTATTCGAGGGTGCGGATGCGCGGCAGGATTTCCTTCTTCTGCGCGTCGGAACCGACGTGGAAGAGAACCGGCGCGATCATGCTCTCGCCGAAGGGCACTGCCGGCGGCGCGCCCTCTTCCGACATCACATTATCGAAGACATGGCGCTGCAACGGGGTGAAACCCGGGCCACCATATTGCTTCGGCCAGCCGGGACAGGCCCAGCCGCGCTCGCACAGTTTGCGCTGCCAATAGATTTGAGCGTCCGGAGACATTTTAGCGTGGCGGGTCACCTTGTCCTTGATCGCCGCCGGCAATTCGGCGCGGGCGAACTCCCGTACCTCCTCCGCGAATTTCTGCGCTTCGTCCGGATATTTCAGGTCCATCCTCGTCCCCGTTCCCGTGAATGTTTTTCAGACAGACGCTGCCGAAATTTTGCCCTCAATGCAAGCCTCCCTGACATAGGTTTGGGCGCCTTTTTGTACGCCCGGCCTGCATGGCTGATAGACGTCAGCAACAAGAAGCCTGTCGAACGCCGACCAACTTGCGCCCTGCCTAACTCTGTAGCACCTTCGCCGCACAATGACCGACCGATCCCACGGCTCGGCAGAGGAAGGAAACGCACAATGCGCATGGCCGCCATCGGCTTGATCGTCTTCGCTTGCACAACCGGCATCGCGCAGGCGCAATCGCCGGAAGAATTTTACCGCAACAAAACCATCGACTTCATCGTTCCGACATCGCCAGGCGGCGACTATGATCTGCGTTCGCGGCTGGTGGCCCGTCACTATCCCCGCCTGATGCCGGGCAATCCGCAGGTCGTCGTGCGTAACATGCCGGGCGGCCTTGGCGTGGCGGCGGCCAATTGGGTGGCGAAAGTGGCGCCGCGCGACGGCACCGTCCTGCACATGATCTTCCAGAACATGCCGACCCTGCAGGCCATCGGCGCCAAGGAAATTCAATTCGACGTGCGCCAGTTCGGCTGGATCGGCAATACGACCAATACGCCCAATGTCATCAACTCCTGGCACACGACCGGCATCACCAAAATCGAAGATGTTTACAACAAGGAGTTGGTGGTCGGCGCGCCGGGTGCCGCTTCCAGCTCCTACGTCTATCCTGCTGCCATGAACGCGCTGCTCGGCACGAAGTTCCGTATCGTCACCGGCTATCCCGGCGGCAACGACGTGAACCTCGCCATGGAGAAAGGTGAAGTGGGCGGGCGCGGCTCCAATTCCTGGGCGTCCTGGAAAAGCGGCCATCCGCATTGGCTGGCGGAAAAGAAAATCAACATCCTCGTTCAGATCGGCCTCGAACGCGCGCCCGACCTGCCCAATGTGCCGCTGATCTGGGAACTGGCGAAGAACGACGAGGATCGCGCGGTACTGAAATTCATCTCGTCGGACATCGGCATGTCGCGTTCGATCATCACCACGCCCGGCGTCTCGGCCGATCGGCTGGCGGCGCTGCGTGCAACCTTCGACACAATGATGAAGGATCAGGAATTCCTTGCCGAGGCCGCCAAGACGAAGATGGACATCAGCCCCTCTTCAGCGGCGCAGACGCAAGCGGCGGCGGAATCCATGCTCAACGCCTCGCCGCAGGTGATCGCCCGCGCCAAGGTTCTGATCGAAGGCCCGGCGACGAGGTAAAGGCCGCTGCGCGGCTGTCGGTGATGATACTGGAACCGCTCAGTCGCGCGCGAACTTGTCCATCGAGCGATGTTCGGAGGTGATCTTGCGTACCGTGCCGGTGACGGAGCGGTAGATCACGGTTTCGGTCTCGACGATATCGCCGGACCATTTGACGCCGCGCAGCAGCGCGCCATCGGTGACACCGGTGGCGCAGACGATGACATTGCCCGCCGCCAGTTCCGTCATGTCGTATTTTTTCTTGGGGTCCTTGACGCCCATCTTGAAGGCGCGCTGACGCTTCTCTTCATTGTCGATGACGAGGCGTCCCTGCATCTGACCACCGACGCAGCGCAAGGCGCCCGCCGCCAGCACGCCTTCCGGCGCCCCACCCGTGCCCATATACATGTCGACGCCGGTGCTTTCCGTCTGAGCGGTGAAGATCACGCCGGCCACGTCACCATCGGTGATCATGCGAATGCTAGTCCCGGCCTTGCGGCAGCCAGCGATGAGCTTTGCATGGCGCGGGCGATCGAGAATGAGCACGGTGATGTCGCCTGGCTTCACGCCCTTGGCTTTGGCCAGTGCCAACACGTTTTCTTCCGGCGTCCTGTCGAGATCGACGACGCCCGCAGGATAACCCGGGCCGATGGCGATCTTGTCCATATAGACGTCGGGCGCGTTGAGCAGCGAGCCCGCATTGGCGATGGCCATGACGGCGATCGAGCCCGGCATATCCTTGGCGCAGAGCGTCGTGCCCTCTAGCGGATCGACGGCGATGTCCACGGCCGGTCCCGTGCCGGTGCCGACCTTCTCGCCGATGAACAACATCGGCGCTTCGTCGCGTTCGCCCTCGCCAATCACGATGGTACCATTGATCGGCAGGCGATTGAGTTCGCGGCGCATGGCATCGACCGCCGCCTGGTCCGCCGCCTTTTCATCACCGCGCCCGCGCCATTCGGCGGCGGCGACGGCGGCGCGTTCGGTCACGCGGACGAACTCGAACGCCAGCATGCGATCGATGATGTCCTGTTCCTTGATAACAAGCTCAACCATCGCATGCTCCTTGCCGGTTCGGGCAGCGAGCTATTTGCGCTCGATCCGAATGACCTGCGGACGGCCGACAATGTAGCCGTCGCTCAAGGCCGCGTCCAAGGCGGCCCGGATGTTCGCCTCGCTCGTCGCATAGGTGAGCAACACCACGGTGACCGGATCGCCGCTCGCCGCGCCATGAGCGCCGCCGCGCGATTTCTGCATGATGCTTTCCAGCGAAATCTTGCGCTCGGCCATGCGCGTGGCAATGGCGGCTGCGGCACCTGTGAGATCGGCGACCGACAGGCGGATGTAATAGCCGCCTTCGTGGCGCTGCATCTCGCGCCGCGGCGCCTTCTGCAATTGCGCCACCGGCAGACCGAAAGGCGCCGAGCGAATGCCCCGCGCGACGTCGGCGATGTCGGCGACGACAGCCGAAGCGGTGGCATCGCCACCAGCGCCCGGGCCGACGAGCGTCAGTTCCTTCACCGCGTCCGCATCGATCGTCACCGCATTGGTGACGCCCATCACCTGGGCGATCGACGAGGTCTTCGGCACCATGGTCGGATGGACGCGCTGCTCGATACCCTCAGCGGTGCGCTGCGCCACGCCCAAAAGCTTGATGCGGTAGCCGAGATCGTCGGCGGCGTTGAGGTCTTCGAGCGTGATCTGCTCGATGCCTTCCACGTGGATCGCCTCCGAATCGACGGCAACGCCGAAGGCGAGCGAGGTGAGAATGGCGAGCTTATGCGCCGTATCGAAACCGCCGATGTCAAAGGTCGGATCGGCTTCGGCATAGCCGAGGCGCTGCGCATCCTTCAGGCAGGCGTCGAAGGAGAGCTTTTCCAGCTCCATACGCGACAGGATGTAATTGCAGGTGCCGTTGAGAATGCCATAGACGCGGCTGATCTCATTGCCGGCCAGGCCCTCGCGCAACGTCTTGACGATCGGAATGCCGCCGGCGACGGAGGCTTCGAAGGCGAGCGCCACTTTCTTGGCTTCGGCCAATTGCGCCAGTTCCATGCCGTGCTTGGCGAGCAAGGCCTTGTTGGCGGTGACCACCGGCTTGCCAGAATCGAGCGCCGCCGTGACGGCCTGGCGCGCCGGGCCTTCATCGCCGCCGATCAGTTCGACGAACAGATCGATCTCAGACGAGGTGGCGAGCGCCACCGGATCGTCGAACCATTTGGCACCATTGAGATGAATGCCGCGGTCGCGCGACTTGTTGCGGGCGGAGACCGCCACCGGCGTGATCGTGCGCCCCGTGCTGGCGGCAAGGGAATTGGCCTGCCGTTCCAACAATCGGACGACGGAGGCGCCCACAGTGCCGAGGCCGGCAATGCCAACACGCAAGGGAGTGCTCATGAAATGATCCAGACAAACGGTGGACGAAACGGCCGAAAGTGGCGGAACAGCCACGCGGCGTTGCGCTTGTGCCCCATTTCCCCCCGCCGATCAAGGAAACCGGGGCAGGCTCGCTCGGGACCGGAGCCGCCCCCGATCTCGTGCCTCTAGCCCCCTGATATCCAGACTGTTTCGGCGCGGAGCCTTGGAAAGAAAAAAGCGCGGGCGTCGGCGAGACGCCCGCGCTTGAACCCTGGCTCAAGCCCTGCTGGGCTGGAGCGATCAGGCCGGTTTGCGCAGCGGCACGACGTTGTGCAGCGTCTGGTCGGCATTGTCGAAGAAACGGCGGATGCCGCGCGCCGCCTGACGGATGCGCTGTTCGTTCTCGACCACGGCGAGGCGCAGATATTGATCGCCGTGTTCGCCAAAGCCGATGCCCGGCGCCACGGCGACATCCGCCTTCTCGATCAGCAGTTTCGAGAATTCGAGCGAACCCAGATGCGCAAAGCGCTCGGGGATCGGCACCCAGGCGAACATGGAAGCGGTCGGCGGTTCGAAATGCCAGCCGGCTTGACCGAAGCTTTCCACCATCACGTCGCGCCGGCGCTTGTAGGTCTGGCGCATCTCCTCGATGCAGTCGTCCGGGCCGTTGAGCGCCGCGGCCGCCGCCACCTGGATCGGCGTATAGGCGCCGTAATCGAGGTAGGACTTCACGCGTCCCAGCGCCGCCAGCAGACGTTCGTTGCCAACGGCGAAGCCCATGCGCCAGCCGGCCATGGAATAGGTTTTCGACATCGAGGTGAACTCGACCGTCACGTCATTGGCGCCCGGCACCTGCAAGACGGACGGCGGCGGGTTGCCGTCGAAATACACCTCGGCATAGGCGAGATCGGAGAGAATGTAGATCTCGTGCTTCTTCGCGAAAGCGACGAGGTCCTTGTAGAAATCGAGGCTCGCGACCATGGCCGTCGGATTGGACGGATAGCAGACGACCACGGCGATCGGCTTGGGGGTCGAATGCTGGATCGCCTTTTCGAGCGCCACGAAATAGTCCGGCGTCGGTTCGGCGGGAACCGAGCGGACGACGCCGCCGGCGATGAGAAAGCCGAAGGCGTGGATCGGATAGGACGGGTTCGGGCACAGAACCACGTCGCCCGGCGCGGTGATCGCCTGGGCCATGTTGGCGAAGCCTTCCTTCGAGCCCAAGGTGGCGATGACCTGGGTGTCGGGGTTCAGCTTCACGCCGAAACGGCGCTCGTAATAACCGGCCTGGGCCCGGCGCAAGCCGGGGATGCCCTTGGATGCGGAATACCGGTCGGTGCGGGGCTTGCCCGCGGTTTCGACCAGTTTTTCGATAACATGTTTGGGCGCCGGCAGGTCCGGGTTACCCATGCCGAGGTCGATGATATCGGCGCCGGCGGCCCGGGCCTGTGCCTTCAGGCGATTCACCTGTTCGAAGACATAGGGCGGCAGCCGGCGTACGCGATAAAAATCCTCAGACATCAGAGTATTCCCGATTGGTGTGAATCCGGAGATGAGCAAATCATCGCCAGACCGTCTTAATTATCACTTTCTGGTAGGCGTGCCGAGACCCGTCTCGCAGGTCAGCACGCAAGGCATAGGCTTGGGCTTGACCCGTTTGATCGGCGGGGCCGAGGCCGTCCCGATCTTGCCCTTATAGCCCTTGCGGCCGGCGATCTGGTCGTGCCGGCGGGCGACGGCATCGAGCTCAGCCTCCTTGGCCTTGATCTGGTCCTCGGTAAGCACCGTCCGTTGCGGCTGGTTCGGCGGCGGCCCGATGGGCACGAATTCCTGCTCGCGGCCGGTGCGGCGGCGCTGCATCCACTCCGGCGCTTCCAGCGGCGTGGTGGTCAGACGAGGGCCTTCCATCAACGTGTCAAAAAAGCTGTTGTTTTTTTGCTGGCGGGCGGGCGCCTGTTGGCCCGTAGATTGCTGCGCGTAAGCGCCGACGCTCGCGGCGGCCAAAAGTAGCAGCGCCAAAAGGATCGAATGTGGTCGACGGTGGTTGTTCATGTCGCGAAGCTGTAGCACTTTGTCTGTCCATTGGAGCGTCGATGCGCATTCAACCCTATTGAGAATTGACTAAAGCATTCATTATTTCCGTATTGTGTTGCAATGACGGCTCATACCGTCATCTTTTCCGGTCATGGACATGACGACGCGTTCTAAAAGTAGAAAATCAGGGAAGAAAGAGAGCGAATCCACCCTTCTGCTGGTGGAGCCGGAAGCGGCAAGCCTGCCCCCTGCCGCGGTCCCCAGCCCAGCCCCGACCGTCCCGCAAGTGAAGCCTGAGCCTCCTAAAGTCAAGCCTGAGGCAAAGCAAGACAGCCCGCAGGCTTCCTCGAAATCTGATTCAAGGAACGACGCCAAGGCCAACAATCCGCAGGATTTTCCGGTGCCAGATTTCGAGGCCCTGTCGCTCAATCTGGCGCGTGCCACCGAGCAGACCGGCAAGGCCCTCGCTGCCTGGCTCAAACCGTTCGAACAGGGCGAGACCGCGCCGGACACGTCCGGACAGGTGGCCGATGCCGTGCGCACCTTCGGCGCTGTCGCCGATTATTGGCTGGCCGACCCGCAGCGGGCGATGGAAGCCCAGCAGAAACTGACCGGCTCCCTGTTCGAATTGTGGGGCGCGACCTGGAAGCGCATGTCCGGCGAAGACACCGCCCCCGTGGCCGTGCCGGAGCCGGGCGACAAGCGTTTCGCCGACCCGTCCTGGCAGGCCATGCCGGCGTTCGATTTCCTGCGGCAGGCCTATCTAATCTCGACACGCTGGGCGAACGAGATGATCGACCAGGCCGACACGATCGACCCGGCGACCAAGGACAAGGCCACCTTCTATTTGAGGCAGATCACCGGCGCCCTGTCGCCGTCGAACTTCCTGGCCACCAATCCGGAGCTGATGCGCAAGACGCTGACCGAGAACGGCGCCAATCTCGTGCGCGGCCTACAGATGTTCGCCGAGGATATCGAGGCCGGCAAAGGCAATCTGCGCATCCGTCAGGCCGACGCCTCGAAATTCCTGCTCGGCCGCGACATGGCGACGACGCCAGGCAAGGTGGTCTTTCAGAACGATCTCATCGAGCTGATCCAATACGCCCCGACAACACCGACCGTCTACAAGCGGCCGCTGCTGATCGTGCCGCCCTGGATCAACAAATTCTATGTGCTCGACCTCAACCCCGAGAAGAGCTTCGTGCGCTTTTGCGTCGAGCAGGGTTTGACGGTGTTCGTCATCTCCTGGGTCAATCCGGACGAGCGGCACGCAAGCAAGGGCTTCTCCGCCTATATCCACGAGGGCATATTCGCCGCGCTCGATGCGGTCGAGAAAGCCACCGGCGAACGGCATGTAACGACGATCGGCTATTGCGTCGGCGGAACGTTGCTCGCCATCGCTCTCGCATTGATGGCGCAACTGCGCGACGACCGCATCGACAGCGCCACGTTCTTCACCACGCAAGTGGACTTCACCGATGCGGGCGATCTGAAATGGTTCGCCGGCGCCGAGAATATCGCCGCCATCGAGAAGAAGATGATGGAGCGCGGCTATCTCGACAGCGCGCAGATGGCGACCGCCTTCAACATGCTGCGGCCGAACGAATTGATCTGGCAGTATGTGGTCAACAACTACATCAAGGGCGTCGATCCGGCGGCTTTCGATTTGCTCGCCTGGAATTCCGATTCAACCCGCATGCCGGCGGCCAATCACTCGTACTATCTGCGCAACTGCTATCTCGAAAACAATCTGACGCGCGGTTTGCTGGAACTCGATGGCCGTCATCTCAGCCTCAAGGACGTGACGATCCCCGTCTACAATCTGGCGGCGAAGGAAGATCATATCGCGCCGGCGCGATCGGTGTTCAACGGCGCCAAATTCTTCGGCGGACCGATGCGCTATGTGATGGCCGGCTCCGGCCACATCGCCGGCGTGGTCAATCCGCCCAACAAGCCGAAATACCAATTCTGGACCGGCGGCCCGGTGCAAGGCGCCTTCGAAGACTGGGTCACCAAAGCCACCGAAACGGCAGGTTCCTGGTGGCTCGACTGGGTCAATTGGATCACGACGCAGGCGCCTGAAAAGGTCGAAGCGCGCGAACCGGGCACAGGGGCCCTGCCCGCGCTGCGCGAGGCGCCGGGCGACTATGTGCGCGTGAAATCCTAATAAGTTCCGCTTCGGCCGCAGCGCGATCCAGCGTCTTTATTTTGACGCGTGCGTATGGCGTTTGACGACGTCAAACTGGAAACCGCAATCGCATGAACGAGAAAGACAAAATGCTGGCGGGCGCGCTTTATGATGCGTCCGCTCCGGAGATTCAAGCCGATCAACTAGCGGCGCATGCGTGGCTCGCCCGTTACAATGCAACCACGGCACTCACTTCGGCCGAACGCCTGCCGCTGCTGCGCGAGCGCTTCGCCTCAGTCGGCGAGCGCGTCGACATCAGGCCGCCTTTTCATTGCGACTACGGATATAACATCAGCGTCGCCGATGGCGTCTTCATCAACTTCAACTGCATCATCCTCGACGTCGTCGCGGTGACCATTGGCGAAGCAACGCAGATCGGTCCATCGGTGCAGATCCTCACCGCCGATCATCCGCGCGACCCCATTCCCCGCAAGCAGGGGCTCGAATTCGGACGTCCCGTCCATATCGGCGCCAATGCCTGGATCGGCGGCGGCGCGATCATCGTGCCCGGTGTCACCATCGGTGATGACGCCATCATTGGTGCGGGCAGCGTTGTTACCCGCGATGTTCCCGCAGGCGCCACGGTCATGGGCAATCCAGCACGGATCAAGGCCTGACAAAACAAAAGAGCCGGGCAATGCCCGGCTCTTCCGTTCGTCAGCCAAGTTATGAAATCAGTATTTCGCGACGACGGCCGCAGCCGGCGTATCCCAGCGGTACTTCACACCCACCGAGAGAATGTCGACATGGGCGCGGGTGTTCGCGGTGAACAGCAGCGGCGCGATGAAGCTCGGGTTGCCCGGTCCAAGGAAGATGTTGTCGGGCGTGCCAAAGATGTGGGTGTAGCCGACATCGAAGCTCAGACGCTCGCTGTACTTATAGCTGAAGCCCAGCGAAGCCCAGATACGGTTGGTGTCCGGCAAACGCACCGAGCGGACGGCCGTCGTGACCGGCGACCATTCGTAGGCAACGCCGCCGCGGAAGGTCCACTGCGGGCTGTAGCGATATTCGACACCGCCCGAAAGGAACCAACCATCGCGCCACATGTAGTTCTGCTTGGCGGCCGGGATGATGGCGCCGTTGAGGGCGAACACATCAGACGTCTTCAAACGCGACCAATTGGTCCATTCGAGGCCGAGGTTGGCCGTCCACGGACCGTAGTCCTGCGAGACACCCAAGGTAACGATTTCAGGCAGGGTGACCTTGGTGCGGATCGGGATCACAGCCGGGCCACCCGCCTGCAAACCGCCTTCCAGCGCATGCGAAATCGCCGAGCGATAGCCGAGACCGATGCGGGTGCCCTGCCACGGCGTCAGCATGATACCGGCAGTGACACCGGCGCCGATGTTATTGCCAGCGAGAATGTTCGAGCCGCCCGGACCGAAGGCCGTGGTGGAGCCGCGCAGACGCACTTCAAAATATTGGATCTGCGGACCGACGGCGATCGCCAGCCAGTCATTGACCTTCCAGCCGACGACCGGGTTGACGTTGAAGCTGAAGACCTTCGACGTGGTGCCGTAAGCCTGGGCGCCCCAGATTTCCGAGGAACGGGTCGAGAGACCGAACGGCGCGCCCGTGCTCAAGCCGAGATACCAGCGATCATTGATCTGGTAGTTGGTGTAGCCCGACGCCAGGAAGGCGGCCTCGCCCACCTGCGAGCCGACCAGCGGCGTGACGTTCGGCAGGGTCGGGTTGATCGAAGCGTAAGGCAGGATGCCCGTCGCCACCCACTCGCTGTTCCAGCCGGGCGTCTGCGTCACGGCAGCCGGGTTCCAGAACATCGACGACAGGCCCCCCGCGCCCGCGCCAACGCCCGCAAAGGACATGCCCTGCCCGGCTGCGCTCTGCTCGCGCAGGGCGAAACCGCCGGCCTGCGCGGCCGAGGCGGCACCCAAAAGCGCGGTTGCAGCAACCGTGATCTGTAGGGCTTTCCGGTAACTCTTGATCATCAACGTCCCTCCAAGGCCCGCAGCCCCCGCTGCTCAACCTGTCCGTCACACATAAGGCAGTAATCACAATTATGTCGTATTTTGCCGGCGGCTCAATGCGATCGGCGCCAGAATGGGCAAACCGCCGCTTAGAATGGCGCTAATTCGATCCGCAGTTGCTTTTCGGCAACATTTCCGTATCCCAAAAGCAGGCGTTCACGCCGCTTATGGCCATGATCATGGCTGAGGAAACCGCCCCGACGAATCACCGCAAGGAGAGGCTATGAAACTCGTTCGCTACGGCCAGCCCGGCCAGGAGAAGCCCGGTCTGATCGATGCCGCCGGCAAAATTCGCGACATCAGCAGCATTGTCCCCGATCTGATCGGCGACCACCTGGCGCCAAGTTCCATCGCCAAGATCGCCGCCGCCAATGTCGATCAGCTGCCGCTCGTTTCAGGCAATCCGCGCCTGGGCCCCTGCGTCGGCAAGCCCGGCAATTTCGTCGCCATCGGCCTCAACTATTCTGACCATGCGGCCGAAGCCGGCGCAAAAGTTCCCCCTGAGCCAGTGCTGTTCAACAAGGCGCCGAACTGCATCGTCGGCGCCAACGACGACATCATGTTCCCGCGCGACAGCGTGAAGCTCGACTGGGAAGCGGAGATCGCCTTCGTCATCGGCAAGACCGCTTCCTATGTCAGCGAGGCCGACGCCGGCAAACATATCGCCGGCTATTTCATCTGCAACGACGTGTCGGAACGCGAATTCCAGATCGAGCGTGCGGGCCAGTGGACCAAGGGCAAAAGCGCGCCGACCTTCGGCCCGATCGGCCCCTGGCTGGTGACGCGGGACGAGATCAAGGACGTCGGCAATCTGGCGATCTGGCTCGACGTCAACGGCCAGCGGCAGCAATCGGGCAACACCAAGAATCTCGTCTTCAACGTCAACTCGATCGTCAGTTGGGTCAGCCGTTACATGACGCTCGATCCCGGCGACATAATCACCACCGGCACGCCGGCCGGCGTGGCGCTCGGCCGCAAGCCGCCGAACTGGCTGAAGGCCGGCGACGTGGTCACGCTCGGCATCGACGGCCTGGGTGAGCAGAAGAGCAAAGTGGTGGCATTCAAGGGCTGACCCACTGCCCACAAACACGAAGGCCGGGCGATTGCCCGGCCTTTTCATTTCAAGAAATCGCTGCGGCGCAAGGCTTCACAGCCCCAGCATCAATTCCATGTTCTGAACGGCGGCGCGCGAAGCGCCCTTGCCGAGATTGTCGAGCTTGGCGATCAGCACCACCTGGCCGTGTTGCTCGTTGGAGATGACGCGCAGTTCCATATCGTTGGTGTCGTTGAGGGCTTCGGCTTCCAGCTTGCCGCCCTCTTTGGCGACAGCCGCCGCTGGCACCACCTTGACGAAGCACGCGCCGGCATAGTGCTTGGTCAAAGCCGCTTCGAGATCACCCGACTTCGGCTTGCCCGGCAGCGTGTCGAGATGCAGCGGGATCGACACCAGCATGCCCTGGCGGAAATCGGCCACTGAGGGCACGAAGATGGCGCGCCGCGACAGCCGGCTATAGGCCTGGATTTCCGGCATGTGCTTGTGCTGCAAGCCGAGACCGTAAAGCTCGAAGTCAGGCGCGGTGCGCGCCTCATATTCGGCGATCATCGACTTGCCACCGCCGCTATAGCCGGAGACCGCGTTGATGGTGATCGGATGATCCGATGGCAGCAATTGCGCATCGACGAGCGGGCGCAGCAGCGCGATGGCGCCGGTGGCATAGCAGCCGGGATTGGCGACGAGCCGGCCGCCGGCGATCGCCGCCGCCTGCCCTTCCGCCAGTTCCGGAAAGCCGTACACCCAATTGGGCGCCACACGATGCGCCGTCGAAGCGTCGAGCACTTTCGGGCCATTGCCGCCGAGCGACGTGGCAAGCGCGGCCGATTCCTTGGCCGCGTCATCGGGCAGACACAGGATCGTCAGGTCGACGCCTTCGAGCAGCTTGCGCTTGGCATCCACGTCCTTGCGCTTGGCCGGATCGATGGAGACGATGTCGACGTCGCGGCGCGCGCCGAGCAGATCCCTGATCAGGAGACCCGTCGTTCCGGCTTCGCCGTCGATGAAAACCTTCGCCGCCATGGCGCCCATTCCTTTGCTGTTCAGTCCCGCCTCAGATAGGCGCGGCGCAGCCATCGGCCAAGAGGACCGGCGTGTCAAGAAAAGACACGCCAGCTCAAATGCCTGGCCTCAAATGCCTGGCAGCGGCCTACTGGTTGGCCGTCGCCGTCACATTGACCTTCTGCATGAAGGTCGCCGGGTCCCGGATCTGCGCCGCTTCCATGAAGCGTACCGGGCCATTCTTACCCTTTAATGTGACAGTCAGACTTTTGGGGTCGCGCAGGAAGGTGGTGATCGCTTCGGCCAGCTTCAGCGCGGACGGGTCGCCGCCGAGCAGCATCGGCAGCATGCCGGTGGCGGCCACCGACCACTCGCCCTTGATGTCGGCCGGCGGGCGGTTCACCGAGGCGGCATAGTAAGCCAGCGCCTTGTCGAACAGGCCCTGGTTGACGAAGCGAATGGTGAATTCGCTGACGTCACCCTGCATGAGGCCGCTGATGCGGGTCATACGATCGCCAAGCAAAGCGTTGCGATCGATATTGCCGAACAGGCCGCTCAAGGTGAGCGCGCCAGCATCGACTCCTGTCATCGAATAGTCGGTCAGCGTATAGGCCTTCTTCGCCACGTCATAGGAACCGGAGATCGTCATGCCCATGTCGAGCTTGTCGTACCCAAACTTGACGAGGTTCTGCCCCATCTCGGAGTTCTTGGCGGGCTCGAACGTGAAGTTCTTCGCTTCGGCCTTCATGGTCACCGGCAGATCGCCATCATAGGTGTTGCTACCGACGAGCGAGGCAAGGGTGAACTTCATTTGACCGCCGGGAGGCGCCTTTGGATCGGGAACGACCAGTTCGAAACCCGTCCAGGAGAACTTGCCGAGCTGCGCCACGCCATTGGTGAAATCGCCGTCCTTCACCGCATTGATGATGCGGCCGAAGTCGCCCTGCTCCAGGACGATCGGTCCCGATTTGATCGTGCCCGCGCCCGCCTTGTCGGTGGCCGCGCCGTCAACGGAGGTGAGAGACACTTTGGCGAAGCGGCCGCGATCAAGATCGTTCACCTCATAGCCACGCAGGGTGATCAGGCCGGTGCGCTCGCCTTTCGGCTCGATGACGATCTCGGGCACGAGCACGCGCTTGGCCTGCGCCTTGGCGACGAGCGCCGTCTGCTCGCCGCGCTCGGCGTCGAGGCTGAACAATTTCTGCGCCTCGGCGCGGGTCAGATTGGTGTCGACGAATTCGACGCGCTTCAGCAGGATCGACGTCTTGTTCGCCGGCGTTTCGAGCCGCACGTCTTCCAAGACGTAGCTTTCGAGGGCAAAGGCGCTGATGGGCGCGGCCAGCACGATCGCGAAGGATATGGCAACGGGCCGCAGGTTGGATCGGATCACAGTCAGCTCCTTTGAAAATGGCAGCATGTCGATGGCATGGCACTTCGGCCAAAATTGTGGAGGCCAAGCCATCGGCCGAAAAATTTGTCAGATTTGAACGACCTGACCTGTGCGATAGCGCACCTATACCGGCTGCAGAGCGTTAGCATATTCCATGTGACAGGAGCCACACGCCCAAGACGGCGCGTCGCCTCGCCCTGCAAAGCGATCCAATCAAACCATTGTTTTATAAATAAATTAGCGAGACGCCGCCGATCGCCGTCTCGCCTCTCGCGTTGTGAATTGGGCCGCTATTCGACGGATTCGACCGCGGTATCCGTTTGTGCCCGTCGCGATTTGCCCAGGCCCGCGAGTTTCGGCGGCGCGTCGATCTCAGCCCGGGCCGCCTCGAGAATGTCCGCCTTGGAGCCGTTGCGCGGGGGATAGATTCGCTCGCAATTGATCCGCTGTTTGACCCGCTTGGCGCTCATGCCCTCGGCGGCAAGCTGGCGTTCCCACCCCCAGGTGTAGACGGCGCCCCAGGGACCCAGATCGAGAACGGTCGTGTACCAATCGATCTGCAACGGCAACATCTCCAGCCCCAAGAGATCGCAGACGACATTGTGGCCAGCGAAGCGGCCCATCGGGCGGCCGTGCTGACACGACATCATCGTCTCGTGCCGGCCATCGATCAAAAGGCTCGCGGCATCGCCGGCAGCAAAGACGTCCGCCACGCCTTTGACACGCAGGAAGGAATCGACCGGCAAGCGGCCGTGCTTGTCATGGACGACAGGAAACAGCTCGGTCATCGGATGCGCCTGCATGCCGCCACACCAGATCACCGTCGAGGCGAAGATGCGTTCGCCCGACGTGAGGATCGCGCCCTGCTCGTCGACCTCGCGCAGAAAGAACGACGCCCGCAGCTCCACATCAAGCGCCGCCATCGCATGTTCGATGACCGGCCGGGCCTCGCCCATCTCCTGGGCGATGCGCGGCGTTCGATCGGCGAGGATGACTTTGACGTCGGCCGCGCCGCCGCCGGCCAACTTCCGTAGGCGCGCGGGAAGTTCGGCGGCGATCTCGACGCCGGTCAGGCCCGCGCCAATCACCAAAGCCGTGAAACGCCCAGGTGCGTGGCTCGACGCGAGCCCGGCGAGATGTGCTTCGAGCCGCTTGGCACCCTGATAGGTGTCGACATCGAAAGCATAGCTGCCGAGCCCTTTGATCGGCGGGCGCACCAGCTTGCTGCCCAGCGCGAACACCAGGCGATCATAGGACTGCCATGTCCGGCCAGTCGGCGTTTCGATGACGACCGCCTTGCCATCGAGATCGATGTCCGAAACATCGCCCTCGATCCAGCGCACCCCAACTGGATCGAACACCTCCGACAGAGGCACGATCGTTTCCTCCAGGTGCTCTTCATAGTTGCGCACGCGAATATTATGGAAGGGGTATTTGTTGATGACCACGACCTCCACATCATCGCGGGAGACATGCAACTCCTCGAGCTTACGTGCAGCACCGATGGCGCTCCACAATCCGGCGAAGCCCGCACCCAGAACAACAATTCGTTTCATGGATCTCTCCGTTCCTGGTTGACGTTAATCGATGGAATTTTGACGCGTCTCGCGGATGAACAGCGCGCCGATGGTGAAGGACACGAACAGAACGATCACCGGATACCAGAGGCCGGCGTAGATGCTGCCGTAAGCAGCGTTGATGCTGGTCAACACGAAGGGCAGCATGCCGCCGAACCAGCCCGAGCCGATGTGAAACGGCAGCGACAGCGACGTGTAACGCAGGTGCGCCGGAAACAGTTCCACCATGAAGGAGACGATCGGCCCATAAACCATCGTCAGCAGCACGACGAGATACCACAGCAGCACAACGACAACCGGCTTGTTCACTTGCGACAAGTCCGCCGCCTCCGGCCAACCGGCCTGTTTCATCGCCGCTTTCATCGCGACCGGATCGAAGCCATCGATCTTCGCTCCCGCGACTTCAATACGCACGGAGCTGCCGACCGGCGTCTCCTTGAACGTGTAGGTGACACCGACACCGTTGAGGAAATTGCGGGTCTTGTCGCAGGCCGTCACCGCTGGCGAGAATAGCCGGAAGCTGCAATCACTGCCCTCGACGACAATCGTGTTCTCGCTCTGGAACTTCTCCAGGGCCGGATTGGCGAAATGGGTGAGTGCCTTGAACACCGGCTGCGTCGTCACCGCTGCGAGAAGACAGGCCGACACCATGATCCACTTGCGGCCGATCTTGTCCGACAGCCAGCCGAAGAGAACATAGAACGGCGTCGCCAGCACCAGCGCGCAAGACATCAGGATGTTCGATGTCGTCGGCTCGACCTTCAGCACGTTGGCGAGGAAATAGGCCGAATAGAAATGGCCGGTGCCATAGAGAATACCGACGCCGGAGGCGACGCTGAACAGCAGGATGAACATGTTCCTGACGTTGCGGCCGTTGGAGAGGCTGGCGGAAATGGGATTTTCGGAAATGCGGCCTTTCGACTTCATGCGCGTAAAGACCGGCGATTCCGCGAGCCCCCGCCGCAGATAGACCGACACGGCCAGAAGAACGATGGAGAGCACGAAGGGAATGCGCCAGCCCCAGGCGATGAACGTCGCATTGTCCATGGACAGACGAACGACCGTCACCACGACGATGGAGAGCAGAAGGCCGATCGTCGCCGTCGTCTGCAACCAGCTTGTGGCAAAGCCGCGCCGGCCGGGCGCCGCATTCTCGGTGAGATAAGTGGCGGCGCCGCCGACTTCGCCACCCAGCGCCAGACCTTGTGCCAGGCGAAGCGTCACCAGCAGCACGGGTGCCAGCACACCGATCTGCGCATAGGTCGGCAGCAGGCCGATGCCAATGGTGGCCACACCCATGAGCCAGATCGTGGCCAAGAAAGTGCGCTTGCGACCGTAGCGATCGCCGAAATAGCCAAACAGCAGCGCCCCGATGGGCCGCAGGATGAAAGCTGCGCCGAAGATGGCGAGGCTCGCCAGCATGGCCGCGACTTCATTGCCGGGCGGAAAGAACAGTTCGGCGAAGGTCGCCGTCAGCGCGGCGTAGATATAGAGATCATACCATTCGAGAAGCGCGCCGAACGACGAAGCGACGATTGTTCGCCGCTCATAGGATTTGCTCGGCAGGCTTTTGGCGGTGTCCAGCGCCACCGCATCGCCGGTTTCGACCAAGTTCGACATATCCCCCTCCTTGATTGTCTTGCGATTGTCTTGCCGGGATCAAACATCCGGCTGCTCTCAAGACGGGGAGACTCGCCGTTCGTGACAAAACGGCGGTGCATTTCGGCGATAAAAATAAAAATGATAGGCTGCTGTCACAAAAGACAGGGCCGGCCGTCTTAGGGAGGTGGGAGAAAACCAAGATGCCGGATCTGGTCGCCATCTTCGAGCAATATCGCAGGCATGTGAGGGGTTTGGCCTATCGCATGCTGGGCACACTGACGGAAGCCGAGGATGTCGTGCAGGATGTGTTCCTGCGCTGGCTGCAATCCGACGTAGCGGAAATCCGATCCCCGAAAGCCTGGCTCACGTCGGTGACGACGCGGATCTGCATCGACCGGCTGCGCCATCTGGAGGTGGAGCGGGCCGCCTACCCCGGCGTCTGGCTGCCGGAGCCGATCGTCGAGCCGGTCGACCGCGACGTCGAGCGGCGCATGGATCTCTCTTCCGATCTCTCGGTCGCTTTCATGATCGTGCTGGAGCGGCTGTCGCCGGACGAGCGCACCGTCTTCGTTTTGCGCGATGTCTTCGATGCCGGCTTTTCCGAGATCGCGGCCATCCTCAACAAGAGCGAGGTCGCCTGCCGGCAGATCGCCAGCCGTGCCCGCGCCAAGGTGCGGGAGGGGCGGCCGAAGTTTCAGGTGACGGCGCATATGCAGGAAAGCCTGGTGCGCCGCTTTCTCACCGCCATAGAGGCCGGCGACAAGACGGCGCTGCTCTCCCTGCTCGCCGACGATGCGGTGCTTAAGTCCGACGGCGGCGGCAAGGTGCGCGTGTCGACCTCGGGTATTTTCGGCGCCGAGAAAATCGTCCGGCTGATACTGTCGCGTGGACTGATCCCGCGCGGTTCGATGAAGGACGACACGATCGTCGATCGCCGGCTTGGCGTGATCAACGGCGAGTCCGGCATCCTCGCCTTCGTCGACAAGGCATTGATCGCCACCTTGTCCTTCGAGACGCGTGGCGAACGCATCACAGCGATCTATCAGGTCTATAATCCCGACAAGCTTGCGCATGTGGGCCAGGCCGATCACGACATCCGCATCACTTAGAGTTTTTGATTTGATGCGTCTTCATGGCGTTTGATGTGCCCATCAAACGCTGAAATGCTATCGCAAAAAGAAAAACCCGACCGGCGCAAACCGATCGGGTTTGAAAGCATGGAAAGCCGAAAGCGACTTAGCGCTTCGAGAACTGGAAGCTCTTACGGGCTTTCTTGTGGCCGTATTTCTTACGTTCGACCGTGCGGGAGTCGCGGGTCAGGAAGCCGGCCTTCTTAAGGGCGGAACGCAGTTCCGGCTCGTAATAGGTCAGCGCCTTCGACACGCCGTTGCGCACGGCACCTGCCTGGCCCGACAGACCGCCACCCGAGCAGGTGATGACCATGTCGTACTGGTCGACGCGGTTGGCGACGCCCATCGGCTGGTTGACGATCATGCGCAGCACGGGACGCGCGAAGTAAACTTCGAACTCACGGCCGTTGACGGTGATCTTGCCGGAGCCCGGCTTGATCCAGACGCGGGCGACCGCGTCCTTGCGCTTGCCGGTGGCATAGGCGCGGCCGTACTTGTCGAGCTTCTGGACATGCACAGGCGCATCGGACGGGACGCCAGTGGCGGCCTTCAGGTCCTGGAGCGATGAAAGGGTCTCGGCCATGATCAGGCGCTCCTTGCGTTCTTGCGGTTCAGGCTGGCGATATCGAGGGTCGCCGGAGTCTGGGCGGCATGCGGATGCTCCTCGCCCTTATAGACACGCAGGTTGCCGAGCTGCTTGCGGCCGAGCGGACCACGCGGCAGCATACGCTCCACGGCCTTCTCGACGATACGCTCAGGGAAGCGGCCTTCCAGGATGAAGCGCGCCGAGCGCTCCTTGATGCCACCGATGAAGCCGGTGTGATGGTAGTACATCTTCTGGTCGCGCTTGCGGCCGGTGAGCACCACCTTGTCGGCGTTGATGACGATGACATTGTCGCCGTCGTCAACATGGGGCGTGAAGGACGGCTTGTGCTTGCCGCGAAGACGCATGGCAATGAGCGACGCAAGGCGGCCGACAACCAGGCCCTTGGCGTCGATCAACACCCATTTCTTCTCGACTTCGGCCACCTTCGTCGTGGTCGTTTTTGCGTACATGTGACTTGATCCGTAAATTGGCGGCGCGCCGGCAGAGCCGATGCGTCTGCGCCGGATGGATGCGGGCTTATAGGTGGGCGATCACGCGTCGTCAATCGTTAATCGCCGGAAAACCTTACGCAGCAATGGTTTTTATTATCTGGTATCATAATACCAGATTACCGGACATTAACGGATTTTGCGCGCAATTTTCAGGGTCTTCATTTACCGCCGCGCCCCACAGTCCAGCCAGTCTTCAATTGGACCATTCAATGAGCTCCCCTCTTCGCAAGCTGGCCGAAGCGCAGACCCGCCTCAGATCCGTTCCCGTGGTCGCCCCGGACCAGATCGTTTCCCAGCCGACGGTCATCGCCACCGTGCTGGCCCTCGATGCCGCCGCCCTGATCGGCGCCGGCCTGGTCGCATTTCGGGCGGCGCCGGTCGAAGCCTTCGCCGAGCCGCCGCATCTGGCGTTGGTGCTCTGCGCCGTGGCCCTGTTGGCCATCCTCATCTTGCGCCAGCGCTGGGGCTATACGATCCCGGCCCTATCACGCCCGCTGCGCCAGGTGGTGAACTGCGCCTTCGCACTGTTTTTGGCGCTCGCCGCCCTCCTGGTGGGCTGCGTCATCGCCGACACGCCGATCACGCCGGTGCGCGATTTCGCCGGCCATTGGTGGCTATTCGGCTGGCTTGGCTGCGCGGCGCTGCGCATCGGCGCCGGGCTTGTTCTGTCGGCCTGGCGCAAGGCCGGGCGGCTGGCCCGCCGCACCGTCATCGTCGGAGGCGGTGACGCGGCCGAAGAGCTCATCGCCCGTCTCGACCGTTCGGCCGGCGACACCATCCAGATTCTCGGCCTGTTCGACGACCGCGACAAGGAGCGCTCGCCGGAGCGGATTGGCGCTTATGTCAAACTCGGCCGCTTCGACGATCTCGTCAGCTTCTGCCGCGAGCAGCGGGTCGACCTGCTGATCATCGCCCTGCCCCTGACCGCCGAAACCCGCATTCTGCAACTGCTGAAAATGCTCTGGGTGTTGCCGGTCGACGTGCGCATCAGCGCGCTCTCCAGCAAGCTGAAGCTGCGCGGCCGCGCCTATAACTACATCGGCGACGTGCCGTTCCTGCCGCTGTTCGACAAGCCCATGTCGGATGTGGCGGTGGCCATGAAAGTGATCGAGGACCGCGTGATCTCGGGCCTGGCGCTCGTCGTCCTCTCGCCTCTGCTGGCCCTCATCGCCTTGGCGGTGAAACTCGACTCCCGCGGGCCGGTGTTCTTCCGCCAAGTGCGCTATGGCTTCAACAACGAGCGTATCGACGTCTACAAATTCCGCTCCATGTATGTCGATATGGCGGATGCGGCCGGCATCAAGCAGGCGACGCGCGACGATCCGCGTGTCACCCGCGTCGGCCGTTTCCTGCGCCGCTCCTCGCTCGACGAATTGCCGCAACTGTTCAACGTGCTGCTTGGCGATCTCTCGCTCGTCGGCCCGCGCCCGCATGCATTGCAGGCCCAGGCCGAAGGACAGATCTACGATCAGGTGGTCGAAGGCTATTTCGCCCGTCACAAGGTGAAGCCCGGCATCACCGGCTGGGCACAGATCAGCGGCTGGCGCGGCGAAACCGATACGGTGGAGAAGATCGAACAGCGCGTCGCGCACGATCTGTTCTACATCGAGAACTGGTCTCTGATGTTCGATCTGCGCATCCTGCTGCAGACGCCGCTGTCGCTGATCACGACCAAAAATGCCTACTGAACGGCGCGGAACTGGCTTTCATCCTGATGGATGTTAAGGTGCGGCATGCCATGCGGTTCCGCTCTTCGCACCGTTCAGAGCTTTGGCCTTGTCGCGGCTCTGGCCACATCCTGTCTTCCGGCTTTCGGACAGTCGGCAGACGACGACACCTGCCATAAAGGCGCGGGGCAGCCGGCCATCGAGGCCTGCACGCGGCTCATCGACGCCAAGCGGGCCAGCGGCCGCGAATACGCGGTTCTGCTCAACGATCGCGGCTTACTGTTTCACAAAGCGGGAGATAGCACGCGCGCCATCGCCGATCTCGACGAGGCCATCAAAACCGATGCGACTCTGGCCCCCGCCTGGTTCAATCGCGGGCTTGCCAAAACCAGCCTCGGCCGCTTCGATCAGGCGATTGCCGATTTCACACGCGCCGGCATCATCGCGCCCCAGCGCGCCATCATCTGGCAAAGCCGTGGCGGCGCCTATAGCCGCAAAGGCGACGATGCCCAAGCGATCGCGGATTACAGCCGCGCGATCGAACTTGATCCGAAACTCGCCATCGCCTGGGCCAGCCGCGGCCTTGCCCAGGCACGCAACGACAAGCTCGATCAGTCCGTGGCCAATCTTACTGAAGCCGTCAGACTAGAGCCCGACAACAAGGCCTATGCCCAATATCTGCAAGAAGCGAAAGCTTTGCGCGACAAGAAGTAACTATGCTTCTTGCTTCTCGTCGTCTTCCGTCCGGCGCTTCTCGATCATCTGCACCGAATAGATCGACAGTTCGTAGAGCGCGCAGCCCGGCACCGCCAAGGCCAGCATGCTGAATACATCGGGGGGCGTCAGCACCGCAGCCATCACGAAAACCAGAAACCAGGCGATACGGCGCTTGTCGCGCAAGAATCCCGACGTGACGATGCCGATGCGCCCAAGCAAGGTGAGGATGACAGGCATCTGGAAGGTGATGCCGAAGGCGAAGATCAGCGTCATGATCAGCGACAGATATTCGCTGACGCGCGGCAACAGTTCGATCTGCGCCCGCCCCGGTTCCTTCGCCTGCTGCATGGCCAAGAAGAAATGCAGCAAGTTCGGCATGACGAGAAAATAGACGACGAGCGCGCCGAGCAGGAAGAAGACCGGCGTGGCGACGAGATAAGGCGCAAAGGCCGCGCGCTCGTGGCGATAGAGCCCCGGCGCGACGAAGGCATAGATCTGACCGAAGATCACCGGACAGGCGGCGAAGGCAGCAGCGAACATCGCCACCTTGATCTGGGTGAAGAAGAATTCCTGCGGCGCCGTATAGATCAGTTTGACGCCATCGGGCCCTGCCGCATGCTCGAACGGGATGACAAGCAGGTTGTAGATGTCCTTGGCGAAATAGAAGAACACCACGAACATCACGATGAAGGCGAGCAAGGCCTTGATGATGCGTGAGCGCAGCTCGATAAGATGCTCCATCAACGGCGCTTTGGTCGCCTCAATGGCGGCCTCGTCCGGTGTCAGCTCCTTCTCATCATGGGCGACGACCTGGGTGTTGGTCATGATCCTTGCGCCACTTTTTGGGGCTGCGTTTCAATAGCGGGCTTATCTGTCGTTTCGACCGCAGCCACCGATTTGGCGACGTCCGGTGTTTCCGGCGGTGGCGGCACATCGACGTTGAACGTCGGGCTATCGGGATCGATGGGCACCGGCACGGAGGATGCGGCGGTCTGCGGCGCGTCCGGCTTTTTCTCGAGCGCTTCGCGCAATTCGCGTTCGGTCTCGCGGCCGGGGTCGAAGGCAATGTCAGTCTTCGCCTGGTCGGCGATCTTCTGCATGTCCTTCTTCAATTCCTCCATCTCGGATTCTTTCATCGCCTCCATGAACTGGCCCTGAAACTCAGAAGCCATACGGCGCATTTTGGCGACGAAACCGCCGACCTGGCGCATGACACGCGGCAAGTCCTTCGGGCCGATGAAAACCAGCGCGGCGATACCGATGATAATTAGTTTAGTGGCGTCGAAATCGAACATGGCGTCCGCCGGGGATTTTCAGGAGCGGCCTTACGATCAGGCGCGAGCAAAGGCAAGATTGCAAACGCAAGATCGCATCAGACGATTGCCGCCCCGGGACACGATCGCCCGGGGTGAGTCATTCAGCGAATGGCTCAGCCCACCTTCGCGGGCTCGTTATTGGCCGAGGTCGAGCCCGGCTGCGCGGTGGCGGCGGGCTGCGCCGTCGTCGCGTTCGGCGCCGGCTGAGCCGGAGCGTGGTCGATCGTGCGCGGCTGCTCTGTCGCCGGTTTCTCGGCGTCTTCCTCAGCCATGCCCTTCTTGAAGGACTTAATGCCCTTAGCGACATCGCCCATCAGATCGGAAATCTTGCCCTTGCCGCCGAACAGCAGCAGCGCGAGAGCACCGACGATAAGCCAATGCCAGAGAGACATGCTTCCCATAATTGCCTCCAGTTGACGACGATCCGTATGGTCCGCCGCCGAATTGGCCGAAGTTAGGCAAGGCGGCCTCCAAATACAAGGATTTAGCCCCACCCTTTTGGAATATGGTGCGTAGAATCGGCGCGGCCAGCGGAATTCCAGGCCGCGATGCGATTAATTTTCCGTCATGTTTTGTCGGAGGACGGATTTTTGTCCTCGGACACCGCATCGGGAGCGGGTTCCTCGTCGGAATCGCTGGAATCCAGCTCTTCGCCGGTTTCGTCGCCGCTCTCGTCGTCGGCTTCCTCGGCCGGTTCCTCCAGCAAGGCCTCGTCGGCCTCTTCTTCGGATTCCTGTTCGGATTCGTGCTCTGAACTCTCCGCAACCGGCTCTTCAAGCTCGGCCTCGGCTGTCTGCTCCGTGATCTCGTCGACCTCGACCACTTCGGCGCCGATTTCCTCGACTTCGCCGACGGGCTCCACCACGGTCGCCTCGACGACATCGCCCGTCTCGACGACCTCAGCCGAAGCTTCGGTCTCGGTTTCGGCCCGCGCTTCGGTGTCCGCTTCGCCAGCACCTTCGGCCGGGGCCGGCTCGGTGAAGAGATCGCTCTCGCCGCCTTCCAGCGGGTCCTCGTCCTCGGTGAGCGCACTGTCGTCGCTCGGCTTGGGCACGCCAAAACCTTCCGGCAGGCGGCCATCGAACAGGCCGGCCGAACGCAGATCCTCGAGGCCCGGCAGATCAGAGATCTGTTCGAGGCCGAACTGAAGCAGGAAGGCTTCCGTCGTACCGTAAGTGACCGGACGGCCCGGCGCCTTGCGACGGCCGCGCAGACGCACCCAGCCGGTTTCCAGCAGCACGTCGAGCGTGCCCTTGGAAATGGCGACGCCACGAATGTCTTCCACCTCGGCGCGGGTCACCGGCTGGTGATAGGCAACGATCGCAAGAGTTTCGAGAGCGGCCTTCGAAAGCTTTTTCTGCTCGCTGACGTCGCGCGACAACAGCCAGCCGAGATCGGTGGCGGTGCGAAACAGCCATTTGCGGGCGACGCGCACGAGATTGACGCCGCGCTGGGAATATTCCTCGCGCAGTTGCTGCATGACCGCTTCGACGTCGGCGCCTTCCGGCAGACGGCGGGCGATTTCCGCCTCCTCCATGGGCTCGGTGGCGGCGAACAGCAACGCCTCCGCGATACGCATGGCTTCCCGGTGCGCTTCCGCAGCGGCGTTCATGGCATCCTCGCCTTCAAACGGCAGTTGTTCGGCTGCTTCTCCCACGACGTCCTCTCGAATGCTTCAACTCGGCTACAAACTCAATGGCAAGATCTCGACACCGGTATTTTGGGCGAGATCAGTTTTCGACCACGCTGAGCTTTGGCGCCAACGGATCATGATTGCTGGCGCGAACCCAGATCGGTGCAAAGGCGCGTTCCTGGCGCAATTCCAACTTGCCTTCGCGCACCAGTTCCAGCGACGCCGAAAAGGTCGAGGCGCGCACGGTGCGGCGGGTTTCAGGCGTCGTGAAATACTGCCCGAGATAGGAATCCATGGACGTCCAGTCGATCGCACGCCCGGCTAGGCGCTCCAACGCCTCGCGTGCTTCGGCGAGCGACCAGACGACCCGTTGTTTCAGGGTCACCCGTGACAGAACATGTTTCTGCCGCTGGCGCGCATAGGCCGACAGTAGATCGTAGAGATTGGCCTGAAATTCCGATGTTTTGAGGATCGTCACCCCTTCCGGCGAGCCGCGCGTGAAAAGATCGCGACCAAGACGGGGGCGATTGACCAGCTTTTCGGCGGCATCGCGAATAGCCTCGAGGCGCTTCAGGCGGTAGGCCAGCGCGGCGGCGAGATCGGCGGCGGCTGGTTCCTCACCCTTCGGCTGTTCGGGCAGCAGCAGGCGCGACTTCAGATAGGCGAGCCAGGCGGCCATGACCAGATAGTCGGCGGCAAGCTCAAGCCTGACTTTACGAGCTTCGTCGATGAATTCCAGATATTGTTCGGCCAAAGCCAGAACGGAAATCTTGGCGAGATCGACTTTTTGGCGGCGCGCCAGTTCGAGCAGCAGGTCGAGCGGACCCTCGAACCCGTCCACGTCGACGAGGAACGACGGTTCAGTGTCGCCCTTATCGAGTTGTACGCTGTCTTCGAATGGCAGATCGGCCACCGCGAATCACTCCGTTTCGGCCGCAAAACAACTTGGCCGGCGCGGAATTTGATCGCTCTAGGCGGTCATCGCAAGTCCGGATTGGACCCTTGCCCATGCGTCCACAGGATCAAACGCCTGCGGGGCTTCCGCAATGGCCGCCAAGGCCCGCTCCGCCCGATCCAGGCGGATTCCGTCGAGGATCGGGGAGGCTTCGGCCACCGCATAGCCGTCGGCGATCTCGCCCTGGCAATGCAGCGCCATATCGAGGCCGGCCGCGAATAATGCCCGGGTTTTTTCCGAAAACGAGCCTTTGAGTGCTTTCATCGACAAATCGTCGCTCATGATCAGCCCGTCGAAGCCGAGCACCCCGCGCATGATCCGCGACACGACCTTGGCCGAGACGGTGGCGGGCTGGTCGGGATCGATGGCCGTGTAGACGACATGGGCCGACATGGCGAGCGGCATATCTGCCAGAGCCTGGAATGGCACGAAGTCCGACTTTTCCAATTCGGCGAGCGAAGCCTCCACCACCGGCAGTTCAAGATGGCTGTCGGCACGGGCGCGGCCGTGGCCGGGCATATGTTTGATCACCGGCAGGACGCCAGCCGTCAGCAGGCCCTCGCAGGCAGCCCGACCATAGGCGGCGACGGTGGCAGGATCGGCGGCATAGGCGCGATCGCCGATGACGTTATGGGCGCCCTCGCCCGGCACGTCGACAACCGGCAGGCAATCGACGGTGATGCCGACCTCGCGCAGATCGGCCGCCAAGACGCGCGTGCTGGTGCGGATCAGATTGGCCGTCTCGGTCGCATCGTGCCCGGCCGCGGCGAAGGCGCCGGCCGGCGGATATTTGCGCCACACGGGCGGCCCCATACGCTGCACGCGGCCGCCTTCCTGATCGATCAGCACCGGCGCATCGGCGCGGCCGACGATTTCGCGGAATTGCTGAGTCAGTCGAGTCAGTTGTGCGCGGTCCTCAACGTTGCGCTTGAAGAGGATGAGGCCCCAGGGCCGCGTCTTGGCGAACAAGGTCCGCTCATCGGCGGACAATTCCGTGCCGGCGCAGCCACAGATGAAGGCGCGTGCCTCGTTGCTCATTCGATCCTCTTCAACAAACGAAAAGCGCGCGGACACCGAATCCGCGCGCTCCACACTTTACTCGAAATCCTGACCTGAAATCCTGGCTCGTCAGTTTTTAGCAACGAAGCAATTGCCGCCCTTGGCCTGGAGCTTCGTGCAGAGGCCCGTGGCATTTTCGTGCGACAGGCCGGAGACCCGCACCCGATAGACCGACTTGTCACCGACCGTCGCCTTCTTGAAGGTCAGTTTGCGGCCACCGAGTTCACCGCCAAAGCGCTGTGTCAGACGGCTCATCACCTGCCGGGCTTCCGCTTCCGAACCGGGCGCGGCGAGCTGAACCGCGTAGTCACCGCTAGCAGTAGCCGACGCTGTGCGTTCGGCCTGCGGCCGTGGCGCAGCCGCCTCGGCTTGCGGCCGCTCTGCGGCGGGCGCCGGCGCGGCCGGAGCCGCAGCGGTGGCGCGCGCCGTGGTTTTCGGCGCGGCGGGAGCTGGCGCAGCAGCGGCAGGCGCTGACGGGCGCGTGGCGGGCATCGGCGGCGGATTGTTGGCAAGCGACGGCGTCACCGAAGCGATCGGTGCGGCAGCCGGCCGGGCAGCGGCCGGATCGCCGGTGATGACGCTGCCGTCCGGGCGGACGGAAACGGTCTTGACCGGACGCGGATCGGGGAAGAGGCCATTGCCGGACGTCGCGCCCGAGGACGGCGCAGCCGGCAGAGCGACGACACCGGGCGTCGAAGTGCCGTTGGCACGCGTTTGCGCGCGAATGTCGACGGGCTGTTCCTCACGGGTGACGACGCGGCTCGCGGCCAAACGCTCCGTATTGGCCTTGTCGAGCACCGACACCTGTTGCGTCTGATCGGGCGTGTCGGGTGCGGCCGGCGCAACCTTCACCGGCGCGTTGGACGCCTGAATGGTCGGTGTGCCGGAGGGGCCGTGGCTGTTGCGGCTGACGACAACCGCACCGACGCCACCGATCAACACCACCAGAGCGGCACCCATCAGCAACAGCGGACGGCGCGACTTTTGCGGCTCTTCGTAGGACGGACGATAGCCGGGCTCCCCGAGCGACGGCTCGTCATATTCGGGAGCAAAGGACGGCTCTTGATAATGATCCTGCGGCACAGGTGCGACCGGCGGTGGCGCCGCGGCGAAACGCGCGGCGGCATCGGGAAACTGGCTGAGCAGCGCCGAAATGTCGGCGGGATCTTCCAGCGGCGCCTGGGGTGCGGGCGCTTGCGGCGCGGCCGGACGGAACAGGCGCTCATCGATATGCGCGACATCGATACGCGGCGCAGCAGCGGGTTTGGCGGCAGGCGCGGCGGGCGCCTTCGCTTCGGCGGCGAAGATCTGATCGAGCGAGTCCTTCTGGACCCCGATGAGGCGAGACAGCTCCTGCAGTGGGTCGCCGCCCTGCTTCGGGTCGGGGGCCGCACTCCTGAGCTTGCGCTCAAACTCTTCGAGATCGACAGGGTCGCGAAGTCGGACAGCAGCTTGACTCATAGGCACACCTCACACGTCAACGCGGACGGACGCCTCGACGATTTGACACTCGCCGAAAGACCCGTACCGCGAGAATGGCGGTGCCTTTCAGCGCATTTCCTGCGGAGCGCTCACGCCGAGAAGAGCGAGCCCCGCGGCGATAACCCTGGTTAACGAAGCAACCAGCGCAACGCGTGCTATGGTTAAATCTCGCGTTTCTTCATTAACAAAGCGTAATTGCGGCTTATCTTTGCCGCTGTTCCAGTGAGAATGGAACGCCGAAGCTAAGTCGTGCAGGTAAAAAGCGATCCGGTGCGGCTCATGCGCCGCAGCCGCCGCTTCCACCTGACGGGGGAACTGGGCGATCAGCCGCATCAAGCCTTGCTCGCCCTCATCCTGCAGCAAAGCTAAAGGTGCCTGCGCCAGGGCCGCGCCCTCAAGCGCCAGATCCGGGAAAGCCGCCTTGGCCTGGCGCAGCACCGACGATCCGCGCGCATGGGCATACTGGACATAGAAGACCGGATTGTCCTTCGATTGTTCCAGCACCTTGGCCAGATCGAATTCGAGCGGCGCGTCGTTCTTGCGGAAGAGCATCATGAAGCGCACCGCATCGACGCCGACCTCGTCGACGACTTCGCGCAAGGTGACGAACGTCCCTGCCCGCTTCGACATGGTGACCGGCTGGCCATCGCGCATCAGCTTGACGAGCTGGCACAGGCGCACGTCGAGCACCGCCTTGCCTTGCGAGACCGCCTTCACCGCCGCCTGCATACGCTTGACGTAGCCGCCGTGATCGGCGCCCCACACATCGATCATGTCGAGGAAGCCGCGATCGACCTTCGACTTATGATAGGCGATATCGGCGGCGAAATAGGTATAGGCCCCGTCCGACTTGACCAGCGGGCGATCGACATCGTCGCCAAATTCAGTGGCGCGAAACAAAGTCTGTTCGCGGTCTTCCCAATCGTCCGGCAACTGCCCCTTCGGCGGCGGCAAGCGGCCTTCATAGATCAGGCCGCGCGCGCGCAAATCCGCCACCGCCTTGGCGATGGGCGAGTCCGCGCCACCGTGCAAAGTACGCTCGGAGAAGAAGACTTCGTGGCTGATGTTCATGGCCGCGAGATCGGCGCGGATCATGTCCATCATCGCGTCGATCGTCGCCTGACGCACCTGCGGCAGCCATTCGCTCTCGGGCTTGCCGAGAAGCGTGTCGCCGAACTGCTGCTTCAGCTTCTCGCCAACCGGCTTGAGATAGTCGCCCGGGTAAAGCCCCTCGGGGATCTCGCCGATGTTTTCGCCGAGCGCCTCGCGGTAGCGCAGAAAAGCCGAGCGGGCCAAGACGTCGACCTGAACGCCGGCATCGTTGATGTAATATTCGCGCGTGACGTCACGGCCGGAGAAGGCGATGAGATTGGCGAGCGCGTCGCCAAATACGGCGCCACGGCCATGGCCGACATGCATCGGCCCGGTCGGATTGGCCGAGACATATTCGACATTGACCTTGCCGCCGCTCGCCCGACCACGGCCAAAGCTGGCGTCGGTGAGGACGGCGCGCACCACATCGGCAAAGATCGCCGGATCGAGGCGGATATTGATGAAACCGGGTCCGGCGATCTCGACCGCCGCCACACCCGGCATGGCGCCGATGGCTTCCGCCAGAGCAGCCGCAAGCGCGCGCGGATTGCCGAAATGCTCCTTGGCCTCGCGGGCGTAGACCATGGCGGCATTGGTCGCCAGATCGCCGTGCGAGGGATCGCGCGGCGGCTCGACCACGAAACGGGTCAGGTCAAGATCCTGTGGCAACCGCCCCTGCCGGACCAGCGCCTGCAACGCGCCGGCGACCCGTGCCTGGAAATCAGCAAAAATGTTCATCAATTCAATCCGAATGTCTCTCTGGCGGGCGGCCTATCGCAAATCACCGGCAGGGTCAAAAAAGGCGGGCAAAAAGGCGGGGTTGAAGCCCGCCCGGCCCCTATTCTGGGCTTGGCTCGGGCCGCCCCATGGTCTATCAGGGGACAAAACCATAGGGAGGCTTTGTCCATGCCGCAGTTTGATCTTTACCGTGAAATGACGTTCGTCGGCATCGCCATTGTTGGCACGCTGGGCTTTTCGGCGATCTATGCCGTGCTCGAAAACGTCATTCCGTTCCTGCGCGGTGGTCTCGGCCGAGTCTGATCCCGGATCGTCTGATTCCGGACTATTTCTTTTTTCGCGATTGCACCAATTCCTGCCGGCGGCGCATGACATCCTCTGTCGCCGCCGCATAATCGCGTTCGCGCTCCCAACGTAAAGTACGCTGTTCCAGCTCGGCGTTGAGTTCGATACCGATCAGCACGACCAGCGCTGACAGCCAAAGCCACATCATCAGGCCGGCGATGGTAGCGAGCGAGCCGTAGGTGGCAGCGTAATTGGCGAAATGGCCGAGGTAATAGGCAAACAGGATCGACATGGCGATCCAGGTGGCCGCGCCGAACACACTGCCCCAGATGGCCCAGCGCGCCGCGTCCGGCGAGCGGCTCGGCCCGTAGCGATTGAGCAAAGTCAGAAAGACCGCCGTCACCACGAACAGCACCGGCCATCGCAAGATCTGGAAGCTCGCCGAAAACTTGTCCTGCAGTTCGACGAAGCTGAGGATGAAGGGCACGACCAGCAGAATGACCATCATGGCGACGAACAGCCCCAAGACGCCGACGGTGAAGAGAAAGGATTGCAGGTTGAGCTGTAGAAAACTGCGCTTTTCGTCCTCGCCATAGATCAGGTTCATGGCGTCGAACATCGACTTCATACCGGCGTTGGCGCTCCAAAAAGCAATCAAGAGTGAGACGATCGCCACCACGCTCAGACTGCGGCTCGACCCGCCAGCGATGGCCTCCGCCTGGCCGCGCACGATGTCAACGGCGCCCGGCGGCAGGATGAAGGCCAGTTCGCTCATCTGATCGATAATGGTCTTGGTGTCGGCGAACAGACCGTAGACGGAGACCAGAGCCGAGATCGCCGGAAAGATTGATAACAAGGCGTAGAAAGCGACGCCGGCCGCGATCAGAAACAGCCGGTCACGACCGATGTCGGTATAGATGACCTGCACCACCTCCCACCAGCCGCGCCGCGTGAGCTGCTGCGGCCGCTCGGCCACATGTATCCGCTCGGGATCGGGGGCCAGCGGTGCCGGGAGTGGAATGACGTCCGGATCGGAAGGCTCGTCGCGGCGCCAGCGGCCGGCGAAAGCCCGGCCGCGCGCCAGGGCCACCACGCCCGCCGTGGCCGCCGCCCCCGCTACGCCCGCCAGCGCTTTCTTGAAGCCCAGCGCCAAATCCGCTCTCCGTCATCGCCCCAATGGCGACTCGACTTACTTTAACGCAATGTCGGCGCATGGCCGAACAGCCGCATATGTTCCGACACCGCGTAGCGATCGGTCATGCCGGCGATATAGTCGCAGACCAAGCGCGCCCGGCGCTCCTCGCTGACGCCTTGCGCCGCCTGCGCCCATTCGGGCGGCATGTCGGCGGGTGTTTTGAAGAAGCGCAGGAACAACGCCAGCACCACCGACGTCGCCTCGTCGCGCACCTTCATCACCTTGGGGTGGCGATACATATGCGCGAAGAGAAACTTTTTCAGGGCGCGTTCGGTTTCCGCCATCGCGGCGGAGAAACGCACCAGAGTGCGGCCTTGCCGGCGCACGTCCTCGCTGCTCGCCGCGCCGGAAGATTCAAGCAGGCGCGTGCTCTCGGTGATCACATCCTCGATGAAGCGCGTGATCACCCGGCGCACCAGTTCGTGCACGAGGCGGGCGCGTTCGAGACCTGGGTGGAGCGCTTCGATCTCCGCCAGCAGCTCGGCGATGAAGGGCACTTGTGACAATGCGGTCAGATCGAACAGGCCGGCACGCAAGCCGTCATCGATGTCATGGGCATTGTAGGCGATGTCGTCGGCAACCGCCGCCGCCTGCGCCTCGGCCGAAGCGTAGTGCGACAGATCGAGCGGAAACTGCTGGTCGAATTCGAGGATCGCCAGGGGCACGCCGCGCTTGGCATAGCGCGGCACCGGCGCGCCCTGCGCATCGAGCAACGCGCCATTGTGCTTGACCAGGCCCTCAAGCGTTTCCCAAGTGAGGTTGAGGCCATCGTGCGCGGCGTAGCGATGCTCCAGGCGGGTGACGATGCGCAACGCCTGGGCGTTGTGATCGAAGCCGCTGAAGTCGGCCATGGCGGCTTCAAGGGCGTCCTCGCCCGTATGGCCGAAAGGCGTGTGACCCAGATCGTGCGCCAGCGCCAGCGCCTCGGCGAGATCGTCGTCGAGGCCCAACGCGCGCGCCAGGGCGCGGGCGATCTGGGCCACCTCGATCGTATGGGTCAGGCGCGTGCGATAGTGGTCGCCCTCGTGCGGGACGAAGACCTGGGTCTTATGGGCAAGGCGCCGGAAAGCCGTGGAATGGACGATCCGGTCCCGGTCGCGCTGGAACTCGCTGCGCGTCGGAGACATTTTTTCGGGAAAAAGCCGGCCTCGGCTGTGGCTCGACAGGGCCGCCCAGGGGGCCCGTTCCTGTTCCACATCCACCATCCGGTTCGCAGTCCATTGAATCGCCATCAGTCTGGACCTATATCTTGTGTCCGATCAGGCGCAAGGGGCGGTATGCCCGCCTAACGTGCTGAAAGCAGGCCCATGTCCGCAACACAGAACGCCGAATCTACCCTAGCCGACACCGCGCTCCCCATTGTGACGGACCGCGCGGCCAAACGCGTCTCGCAAATCCTCAGCAAGGAACCCGACGGCGCGATGCTGCGGGTGGCGGTCAAAGGCGGCGGCTGCTCCGGCTTCCAATATGCGTTCGAAATCGAAACTGCCAAGGCCGACGACGATCTGGTCATCGAGAAAAATGGCGTGCGCGTGTTGGTCGACCCGGTCTCGGTGGACTTTCTCAAGGGCGCGCGGATCGATTTCGTCGACGACCTGATCGGCCAGTCCTTCAAGATCGACAACCCCAACGTCAGCGCCAGCTGCGGCTGCGGCGTCAGCTTCTCGATCTAAGGCAAATCGCGTTTCGCTAGAAACGTGATTTTGCCGAAGCGCTTTAAACTTCCCGTCCTACTCAGCAGCAAGCCGGCGCGAGCTGGCGATGAGATCGACGGTCGCCTGCGTGTCGATCACTTCGGCGAACAGCATCGCCATGTTCGACAAGGTACCGTTATGGGCCGCGTCGGTCAGAGCGGCATTGGCATCGGACACGAAGACCAGCTTGTAGTTCATCTGCATGGCGTCGCGGGCGGTCGACTCGCAGCAGCAATTGGTCAAGGTGCCGGTGATGATCAGCGTGTCGATGCCGCGCTTCTGCAAGATCTCGTGCAAGTCGGACGCGCCCGGCACGAAAGCGCCGAAGCGGGTCTTGCTGACCTTGAGATCCTGCGCCGCCACATCGAGCTTCGGCCACAACTCCCAGAAATGCGCGCCGGTCGCGAAGGCCTGCCCTGTTCCCGGCGCCCCGACCTTGGTGTTCAGATAGGCCCAGTTCGACCAGGATTTCTGCGATTCCGGCGTCACCGTCATCTGCAGGAACACGTTGAGCCCGCCGCCTGCCCGCACAGCGCGGCTGATGGCATTGACGTTGTCGATGATCTCGCGCGCCGCCGGCACTTCCACCGGCGCGCCCGGTTCGACGAAACCGTTTTGCAGATCGACGATGATGTGAGCGGTGCGCTGGAGATCGAGGCTATCGAACACCCGTTCGCGCCCGTCCCGCAAATTTCTGCCGTAAGCCAATGCGTCGGCATCAATGGCGATTTTGTGCATCCGACCTGCCCCCTGTTGCTCGGGTTATGACGCGAGCATGCCGCGAGACGCGGCGGAAGCCAAGAACGGCATTCAGAAATTTGGCGGACGGGCGATCGCCCATCCGCCACTTACATTTTAGGAGGCGGATTTCGCTGCGGCTTCCTGCTTGGCGGCGAGTTCATTGTCGGCGGCAGTCGCACGTTGCACCGCCGGACGGTTTTTGATCCGCTCGATATAGGACATGACGACGGGCGTTTCGGGCACCAGCTTGAACCCTGTCGTCCACTGCAAGGCCGTGCCCCACAGCAGATCGGCCGCGGTGATCTTCTCCCCCGTCAGATAAGGCCCTTTGTCCAATTGATCGGTCACGGTCTTCATCATCGTGTCGTAGTCGCCATAGGGACACATCGAAGGCCGCGCCGGTTCGCGCTGCATGGCGCGGTCAACGACCGCCGGCTCGAAACAGGAGCCATAGAAGAACAGCCAGCGCAGATAAGGTCCGCGCCGCGGATCGCCCATCGACGGCGCAAGGCCGGCTTCCGGATAGAGATCGGCGAGATAGAGGAAGACGGCGCCCTGCTCCGTCACCAGCGCGCCGTTATGCGCGATGGCCGGCACCTTCCCCATCGGATTGATCGCCAGATAGTCGGCCTGGCGTGTTTCACCGGCCCGCAGGCTCAGCAGATGCATGTCGTAGTCCGCGCCAAGCTCTTCGAGCAGAACGCGCGTGCCGCCCGAACGGGTGTGCGGCGAATGATAAAAGATGATTTTGCGATCCATAGGGCACTCCTCCGAGCTTATGGCGGCACGTTACGACTAGCCGACGGCGACTGCCAATTTATGGCAGTTGCCCTAGGAAGGCCGGCGTTCGTGCAAATAGTTTTGGATCTGGCTCCACTGAGCCTGTTCGAACCAATCCGAAATACGATCGCCTTTTAGATGATAGGCCCGCTCCGCATAGGGCATGGCCGCCGCAGGATCGCCCAATTTGAAATAACATTTGGCTATGGTCAGCGATGGCAACGGCTGCTTGATCTTGGCGCACCACTCCAGCGCCAGTTGCGAAACGGCAATGCTTTTCTGAAACTCGCCTGTTTCCAAGAGCGCCGCGCCCAATCCACTCTTGATCCAATACCAGATGTCGGCGCCGTGTAGATGCTGATCGGCATAATCCGATGCCGCCTGCCAGTGCTCAAGGGCCTGCACCGTTTCACCGCGCGCATCGCAAGCAATGCCCTTATTGGCCAAAGCCAAGGCTTGCGCGGTCGATGGATCGTCGACTTTCTTCTTCGCCATGAAACCACTCACCGGCTGAAGGTCATCTGCGGCGACGGTTAGTATCCCAGCAGGACGAGAATACGCGTCCAGCGCATGAAGGCCACGGCCACTGAGAGAATGAAGCCGTAGAAGCCGCCGAAAACATGGCCGCGCACGAAATAGAATTTGAAGAACTGCCAGGGAATTTCGGTGAAGACGCGCAGAACCAGAAGCGCCTTGTTCTTAGTCTTCTCCTGCTTCTGCAATTCGTAGTAGCCGATTTCCTTGCGCACCAGATGGGCGATGGAGCGGAACGACTGGTGATAGGCCGGCGCCTTGAGCTGAATGACGTCAGCGGTCGGTTCGACCGTGTCATGCACCATGGAGGCAGCGAAACGCGTCTTGGTGCGATCGTAGAGGCGGATGTAATTATGGCTGTCGGCCATCAGATGCGGCCGGTCGTGATGCGGATAGACCATGGTCATGCGCATACGGAAGGACGAGGCCGGGATGGACGCCTGGCTCAGAATGGCGCGCAGCTCGGCGCGCAAGGCTTCCGACAGCCATTCGTCGGCGTCGAGATTCAAGACGAAATCGTTGTGCGCCTGTTCTTCTGCGAAGCGCTTCTGCGGCCCATAGCCTTCCCAATCGCGATGCACCACGCGCGCGCCGAGACTTTCGGCCAGCGCCTGCGTGCCGTCGGTCGAGCCGGAATCGACGACGATCACTTCATCGACGAGGCCGCGCACGGACTCAATGGTGCGCGCGATGCGATCGGCCTCGTTGAAGGCGATGATGCAGCAGGAAACCCGCGTCCGAATTGAGGCATCGGGCGGGGACCAGGGTGCCATGGCTCAAGCCGGCTTGGTGGCGATGTGGATGGCGTCGTCAAAGCCCAGCGACATACGCATCTCGTCCAAGGGCTCCGGCCGGTAGGTCTCGACCGCAAAGCCAGCAAGGCGCAGCTTGTCGGCGAAGTCGCGGCCATAATAGCGCAGATGATCGATGGCGCCATAAGCGGCGGCCCGTTCACGGCGGCCGGTGATGGAAGGCTCCTGCACCGTCGTCTCACGCGCCCAGTTCTGCGGCACCGACAGGATGGCACGTCCATTTGGCTTCAGCACACGGCGGATTTCCGAGAATGCCTTGGCATCATCGGGCACGTGTTCCAGCACGTGATGGGCGATGACGAGATCGAAAGTTTCATCGCCGAAGGAGATCGCCTGAATGTCCTCGTTCAGTTTGGCATAGGACATTTTCGGATCGCTGGTCACATAGCCCGGATCGTCCTTCATGCGTTCGATCATGAAGACTTCCGGCGCGAAATGCAGGACCGACAGTTTTTGGCCAGGACCGATGCCTAGTTTCTGATAGAGCAGATGCGCTAGGCGATGGCGCTCGCGGCTATCGCAAGACGGGCAGCGGCTGTTCCAACGCGGTGGCCGCGCGGCGGCGACGAAAATGCCATGGAAGCCGCAGATCGGGCAATCGCGCTCGAGCTGGCGCGAGCCGAACTGGCGATAGTCGCGCAAGGCCGCAATCGCATAACGCGTCGCGACCTTGAACGAGAGCGGTTTCGCGCTCACGCGCCCTTCTCCGGCAGGTTGAGACGGATGTGCAATTCGCGCAATTGCTTGGTCGTCGCTTCCGACGGCGCACCCATGAGAATGTCCTCGGCGCGCTGGTTCATCGGGAACAGCGCCACTTCGCGCAAGTTCTGTTCGCCGGCGAGCAGCATGATGATGCGGTCGACACCGGCCGCCATGCCACCGTGCGGCGGCGCGCCATACTGGAACGCGCGATACATGCCGCCGAAGCGGTCGAGCACTGTCTGCTCGCTGTAGCCGGCGATTTCGAACGCCTTCACCATCGCTTCAGGGCGATGGTTGCGGATGCCGCCGGAGGCCAGCTCATAGCCGTTGCAGGCGATGTCATATTGGAACGCCTTGATGGTCAGCGGATCCTGGCCCTGCAGCGCTTCGAGGCCGCCCTGCGGCATGGAGAACGGGTTGTGCGAGAAGTCGACCTTCTTGTCGTCCTCATTCCACTCATACATCGGGAAGTCGACGATCCACGCCAGTTCGAAGCGGTTTTCGTCGATGAGGTTGAGGTCCTTGCCGACGCGCGTGCGCGCATCGCCGGCAAAGCGCA
Source organism: Methylocella sp. CPCC 101449 (assembly GCF_031921685.1). Lineage (NCBI taxonomy): Bacteria > Pseudomonadati > Pseudomonadota > Alphaproteobacteria > Hyphomicrobiales > Beijerinckiaceae > Methylocella > Methylocella sp. CPCC 101449. The sequence continues at coordinate 371,357 of NZ_JAPDHU010000002.1, read as the reverse complement.
CAAATTTCGCGGGATCGCCCGCAACGAAGAAGGCCGCATCGCCTGCCTTCAGGCCGAGTTGCTGGCGGATCGCTTCGGTGCGTTCGGGACCGATGTTGTTGGCGATCGGGCCGGCCGGCTCCGTCTTGCCTTCGTTGTCGCGCCAGAAGATGTAGCCGAGGCCCGGCTGGCCTTCGCTCTGCGCCCAGGAGTTCATGCGGTCGCAGAAGGTGCGCTGGCCGCCGCCCGGTGCCGGAATGGCACGCACTTCGTTCTTCGCGTCTTCGAGCATGCGCGCGAAGACCTTGAAGTTCGAACCGCGGAAATGCTCGCTGACGTTCTGCATGATGATCGGGTTGCGCAGGTCCGGCTTGTCGGAGCCGTATTTCTGCATCGCCTCGGCGAAGGGAATGCGCGGGAATTTCGCCGTCACAGGTTTGCCTTCGCCGAACTCTTCGAACACGCCACGGATCACCGGCTCCATCGCCGCGAACACGTCTTCCTGCGTGACGAAGCTCATCTCGATGTCGAGCTGGTAGAACTCGCCCGGCAGACGATCGGCGCGCGGATCCTCGTCGCGGAAACAGGGCGCGATCTGGAAGTAGCGGTCGAAGCCCGCCATCATCAGCAATTGCTTGTACTGCTGCGGCGCCTGCGGCAGCGCGTAGAACGTGCCCGGATGGATGCGCGAGGGCACCAGGAAGTCGCGCGCACCTTCCGGCGACGAGGCGGTGAGGATCGGCGTCTGGAATTCGTTGAACCCCTGCCCCTTCATGCGCTGGCGGATGCTGTCGATCACCCGGCCGCGCAGCATGATGTTGCGATGCAGGCGCTCGCGGCGCAGATCGAGGAAGCGGTATTTCAGCCGCGTCTCTTCCGGATAATCGACATCGCCGAACACCGGCAGCGGCAGTTCGGCCGCCTGGCCCAAAACCTCGGCAGCGGTCACGTAAAGCTCGACGAGGCCCGTCGGCATATCGGGATTTTCAGTGCCGGCCGGGCGCTTGCGCACCTTGCCGTCGAGGCGCACGACCCATTCGGACCGAAAGGTTTCGACCAGTTTGAAAACAGGGGAATCCGGGTCGACCACGCATTGGGTGATGCCGTAATGGTCGCGCAGGTCGACGAACAGCACGCCGCCATGGTCGCGGATGCGGTGGCACCAGCCGGAAACGCGGGCCTCGGCACCATCGTCGGTGACGCGGAGCTGGCCGCAGGTATGCGTGCGATAACGATGCATTTTCAAGGATCTCAGCACGAAAAGGAGCGCCCAACGGCTGCCGGGCGGCAAATCAGCGGGCTGTTTAGGGGAAAAAGCCTGCCGGGGAAAGGGCATCGGCCGAAACCGAGGCCCGCCCCCACAGCTAGGCCGAAGCCGGCACCGTGGCCAGGGTGCGCAGGTGCGGCATGATTTCGGCCTGAAACAGCCCGATGGTTCTCTCCACCTCGGCGAAGCTCTGGTCGCCGAAAGCCGACTGGAGCACGCAGTAATTGCTGGCCGTCGCCTGTAATTCTTCCGCCAGATAGGCCCGCACCGTGGCCGGCGAGCCGGCAATGCCCCGGCCCTGCTCGACCAGGCCGTCCCAGGTCGGCGGGCGGGCATGGTTCATGCTGCGGCCGAGCTTGCGGAAGAGAAAGGTGAAGCCGTCATGCCAGCGCAGGTAAGCGCGCCGGGCGGTGGCCAGCGCCTGTTCGTCGGTCTCGGCGACGACGACGAAACGGCCGAGACCCATCAGCGGCAGCGGCTTGCCCGCCTGTTCGCGCGCCCAGACCTCGCGGAAGATGCGGTTGCAGGCCTGCACGTCGGCTTTCACATCGAGATTGAGGATGGTCCAGCCGTTGCGGGCGGCGCGTTCGGCGCTGGCTTCCGTATGGACGCCATACCAGACCGGCGGATGCGGCTTTTGCAGCGACAATACGCGCAGATCGATGTCGCGATATTCTTCGTCGAGCTCGGGCACGTGCATGCGGCCGGTGGCGAGCGCTTCGAGCACGCGCGGCAGGTTGCGCCGATAGATCGCCTCGGTCTCCTGCGCCGGCACGCCGAAATATTCGATCTCGACCGGCGAAGAGCCACGGCCGAAGCCCATATCGAGACGGCCGCGCGACAATTGGTCGAGCATGGCGATTTCTTCGGCCAATCGCAGCGGGTGATACAGCGGCAGGGCGTAGACCATGGGACCGAAGCGCAGCCGCTTGGTGCGCTGCGAGGCGGCGGCCAGAAACAGATTGGGGGATGGTGCCATGCCGAGCGCCGTGGCGTGATGCTCAGCCACATGCCAGCAATAGAAGCCGGCGTGGTCATAGAGTTCCAGCAATCGCAGCCGTTCTTCGTAGAACGCGCCGACCGGCAGATGGTCATTGTCGAGATGGTCGAATATGCCGAACTGCATGATGGGTTCGTTGCCTCCCGTTTGACACCATCCTGCCACGGTTAGCGGCGACAAAGCGAGCTTCGTAGGATTTCGCCGTTTGACTTCCGTCAAATGGCGAAAATGACGGTGCTTTCCCCCTTCCCTTGGGCGCGGTATAATATCGACATGAGCATTCCCGCACATTCGCGTCTGTCTGCCGTATTGGGTTCGGCATCGCTGGCCGTCCTTTTCGGCCTCCTGGCCGTCCCGGCCCAGGCGCAGACCTTCACGGGTTACAGCCCTTTGCCCTTTTTCGCCTGGCCAAAATACGAACCGCTCGACGCCAGCCCCTTCGAGGGATCCTATGCACGCATGTCGGCGGGCTATCAGGTGACGTCGTCCAAGGGCTTCGGCACCTTGTCGGGGCCGACGATTGGCCTTGAAGGCGGCAAAATGTGGCGCGAGGGGCGGTTCGTTTACGGGGTGGTCGGCGCACTCGACTATATGCCTGTTATCGGCGGCTATCCGACACCGGGCCTCGGCTCAGGCTATTATTCGCGCGATTTCGCCGGCGGCTTTCAGCTCAAAGCCGGCTTCCTGGCCGCCAACAACGTGCTTGTCTACACCAAGCTCGGCGCGACCGCGTTCAACGAGACGCTGCATTTCGGCGCCACCAATTTCACGGCGCCGTTCAACCGTAATGCCTTCACCGTGCGGCCCGACGCGCGCGTCGGCGTTGAATGGGCGGTCAGCGACAAGGTGACCATCGGGATCGAAGCCGGCGTCACCGGTTCCCCGCTCCGTTAGCTCGCACGGAAACGGCGGAAGACATCTGGCTGGGAAGAGACCAGTCGTGAAACCTCATCATGAATCAGGCCGGTCAGGGCCGTGCTAGCTCGGGTTGGCGGCCGATCACGGTGGCGGAACAAACTTCGCGTGATCTCAAATCCATCTAGGGGCGCGCCGACAAACTCCTCCTTCTGCAATTCGCGGTCGACCGAAGAGAAGGGAACGATGAGGAATCCCGCGCCGGCACGCAAGGCTCCGATCGCAGTCGTGAAGGAATCAACCTCCGCGACGACACGAAGTTGAAAATTCGAACGCGCGTGAAGCCGCTCCAGCAGCAGTCGCGTAAAACTACCAATCACGATAGGCAGGCGATCGAGCTTGTCGAGGCCGAGCCGCCGTCTCCTAAAAGGCCAATCCTCGGGCCGACCGATGAGCCACATGGATTCCGTAAAAAGCGGCTCGCCGACGAGATCGGGATGTTGAGCCTCAGAACTCATGATGCCGATATCAATGCGGCCAGACAGCAAGGCATCGCGAACCGCGGGAGAAAAATCCTCCTGAAGGAGGAGTTTCAGATGCGGATAACGCGCAATGCAATCGGATAAAATCCTCCCGACGAAGAGAATGCCTATCGATGGCGGGAAGCCAAGTCCGACCTGCCCGATCAGTTCTGCAGCCTGCGATCGCACCTCGTCTTCAAGCTGTTCGGACATGCGCAGTATCAGTTCCGCCCGCTCAAGAACCAGAAAACCAGTTTCCGTTGGTTCGACGCCGCGCCGATGCCGCATCAAAAGCTCCGCGCCGAGTTGTTCTTCCAAAAGCTTAATCCGCCGTGAGAGGGCAGGTTGAACGAGGCCAAGCGATACAGCCGCTTTCGAAAGGCTGCGCTGCCGAACGATCTCGACAAAATAACGAAGAGAAATGAGGTCCATGCTATCAGCCATCATTTTTTGCTATATCTTATATCAAAAATGAACATTTTCAATATGGTAGAAATGGTGATCATGTCTCTTCGGTTCCGCTTCGCACAGAACCGATTGGGAGGGATTAGATGTTTCACCGGATTGCCGCTGCGGCTTTTCTCTGGGCGATCGCCACCGCCTGCTCGGCGCAGGACTATCCGACCCGTACGATCACCATCGTGGCCCCCAGCGCCGCCGGCGCCCTTTCCGACGTTCTCGCGCGGCTCATCGGCAAGAAAGTAGCCGACACGCTCCGGGGCACGGTCATCGTCGAGGACAAACCGGGTGCCAGTGGTGCGATCGGTAGCACCTATGTCATGCGCGCTCTGCCGGACGGCTACACTATTCTCTTAGCGAACGGTGCGTCCCACGGGGCGCTGACGGCACTAAGCAAAACACCGGCCTATGATCCGATCACGGATTTTGTCCCAATCGCACGTGTGGGCGAAACGCAACTGGCGCTTGTCGCATCCGACAAATTGCCCGTCAAAAACGCACAAGAATTCCTAACTTATGCGCGAACCCATCCAGGCAAATTAAGCTTCGGATCATTCGGTCACGGATCGGCTGGGCATCTGTTCGGCGAGATCATGAAGAAGCGCAACGGCATCGACATGGTCCACGTCCCGTTTAAAAGCGAAGCAGATGCCGTACAGGCCATTCTGGCCGGACAAATCGAGCTGGCGATGCTTGTGTCGGCCAAACCTTATGTCGATCAAGGTCAGGTGAAGCTCATAGGAACAACCAGTCCCGATGCGAACGAGGCTTATCCGAGCTGGCCGACGCTGACCTCCCAAGGTGTGGAAGGCTTTTCTCAAGCTCGCGGCTTCCAAGCTTTCTTGGCGCCTGTCGGCACGCCACAAATCGTGATCGATAAGCTCGCAAATGCCATTTCCAAGGCGGTCGCCGATCCCGAGGTTCGTCGCCAACTCCTTAATCTTGGCGTCACGCCGGCCACCGAGACACCAAAGGATTTTCCGGCCCTGTATCGCGCCCTTGTCGAACAATGGCGGTCGATCGTTCGAGAATCCGGCATCTCGACGGACTGACGCAGCGACCCGCGCGACTGGACACCCACATCCCAGCCTTGGAAGCAAGCCATGATCATCGAACGCGACGTTGCCATTGCGATGGACGACGGGCTGGAACTGCGCGCCGACCTTTATCGTCCGGATGGCCCAGCCCGCGTGCCTGTCATCATGACCATGGGCCCTTACGGCAAAGGCGTCAGATATCAGGATCACTACAAGCACAGTTGGGACTGGATGATCCAAGCCCATCCGGACCTGCTGCCTGGATCACATCATCAATGGCTGACCTGGGAAACGGTCGATCCAGAGATCTGGGTCGCATGGGGCTATGCGGTCATGCGTGTCGATTCTCGGGGTACGGGCCGCTCCCCCGGTTTTCTCGATATCCTTTCGAAGCGTGAGACGCTCGATTATTACCAGGCGATCGAATGGGCAGGTACGCGCGACTGGTCAAACGGCAAGGTCGGCCTCAACGGCATTTCTTATTACGCGATCAATCAGTGGCATGTCGCGGCTCTGCAACCACCGCATCTTGCCGCGATGATTCCATGGGAAGGCGCCGCGGATTGCTATCGCGACTTCTTCCGACACGGCGGCATACTCTCCAACAAATTCCTGGAGACCTGGTATCCGCGTCAGGTTCTCTCCGTCCAGCACGGCAATGGAGCTGGGCCGCGCGATCCGTGGCTGAATGAATCCGCCACAGGCTCCAAAAGCCTCTCTGACAAAGAGCGTGAAGCCAATCGCTTGGCCACGCTCGCCAACGTCAGTGCGCGCGAGATGGACGATCGCTGGTATCAGGAGCGTTCGCCTGATTGGTCAAAGGTGATCACACCGTTCCTGAGCGCCGCGAACTGGGCGGGCTATGGCCTCCATCCTCGCGGTAATTTTGCGGCCTTCATGCACGCAGCCTCACGGCAGAAGTGGCTTGAAGGGCATCCCGGCCGCCACGAGGAATGGTTCTATCTCGACTACGGGCTGCAACTGCAAAAGCGGTTCTTCGATTATTTCCTAAAAGACGAACAGAACGGCTGGGGAGCTGAGCCACGTGTGTGGCTCAATCTGCGGCGTCCCTTCACCGATGATGTGGAGCTGCGCAAAGAGAACGAGTGGCCGCTGTCGGAAACGCAATGGACGCAGCTTTTCCTCGACGCCGACGATGACGCGCTGAGCCGGATCGTCCCGTCCCGAGATGGAACAAAAAAATTCGTCGCGGCGCGTGAAAGCACGCACTGGTTATCGTCGCCGTTGGACGAAGAGACGGAGATAACCGGACCATTGTCGCTGAAACTGTTCATCTCGTCATCGACATCAGATGCCGACTTCTTCGTCACGCTTCAAGCCTTCTCTCCAGATGGGCGCGAGGTCGAATTTCAAGGGACCGTCGATCCGCACACGCCACTGGCACAGGGCTGGTTGCGAGCTTCCCATCGAAAACTTTGCGCCGAACGCTCTCTGCCGTACCAGCCCTATCACACGCACGATGAAAAGCAGCCGCTGGTTCCCGGTGACATCTACGAGATTGACATCGAAATCTGGCCGACCTGTATTGTGTTGCCGGCTGGATATCATCTTGTCCTCGATATCCGTGGCAGCGATTTCATGCGTCCTTCGTCCAGCGGAGATCCGCTGCGCAGCGGCTCGGGACCCTGGCTGCACGACGATGCGTTTGATCGGCCGATGACCATCTTTGGCGGAGATGTGACCATCCATACAGGACCAGACAGTCCCTCCCATCTGCTCGTACCGATCATTCCCAAGCGCGAGACTTGATAACGGGATGCACCAACGCCAGGACTTAGCCTGGCGTTGGATCGATCATGATCTCAATATTCCGAGATGTCCGGATTGGTTTCGAAGAAGCTGCGCTTCATCTTTTCCATCCGCTTCTGCTGCATGGCGCGCTCGACCAGCAATTCGTAGTTGCGCTCCCACTGCAGGCGCAGTTTGGCCTGCAGCGAAAAGCTCTTCATCGCCGCGATATCGGGATCGAGCGTGCGGCTGCGCTTGGCGTCGATGCGCAGGTCCTGCTCCTTCCAGTCCGGCACGCCGATGTCCATGATCGCATCCCACAGGCTGCGCTGCGGCGCCGAAATGTGGGACGAGGCGATGCCGGTGTAGATCGTGTCGGAATAGGTCGACATGCCGGCCGCCTGCATGGCGGCAGCCTGCATCTTGGCGGCCTCCTCGACGACGGTCTTGGCGGCTTCCTTGGCGGCGAAAGGCGAAGCGGCGGCGGCGGCGAAGAAGCCACGCCGGTTCAGATTGATCTTCATGGTCATAAAAACTCCCCACGGTCACGAGCATCCGGCCGCGTTGGCGGCGGACGGTTTCGCACCCCGGGGGACGGTTTGCCTCGAAGGCTGTCGATTCCCGCCCCGGAACGACTGACCCATATTTAGGAAAGCGCCGCTGAATGGCAAGTGAATGTCTCACGTGAATGTCTTGTCAGGACGCTTTCCAGGCCGGCTCCGACATGGCTATATTCGCACCCTAACAAAAACAGGAAACGCTTAGGAGACTGCCGTGCCTCTCTCCGTTCGCCCGCTTTCCGCCCATATCGGCGCCGAAATTCGCGGTCTCGACCTCTCCACACCGCCCGCTCCGGACACGATGGCGGACCTGCGCCAAGCCTGGCTCGACCACATCGTCCTCATCTATCGCGGCCAGACGCTCGACCCTGACCAGCAGCGCGCTTTCGTCTCGCTGTGGGGCGAGATCGGTGGACGGGCGAACCGCCTGCCCGCCAACAAGCCGCGCCAGCAGCAGGGGCCGGACTACAATGCGGCCGCGATGCTCGTCTCCAACATTCGCGAGAACGGCAAGCCGATCGGCGTGCTGCCAGACGGCGAACTGTGGTTTCACCACGACATGTGCTACGCGGCGCAGCCGAACCGGGCGAGCTTCCTCTATGCCATCAAGGTGCCGAGCGAAGGCGGCAACACCAAATTCGCCAATATGTACCAGGCCTATGACAACCTACCCCAACGCCTGAAGGACCGGATCGAAGGCCGCACCGTTCTGCAGGCCTTCGATGAAATTCAGGATTCGCGGCTCGATCTCAGTTCAATAGATATCGCCGATATTAAACATTGCCATCAGCCTATCGTTCTGCGCCACCCGGAGACCGGCCGGCGTGCGCTCTATGTCAACCGGCTGATGAGCCATCGCGTCGAAGGTCTGAGCGACGCGGAGAGCGACGATCTGCTCGAAGAACTCTACACTTTTACGGAAGATCCGGCATTGACCTACGAGCATGTCTGGCAGCCGGGCGATCTTTTGATGTGGGACAATCTGTGTTCGATCCACGCACGCACCGATTTTCCCAAGGACCAGCATCGCCTGATGCGGCGGATGACCATCGCGGGCAGTACCGTCATTCCGGCCTGGGACAATCAAACTGCGGCTGAATAGCACGCAAAGGGCGCGCTTGGGTTGCAAGCGTCGCCGGCCGCCATATATGCTCTGAGGCAGGCACAGGAACCCTTTGTCCGCCAACGCATTAACCGAATATTCTTGGGACCGAATATTCTTGGACTGGATATTCTCGAACCACATGTTTTCGCACAGCGGGGTGAGCGCATGAGTACGAACAGTTTCGTGACCGACATCAAGAGCAACGTTCGCAACCAGATGATCGAGCTGCTCAACGCGCGGCTCGCCGATGCGATCGATCTCAAACTCGCGGTCAAACAGGCCCATTGGAACGTCAAGGGTGAGAACTTCATCGCCTTGCATGAACTGTTCGATCAGATCGCGACCCGCGTCGACGATCACGTCGACACAATCGCCGAACGCGCCGTGCAGCTCGGCGGCATGGCGCTGGGCACGACGCAGATCGTCGCCGAAGGCACGACGCTTTCGGCCTATCCGACGAAGGCCACCGCCGCATCCGATCATGTGAAGGCGCTGAGCGATCGTCTCTCGGCTTTCGCCGGTTCGGTGCGTAAAGCCATCGACGATGCGGATGAAGCCGGCGATGCCGACACGGCCGATATCTTCACCGGCATTTCACGCGCCGTCGACAAGGATCTGTGGTTCGTCGCCGCCCATAAGGGATGAGTGAGCGCAGGTTTCAAACAAAAAAGGCGGCCCGCAAGGTGCCGCCTTTTTTGTTGATCGCTAACGCTGTACGTTGGCGAGCAGAGAGGGCAACGGCGCGTAGGCCGACAGGCCCGTCGGCAGAATGGGCGCGGCGCCGATGATGACCGCCGGCAGTTCGATCGGCCGCGTATAGGTGCCGAGCGCCACGTGTGCGGGACGGCGTGGCGGCGTCGGGACATCAGTTTGGACGCTGGCCACTTGCACGCCCTGCTGTTCGCTGGTGGTTTCGGGAGCGGCCGCATCGGCCGGCGTTTCAGCCGGCGGTTGCAGATCGGACGGGCGGCGCGGCGGCAGCGGGATCTCGAGCGACGGTTTGAGCGAAGCCACTTCCACCTGCGGCCAAGGCTGCGTCGTCGTCGTGACCGAAGGCTGTTGCTGCGATCCGAAGAGCGAGGCGACGCCGCGCACCAGACCGGAGACCGGATCGACACCCTGCCCGGCGGCCGTATTCTGTTCCGGCGCGTTGGTGGCCACCACCGTCCGCTGTTGCGGTTGCGTTCTCGCTCGGGCGATCTGCACGTCCGTTCCCTTGCGGCAATCGCGCACGCCAAGGTCGATCAGCTCCTCGCCGCGCAGATTGCGATAATTGCGGGTGAGGTAGCCGAGGCGTTCGCGCACCGGCTGCGGATAGGAATTGAACAGTTCGGCGGTGATGCCCTGGTCGATTTCCTTGGTGTTCTGGTTATAGGCGGTGTGAAACTTCAGCACGCTCCACGGATAGACGCAGACATTCGGCAGGCTCAACGCCAAGGTGCAGGCGGAGCGACATTCGAGCAGCCGCACTTCGCGGCCTTCGGCACGATAGACAGCCGTCTGCGCACGATAATCCGACACCAATCCGCCGACGTCCTTGACGACGACGACCGGTGCAGGCGCCGGAGGCGGAGACAAATAACCCAAACGCAAACCCTCGCAGACGATCGAAACCAAATCGCGTTTCTGCCGAAACGCCAAATTGCGGTAGGCGCCGTGAAACACCGCCCGGTCATTTCAGCGGCTTATGGTTAATCAACTCATAACGGCATCCGTCACCGGTCACCTGCAAAAGCGGCGATTTTGCGCCTGACGGACAAGACACCTGTCCAACCGCCTCACACCCTTTCCCCGCTCGTGAGAACGTCGTGGAAAATGCCCTTGCATGGGGTTGTTCCTCAGAGTCTCGCGGCACCCCCTGCCATGGCCTCCCATCACCCCCTCCCAACGGTCATTTTCCCTCCTCTCCGCGGCCCCTGCCGCGCTCAAATCCGGCTCGAAAATAGGAAGGAAGGGTGGCGGATTTTTGTTCTCCATACGTTCCCTCCGCCCGCTGTCGCGGCGGCGAGTTTTAAAGCCCGGTGTCCACTTCGCTCAAAACCCTATAGGCAGAACCACACCGTCCTTCCCCTGGTTCTCCGCTTCCCGGCCATGGCCACTTTCGCCAATCGCAACGTCAACCGCCTCAACCTGCACAGTGGGCTGGTGCAGCTCTCCTTTCAGATCGGCGGCACTTTCACCGGCGCCTTTTTTCTGAAGAACGGGCTCGATCTGCCACATGTCTTCCTGGTGCTTGCGGCCGTGCTGGCCCTGCGCTTCGTGCTGCGGCCGATCCTGCTGGCGATCAGCCCGACGATCGGGCTGAAATTCACCTTGATCATCGGCACCGCTCTGGTCGCCCTGCAATATCTGGCCATTCCGCAAGTGCGCGGGCTCGATGCGGCGCTGGCGATCTACATTCTGATCTCCGGCATCGGCAATGTCTTCTACTGGACCGCCTATCACGCGGTCTTCGCCTCGCTCGGCGATGCCCATGCGCGCGGCCGGCAAGTGGCCTTTCGGCAAATTCTCGGCGCCGTCGCCAGCATCATCGGCCCGGCTGCTGGCGGCTTCATGCTCGCCCTGGTCGGACCATGGGCGGCCTTCGGCACGGCGGCGCTGGCTGCGCTGATTTCCATCCTGCCGCTGCTCATGATCCAGAACGATCCTGTGGCGCGGCTCGCACCACCAGGCGCTTATGCGGCGGCGCGCAAAGGCACGGTGATCTTCCTCGTCGACGGCTGGATCATCTCCACCGCCAATACGGCTTGGGCTCTGGTGATCTTCCTGGCGCTTGGACAGGTCTATGACGTCTTTGGATCGGTGCTCGCCGCCGCCGCGCTCGCCGGCGCCGCCGGCGGCTTCGTGCTTGGCCGGTTCATCGATGCCGGCAATGGCCGCAAGGCGGCGGCGCTGTTCGGCATCGTCACCTGCCTCGTGCTTTCGGCGCAGGCGCTCGCCGGCTTCGATGCGACGCGCGTCGTCATCGTCACGATTTTGAGCGCTGTCTTCGGCGGCCTCTACATTCCCGCGATGATGACCGCGATCTACAACGATGCCAAACAGGCGCCCTGCCCGCTGCGCTATCAGATCGCCGCCGAAGGCGGCTGGGATGTCGGCGGCATTTCGGCCAATCTCGCAGCGGCTTTATTGCTGTGGTCGGGCCTGCCGCTGCAAGCGGTCTTGCTGATCGCCATTCCCGCCGTCATCGCGCAAGCGCTGTTGCTGCGCGCGCGCTACAATTGACGATCAGGTGGCTCGAATGGCAACAAAACCGACACTAACCGTCCAACAACGACAAGCACTACTAAGTAGCTTGACTGATGTCGGCCCATCTAAGCTCATCGGCTACTTACCGCTCTATACCATCAAAGATTTTCTTCAGATGGTACCTGAGACGATTGCCACCTCCTTCACCAATCAGGGATTAGCAGCCGCACAGTTTGGTCCCGAGAAATGCTGTATCAAAAGTGGTGCCCTCTATATCTATGATCGGACAAGACTGAGAGAGTTCTTACAAGCACAAGTTAACGCAATCTCCGCGGCAGGACTTCCTCTCGATCCAGATCAATTCGTGGAACATATTGCCCTGGTCTGGTTCGAAGAGGATCATCCCGCCCATTCAATTATTGCGGCTACGTTCAATCGCAAGGCTGATTGAGGCACACCCTATACATTGAAGCTCAAGCAGCAGCGCGATCCGTTTTGACAACGCCCATCGCTGCGGCAATCGCTTCATAGTCCGCCGGCGTGATCTGAAAATAACCGCGCCGAAAGGCATAGCCCCAATTGCGCTGGCCTCGCGTGAACGACAGCACGTTCAACAGCGGTGCGATCGGCGCGATGCCGCTCGGCAGAAAGCGCGTGTTGCGCCGATAGGGCGTGAAGCCGTTGCCCATATCGGCGAGATAAACGGGCTCCGGCCGCATCTCGCACACCGCCGTGAAGGCCTGCACCGGCGCACCGGCATTCATGCTCTGGCGCGGCGAATAGAAGATGATCCGATCGCCCGCCGCGATGCGGCGCAGCGGCGCTTCCTTGCCGTGACAGAGCTGAATGAAACCGCCGGCACGGCCGACTTCGATATGATCGCGCGAAACGACACCGATCCAATATTTCATGTCCGCCTCCTGCTTGATGACAGAAGGCTATCCCCGGCCGTTGTCAGCTTGTGGCAGCAGGCCGGCGATCTCCGCCACCAGCTTGCGCACGATCGCTTCGGCGAACTGGTCATAGTCGTTGATGGCGATCATGAAGGCGCCCGGACCGCCGATGACTTCGTCCCGGTAATGCAGATCGAGCATCGGCTCGACCGAGAGAATGGGCAGGCCGTTGATGGTGATGCCCTGGCCCAGGGCTTCGTCCCGGGCCTGGGCCACCGGGCGACCGCTGGTGTTGGCGCCATCCCCCGATATGTCGATCACCCGCCGGGCGCCTTTATAAGCCCCCTGGCCGAACCGGCCGGCCGCATGGTCGATCGCGCCGCTGATCGAGGTGCCGCCGCCATAGAGCTTGCGCGGCACGGCGGCGATGGTATCGGCGAGCGCCGCCGCCGAGGTCTCGTCGGAAACCAGCATCCAGGGCGTCACCTCGGCCTGCATATGCGGACCGGTCCACTGAAACATGGACACGGCAATGCGCGCGGTCACCCCTGAGCGCACGGCCCGGAGCACGCGCGGATCCCTAAATGCTCGCTCATATCCTTGTTTTTGCAAAATAAATCGCTGCTGACTGACGGAACCGGAGGCATCCACCGCCAAGACAAGCTCAAGATCGACATCGATCACATCGGCGAAAGCCGGGTGGCTTATCGCGGCCCAAGCCAAGCCGCCGGCCAGCACGCCACGCCGCGTCACGGCCGCAAGCGGCCCGTCTCCTGGCGTCATTCCCCCTCCCCGGCTTTTTATATTTTGCCGTGCGGCCATTGTGCACAGACCGGAAGGTCGGGCACAAGTTGGACCAAAGCCGCAAATTTCCGTCATAATTCCGGCCAACACCCGCTCGCCACTCACCGATGTTTCCGCTATAGCGCGCCCAATGAGCCTTATCACAACCACCAGCGAACTCGCCGAAACTTGTGCCCGCCTTGCCAGGCATCCTTTCGTGACGGTCGATACCGAATTCCTGCGAGAGACGACCTTCTGGCCGAAGGTCTGCGTCATCCAGCTCGCCAGCGACGACGAAGCCGTGGCCGTCGATGCCCTAGCCGAGGGGATCGACCTGACGCCGTTTCTCGAGCTGATGGCCAATCCGAACGTGGTGAAAGTGTTCCACGCCGCGCGGCAGGATCTCGAAATCGTCTGGAACCTCGGCAAGCTGGTGCCAGCGCCTTTGTTCGATACGCAAGTGGCGGCCATGGTCTGCGGCTTCGGCGATCAGGTCGCCTATGGCGAACTGGCGCAGACAATCTGCAAGGTCGCGATCGACAAGTCCTCGCGCTTCACCGACTGGTCGCGTCGCCCGCTCACCGAGGCGCAGATCCAATATGCCCTCGCCGACGTGACCCATCTGCGCGACATCTATCGCGCCTTGCGCGAGAAGCTCGAACGTTCCGGCCGCATGGCTTGGCTCGACGATGAAATGCAATCGCTGACCAATCCGGCGACCTATGCGCAGGACCCCGCGAATGCGTGGGAACGCTTCCGCCACCGGGCGCGCAAGCCGCGCGACATCGGCGTGCTGATGGAAGTGGCCGCCTGGCGCGAGCGCGAGGCGCAGACGCGCGACGTGCCGCGCTCCCGCGTCCTGAAAGATGACGCCATGGTCGAAGTGGCGCTGGCGGCGCCGCGCACGGCGGAGGCGCTTGGCAACCTGCGGGCCTTCCCGCGCGGCATGGAACGCTCGCGCGGTGGCGCCGAACTGCTGGCGGCCATCGAGCGCGGCCTGGCGCGCGATCCCAAGACCTTGCCGAAGATCGAACGCGAACGGCGCAGCGGCGGCAATGGCGCAACGGTCGAACTGTTGAAAGTGCTGCTGCGGCAGGTGAGCGAACGCCACGGCGTGGCGCCCAAGATGATCGCTACCGTGGACGATCTCGAAGCCATATCAGCGGATGACAATGCGCCGGTTGCCGCCCTCACCGGGTGGCGGCGGGAGTTGTTCGGCGTCCGCGCGCTCGAGCTGAAACATGGGAAGCTGGCGCTGACCATCGAACGCGGCCGGGTCATTACCCTGGCCTGGCAGGATGCGCCCGCCGACGAGCCAGCGGTTGCCTAATTAACAAGCAAAAGCCTTTCAAGTGACCAAAGTCACTTTGACGAATCGAGCCGAATAACTAAGCTTGGCAAATCGCTTAAGCCTTGGGGGCTCCGATGCAGAAGAAATTAGCAGCAGAATTCTTTGGTACGTTCTGGCTGGTCTTGGGGGGCTGCGGTAGCGCCGTCCTGGCCGCCGCCTTTCCACAACTCGGCATTGCCTTCGCGGGCGTTGCACTTGCCTTCGGTCTCACGGTTCTGACCATGGCCTATGCGGTCGGTCCGATCTCGGGCGGCCATTTCAATCCGGCTGTTTCCGTCGGTCTCGCGGTCGCCGGCCGCTTCTCCTGGGGCGAACTCATCCCCTACATCATCGCCCAGGTTGTCGGCGCCATCGCCGCCGCCGGCGTGCTCTATCTCATCGCTTCCGGCAAATCCGACTTCTCGCTCGCCGGCGGCTTCGCTGCCAACGGCTATGACGATCATTCGCCGGGCAAGTACACGATGGTGTCGGCACTCATCTGCGAAGTGGTGATGACCGCGATGTTCCTGCTCGTCATCCTCGGCGCCACCGGCAAGAAAGCCCCTCCGGGTTTCGCGCCGATCGCCATCGGCCTCTGCCTGACCCTGATCCATCTGATCTCGATCCCGGTGACCAACACGTCGGTCAATCCGGCGCGCTCGACCGGTCAGGCGATCTTCGTGGGCGGCTGGGCCTTGCAGCAGCTCTGGCTGTTCTGGCTCGCGCCGATCGTTGGCGCTGCCATCGGTGGCATCCTGCACAACGCCCTGCTGTCGCACGACGACTGACAGCTAAATAGCAACACGTCAGACGCCGTCGCTTCCTTGAAGCGGCGGCGTTTTTATTTGCGCTTCATTCGATGATGATGTCGGGCTCGCGGCCGATCAGGCGGCCGAGCTGGCGCAGACGATTGGCCAAGCGTTCGCTCGCCAATGGCGCGAATTCGCGCGGCAGTTTCAAAACCACCTTGCCGCGCCGGCAGACGAGTGGCGTCTTGGGCAGAACATCAGGCATGGCGGCGGAGACCGCATAGCCGACGCGCATGGCGGCGCCGAGAAGCTGCGCGCGATCGAGCAGACGTGGCGTCGCCAGCATGCGCAATTGCGGGCTGACATCATGTTCGAAGCCCATGTGGCGATACGAGGTCGCCAAAGCCAGATAGGCGCGGCCGCTATGGTCGATGGACACGAAAGCCGCGTTGGCGATGATGTTGAACGACTGTTCGCCGCGATAATCAGGATGGGCACGCCAGCCGATATCGGCGAGCAGACAGGCGGCATGGCGCAGGCGCTGTTCGTTCTTGGTCTCGTCGATATGGGTCGAGCGCATGAAGGCGTCGGTCCAGGCGCAGAGATCCCAGCCATGGCGTGGCGCGCGCGAACGCAGAATGTTGAGATCGCTCGCCGCCTGGATCAGCGGATCGATCTTGCGCTCCTGCGCATCGAGACGTTCGTAAAGCAGGCCTTCGCGCAAGCCCAAAGCGGAAACGACGATCTGGTTCGGCCGGGCGCGACGAATGATCTCTTCCAGCACGACGGCGCCATAAGCCAGCAGCGGACGGCGGGCGGCCGCGACGCTTTCGATCGCCACCAGGGCCTCGGCATTGACCCGTTCGACCAGCGAGACGAAATCCTCGGCATCGCGGCGGGGAATGATATAGCCGTGCATGACGTTCAGCGGATAGTTGCGCTGATGCATGTGCAAACGCGCCAAAGCGCGCCACGTCCCGCCGACGGCGTAGAAAGTGCGGCCCTTCAACTGGTCGAGGCCTTTGATCTGAGCGATGGCATCGCGCACGAGCTTGCTCGCCTTTTTCGGCGAGCGTCCGGTCATGTCCATCAGCGAGAGGCCGCCCAGCGGCAGGGACACGCCCTTGCCCAGCCGGCCGCCATGCACTTCGTTGAGTTCCAGCGAGCCGCCGCCAAGGTCGCCGACCACCCCATCGGGGGCATAGAATCCCGACACCACTCCCAGGGCTGCCAGCCGCGATTCCCGTTCGCCCGACAGCAAATCCACAGGCGCGCCGAGGGTCTTTTCAGCCGCGGCAAGAAATTCACGGCCGTTCTTAGCGTCCCGCGCGGCCGCGGTCGCCAGCACGTGGACATCTTTGATTTTCAGCAGGTCGCAGAGTACGCGGAAGCGCGACAATGCCGACAGCGCCCGCTCGACCCCCTCCTCGTTAAGCTTTCCCGTGGTGGCGACACCGCGACCGATGCCGCACAACACTTTGTCGTTGTAAATCGGCGTCAGCGCGCGCGTCAGCCCTTCATAGGCGACCAGCCGGACCGAATTTGAACCGATATCGACGACCGCGAGGGGCTTGAGCGCTTCGAGTCTGCCGGGAGCCTTATTACCGGGTGGAACCATTCGACTTGCGCGTGTCCTTGCGTCTTGAAAGCGAACGCGGGCTGGACTCCCTCAACGACTTTCCACGACCCGACAGCGACGGGTTGGTCATGAAATAATTGTGGGCGTTGAACGGTTCCTCGCCAGCGCGCGGGACTATGCGCTCGCTCGATCCATCGGGCAAGACCCGGTAGCTCTGCTGGTTGTCGATAAGGTTAGCCACCAGAATCTGGTCAAGCACCTGCTCGTGCACCGTCGGATTGGTCATCGGCGTCATGACCTCGACGCGGCGGTCCAGATTGCGCGGCATCAGATCGGCCGAGGAAATATAGACATGGGCGTTCTTGTGCGGCAGGCCGTGGCCGTTGCCGAACGCATAGATGCGCGCATGTTCGAGGAAGCGGCCGATGATCGACTTGACGCGGATATTGTCGGACAGACCTGGGACACCTGGCCGCAGGCAGCAGATGCCGCGCACGACCAGATCGATCGACACGCCCGCCTGGCTCGCCCGGTAGAAGGCATCGATGATGACCGGATCGACCAGCGCATTGCACTTGGCCCAGATCGCCGCCGGGCGACCGTTCTTGGCGTGCTCTATCTCTTCGTCGATATGGGTCAGCAGCCGCCGCTTGAGACTGATCGGCGACACCGCCATGCGCTCAAGATCGTCGGGCTCGGCATAGCCGGTGATGAAATTGAAGATGCGCCCGACATCGCGGCCGATCACCGGATCGGCGGTGAAATAGGACACGTCCGTGTAGATGCGGGCCGTCTGCGGGTGATAGTTGCCGGTGCCGACATGGCAATAGGTGGTGAGCCCCGCGCCTTCGCGACGCACGACCATCGACAGCTTGCCGTGGGTCTTCAATTCGATGAAGCCGAAGACGACCTGCGCACCGGCGCGCTCCAGATCGCGCGCCCAGCGGATATTCGCCTCTTCGTCAAAGCGCGCTTTCAACTCGACGAGCGCCGTCACCGACTTGCCGCCCTCCGCCGCTTCAACGAGCGCGCGAACGATCGGGCTGTCAGCGGAGGTGCGATAGAGCGTCTGCTTGATGGCGATGACATTGGGATCGCGCGCCGCCTGCGCGATGAACTGCACCACCACGTCGAAGGACTCATACGGGTGGTGAACCACCAGATCCTTTTGCTTGATGGCGGCGAAGCAGTCGCCGCCGTTCTCGCGCACGCGTTCGGGGAAGCGCGGATTATAAGGCGTGAACTTCAGCTCCGGCCGGTCGAGCGAAACGACTTCGCTGAGTTCGTTCAGTGCCAGCATGCCTGAGTTGATGAACACTTCATCGGCGGCCGCATCGAGTTCGTCGGCCACGAATTGTTGCAGATCGTCTGGCGTCATCGCATCGAATTCAAGACGGATGACGCGGCCGCGACGGCGACGCTTCAGCGCCGTCTCGAAGAAGCGCACGAGATCCTCGGCCTCTTCCTCGATTTCGATATCGCTGTCGCGGATGACGCGGAAATAGCCACGGCCGATGATCTTATAGCCCGGGAACAGCCGCGCCGCTTGCGCGGCGATAACGCTTTCGAGCGGCACGAATTTCGTCTCGCTGCCACCAAGCGCCGCCGGAATGCGCACGAAGCGTTCGACCTTGTTGGGCAAGCGCACCAACGCATTGAGGCGATTGCCCTCGCGCACACCAGAGAGTTGCAGAACGACACTGAAGCCGAAATTTGGAATGAACGGAAACGGATGCGCCGGATCGACGGCCAGCGGCGTCAACACCGGGAAAATATGCAGGTTGAAATGGTCGTCGAGCCACTGCGCTTCGCCAGTTTCGAGATCTGCCGGTTCGACGATGCGAATGCCGACACCGGCCAATTCCTCGCGCAGTTCGATCCAACGCCTCTGCTGGGCATCGGTGAGCGTCATCACCCGTTCGCGCAGCTTCGCCAGTTGTTCGGCCGGAGGCAGGCCGTCGTCGGAGCGCGTGGTGACGCCGGAGCGCACCTGGCCGCGCAGGCCCGCCACGCGGACCATGAAGAATTCATCGAGATTGTTGGCCGAGATCGACAGGAAGCGGAGCTGTTCGAGCAACGGATGGTTGCGGTTCGAGGCTTCCGCCAGCACCCGATTGTTGAATTCGAGCCAGGACAGTTCCCGGTTGATGAAACGGCTTTCGCCTTCGGCCAGTTCGACCTGCACAGGACCGAGATGCTGGGTGTCCGCAATCTGATCCTGAGCGGCGTTTGTCAGGCTCGCGGCAATTTCACTCGGCACGGGAAAGGCCCTTTCTAGCGTGTGGTAAATGCTGGTCCTTCATCAAACAGATGACAGTACGATGACAGAATTGCGTCAATGGTCGGCTTCCAGCCGTTTCAACACTTCGCTGGCCATGGGACGGGTCACCGCCCGGCCCCGCGCCAGCGCCTCCCGGTCGAGAATGGCGACGACGGAACGGGCGGCGGCGAGCGAGCGCTCGATCCGAGCGGCCAGAAATTCGATCACGGTGGCATCGACCTGCAATTGCCGGTCCATGAATAGTTTCACCAGAACCGCCCGCACCAGGGCATCGTCCGGCTCGCCGATTTCCACGGCCGGCGCGCGGCGCAGACGGGACAGCAGGTCCTTGGTCTTCAATCCCCAGGAATCCGGCCATTGGCGGGCCGTCACGGCGAGCGATGTGCCGCTTTCGGTGGCCAGATTGATCAGGTGAAACAGCTCTTTTTCCACGCCGCCGGCACGATCCGCATCCTCGACCAGAACGGCGGGATTTTGGGCCAAGGCCTGGAGGTCGGTGTTGGCCAGGGCGGCGGCGGGCAGGATGCGGGCGCCGGCGGTTTCGGCCCAAATGGCGCCGAGATGGCTCTTGCCCGCCCCGGTCGGCCCCAGAAGGAGCAGCATACGGCCCGGCCAGTTCGGCCAGGCCTCGAAATGGGCCCAGGCCGCCTCGTTGGACGGAGAAACGAGAAAATTCTCGCGGCTGAAACTCGGCTCCAACGGCAGGTCGAAGGCCAGTTGCCCACTCACGGCTCCACCCCACGGTAGAGCGCGCTCTCACGGTAGCGCTCGATGCCGAAGCGGATCAGTACGCCGATGGCGGCGGCCACGGGCACGGCGACAATCAGGCCGGTGAAACCGAATAGGGAGCCGAAGGCGAGCAGCGCGAACATCAACCAGACCGGATGCAGGCCGATCGACGCACCGACGAGGCGCGGCGTCAGCACATTGCCTTCCAAGAATTGCCCGGTGCCGACCACGACCAAAACCATGACCAGCAGCCAGGGACTCGGCCAGCCCTGAACGATGGCGAGGATGGCGGAAATCACCAGAACCGTCAGCGAGCCGACATAGGGAATGAAGCTGAGGAGCCCGCCGGTCAGGCCGATGACGAAGCCGAAATTGAGACCGATCAACAGCAGGCCGAAGCCATACCAAGCGGCCAGGAACAGACAGACCAACGACTGGCCGCGCAGGAAGCCACCGATGGCGGTGTCGATCTGGCGCGCCAGTCGATGGACGGTGTCGCGATGGGCGACCGGCACCAGGCCATCGAGGGTGCGGATCATCCGCTCCCAGTCGACCAGCATGTAGAAGGCGACGACGGGGGTGATGACCAGGAGCGAGGCGATGCCGATCAAGGTCGAACCGCCCGAAATGATCGAGCCGAGAAGCCCCGTCAGCCAGCTCACTCCCTTGCCGACGAGATTGCCCACGGGCCCCGACACATCCGCCGGCTTGCCGTCACCCAATCCGAGCTTCTGGAAAATGTCGATGCCGATCCAGTTGGATAAAAGATTGCCCTGTTCGCTGGCGAGCGTGCGCGCCAGATCCTGCAGCCGGTTGATGTAGCCCGGCACGTTCTCGGCGAAATGCGACAATTGCGTCACCACCAGCGGCACGATCGCCACCAGCACGACGACGAAGAAAATGACCGAAACCGCTAAAATGACGATGCAGGCGACGAGGCGGTTGATGCCCATGCGCTGCAGGCGATTGGCCACGGGATTCAGCAGATAGGCGAGCGCCATGCCGGCGACGAACGGCATCAGCACGCCGCTGAACAGCCACAGCGCCAGCACGGCGACCGCAAGCGCCGCGAGCCAGAAGGCCAATTGCCGTTCGATCCGCATGCCGGTTTCCCGCGCCCTCTACGATTCCATGTGCCGGAGCCATTGCCTGACATAGGCTCCGGCGGAAAGCAGCGTCAGCGCCGCGACGATCCACACCGATCCTTCAAACCACAGACTGAGTGGCAGGTCGAAGGCTTTCGCTGCCAGCACGGCGCTGGCAAAGGCGATTTGGACGGTGGTGTTAATTTTCGACACCCAGAGCGGCTTGATCGGCAGCGGCCGGTCGAGCAGCACGGCGACCAGGACGCCGGCGATGATCATGATATCGCGGGAAACAACGAGAATGGCGATGAAGGCGGGAATGACGCCGGTGATCGCCAAAGCGATGTAGATCGAAACCAGAAGCGCCTTGTCGGCCAGGGGGTCGAGCCAGGCGCCGAGTTCCGAGCGCAGATCGAGGCGCTTGGCGAGCCAGCCGTCGATGGCATCCGACACCCCGGCGATGACGAACAAAACGAAGGCCAGCCCCCACTTCGGCTGCACGATCAAGGTGATGACCACGGGGACGAGCGCCAGGCGCAGCAGGGTAATCAGGTTTGGCAGGTTCGCCAGAAGTGTATGGGCGCTCATTGCAGGCAGAATAACATGCGGGAACGGGACCCGGACAGGCCGGTTATGGACGATTCAAACGGTTTTAGCATGCCCGCCCCCGTCTTTTCGAGACCAGACGACGGCGGCGGGCCCTTCCCCTTGAATCTACTGAGTGCCTTCGAGGCCCAGATGGCGCACCAATGCGCCCCACTTTTCCCGCTCGCTGCGCATATAGGCGCGCATGCCCGCCTCGTCGGGCGTATCGAAGGGAATCAGGCCAAGGCCGGCGATGCGGCTCTTCACCTCCGGGTCGGCCATGATCGTCTTCATGGCGCCATGCAGGCGCGCCGTCACCTCCTTCGGCGTGGCGGCCGGCGCCAGCAGCATGTGCCAGGAGACCGCCTCGAAATCCTTGACGCCGGCGGCCTCTGCGAAGGTCGGCGTATCGCTGATCGCATCGAGGCGCTGCGCCGATGACACGGCGATGGCGCGCAGCTTGCCGTCCTTGATCAGCGGCACCGAAGCACCGGCCTCGGCGAAGCCGAGATTCACGTGGCCCGAGACGATGTCCATGATCGACTGCGGAGTGTTGCGATAGGGCACGTGTGTGCCGGCCAAGGCGAACCGCTGTTTGACATATTCCATCGCCAGATGTTGCGACGTGCCGATGCCGGGTGACGAATAGTTCAACGGCCGCTCGCCCGCCTTCATGAAGGCGATCAGTTCCGGCGCGGTCTTGGGCGGCAGCGACGGATCGATGACCAGCACGAACGGCGATTTGGCATAGAGCGCCAGCGGCACGAAATCCTTTTCGGGATCATAGGGCATCTGCTTGAACAGCACCGGATTGACCGCCACGGGCGTCGCCGTCACCACGCCCAGCGTATGGCCATCAGGCGCGGCGGAGGCGACGGCCTGCGCCGCCAGCATGAAGGAAGCGCCCGGCCTGTTGTCGACAACCACGGGACGCCCCAGCGCCTGTTGCAGCTTTTCGCCATACAGACGGACGATCGTGTCCATACCGGTGCCAGCCGCCAGCGGCAGAACGATGGTGATGTTTTTGGAGGGCCAACCCTGGGCCCAAACGGCGCTGGAACCTGCCCAGCCGCCCAAAAGCGCGCACGCGGCCGCGAATGCCCGTAAAGCTCGCATCGTCCCCTCCCCCGATCAGCTTTCAGCACTGGAAAGTGTAACTTTGGGCTTTGGGAATGCAAGCTAGGCCAGGCTTTCCCGAGATCTGCCGGCGATCCGGCCCTGCACCCCTTGCAAAACCCTCTCGTGACCCTCTCTTGGCCTTGCCTCAGACGGCGGCGGGCGCTAACCCCCCTGTATGAGCCAGCCCCCCAAAACCGGCCTGACCTATGCGCAGGCGGGCGTCGACATCGACGCCGGCAATTCGATGGTAGACAAAATCAAGCCGCTGGTGCGTGCCACGCGCCGGCGCGGCGCCGATGCGGAAATCGGTGGCTTTGGCGGCCTTTTCGACCTGAAAGCGGCAGGCTTCAGCGATCCGATCCTGGTCGCCGCCAATGACGGCGTCGGCACCAAGGTGAAAATCGCCATCGACAGCGGCATTCACGACACGGTCGGCATCGACCTCGTCGCCATGTGCGTCAACGATCTCATCGTCCAGGGCGCCGAACCGCTGTTCTTCCTCGACTATTACGCCACCGGCAAACTCGATACGGAAGCCGGCGCCGCCGTCGTCAAGGGCATCGCCGAAGGCTGTATCGATGCGGGCTGCGCCTTGATCGGCGGCGAGACCGCCGAAATGCCCGGCCTCTATGCCAAGGGCGACTACGATCTCGCGGGCTTCTCCGTGGGCGCGGCCGAACGCGGCGCGCTGTTGCCGAAGGCCGGCGTGACCGCCGGCGACGTTCTGTTCGGCCTGCCCTCCTCGGGCGTGCATTCGAACGGCTTTTCGCTGGTGCGCCGTATCGTCGAACATGCCGGTTTGAAATGGACCGACGACGCGCCCTTCAAGCCGGGCACGGCCCTGGCGCAAGCGCTGCTGACGCCGACACGCATCTACGTGAAGCCGCTGCTGAAGGCTTTGAAGGCGACCGACGGCATCAAGGCCCTGGCGCATATCACCGGCGGCGGCTTTCCCGACAACATTCCGCGCGTGCTGCCCGATGGCACCGGCGTGATGCTCGATCTCGACGCCATTCCCGTTCTGCCTGTCTTCCAATGGCTGGCGAAAGCCGGCGGCGTGGCGGAAGCGGAAATGCTGCGCACGTTCAACTGTGGCATCGGCATGATCGTCGTCGCCGAAGCGGCCAAGGCCGCCGACGTCGAACGTGCGTTGCGCGACGCCGGCGAAGCGCCGGTGCGCATCGGCGAGATCACCCAATATGCGAGCGGCGAGCGCGTCGCGACACGCGGACGGCTGGCGCTATGACGATGCGCCGGCGCACGGCGATCTTCATCTCGGGGCGTGGTTCCAACATGACCTCGCTGATCGAGGCCGCACGCGTGCCGGAATTTCCCGCCGAAATCGCGCTCGTCCTGTCGAATCGCCCAGATGCGCCGGGGCTCGCCACCGCCAAAGCGCGCGGCATCGCCACCGCCGCCGTCGATCACAAAATCTATGCCGGCCGCGAAGCCTTCGAAGCCTCGCTGCAACAAGTACTCGAGATCAATCGCATCGAGTTCATCTGCCTCGCCGGCTTCATGCGGCTGCTGACACCGTCGTTTACGACCCATTGGGCCGGGCGGATGCTGAACATTCACCCCGCCCTGCTGCCCTCCTACAAAGGCCTGCACACGCATGAGCGGGCGCTGGCCGATGGCGTGAAGATCCACGGCTGCACGGTGCATTTCGTCGTGCCGGAAATGGATGCCGGCCCGATCATCGCCCAGGCGGCGGTGCCCGTGCTCGACACCGATACACCGGAAACCTTGGGCGCCCGCGTGTTGGCGCAAGAGCACATCATCTATCCACGCGCCCTGGAACTGGCGGCCTCCGGCCGGCTGCGGATCGAGAACAACCGGGTTGTCGGCGCCTGCTGGAACGTCAACCACACGGCGCTGGTGGTTCCCGAGCGCGAAGACGAAGACGGCTGATCCGTCCGCTTAACTGCGCTATCATGGCGCCATGAGCGCGCCGCGGCCCAGTACAGTTCGCCAATATGACGATGGCGTGGATCGCTGGTCCATCGTCGCGGCCCCGGCCGCGAAAGCTTTGACCGGTCTCGTCAGCAGTTACGGCAGCTACACCGAGAAAACCCAGTCCTTCGCGGCGCGACGGGAACTTGCCTCGACATCGGGCGTGCTGATCTTCACGCTTGATGAACCGTTGTCGATCATCGGCGCTGATGGCGTGGAGATCATTCTCAAGGCGGGCGAAGCTTTCATCGGTGGGGCCGCCGATGCCACATCGATTTCCCGTGCGCTTGGCCCGCAACGCGGCCTGCACGTCTTTCTCTCACCGGCGGGCCTCGCTGCCGTCTGCAAGGCGCCCCTGGCCGAGATCGCCAATCGCGTTCTCCCCTTGAGCGTATTTCGCGGCACCGCCGCGCGTGATCTTGGCGCACGGCTGGTCGAAGCGCGAAATGCCGGCGAACAGTTCGATCTTGCCGATCGGGCCTTGATGCGTTGGTTCGCAGATGCGCCGGCCTTCGACAAAACGGTGCATTGGGCGATGGAGCAATTCGGCGCCGCCGAACCGGCCGCCGTCGCCGACATCGCCAAGGAGATCGGCTGGAGCCGCAAACATCTGAGCCAGCGCTTCACAACCCTCACCGGCCATTCGCCGCAGACCTATAGGCGACTGGCCCGGTTCGCCCGGTTCACGACGCGCTTGATGGCAATGCCCAACGACAGCTTGGCGGAACTCGCCGCCGAGACGGGCTATTATGACCAGTCGCATCTGACGCGCGATGTGCAGGCGCTGAGCGCCATGACGCCGGGCGAATTGCGCGCCAGCCTGCTGCCGGGGCTCGGCGGCTTTCGCGACGACTAGCCCCTACCCTCCAATGATTTCGCTGATCTGCACGATGGGTGTGATGTCCGTATAGTTGGCGACGTCAGCGACGATCTCCGCGCGGTGAGGACCGAACGCCTCCTGGAATGTCTCCAGGCTCGGCGCGTAGATGTGGCACGCTGCGACGAACTCCGGCGCGCTTCCAGGTGCGCCACCCGCAAGGCCCCTATCGATCTCGTAGCGCAGGCAGGCATCGCCGAGCCGTTCCTGGATCAGTGGCAGGTGACGGGTGCGGTAGTAATCGTGATCGAACTTCGAGCCGCCATCGGCCGGATAGTAGACACTCATCTTGATCATGGTCCGGCTCCTGCCTGAACGCCTCTGCGAGCGTCCAAGACGTCTTAGAGCAAATTGCACTTCGATAGAAACGCAATTTGCCTAACATCTTTGTTTTGACGCGCCTTTGTGCCTTTTGCCTAAGCCAAACGGCAAAACGCCTTAACGCGGAACCCGAACAGGAGCCGCAGGTTACATCCGTACAAGACGCCGTGTTGAACGCACGGCACAATAAGAACGGAAACCAGCAAGGAGCATTCATGGTTCGCCCCGCTCTCATCCCCTGCCTGCGCTACAAAGACGCTCCGGCGGCCATCGATTTCCTCTGCCGTGCTTTCGGCTTCAAGGAACACGCTGTCTATCGCGACGAGGCCGATCCCAGGATCGTCGTCCACGCGCAACTGACGCTGCACGACAACATGATCATGCTCGGCAGCGATCGCCCGAATGAAACCACCGATCTCTACCGCTGGAAGACGGTGAAAGAGGCCGGCTGCATCACCATGTGCGTCTATGCGGTGATCGACGATCCGGATGCCCATGCGGCGCAGGCCAAAGCTGTCGGCGCTCATATTCTCAGAGGGCCTTACGACAACCAAGGCTATCCCGGCCGCGCCTATGACGTGGTGGACCCGGAAGGCAATGTGTGGAGTTTCGGCAGCTACGATCCCTTCGCCACACACGCGTGATCACACCTGCGCAATCTCACACTTGCAAAGTATGGCCCGTCAGCACCTTCCAGCGCTTCAGGAGATCGGCGCGACGGGCCGGATATTTCTGGCCGATCTCATAGCCGCCGATACGATCGGTGCGGAAGGAACGGAAATCCTGCCGCCATTCGCACCAGGCCAAGACGACACGCACCGAGTCATAATAAGCCAGACCGAACGGCCAGATGGTGCGGCTCGTCTTGGCTCCCACCGCATCGGCATAATCGATGGTGACGCGCAGGCCCTTGCGGATCGCCTCGCGCACCGGCGCCACGTCGATGTTCTCGGCGACGATGCGCTCCTCCATCGCTGGCGCGAACAAAGAGGATTCCATCAGCACGGGTTTAAGGGCATCGGGCAGGATAGTGGCGATCTTGGCTTCGACATCGTCGGCGGCGCGCGCCAGCGAGGCGTCGGCGCGGGCGCGCAGCCAACGCAGACCGACCAGGATCGCCTCGACCTCATCGGCGGTGAACATCACCGGCGGCAGGTCGTAGCCCGGCTCCAGCACATAGCCGACGCCGGCCTCGCCCCGGATCGGCACCCGGTTGGACTGGAGGGTCGCAATATCGCGATAGACGGTGCGCAGGGAGACTTCGAGCTCCCGTGACACAGCTTCGGCGGTTACTGGCCGCCGGTGGCGCCGCAAAAGTTGCACAATGTCGAGAAGGCGAGACGATCTGGTCATGGGGGCTAGAATGCAACGCGCTGCTGACAGGCTTTGTCAGGAGCGTGTCAGTAGAGCCTCGATGCTCTTAAAACGCAACGGAGGGGTGTCATGGTTAAACTGCAGGTGTTTGGACCCGGTTTCGGACTGGTCGATCCGAGCCCCTTTGTCATGAAGGCTCATATGCTGCTGCGGATCGCCGGCATCCCCTACGAGCCGGTGCGCGGCGATGTGCGCAAGGCGCCGAAGGGCAAGTTTCCGGTGATCGAGGACGACGGCGAAATCATCGCCGACTCGACTTTCATCCGCCTCCATATCGAAAAGAAATATGGCTTCGACTATGACGCGGGCCTCACGCCGGAACAGCGCGGCTGCGCCTGGGCGGTCGAGAAAATGCTCGAAGACCATGTCTATTGGACGGTGTTGCACGAACGCTGGCTGGAACCTGAAAATTTTGCCCGTGGCCCGGCGCATTTCTTCGACGGCATGCCCGCGCCGCTGCGCCCGCTCATCCGTCACATGGTGGTGAAGGAAGTGCGCAAGAACGCGCATGGCCATGGCATGGGCCGCCATACGAAGGATCAGCGCACCTACTTGGCGAGCCGCGCCATCACGGCGGTGGCGCAGGTGCTCGGCGACAAGCGCTATCTCATGGGCGACAAGCCCTGTGGCGCAGACGCAACGGTCTATGCCTTTCTTACCGCCTCGCTCTGCGAAGTTTTCGACAGCGACATCCGCGGCGAAGTGAAGAAACACGCGAACCTGATCGCCTATGCGCAACGGATGGAAGAACAATATTTCCCCAAGGGCGAAAAGCGCGCCGCCTGATTGGCCGATCCGGCTCCGATCATGTCCGCGATCATGAAGCGTTGATCGTGGGCGGCGAGAGTGATCCAATGAACGTGGGTTTACGGGATCACCTCGCGGGACATGCTTTTTGAAAACAACCCGGACATTTTATCGATCGCTGCTCAAACTCTGCCTGTTGGTCGCGGCCGTTTTGGCCGCGCTCACACCGAGCATGGCGCAACACACTCCCTCCGCTCGCTCCGAGCGTTATCAATTTCGAGACGCCACTTTGCGCCACATTCCCGACTATGACGTGCTCTCGCTGACCTTTCCGCCTGATCTGTGGCAACTCGCCATCGAACAGCGCGACGACTACCTCGCCAAGATCAATCGGGATCCCCTGCCCCTGCAACATCTGCGTCTTCTGCTCGGCCTCGGCGAATTCGTGCACGAAACGTCGACGGAGAATCTCAGCGCCTATTTCGACAATCCCGCCGCCACCCTGGCGCCCGACGTGCTGAAGGCGCTCAATGCCGCGGAACTGTCGGATCGGGCACGCGTGATGGCCGAGGCGATCGCCGTCTTCGGCCCGAATTATCCGATCGAAAACAGAAAGCGCGCCGATTTCTTCTCGAAGAGTTTTTTGCGTGTCGGTGAAGGCATTCTGCCCGATCTCTTCAAACCACCGACGGCCACTGAAACCAAACTACTGGAGTTGGGCAAGCAATTCGTCGGCAAAAAGAAGTTTCGCGACGAAGTGGAGGGTTATGCGGCGCGCGATCCTGTCGTCTCAGCAGCCCTCAAACAAGCCCGTGAAAATCTGTCCGACGACAACCGTCTTTCCTATCTGCAAGAGCAATTGCTGCCGGGCCCCTCCGGCTTCGGCAATGCCGCGACGATCCAAGCGGAGATCGAGCAGATGCCGGGGCCCTATCGCACCGTCTATGTCCTGACACTGCTGATGGGGGAATTGTTCAACGGCGGCATGCATCAGTTCTTCAGCAATTCCAGCGGGGCGTTTGCTCTCCACGCGGCCCAGGCCCTGCGCGATGTCGGCCAGGAAGCCCTTGGCACGACCATCGATCAGGCCATCGCCATGTTCCCCAAGCCCTATCCGATCTCGACGGAAGAACGCCGACGCGTGTCATTCCAACATGAGTGGAATGCCTGGGATGACCAGCTCGATGCTTTGACCAGCTCTGTGGATGGCGAAGACATTCGCAAGGCACTCACCACCTATGCGCGGCGGCAGGACATTCTGCCGCGCTAGCGCAGCCTTTCCAATTGCTCGCTCTCTGCACGCTGCTACACTGCGGGCCATGCCGTCTCCCGCTCGCTCCCTGTTCTGGCCCATTGCGATCCCGATGACGATTGGCGTTCTCTTTCTTTTGGCTGCGGCGGCAAATCTCGCACCCACTCTCGCATTTCTGGCGCGTGCCAAAACGACCGAGGGGATCTTTATCGGCGCCGTCTCCCGCCCTGGCGGCAATCACGGCGGCGTCTTCCTTTACCCGCAGTTTAGTTTCCTGACAGACGCCAACGCAGCCGCCCGCGTCGTGACATCATCGAGCGGCTCGACAAATCCGCCCTATGCGGACGGCGATACGGTGCGCATCTGGTATGATCCAGCTCATCCCGATCAAGCCGTCATCTCGTCCTTCTGGACGCTTTGGGCCGGGCCAACCTTTCTGGCCATTCCCGGCCTGCTTTTCACCCTGATCCCGCTCATCGTTCTCGTGTTCAAGCGCAGGCCGAAAAGCGGCGGAAAAATCGTTCAATCCTGATCAAGGAGCTGATGTCCGATGAAACTCGAAGGTGGTTGTTACTGCGGCAAGGTCCGCTATGTCGCCGAGGGCACGCCACGCTTGCAGGCCGAATGCTATTGCCGCGCCTGCCAGCACATCAGCGGCGGGTCACCGCACATGTTCATGCTCCTGCCGCCCGATGGCTTCCGCTACGTCCAGGGGCAGCCGAAGACTTTCGCGCGCAGCGATCTGGAAAAGCCGGTCACCCGCGAATTCTGCGAAGAGTGCGGCACGCATATGGTCACGCGGCGCCAAGACCTGCCCTTCGTCATCTTGAAGGTCGGCACGCTTGACGATCCAACGGCCTTCGCGCCGCAAATGGCCATTTACACGGCAGAGAAGCAGGCGTTCCACCGCCTGGCGGAAGGTCTGCCGGCTTTCCCCGGCATGCCGCCGCGTTAATTGGTGCGCCTGATCCAAACGTGATTGTCGTGGAAGGCGGCGCCGCCGAAGGGCGCCGGCGTTTCGGCCCGTGTCAGCGTGTTGATGCCCTTGCCATCCTCGAACGCGTGGTTCGGCCAGATGCCTTCCGAGATCAGCACGCCACGCTGCAGGCCAGGGAAAATCCTGGCATGCAGCCGCACTTCGCCGCGCACATTGCCGAGCACGACTTTGTCACCCTCGACAATGGTCAGCGCCGCTGCGTCCTCAGGATGGATCAGCACCGTCGGCCGGCCCTCACGTGCCAGGGATGACGGCGTTTCGTTGAAGGACGAGTTGAGGAAAGAGCGCGACGGACTGGTCGCCAGTTTGAACGGATGCGCTGCGTCTGTCTTCTCGTTGACATCCCAATGGTCAGGCAAGACCGGCATCCGCCGCCACTCTTCCGACAGCTCGCCGCCAAAGGGCACGCGCGACCAATCGGCCTTGAAATGATATTTGCGGTCGG
The DNA here is from genome assembly GCF_031921685.1 of Methylocella sp. CPCC 101449. Lineage (NCBI taxonomy): Bacteria > Pseudomonadati > Pseudomonadota > Alphaproteobacteria > Hyphomicrobiales > Beijerinckiaceae > Methylocella > Methylocella sp. CPCC 101449. The sequence goes on along the minus strand of NZ_JAPDHU010000002.1, from coordinate 340,537 downwards.
GCCAGCCAAAGCCGTTGAGGAAATGCGCCGTCTCGAAATCCGTCTGCACGTCGCGCCAGTTGATCTTTTCCAACTCTTCGAGCGAACCCCAGCCTGATGAGCGCAGGCCCGCGTCGATATGTTCACGCGGCGTCATGGCAAAGCCTGGATGCTCAGCACCGACCCGCGCCGCGATGGCACAGATCACGTCATGATTGGTGCGGCATTCACCCGGCGGATCGACGAGCTTTTGCGCCAGTTCGATATATTGATGGCCGCCGCCGGTGTAGATGTCGTCATGCTCGAGGAACATGGTGGCCGGCAGAACGATGTCAGCCATCAAAGCCGTTTCGGTCATGAACTGCTCGTGCACCACCAGGAACAGATCCTCGCGGGCAAAGCCCTGTTTGACGCGGGTTTGATCGGGCGCCACCGACACCGGATTGGTGTTCTGGATCAGCATGGCTTTGACCGGCGGGCCGTCCTTCAGCGCATCCTCGTCACCGCAGAGAATGGCACCGACACGTGACTGATCGAGCCAGCGGGTAGAAGGGTCCATCACATCGGCGCCGGTGACCAGAGGCAGTTTCAGCCGATAGATGCCGCCGTTGTTGTGAAAGGCGCCGCCGCCCTCATATTGCCAGGAACCGGCGACGGCCGCGATGCTGGCGGCCGCATGCATGTTGGACGCGCCATTGCGCTGGCGCGAGAAGCCATAGCCGAGACGGAAATACGTCTTCTTCGTCGTGCCGACGAGTTTGGCGAAGGCTTCGATCTCGTCCACCGACAGACCAGTGATGGCGGAGGCCCAATCGGGCCCGCGCGTCGCCAGATGCGCCTCAAGCTCCGCTGGTGCATCGGTGTATTTGTCGAGATAAGCGCGATCCGCCAGGCCATCGCGAAACAGAATGTGCATGACCGCGCAGGCGAGCGCGCCATCGCTGCCCGGCCGCAGGCAGAGCGCCATGTCGGCCTGTTTCATCGTGTCGTTTTGATAGATATCGATGACGACGATCTTCGCCTTGCGCTCCTTGCGGGCGCGCAGGGCATGGGTCATGACATTGACCTGCGTCGAAACCGCATTGGTGCCCCAGATGACGACGCAATCGGATTTCGCCATCTCGCGCGGATCGGGACCGGCAAGAAAGCCAGTGCCGGCGAGAAACCCCGGCCAGGCAAGATTGACGCAGATCGTGCCATTGTGGCGCGAATATTTCTTGGCATGGGCGAGACGGTTGATGCCGTCCTTCATCACCTTGCCCATGGTGCCGGCGTAATAGTTGAGCCAGATGCTTTCAGGTCCGAACGTCTGCTCCGCCTGATTGAAGCGGCGGCCGATTTCATCGAGCGCCTCGTCCCAGGTGATACGCTGGAAGCGCCCCTCGCCTTTCGCACCGATGCGCTTCAACGGATGAAGCAGCCGTTCAGGATGATGGACACGCTCGGCATAGCGCGCCACCTTGGCGCAGATGACACCCGCCGTATAGCTCTGGTCCTTGGCACCGTGGATGCGACCGATCCGCTGGCCGTCGATCACCTCCACGTCGAGCGCGCAGGCCGACGGGCAATCGTGCGGGCAGACGGAGGGACGGCGTTCGATCTTTGGTTCCATCTTGGCCGATGCGTTCATGGTCATGGTTTAAACGCCGTCGCTCGGATTAGCTAGCGGAGCCTCATCGCACCAATGCCTCCGGATTGTCAGCTTCACCGTCGGTCTCGAAGGAAAGCACCCGGTTCATCCGCTCGACGTCGAGCGTACCCTCCCATTTCGACACGACGATGGTGGCGACGCCATTGCCGACCAGATTGGTCAGCGCCCGGCATTCCGACATGAATTTGTCGATGCCCTGAATGGTGGTGATGCCGACTACGGGGATCGTCGGGATCACCGACAGCGTGGCCACGAGCGTGGTGAAGCCGGCCCCTGTCACACCTGCCGCGCCCTTCGAGGTCAGGATCAGCACGGCCATGATGGCGAGCTGGTCGCCGATCGACAGCGAGGTGTTGGTCGCCTGCGCGACGAAGATCGCCGAGAGCGCCAGATACAGGGTGGTGCCGTCGAGGTTGAAGGAATAGCCGGTGGGCACGACGAGACCGACGACGGACTTTTCGCAGCCGAGATTTTCCAGCTTTGCCATCAGGCGCGGCAGCGCCGATTCCGACGACGAGGTGCCAAGCACCAGCAGCAGCTCTTCCTTGATGTAACGCACGAAGGCGATGATGCTGAAACCGGCCCAGCGCGCGACGAGACCCAGGATGATCAGCACGAAGAGGATCGAGGTCACGTAAAAGATGATCAGCAGATAGATCGGATACCACAGGCTGCCGATGCCGAATTTGGACACGACATAAGCCATGGCGCCGAACGCGCCGATGGGCGCCGCCCGCATGATGATGCCGACGATGCCGAACATCACTTTGCCGGCGCGGTCGATCAGATCCAGCACGGGCTTGCCCGGCTCGCCGAGGCGAAACAAAGCAAAGCCGAACAGCACGGCGAGAAACAGCACCGGCAGAATTTCGCCCTTGGCGAACGCTCCGAAGAAACTTTCCGGAATGATGTCGAGAAGGAATTGGGTGGTCGTGCTGTGCTCGGCCGCGGCGGTGAACGTTGCAATCGCATGCGGATCGATCGTCTTTGGATCGATGTTGGCGCCGACGCCCGGATGCAACACGTTGATGACCACCAGGCCGACCACGAGGGCGACCGTCGTCATGATCTCGAAATAGATGATAGCGGTGAGACCGACACGTCCCACCTTCTTCATGCTCTCCATGCCGGCAATGCCGACGACGACGGTGCAAAAGATGATCGGCGCGATGATCATGCGGATCAGCTTGACGAAGCCGTCGCCCAGCGCCTTGACCGCATCGGTGCCGGCGATGTCGGGCCGGAAATAGCCGAGCGCAACGCCCAGCGCGATGGCGATCAGCACCTGAACATACAGATGCGACCACCAGGCTTTGCCTGGGGATGCGGGCTCATGGGTTGCGGAAATGGATGAAGATGACATCGCTGCACCTCTCGGCTGCGAGACAGTTCGTCTTCGCATTGCCGAGGCGGACCGTCACCTTACGGTTATCTGGCCTCGTCATCGGTGAGGCAAATCACGAGATGTTGCTTGCCGGAGCGGCGTTTGACGATGCGCTGCAACAAGACCGAAAGCAAAACAGCCAGGTCACGCGACGGTGACCTGGCTGCCGTAATCTGTGGAACGCTATAAAATCGTTAGCCGACGATTTCGTTGCCGGAGAAGAACTGGGCGATCTCAACGACGGCGGTTTCCGGCGCATCGGAACCATGCGCGGTGTTCTCACCGACGGACTCCGCGAATTCCTTGCGAATGGTGCCCGGCGCGGCATTGGCCGGATTGGTGGCGCCCATCACTTCGCGATATTTGGCGATGGCGTTGTCGCCTTCCAGCACCTGAACGACGACCGGGCCCGAGGTCATGAACTCGACCAGCTCGCCGAAGAACGGGCGTTCCTTGTGAACGGCGTAGAAGGTTTCGGCCTGCGCGCGGGTCATCTGAATGCGCTTCTGAGCGACGATGCGCAGTCCCGCCTTTTCGATCAGCGCATTGACGGCGCCGGTCAGGTTGCGGCGGGTCGCATCGGGCTTGAGGATCGAAAAGGTACGTTCGAGGGCCATCTGGCTGGGCTTTCCTGAAAATCAGTGGAAGGAGCGGCGCTTATAGACGGAGGATTTAACAGGTTCAAGGAACGCCCAAGCAGGCGATTTTGCAGGCGATTTCGGCTTGTTTTAAATATTGATATTCCCGATCAAATATCATAGATGCATCGGCAATATCAATTAAAGATCGATCCATGAATCTCCGCGACCTGCAATACATCATCGCTTTGTCCGAGCACGGCCATTTCGGCAAGGCGGCCGCCGCCTGCAATGTCAGCCAGCCGACCTTGAGCGGTCAGATCGCCAAGCTCGAGGAGGAACTCGGCATCGCGGTGTTTCACCGGGTCGGTCGTTCGGTGCGGCCGACCGAGGCCGGCGAGGAAATCCTCGCCCATGCCCGGCGCGCCGTCTCCGCCTCGCAGGATATCGTCGATATCGCGCGCGCCAATCGCGACCCCCTGTCGGGCCGTCTGCGGCTCGGCGTCATCCCGACGCTCGGCCCCTATCTGATGCCCTATGTGCTGCCGGCGGCGGCCGAGAAACTGCCCAATGCGCCGCTCGTCATCGTCGAGGACCTGACGGGCAATCTCGTGCCCCTGGTGGCGCAGGGCAAGCTGGACGCGGCGATCATCGCCACACCGCCGGAACCGGCAGAACTCACGTCGATGGAGCTGTTCGACGAGCCGTTCTGGGTGGCGACGCCGGCCAATCATCCCCTGCTCGCTTTGAAAACCATCAAGGCTTCCGACATCGATCCGAAGTCGCTGCTGCTGCTCGCCGATGGCCATTGCCTGCGCGACCAGGTGGTCGATCTCTGCCGCCAGCAGGAGGCGAGCGTCGCCGGTCATGCGGATATTCGCGCCACGTCGCTTGAGACGCTCCTGCATCTCACTGGCGCGGGTTTCGGCGTGACGCTCGTGCCGCAGATGGCAATCGAGAGCGGCCGCGCCTCTGGCGTGCAGATGTCGATCCGCCCGCTCGCCGGCGATGATGCGACGCGGCGCATTCGCCTGATCTATCGCCGCAACAGCCCGCGCCTGAAGGCGCTCGTCGAATTGGCGCGCCTGATCCGCGCCGCTTTGCCCGAGCCGATGCGCAAACTGCAAAAATAGAGTCACACGATTGGCCGCGTCGATGATTTTCATCGGCACCGCCGATGCGGTTCGGCTTCACCACAACGATGGATGCGGCGCTTTGCCTCACCTCCTTAGCCCTGCGCGATCAGTCACGTTGACAGTCACCTTCGAATAATTCCAAAAACAATTCCAATCTGGAGCTTGAGGCTGTCAGCAGCCGCCAAAACGCATCCGGAGAGACCGGCAATCGCATGAGTGAGAGGCAAAAAATGGCTCTTAAGGGCAGCAAAACTGAAGACAACCTGAAGGAAGCATTCTCGGGTGAATCCCAGGCCAACCGTCGCTACCTGTATTTCGCTCAAAAGGCCGACGTCGAAGGCTACAATGATGTCGCCGCCGTGTTCCGCTCCACCGCGGAAGGCGAAACCGGCCACGCCCATGGCCACCTCGAATTTCTGGAAGCTTGCGGCGACCCGGCCACCGGCCTGCCGATCGGCGCCACCAACCTGAACCTCGCCGCCGCCGTCGCTGGCGAAACGCACGAATACACCGACATGTATCCGGGCATGGCGCGCACGGCCCGCGAAGAAGGCCACGAGGAAATCGCCGATTGGTTCGAAACGCTGGCCAAGGCCGAGCGTTCGCACGCTGGCCGTTTCCAGCGCGCCCTCGACGAACTCAAGTAAGCACGCCGCAACGTTGAATTGATCCACAGCTGGGTCAGATTTCAGCACGCATGTACTATTTGCGGCCGGAGTTCTCGCTCCGGCCGCTTTCGTCTCACGCCCTGAAGGAACAGAGAAAGCCATGAGAGAGGGAAGTCTCGAAGCGCCGACCCGACATCCAATCGACTGGCAGAATCCTGAGTTCTATGACGAGGAGAAGCTCGACGCCGAACTGCGGCGCGTCTTCGACATCTGTCACGGCTGCCGCCGTTGTTTCAATCTGTGCGACTCCTTCCCGCGGCTGTTCGATCTCGTCGACGCAGCCCCCTCGGAAGAGCTCGACACCGTCGCCAGCAGCGATTTCAAATCGGTCGTCGATGCCTGCACGCTCTGCGACCTGTGCTTCATGACGAAGTGTCCCTATGTGCCGCCGCACTCGTTCGATCTCGATTTCCCGCATCTGATGCTGCGCTACCGTGCCGTCGAAGCGAAAAAGGGCGAAGCTCCGTTCATCGACAAGCAGCTCGCCGAAACCGATCGCAACGGCAAGCTCGTCGGCCTCGTCGCGCCGATCGCCAATGCCGTCACCGCGACGAATAACAAGTTCTCGCGCGCCGTTCTGGAGAAGGTCACCGGGCTCGACGCCCGCGCTGAGCTGCCGACCTATGTCCGTTCGCCGCTGACCAGCACGGCGCGCGCGACGACGCCGGAAATCAACCGCGAAGCGCCAGGCTTCGGCCGCAAGGCCGTGCTCTATGCCACCTGCTTCAACAACTACAATGACCCCGCCCCCGGCCTCGCCGCGCGCGCCGTTCTCGCCCGCAACGGCGTCGAGACCGAAGTGGTGCATCCGCATTGCTGTGGCATGCCGATGCTCGAACAAGGGCATATCGCCGAAGTGGCGAAATCGGCGGAGATCGTCGCCAAGGCGCTCGGCGAGTGGATCGACAAAGGCTATGACGTGATCGCGCTGGTGCCTTCCTGCGCGCTGATGCTGAAATTCGAATGGCCGCTGATCGTGCCCGATAACGAGGCGGTGAAGAAACTGTCGAAGGCCACTTTCGATCTCAGCGAATATGTCGTCGACATCGCCAAGAAGAACGGCATCGCGCCGGGCATGGAACCGATCGCCGGTGGCGTGTCGCTGCACATCTCCTGCCATTCGCGCGCCCAGAACATGGGCCAGAAGGCCAACGAGATGTTGAAGCTGTTGCCGCAAGCCGACGTGCAGGTGATCGAGCGTTGCTCGGGCCACGGCGGCGCCTGGGGCTTCAAGAAGGGCAATTTCGACGTGGCCAAGAAGGTCGGCAGGCCCGTGGCGCGCACGGCGCGCGATGGCGGCAAGGCTTTCGTGACATCGGAATGCCCGCTGGCCGGCGTCCACATCACCCAGGGCATCGATGCGCTGGGCACGGACAAGCCGAAACCGCAACTGGTGAAACATCCGATCCAGTTGCTCGCCCGCGCCTACGGACTCGATTTCTGACGCCAAGCGATTACAAGCAAGCGACTACAAGCTGGCGGGTACAACCCGCGTTCTAAATTCATCAACGAGTAAAACCATGGCCGCCAAACGCGCACTCACCGCCGCCGACATCCTGCCCTGGGCCGAATATGCCAAGGATCGGATGGACACCCGCCGCCGCATCGGCCAGACGAAGCGCAATCGCCGTGTCGACGTCGGCCCCAATGTCACTTTCTATTTCGAAAGTTTCGAAACCATGTGGCTGCAGGTGCAAGAGATGTTGCACATCGAGCGCGGCGGCGAAGAGCAGTTGAAGGACGAACTGGCGGCCTACAATCCTTTGATCCCGCAGGGCCAGGAACTCGTTGCCACCTTCATGATCGAGATCGACGAGCCGGAACGGCGCAAGCGTATTCTCAGCCGCGTCGGCGGCATCGAGGACACCGCCTTCATGATGATCAACGGCGAGAAGATTGCCGGCAGGCCGGAGGAAGACCAGGATCGCACCACCGAAGCGGGCAAGGCCTCCTCGGTGCAGTTCGTCCACTTTGCCTTCAGCCCGGCGCAGATCGAAGCCTTCAAGAAGCCCGGCACGCAAGTGATCGTCGGCCTCGGCCACGAGAACTACAATCACATGGCCGTGCTGACCGAAACGAGCCGCGCCGAATTGGCGAAGGATTTCGATTAAGCGCTGTCGGCAGGCGGACGGATTTTATCCGTACCGGCTGAAGACGAGCGCCGCATTGACGCCGCCGAAGCCGAAAGCGTTGGACAGTACGTGGTCGACCCGAGCCGGCCGCGCGCCATCGGACAGCAGATCGAAGGCCTTCGCTTCGGGCATCGGCGTTTCGATATTGAGGCTTGGCGGCAGGATTTGGTTCTGCAGCGCGAGAACCGAAAACACCGCCTCGATCGCGCCCGCAGCGCCGAGCATGTGGCCCGTTGCCGACTTCGTCGATCCGACAGGCGTGCGCTTCCCGCTCGATGCGAAAATGTTCTCCAGGGCGGCCAACTCGGCCGCATCACCCACAGGCGTCGAGGTGGCATGTGCATTGACGTAGTCGATGGCTTCCGCACCAACGCCTGCCATGGCGAGCGCCATCTGCATGGCGCGTGCGGCCTCGCGACCATCGGGCCATCCGGCCGTCACATGATGAGCATCGGTGGTGGTGCCGTAGCCTGAGAGGACCGCTAGCGGGCGGGCGCCGCGCCGCTGCGCGTGGCTGACCCGCTCGATGACCAGCATCGCCGCCCCTTCCGAGAGCACGAAGCCATCGTGATCAATATCGAAAGGACGCGAAGCGCGCTGCGGTTCATCGTTGAAATTGAACGACAGCGCCTTTGCCGCCGTGAAGCCGCCGATGGCCACGGGATCGACACACCCTTCCGTGCCGCCGCAGAGAGCGATATCGACTTCGCCGGTGCGGATCATGCGCAGCGCATCGCCGATCGCCTGCGCAGAGGCCGCGCAGGCCGTGACTGGCGCACCGGCAGGCCCATGAAAACCGAAACGGATGGACACCTGCCCGGCGGCAAGATTGGGCAAGAACGACGGCACGACGAAGGGCGACAGGCGGCGCACGCCCAATGTTTTCACCGTCTCGGCCGCACCCGTAATCGCGGGAACGCCGCCAACGCCGGTGCCAACGATCGTGGCGGTGCGCGCCCTCTCCTCAAAATTTTCCGGGTGCCAGCCGGCTTGATCCAAAGCTTCCTGTGCCGCGGCCATCGCATAATGGATGAACAGATCGGTGCGGCGCAGATCTTTCGCATCCATCGCCGCTTCCGGATCGAAACCTTCGGGATCCTCCGCGCGTGACGGCACGAGCCCCGCGATGGTGCACTTCCACCCTTGTGTGTCGAAGCGCGTGTTCTGCCTGATACCGCTCTGCCCGGCGAGCAGTCTCTTCCAGTTCGTGGCGACGCCAGCCCCTAAAGGAGACACCGCGCCAAGCCCCGTAACGACAATAGGTTCCTGCACTGAATGGAATTCCCGCATTGATTTATCACCGTGTATATACACGGTATATAGCACACGAGCGGTGTCAGGCAAACCCGGAGATATCCTCACTCTTGCGACAGATGCTTGGCGACCTGGAGATAGGTCTTCGCGTCTCGATCCGATACGCGTTGTCTGAGTTCCGTGTTGGACCGCTGCCATTCGGTCAACAGGCGATCGAGCAAGGTGTTGCCCGCCTTCGTCAGCTCACACAGCCGGGCGTTGCCAACCGCGCCCGAAACCCGTCGCACGAGCCCTTTGCGCTCGAGAAGATCGAGGTTTCGGGTGAGGCTCGTGCGGTCCAAATACACGCGCTGCGCCAAAGTCGCGACCGGCTCACCGGGAAGAAAACGGATGGCCGCCAGGAGCGAGAATTGCTGCACCGTGACCCCTAAGGGTTTCAATTGAGCGTCGTATCGCCGCAACAAGGTTCGGGCGGCGGCAACCGTGTTCAGCACGAGGCATTTTGCAAGATCGTCAGGTAAAACCATGGCGAACGCTACCATAAGCGCTGCCCAATCCGTCAATACAGGGGTTGCATCCGCGGCCAAGTCCGCGCACATGAGCGCCATGTTGCAGATCAACGATCTCACCTACCGCCTCGGACCGCGGGTTCTCTTCGACGACGCCAGCGCCTTCCTGCCGGAACGGGCGCGGATCGGCTTTGTCGGCCGCAATGGCGCGGGCAAGACCACCCTGTTCCGGCTGATCGCCGACGAAATCGCGCCCGAGAGCGGCACCCTGTCCCTGCCGAGCCGCGCACGGCTCGGCCGCGTCGAGCAGGAAGCCCCCGGCGGCCCGCAGAGCCTGATTTCCTTCGTGCTCGATGCGGACAAGGAGCGCGCCGCTTTGCTGGTGGAAGCTGAGACCGCCACCGATGCGCATCGCATCGCCGACATCCAGACCCGGCTCGTCGATATCGAGGCCCATGCCGCCCCAGCGCGAGCGGCGGAAATTCTCGCCGGTCTCGGTTTCAACCACGAGGCGCAACAGAGGCCGCTGTCGGAATTTTCCGGCGGCTGGCGCATGCGCGTGGCGCTGGCGGCGGTTTTGTTCTCGCGGCCCGATCTGCTGCTGCTCGACGAGCCGACCAACTATCTCGATCTCGAAGGTACATTGTGGCTGGTCGAATATCTGCGGACTTATCCGGCGACCATCCTGGTCATCAGCCATGATCGCGACCTGCTCGATGCGGTGGCCGACCATATCCTGCATCTGGAACGCGCCAAGCTCACCGTCTGGCGCGGCAATTATACGAGCTTCGAAAAGCAACGCCGCGAACAACAGGCCATTCAAGCCAAGCACATCAAGAAGCAGGACGAGAAGCGCAAGCATCTGCAATCCTTCGTCGACCGCTTCCGGGCCAAGGCGACCAAGGCACGCCAGGCGCAATCGCGCCTGAAGATGCTCGAAAAGATGGAGCCGATGACAGCCATCGTAGACGAGGATGTGCTGCCGTTCAACTTCCCCTCGCCTGAAAAGCCCCTGTCACCGCCGATCGTCGCCATGGACAATGTCAACGCCGGCTACGACGAACGGGTCGTGCTGTCGCGGCTGAGCCTGTCGATCTCCAACGACGATCGCATCGGCCTGCTCGGCGCCAACGGCAACGGCAAATCGACCTTCGCCAAACTGGTGGCCGGTCGGCTTGAAGCGATGAAGGGCGAGGTCAAGCGTTCGTCGCGGCTCGACGTCGGCTTCTTCGCCCAGCATCAGATCGACGATCTCGAACCCAATGGCACGCCCTACTCCCATATCGCGCGGCTGATGCCGGGTGCCACCCAGGCGCAGATCCGCGCCCGCTGTGCCCGCGCTGGTTTCTCCGGCGGCAAGGCCGATACGCGCGTCACGGAACTGTCGGGTGGCGAGAAGGCGCGCCTATTGATGGCGCTCGCCACCTTCGGCGGCCCGCACCTCATCATCATGGACGAGCCGACCAACCATCTCGACATCGACAGCCGCGCCGCCCTGATCGAGGCGATCAACGAATATGAAGGCGCGATCATTCTGGTCTCGCATGATCGCTATCTGCTCGAAGCCTGCGCCGACCGGCTCTGGCTTGTCACTGAGGGTTCGGTGAAACCGTTCGACGGCGACATGGACGATTATGTTCGCTATGTCCTGGGCAAAGCGGAGCCCCCCAAAAGCGAAGGCAAGCGCGAGACGCCGACACCGGAGAAACGCGACGCGTCGCTCAGCCGCAAGGATGTCTCGCAACTGCGCAAGCGCATCGATGCGGCCGAGCAGAAGATGCACAAATTCGAGGATCTGCGGCGTCGCATTGATGCCATGCTCGCCGATCCCGATGCCTTCAGCCGCGACCCGGCGAAGGCCGGCGAACTGGCGCGCCAGCGCAGCGAAGTCGAAGCCGCCTTGATGAACGCGGAAGAGGAATGGCTGTCGCTCTCAGGCGAGCTTGAAGCGGCTCAGGGATGATCGGCAACCGCTGGCATCGCCACATACGGTGCCAGCAATGCCCGTAATCTTTCCGGGATCGCCCTGCTCTGAATCTTGCCGCCGGGCTCGAACTCGACCCAGACCCGCACGTCCTCGGCTTTAGCCAGGATTTTTTCGCCTTGGCTGATCGTATGCGCGAAGGTCAGGGACTTGGCGCCCAGAGACTTCACTTCGATGGCATGAACGACACGGGCATGCAGGTAGGCCGGTGCGCTATATTCGAATGTCGAGCGAACGGCCGGGAGCCCGCCGATCGACATTTCGGATATGCCACCGTGCGGATCGAAGCCGAGATCGAGCAGGAAAGCATTCAGGCCTTCGACCATCCAGCGCGCGTAATTGGGAAAGAAAATGATCCCGGCCGGATCGCATTCGCCCCAATGGACCAGCCGCTCATAGGAATATCGCTTCGACATCGACATTTAACTCCCTCTCGCGATCGGCAACCAATTCATGTTGCCTCGCCTATTCATTTTGGTGATATTCGATCGTTCAGCGCGTTGAACGCCGACGGAAGAGCACAGACGATCATGCCAAGGGACAAAGTCGCCGGTGGGCGACGGGAACAGAACAAGGCGGAGAAGCTGAAGCGCATCAAAGAGGTGGCCTACTCTCTGTTTGCGACCCGTGGCTACGACCAGACGACGACTGCGCAGATCGCGCACGAAGCCGGCATCGGCATTGCCACCTTGTTCTTCTATGCCGATGATAAGCGCGACCTTCTGTTCCTCATCTTCAACGAGTGGTTCGACACCGTCCTGAACGAGATGGAACGGACGGATTTCAGCGAAAGCAAAATGGTCGACGCTCTGATCAAACTGCTTCGCCCGATGTATGTGCATCATCGGCGGTCTCCGAAGCTTTCGCGCGCGACATTGCGAGAACTCAATTTCTTTTCCAGCGGCAAGCACAGCGATGCTTTCAACGAAAATAACAGGCGCATTCACAAGCTGATCGAGAAGATCATTCGCATCTGCATCGATCGTGGCGAAGTCGCGTCCGACATCAATGTCGAATTCGCAGTGGAGATTGTCTTCGCCACCTATCAAGCTGAAATTCGCCGTTTCATGGCGGAGGATACGGGCAGTATCGAGGGCGCCCTCGATCGGTTGGCACGCATGTTCGCCCTCGTCGTGAGCGGGCTTGGCATGCCCTCAAGCGCGAAGGCACGCAAGGCCAAATAAGCTACCTCACGCGTTCAAAATCGCGACAGCGCGTGTCCATCCGGCCGATGCCTTGTGGATTTTCACCGGAAAGCACGACACCGTGAAACCATGGGACGGCAAAGCTTCGAGATTGCTCAGCTTTTCCATGTGGCAATAGCCGATTTCGACGCTGGCCTTATGGCCTTCCCAGATGATCGATGGATCACCGGTCTCAGTGAAGCGTTTCGCCGTGGCACCGAAGGGCGCATCCCAGCTCCAGCCGTCCGTACCGGTGACGCGAACGCCCTGCCGCGTGAGAAACAAAGTGGCCTCACGCCCCATGCCGCAGCCCTTGTCCAGGAAATCATCCCGGCCATAAGCTCCGCCGGCGGCGGTGTTGACCAGGACGATATCGAGTGGCTTCAGCGCATAGCCAATGCGATCGAGTTCGCGCCTGACGTCATCGGCCGTGCAGACATAGCCGTCCGGCTTATCGCGGAAGTCCAGTTTCACGCCATCGGAGAGACACCATTCGAGCGGCACTTCGTCGATGGTGATGGCGCGCTCGCCATTGTTCATCGTTGGATGGAAATGCCATGGTGCATCGAGATGCGTGCCGTTATGCGTTGAGATCGTTAACGTCTCGACCGCAGCGCCGGCGGCGCCAGGCAGTTGCTCGACGCGCAAGCCGGGAAACATGCGCACGAAATCCGCCGCCCCCTCGCGATGCTGCACGTAGTTGATTTTCGGCAGCATGGAGGGGGGATCGGATGCGATCCCCGCTTTCAGGCCCGCGGAAATATCGATCAAACGCCTCACGATGCGCCTCCAGTTCATTAATTCAGCGGAATCTTCGCCATACGCACATATTCGCCCCACTGCTGAATGGCGGCATGGAACATGGCATTGGCTTCTTCAGGCGTGCGGAACAGCGGATCGCCGCCGCCGATGGCGAGAAACTTCCGTGCGTCCTCGGTCTTGACGATCTGCGTGAACCAATCGCCGATCTTCTGCGCGATCGGCCGTGGCATGCCGACCGGCACCATCACCCCCCACCAGCTGGTGAGATCAATGGGCACACCAGATTCTTTCATGGTCGGAATGTCAGGGACGACCTGCGAGCGTTCACCCGAGCTGACGGCAAGAATGCGCATGCTGCCCTGGCGCATCTGCGCGAGAGCAAAAACCGAGTCAAACAAGCCGTAGTCAATCCGGCCGCTTTCCATCTCTCCGAGCGCATCAGCCGGATTGCGATAGGCAATCTCCACCGCCTCAAGGCCGGCAGCCTGATTGTAGAGGGCGCCCATGATCGTGCCGACCGTGGTCGACGTAGCAAAGGACGCGCCGGCGCCCTTCTTCTTCATCGCCTGCGTCAATTCGGCCACGGTTTTATAGGGGCTTTTGGCATCAACCGCGAGCGTGAAGGGCAAGGTATTGATGGTCGCGATGACCTCCAACGCCTTGCCGACATCGACGGGCGGACTTTTGTAGAGATGCTGCGACGCGGCGACCGTTGTCGCCGAGAAGGGATAGATCGTATAGCCGTCAGGCTTCGAACGCGCGACATATTCGGTCGCCACATTGCTGTTCGCGCCCGGCTTGTTTTCGACGACGATGGTCTTGCCGGCGAGAACACGAAGCTTTTCGGCGAAGTAGCGAACGTTGACATCGGCACCCGTCCCCGGCGGAAAGCCGACGATCAAACGTATCTCGCGATTGGGATAGTCCTGCGCTTGCAGGTATGGCGTTGACAGGCCGGTCAACAACAAGACCGACAAACACGAAAGCACGGAACGACGCGCAAACATTGAGACCCCTCCAAGTCTTATCGTGAGCTTCTGCTTTCCCTTCACCGCCTGGCCGGCAAACCGATCATCTCTCGCGCCTCGGCCGGGCTCGCGGGCTCCATACCCAGTTCCCGAATGATGCGAACCTGCCGTTCGACAAGCATTTCGTTGGTGGCATGGACGCCGCGCGCATACATCAGATTGTCTTCAAGGCCGACGCGCACATGGCCGCCCAGCAAAATCGCCTGCGTCGTCGCGGGAAGCTGCGCATTGCCGATGGCCGAGACACAGAAGACGGATTGTGGCGGCAGCAGGCTGACCATCGATGAGAGAACGTCGGTCGAATAAGGCATACCGCCCTGGAAGCCACGCTCGGCGCCAAGGACGATGTTGACGTAATAAGGCGGCTTGTCGAAGCCGGCTTTGATGAGCCTCGTCAGGTCTTGCAGAATATGGGCTGGGTTAAAGACCTCCCACTCCGGCTTGATCCCTTTCTCCTGAAGGGCCGTCGCCAATCGGTTGCACTGGGATGGCGTCGTCGGAACGATGATCTCGCGGCCATCGAATGTGGCGGCGACCGTGAAGCCGTCAAAGGTCGCCATCTCGGCCTCAGCCTCGATGCCGAGCATGCGATGTTCGAAATCCGACTCCCAAAGACCATCGGAACGTTGGACCACGACATCCCCGTCGATGCCGCCACCTGTTGAATTGTTGATGATGATGTCGCAACGCTCTTTGACGAGATCATTGATCTTTTTGTAGATCGCCGGATCGCACGTGGCTTGATCGTCCGCCCGCCGGGCATGAATCGCCGCGATGGAAGCGCCGGCCTTGGTACAATTCTTCAAGGTTTCGGCAATTTCTTCCGGCTGGGTCGGCAGGTGTGGATTCTGCGACTTCTTCGCCATTCCTCCCGTCGGCGCAACGGTGACCATCACTTTCCTGGACATGCCTCTCTCCGACTCTTCTGCGTTCAATCATCATTTGATCGAGAGACCGCACTTCACCGTCCGCCGGCTCATGCGAGCCGCGGTTCAGAAAGCGCATGACACGAGCTGTAAAGCAGCCGGTGTCAGCGCCTCTTGACGAGGAAGCGGAACAATCGAGATCAACCGTATCGGTCACGATAAGCGCTGCGCCTGGAACGGCCGCGCTTCCAACAGGCCCTTCTCCCTATCCTGATATGCCTTAGCCGCGTGAAGCAGCTCACGCCTAAAAATTATCGACTATACTCGAATTGTCAATACGGCAGTTGCGTATGGCCATGGATAGGCTTGATGCCGCCGGCAATGAAACAAGGGTAATTATATCCATGATATTGCGACTATCGGCAGGACAATGAATTGCCGACAGCCCAACGGAAGGGACTTCAAGTGGCGCAAATAAATTTTGATTATAGTCTGTTTTATGCCGTAGGCACTCAAACGTTCGTTCGCGCCGGGCGCAGGACGAAGCCCGCGACAGCCATCATCATCGCGACAGCGATCGCCGCGATGATCCATTCGGTCGCGATGTAACCGACGCCGGCGATGAGATGGGCGATCGGCCACGGCGTCGCATAAAGACCGAAGTAGAACGAGGAGATGTTAACGGACTGCGGACCGGAGCGATCCTGCGGCTCAAGCCCTTCGACCACCCATGCGGCGACCACCGGTAGCATGATGCTGTTGCCGATGCCATAAGCGAGCGCGCCGACGATCATCAGCAGCGGCCCGTTCGCCAGAGCGATCAGCGCAAAACCCGCAGCATAAGTGCCGAGGCTCGCGATCACGAGAACCGGCAGTGCCATCGACGCCAGCACGCGCATGGCCACGAAACGCATCGCCACCAAAGCGATGGATGAGGGCACATAGAAAGCGGCCAGAGCAATGGCGCGCTGATGCAGGTCTGCGGCGAGATAGCTGGTCGAATAGCCATAGAGCATGCCGCCGATCAGGATCGTCGCATAGGGCAACAGCAGCCGCTTCTGCAGACCAGCACCAAGATTGAGACCGCCGCTGTCGCTCGGCCGCGCCGCTGCGCGCAACAGATAGGTGATGGCGATGGCAAAAGCCGAGGGCAGTGCGGCTTCCGCGAAAAGCGTAGCGAAGCCATAGTGCTCCAGCGTCCAGGCACCGATGGGCGGCGCAATAGCGGCTAGCGGGATGACGGCGGAAAAGACGGTGATGAAATAGACGAAGCGTTTGCGATTGATCCGGCTCTGCGAATAGACCATCGCCGCCGGCAAAAACAGGCCCACTCCCGCCCCCTGTATCAGGCGTGCCAGCAACGACAGCCAAAAGCTTTCGCGCGTGAAAGCGATGCTTCCCATGCCGATCATGGTGAGGAAGATCGCCAGCCGCACGGTCGGCAGGATACCGATGCGCGCGCAGATCATGCTCGACAGCAAAGCCGCCAGCATGGCGGGAATGGCGAACAGGCTCAGCAGCAGGCCCGCGTCCTGCAGCGAATGGCCGGAGCGTTCGAAGACGATCGCCAGCAGCGACGAGTAGTTGTTGGTGAAAGAGAAGAAAAAGCCGACGAGACAGATGGCGATGAATTCGCCGCGGGCCCGCGCATCGATAAAACCGGCCGCTACCGCCGCATCGTCCCTCTGGCCTCCCACGCTGTTTCGCTCCGCTTAATGCGTCAGGCTTTCTTGTCCCAACCGCCTGTTTCGGCCTGCTGCCAGTAAGAGACCGCGAGACCGGCGTCCTTCAGCCGCTTCCAATTGGCGCGCGCTGCGGCCAATTGATCGTCGTCGTTGCCGTCGAAAAGGATCAGAACACGCTCATAGGTGCTGTCGGCGCCAATAGCAGCTACATCGGCGCCATCGACCATGAAACGCGCCTGTGCGCCATTGGGATTTGCGGCATCGACGGTGAGAAACACCGGCATCATCTCGGCGTCGCCATCGCGCGCCGTACCATGCGCCAGGAAACTCGAATCCGCATAGGTCCACAGAAGATCGTCGAGGAAGGCGATCCGCTCCTCGCTGCCCGACTGCACCACGGCCCGCCAGCCTCGCTGCAAGGTCTTTTCCAGCAGCGCCGGCAAGACCCGCTCCAGCGGCTGACGGGTGAGATGGTAGAACCAAACCTCCGTCATGACCCTGGCTAGTCGTAAGCGAGGACGATGAAGGTACGATCGGTTTTCGTCCACATCGCCGCGAGATCGCCCGCCGCTCCCGCGTGGCGTTCGACCTTGCCGGAGACCGAGACGTCGCCGCGCTCTTCGGAAGCACGCAGATAATCCGCCGCCTCGCCGCTCATGCCGATGATGTTCTGGGTGGCGCGATTGCGCGACCATTTCAGCCCGGCCATGGCGGCGGCGAGCTGCACGCGGAAGAAGGCATCGCGGCCGGCGGGTGTCGAGGGCATCTGCAACTGCACCTCGAAGCGTACGAAACGCGTGCCGTCGCAGGTCAAGCGACCTTCCACGGCCGAATTGGTGGTCAGTTCGCGCGTGTCGCCGCGCACACCGCGCGAGACCACCACGGAGCGACCGAATTGCGGCGACAATTCCGGCACCGCATGGGCGAAAGTGTCTTGAAACTCAGCACAGGTCAGCGCGGCGGCGGCAACAGGCGATACGGCGGCGAGACTTGCCGCCAACATCGCTAAACCCGCGAACTGCACTTTCAACGTCCCGGACATGGTGTCATGCCTCGTAGTGACTGGCGACGAGATTGTTGAGCAGGCGCACGCCCCAGCCCGAACCCCAGCTCTGGTTGATGTCATTGGCCGGCGAAGACATGCCGGTGCCGGCAATATCAAGATGCGCCCATGGCACTTTGTTGACAAAGCGCTGCAAAAATTGCGCGGCAGTGATGGAACCGGCAAACCGGCCGCCAACATTCTTCATATCGGCGAATTTCGAATCGATCAGCTTGTCATAAGCCGGGCCCAGCGGCATGCGCCAGACGCGCTCGCCAGTCTCGGTGCCGGATGCGGCGAGCCGCGTGCTCAACTGATCGTTGTTGCTGAACAGGCCGGCATATTCATTGCCGAGCGCCACCAGGATGGCGCCGGTCAAGGTCGCCAGATTGACCATGAACTGCGGCTTGTACTTGTCCTGAATGTACCAGAGCACGTCGGCCAGCACGAGGCGGCCTTCCGCGTCGGTATTGATGACTTCGATCGTCTGCCCCGACATGGAGGTGACGATGTCGCCCGGACGCTGAGCATTGCCGTCGGGCATGTTCTCGACGAGGCCGATGGCGCCGATGGCATTGACTTTCGCCTTGCGGGCGGCGAGCGCATGCATCAGACCGACGACGCAAGCCGCGCCCGCCATATCGCCCTTCATGTCTTCCATGCCGCCGGCCGGTTTGATCGAAATGCCGCCGGTGTCGAAGGTCACGCCCTTGCCGATGAAGGCAACGGGTTTGCTCTTGGCGTTGCGCGCGCCATTCCAGCGCATCACGACCATGCGGCTTTCGCGCACCGAGCCCTGGCCGACGCCGAGCAGCGCGCCCATGCCGAGCTTCTTCATCTGCTTCACGTCGAGCACATCGACCTGCACGCCGAGCTTCTTGAGCTGCTGCGCGCGACGGGCGAATTCTTCCGGATAGAGAATGTTGGCCGGCTCGTTGACGAGATTGCGCGCCACATAGGTCCCATCGGCAATGGCATCGCGCGCGACAGCCTCGCGTTTGGCTTCGGCGACATTGGCGACACCGACGCCGATGTTCAGGCTGTCGTCCTTGGCGCCGTTCTCGGTCTTCTTGGTCTTATAGGTATCGAACTTATAGGCGCGCAGACGCAGGCCGAGCACGAAGTCCGCCGCCGCGCCGCCATCGGCGCCATTCGGCGGATCGAGCTGAATGTTCACCGCGCCCTTGCCGAGCTTGCCCATGGTGAAACCGCCGAGGGTGACGAAATCGAGCTTCGACGCCTCATCGCTATCGGCTTTGGCATTGTCCGATTTCGCACTGTCCGATTTGGCTTGCGCAGTGCCGATCACCAACAGCCGTTCGGCGTCGAGCCCCTCGGGCGCCAGAATTTCCAGCGACGACGACTTGCGTCCGGTGAAACCCGCCGTCTTGGCGGCACGCTTCAGCACTTCGCCTGCCGCGCCCAGCAGTTTCTCGGTGGTCGCCGAAAGTTTCAGGTCCTCGCCGGCGAAGACGACCAGAGTCTGGGCGCCGCCACGGCCCTTGGCGGCCTTCTTGGTGGCAGGCGACAGGGGCGCAAATTCGATGGTCACATTCCGCGGCATGAAATCCTCGCGTTTCGTCGCGCCGGGCGCATTTCACTGATGTGTCGCTTTTGGGCGCAATTCCGGTTGCAAGCAATATAAGTTTTGCAACATGGGCTTGCAGACGGCGCGACGCAACCGGCCTCGTGCGCTGCTCTAGCCCAGCAGCGGCGCGAAGAAAAATGCCGTCGGCGAGATAGCGACAGCTTTTGCGCCACGCGTTAGAACAGATTTCACTTTGGTTGGAGGTGTGGCCATCAGGCCACGCCGATTTTGAAACGAGGGCGAACGTGTCGAACGCAGGCGAAAATGCAGACGGTTTCTTCCCAGGATTCCGCCTGTTCGATATCAAGACGGCGGGGGCCACCATCCACGGGCGCATTGGCGGTTCCGGCCCGCCCCTGCTGCTGCTGCACGGTTCTCCACAAACCCACGTCATGTGGCACAAGGTGGCGCCGATCCTGGCCGAGCGATTCACCGTGGTCGTCGCCGATCTGCGCGGCTATGGCGACAGTTCCAAGCCGGAAAGCGCTGCGGATCACGGTCCTTACACCAAGCGAGCCATGGCCCAGGACATGGCCGAAGTGATGAGCGCGCACGGCTTCGATCAGTTCATGGTCGCAGGCCACGACCGGGGCGGCCGGGTGGCGCATCGGCTTGCCCTCGACCATGCGGCACGGGTCCAGAAAATCGCCGTCCTCGACATCGCGCCGACCCGGGAAATGTATGCTGGCACCAACGACGCCTTCGCCCGTGCCTATTGGCACTGGTTTTTCCTGATTCAGCCGGCGCCATTTCCGGAGAAGCTGATTGGCGCGGATCCGGACGCCTATTTCCTGCGCGGTCGCAGCGTCCAGTCAGCATCCACCCCGTTCGATCCCGCGGCGCTGGCCGAATATATGCGCTGTTTCCGTAATCCACAGACAATTCACGCCAACTGCGAGGACTATCGCGCCGCCGCCACGACCGACATCGCCCACGACAATGCGGACGGCGGCAAGATGGTGGAAGCGCCTTTCCTGGTGCTTTGGGGCAAGGATGGCGTCATGGAGAGCTGTTTCGACACTCTGGCCTTGTGGCGGCAGCGCGCCCGGCACGTAGAGGGCTATACCCTGCCCGGCGGCCATTATCTTGCCGAACAATTGCCGAAAGAGACAGCGCAGGCGCTGCTGCGATTCTTTTCGACCTAAAAACAGTGCCTCACTGCCGCCTTACACCAGTTATAGTGGGCAGAAGTGGTGGCCTAGTTGATGTTCCGAACCGAACGATCTAGGCCTGCAGTCTTTGAAGCGGGAAGCGAAAAAGTGGATGCCGGTTTTTCGCGAAAATCCCGTGAGATAAAAGGTCGGGGGCACAAGCACGTTTCTCACGAAACGCGGTTTGCTCTAGGGGCGGCATGAACATCGTCGAACGGTATATCCTGCGCAATTGCGCACTTGCCTTCGTGGCCTGCCTGGGCCTGCTGACGCTCGTCGTGTGGATTTCCCAGGCTCTGCGAGAGATCGACCTCGTTGCCTCCAAGGGCCAGACGCTGGCGGTGTTCTTTCTCATCACCGGCCTGACCATCCCCTCCCTGGTGGCGATTATCGCACCGCTGGCCCTGTTCGGGGCCGTTCTCTACACGCTCAACAAGCTCAATGCCGACAGCGAACTGATCGTCATGAGCGCATCGGGCCTGTCGCAATGGAAGCTGCTGCGGCCCTTCGCCATCGTCTCGCTGGCCGTGCTGGTTCTGGTCGGCAGCATGTCGATTTGGGCGATGCCGGCCAGTTTTCGCGATATTCGCGACATTTTGAGCAAGGTCCGCGCCGATTTCGTCACCTTCCTGGTGCGCGAGGGCCAATTCGTTCCCCTCACCAACGGCATCGTCTTTCATTATCGGGAACGCGGCCCCGGCGGCACGCTGCTCGGTATTTTCATCCAGGACCGCAGCGACCCGGAAATCGTCAACACCTATATCGCCGAGAGCGGCGGCACGGTGGAGGTCGACGGCCGCAATTTCCTGACCCTCAACAAAGCCTTCGTGCAGCGCCAAACGCGCAAGGACAGCGAGCCGGCCCTCGTCTCCTTCGAAAGCTATGCCCTTGATCTTGCTCAGTTCAGCGCCAAGGAAGATGGCATCATCCTGAAGCCGCGCGAACGCTCGACCTGGGACCTCCTCACTTTCGACGTCGGCAAAGCGGACGTCTACACCCAGACTTTCTACGGCCGCTACCGGGCCGAGCTGCACGACCGCTTCGCCGGGCCGCTCTATGTGCTGACCTTCGCCATGATCGCCTTCCTGGCGCTCGGCCAGGCCCGCACGACGCGACAAGGACGCGGTGTGGCCATCGCCGCCGCGGTGGTGGCGGTTCTGCTGATCCGTCTGGCCGGATTCGGCGCCTCCGCCGTGTTCCAGCGCTCCGGCTGGGCCATCGTCCTCGTTTACGGGATACCGATCGGCGCCTTCCTCGGCGCAACTTGGCTGATGATCAAACAAACAGGTGCATGGCGGGGTAGTGCCAAACTGGTGCGCCAGCCGGCCATCCGGGGCTATGCCCGATGATCCTGTTTTCGACACTCGGACGCTATCTGTCGCGCCGGTTCATCAAGACCATCACCTTGGTTTTCTTGGCGCTTTTCGTCATCATCTATATTGCCGACTTCGTCGAGATGATGCGTCGCGGCAGCGATGCACCCGGGGTTTCGTCGGCTTTTCTGGCCTTTCTGACCCTGTTGCGGGTGCCCTCGATCGCCGAGCAGATCCTGCCCTTCGCCGTGCTTGGCGGCACGATGATCGCCTTCGTCGCCCTGTCGCGGCGGCTGGAACTGGTGATCATCCGCTCGGCCGGCGTCTCCGTCTGGCAATTCCTGACGCCGCCAGCCCTGATCGTCTTCGCCATCGGGGCCCTATCGGTTGTGCTTTACAACCCGCTGGCCGCCGACCTGAAACAGCGCGCAGACCGTATCGAAACCCGGATTTTCGGCAAAACCGCCCAGGATGCCGACACCAGCCTGTGGATTCGCCAGCGCAGCATCGACGGCCAGTCAATCATCCGCGCCGAACGGTCGAGCGATGGCG
Source organism: Methylocella sp. CPCC 101449 (assembly GCF_031921685.1). Classification (NCBI taxonomy): domain Bacteria; kingdom Pseudomonadati; phylum Pseudomonadota; class Alphaproteobacteria; order Hyphomicrobiales; family Beijerinckiaceae; genus Methylocella; species Methylocella sp. CPCC 101449. Next base: position 318,091 of record NZ_JAPDHU010000002.1, on the reverse strand, counting down.
GGCGGACGCTGGGCGGCGTGTCCGCCTTCGTCTACGAGCCGGACGGCAGCTTCATGGAGCGAGTCGAGGCGGCCCACGCCACCCTGCTCCCCGGCTTCTGGACCATGACCGAGGCCCGGATCACCGCGCCCGGCGAAGAACCGCAGACGGTCGGCACCTACCTTCTGGCCACGAATCTGACCGCCGAACAGGTCACCCAATCCTTCGTCGCCCCCTCCGCCGTGCCGTTCTGGGATCTGGCCGACGTGAGCGCGCGAACCGAGGCCGCAGGCCTCGACGCCAGCGGCTACAGATTGCGATTCCAGTCGCTCCTGGCGCGTCCTCTTTTGCTGGTTGCAATGGTTTTCATAGCGGCTTCCTTTTCCTTAAGATTTTTCAGGTTTGGTGGTGTTTCCCGAATGGTTTCAGGTGGCGTCGCCTCAGGCTTCGTGCTTTATGTGGCGACGAAACTAGCAACGGATTTGGGCGGCGCGGGCGTGCTAAGCGCACCCGTGGCGGCCTGGCTGCCAGCGGTAGTCGGGAGCATGTTGGGTATACTTGTACTTTTGTACCAGGAGGATGGTTAATGGGGCGGCGTAACGGCCCCGAGCAGGCCCGCCCCCGCCGTCCGTTTCCTGGATTGGTGGCGATTGCGTTTGGCTTGGCGACCGCCTTCTCGTTTCTGACGATTCCCGCTGCCCAGCCGAGCCTGGCGCAGACGTTGAACGATCGTCTGACGCAGCGCGCCCAGTCGCCGAACGCCGACGGCAAAAAGGACCGCCTGCTCGTCGATGCCAACGAACTGACCTACGATCGCGACAAGGACATCATTGGCGCGCGCGGCAACGTGCAGCTCTATTACCAGGGCCGCGTTCTCCAGGCCGACCGGGTCACCTACAACCGTAAGACGAATCGGGTGTTCGCCGAGGGCCGCGCCAAGCTGACCGAGCGGGACGGCACGATCTCCTACGCCGACCGATTCGAACTCACCGACGACTTCAAGAACGGCTTCATCGACAGCCTGCGCGCCGATACCGCCGACAACACCCATTTCAGCGCCGCCCGGGCCGAACGGATCGACGGCGAACAGACGCGTTTTGAGTCGGGCACCTACACGGCCTGCGAACCGTGCAAAGAAGACAACAGCAAGCCGCCGTTCTGGCAGATTCGTGCCAAGAAGATCATTCACAACAATTCCGAACAGACGATCTACTACGAAGACGCGACGTTCGAGCTCTATGGCCACCCGATCGCCTGGCTGCCGTTCTTCTCGACGCCCGACCCGACGGTCGAGCGCAAGAGCGGCATTCTGGCGCCGACCTATGTCTATCGTTCCTACACGGGCGTCGGCGTCGGCATTCCGCTCTATTGGGCGATCTCACCGACCTATGACCTCACCGTGACGCCGACGTTCCTGACCAAGCAGGGCGTGCTGGGCGAGGCGGTGTGGCGGCAGCAATTTGTCAACGGCTCCTATCAGATCCGTGGCGTCGGCATTTTCCAGAACGATCCGAGCGCCTTTCTGCCGGCGCCCTACGGACCCGGCAAGCGCGACTTCCGCGGCTCGCTGGAATCGCGTGGCGAGTTCTACATCAACGACAAGTGGAAGTTTGGCTGGGACGCGACGCTGCTGAGCGATCGCTGGTTCCTGCAGCACTATGCCATGCCGCAGTCGACGCTGGCGGCGAACTACTTCCAGGAAACGGTTTCGACGATCTACCTCAACGGCAAGGGCGATCGCGGCTATTTCGATCTGCGTGGCTACTACTTCCAGGCGCTCGGCCGTTCCGACCTACAGTCGCAGCAGCCGCTCGTCGCGCCGGTTCTCGACTATAACAAGACCATCGACATCGATCCGAAGAAGACGGCCGGCATTGGCGGCCAGCTCGAGATCGACTTCAACTTCACCCGCATCTCGCGCGAACTCGCCTCGTTCGAAGCGATCGGCGGCCAGCGCCTCGACCGCGCTTTCGGCCTCTACAATGTCTGCGAGACGCTCACGGGCGCGCGCACTTATGTTCCCGGCGCCTGTCTCTTGAACGGCATCGGCGGCGATTATACGCGCGCCACTTTGAACGTGTCGTGGAAGCGCAAGTTCATCGATCCGCTCGGCCAGGTGTGGCAGCCGTTCGTCTTCGCCCATGTCAACACGGCCTGGGCCAACACCAATCTGACGAGCACCACCGGCTGGTCCAACCCGAGCTGCGCCTCTCCGCCCTGCGTCTCCTACATCACCAACGCCAGCCAGACGGCTTTCCTGGGTGGCGCGCAGCAGCAGAGCGCCGCCAGCGTGACGCCCGGCGTCGGCCTCGAATACCGCTATCCCCTGCTCTACAGCGGCAGCCTCGTCGATCAGGTGTTCGAGCCGATCGCGCAGATCATCGTGCGCCCGAACACGGGCACGAGCAGCCTGCGCATCAACGAAGATTCGCAAAGCCTGGTGTTCGACACCTCGAACCTGTTCGACTGGTCGAAATATTCCGGCTACGACCGCTTCGAGACCGGCACGCGCGCCAACTACGGCTTCCAGTACACGGCGAGCTTCCACAAGGGCGGCTACATCAACTTCATGTTCGGCCAGTCGCGGCAGATCGCCGGCGTCAATTCCTACGCCACGCCGGACGCCGCCAACATCGGCCTGAGCTCGGGCCTCGACCGCCGCGCCTCCGACTATGTCGCCAGCGCCACCTTCGCGCCAACGACGATGTTCAACTTCGTCGCCAAGGCGCGTTTCGACGAGCGTAACTTCTCGCTGCGCCGCCTCGATCTGATGGCCAATTTCAACTACGGCCCGCTGGAAGCCAGCCTGCAATATGCGCGCTACAGCGCCCAGCCGCTGATCGGCTACAACGTGCCGCGCGAAGGCTTGGCCGCCAACGCCAAATACAAGCTAACCGACAATGTCTTCGCCACCGGCAGCGTGATCTTCGACCTGTCGCGGCACTACTACAACAACACGCCGGCCGGCACCGGTTATGTCGGCCGTGCGCCGGTCTTCTCCGTGGCCGGCCTGGGAGCGGGCATCGGCTATACGGACGATTGCACCACGCTGATGCTCAATTATACCTCAATCTACCAGGACAATGGCTATCTGACGCCGACCCGCAACCAGACCGTGATGCTGCGGCTGGAACTGCGCACCATCGGCGACACGAGCCTGCGGTCGTCTCTGGGCAACGTTCGCGTTCAAGACGGACTGAGCAGCGCCGCGCTGCGCTAAAGCAAGAGATCGCGGCGCGCTGCGCCGGATCACAGATTGGAGTCTTCATGCTGTCAGCACTTATTCCGGGCCGGAATGCACTTCACCTGAGCTTCGCCGCCATGCTGCTCGCCGCCGGAACAACTGCTCTTCCGTTGCCTGGTCTCGCCCCTGCCGCCCATGCGCAGGCCCTCGTCGCGACCGTCAACGACAGCCCCATCACCAACCAGGATGTCGAACAGCGCATGCGCATTCTGCGCGTCATGCGCAAGCCCGCGACCAATGCGGCGGCGCTGGAAAGCATTTACGAAAGCCGCCTGAAGCTGGCCGAGACAGGCAAGTACAGCCTGAAACCGAGCGAGCAAGACGCGATCAACGAGCTGGCGCGCGTGGCGACGGAAATGAAGTTGCGACCGCAGGCGCTGCTCGCCAGCATTCAGGGCGCGCGCGTCGACAAGCAGGCGATCCAGGAATATTTCGGCGCGATGATGGCTTGGCGCTCGCTCGTTGGGGCCTTGAACAAGAATGTCAGCGTGCCGGAAAGCGAAGTCCGGGCCGAACTGGCCAAGCAAGGCGCCAAGGCAGCGGGCGATTATCGGCTGCGGCAGGTGATCTTCGTCGTTCCCCGGAATGCCTCGGGCGATTATATTCAAAGCCGTAGCCAGATGGCGCAGCAACTGCGCGGCCGCTTCAACGATTGCCAGTCCGGCATCCAGCTTGCCCGCAGCATGAACGAAGTGGTCGTGCGCGAGCAGATGACCCGCGGCGCTGCCGGCCTGTCGCCGGAACTGATGGAAATTCTGGACAAGACTCCAGTCGGCCAGCTCACGCCGCCGCAACGTGGCGCGGAAGGCATCGAAATGATCGCCGTTTGCGGCAAGTCGCAAGCGGGCAGCGATTCCGGCGCGGCCGAGAACATTCGCCAGACCCTGTTGTCGAAGCGCCTCGAAGGCGTGGCGGACCGTCTCTACAAGCCGCTGCGCGATCGCGCCATCATCGTGCAACGGTAACGACCGTGAACCGCTCATCGCCCTCGCCGCGACAGTCAGCCTCGCGTCCGGCGATGGCGATGGCGATGGGCGATCCCTCCGGCATCGGCCCCGAGATCGCGCTCAAGGCATGGGCGCAGGCACACGATGGCCAAGCACACGACGGCGACATCGCGCCGTTCTTCGTTCTGGCTGATCCCGCTCACCTGAAACGTCTCGGCCGCAGCATCGGACTCGATCTACCCATCACAACGGTCGAGCCGCAGAACGCCGCGGCGGTCTTCGCCGACGCTCTGCCGGTCGTGCCTCTTTCCGCTGCCGTCAGCGGCGAGCCGGGCCGGCCGTCGGCGACGGATGCGCCGCTCACCATCGAAGCCATCGAGCGGGCGGTGGCCTATGTCTATGCGGGCGCCGCCAGCGCGGTCGTCACCAATCCGATTTCGAAAGACAATCTCTACAAGGCCGGTTTCAAACATCCAGGCCATACGGAATTTCTCGGCGAGCTGGCGGAGCGTCTGTTCGGCCAGCCGGCGCTGCCGGTGATGATGCTGTGGTCGCCTGAGCTCGCGGTCGTGCCCGTCACCATCCATATCGCTTTGGCGCGCGTGCTCGAAACCTTGACGAGCGAGCTGATCGTCAAAACCGCCCGGATCACCGCGCACGATCTCAAACAGCATTTCGGCTTGGCGCGACCGCGCCTCGCCATCTCCGGCCTTAATCCACATGCCGGCGAAAACGGCAGCATGGGGCGCGAGGATATCGACATCATCAAGCCGGCCATCGCGACATTGAACGCCGAAGGCATCGTGGTGAGCGGACCGCATCCCGCCGATACGTTATTCCACGCGGAAGCGCGCGCGCGCTATGACGCGGCGATCTGCATGTATCACGATCAGGCCCTGATCCCGATCAAGACATTGGCATTCGACAGCGCCGTCAACGTCACTCTCGGCCTGCCCTTCATCCGCACGTCACCCGATCATGGCACGGCCTATGACATCGCCGGCACCGGCAAGGCGAGCGCTGCGAGCCTGATCGCCGCACTCGATCTGGCCGCGCGCATGGCACGAACGCCCGCAGGTGCCGTCGCGTGAGCATGATCGACGACCTGCCGCCATTACGCGACGTGGTGCGCACCCACGATCTCATCGCGCGCAAATCGCTCGGCCAGAACTTCCTGTTCGATCTCAACCTGACTTCGCGCATCGCCCGTGCCGCCGGTGCGCTCGACAACACCACCGTTATCGAAGTCGGTCCTGGCCCGGGCGGTTTGACGCGTGCGCTGCTCGCCCATGGCGCCGCCAAGGTCGTCGCCATCGAACGAGATGAGCGGTGTCTCGCGGCCTTGGCGGAAATCGCGGCACGTTATCCTGGCCGCCTTGAGGTGATCGCCGACGACGCGCTGGCCGTGAACTACGGTGCGTTGGCGACGCAGTACAGCGAAGGCCGCGACGTGCGCGTTGTCGCCAACCTGCCCTACAACATCGCCACGCCGCTGCTCACCGGCTGGATCGAAGGCAAGCAATGGCCGCCGTTCTGGACACGGCTGGTGCTGATGTTCCAGCGCGAAGTCGCCGAGCGGATCGTCGCGACGCCGCAGCAGCGTGCCGACTACGGGCGGCTTGGCGTGCTCTGCGGCTGGCGGACGCAGGCCAAAATCCTGTTCGACGTTCCGCCTTCCGCCTTCACGCCGCCGCCCAAGGTCACCTCCTCCATCGTCGATCTGGTTCCACGGCCAAACCCGGCTGAATGTACCAGCAATGCGCTGGCGGACGTGACGCGCGCCGCTTTCGGCCAACGGCGCAAGATGTTGCGGCAATCGCTGAAACCTCTGGGCGATGCCGAAGCCCTCCTCGACGCGGCCGGCCTCGTGCCCACCGCCCGGGCGGAAGAGGTCGATATTGACGGTTTTGCGGCCCTGGCGCGCGCCTATGAGGCGCAGCGGCGGCGGCCATCCGCCGCGTGATCGCCCCGCCTCAATCTGATATAGTCAAGCCATGATCGAGAGCCCCACCAGCCAACTGACCGCCTCCCCAAGGCTGTTCAAGAACGACCTGCTCGACAAGCTGTCGCGGGTCGATCCACGCCTGCCGCTGGTCGTCTATGGCCCGATCGTCCTGGCTCTCATCGTCTGGGCCGCCTGGCATGGCACGCCGGCCTGGATCATCGCCGGCTGTTTCGTGCTCGGCTATGCGATCTGGACGCTCACCGAATATCTCGGCCACCGCTTCCTGTTCCACACGGTCTTCCCCGGCAAGATCGGCGAGCGGCTGCACTTTTTGCTGCATGGCGTGCATCACGATCATCCCAACGATCCGCTGCGGCTCGTCATGCCCTTGTTGATGAGCGGCCCGATCATGGCCATCGCCGTGCTCGTCACCTGGACGATCTTTCCTGAAATCATGCGGGTGACGGCGCTGGCGGGCTTCATCGCCGGCTATGTCGTCTATGACACGATGCATTATCTGCTGCACCACAGCCGCTCGCAGAACCCGACGTTCCTGTGGTTGAAGCGGCTGCACATGCTGCATCACTTCACCGATCATTCGCGCTGTTTCGGTGTCGCCGCGCCATGGTGGGATTATGTGTTCCGCACCGAATGGCGCAAACCGTCGCGTTCGTAAACGCGCGTCTCAGCCCTCGCTCAGCAGCTTTCCGACGAAGCCTTCGATATTCTCGTGCTGACGCGCCCGGCGCAGACGTTCAGCCTGCAAAATGGCCTTCACGTCGGCCAGCGCTTCCTGGATGTCGCGATTGACGATGACATAATCGTACATCGGCCAGCGCTCGATCTCGTGACGGGCGTTGTCGAGACGGTTGGCGATGACATCGGCGGGATCTTCGGCGCGGCGTTCGAGACGCGCGCGCAATTCCTTCATCGACGGCGGTAGGATGAAGATGGTGACGACATCGCGCGGCGCGCTCTTTTGCACCTGCTTGGTGCCCTGCCAATCGATATCGAAGAGCATGTCGCCGCCAGACGCCAGACGCTCTTCCACCGGGCCTCTGGGCGTGCCGTAGAAATTGCCGTGGACCTGCGCCCATTCAAGCAATTCCTTGTCCGCCAGCATCTTTTCAAATTCAGCCTTGCTGACGAAATAATAATGCACGCCTTCGAGTTCGCTGGTGCGGCGCGTGCGGGTGGTGACCGAAATCGACAGTTTGAGATCGAGCGCCGCATCCTGCAGCAAAAGACGCGTCAGCGTGGTCTTGCCGGCGCCCGACGGCGACGACAGGATCAGCATCAAGCCGCGCTGCTTGGTGGCGCCCGTCGATGCAGACTTGTCTTTGGCTTGCGCGCGCATGACTTCTTTCACTCGGCTTCTCTCATTCGATGTTCTGGACCTGCTCGCGCATCTGCTCGATCTCGACGCGAAGGTCCATACCGATGGTCGTGAGCGTACTGTCGTTTGATTTGGCGCAGAGCGTATTGGCTTCGCGCGCGAATTCCTGAGCCAGGAAATCAAGCTTGCGGCCAACGGGCTGATCGGAACGCAACAGCGTGCGCGCCGCCGCGACATGGGCATTGAGACGATCGAGCTCTTCGCGCACGTCGGCCTTCGCCGCCAACAGGATGGCTTCCTGATGCAGGCGCGCCGGATCAAGCGCGGGCGCGGCCTCGGACAGTTCGGCGATCGATCGCGACAGGCGCTCACGCACAGCCTGCGGCGTGCGGCCGGGGCACGTCTCAGCCGCCTGTACCAGATCAGCAATGGTATCGACACGGCGCGTCAAAACCTCCTGCAAGGCAGCACCTTCGCGTGCCCGCATGTCGACCAGAGCAGTCAAAGCCGTTTGCAAGGAAGCCAGGGCTTCGGCCTGAACACGCTTCATCGTCTCTTCGTCATCGCCAGCTTCGACGACATCGACGATACCGCGCAATCCCAGCAATCCATCCAGGGAGGCGGGACGCAGATTCGAGGTGGCCGGCAATTCGGCAAGCGCCGTCTGCAAGGCGCCGAGCGCGGCGCGATTGATGCGGATTTCCGGTTGTGCCGCGTCGCGCTGCGCCGACAAAGTGGCGTAGCACGTGCCCCGCGCGAGCTTATCGGCCACGGCGGCGCGCGCCTGCTGTTCGATAGCGTCGAAGGCTTGCGGCACACGCACGCGCACGTCGAGCCCTTTGGCGTTGACCGCTTTGATCTCCCAAACGAAGCGCCAGGCGCCGCTGGCGCCAGCGGCTCTGGAAAACCCGGTCATGCTCTTGAGCGTCATCGAAGTCCGTTCGTGATCACGAATGCCGGATCAAAGCACCGGCGACGGCGCGACCATACAGATCACGGTGGTCCGTCTCAATGGCCCCGATCAGGGCATCGTCTTCATGGACGGAACGGTCTTGGTGGAGTTCAGATCCCACGAGGTGTTGCGCAGCGGATCGAGCTTGGTGCCTTCCGATGCATCGATGGCACGGGCGCGTAGCGGTGCGGCCCGCGGCGGCGGCGCGTCCTGCACCTGTTCCGGATTGTCCACGAGGGTCGGCGCATCGTCAGGATGGCCATAGCGCGCCATCCGCGCTTCCTGATCGGCACGGCGAGCGGCCGACAGAGGAACGACGCTCATATCGGCGGCACTGACACCAGCGGGTTCATCGACCGGACCGTCAAGCAGCGGTGCCGGCGGACGGTCGTTGACGCCACGGATCACGAGCTGATCGACGCCCTGCCCCATGGCGAAACCAGAGAAGGCTGAAGCGCCGTTCGGCACGGCGGCCTGTTGTGCCGGCTGAGGCGCCGGTTGTGGTGCCGGCGGGGCCGCCGGTTGCTCACGCACCGCCTGCTGGCGCTGATTCCGCGCCGGCGCAGGCTGCGCCTCGGTCTGCGGCAGCAGCGAGACCACCGGGCCCGATTCCATCGACGATTTCGGCATGGCCGTCGCGGCAATGGAGAGGCCACCGAAAATCGGATCGACAGGCGCATCGCTGCGCCGTGCCGGCGCGGGTTGCGCGGGATCCGGCGCCACAGGCGTGTCGTCTGGATCGACGCGATCGACATCGGCTGGCGGCGTCACGCCCGGTACAGCCTTCGCCTTCATCTCGCGTTCAATCTCGCGCCAACGCGCCACGCTGCGATTATGCTGATCGAGCGTTTCCGAGAACGTATGGCCACCCGTGCCATTGGCGACGAAGAACAGATCGCGGGTCTTGGACGGATTGGCCACGGCTTCCATGGCCGCGCGGCCCGGATTCGCGATGGGTCCCGGCGGCAGACCGTCGATGACATAGGTGTTGTACGGCGTCGGCCGGGTGATCTCGCTACGCTGAATGGGGCGGCCGAGACTGCCCTTGCCGCCGACGATGCCGTAGACGATCGTCGGATCGGATTGCAGCTTCATGCGACGCTGCAGGCGGTTGTGGAAGACGGAGGCGACGCGGGTGCGCTCATCGGCGCGGCCAGTCTCCTTCTCGACGATGGAAGCCAGCGTCACCAGTTCGTATTTCGAGCGCAGCGACAGACCGCTGACGCGACGCTCCCAAATCTGATCGAGCAAGCGGTTTTGATCGGCCTGCATCTTGGCGACCAAAGCACTGCGCGCCATGCCGCGCGTCACCCGATAGGTGTCGGGCATGAGCGTGCCTTCGCGCGGAATTTCGCGGATGTCGCCGGCGAGAATGTCATTTTCGCGCAAGCGCTGAACGATCTGCTCGCTGGTCAGACCTTCGGGAATGGTGATCGAATGCAGGATCTGCTTGCCCGACACCAGAATGTCGATGACCTGCTGCAGGCTGACGCGCTGCGGGAAAAGATATTCGCCGGCTTTGACGTCACGCCATTTGCGCTCGACCAGGAGCGCGGCCTGCATCAACGTCGGCTCGTCGATGACATTGGCCTTTTCAAGCTGATCGATGATCTCGCGCACTTCGCTGCGCGGCGGAATGTAAACGGCGCGGTCGACCTCGAGCGGTCCCGGCGTGTCCAAGCGTTTGCTGATCGTCGCCATGCCGCCAATGCCGATCAGCGACGCCAGCAACAGGAACGACAGAAAGCCGCTCATGCGCGACAGGATCGGGCGACGCTGGCTCTGCGGCTTGCCTACCGGCGGTGGCGGCGGCGCGGCCTCGGGCTGCAGCGCCTCGGTCGGCGTCTGCAAGCCACGGCGGCGCCCGAAGAATCGGGCGCGTTCTCGCTCCGGTTGCCCGTCGGCACCGCCTTCGGTCGGTTGCCCTTCCGACATCTTCACTCCGATCCACGCTTACGACCTGCAACCGCGGAAGGATGTCCGCATGATCGCCAGGGCGAGCCTACCTTAGAACCGATTGTGGCGAAATAAGGTATCCACAGGTCAGATGCTCGTTTTTCGTCATGGCCTTAACGGCCACAACCGGCCGTTTAGCTTAATGCATCCGGCGGAAAATCACCGAGGCATTGGTGCCACCAAAGCCAAACGAGTTCGACAACGCGATGTTGATCTCCCGCTGCCGCGGCTTGTGCGGCACCAGATCGATCGGCGTGTCGACCGACGGATTATCCAGGTTCAGTGTCGGCGGTGCGACATTGTCGCGGATCGCCAGCACGCTGAAAATGGCCTCGACCGCGCCGGCGGCGCCCAAAAGATGGCCGATCGCCGATTTCGTCGACGACATCGACACCTTGCTGGCCGCATTGCCGACGAGCCGCTGAACCGCACCGAGCTCGATCTCGTCGCCGAGAGGCGTCGAGGTGCCGTGGGCGTTGATGTAATCGAGGTCCGAAGCGGAAATGCCGGCCCGCTTGATCGCCATCGACATGCAGCGGAAGGCGCCATCGCCATCCTCCGCCGGGGCGGTGATGTGATAGGCGTCGCCCGAAAGGCCGTAGCCGATGAGTTCGGCGTAGATTTTGGCGCCACGCGCCTTGGCATGCTCGTATTCCTCGAGCACGACGCAACCGGCGCCCTCGCCCATCACGAAGCCGTCGCGGTCCTTGTCGTAGGGACGCGAGCCCTTCTCGGGCTGGTCGTTAAAACCGGTGGATAACGCGCGGCAGGCGGCAAAACCGGCCATGCCGATGCGGCAGACGGCCGACTCGGCGCCACCCGCCACCATCACGTCGGCATCGCCGAGCGCGATCAGGCGGCCGGCATCGCCAATAGCATGGGCGCCGGTCGAACAGGCGGTGACGACCGAATGGTTCGGCCCCTTGAGGCCGTGCTGGATCGAAACATAGCCCGAAACGAGATTGATGAGGCGGCCGGGAATGAAGAACGGCGAGACGCGGCGCGGGCCGCGCTCCTTGAGCACCAGCGACGTCTCGTAAATACCGCTGAGGCCGCCGATGCCTGAACCGATCAACACGCCGGTGGCGATCTGGTCCTCATAGGTCTGCGGCGCCCAATTGGCGTCGGCCAAAGCCTGGGTCGCGGCGGCAATGCCGTACAGGATGTAATCGTCGACCTTGCGCTGCTCCTTCGGCTCCATCCACTGGTCGGGATTGAAGCTGCCATCGGAGCCATCGCCGCGCGGCACTTCGCAAGCGATCTGACACGGCAGATCGGCGACCTCGAATTTTTCAATCCGAGCCGCACCGCTCTTGGACGCCAGAATGCGCTGCCAAGTTTCTTCCGCACCGTTTGCCAACGGCGAAACCATTCCGATGCCGGTTACGACGACGCGCCTCAAGCCATATCTCCCAAAATATTCAACACGTTTGGCCGGGATATCATGCCCAAACGTGAACAGAGCCAAAACAATACAAAAGGGCCGGAAAGCCCGGCCCTTTCATGTGAATCGCCGAGACGGCAGTCACGTGCCCGATCGCTCGAGCGAAGCGAGACTTAGGCCGACTGGGCCTTATCCAGGAACTTGATGGCGTCGCCGACCGTGACGATCGTCTCAGCGGCATCGTCCGGAATCTCAACGCCGAACTCTTCCTCGAAGGCCATCACGAGTTCGACAGTGTCGAGTGAGTCAGCGCCGAGGTCATCGATGAAATTGGCATTGTCGACCACCTTGTCGGCATCGACGCCCAGATGCTCCACCACAATCTTCTTCACGCGCTCGGCGACATCGCTCATTTTCAAACTTCCCCGTTAATTTCAGAAACAGTCAGGCGATCTGCCCATCATCCGACCCGCGAAACCAAAACGCGCTGTCAGCCAATCCGATCCGCCATTACCCTTACCGGCCTTCAATCTGTCCGCGCGGGACGATCCTTCTAACAAAAGTCACGGCGCCTGTCTTGAGCGGACAATGCACCAGCGACCAAGACCGGCGGAATTGGGCGCTCGTAGCATACTTCGTTTTCCAAGGCGAGAGGCGCCGAAATTTTGCCGAATAGCTCGGCAATATCCCGTTATTTTCAATTAAATCATAGCCATACCACCATTTACATGGAGGGTCTGGCCGGTCACGTAGGAGGCTTCGCGGCTCGCCAAATAAGCCACGGCGGCCCCAATATCCTCACCTTCGCCGAGTCGGCCGGCCGGAATGTTGGCCATGATCGTCTCTTTCTGCTTGTCGTTCAGCACATCGGTCATGGGGCTGCGAATGAAGCCCGGGGCGACGCAATTGACCGTCACGGTGCGGCTCGCGACTTCGGCGGCGAGTGATTTGGTCATGCCGATCATGCCGGCCTTGGAGGCGGCGTAATTGCCCTGGCCGGGATTGCCGGTGACGCCGACGATCGAGGTGATGGAAATGATGCGGCCGAAGCGGCGCTTCATCATGCCCCGCAGAGCGGCGCGCGACAGCCGGAACGCGGACGTCAGATTGACGGCGAGAACCGTGTCCCAGTCCTCGTCCTTCATGCGCATGAACAGACCGTCGCGGGTGATACCGGCATTGTTGACCAGAATATCGACCTGCCCCATCGCCTTTTCAGCCGCCGGCACCAGCGCTTCGACCTGATCCTTGTCGCCGAGATTGCAGGGCAGCACGTGGGCGCGCTCGCCAAGCTCCTTGGCCAAGGCTTCAAGCGCCTCGGTGCGCGTGCCCGACAGGCCCACCACCGCGCCCTGGGCGTGAAGCGTCTTGGCGATGGCGCCGCCGAGACCGCCGGTGGCACCGGTCACCAACGCGTTCATGCCGGACAGGTCGAACATGGAAAACTCCTCGATAAAATAATGATCAGGGACGCGACTTGAAGGTCTCGATATCGACGGGCTGGCCGATGGCAATGCCCGACGCGCCTTCGGCGATACGCTTGACGAGGCCGGACAAAACCTTGCCAGCGCCCGGTTCATAGAAAGTGGTCACGCCTTCGCTGGCCATATAGGCCACCGATTCACGCCACCGGACCGTGCCCGTCACCTGTTCGACGAGCCGCTTGCGGATCTCGTCGGGCTCGCTGATCGGCGCGGCCAGGACATTGGCGACGAGCGGCACTTTCGGCGAGCGGATGGTGACGCGGGCGAGCGCCTCGCGCATGGCATCGGCCGCCGGCTGCATCAAGGCGCAATGGAAGGGCGCGGAGACCGGCAGCATCAAGGCGCGGCGCGCGCCCTTGGCCTTGGCGATTTCGACGGCGCGCTCGACAGCCGCCTTATGGCCCGAGGCGACGACCTGACCGCCGCCGTTGTCATTGGCGATCTGGCAGACGTCGCTCGGCCCGGCCGCCTCGGCTGCCACGGCCACGCCGGTCTCGTAATCGAGGCCGAGGAGAGCCGCCATGGCGCCCTGCCCGACCGGCACAGCCTTTTGCATGGCCTCGCCGCGCTGACGCAGCAGACGCGCCGTATCGGCCAGGGAGAAGCTGCCGGCGGCGGCCAGCGCCGAATATTCGCCGAGCGAATGGCCGGCGACGAATTGCGCGTCACGCGCCAGGTCGAGGCCGGCCTCGGCCTCCAGCACCCGCACGACGGCCAGGCTGACCGCCATCAGCGCCGGCTGGGCGTTGGCGGTCAAAGTCAGATCCGCCTCCGGCCCCTCGAACATCAGGGTCGACAATTTCTGCGACAGAGCTTCGTCGACCTCGGCGAAAACAGCGGCGGCCTGGGGGAAGGCATCGGCGAGCGCCTTGCCCATACCGACGGCCTGCGATCCCTGACCGGGAAAGGTAAATGCTATGCTCATGCTTTGCCCCTCAAAAGTTCGCTGCGAGTGGCATCGCAGGACGGGTCAAGTCAAGGCGGACCGCCGGGGCGGCGTCAATGCCCTGTGATTTGGCCCTGTGATTTGGCCCTGTGATTTGGCCCTATGATTTGGCCCTGTGATTTGGCCCTGCAATTCGGGCCATGCCTGCACGAATAATTTTGCCCTACCTAGTTTACTTTTAAAAATACCCTCGCTAGTCTCAGACCGTCGGCGTGGGGAGGACAAGCCGCCGGCGGAGGGACGCAACCATGCACTTGAAAGTCGCCAGCATCGCGGATGCGACAGCGCGGATTAAGGCCATCGAACTGGTCGATCCAACGGGTTCAACCCTGCCTGCCTTCACGGCCGGCGCCCATCTCGACATCGATCTGCCTGCGATCGGCGACGGCGAGGCCCGCTCCTATTCGCTGCTCAACGATCCGCGGGAAACCCATCGCTACATCATCGCCGTGCAGCGCGAGGAAAACAGCCGCGGCGGTTCGGAATGGATTCACGCCCATCTAAAAGAAGGCGACGTTCTCGAATCATCGGAGCCGCTCAACAATTTCGCGCTCAACGAAGCGGGCGAGCATCATCTGCTGATCGCCGGCGGCATCGGCGTAACGCCGATCCTCGCCATGGCGCGGCGGCTTTCGGCGATGCAGACGCCCTTCCATATTCATTACTGTGCCCGCAGCCGCGACATGGCCGCCTTCGTCGATCTGTTCGAGGCCGAATTTCCCGATCGCTTCACGCTGCATCTCGATGGCGGCGATCCGGCGCGCGGGCTTAACGTCGCGCAATTGCTGCACGAGCGACCGTCCGGTGGACATACCTATGTCTGCGGCCCGGCAGGTCTCATCCGCGCGGTGCGCGAAACCACGAGCCATTGGCCCAAAGGCAGCGTGCATTATGAATTGTTCCGGGGGGCCGAAGACGAGACGGCGCCGCGCAACACCGACGCGCCCTTCGACATCGTCCTGCAGCGCAGCGGCAAACAGTTCACGGTGCCCGCCGACAAGTCGATCCTCGATGTGCTGAAAGCCGAAGGCTTCCGCATCAAGACCCTCTGTCGGGAAGGCGTGTGTGGCACGTGCCGCACAGCCGTCGTCAGCGGCGGCGTCGATCATCGCGACGACGTGCTGACCGACGAGGAACGCGAAACCGAGATGCAGATCTGCGTTTCCCGCGCCCTGCCCGGGCAAACGCTGGTGCTCGACCTGTAGCCTTCGTTCAACCGCATAGATCGTTTCGCGCATAGATCATTTCGAGGAGGGAACCATGACAGCCGTACAGCAAGTCGCCGATATTTCAGTTGAACCGATCATCCAGCCGACATCCATCGTCTGCGGCACCTTCGTCACCAAGGATCTCACGCGCGCACGGAGCATGTGCGAGAACGTCCTCGGCCTTGAATGCGTGAGCCCCGAGCCTGGCGTCTTCCTGGCCCGCGAGCGCGGCCACAAGCCGGGCGAAGCGCTGCACGGCAAACCCTATTGGGTGCTGGAGGCACGCCAGGCGGAGACGATCGACGTCCCGCAGGAAATGCTCAATCACTGGGGCGTGTTCGTCGACAGCCAAGCGGCGGTGGACGAGGCGCATAAGCGGGTCGATGCGGCGAAGGCCGAATATGGTCTGGGCCGGGTGCAGAAGCCGCGCTTCCGCCATGGCTCCTATGCCTTCTACTTCGTCGATGCCGACAGCAATTGGTGGGAGGTCGAGTACCGGACCCCCGACCTGCTCTACACCACGATCCGCGAGCGCGGCGACCAAGTCCACGATGAACAGGCCTGAGGAGACAGAGATGACCGCCACACAACCGCTTGTCGCCACCCAATCCTTCTCGCACGGCACGATCGAATGTTCCGACATGGCCAAGACGCGCCGTTTCCTCGGCGAGTTCCTGGGCGTCGACGTGGTGCGCCCGCTGCCGGAAGCGCAATATCTGTGGAAGGGCGGCCCTTGGTCCGTCGTCTGCGTCTGCGTGGAAGGCGATGCCAAGATCCAGGGTCAGCAGAACCACTTCAAACTGTCGGTACGCACGGCCGCCGAGGTGGACGATGCCCATGAGGCGGCGCAAGTCCATCGCGATGACTTCGGCATCCGCGAGATCACGCCGGTCAAGGATGACGGGCCTTTCCGCGCCTTCCGGCTGCTCGACCAGGATGGCTCCTGGTGGGAGATCACCACCTTGAACCAAGCCCATTACGATCGGCTGTTCGAGCAAGGCGATCATAAGCCAGCTTAACGCTGAGGCCGCTATCTATCGTTTTGGCCCGATATATGCCTTGAATCGCCATGGATGGCATTGCATGGCCTTGCATCAGCACGGCACAATGCCATCTTGTGCGAGAGATTCGCGCATGAGCGCGCGCCTATGGGCGCGAGGACAATCAGGACTGAACGATGGGCGACATACCGGGAAAAGGCTGCGGCGCCTGCAACCTGTGCTGCAAGATCTTGGTGATTGATCACTTCGAGAAGGATGCCGGCATTCTGTGCAGCAATTGCGTGCTCGGGGTTGGCTGTAAGATCTATGCCAAGCGCCCCGAGGTCTGCCAGGACTTCGAATGCGACTGGAAGATGGAACGCTCGATCGGTGCCAACCTGCGGCCCGATAAGGTCGGCACCATCCTGATGGACGACGACGAATCCGGCGAATACCAGGCTGTGGTCGATCCTTCGACGCCCTTCGCCTGGCGCAATCCGCAGATGTTCAAGTTCCTGGTCATGAAGGCCAAAGAAGGCCGCACGGTGATTGCCAAGTCCGGCCTGAAATCCTGGCGCATCTATCCGTCGGGCGAGATCGGCATCTGGGCCGGCTAAGCCAGCCGGCCCTGTCCCTCAGGCTCTAGTTGATCTTAAGGGCCTGCCGGATGGCGGGAACCCATTTCTCGTATTCAGACTTCATGAGCTGCGTCACCTGCGCGGGGGACATGAGCTGGATGTCGAATGCATCGCGCTTGAGATGTTCCTCCAAGGGACGGGTCTGAATAATGCGGTTGAGTTCCGCATTCAGCTTCTTGGTGATGTCGTCAGGAAGGCCGCGCGGACCAGACAACGAAAGCCAGACCGTGGTAACGACATCGGGATAACCCTTCTCCTTGAAGGTCGGGATATTCGGGAAGTCGGAAATCCGCTCACCCGAGGAGACCGCGATGGGGATGAGCGATCCTGAATTGATATGCTCGCGCACGGTCGACCAGGTCAGACTGCCCATCTTGATATGACCGGCGATGAGATCGGCAACGGCGGTGTTGCCGCCGCGATGCGGCACATGGGCGAGCTTCATGCCGGCCTTGGCGGCAAAGAATTCGGCCACCGAACCACTGCCCGAGCCGACGCCCGGCGAAACATATTGAACGCCTTCCGGTTGGTTTTTGCCCCAGGTCATGAAGTCCTCGAAGGTCTTCACGCCCGTGGAAGGATGAACCACGAAGGCGCTGGGCGAGCCGCCGATATAGGCGATGTGAGTAAAATCGCCGACCGGATCGAAGCCGATATCCTTCTGCAAGGCCGGCGCCAAGACATTGGTCGCCATGCCGGTGATCATCAGCGTGTGCCCATCGGGCTCGGCGCGCACCACCGACCGCGACGCGATGATACCGCCACCACCGCCCTGGTTCTCGACGAAGAATTGCTGCTTGAACGTATCGCTGAACGATTGCGCGATGATGCGCGCGACAATGTCCGACTGACCGCCGGCGCCGAACGGCACGACGATCTTGACCGGGCGCGAGGGCCAGTCCGCCGCCGCCGTGGTGATCGCGACCATCGTGGTGAATGCCGCAACAAGCAGCGCCCTTCCGCCTCTCATCGTTTCCCCTCCTCTTGCCGACCTCCTCATGGGGATCGGGACAATGTTGAGCGGGGTGTTCTCGACCCCGCCGCCGTGTCTTTCCGGAAAGGTGGCCGCGAGGCCTATAAATGTAAAATATTCTTTTCATTCCAGTCTGGAATGTCAGAAGTCTCAAACTTGCTACACTGCCCAAGGCGGTGTGAAAGGCGCGGTATTACCCACTTGCGCCATGCCGCCGACGGGCAGAATGGCCACCGCCTCGAAAGGCTCCGCGCTCTCATTCGCCAAAGCGAAATCCGTATCGGGCGGCACGATCACCGCGGCGCCGGCTGAAAAATCGAATCGTTCGCCCGCGAGCGTCACCTGCGCCCTGCCCGACAAGGCCACCAGAACCTCTTCACGCGTCAGCCGATGGGTGACCGCCGGCGTGCCGGCTGCGATGCGCACGCGCCAGACGCTGGTCTCGCGGGCGCCGCGACTGGGCGCAGCCAAGCCGGTGAATTCGGCGCCGTGCATTTCAAAACGCGGGGCGGCTTCGACTGAGATGAGACCCATGACACGGCTCCTGAAGGTTGGGATTTGCCCGCCCGATCGCTTCGGGATAGACAGGACAAATAATCAAGCTCCTTGACCAATTAGAGCTCGATGCGGAATTAGTCAAGATGGTTGACGAAAAACTCCCTGAACTGATCGATCATCTCGGCTGGCGCCTCTGGCGGGCGGCGCGCCTGTGGAAAGCCGAATTCGACAGCCGCATGAACGCGCGCGGTCTGGCCTGGTATACGGAAGGGCGCGCTTCGCTGATCGCCCAGATTGGCGACGCGGGCGTTCGTCAAAGCGCCTTGGTTCACCGTTTGGGCCTGACAAAACAGGCGGTTCAGCAGATCGTCGATGAACTGGCAGCCGAGGAGATCGTCACCCGCCGCCCCGACCCGGCCGACAATCGGGGCCGCATTATCACCCTCACGCCCAAGGGCATCGCCGCTGCCCACGTCGCCAATGAGGTGAAGCGCGAAATCGATGCCGCCCAGCGCCTTCGGCTCGGGGCCGCCCGTTTCGAGGCGCTGATGGACACGCTGCGCACCCTGGCGCCCGATGCGCAGACGCCGGAAAATTCAGGCTAATCGCGCTGTTTTACCCCGTGTCTGGCTTGCATCGGCGGCAAATCCGTGTAGAAAGCCGGCTCGCAAAGCTTCCGGCCGGGGGCTGAACGGAAGGCTGCATCCGCAGCAGGAGGTTTCCCTCCGTCTTCCCGTGTCTCCGCCTTCGATTGCGTTCCGTCGGGCCTTTCTCCGGGCTCGAAGGGCTCCGCGCCGGAAATTGCGAGTAGACAAGAGAAAGGCAATCAGATGGCTCTGTACGAGCACATTTTCCTTGCCCGGCAGGACGTGACGGCCCAGCAGGTCGAAGGGTTCACCGAGCAATTCAAGTCGATCATCACCACCGCTGGCGGCACCGTCGGCAAGGTCGAATACTGGGGCGTCAAGTCCCTGACCTACCGCATCAAGAAGAACCGCAAGGCGCACTTCACGCTATTGAACCTCGACGCGCCGGCCGCCGCCATCGCCGAGATGGAACGCCAGATGAGCATCAACGAAGACATCCTTCGCTTCATGACCATCCGCGTCGAAGAGCTTGAGGATGGTCCGTCCGCGATGATGCGCAAGCGCGAGGACAGCGATCGTGACGATCGCGGCGATCGCCGTGGTCCGCGTCCCGACCGTCCGCCCCGCCGTCCGCGTGACGACGCCTCTAGCGAAGGAGCCTCGTTCTAATGGCCACCGCACCCCGCCGTCCGTTCTTCCGTCGTCGCAAGACCTGCCCGTTCTCGGGCCCGAACGCGCCGAAGATCGACTACAAGGACACCCGTCTGCTGTCGCGCTACATTTCCGAGCGCGGCAAGATCGTCCCGTCGCGCATCACGGCCGTGTCGGCCAAGAAGCAGCGTGAACTGGCCCAGGCCATCAAGCGCGCCCGCTTCCTCGGCCTCCTGCCCTACGTGATCAAGTAAGAAACCCAGCGGCCGCCGGTCACAACCTGCGGCCGCCAGTTGGGCGCGACGGCAAATTGCTGATCGCACCCTAACCGCTCAAAGGATGCGGGACAGCGCAGTTCATGATTTCTCGTATTGCCATAGCCATCGGCGCCGGCTTCGCGGCCGCTCTGCTCTTTTACATTCCGGTAAAAGGCACGGCTTTGGCCATGATCCTGGCGATCTTCGCGGCTCTGCCGATCATGATCGCCGGCCTGTCCTTCAGTCCCGCCGTCGCTTTTGGCGCCGCCATTGCTGGCAGCGCCGCGCTGATGCTGGCGCTGGACGAAATCTTCGCCGCTACGTTCGCTCTCACCTCCGCCCTGCCCGCCTGGTGGCTGACGCGCCTGGCCTGGCTCGCTCGTCCCGCCGCCACGGGCGAAACCGGCGCCGGCCCCGATGGGCTCGTCTGGTATCCGCTCGGCCAGCTCCTGGCCTGGATCACTGCGCTCGCCGCCGCCATGTCGATCGCCGGCATTGTGATGGCCTGGTATCGCTTCGGCTCCTACGACGCCTTCTTCGAGGAAGCGACGCGGCGCATGCGGCCGCTGATCGAAGCGCTGTTCAGCCGCGGCGGCACGACCACCATTCCCGCCGGGCTCGATGCCGACGGACTGGCTCGCATTTTCGTTCTGGCCATGACGCCGATCTTCGCCGGCTGGACCGTGGTGACGACCGCACTCAATCTCTGGCTCGCCGGGCGCATTGCCCGCGTCTCGGAACGGCTGGGTCGCCCCTGGTTCGACCTGCCGGAAAATCTGGTGATGCCGCGCACCATGCTGCTCGCCCTGGTGGCCGGTGCCGTGCTGATCCTGCCGGAAGGCTTTCTGCGCGTGACCGGTTACGTCATCCTGGCCGCGCTCGGCATGGCGCTGGTGCTGCAGGGACTGGCGTCCTTGCACTATGCCTCGCGGCCGTCGCGGGTGCGCTCGACCATGCTCACCCTGCTCTACGTTTCGCTTTTCATCCTCTTCCCGCTGCCGCTCCCGCTTCTCGCGGTGGTCGGGCTTGTTGACATGCTCATGAGCATCAGAAACCGAAGCACCATATCGCCGGCCCCCGGCGCCTGACATCACGAAGGAGTATCGATTATGGAAGTCATTCTGCTGGAACGTATCGCAAAGCTCGGCCAGATGGGCGAGCAGGTTCGCGTCAAGGACGGCTATGCCCGTAACTTCCTGCTGCCGCGCGGCAAGGCTCTGCGCGCGACGGAAGCCAACAAGAAGCGCTTTGAATCGCAGCGCGCTCAGCTCGAGGCCCGTAACCTCGAACAGAAGAGCGAAGCCGAGAAGATCAAGGAAAAGCTCGACGGCAAGACCTTCGTCATCATCCGCCAGGCGGGTGAAACCGGTCAGCTCTACGGCTCGGTCGCGACGCGCGACGTGGCCGAAGTGGTCACCGCCGATGGCATCAGCCTCAATCGCAATCAGGTCGTGCTGACGACGCCGATCAAGGCGATCGGCCTGCACGCCGTGCCGGTTCACCTGCATCCGGAAGTCGAAGCTTCGATCACCCTCAACGTCGCCCGTTCGCCGGAAGAAGCCGAGCGTCAGGCCCGTGGCGAGGAACTCGTCACCCGCGAAGAGACCAGCATGGAATCGCTGGGCCTCGAAGTCGGCGCCGCGCTTGCCGAAGCTGGCGGCGACGACGCTTAATTCTTGACTCATTTCAAAGACAACGCCCGCGCTTCGGCGCGGGCGTTTTGCGTTGAAGGGGCACCTGATCGAGAGTCAAGGACACGGTCTGCTTATATTTTTGTCCTGTGAGAATCGGGCACTGAAGCCAGACGGCAGGGAATCATTTATGCTTGCTCTCGCGCCCCTGCCGTATTTGTGTCACTCCTAATGCTATCGGCAGAACGGCGCTTTAGATCGTCGCGCCGGTGCGTGGCGTCTCTTTCAAATTGCAGGAATGAATGGCTGCCGTCGGTCAATTGGCGGTCCGCTTCGATGCGTCGACGGACCAAGCAGATACAGGGAACTTCCGCACCGCTCCGCACAATGTGGAGGCCGAACAGGCCCTTCTGGGTGCCATTCTGGTCAACAACGATGCCTTCGATCGGGTATCGGATTTTCTACGCGCCGAACATTTTTCCGAAGAGCTGCATCGTCGCGTGTTCGAGGTCTCGGCGCAGCTCATTCGCGCCGGCAAGCTCGCCTCGCCCGTCACGCTGAAAACCTTTCTCGGCGATCACGATCTCGGCGGCCTCACCGTGCCGCAATATCTCGCTCGTCTGGCGGCCGAAGCGACGACCATCATCAATGCCGAAGACTATGGCCGCACGATCTACGATCTGGCGATCCGTCGCAATCTGATCAACATCGGCGAGGATATCGTCAACGTCGCCTATGACTCGCCTGTCGATGCATCGCCACGTACGCAGATCGAAGAAGCCGAGCGCCGTCTCTACGAGATCGCCGAACAGGGCCGCTATGACGGCGGCTTCCAGAAATTTTCCGATGCGCTCACGCAAGCCATCGACGTTGCCGCCAAGGCCTATGAACGCGACGGCAAACTATCGGGCATTTCGACCGGCCTCGTCGATCTCGATCACAAGATGGGCGGTCTGCAATCGTCCGACTTGATCGTCCTCGCCGGTCGTCCGGCCATGGGCAAGACGTCGCTGGCCACCAACATCGCCTTCAACGTGGCGAAGGCCTACGAATATGATGTGAAGCCCGACGGCTCGCATGTGCCCCGCAACGGTGGCATCGTCGGCTTCTTCTCTCTCGAAATGTCGTCGGAACAGCTCGCCACCCGTATCATCGCCGAGCAATCGGGCGTGGCGTCCTACAAGATCCGCCGTGGCGACATTCAAGATCATGAATTCCATCGCATTTCGGAAGCGGCGCGCGAAATGCAGTCGGTGCCTTTCTATATCGACCAGACCGGTGGCATCTCCATCGCCCAGCTCACTGCACGCGCGCGCCGCTTGAAGCGCCAGAAGGGTCTCGATCTTCTGATCGTCGACTACCTGCAATTGTTGTCGGGCTCGAAGTCGAGCAGCAGCAACCGCGTGCAGGAACTCACCGAAATCACCACCGGCCTGAAAGCCCTGGCCAAGGAACTGGCCGTTCCGATCATAGCGCTGTCGCAGCTCTCGCGTCAGGTCGAAAACCGTGACGACAAGCGGCCGCAACTTTCGGACTTGCGTGAATCCGGCTCCATCGAACAGGACGCCGACGTGGTCATCTTCGTCTATCGCGAGGAATATTATCTCAAGAACCGCGAGCCGCGCGCCGGCACGGAAGAGCACATCAATTGGATGGCCGAGATGGAACGGGCGCACGGCAAGGCCGAAGTGATCATCGGCAAGCAGCGTCACGGTCCCACGGGCACTGTCGAACTCTCCTTCGAGGCAGAACTGACGCGCTTCGGCAATCTGGCCCGCGACGATTCTCTTCCGACCCAGATGTGATATGGCTGCGGCGATGACCCGCTTGCCTCCATTGACCCAATCGATTCCCACGCCGCAGGCGCTGGCCACCTTGCATGTCGATCTCGACGCTCTGGTCGCCAACTGGCGCCTGCTCGCGGCGCGTGCCGCGCCGGCCGCCTGCGCCGCCGTCATCAAGGCCGATGCCTATGGCACGGGCATCGCGCCGGCCGCGCAAGCTCTGGCTGCCGCCGGCTGCAACACCTTCTTCGTCGCCCATCTCAGCGAAGCCTTGCGCGTGCGCGAAGCCGCTGGCCCTGCCCCGGCGATCTATCTCCTCAACGGTCTCATCGATCATGCCGATACGCTGGCGGCGCTGACCCATGGCCATATCCGCCCCGTCCTCGTCTCGCCGGAGCAAGTGCGCGCGTGGACGAACTATCGCCCGCGCCATGGCACGCGTCCGAGCTGCGCCGTGCAGATCGATACCGGCATGAACCGCTTCGGCCTTGGCGTGATCCAAACCGAAACCCTGGCGGAGACTATCCGCGAGGTATCGCCTTCTCTGCTGATGACCCATTTCGTCTCATCGGAATATCGCGACGATCCGTTGAACGAGCGGCAGATCGAGCGTTTCGAACGAGCGACCGCGCGGCTACCCGGCATTCCCCGCAGCATGGCCAATTCGTCGGGGATCTTTCTGCCGCAGCAGCCCTTCTTCGATCTGGTTCGGCCGGGCTATGCGCTTTACGGCGGCAATCCCTTCCCCGATCAGCCCAATCCGATGCGGCCGGTGGTTCGCCTGACGGCGCCAATCCTGCAATTGCGCGAGGTCGAGGCGGGCGAGACCGTCGGCTATAATGCGCAATGGACGGCGAAACGCCGTTCGCGCCTTGCCGTGATCGGCGTCGGCTATGCGGACGGCATCCCGCGCAATGCGATGGCGACGGAAACCCAACCGGGCGGCGAAGCCATCGTGCTTGGCACACGTTGCCCCTTCGCCGGCCGCGTCTCGATGGACATCATCGTCATCGACGTCACCGATGTGACAGATGCCGCGCTCGCGCCCGGCGTCGAGGTGGAACTCTTGAACGATGTCATCACCGTCGACGATCTTGCTTCGAGATCAAAGACCATCGGCTATGAAATCCTGACCTCGCTCGGCCGGCGCTACCATCGCGTTTATGTGAGCCAGGGGCGCCCGACGCCCCCTTGACGGTCGGCAGCGCCGACCGCCAGACTTACCCAAAAGACCGGCAGCAAAACCGGCCCGTGATGACATCACACGCGGGAGGATTCGCATGCACGCTTTGCGTTCGCTGATGCTGGCAGTCGCCGCAATCGCAATCGGCTCATCCTTTGCCTTAGCCCAGGTAGACATCGGCCCCACCGACATTGGCGGTACGGTAACAGGACCCAAAGGTCCTGAAGCGGGCGTCTGGGTGATCGCCGAGACGCGCGATCTGCCGATCCGTTTCATCCGCATCGTCGTCACCGACGATCAGGGCCGTTATCTCGTGCCCGATCTGCCGCAAGCCAGTTACGATGTTTGGGTACGCGGCTATGGCCTCGTCGATTCAAACAAGGTCAGATCGGCACCGGGCCAGACCATAAATCATACTGCGGTGATCGCCCCGACACCGCAAGCGGCAGCGCAATATTATCCGGCGATCTACTGGTATACGATGATGCGCCTGCCGCCGGCCGACGCATTCAACGGCAAGTCGGAAGAGATTCCTGCCAGCGTCTCGCTGGGCCAATGGCTCAATGGCATCAAAAACAACGGCTGTATCGGTTGCCACCAGATCGGCCAATTGTCGACGCGCACGATCCCGACGGAATTCGGCACGGGCGCAGATGGTTGGCTGCGCCGCATTCAATCGGGCCAGGCCGGTGAGCTGATGGTCAACATTATCGCCGGCGAATTGGGCGGCGCACCCTTGAAATATTTCGGCGACTGGACCGACCGGGTCGCGAAGGGCGAATTGCCGGCGACGCAGCCGCCACGGCCGCAAGGCGTCGAGCGCAATATCGTCGTGACGTTGCGCGACTGGATGAACGAGAAACAATATCTGCACGATCTGATCGCCAGCGACCGCCGCAACCCGACCGTCAATGCCTATGGCCCGCTCTACGGCTCGCCGGAATATAGCTCCGACGACATGCCGATCCTGGATCCGGTGCGCAATACAGCAACCTCCTTCCATCTGCCGACGGCGCCCGGCACGCCTGAGGCACTCGGGCCAGGACACGCGGCGATGAAGGAACCGCTGCAAGCCTCGCATTATTGGGGCATGGAAAAGATCTGGAACACCAAGGCCAACAATCACAACAGCATGTTCGATGAAAAAGGCCGGCTGTGGCTGTCGGCGACCGGACAAGGCCCGGACAATCCGGATTTCTGCAAGAAAGGTTCGGACCATCCGTCGGCGAAAATCTTCCCGCTCGAACGCAGCAATCGCCGCGTCACCATGTTCGACCCGAAGACGCAAGAGTACAAAGCCATCGCCACCTGCTTTGGCACGCACCATCTGCAATTCGGCTATGACGCCAACAACACGTTGTGGACGTCGGGCGGCGGTCCGGTGGTGGGCTGGATCAACACCAAGATGTTGGATGAGACCGGCGATCAGGTGAAGTCGCAAGGCTGGACGCCGCTCATCCTCGACACCAACGGCAACGGCAAGCGCGACGAGTATGTCGAGCCGAACCAGCCGGTCGATCCGACCAAGGACAAGCGCATCGTTGCCGGCTTCTATGCGGTGATGCCCAATGTCACCGACGGTTCGGTGTGGGGCACCTATCGCGCCTATCCCGGCGCCATCGTGCGTCTCAATCCGGGTTCCGATCCGAACACGACGCTGGCTGAAATCTACAATGTGCCGGCGCCAGGCTTTGGAGCGCGCGGCGGCGACATCGACAAGAAAGGCGTCGTCTGGGTGTCGCTCGCCAGCGGCCATCTCGGCGCCTTCGACCGCAGCAAGTGCAAGGCGCCGCTGAACGGACCAAATGCGACCGGCAATCATTGCCCGGAAGGCTGGACCCTCTATCAATATCCAGGCCCCGGCTTCGAAGGCATCGGCCGCAATAGCGCCGAGTCAAGCTATTATTCCTGGGTCGATCAGCACAACACCTTCGGCCTCGGCGAAGACGTGCCGATGTCGACAGGCAATCTCAACGACGGCATTCTCGCCTTGAAAGACGAGACCTGGATCACGCTGCGCGTGCCCTACCCGCTCGGCTTCTATGCGAAGGGATTCGATGGCCGCATCGACGATCCGAAAGCCGGCTGGAAAGGCCGTGGCCTTTGGGCGGCGAACGGCGACCGCACACCCTGGCTGATCGAAGGCGGCAAAGGCTCACGCCCCCTGGCGGCGCATTTCCAGCTGCGGCCCGATCCACTGGCACGGTGATCAGGCCGCAGACTTGGCCGCCACGGCGTTCAATTCGATGCGCATGCCGGGCGCAACGAGGCCCGCGACGATGAGGCTGGCCCGCACCGGATAGGGCGGCTTGAAATAGCTGCGATAAACCTCATCGACCTTCGCCATGTCGGCGACATCGAGCAGGTAGATGGTAACCTGCAAGACATCGGCGAAGGTGCAACCGCCAGCCGCGAGCGCGCGACCGAGATTGTCCAAGGTCAAGCGCGTCTGCGCTTCGATGCCTTCTTGCAGGATCTTGCCAGCGGAATCGACCGGGCCGTGGGTGGTGAACAGAAGTCCGCCGTGCTGCATCGCCCATGAGAAGGGCTGGGGCGGCGTCGGCAATCCAGTTTCCACATGCCGGCTCACGTGTCGCTCTCCATCGTCATCATCAGGTTTTTGACAGCGGTCGATGTCGCTTCGAGATGTTCGCGCATCAGTTCGATCGCACGGTTGGGATCGCGCGCCAACACGGCTTCCATGATCGCGCGATGCTCGCCGTTGATATCACGCACGGCGGCCTCGCTTTTGGCGTGGCGGAAAAGCCGGATCGAACGGTAGCGCTCGGATTGATCGGTCAAAATATTCCAGAAGCGCAGCAGCCATTGCGAGCCACAGGCGGCGACAAGAGCGAAATGAAAGCGGCGATGGCAGGTCTCCCATTCGACGACGACATCGCGATCGTGAAGTCCTGTCGGCAGCGGCGCTTTTGAAAGGAGATGCATCGCGGCAATGATCTCGGCTTCCCAGGCTGCGTCGCCGCGCGCGATCGAACGGCGCAGGCACGAGGCCTCCACGTCCATGCGCACTTCAAGCAGGTCGGCCAGTTCTTCCAGCGACACGCGGGAGACGCGCGAGCCGCGATGGGATTCGGCCTCGACCAATCCCTCGCCCGACAAGCGCGTCAGCGCTTCGCGGATCGGGGTCAGGCCCAGCCCAAACCGCTCCTGCAGATCAGCGGCCCGGAGCCGATCGCCCGGCTGCAGGTCGCCCCGCAAAATGCCAAGGCGAAGCTGCTTGTAGGCATTGTCCGTCTGCGATTCAGGCAATGTGCTCACAGAATCAGCCTTTACATATGAAGGTTTTCATATTTTATATAATCCTGTCGATTTCATGACAAGACGTTTTCGGGAGTGGTCAATGATGCAGACACGCAGAACTTTCGCCGCCGGGCTGGCCTCGGCCGCATGCGCCGCTCCCTTCATCACAGCCGCGGTGGCACAGTCCGCGACGACCATCCGCGTTTCGACCGCCGCGCCGCCGAGCGACTTCCTCAATCGGGCGTTGGAACGGATGAAGGCCGATCTCGAAGCCGCCAATGTCGGCATTCAGTTCAGCGTCCATCCCGCCTCGACCCTTTTCCGGCAGGGCACGGAAGTTCCGGCGCTCCAGCGCGGCAACCTTGAAATGTGCAGCATGACCACGTTCGAGGTGGCGCAGCAGATCCCCGAACTCGGCTATTTCAATCGCGGCTATCTGTTCAACGATCACGCGCATCTGCGTCGCGCCTTCGACGGGCCGATCGGCGAGGACTATCGCAAAGCCGTGTCGAGCCGCATGGGCATCGAAATTCTCGCCACCCATTATCTGGGCACGCGGCAGGTCAGCCTGCGGCAGAAGCGCAACGTCAAGGGACCGGCCGATCTCGCCGGCACCAAACTGCGCATGCCGGCGGGGCCGGAATGGCTGCTGCTTGGGCGCACCCTGGGCGTGGCGCCCATCCCGCTCGGCATGCCCGAAGTCTATCTCGCCTTGAAGACGGGCACGATCGATGGCCAGGAAAACCCGCTGTCGATCTTCAGCGCCGCCAAGCTCTTCGAAGTCTCCGAACAGGTGGTGCTGACCTCCCATGTGGTTCAGCCGGTGTTCCTGGCGATGGCGAAGCCCGTCTGGGACAAGCTCAATCCCGATCAGAAGAAGGCTGTCGAAACGGCGGCGAAGGCCGCCGCGACCTGGGGCGACACCGCCCGTCTCGACGACGAGAAGACCATCGTCGAAACGATCAAGGGCCGTGGCCTGACGGTCGAGACGCCCGATCTCAAACTGTTCCGAGAGGCTGCCGACCGCGCCTATACGGGTGCCGACGCGACCAAGGCCTGGGACCTCCAGGGCCTGAAGCGCGTGCAATCCGCCTGAACGCGCTGTGACCCCGTCCGACGCTCCGGCAGCCTTCCCGCTGCCGCCGACCGCAGCCGCTGTTCTCTCGTGGCTGCGCATGCTCGCCAGTTGGATCGCGAACATCATGTTCGCGCTCGTCTTCCTGATCTTCAATTACAAGATCATCACCCGCTATATCGGCCATGAGGAAGCGGTGTGGGCCGATGAAGTCTCGGTGATCCTGTTCATCTGGATCATCTTCTGGGTGAGCGCTTTCCTGGTCCGCGAACAGGAACAGATCAATTTCGATTTGCTCTATCGATGGTTCGGCGATCGCGGCAAGCGTGTCGTCGCCATCATCAGGCATCTGCTGGTCGGCGGCCTCGTCATTTGGTCACTGCCCGGCTCGATCGATTACATCCTGTTCCTATGGCGCGAACGCACGCCCGTCCTCGATCTGCGGCTCGACTATGTCTACGCCTGTTTCGGCATCTTCCTGATCGCCGTCGCGATCCGCTCGGTCACCAGCCTCTTCATCTTGTGCACGCCGTATTGGCGCAGCCGCATCTGATCGCATCCCATGTCGCACGGTCTTTGGATTCTCATCGGCGTTTTCACCGTCGCGGCCGCGCTCGGCGCACCGCTCGGCCTCTCGATGCTCGTCTCGGGCTTCGCCTATCTGATCGTCACCCATCAGGACGTCGGCCTGGTCGTCGATCAGACGATGAACGGGCTCTATAACAGCTATCTCCTAATCGCCGTGCCGCTGTTCCTGTTCGTCGCCAATGTGATGAACGCCAGCGGCGTGATCGAGCGCCTGCTGCGCTTCGGCGCCGCGATGGTCGGCCACCTGCCCGGCGGTCTTGGCCAGGTCAACGTCATTTCCAACCTGATCTTCTCGGGGATGAGCGGTAGCGCCGTCGCCGACGCGTCGGGACCCGGCCTCGTCATCGCGCGCATGATGTCCAAGAACGGCCGCTATCCCAGAGGTTTCGCGGCGGCGACCTCGGTCGTCTCGGCAACGCTCGGCCCGCTGATGCCGACCTCCATTCCGATGATCTTCTATGCCCTCATCGCCAATGCCTCGGTCGGCGCGATGTTTCTGGGCGGCCTCATCCCGGCCATCCTGCTGGCCGGATCGTTGATGATCGTCATCGCCATCATCGCGCGGATCCGCAATTTTCCGCGAGAGGAGCGCGTGAGCTGGTCGGCGATGCCGCGCATCTTTGCCGATGCTGCAGCACCCTTGGCTCTGCCCGGCATCCTGCTCGGCCTGATCTATTCAGGAGTCACCACGCCGACGGAAGCCGCCGCCATCGCCGCCAGCTATGCGCTGATCCTCGCCTTCGTCGTCTATCGCACCCTGCGCCTGCGCCAGTTGTTTACGGTAATCTCCGACACGATCCGCGCCACGTCGATGATCGCGCTCATCATGGCCGGTGCCTTCGTGTTCAACTATGCCGTCGCCAACGAGGGTGTGCCGCAGCTCATCCAGTCAACCTTGATGAAGTGGAACTTCTCGCCGACGGTTTTCCTGCTGTGCGTCGATGTCCTCTTGTTCATGCTCTGCGTCGTGCTCGACGAAGTGACCATTCTCTTGGTGATCGTGCCGCTGCTGGTGCCGATCGCCCAGAGCATGGGCATCGATCTCGTGCATTTCGGCATCGTCGTGGTGCTCAACATGATGGTCGGCCTCACCCTGCCGCCGCACGGGCTTTTGCTCTTCGTCATGAGTGGACTGACCGGCACGCCGTTGGCGGAAATTTTCCGCGAGGTGCCGCCGTTCATCGTCGCGACGCTCGGCGTCGTGGTGCTGGTGACGCTCTTTCCCGAAATCGCATTGTGGCTGCCGCGCATGGCCGGCTTGATCCACAATTGAGGCCTGTTTTGGATACGATCAAGCTGCATGGCTTCACGCTCGAGCGTCAGCCGGCTCCCCCCGTCAAATTGGCCGAAGCTTATTCGGACACAGCGTTACGTCTTTCGTCCGCCCCGATGCCGGGCATCGTCGCCCATCGCGATGTCGCCTGGGGGCCGGAGCGATGGCAGCGCTTCGATGTCTTCGCGCCGACGGGTGCGAAGAAAGCCCTGCCCGTCCTGATCTTCCTGCACGGTGGCGGCTGGGTCGTCGGCTGGAAGGAATGGGGGGGCTTCATGGCTCCTGCCGTCGCGGCAGCCGGCGCCATTCTCGTCTGCCCCACCTATCGCCTGGCGCCGACCCATCGCTTTCCCACCTTTCTCGAGGATTGTCTCGATGCGGTGGCGGCGGTGAAGCAGCGGATCGGCGAACTCGGCGGCGATGCGCGACAAATCTATATCGGCGGACATTCGGCCGGCGGACACCTCGCGGCCATGGTCGGCTTTCGCCGTGATCTGTGGCGTGGCCGCATCGGCAAGGAATTGCGCGGCCTCCTGCCCGTCAGCGGCATCCTCGATCTCGTGCACGAGAATCCCACGCCGGAGAGCCTGGAGGCTGCCGTCTACAGCACGGTGCTCGCCAGCCCCGGCGATGATGTCGGCGCCAGTCCCGTGACCTATGCGGCGAGCCTGCGCATGAAAATGCTGCTCGCCTGGGGCGAAAACGATTCACAACGCGTCAAAGACTCGAACGACAGGATGGCGGTGGCCCTGAGCCAGGCTGGCCGGCCGTTCGAGGAGATGAAACTGGCCGGGCTCGACCATTTCGGCACCCATCTGGCGCTCCAGGATGCCGCCCATCCCTGGTACGGCGTCCTCTCGCGCTGGATTGCCGAGGACGCCTGATCACGGGAACGCATTTTGCCGCAGCTTCATTGGAATGCGAATATACGAACCATATATGATTCGTGTATTGCCGCACTGAGATGAGGTTTCGATGGGCATTGTAAAAATTGACGACGAGCTTCACGAGGAAGTTCGGCGGGCCAGCACGGTCATGTGCCGGTCCATCAATGCCCAGGCCGAGTTCTGGATGAAGATAGGCATGCTTGCCGAGGCGCGTCCGACCCTGTCCTTCAACGACATCGTGAAGATGCAGTTTGAGGCTGCACAAGTTCAGGCCGCGCAAGTCGGCATGGCGACTGCGGTGGCCGACTGACATGGTCAAGACCGCCGACGAGCTGACGCTCATGCGAACATCCGGCAAATTGCTGGCGTCCGTTTTCGAGATGCTGGATCGACAAAATCTTGCCGGTATGTCGACCATGCAAGTCAACGATCTGGTCGATCGTTTCATCACGGTCGATCTCGCTGCACGGCCGGCGAGCAAGGGGCAATACGGTTTCAAATATGTCCTGAACTGCTCGATCAACCATGTCGTCTGCCACGGCGTGCCTGATCCCAACGAGATCATCCGAGACGGCGACATCATCAATCTCGACATTACGCTGGAAAAAAACGGCTTCATCGCCGACTCGAGCAAGACCTATCTGGTGGGCAATGCCCCACCGGCGGCGCGGCGGTTGGTGCGGGTCGCGCAAGAGGCGATGTGGCAAGGGATCAAACAGGTGCGACCCGGCGCACATCTGGGAGATATCGGTTTCGCGATCGAACGGCATGCCAAGAAGAATGGCTACGCCATCGTGCGGGACTATTGTGGGCATGGGATCGGCCGGGAAATGCACGAGGAACCTCAAGTGCTCAATTTCGGTCGGCCCAGAACTGGCCTGAAGTTGAGGGAGGGCATGGTGTTCACCATCGAGCCGATGGTGAACCAGGGCTCCAGCCTGGTCGCCACCGAACAGGACGGATGGACGGTTGTCACGAAGGACCGGAAGCTGTCCGCACAGTTCGAGCATACCGTCGCGGTGACGGGAAACGGCGTCGAGGTGCTCACCTTGCGCAGCGATGGGACCTGATCCCGGTTGTGACCTTTGACGATTCCGTCAAACCGCAAAACGCGATAGGGTCCAGATCGCAAAACGAGAGGGACCATGAAATACGGATCAGGAATTGCTGCCGTCGACCATTATGTGAACCACGACTACGACAGCGTGTTCGGCATGTCGTCGCAGTTCGCGGCCATTATCGCCGCCCATGTGATGAAACGGCAGAGCCAGCTCGGCATCGCCGGCCATATGGCGGAGATCGGCACGTTCGAGGGGCGTTTCTTCATCGCCATGGCGCTGGCGCTGGAACCGGGCGAACGGGGCGTCGGCATCGACACGTTCGAATGGCCGAGCCCAAAGGTGCGCGACAAGCTCCTGAGCCACATGCAGCGGCTCGGCGTCCGCACAGCGGACATGACCGTGCTGACGGCCAACAGTGCCGACCTCACCAGCGCCGATATCGCCGGCCCACTCGGCGGACTGGTGCGCTTCTTTCACATCGACGGCGATCACACGCCGAAGGCGCTGACCCACGATCTCGACCTGGCCTATGCGATCATGCATCCCAAAGGCGTGATCTGCCTCGACGACATGCTGCACCCCGGCTTTCCGCTGCTCACGGTCGCAGTTTACGAATGGCTGCAGAAACATCCGGACATGCGGGTGTTTTGCGTGATCGACCGGGAAGATATTGTCGCGGCACCGAAATTCATGCTGTGCCGACATGAAGCCGCCGCGCTTTACGAGCAGGATCTGCTCGACAATTTCCCGGAGTGGCATTTCGAAGCCGCCTCGCAATGGGAGCAATGGGTGGCCATCGTGCTCACCCCGCATCCCCGCTTCGCCGTTGTCGAATAGGCAACGGAACCGGGGAGGAAGCGGCTGGCCGGCAGTCTGGAATTGCGCTAAAACTGGACAATAAAATCTGAACGGGTGGAACCATGCAGAACACCGCAAAGCTTGAGTCGCAGGACGAAGTTGTCGCCGAGGCGGGCAAAATCGCCACTGCCAAAGCGAAGCCGGGCATGAGCCACGACGACAAGGATGAGTTGCTTGAAAACGCCATGATGGGCGTGCTCGACCGCAATGTCGCCATTCCCTGGTTCGGCAATGTGGAAGAGTTCGCCAAGGGCGGCCCGCCGCCGGCCGGCGGCAAGTTCCTGATGCATTACGAACCGCGGCTGCCGCAGATGCCGGAAAAGCCGACCTTGATGGACTATCTGAAAAAGCGCCTACTCTTGAGCAAGCGCGGCGGCAACCATCTCCTGCAAAGCGCCAATCTGGCCAAGAAGAACGGCCTGCCGGACAAGCTCGTTCTCGCCTGCCTGCTGCACGACATCGCCGTCGTCGCTCATATCCGTACCGACCACGGCTATTACGGCGCGCAGATGATCGAGCCTTATGTCGACGAGGAGACCTCCTGGTCGATCCGCTATCACCAGGCGCTGCGCTTCTTCCCCGATCCCAGCGTCGGCTATGAATATCCGGAACTCTACACGCGCGTGTTCGGCGAAGACTACGTGCCGCCGAACTATGTGAAACAGGCTTACGAGGAAGCGCGCAATCACAAGTGGTATATGTCGGCGCGCCTGGTGACGATGAACGACCTCTATTCGTTCGACCCCAACGTCAAGGTCGACGTGGACGACTTCACCGACATCATTGGCCGCACGTTCCGCCAGCCGGAGGACGGTCTGGGCTTCGACAACAGCCCGTCGTCACATATGTGGCGCAGCCTGATCTGGCCCAACAACTTCCTCTAAGCTCGTTCGGCCTGGCCGCCGCGCAACGACGCATTCCGTTTCCCCGCAGGCGCGGCATCTTCCGCAGGTGTCGCGCCTTGTCGTAAGTACAGAACAACCACCGGGAGAGAGACATGCAAGACGCAGCGCCCATCACCTCGCAGGATGATCTCGTCACCGAAGCCGGCAAGATTGCTGCTGCCCAAGTCACGCCAGGCATGAGCCATGACGCCAAGGACGAACTGCTCGAACATGCCATGATGGGCGTGCTCGATCGCCATGTCGCCATTCCCTGGTTCGGCAATATCGATGCCTTTTCGAAAGGCGGCTTGCCGCGCTCGCAGGGCCTCCACCTCATGCATGACGAGCCGCGCCTGCCACGGATGCCGGAAAAGCCGACGCTGATGGACTATCTGAAGAAGCGGGTCATGCTGAACAACCCGCACAACAACCATCTGCTGCAAAGCGCCAATCTGGCGCGCAAGAACGGCCTGCCGGAAAAGCTGGTCCTCGCCTGCCTGCTGCATGACATCGCCGTCACCTGCTACATCCGCACCGATCACGGTTATCACGGCGCGCAGATGATCGAACCCTATGTGGACGAAGAAATGTCCTGGGCGATCCGCTATCATCAGGCGCTGCGCTTCTTCCCTGATCCCAGCGTCGGCTACGAATATCCAGAACTCTACACGCGCACCTTCGGCGAGGACTACGAGCCGCCGGCCTATGTGAAGCGCGCGGCGGAACAGGCGCGCAATCACAAGTGGTATATGTCGGCACGGCTGGTGACGATGAACGATCTTTATTCGTTCGATCCGAATGCCAAGGTCGATCTCGACGACTTCACCGACATCATCGGCCGTCATTTCCGCCAGCCGGAGGAAGGTCTCGGCTTCGACGACAGCCCGTCATCGCATATGTGGCGCAGCCTGATCTGGCCGAACAATTTTCTTTAAGCAACGGCCGCCGCTAGCCCTCCGCATCGATCCGCCGGGCCTCAGCTACCTTGCCCGCATAGGCGCGGGCGAGCAGCAGACAGATCAGGACTGTTGGGACATAGGGCGTCATGATGACAAGGGTCAGCTCACGCAACGGGAGCGACTGGGCCAGCAGATAGCCCGCCAGCACCGGCCCCACGATGAACGCCGCGCGCCCGAAGCCCGTGGCAATGCCGACTGCGGTGGCGCGGAAAGCCGTCGGATAGAGGTTTCCGACCAGGCCGACGAGCGCGCTGTGGGTTGCGCCTGATGCGGAAACCAGGATCACCGTCACGATCATCAGGCCGGTCTTGTCCAGCCCGTGCGCGCCGAAGGCAACGAAGCCCGCCACCGTGACTAGCGCGGCCGCCAGCATCGCCAGAAAATGATAGCGATCGAGAAACATCGCGATCAGCAACTGCGAAACGAGATTGCCGAGACCGACATAGGCAAAGGTCAGCGATGCCTCGGCCGGCGACAATCCAGCCGTTTCGAGAATGACCGGCAGCCAGCTCACGAGAATGATGAATGTCAGCGATTCCAGCAGGCAGCATATCCACAGCAACATGTTCACCACGATATTGTCACGATGCAGCAGCGCGCCGAGCACTTGGCGGGCCCGGCTCGCCTTGCCGTGGGGCCTGACCGATATCAGCCGTCCCTCCGTCGCATCGGCGCCCATGGCCTTGAGCGCCTTTGCAAGGTGTGGCGAGCCCGGCTTGGTGATGACGAGAAACCGGATCGATTCCGTCAGCCAGACGACCAGCACCGCGCAGACGATGAGTCCCGACACGCCGGGTATGAGGAATACCGCGGGCCAACCGAAACGGGGGATAAACGCCGCAGCGATACCGCCGATCGCCGCAGCGCCAAGACCGATGCCGATGAACGGGATCATCACCATGCGCGACTTCAGCCCCTTGGGAGCGACTTCGGTGAGCAGCGCGATCGCATTCGGCATCACGCCGCCCATGCCGAGCCCGGCTGCGAACCGCAGCGCGTATAATTCCCACAGCGAGCCGGCGAAAGCGGTGCGCAGGGTCGGTATGCTGTAGATCAGCACGCCGAGGATGATGCCGATGCGGCGCCCGTAGCGGTCGCCGATCGCGCTGAACGACAAAGCTCCCAGCAGGACGGCGAGATTGCTGATCGCGAAAGCAAGACCAATGTCGCTCTGCGACACCGACCAGTCGCGGATCAGCGCCGGGGCCGCCACGGCCAGCGCATTATAGTCCATCCCCTCGACGAACAGCATCAGGAAGCAGAGGAACATGATCTTCGCATGCCATCCGCCGAACCGCTGATTTTCCAGCAGCAATCCGACATCGATCGCAGCTCTTGTATCCGCGGGTCTTGCATCCATGTCCGATCCCCCCGCCCGGTTCCTACCTGCGATATGATGTTATTTTTCGCCACTCATGTAGCGATCATACTCGGCATGGAAATGACGGAGACGCTGTTCCTGCTCGCCCCATAGCGGCCCTTTGAAGCCGCGCGATTTCACGCCCAGCATCGTCTTCTCGATGATGTCGACATCCTGCTCGATCAGCGGACCCAGCTTGAAGCCATCCTCGATCATGTAGCGGCGGGTCGCCGGTATGCTCTTCGGATCGAGGTCCATTCCCGGCACGCTCAGATAAGGCGGCAGGCCGGTGCCGGACACGGAGCCCGGCCGATAGAGAACGATCGGCGTCATGAAATATCGCTCGGGATCCTTGGGATGCGGCTGCAGCCGCTGCAACAACACCACTTCGAAGTTCATCGCAAGCAATGTCGCCGGAAAAGCGCTTACGCCCCAGGCGTCGGTGAACTGCTCTTCGATGAAACCCGACACATCGAAACCGGCACGCACGGCATGATCGCGCTTCCGCTTCTGGACGGCCGGACGCACGTCCTGTGCCGTGCCCTCAAAACGATCCGGATCGATGCCCGCATTGCGCAGGAAACCCTTCAGCGATTCATTCAGCGCATGCGGATCCCCCTTGGCTGTCGGCTGCCCGAAGGGCGCAAACCAGCTGCTCGCCCCATTGGCGTGCAGGTCATATTGTATCCCGAGCGGGTTGACGAACTCGGGCATGCGAAACGGCTCGTGGACGACGTCGAAATGATAGCCTTCGATGACATTCTCGAGCGCAAGCTTCCAGTTTCCGGTGACCTCCTGCACCTGTCGGCTCACGGTCACCATCTCTTCGAGGCGGTAGGATTCGAGCAGCCCTTCAGGCAGGCCCAGCGCTTCCTTCACCGGTCGTGCGCTGTCATCCATGTTGATCCACACGAGCCCCGCATGGACTTCGCAGCGAACCGCATTCAGGCAGGCGGCGCGCGAGGTATCGACCCCCGCGAAGCTTTCCGGATCCTTGATCGTCAGCCGGCGTCCGTCATTGGCAAAGGTCCAAGCGTGGTAGAGGCAACTGAAGACATCCATCGAACCATGTTCGGTGTAGACCAGCCTATTCCCGCGATGCGGACAGACATTGTAGAAAGCCTTGACCGACCGATCGGCCTGCATGGTGATCAAGAAGCTCTCGTGCATGAATTCGTAGGTGAAGAAGTCTCCAGGCTTCTTGAGGTCGCAGAGCGGGCCCGCCAGGTGCCAGGTCCTCGTCCAAATCCGTTCCCACTCCTGCTCGAATATATCCTTGCGGTAATAGCGATCGCCGGTAATCGTCACGCCGCTATTGTCCACCGCGGGACGCTTCGCAGCGAGCGAGCCCACGGGCGCATCCGGATACAGAACCGTCGGCTGTTTGACTGGAACGTTCATTGCTCTCACCTCCTGATCGGATGACGGTCCGCGCCGCCGTTCACCATTCGAAGCCCGGTTCCGGCGTCGCAGCCTGCGGCACCGCGACTTCGAGGACGCCGCCCCGGACACGGACCGGATATGTCTCGATCGGCCGCCGCGCCGGTTCGCACAGCGGAGCGCCATCGCGAATGTCGAAAGCGCCGCCGTGCAGCGGGCAAGCCAGCCGGTGGCCGACCAGGCTCCCGGTGTGAAGCGGCGCTCGCAGGTGGGAACACAGATCCGACATGGCGAACCATTCGCCGCCGACGCGCGCGATCAGCACCGAAAATCCTTGTCCACCATCGACGGCGATCATCTGCCCTTCGTCGACCTGTGAAACCGGCACCAATGGGCGGAACGCAGCTGTCGTCATGGCCGACCGCTGCCCGGCCTTTTGCCGTCTCCGATCACGATCGATCGAACCTTGCGCATCCTGCCCTCCGCGCGGCGGGTTAAGCCGCCCCTTATTGACAGAAAGCTGTCATATATGAATTTTCTTGTCAAATGGAAATAAACTTGTCAACTTTGCACCCCGCGACATCGCAGGGCCTGCGAGTTCTCGGCGCGCGAACGTCCAGGACATGATGATGATTTGACGGCCCAATCGGACGGCTGTCGTGCGGCAACCGCTCTAGTCGGCGTCCTGTTCGGGCGCGAAGGCTGCGGCGAGCTTCAGCAACAGCGTGGCGGCCGCCTGCATATCCGCGATCTCAAACGGTTCCGCCAGTTCGCTCGCCCACCTGCGCTGCCGGCGAGAGACTTCCACGAACAGGCTTCTGCCATCGTCGGTCGGTCGAACCAGCTTCGCCCGACGATGATCGGGATTGTGGATCAGCTCGACCAGGCCGTCACGCACCATACCCTGCACGGCCAACAACACGCCTTGGCGAGTCAGTTCGAGATGCCTGGCAATCTGCGCCACCGTGCGTGGCTGGGCATCGAGCCCCCCGAGGATCTGCCACCGCACGGCTGAAAGCTTCAGGTCGCGCGACAGCGCCTCGCCGCCGCGGATCAGGCGGCCATTGACGCGAAAGATCGCGAGAATGAGGGCATCGAGCGCATCGCCCTTGGGCGTCCGTGCCATCAGCGGTTCCGTTTCGCGGGACTTGGCCTGCTGGATGTCGGTCGGGTTCGAAATCTGCTCTGGCCTTGCTGATGGACGGCACGCGTTGCCGGTCAATCATCGCACAAGGTTCGGTGGATGACGAGTATCTCGACGCTGAACGATCTCTACGCGTTCGATCCGATGCGATCTCGACTATTTCACCGACAGGCGAAACGCCCCCTCGCCGACGGCTTTGATCACCGCGCTGAATGTGTCCTGCCGGTTGAGTCCCCGGGTGTTCAGTGCATGCCGCTCAAAATCGCCCAACGCGGCGAGTTGGCCATACAGCGCCGTGATCGTCTGCGGATCGCTCAGCGTGTCCCCGCCCCGCGCGCCGCAACGGGCGATGGCTTCTTCGAGGGCCGGCTGCAGAACGACGTAATGAAGCGGCACGTTCAGCGCCTGGAACGGTTTCAGGAACCAGGGACCGATGATGCCATCGACCACGACGAAATAGCTACCCTCCGCATAGGCCTGTGCCGCCAGGGCCAAGGCGGCGATAACCACTTCATTCTGCGGATGGGCTTCCGGCAGATAGGGCGCAACCGCGCCGTGCTTGATGAAGTGCCAGAAATCGTCAGCATGCAGATGCACTTTTGGTGCGCCCGGTTCGGCCGCCAGGGCCTGCGCCGTCGTCGTCTTGCCCGCGCCCGGCGGGCCGGTCAGGATCAGCACTTCGCCTGCTCGCATGGCCAATATCTCCGCCATCTTCTCACGTAGCGCCAAGATCAGTTTTCCAAAGCACGCAGTAGCCGAATCGATTTTGTTCCTGTATTGTTCTCATCAGTTCAGAGAGCCGTTGAGGACATTCGATGACCCATCCCGAGACCCGCCCCGCCGCCGAACAGCGTTTCACCCAGCGGCTTGCGCCGGCCGGTTCATTCGAGGATGCGACCGCCTCCATCCAGGCGGCCTTGGCCCAGTTGGAAAGGGCCGAGAATGCGCTCGAGCGGCAATTGCGCGACCTGCGTATCTATATCGGCAAAGACAGCGCCCGCGCGGCTTCGTAAGAGTTTCCCCGTTCCATGGCCAAACCCCACAGCACCTTTGTCTGCCAGAACTGCGGCGCGATCAGCCAACGCTGGCAGGGCCGCTGCGAAGCCTGCGAGGAATGGAACACGATCGTCGAGGAGGCACCCTCCTCCGGCATCGGCGCCCGTGCCGCCGCCGGCAAGGGCCGCGTCTTCGCGCTCGAAGGCCTCGACGGCCAGAGCAAGGAAGCGCCGCGCATCATCTCCGGCATTACCGAATTCGACCGGGTGGCGGGCGGCGGTCTGGTGCCGGGCTCGGTGATCCTGATCGGCGGTGAGCCGGGCATCGGCAAATCGACCCTGCTGATCCAGGCCTGCGCCACACTGGCGATGAAGAAACATCGCGTCGTCTATATTTCCGGCGAAGAGGCCGTGGCGCAGGTGCGTCTGCGCGCCGCCCGTCTTGGGCTGGCGTCGGCTCCCGTCGAACTCGCGGCCGAGACCAGCGTCGAGGACATTCTCGCGACCTTGAAACAGGGCAAACAACCGGCCCTGGTCATCATCGATTCCATCCAGACCATGTGGACCAGCACGGTTGAAGCCGCGCCCGGCACCGTCACGCAAGTTCGCGGTGCGGCGCAGGCGCTTATTCGCTTCGCCAAGACCACGGGCGCCTGCGTCATTCTGGTCGGCCATGTCACCAAGGACGGGCAGATCGCCGGGCCGCGCGTCGTCGAACATATGGTCGATGCGGTGGTTTCCTTCGAAGGCGACGGCGGCCATCAGTTCCGCATTCTGCGCGCGGTGAAGAACCGCTTCGGACCGACCGACGAAATCGGCGTTTTCGAAATGACCGGCTCCGGCTTGAGCGAAGTGGCCAATCCGTCCGCTCTGTTTCTCTCGGGCCGCGACGCATCGGCGCCGGGTGCGGCAGTGTTCGCCGGCATGGAAGGCACGCGGCCGGTGCTGGTCGAGGTTCAGGCGCTGGTGGCGCCGACCTCACTCGGCACGCCGCGGCGTGCCGTCGTCGGCTGGGATCCGGCGCGTCTGTCCATGGTCCTGGCGGTGCTGGAGGCCCATGGCGGCCTGCGGCTTGGCCAATATGACGTCTATCTCAATGTCGCCGGTGGTCTGCGGGTAAACGAGCCGGCAGCGGACCTTGCCGCCGCTGCGGCCCTTGTCTCCTCGCTGACCGGCGCGCCGCTACCGGCGGAAACGGTCTATTTCGGCGAATTGGGCCTGTCCGGAGCGGTGCGGCCGGTCACCCATGCCGGGCAGCGAATCAAGGAGGCGGCGAAGCTTGGCTTCAAGGCCGCCGTCGGCCCGGATCAGAGCGGCGAGGCCGGCCCGCTCAGCCTGCGCGCCTGCGGCCATATCACCGCCTTGGTCGCTGATATCGCTGCTTCTGGCGCCGGTCGGCGCGCTCCGGCGCCCCAACGACCACGAGCTGTGGGCACTGCCTAACTGTTATTAACAAGAGGTGACGCCCTTAAGCTTCTTCGCTATAAGCGAGGCGCGCGGCGGAAACCATTCCTCATTGAGGGAGTGGTGTCCTGGCCTGCGCATCATTGGTTCCTTGGCGTGGCGGACGCCAATAGCGAGACGATTTTCGATGCCCTCTTATCTTGATCTTGGCGTTATTGCGGTCGTCCTTCTGTCTGCATTTCTGGCCATGTTGCGCGGGTTCACGCGCGAGGTTCTGGCCATCGCCTCCTGGGCCGCCGCCGCCGTCGCCGCCTATTATTTCTACCCGCTCGGCCTGCCCTATCTAAAGCCCTATATCAGCAAGGAAAACATCGCGATCGGCGTGTCCGCCGCGGCGATCTTCTTTGCCTCGCTGGTGATCGTGTCGATCTTCACGGTG
The DNA here is from genome assembly GCF_031921685.1 of Methylocella sp. CPCC 101449. NCBI lineage: Bacteria > Pseudomonadati > Pseudomonadota > Alphaproteobacteria > Hyphomicrobiales > Beijerinckiaceae > Methylocella > Methylocella sp. CPCC 101449. Next base: position 275,960 of record NZ_JAPDHU010000002.1, on the reverse strand, counting down.
AAGATTTCCGACATGATCCTCGATTCCAAAATCGGCGCCCTCGACCGTTCGCTGGGCTTCCTCTACGGCGCCGCGCGCGGCCTGCTGCTGTGCGTCGTCGCCTTCCTGTTCTTCAACTGGCTGGTGCCGGAAAAGACCCAGCCGGAATGGGCCCGCACGGCCCGCACCAAGGCGCTGCTGCAAGCCACGGGCGACCAGCTCATGGCGCTGCTACCCGCCGACCCCGAAAGCGCCATCCTCAAGAGCCTGAAGCGCCCGGGCAGCGACGAACAGCCGGCCCCGGAGAGCGATCAGCCGCCCGCCGCCAATCCGGCCCCGGCCGCCCCCGGCCAGCGCACCGATGCAGCTCCATCGCAGTCCGACCGGAATCGCATCCAATCGCTGATTACCCAGGGAAACCCGCAAGTTTCTGGCCAGCGCCCCTGACAAAACGGCTCGATGTGATTATGTAGGCTTCGTGACGACGCCCGCGAGTCGCATTCTGCCGCGGCCGGACCGTTCCAACCGAGCCGAATCGGGGAATTTGCCATGACGCACGCCGCGCAATCCGGGCTGAGCGAGAGCTTGGGCGTTGACGCCGCTGACGAAGATAGTCCTTCCGGGGATCATTACGCCGGGGACCAGCACGACTTCGATTTGGACGGCGATCAGCTCCGCGAGGAATGCGGCGTCTTTGGCATTTTCGGCCATCCGGACGCTGCCGCCATCACGGCGCTCGGCCTGCACGCCCTGCAGCATCGCGGCCAGGAAGCCGCCGGTATCGTTACCTTCGACGGCAAGCGCTTCTCCTCCGAGCGTCGCCTCGGTCTGGTTGGCGAGCATTTCTCCAAACAGTCGACCATCGACCGCCTGCCCGGCCATTCCGCCGTCGGCCATGTCCGCTATTCCACCACCGGCGAAACCATTCTGCGCAACGTGCAGCCGCTGTTCGCCGAACTCGATTCCGGCGGTTTCGCCGTCGGCCATAACGGCAATCTGACCAATGCTCTGACCTTGCGGCGCGAACTGATCCGCTCGGGCGCCATCTATCAGTCGACCTCCGACACCGAGGTCATCCTGCATCTGGTCGCCAAGAGCCGGCATCCCCGCATTCTCGAACGCTTCATCGAAGCGATCCGCCAGATCGAAGGCGCCTATTCGCTCGTCGCGCTCACCAACAAGAAGCTGATCGGCGCGCGCGATCCGCTCGGCATCCGCCCCCTCGTGCTGGGCGAGCTCGATGGCCGCTATATCCTGGCGTCCGAGACCTGTGCGCTCGACATCATCGGCGCCAAATTCATCCGCGACATCGAGAATGGCGAGATCGTCGTCATTTCCGAACAGGAAGACGGCAAGATCACGTTGGAGAGCCACAAGCCGTTCCCGACGCAGCCCGCCCGCCCCTGCATCTTCGAATATATCTATTTCTCGCGGCCGGACTCCATCGTTCATGGGCGCTCTGTCTATGACGTGCGCAAGAGCATGGGCGCCCAGCTCGCCATCGAAGCGCCCATCAATGCCGATGTGGTCGTGCCGGTGCCTGATTCCGGCGTGCCGGCGGCAATCGGCTATGCCCGGCAATCGGGTCTGCCTTTCGAACTCGGCATCATCCGCAACCATTATGTCGGACGCACCTTCATTCAGCCGACGCAATCGGTACGCGAGCTTGGCGTCCGCCTCAAGCACAGCGCCAATCGCGGCGTGGTGAAGGGCAAGAGCATCGTCCTCATCGACGATTCCATCGTGCGCGGCACGACGTCCGTGAAGATCGTGCAGATGATGCGCGATGCCGGCGCGCGCGAAGTGCATATGCGGATTTCCTCGCCGCCGATCACCCATCCCGATTACTACGGCATCGACACGCCGCAGCAGGACAAGCTGCTCGCCGCACGGATGCGCCATCGCGATGGTTCGATCGATCTCGACGGCATCTGCAAATATATTGGCGCGGATTCGCTGGCCTTCCTGTCCGTCGACGGCATCTATCGCGCCACCGGTTTCCCGGGCCGCGACAATGCCCGGCCGCAATTCACCGATCACTGCTTCACCGGCGACTATCCGACCTCGCTCACCGATCTCGGTGCCGAGAAGCAGCGCACGCAATTGTCGCTGCTCGCTGAAGTCGACTGAGCCTGCCATTCATGTTTGGAGTCCTGGCGCATGTCGGCGCTTGAAAATCGTGTTGCCCTCGTCACCGGCGCGTCGCGCGGAATCGGTCGCGCCGTCGCCCTCGAACTCGCCAAGCGCGGCGCCCATATCATTGCGCTCGCCCGCACCCAGGGCGCGCTCGAAGAGCTGGACGATGCGATCCGTGCTGTCGGCAGCAGCGCCACTCTGGTGCCCTGCGACCTGAAGGATTTCGATGCGATCGACAGGCTCGGCCTGGCGGTTTTCGAGCGCTGGGGCAAGCTCGACATCCTGGTCGGCAACGCCGGCCTGTTGGGGCCGACGACGCCCCTCTCCCACCTCGACCCACCGCAGTGGAACGATGTCATGGCGGTGAACGTGACGGCGAACTACCGCCTGATCCGTTCCTTCGACGCCTTGCTACGTCAGTCGGATGCCGGCCGCGCCGTGTTCATTTCGTCGGGCGCCGGCAACAAAGCCGACCTCTCGCCCTATCGCGGTCTCTATGCGACGTCGAAGGCGGCGCTGGACGCCGTCGCGAGAACATTCGCGGCGGAAACGCAAAACACCTCCAAGGTCAAAGTGATGCTGGTCAATCCCGGCTATGTGCGCACGAAAATGCGCGCGCAGCTCATGCCCGGCGAAGACCCGATGAGTCTGCCCGCGCCGGAAGAGATCGCGCCCAAGATCGTCGATTTGTGCATGCCCGACTGGACCGAGACGGGCGGCATCCTCGACATCCCCAAGGGTGCGGTGCAGCGTTTCCGAGAACCGGTCTGAAGGCGCGCGCACGCCGCAACTTTGCCATCCGGGCAACCATCTTGCACGCTTTGCGTTTTTCCGTTCAAATCGGTTGCCGCGACCTTCGGCAGTGATCTGGACGGCCATACCGGACGTTGACTCTGAAGGCGCAGCAGGACGCAACGGCAGATTTGGCGCTGCCGCCGTGTCCAAGGGCTGACAAACGCCAGAGGAACGCGCCTTGGCGCGTCAACGAGGGCATGAGCGAAACGAACTCTGTACCGGCCCGCCGGGATGTGATCGCGGTTACTCCGGCCAACGCCGCCAACTTTGGCAAAAGCTATCCCTTCGCCGTCCGTCAGGCGATCAACCTCTGTTCCCATCTGGTCTATGGCACGCTCGACATCGAGATGCCCGACGGCAAGACCTTCCGTTTCGGCGGCGTTGAAGACGGTCCCTATGCGCGCATGATCGTGCATGACGTCGCGTTCGCCGAGAAGGTGGCCCGCGGCGGCGAGGTCGGCGTGGCCGATGCCTATCTGTCGGGCATGTGGTCGGCCGAGGATCTCGAAAAATTCCTTGAGCTGTTCTGCTACAATCAGCCGGTCATCCAAAAGCTTCTCGCCGACAAGCCGATCATCCGCTTCGTACAGATGGTCCGCCACTGGATGAATCGCAACACCAAATGGGGCTCGAAGCGCAACATCCATGCGCACTACGACCTCGGCAATAAATTCTATTCGCAATGGCTCGACCGCACGATGACCTATTCGTCGGCGATCTATGCGGACGGCGACAACGACCTCGCCTCGGCGCAGACGCGCAAATATCGCGAGCTGGCGCGGCAGATGAACATCCAGCCGGAACATCACGTGCTGGAGATCGGCTGCGGCTGGGGCGGCTTTGCCGAATATGTGGCGCGCGAGATCGGCTGCAAGGTCACCGGCCTGACGATTTCGCAGGAGCAGTTCGACTTCGCCACCAAGCGCATGGCCGATGCCGGCCTGTCCGACAAAGTCGAGATCAAATATCTCGACTATCGCGACGAGAAAGGTGTTTACGACCGGATCGCCTCGATCGAAATGTTCGAAGCGGTCGGCGAGGAATATTGGACGACCTATTTCAGCCAGTTGCGCGACCGGTTGAAACCGGACGGCGTCGCCGGCCTGCAAGTCATCACCATCCAGGAAGCGCTGTTTCCAAATTACAGGCGCGAACTGGATTTCATCCGCCGTTATATCTTCCCCGGCGGCATGCTGCCGACGGCGACGATCATGCGCGAGCTCGGCGACCGCTACGGCCTGAAGCTGGCAACAGATCGGATGTTCGGCATCGACTATGCCCGCACACTGTCGCAGTGGCGCGACACTTTCCTGGAAAAGTGGCCGTCCCTGACGACATTGGGCTTCGACGAGCGCTTCCGCCGCATGTGGGAATTTTATCTGTCCTACTGCGAAGCGGGCTTCCGCGCCGGGACCATCGACGTTCGCCAGATGGTCTACCGCAAGTCGTAACCGCACGGATTGCGCCGCGGCTCGGCACAGCCTAGACAAGATCAGCGCACGCGTGAGCACGGCGGGTTCCCACCCGCCGGAAGCTCCGGCGCGGATAAGGAGCCGTTTCGATGAGTTTTGTTCCGGATGTGATCGGCGCGATCGGAAATACGCCGCTGATCAAGCTGAAACGCGCTTCCGAGCTAACCGGCTGCACCATTCTGGGCAAAGCGGAATTCGTCAATCCGGGTGGGTCGGTGAAGGACCGTGCCGGCCTTGCGATCATCAAGGATGCGGTGGCCAAGGGCCAGTTGAAACCGGGCGGCATCATCGTCGAGGGCACCGCCGGCAATACCGGCATCGGCATCGCGCTGGTCGCCAATGCGATGGGCTTCCGCACCGTGATCGTGATCCCCGAGACCCAGTCGCAGGAAAAGAAGGACATGCTGCGGCTGCAGGGCGCCGAGCTGATCGAAGTGCCAGCCGTGCCCTACTCTAATCCCAACAATTACGTGAAAGTCTCGGGCCGCATTGCCGAGAAGCTGGCCAAGGAACATCCGCAGGGCGCGATCTGGGCCAATCAGTTCGACAATGTCGCCAACCGGCAAGGCCATATCGACACGACGGGGCCTGAGATCTATGCGCAGACCGATGGCAAGGTTGACGGCTTCACCTGCGCGGTCGGCACGGGCGGCTCGCTCGCCGGCGTCGGCATGGCGCTGAAAGCGCGCAACAAGGACATCAAGATCGCTATCACCGATCCGATGGGCGCGGCGCTCTATTCCTACTACACCACCGGCACGCTGAAGTCTGAGGGATCGTCGATCACCGAAGGCATCGGCCAGGGCCGCATCACCGCCAATCTGGTCGATGCGCCGATCGACATGGCTTTCCAGGTGCCGGATGAAGAAGCGCTGCCGATCGTGTTTGAACTCGCCGAACATGAGGGCCTGCTGCTCGGTGGTTCGTCGGGCATCAATGTCGCCGGCGCCATTCGCATGGCCAAGGAGATGGGTCCCGGCCATACGATCGTGACCTTGCTCGCCGATTCCGGCGTGCGCTATGCGTCAAAACTGTTCAACCCGGCTTTCCTGCGCGAAAAGAAACTGCCGGTGCCCGATTGGATGGAGCGCACCAGCAGCGTCGACAAGTGCCTGGTGTAGGCATCGCTCTCAGCGCCGATATTGCTCGCCGCTGACTTTCTCTAGCGCCGCCGCTTCGGCCGCTGGACATTTTCCGCCAGCCACAGCGCGAAATCAGGCCCGGCCTTGTCAGCGTCACCGCGCGTCAACGTGGCGAAGGCCTTGAAGCCCGGCGCCTTCGAGGGAAAGGCAAAGACGATCTTCCATTGGCCGCGCGCCCGCAGCCATTGCTTTGCCAGGCTTTCGAGCGGGCGCTCCTCCGGACCGACCAGATCGCGGCAGCGGCCGCGCGGCGGCCCGAGTGCGAGATCCGCCAGGCGATCGGCCACCGTGCGGATATCGACCGGGCGTAGCACGACGCCACGCGGCACATACATCAGCATCGGCGCGGTGTTCAGCCGCGTCAGCACGGCGTGGACGAGATTGTGAAACTGCGCCGCGCGCAAGATCGAATAAGGAATGCCGCTCGCTGCGATGCGCCGCTCTTCTTCAAGCTTGACGGCGTAATAGGGAAAATCGGCGGAGGTTTCGATACCGGCGATACCGATATAAACGAAATGACCGACACCGGCCGCCTTGCAGGCTTCGAGCAGATTGGTGGTGCCTGCGATGCTGTTGTCGGGCGTCGAGGAATCGTGCGCGCAATGGATGACGGTCGTCACGCCAGCCAAAGCCGCTGTGAGATCGTCTTTCGACAGAAGATCGGCCTCGACGCCGATATGATCTTGAAGCGGCGCACGCTTGCCGCGGCTGAGAGAACGAACCTCGGCGCCCGTCTGTTCCAGCGCGTCGACGACGCGCCGACCGAGAGTGCCGGTTCCACCTGTAACGAGAATGGTCATGGAGGGAGGTATTGGACATTCGCGCGCCGCGCGCAATGCCTGTGGTCCGACCGGATGCTAATCGGCCACGCCGTCTCGCCCCTCGATCGCCATCAATGTCGCGGTCAGTAGAGCTACCAGCCGTTCTTTCCCCTGCATTTCGGCGAAGACCTCGGCTTGCGCCAAGGTCAGCGTCCGCCCGGCCTTGATGACGCGCCCGCGCGCGATGATGCGTTCGCCGGCGGCCGGTGCAACGAGGTTGATCTTGAACTCGGTGGTGAGCACGCCGACGCCAGGCGGCATGAGGCTCAACGCCGCATAGCCGGCAGCGGAATCGGCGATCGAGGACACAGCGCCGGCATGCACAAAACCATGCTGCTGCGAGATGGCGGGATTTGGAGAGAGCGCGATGTCGACGGCGCCGGGGGCAATGTGGAGGATCGAGGCACCCAGGGTGCGCATCAGCCCCTGTTTATCGAAACTTGTTTGGACGCGGGCGTGGAAGGCTGGATCTTTCGGAACGGGTGCGTTCACCGCTTTGCCTCCCTCAAAACGCTTGCCTCATCGAGATAGGCAAACTTCTCAGGGTGGGCAAGCTGGGCGATCAGCCGACGACGGCGATGAACCAGATGAAAGCGCCGGCCCACAGGCCGAAGGCCACCAAACCACCGATGTTGCTCTGGCTGTGCGTGCGTCCCATAACGACCTCCTCAAGTCCGATGAGGTCACTCTAGCTGGCCGGCCGATGGCCGATGTGCGAGGGTACACATGGCAAATGTTTCGTTAAAATCCGACGAGGAACGTTCATGAATGATTCAGCATCGCAGGCCGGAGCCCCCATCGTTTCGACCGCCTGGCTGGCGGATCGGCTGGGGACGGCGGGCCTGAGCGTCGTCGATGCCTCCTGGTATCTGCCGGCCGCCAACCGCGACGGAAAAGCCGAATTTCTCGACGGTCATATCCCTGGCGCAGTGTTTTTCGACATCGATGCGGTTTCCGATCATTCGAGCGACCTGCCGCACATGCTGCCCGATCCGACCGGCTTCGCCGAAGCCGCCGCCGGCCTTGGCGTGAATACGGATGACGATATCGTCGTCTACGATGGCGGTGGCCTGTTTTCGGCGCCGCGCGTCTGGTGGATGTTCCGCCTGTTCGGCGCCCGCAAGGTGCACGTGCTCGATGGCGGCCTGCCGCGCTGGAAGACGGAAGGGCGGCCGCTCGAACAGGGCGCGGGCCAGCGGACGGCCGGCCAGTTCAGTGCCCAGTTCAACAAGGACGGCGTCGCCTCGATGGCCGATGTGGCGGCAGCACTCCAGGACAAATCGGCGCAGGTGCTCGACGTGCGCGCCGCCGGGCGGTTCACCGGCGAGGCCGCCGAGCCCCGCCCCAACCTGCCCTCCGGCCATATGCCCGGCGCACGCAATCTGCCGACCACCGAACTCGTCGCCAATGGCGCGCTAAAATCGAAGGACGAGCTGCTGAAAGCCTTCAAAGATGCGGGAATCGACCCGGATCAGGCCCTGATCACCAGTTGCGGCTCAGGCGTTTCGGCCGCCATCGCCAATCTGGCGCTGGCCGTTGCCGGCAAGCCGCAGCCAAAACTCTATGACGGATCGTGGACCGAATGGGCCTCGCGCGGCCAGCCGGTCGTCAAAGGCAAAGCTTGACGGCCTACGACTGATCAATTTGGCGGCACGTATCTGATCAATAATTAGGCAATATCTGCGCAAGCTTTAAGCAGGGCTTGCGCGAAGCCGTGGAAGCCGAATAAATCCAGCCATAAACCCGTTATTTGCCGGGGGTGGCTGGATAGAATCTTGGCACAGCAGGTGCTAATAGCCCGTCGGAATGCGGTCATTGGGCCGACCCACGGACCATCACCGGGAGCAGCGGGAGCGCATGAAAAAGATCGAGGCGATTATCAAGCCCTTCAAACTGGATGAGGTGAAGGAAGCCCTCCAGGAAGCCGGCTTGCAGGGCATTACCGTCACCGAAGCCAAGGGTTTCGGTCGTCAAAAGGGCCACACGGAGCTCTATCGGGGTGCCGAATATGTCGTCGACTTCCTGCCGAAAGTGAAAATCGAGATCGTCCTCGCCGACGAAATGCTCGACCGTGCCGTCGAAGCCATCCGCAAGGCCGCCCAGACCGGCCGGATCGGCGATGGCAAGATTTTTGTATCCAATATCGAGGGGGCTGTCCGCATCCGAACCGGTGAAACCGGCACGGATGCGATTTGACATCTTCCTAGATCCCTCCAGCACCCTACCAGAACGACCCTAGCAAGCGTAGAAAGGCCCTGACATGAAGACCGCCAAGGACGTCCTCAAGGCGATCAAAGACAACGACGTAAAATTCGTCGATCTTCGTTTTACCGACCCGCGTGGCAAGTGGCAGCACGTCACTTTCGATCCGAGTCTCGTCGATGAGGAAATGTTCTCGGAAGGCACGATGTTCGACGGCTCGTCGATCGCCGGCTGGAAGGCGATCAATGAATCCGACATGACCCTCATGCCGGATCCGACCTCCGCGACGATGGACCCCTTCTTCGCTGCCCCGACCATGGTCATCACCTGCGACGTTCTCGAACCGTCGACTGGCGAGCCCTACAACCGCGACCCGCGCGGCATTGCCAAGAAGGCGATGGCCCACATGAAGTCGCAGGGCGTGGGTGACACCTGCTTCTTCGGCCCGGAAGCCGAATTCTTCGTGTTCGACGACGTGCGCTTTGCGTCGGAGCCCTACAACACGGGCTTCAAGCTCGACTCGTCGGAACTGCCCTCCAACGGCGACACCGACTATGAAGGCGGCAACCTCGGCCACCGCATCCGCACCAAGGGCGGCTACTTCCCGGTCCCGCCGCAAGACTCGGCGCAGGACATGCGCGGCGAAATGCTCTCCGCCATGGCCCAGATGGGCGTCAAGGTTGAGAAGCATCATCATGAGGTGGCTTCGGCTCAGCACGAACTCGGTATGAAGTTCGACACGTTGATCACCATGGCCGACCACATGCAGATCTATAAGTACTGCATCCATCAGGTGGCGCAGAGCTACGGCAAGACGGCGACGTTCATGCCGAAGCCGATCTTCGGCGACAACGGCTCGGGCATGCACGTGCATCAGTCGATCTGGAAGGCCGGCAAGCCGGTGTTCGCGGGCGATAAGTACGCTGGCCTGTCGCAGGAATGCCTCTACTATATCGGCGGCATCATCAAGCACGCCAAGGCGCTGAACGCCTTCACCAACCCGTCGACCAACTCCTACAAGCGTCTGGTCCCGGGCTATGAAGCGCCGGTGTTGCTCGCCTATTCGGCGCGTAACCGCTCGGCTTCGTGCCGTATTCCGTGGACGACCAACCCGAAGGCCAAGCGCGTCGAAGTGCGCTTCCCCGATCCGATGGCCAACCCCTATCTCGCCTTCGCGGCGATGCTGATGGCGGGCCTCGACGGTATCGCCAACAAGATCGATCCGGGCGCGGCCATGGACAAGGATCTCTACGATCTGCCGCCGAAGGAATTGAAGAAGATCCCGACCGTGTGCGGCTCGCTGCGCGAAGCGCTCGAGAACCTCAACAAGGATCGCAGCTTCCTCAAGACCGGCAACGTCTTCAACGACGACTTCATCGACAGCTACATCGAGCTGAAGATGCAGGACGTGATGCGCTTCGAAATGACGCCGCATCCGGTCGAGTTCGACATGTACTATTCGTACTGATCGCTGCGATCAGATCGACGGATAAGGTTGGGGCCGGTTCGCAAGAACCGGCCCTTTCGTTTGAGATGCGTTCGATGTTTTCAGATCAGGCGACGAAGAAAGAGGCCGCGACGACGCCGGTTATGATGACGCCCGCGGCGATCACCAGGCCACGCTGCCACAGCGGCCGCTCGGAGCGCCATTCCGGCAGCTCGAAATCCGGTCCACAGACAAGCGCGTAGCCGGCGGCCATTTCCGCTCTCTGCATGACAATGGAAGAGACGCGCTTTTTCATGAAGATCATTCTCGCGCGCACCCCTTAACGCCGGCTGAACGATCGAAAGCGGGTGTCTTCGTCGACGAAACCTCAATCCAACCGGGAGCTTAAGAATGGCGTTGCACGAGCCTGTCCAGTCCCGATTTATTCATCCCGCTGTCACAAGCGAAAACTAGAAGCGCTCCAAAGTGTCAAAGTATTCTCTGCCATGGAGTGCTGAATGTCCCATCTCAAATCTCTCCTCTCGTCGACCGCCCGCCTGCGGGAGAGCGAGGACATCGGGTCCAATTCGTCTGAAAATCCGACCATCGGCGACATGATCGCGGCGCGTCTCAACCGTCGTGATCTGATGCGCGGCGCGCTGGCTGTCGGCGCCGTCAGCGCCACCCTGCCGATCCCGGCTTTCGCCCAGGCGCCCGCCTCCGCCGCCAAGAGCTCGTTCAACTTCGTCGAGATCGAAGCCGGCTCTGACGAAAAGCATCATGTCGCCGAAGGCTATGATGCCGACATCCTGATCCGCTGGGGCGATCCGGTGCTACCCGGCGCGCCGGCCTTCGACCCGACCAAGCAGACCGCCGCCGGCCAGAAACTGCAGTTCGGCTACAACAACGATTACGTCGGCTTTCTGCCGATGCCCGGCGCCGCCGATCCCTCGTCCCACGGCCTGCTCGTGGTGAACCACGAATATACCAATGAAGAGCTGATGTTCCCCGGCATCGGCGGCCGCCAGGAACTCAAGCAAGCCAATTTCGCCAATATGACGAAGGATCTCGTCGACATCGAAATGGCCGCCCACGGCGGTTCGGTGCTGGAGATCAAGCGTGAAAACGGCAAGTGGCAGATCGTGCCCGGCTCGAAATATGCGCGCCGCATTACCGCCGAAACGCCGATCGCTCTCTCCGGTCCGGCCGCTGGTGACGCGCGCCTGAAAACCTCCGCCGATCCGGATGGCAAGACCGTGCATGGCATGGTCAACAATTGCTCGGGCGGCGTAACGCCGTGGGGCACGTGGCTGACCTGCGAGGAAAACTTCAACGGCTATTTCTGGGGCGCCGCCGACGGCCATCCGGATGAGAAAGTTCTGAAGCGCTATGGCGCGCCGGCCAATCAATATGCCTGGGGCAAATATTACGACCGTTTCGACATCGCCAAGGAGCGCAACGAGATCAACCGTTTCGGCTGGATCGTCGAAATCGATCCGTTCGATCCGACCTCAACGCCGAAGAAGCGCACGGCGCTGGGCCGCGTCAAGCATGAAGCCGCCGCCGGCATCACGGCGCGCGATGGCCGTTATGTCGTCTATACCGGCGACGACGAGCGCTTCGACTATGTCTACAAATTCGTTACCGAAGGCCGTGTCGACTCTCAGAACCGCGCCGCCAATATGGATCTGCTCGACCGCGGCACGCTCTACGTCGCCAAATACAATGCGGACGGCAGCGGCGAATGGCTGCCGCTCGTTCAGGGCCAGGGCAAGCTGACAGCCGAAAACGGTTTCGCCAGTCAGGCCGACGTGCTCATCAATCTGCGCCTCGCCGGTGATGCGGTGGGCGCTACCAAGATGGACCGGCCGGAAGACGTGGAAGCCAATCCCAAGACCGGCAAGGTCTATGTGATGCTGACCAACAACACCCGGCGCACCGAAGCCCAGATCGATGCCGCCAATCCGCGCGCCAACAACCGCTTCGGACATATCGTCGAAATGACGCCCGCCGACGGCGACCATGCCGCCACCGCCTTCCGCTGGGACATTCTGGTGAAGGCCGGCGATCACACCGTCGCCACGACCAATGCGAGCTTCAACCCGGCGACCACCAAGAACGGCTGGTTCGGCATGCCCGACAATCTCGCCGTCGATAACCAGGGCCGCGTCTGGATCGCCACCGACGGCAATTCGCCAGCCAAAACCGGCCGCGCCGACGGCCTGTGGGCGATCGAAACCGAAGGTCCGCTGCGCGGCACGTCGAAACACTTCTTCCGCGTGCCGGCCGGTGCCGAAATGTGCGGCCCCTTCTTCACGCCGAACGACGAAACCTTGTTCTTGGCTGTTCAGCACCCCGGCGAAGCCGACGAGGACGATCCGAAGGCCCCGCCCGCCACCTTCGAACAGCCGGCCACCCGCTGGCCCGATTTCAAGGACGGCGTGCCGCCGCGCCCCTCCCTGGTGGCCGTGACGAAGACCGGCGGTGGCAAAATCGCCGTCTGATCCCTAAATTTTAGAAGATGATAGCGGATGGCCGCCCCCGGGCGGCCATTTGTTTTTGTTTTGTTCACTCGCAATGGCTTGCGGTGGCTTATATTGACGGCAATCGAATCGGACATTGCGAAGCTCAGGTACAGCACATGGCAGGCGGCGATCTGTTCGGAAACGCGGCACGTAAGATTAAGGCAGAAAAACCTGTGGCGAAGACGCCGAAGGCACCCCCACCCGAAAAACCCCGCAATAACGGCACTCCCGGCGAAGCGGACTACAACGCCTCCTCGATCGAGGTTCTCGAAGGGCTCGAACCGGTCCGTCGCCGGCCCGGCATGTATATCGGCGGCACCGACGAGACCGCCCTGCACCATCTGTTCGCCGAGGTAATCGACAACTGTATGGACGAGGCCGTCGCCGGCCACGCCACCTGGATCGATGTCACGGTGGAAGAGGACGACTGGATCAGCGTGACCGACAACGGCCGCGGCATCCCGGTCGATCCGCATCCGAAGTTCCCGAAGAAGTCGGCGCTGGAGGTCATCATGACCACCCTGCATGCCGGCGGTAAGTTCGACAGCGGTGCCTACCAGACGTCAGGCGGCCTGCACGGCGTCGGCGTCTCGGTGGTCAATGCGCTCTCCGAGCGGCTCGACGTCGAGGTGGCAAAGAACAAGCAGCTCTACACCCAGTCGTTCGAACGCGGCCATGCGGTGACGAAGCTGGTCAATGTCGGGCCGACCAACAACCGGCGCGGCACGAGAATTCGATTCAAGCCCGACGCGCAGATCTTTGGAAAGGCGGCACATTTCCGTCCCGCCCGCCTGTTCCGGATGACCCGTTCGAAGGCCTATCTGTTTGGCGGCGTGGAAATCCGCTGGCACTGTGCGCCGTCGCTCCTGAAGGACGACTCGACCGTCCCAGCCGAGGCGACCTTCCACTTCCCCGGCGGCCTGCGCGACTATCTCGCCTCCGACATCGAGGGCAAGGAACTCGTCTCCGACCAGGTCTTCACCGGCAAGGTGGAAAAGCCCGGCGGTCACGGTTCGGTCGAATGGGCGGTGGCCTGGATGGCGGCCGAAGACGGCTTCGTCCATTCCTATTGTAACACCATCCCGACACCAGACGGCGGCACCCATGAAGCCGGCCTGCGCACCGCTTTGCTGCGCGCATTGAAAGACCATGCGGAGCGTATCGGCCAGTCTAAGCGTGCTGCCAACGTCACCGCCGACGACGTGATGAACACGGCCGCCGCTTTGATCTCGGTCTTCATCCGCGAACCGGAATTCCAAGGCCAGAACAAGAGCCGCCTGATGACGACCGAGGCTTCGCGCCTCGTCGAAGGCGTGGTGCGCGATGCGTTCGACCATTGGCTGGCAGCCGCGCCGACCCAAGCGCTCAAGCTGCTCGATTGGGCGGTGGAGCGTTCCGAGGATCGCTTGCGCCGACGCGCCGAAAAGGACGTCGCCCGCAAAACCGCCGTGCGCAAACTGCGCCTGCCGGGCAAACTGGCCGATTGTTCCAACACGTCGCTCGACAATACCGAACTGTTCATCGTCGAAGGTGACTCGGCCGGTGGCTCGGCGAAACAGGCGCGCGATCGCGCCAGCCAGGCAATCCTGCCCCTGCGCGGCAAGATCCTCAACGTCGCCTCGGCGACGAAGGACAAGCTGTCGCAAAACCAGCAGCTCGCCGATCTCGTGCAGGCGCTGGGCTGCGGCACCGGTACCCACTACAAGCACACCGATTTGCGCTACGGCAAAGTGATCGTGATGACCGACGCCGACGTCGACGGCGCCCACATCGCCTCGCTGCTGATCACTTTCTTCTGGCGGCAGATGCCGAAGCTGATCGAGAGCGGCCACCTCTTCTTGGCGGTGCCGCCGCTCTACAAGCTGACGCAAGGCGCCAAGACCACCTATGCCCGCAACGACAAGCACCGCGAAGAGCTGACCAAGAGCTTCTTCACCGGCAAGGGCAAGATCGAGGTCAGCCGCTTCAAAGGTCTCGGCGAAATGCTGCCGGCGCAGCTCAAGGAAACCACCATGGACCCGAAGAAGCGCATGCTGCTGAAGGTGATGGTGCAGCCGGAAGAAAAGGACGAGACTTCGCAGTCGGTCGAGCGCCTGATGGGCAACAAGCCGGAAGCGCGCTTCACCTTCATCACGGAACGGGCCGAGTTCGCTTCGACGGATGCGCTCGACATTTAAAGCAAATCGCGTTTCGTGAGAAACGCGATTTTGCTGAGAGAGTGATTCAAGCGGTTTAGAATTTGATTCCGCTTGTCCGTCGAAGTGGCTGACGTGGAATCGAATTTTGGAAATCAGGAGAAAGTCTAGGTGTCATCCCGGACGCGCCAACGGCGCGATCCGGGAACCAGGGGCGAGCGGTAAAGAACCTGCAACCGGTGCGGTGAAACGGCGTTCGCAACCAAATTTCGTCACGCGCCCCTGGTTCCCGGATCACGCTGCGCGTGTCCGGGATGACACGAAGGCCGCGGCAAATTCAACTGACGTAATGATAGGGAGCCCGAACTAAAACTGCCCCGCGATGGTCAGGCGCACCGCCAGCGGTTCGACCGGATGGAAATGCCGGTCGCCGATGCCGTCGGCAGGCTCGCCGGGCAGACGCGACGTATAATAGTAGTCGATCTGACTCGCCTTGGCGTTGAACAGATTGAAGGCGTCGAGCTGCACGGAAATACCGTTGTCGAAGCGATAGCCGACGCGGGCATTGACCAGCGTGGTCGGACGCGACGCCACGGAATTGTCCTCGATCAGCGGACGCGGGCCGAAATAGCGCAGACGCAAACCACCGAACCAGCCCTTCTCCTCACCGAAGTTGACGCCCGCCGCAGCAATGATCCCCGGCGCGCCAGGGATATAGGGGCCGACCGGATCGTAGTTGCGGAACCGGGCATGGGACCAGGTGAAGTCGAAGTCGAACGACAGCCAGGAACTGTACTTGTAGCGGTTGGTGAACTCGACGCCGTAGCGCCGGCTCGGCCGGCTCGCCTCCGTGGTGCCGGCATCGCCAACGAAGAGGTTTTCCGAGGCATAGTCGAGACCGAACAGGCTGACGGAAGAATCGAGCCCCTCGATCAGCCGGGTGCGCAGGCCGATCTCCACCCCATTGGCGCGCACCAGAAGCGGCGTGCGCGCCACCGGCGTCACCTTGTCGGCTGGATCGACCGTGATGGTGGACCCGCGCGCGTCATTGCTGTGGAAGCCGCGACCGGCGTTGAAGAAGAACTCGGTCTTCGCCCAAGGCCCCAGCACGAGACCGAACTTCGGGCTGACGATGCCGTCACGCACATGGCCGGAATTGACCAGCGTGTCGGAGCGGACGCGGGCGTCATAAAGATCGCCGCGCAGACCGATGGAGGTGCGCAGCCAATCGGTCCAGCGAACCCGGTTCTCACCGTAGAAGGCGATGCTGCCTTCACGCACAGCGTCATGCCGAACCACATTGGTGGTGACGCGCTGGATGGTGTTTTCGAGCCCGACGTTGATCTGATCGAGCCGGCCCTGGATGCCGAGTTCATTCTCCATCGGCAGGCCAGCGATGGTCGATTTGAACGTGTGGCTGGCATTGAAGCCGGTCACCGTACGGCGATCGAATTGACGGAATTGATCCCCGTTTACAGGGTCATCGAGAAAGTAGGTGAAGTTATTGTAGAGATTCAGATTTGAGCGAATGACATAGGCGTTGATGCGGGTGTCGCTATAAGCGTCCGAACGGCTCCAACGTCCCGACAGCGACAGCCGGCTGGCATTGCCGCCGTCGGTCGGATCAAGCGTGCCAAAGCGGCCGATCAGGCCCTGCGCCACCGCTCGCTCGGGGATCTGATCGGTGGAGTTCCAGCGGTTGGAATAGGCCATGCCGGTGACGGAAAAGCCGTTGCTCTCGTCGCCCTGGCTGTAGCGGATGACGCCGTTGAACTTGCGGAGCCGGTCGGGCACCACCCAGGGGCCGTTGTAGATATTGGCATCGGCGGCAACGAGCAGATTGCCCTGCCCGACCTTGGTCGAAGTGATGCCCAAGGCGCGGAAATAGCCAAAGCTGCCGATCGTTTTCTGGATCAGCGTTTTGTCGACCTTGTCGATATAGGTGAGATGCACGGCGCCGGCGGAGGAGAAGTCACCCTCCTGGGCGAAGAAGGGCCCCTTGCGCACCTGCATCAGCCCGACCAGTTCAGGAATGATGAAGTTCGTGTCGGCATAACCCTGGCCGTGGCCATGGGTGCGCATATTGGCGGGCATGCCGTCGACCGTGATGGCGACGTCGGTGCCATGGTCGAGATTGAAGCCGCGCAGGAAATATTGGTTGGCTTTACCCTCGCCCGAATGCTGGGTGACGATCAGACCAGGGGCGGCTTCGAGGATTTCGCCGGGCCGAGAAATGGGACGTGCCTGCAAGGTTTCGGCGGTGAAAGTGCGCTCGCTCGAGGCCGTCGGCTGTTCGAAAGCGCCGCCGCCGGCGACGCCTGCGCCGGCGCGTCCGCCCGCGTTCTCAGCAATGACTTCGATGGTGGGAAGAGGAATCTCGGCCGGCTGTTGAGCCTGCGCGGTAACGGTAGAAACGGTGGCCCCCGCCACCAAACAAACAATACGCAGCCCCGACACGTAAATTCCTCCAGGTATTCGCTATTGTTGAATTGTTCATACTTGCGACACGTATGAAGTCAACTCCGTAACTTCATACATAGCTTGAGGATGTGGCTTGAGGTGTGAACGGGCGCGCCGATCGGCAGCGTGAACGCGACGTTTACCTTAACCGGCCACAAAGGCTCTGTTCTCATGAGCCCGGATTCGCCATGGCAGAGGAAGCGCGTCTCACATCGTTCCGCCGCACGCTGATGGCCTCGGCTGCCGCCGTCGCCGTCGTTGCCACGGGCATGACCCTTTATCTGGATCAGGCGACCCAGCATTTTGCTGAAGCCGGCTCCGGCGGCTCCCTCGCGGTTCCCGCAACGCCCTCACCACGGATCGCGACGCGCGACGGCGCGAGCGAAGGACCTTGGGCCTCGCCACGGGCGATGCGAATCGACATGACCCCTACGGGATCGATCGCCCGGCCGGAAGAACAGCCGCGTTTCAAGAATGTGGTCACCGATCCGTCGGCGGGAATGCCGCAATAACTGGCAAGTCAAGCGCTTGCCTAAATTGCACATTGACATCCCAGTAAAATTCCCTATGTGAGGGGCGAGCGTAGAGAAGCCCGCGCGTGCCCTCCGCCGGTTCCGCCGCAACGAGTGCGGCGAAATAAATCCTATCAGAACGCGCTCTATGCCGGCCTCCGGGATCGAATCGCGCCATACTGCGCCCGATCCTCATATGGACACAGCCCGTCTGATGGACATCGCACGTGACCTTGACAGTTTCGGCCGACAAGCACCAATAGGCCCTTATTACCAATGACATTCAAAGATACCGGACTTACCGAAAAGGTCCTCGCGGCGGTCGAAGCCGCCGGTTACACAGAGCCCACGCCGATCCAGGCCAAAGCCATCCCGCAAGCCCTCGCTGGCCGTGACATTCTGGGTATCGCCCAGACCGGCACCGGCAAGACCGCCGCCTTCACGCTCCCGATGCTGAGCCGGTTGGAATCGGGCCGCGCCCGGGCGCGCATGCCGCGCACCCTCATCCTCGAACCGACCCGCGAATTGGCGGCTCAAGTCGAGGAAAGCTTCGTCAAATACGGCGCCAACCACAAATTGAACGTCGCCCTGCTCATCGGCGGCGTTTCCTTCGGCGATCAGGAAGCCAAAATCATGCGCGGCGCCGACGTGCTGATCGCTACGCCAGGCCGGCTCCTCGATTTCCATGAACGCGGCAAGCTGCTGCTGACCGGCATCGAAATCCTCGTCATCGACGAAGCCGATCGCATGCTCGACATGGGCTTCATTCCCGACATCGAGAAGATCTGCAAGCTGGTGCCCTTCACGCGGCAGACGTTGTTCTTCTCCGCCACCATGCCGCCGGAAATCACCCGGCTCACCGAACAATTCCTGCAAAACCCCGTGCGCATCGAAGTGGCACGGGTCGGCACCACCGCCGCGACGATCACCCAAGGGCTGGTCGCTTCTCATGGCGGCGGCGCCAAGCGCGAAACGCTGCGGCAGTTGCTGCGCGGCGCCGAGAACTTCAAGAACGCCATCATCTTCGCCAACCGCAAGCGCGACGTGGCGATCCTGCACAAATCCCTCACCAAGCACGGCTTCTCGGCCGGCGCCCTGCATGGCGACATGGATCAGCCGGCACGCATGGCCTCGCTCGATGCCTTCAAGCGCGGCGACGTCAGCCTGCTCGTCTGCTCCGACGTGGCAGCGCGCGGTCTCGACATTCCCGACGTGAGCCATGTGTTCAACTTCGACGTGCCGATGCATCCCGACGATTACGTCCACCGCATCGGCCGCACCGGCCGCGCCGGCAAGTCGGGCACGGCGATCTCGATCGTCACCAATTCCGACGACAAATATATCGACGACATCCGCAAGCTCATCAAAATGGACCTGAACTGGATCGGTCCGAAGCTCGACGAGCTTGGCGAAGCCCCCCTCGATGACGAACGTCCACGTCGCGGCCGTGAACGCGGCCGTGGCCGTGGCGAAGGTCGCGGCGAAGGCCGTGACCGCCGTCGTGGCGAACGCAGCGAGCGGCCGCGCCGCGAAGCCCGCACTGAGAACGGCGAACAGGTCGAGACCGTTCAGACGAACGAAGCTGCCGCCGAGGCAGCGCCGCGCCGGCAGCGCGAAGACGGACGCCGCAATGGCCGGGGCGAGCGCGGACCGCGTCGCGAACAGCCAGCACGCGAGGAGCGTCGCGATGAACGTCCGGTTGAACGCTCGGCCCAGCACGCTGAAAAGCGCAACCACGAACGCTCCGAGCGGCGCCCGCGCCGTGACGATGATCTCGGTCCGTCCTTCGTCGGCCTCGGCGATCACGTTCCCTCGTTCCTGCTACGCCCCGTGCGGCGCCCGGCCCGGCCGCAAGCGCAGGCCGCGGCTCCGGCGACCGCCGAAGAGTAAGCAGCAAGATACGCAGTCAACGAAGGGGCCCGCTGGGCCCCTTTTTATTATGTGCCATCGCGCACAGATCGCCTGCCCCGCTCCCATCAATGATACGCGCCCAAGCCCTCCGACTGGCGCTGGGCTGAAAGGGGTTGAGCCATGAAACTCTTATCGACGATCGTGTTTGCGGCGGCTCTGACACAGCTTGCACCGGCCTTCGCCCAGGCGCCCAAGAAAGCTGTCGCCTCCCCTGCCTTGCAGCAGGAGTTCAATGGCTTCATCGCGAAGTTTCGCGCGGCCTTGAAAGCCAATGACTCCGCCGCCGTCGGCGGCATGACCCGCCTGCCGTTCGAGGATAGCCGGGATATGGCGCATTTCCGTGCCAAGGCCTATCCGGCGACCTTCACATCCAAGAACCGCGCCTGCCTGCAACGCGGCAAAGCCGTCTACGATCGCGACCAGCTCAACAACGACAATTATTTCATCTTCTGCGGCGAGCAGATCTTCGTCTTCACGAAGACACCGACAGGCTTCCTGTTCACGGAAGTCGGCGCCAACGACTGATCAGGCGACCGCATTCATCGGCCGCCTGTCCAGGGTCTAGAAGCTTGCGGTCAGGAACGCGCGGACGCTGCGTCCCGGCATCAACACTTCGTCCTTGCGGAACGAGACGTGATTGCGCATCTGCACATTCAGAAGATTGCTGCCGACCAACCCCAAAGTTATCTCGCGCAGCCATGTCGATTGCGGCTTGTAGCGATAGGTCAATTCGGCATTGAGGAGATTGTAGCCGGGCGTCGGCGTTTCATTGGCGGCGATGGCGTTTTGCGCGAAAGCGCGAATGAAATTCGTCCGCGCGAACCAGGTCTCCGAGCGCCAGAAGATGCCGCCGCCAAGGCGCTGCGGCGGAATGCGCGGCACCGCGGCGCCGTTGGCGAAACGCGCGCGTAAAACATCATACTGACCTTCGACGCCCCACAGGCCCGAGCCAAGTTCGCCGACATCATATTGCGCCTTCACTTCAAAGCCACGGAAAGTCGCATCCTGCTGGCCGTAGGCGATCTGCTTCAGGTCGCCTGGAATGATGCCCGGCACGCAGGTCGAGAATGTATCGACACAGCTGTTGCCGGTGAGCCGCTTGTAGATGAAGCCCTTGAAGGAGGTCTGATAGAACGACGCGTCGAAGCGAAGAGGACCGACCGCGCGGCGCAACCCGACCTCGATCGTCTGCCCGATCTCCTTGGTCAAATTCGGATTGCCGATGTCGAACGTGCCGGGCGCATCATGCGCGCCCTTGGAGGCGAGCTCGTTGATGCGCGGCGCGCGCTGCGCGTAAGTCGCGGTGGCGGAGGCGACGAAATCCCAGGGCAGATCCTGCAGAATGCCAAAGCTCACACTCATCGGCGTGAACTGTTTGGCGATGCCATATTCGCTGGGGGCGCCAGAGGCGCCGAGATAATCACCAGGGAAAGTCGCGGCCGTGCCGCGAATGGAGACATGCTCCATGCGGCCGGCCAGTTGCAGGCGCGTCGACGATGTCACCGTCAACGTGCCAAACGCATAGGCGGCGAGCGATTTCGTCGTCGACGGCGCGAGCAGCGCCGCATCGCCGGTGGCGGAGACCTCCTGCATGCCGGCTTGCACGCCGGTGGCGATCGACAGTTCGCCAAGCGCCGTCTGCAAGGGCTGGAACAACACTTCAGTCCGTGTCTCGATCTCGCGATTGCGGAACGTCAGATTGGTGCCGAAGCCGCCGAACGGTCGCAGGCCATTTTCGTCATGGCTGTAGAGCGAGCCACCAGCCCAGAAACGGATGGCCTCGACGATCGAGTCTTGCGGCCGCACTTCGCCACGCAGCGAGAATTTCGTCTGTTCCATGTCGATGCGCGAGCGATCGACCAAGGATGACAATCCCGGAATGCCATAGAGACTTTTGGTGCGGCTGACATTGGCACCGACAAAGCCATTGTCGAAGAAATAGGAGCCCCCAAGCGAGAAGCCGTGGGTGTTGGTGAAGCTGTTGTATTGCGTGCCTAAGGGCGTCTGGTAGTCCTGCGTGCGGCGCGCGAAGCCGTCGTAATGGACGGCATATTGCCCCTGCCGCATGGTGACGCTTTGACCAGCCTCGATGCCGCGATCGACCGAGGTGACGCCCAAACGGGTCTGGCCGGAAACGCCTTCCGGCGTCGAGGGCGAGGGAATGCGATTATTGACGGCGCTGACGACACCGCCGATCGCGCCGGAGCCAAAGCGCAATGAGGCTGGACCGCGAATGACCTCGATCTGCTGGGCCGCCATCGGGTCGATGGGGACCGCATGGTCCTCGCCGAGGTCGGAAGCATCCTGCACACCGACGCCATTTTCCTGAATGCGAACGCGATAGGTGTCCAAGCCGCGAATGATCGGCCGCGACGCGCTGCCCGGCGCGAAGCCTGATGTGGTGATGCCCGGTTGATATTGCAGTTGATCGCCGAGGGTGCGCCCGGCGCTGCGCTCGACTTCATCCTGGCTGACCACGGTCACTGGCACGAAGGCCCGATCGATGACCGTTTGCCGGCCCTGCCCGTTGCCTTCCGAGGCTTCGCGAGAGGAAAGCCGTCCGGCTTCGATGACGATTTCGGGCAGCAGCATCTCCTGCGCCGCGCTCTCGGGCACCATCACCGGGCTCATCAAAGTGGAAATCAGCAGGGCCTTCTGCGGCCTGAAACTGCGATGAAAACGCGAAAAACCCTTCGCACGAACACGATCCAGCGCCACGCCCCTCACACATTTCTCCTTTTGCTCGTCCTCCGATCTGTAGCCTTAGCTACATTTAAGTGTCAATGCATCAAATTACAGTTTTTACACTATTATGGAGTCAATGGTTCAGGACGCTTGGGGGGCACAAAAAAGGGGCCCGACAGGCCCCTTTTCGACTGAACCGAGATAGCACCTTTCAGCGCAGCGCCGCTTTTGCTTTCTCGATATCCGCCTTCGGCGTCGCGTAAATGTCCTCGACCAGTTTCTGCACGCGCTCGCCTGAGACCGCATCAATATCGAGCTGAAGCTTCTTGGCCTCGGCCAGGAACTCCTGGTCCTGCACGGTTGCATCAAATGCCACACGGTAAGCAGCGATGAGATCGGCCGGCACGCCCGGCGGCAGCACATAGGGGCGACCGAATTCCAACTGGCTGAAGATGACCGAAAGCACGCGCCGGTCGGCATCGTTCTTCACGAACGTCCACATGTTAGGCACGCCGCGACGATTCAACTCCGGATCGCCATCGGGCGACGACAATTGCGCCAGGATGCGAACCTGATCCTTTTCCAACCAACTCGGATAGTTGGTGATGAAGCTCGACCACTGGATGCCGCAAAGCCCCTGTGTCTCGCCCCGCTCCATCGCCAGCGCCGCATCCTGCGAACCAGGATAGCCGGTGATGAGCTTAAACTTGGTGCCCAGCACATTGTTGAGCACGGTCGGATATTGGCGGATCGACGAGGTGATGCCTGACGTGCCGATGATCAGTTCCTTGCTAAACATATCCTCGAACGTCTTCACGTCGGCCGTATGCCAGGCGACGCAAATGCTCGTCTCCTTATTGGCGCTGCCGATGAAGCTGAATTTGCGTGGATCGAAACGCGCCTGCGCTTCTTCGCCGATCAGCGGGTCCATGACCGCGCCCATGAACAAGGCACCGAAGGTGGAGCCGTCCTTCGGCGCCTTCGTGTAAAGATAATTGGCGGCAATCAAACTGCCGGCGCCATCCATGTTGCGCGCCACCACATTAGGTTTGCCGGGCAGATATTTGCCGAAGTAGCGGCTGAGCAGGCTGGCGTAAATGGCATAGCCACCGCCGGCGCGCGAGCCGACGATGAAATCGAGCTGGCGGCCGGTGAAGAATTTCTCCGCCGCCGATTGCGCGAAAGCCGGCTGTACGGCGATGGCCGCAAACAGAATGGCAATAGCGCCGAATAATCTTCGGTTCCCAAACATATGCGTTCTCCCCTGGCGCGCTATTGCACGCTCGTCTCGTTGGTCATCTGCGCCAAGGCGCGCTGGTAGTAAGTTTCGTCGACATAGGCGTCGGTCTTTTCGAGCCGAGTGTCGCGCCCTTCCGTCGCGGCCCGCACATCCAGCATGGCGCGAAAGCCAGCCCAATTGAGCCGTGCTTGCGGGGAGAAACCGAAGATTGGATCGATCACCTGCCGATAAGTGGCTTCGGCGACATCATCGGCGATGGCGAGCCGCTCGCGCAGCAAACGCTGCGCCGTCAGTGCATGGTCCGGCACGCGCAACCAATCGAGTGCCGCGACATAGCCCTGAATATAGCGTTCGATGAGCGGCCCCGACTTTTGCGCGAAAGAACGCAGCGCAAAGGCACCGCCCGCCTGATAAGGGCCGACGAGTTCATCCAGACGGCCGAGACTATGGAAGCCGGCCAGGATGGCTTCCGCCGAGAACGGTGGATTGAGGATAGCGCCGGCAAGCCGCGGATCGGCGGCCAGGGCACGCAGGCGTTTGGCGCCATTGCCAACGGCGCGCAGCTGATAGTCCTTGTCCTTCTGCAGGCCATGGGCGGTCAGCACCTTGCGCAACAATAGAGCATAAGCCGTGTCGGGCGAGTCGACGGCCAGGATGCGTCCCTTCAGATCACGTGGGGAACGAATGTCCTTGCGGACGATGAAATCGTTCATGCCGCCTTCGCCACCCATCAGAATGATGACGTCGTGGCCAGCCCTGATCATCGCGAGCGCATTGTCGATCGCCGCCTGCACCACGTCGATCTCACCCTTCGCCAGAAGCTCACGTTGTTCGCGCGAGCTGCCGGTTTCATGTACGATAAGATCGAGCCCTCTGGCCGCGAATATCCCCTGCTCCACGCCAGCCCAGAGCGGGAGCGCCTTGGCATTCGGAAACGTGCTGACGACCAAACGGTCCAAGGCCATTCTCCTCACCGCTGCCGTGGATCGACGAGTTTTGGGCCAGACTTGATGTTGAGGCGCTTGGCCTCGGCTTCCGAGAAATCTTCGTCCGACTTCAGGCCTGCGGCGCGGATGCCGGCAATAGCGCAGATATCGTCGACTTCATTGACATCGCCGGTGACACCGATGGCGCCGATGACTTCGCCGAACTCGTCGCGGATCAACTGACCGCCCGCTTCCAGAAAGATCGGCCCGTCAGCGAGATCGCGCAACGTGTCCATGAAGGGCGGCTTTTCGCGCGACTTCTGCAACACCATGCGCGACGAGCGATTGAGTGCCAGAGCGCCGAAAGCCTTGCCGCGCGCGATCTCGAAACGCATCAGCGACGCACCATCCTGTTTCAGGAAAGCCTTCACCCGTCCGCCGGCGTCGAGCACGATGGCCGCCAGCGCATAGGCTTCCATCTCTTCGGCTTTCTTGAAGGTGTTCAAAATGATGGACAGCGACTGGTCCATGGTGATGCCGCGCATCAGGCCTCCCGCAATAGTCTGGCTGGATTGAAATCGGAGGCACAATCGGTGTCGCAACAACATGAATCAAATGGTTTATTTTAAGCAGTGAATGAATTATTTTCATGCTTGAGAGCATCCCAGGAATGCTCCTGGAACCGCCCATGAAAATCGATCTTCTTGGCCTGGAAGCCTTTGTCGGCGTGGCGGAACTCGCCTCCTTCACGCGCGCGGCCGAACATCTCAATCTCTCGCAGACGGCGATCAGCCACCGGGTGAAGAAGCTTGAGGGCAGCCTGGGCGTGCAGTTGTTCCGGCGCTCGCATCGCGATGTCGTGCTGACGGACGACGGCACGGCGCTTCTGCCCAAGATCAAGAGCATGCTCGCGGGCATGGACGCCGAACTCGAGCGCGTCCGGACGCAGGCCGTCGCCAAGCGGCAGAAACTGACCCTGGCCTGCCTGCCGACGATCGCCATGGATCTGCTGCCGCAGGCGCTGAGGATTTTTGACGCCAAGCATACCGACGTCACCGTCAGCGTCGTCGATACCTCAGCCAGCGAGATCGGCGCTCTGGTCGCCAGCGGCAGCGTCGAATTCGGCCTGACCATCGTCGCCGCCGGCAACCACGATCTGGTGACCGAAACCCTGTTCAGTGAGGACTATGTGGCGGTCTGTCCGGCCGATCATGCTTTCGCCAAGCGCCGGCAGATCACCTGGGGCGATCTCGTCAAGGAGAAGCTCATTCGCGTCAATCCGCAGACGGCCAATCGCTTCATCGTCGACCAGGCGCTCGGCAACCGCAGCGAGACGCCGAACTGGGCCTATGAGGTGCAACACACCCTCACCGCCTTCCGGCTGGTGCGCGAAGGGCTCGGTCTGACGATCATGCCGCGCAGCGCCGTCGATGCGCTCAACGATCCTGCCGTCGCCATCCTGCCGCTCAGTCGTCCACGCATATCCCGGACGATCGGCATCTTGTCCCGCCGCAATGTCGCGCTGTCGCCGCTGGCGCACGATCTGTGCGCCGCTTTCAAGCGCAAGCGCCGCTAGCGCTTCTTCGGCGAGGCTTTCTTGGCGGGTGCTTTCTTGGAAACCGCCTTCTTGGCGGGGGCTTTTTTGGTGGGTGCCTTCTTGCCTGCCTTGGCGCTCGCGGCCCGATGGGCGGCATCGAGAGCGAGCCTGGCCCAAAGCTTCAAGACGTCATCATCGTCATAAGCCGCCGCCGGCAACAGATGATAGGACATCGAGTGCTTCTGGCCGTGCTTGGTTTCGTAAGCAAAGGGCCGCAGCTTCTCCGCCTCGAAACGCGGCAGGCTTTCGGCATCGACCTTGAGATAGACCTCGCCGTCGGCTTCCAACGCGAACATCAGGCCATCCGCATAGATGCCGTGGCCGCCGAACATGCGCTTGATGGCGACCGGGCCAAAGGGACGGAACAGGTCTTCGAGTTCCGTCCGATCAGGCATTGCAGCGTTTTCTCGGTTGGGCCTGAGCCTCAACAAATCACGTTTCTATCGAAACGTGATTTGCCTCAATCTTCGAGCTTGGCGGGGGTCAAGGCGACGCTCTCGCCGCAGCCGCAGGCGGAGGTCTGGTTGGGATTGTTGAAGACGAAGCCGGACGACAGCTTGTCGACCTTGAAATCCATTTCGGTGCCGAGCAGGAACAGCACCGCCTTGGGATCGACGATGACCTTGACGCCCTTGGCTTCGACCACTTCGTCGAAGCGGCCGATCTCGTTGGTCCAGTCCATCGTGTAGGACATGCCGGCGCAGCCGCCGTTCTTGACGCCGACGCGCAAAGCGGCCACCGGCGTTTCAGCCTGGGTCATGATCTCGCGAACGCGCTCGGCGGCGGCGTCCGTCAATGTCATCACCTTGGGTCTCGGCCTGGCGGCCGCAGTCACATTCGCCATCTTATCCTCCGACCGGGTTCAAGGCCCGGGGAAAGAATCTCCCTCAACAATATAGGGAGCCATTGGGACGATGTCAGGGCCTATGATTTTGACCTTTCATCGTTCCAAACTGCCCTATCACCACATATCGAGAGCGACTTTCGCCTCGTCCGACATGCGGCTCTGGTCCCAAGCCGGCTCGAAAACCATGCTGACGTTGACGCCAGACACGCCGTTCACCGCCGAAACCGCGTCCTCGACCCATTTCGGCATCTCGCCCGCCACCGGGCAGCCGGGGGCCGTCAGGGTCATTTCGATGTCGACCGCGCGGTTCTCGCCGACGGCGACCTTGTAGATGAGGCCGAGTTCATAGATGTCGACTGGGATTTCCGGGTCGAACACGGTTTTCAGGGCCGCGACGATATCCTCGGTGAGCCGTTCCAGCTCCTCGGGCGGAATGCCGGGATCGAGCGTCAGATCCGGCCGGTTCGGCTGCTCTTCGCCGTCCTGCTTCTGGGCGGGCAAGGTATTGGTCATCGGACTACCTTCTACAAAACGAGACTTGTTACAAAACAAGCCCCGCTACGAAAACAGGGACTGCGCCTTCAACAGCGCTTCAGCCAAAGCGTCGACTTCGTCCATGGTGTTGTACAGGCCAAATGAGGCACGGCAAGTGGAGGTCACGCCATAGCGGCTCAGAAGCGGCATGGCGCAATGGGTGCCGGCGCGCACCGCGACCCCTGCCCGGTCGATCACCGTGGCGACGTCATGGGCATGGGCGCCCTTCATCTCGAAGGAAATGATGGCGCCCCGGTCCCGGGCCTTGCCGAAAATGCGCAGCGAATTGATGCGCGACAGGCGCTCCAGCGCATAGTCGCGCAAAGCATCCTCATGGGCGCGGATGGCATCGCGGCCGAGCGTATCCATGTAATCGAGCGCGGCGCCGAGCCCAATCGCCTGGACAATCGGCGGCGTGCCGGGCTCGAAGCGATGCGGCGGCTCGTTATAGGTGACCGTGTCCATGGTCACCGTCTCGATCATCTCGCCGCCGCCTTCGAACGGCGGCAGGGTTTCGAGCCATTTGCGCTTGCCATAGAGCGCGCCGATGCCGGTCGGGCCATACAGCTTGTGGCCGGTGACGATGTAGAAATCGACATCGAGGTCGCGCACATCGACATTCAGGTGAACGGCGCCCTGCGAACCATCGACGAGCACGGGAATGCCGCGCGCATGGGCGATCTCGACCACCTTTTTGATCGGCACGATGGTGCCGAGCACGTTCGACATATGGGTGAGCGCCACGATCTTGGTGCGCGGCGTCAGCGCCTTCTCGAATTCGTCGAGCGGGAAATTGCCGTCGTCATCGATCCCTACCCATTTCAGCACGGCGCCATTGCGCTCGCGATGGAAATGCCAGGGCACGATGTTGGAGTGGTGCTCCATGATCGACAGGACGATCTCATCGCCCGGGCCGATATGGGCCTGGCCGAAAGAGCTGGCGACGAGGTTCAGCGCCTCCGTAGCACCGCGCGCGAAGATGATTTCCTCGGTCGAGCCGGCATTGAGGAAGGCACGAACACGTTCGCGCGCCGTCTCATAAGCCTCCGTCGCCGCATTGGCGAGGTAATGCAGGCCGCGATGCACATTGGCATATTCATGCTCATAGGCATGCGTCATACGGTCGAGCACTTGACGCGGCTTCTGGGCCGAGGCGCCATTGTCGAGATAGACAAGCGGCTTGCCATAGGGCTTTTCGTTCAGGATGGGAAAATCCTGCCGCACTTTCATGACGTCGTAAGGCTGAACCCGCGTATTCATGATTTCACGCGCTGCGCGAGCCAGTCGCGCACCTTATCCATGAGCTGTTCACGAATCTGTTCGTCGCCGACGCGGTCAACGGCCTCGCCCGCGAAAGCTTCGAGCAGCAACGCCTCGGCCTCGGCCGGCGGAATGCCGCGGGCGTGGGCATAGAAGAGCTGGTTCTCGTTCAAGGAGCCGCAGGTGGCGCCATGGCCGCAGATCACGTCGTCGGCGAAGATTTCCAGTTCCGGCTTGTTGTTCATCGCCGCCGTATCGGACAGCAGGATGGTTTGCGATTTCATGCCGCCGTCGGTCTTCTGCGCATTGGGCGCAACGACGATCTTGCCCTGGAAGACGCCGGTCGCCATGTCGTCGACGATGTAGCGATAGAATTCGCGGCTCTGGCAGCGCGGCGCGGTGTGATCGACCACCAGCGTCGTGTCGGCATGCTGGCGTCCGCGCAACAGGCTGGCGCCGGCAAGACCGATCTTGGCATGTTCGCCAAGACTGCGCAGGAAAATCTGATGGCGTGCTACATTGGCGCCCAACGACAGCGAGAACGACTGGAAAGCCGCGCGGGCGGCGAGGTCGACACCCAGCGTCGACAGGCTCAGCGCCTTGTTGCCCGCTTCATTGACGCGCACGTGCTCGACCTTCGCCGACGATGCGACGTGGAATTCGATCAACGCATGGGTCTGATAGCCGATCTCGTTGGGACCACGATGGGTTTCTAGGATCAGCACATCGGCGCCCTCGACCACTTCGATCACCAGATGCGGAAAGGTCGAGAAAGCGTCCGTACCGATCTCGCGGAAATCGAGATGAACGATGCTGCGATGGGACGGCGGCACGCGCAGCGTCGTGGTGCGGCCGGCAAAGGCGCGATGCAGAGCTACCGCACCGTCGTCGCCATAGGCATCGCCGGCGGCGGCCTGATCGCCCGTGTCGGCATCAACCACTTCCAATGCACCGGCGTGGCGCACGAAGCGGCCATTGACGAACAGAACATGCGCCGCATCCTTCAGCGACAAAGCCGCGGACTGGCCCATCGCCTGAGCGACGAGATCGTCGGTGAAGGCTTCGAACGGCGGCGGCGCGTCACGCATCAAGGTGCGCAGATCGGTATAGTGCCAGGCTTCGACCCGGCGGTTCGGCAGACCATTGGCACGCAGCCGCGCGACCGCTTTCTCACGGGTCTGCGTATGGCGACGGCCGCCTTCGGCGAGGCGTGCGAGAATGGCTTCCTCGGCCGGCGTCCTTACTGTCTGCAGTTGCACAGCCATGACAACCTCACGCCGCGTCGGCGACGAAGTCGCGGTAGCCGTTCTTCTCCAATTCGAGCGCCAGTTCCGGCCCACCCGTCTTGATGATGCGACCTTGCGCCATGACATGCACCGTGTCCGGCTTGATGTGATCGAGCAGGCGCTGATAGTGGGTGATGACGAGGAAGCCACGATCGGGCGCGCGCAAATCGTTGACGCCGTCAGAGACGACGCGCAGAGCATCGATGTCGAGACCGGAGTCGGTTTCGTCGAGAATACCGAACTTCGGCGCGAGCAAAGTCATCTGCAGGATTTCGAGGCGCTTCTTCTCGCCGCCCGAAAAGCCGACGTTGAGCGGACGGCGCAGCATTTCCTGGGTCACCGACAGTTTGTCGGCGGCGGCGCGCATCAGCTTCATGAATTCTGCCGTCTTCAACTCGGCTTCACCGCGTGCCTTGCGCTGCGCATTCAAAGCCGTGCGCAGGAACACGTGCGTGGTGACTCCGGGAATTTCGACCGGATACTGGAACGCCAAGAACAGGCCGCGCGCCGCGCGCTCATGCGGCGGCAGTTCGAGGATGTTCTCGCCGTTGAGGAACACTTCGCCAGCGGTCACCGTATAGTCGCTGCGGCCAGCAACGACGTAAGACAAGGTCGATTTGCCGGAACCGTTCGGCCCCATGATCGCCGCCACTTCGCCGTCCTTTACGGTCAGCGTCAGGCCGTTCAATATCTTCTTGCCGTCGATTTCGGCGTGGAGGTTTCTGATCTCAAGCATCATCCAATTCCATTCGATCGTGCCGTTAAAGGCCGGGGCGATCAGCCCACGCTGCCTTCAAGACTGACGGCGATGAGTTTTTGCGCTTCGACGGCGAATTCCATCGGCAATTGCTGCAGCACGTCGCGGACGAAACCGTTGACGATCAGGGCCGTCGCCTCTTCGGCGCTGAGCCCGCGCTGCATGCAGTAGAACAATTGATCCTCGGAAATCTTCGAGGTGGTGGCTTCATGTTCGAAGACGGCGCCGGAGTTGCGCGACTCGATATAAGGCACGGTGTGGGCGCCGCAGGCATTGCCGATCAGAAGCGAGTCGCAATTGGTGAAGTTGCGGGCGCCGTCGGCCTTGCGATGAGCGAAGACCTGGCCACGATAGGTGTTGCTGGAACGGCCGGCGGAAATGCCCTTGGAGATGATACGGCTCGTCGTGTTGCGGCCGAGATGCAGCATCTTGGTACCGCTATCGACCTGCTGGCGACCGTTGGAAATGGCGATCGAATAGAACTCGCCACGCGAATGGTCACCGCGCAGGATGCAGGACGGATATTTCCAGGTGATCGCCGAACCGGTCTCAACCTGCGTCCAGGAAATCTTCGAGCGATCGCCCCGGCAGTCGCCGCGCTTGGTGACGAAGTTGTAGATGCCACCCCGGCCCTGGCTGTCGCCCGGATACCAGTTCTGCACCGTCGAATATTTGATCTCGGCATCGTCGAGCGCGATCAATTCGACCACGGCGGCATGGAGCTGGTTCTCGTCGCGCTTGGGCGCCGTGCAGCCTTCCAGATAGCTGACGTAAGAGCCCTTGTCGGCGATGATCAAGGTGCGTTCGAACTGGCCGGTGTTCTGTTCGTTGATGCGGAAATAGGTCGACAGCTCCATCGGGCAGCGGACGCCCGGCGGAATGTAGACGAAGGAGCCATCAGAGAAGACGGCGCTGTTGAGCGTGGCGAAGTAATTGTCGGTCACCGGAACGACGGAGCCGAGATATTTCTGCACCAGTTCCGGATGGCTGTGCACCGCTTCCGAGATCGGGCAGAAGATGACGCCGGCCTTGGACAGTTCCTCGCGGAACGTGGTGGCGACGGAAACGCTGTCGAACACCGCGTCGACGGCCACCTTGGCGCCCTGCACGCCCGCCAGAATTTCGCGCTCGCGCAGCGGGATGCCGAGCTTCTCATAAGTCTTGAGCAGCTCGGGATCGACCTCATCCAATGACTTCGGGCCGGCATGGGTCTTCGGCGCCGAATAATAATAGAGGTCTTGATAGTCGATCTTGGGATAATCGACGCGCGCCCATTTCGGCTCGGTCATGGTGAGCCAACGGCGATAGGCATCGAGCCGCCACTCGGTCAGCCAAGCGGGCTCGTTCTTCTTCGCTGAAATGAAGCGGACGATATCTTCGTTCAGGCCTTTGGGGGCCTTGTCGGATTCGATGTCGGTGACGAAGCCATACTTATAGGCATCAACATCGACAGACTTCACCGTTTCGAGAGTCTCGAGGACGGCTGCCATTTCACTTCTCCACCGTGGGCGGTTTCAAGGACCGCTGGTAGGACACGTCATCACCGGTCGCCCGGTGCACTTATGCCGCCCGCTTGCGGCGGGCGCGTATTCCGTTGGCGACTTTGCCGAACGCCGCAACGAAGCGGTCGACATCGTCGATCGTATTGCCCGGCCCCAGGCTCACGCGCAGCGCGCCCTTGGCCAGATCCCCCGTGACACCCATCGCCGCAAGCACGTGCGAGGGCTGCACCTTGCCCGACGAACAGGCCGAGCCCGACGACACCGCGAAACCTTCCAGATCCAAGGCGATCAGGAGAGTTTCGGCCGGCGCATCCGCCAAAGCGAATGCGCTGGTGTTCCCAAGGCGCGGCGCGGCAGCGCCGAATACCACCAGGTCCGGAAACATCGCGGTCAGCCCGGATTCGAGCCGATCGCGCCATTGGCGAAAGCTCGCCATCTGCGCATCGCGATCCGCCAGGGCTGATACAACAGCAGCACCGAAGCCGGCAATCGCTGCGATATTTTCCGTGCCGGCACGAAGACCGCGCTCCTGACCGCCGCCTCGCACCATTGCAGGGCTGATATGGGTGGAAGCGGCGGCAAAGGCAAGCATTCCGACGCCCTTTGGGCCGCCAAGCTTGTGTGCCGAGGCAAATATAATGTCCGCACCCAAGGCATCGGCCGAAATATCGATGCGACCGGCCGCCTGGACGGCATCGCAGACCAAAATGCCGTTATGGGCTTGCATCAGTTGCGTGGCTTCGCGCACCGGTTGCAGGACGCCCGTTTCATTATTGGCCGCTTGCAGCGCCAGCATGGCGCGGGCTTCACCGAGACTGTCGAGCTCGCGCTCCAAAGCGGTGAGATCAAGCACGCCGTCGGCGGTCAGCGGCACGAGGCGCACGCGATCCGCCGGGAAACGATGGCCCTGCAAGACACAGGGGTGTTCGCCGGCCGCAACCAGCAGCCAGTCGAAGGGGCGCGAATCGCCACGCAGCGACACATGGGGCGTCAGCACCGTATTGGCGGCTTCCGTGCCGCCGGCGGTGAAGGTCACCTGAGCCGACGGAACGCCGACCAAAGCCGCGACCTCACCCCGCGCCCTTTCGATGAGCGCACGGGCGGCCCGGCCCTCACTGTGCACGGAGGAAGCATTGCCCGGCAGATCGAGCGCCGCGAGCATGGCCTGCCGCGCCGGCGCGCTCAGCGGCGCGGTGGCGTTGTAGTCCATATAGCTACGCAACAAGGACATGCGGTTCGGGCCCTAAATAGGCGGTCGTCGGCTTCTTTACGCCGTCAGCCACCCTATATCTCGTATTAATACTTGCATTCCGAACCACCGGGCATGCTAGAAGCGCCCAGGTTAAACCGGAGGTTCAACCTGACTTGCACCACCGACGCCTCGCCTAATACGTGTATCGCACGGATCAGGTTGTAGTTTAGAACTTTTCTAACACTATTTTGATGCGTTGCGGCGTCCAAGTCAAGGAAACGGCCCGGTTTCGCAGGATTTTCAGCCGGACAGGCGGGAGCGGCCCCCGCGACCGGCGCAGAGTTGGAGCGACGATGCCTGAAGTCATTTTCACCGGTCCGGCTGGACGGCTTGAGGGACGGTTCCACCCGTCCAAGCAACGCGGCGCCCCTATCGCGGTGATTCTGCATCCGCACCCGCAGTTCGGCGGGACGATGAACAATCAGATCGTCTACAACCTCTATTATACGTTCGCCGAGCGCGGCTTCTCGGTGCTGCGGTTCAACTTCCGCGGTGTCGGTCGTAGCCAGGGCAATTTCGACCATGGCCAGGGTGAGCTGTCGGATGCGGCGGCCGCCCTCGACTGGGCGCAGTCGATCAATCCGGAAGCCCGCGCCTGCTGGATCGCCGGCGTCTCCTTCGGCTCATGGATCGGCATGCAGCTCCTGATGCGCCGTCCGGAGATCGAAGGCTTCATTTCGATCGCGCCGCCGGCTAATCGTTTCGACTATTCCTTCCTCGCGCCCTGCCCATCGTCAGGCCTGTTCGTCCATGGCGATCAGGACCGGGTGGCGCCGCTGAAGGAGGTGATGGCGCTGATCGAGAAGCTGAAGACCCAAAAGGGCATTCTCATCGAGCATGCGGTCATTCCGGGAGCCAACCACTTCTTCGAAAATTGCGTCGACCCGCTGATCGCCGAAGTCGGCACCTATCTCGACAAGCGCCTCGACAATCCGACCAAGCGCCCGACACCGACGCGGGCGCTGAAAGGCCCGGCCCCGAGCGCTTAAAAAATAAAACCCGGTTCGCATCGAACCGGGTTTCTTTTTATGCAGCGATGCTTTCTTAA
Source organism: Methylocella sp. CPCC 101449 (assembly GCF_031921685.1). NCBI lineage: Bacteria > Pseudomonadati > Pseudomonadota > Alphaproteobacteria > Hyphomicrobiales > Beijerinckiaceae > Methylocella > Methylocella sp. CPCC 101449. The sequence goes on along the minus strand of NZ_JAPDHU010000002.1, from coordinate 241,510 downwards.
GCTGGGCGCGACAGCACGCCGCCCGTCAATGGCGTAGCGACCCCCGTCGTGCCGGGGAAGGTCAGCGGAAGGCCGTTGAGCGAACGCACCGCCAAATAAGCGAAGGCCTGCGCTTCCATCGCGTCGGCGCTCCAGCCCATGTCGTCGGCCGTCGCGACTTCGCAGCCGCAACGCTCCTGCAACATGTCGAGCAACACCGGATTGCGCGCGCCGCCTCCGCTGACGATGACACGGCGCGGGCGCTGCGGCAGCAGGGCGAAAGAGTCCGCCACCGTCTGCGCGGTAAAAGCCACCAGTGTCGCGGCCGCATCCGGCGTCGATAGATCGGCAACGGCGGCACGCGAGAAATCATTGCGGTCCACCGACTTCGGCGGTGGCGCCTTGAAATAGGGATTGTCGAGGAGTTGCATCAGCGCTTGCGTATTGATCTTGCCGGCGCTGGCCGTCTTGCCATCGCGATCCATCGCTTGGCCCGTGCGTTCCAGCATCAGATCGTCGAGGAGCGCATTGCCAGGCCCCGTATCGAAGGCGATGGGATCGCCGTCACCAGGCAAGAAGGTGATGTTGGCGACACCGCCGACATTCAACACGGCAACGGGAAATTCGAGATGGGCCGCGCCGGCGAGCGCGCGGTGATAGGCCGGCACTAGAGGCGCCCCCTGGCCGCCGGCGGCCACATCAGCCGCCCGCATGTCCCAGACCACCGGAATGCCGAGCGAAGCGGCAAGCGCCGCACCATCGCCGATCTGCACGGTGAGGTGACGCTCGGGGCGATGCAGCACGGTCTGGCCGTGAAAGCCGACGACATCGACATGGCCTTTGTCGAGACCATTGGCCTTGAGAAAATCGACGACGGCGGAACGATGGCGATCGGTGACGATGGCATGGGCCTGCGCCAGCACGCCGGGACGCGCCGTGCGATCGGTGAGCCGCACCGCTTCATCGAGCGCGGCACGCAGGGTGCGTCGTTCGTCATCGCTATAAGAGAATGACGCACGCGGCCCTTGGCGCACATCGCCCTTGCCGTCGGTTTCGATGAAGGCAACGTCGACACCATCCATCGATGTGCCCGACATCAAGCCGATCGCTCTGAACCAGGTCATGAAATCCTCCACCAACAGGATGCGGAGTATCTGGCAGGCTGTTTAATAAATTGGTCGCGAACGGGATCGCCCGGCCATCAGACGTCCGGCCTCGCCTTCCGTCAAGCCGACGAAAAGAAAGCGGGTGACAAGCTTAGCCTGCCACCCGCTTCCATCTTGGTCCTATGCCGCCCGACCCTCCTCCAGGCCGGCGGCCTGGAGTTCGAACAGGCCGCGATAGACGCCATCGGGCCGGCGCAGGAGGGTGGCGTGATCGCCCTCCTCGATGATCCGTCCCCGCTCGAAGACGAGGATGCGGTCCATCGCCTTCACGGTGGAGAGACGGTGGGCGATGATGATGGTCGTGCGACCGGCCATCAACCGCTCCATCGCCTCCTGGATCAGATGCTCGGATTCGGAATCGAGGCTTGCCGTTGCCTCGTCCAGAATCAAGATCGGCGCATCGGCCAGGAAGGCACGTGCCAGCGCCACACGCTGACGCTCACCACCCGACAGCTTGATGCCGCGCTCACCCACCAAAGTGGCATAGCCTTTCGGCAGGGCCATGATGAAGTCGTGAGCGTTGGCGAGCTTCGCCGCGCGTTCGATCTCGGCCTGGCTTGCCTGCGGGCTGCCATAGCCGATGTTCTCGGCGAGCGAGCGGTGAAACAGGATCGGCTCCTGCTGCACGATGGCGATGTTGGCGCGCAGGCTCGTCTGCGTCACCGCGGCGATATCCTGCCCGTCGATCGTGATCTGTCCTCCATTGAGATCGTAAAGCCGTTGGATGAGCTTGACGAAGGTCGTCTTGCCCGAGCCGGAATGGCCGACGAGGCCAACCCGTTCACCGGCTTTGATCTTCATGGAGAAATCGCGATAGAGCGGCGTCACATGACCACCGTAGTGGAAGGTGACGTGATCGAACGCGATGGCTCCGTCTGAGATCACGATGTCGCGCGCGCCGGGCCTGTCCTCGACACCGGGAGCTTCGTCATAGAAGGCGACGAGTTCCTCCATGTCGTTGACGGATCGTTGCAGGTTGTGGATGTGCTGGCCGATATCGCGCAGATAGCCATGCACGATCGTGTAGCTCGTCAGCACCAACGCGACATCGCCGGCGCTGGCTTCGCCACGCAGCCACAGCAGCAACACACCACCCAGCACGGCCGCGCGCAGTCCCAGCAGAAAGATCTGCTGCGCCGTGCCCGACCAGGTGCCACGCAACCAGGCACGCGTGGTGCGCTTGCGCCATTTCCACAAGACGCCGCCAAGCCTTCTGTCCTCGCGCGCTTCCGCACCGAAGGCTTTGACGACACCGTTGCAGGTAATGGCATCGGCCAATGCACCGCCCATGCGCGTATCCCAGCGATTGGCCAGGCGCGCGGCGGGCGCCGCGTAATAGACCGACAGCACCACCGTCATCGCCACGAAGCCGATCGAGCCGACCAAGACGACAAGGCCAAGCACGGGCCATTGATGCGCCAGGATGATCGTCGTACCGATCAACACGAAGATCGACGGCAGGATCGCCACCAGCAGCGTGTCGAACAGCAGGTCGAGCGCCCACATGCCACGCGTGATCTTACGCACGGTGGAACCGGCGAAGTTATTGGCGTGCCAATCGGTCGAGAAGCGCTGCAGCCGCGCAAAAGCATCCTGCGCCACCCGGCTCATGATCGCGGTCGTGAGATAGGTGATGCCGGTGAAGAACAACTGGCGGCAGACGACGCCGAAGGCGGCGAGGACGAGCATCACCGCCAGCGCCCGCCAAGCCAGATTGGCTTGTTCCGGCCCAGCCGTGATGGCGTCGATCATCTGACCGGCGAAAATCGGAATGGCGATTTCAGCCAGTGTCGCAACGCCGACGCCGAAAGCGATCGCGGCGACCAGCAAACGATGGTTCGCCCAATGGCGAAATGTGAAGGCAAGAACCGCAGCAATAGGGTTCCGACCCGCTTGACGGGCTTGACGAGTCATGACGGCAACGCGGCGCGCAAAGCGCCGTCTCCATGGCAATGCCAACGCAAATATGCGCGGCGTAAAATTGGGAATTTAAGAGAGAGGCCCGAAGGCCCTACGGCGAGAAGCGGGACCTAGTTGGTCGAGACGACCATGGTCGACTGCATCCCAGCGAGGAGATTCAGAAAATTTGTCATTCAATCTCTCCTCTAGGCGCATGTGCGCGGTTGCCGATGCGATGCAAAATAAAAGAGCAACGTTGAAAAGGCAACCCTGAATCGTCGCGTGCGCGATGCGATCTTCGAGAAGAGCTGTTGTTGAAGGATCAGTTGTCGCCGCGAAAGCCCGTCGCCAGAACATAAAGCTCAGCGGAATCAGCACGGCTTGCTTTCGGCTTGACGTGGCGCACGGTGGTGAAATCGCGCTTGAGGATGGAAAGCAAACTGCCTTCCGTGCCGCCCTGCAACACTTTCGCCACAAAGAAGCCACCGGGCTTCAACACTTCGCGCGCGAACTCAACGGCAAGTTCTGCCAAGTGAACGATGCGCAAGTGATCGGTCTGGCGATGGCCCGTGGCATTGGCCGCCATGTCCGACAACACGCCATCGACACGACCATCGCTGCCATCGGCCGACATCATGGCGCGCAGGCGCTCGGGCGCTTCTTCTTCGAGAAAATCCATGACCGCGAATTCGACGCCGGCCAGCGGCTCGATTTCCAACAGATCGATGCCGATGACTTGGCCGCGCGCCGCGCCCTTGCCTTCCAGCACGCCGACCTGCTTGGCCGCATATTGCGCCCAGCCGCCGGGCGCGGCGCCAAGATCGACGATCTTCTGACCCGGCTTCAGCAGCTTGTAGCGTTCGTCGATCTCGATGAGCTTGTAGGCAGCGCGGGTGCGCCAGCCCTCGGCACGGGCGCGCGCGACATAGGGATCGTTGAGCTGGCGCTCGAGCCAGAGCGTCGACGAGTGCGAGCGCTTATGCGCCGTCTTCACATGCACTTTCAGTGAGCTGTCGCGGCCGGCGCTCTTGCCGCCTGAGCGGCCAGGCACTTTCGGGCCGCCCGATCCCTTTTTCGGCGTGGTCATTCACTCTTTCCGTTCTGGCTGCCGTTCTGACCGCCGCGCCACACGCCGTCGAAACTCATCATCTGCATCAACAGGCCCTCGCGCAGGCCGCGATCGGCGATACGAACGCCGCAGCTCGGGAAGGCCTGCCGAATGGCATCAAAAATAGCGCAGCCGGCCAATACCAGATCGGCGCGCTCGGCGCCAATGCAGCCATTGGCGGCCCGCTCGTCATAGGTCATGTCGCGCAAATGAGTGATGGCGTCGTTCACTTCCGCATTGCGCATCCACAAGCCATCGACACGACGCCGGTCATAGCGCTGAAGACCAAGATGCACGCCAGCCACGGTTGTCACCGTGCCGGATGTGCCGAGCAGATGAAAATGTTCGCAGCACAGTTCCGAGCGCGCCTCCTCGGCGAAATCGGCCAGTTCGGCGGCGACATGATCGACCATGGCCTGATAGGTTTGCGGCGTCACTTCATGGCCGCCAAATTGCTCGGCCAGGGAGACGACGCCCAACGGCAGCGACGTCCACAAGCGCACGCGATCATGCAGTTTCTTGCGGCCTGTCTCGGGGCAGCAGTCGGCGAGCCAGACGATTTCCGTCGAGCCGCCACCAATGTCGAAGAGCAGGATGGCGCGGGCTCTGGGATCCGCCAGCGAAGCGCAGCCAGCGGCGGCAAGAAAAGCTTCCGTCTCGCGATCGACCACTTCGAGCTGCAAGCCAAGGCGCTCATGCACCTGCGACAGAAAGGCCGGGCCGTTCTCGGCCGCGCGGCAGGCTTCGGTGGCGATGAGCCGCGTACGCGCAACGCCGCGCGCCTCCATCTTCTCGCGGCACACGGCCAGCGCCGCCAAGGTGCGGGCGATCGCCGGCTCGCCGAGGCGGCCGGTATGGCTCAGCCCTTCGCCCAGACGGACGATGCGCGAGAAGGCATCGAGAATCTTGAAACCGTCGGGCGACGGCCGGGCGATCAGCAGACGGCAATTGTTGGTGCCGAGGTCGAGCGCCGCGTAAACGGGGGCCTGCGGACGCCCCGCGGGCGTGAGCCCGGCGGGTCCGGCATAAACAGTGTCGCGCCCGGCATCATCGGGCCGCGGCAGCGGGTGGCCTTCGTTCGTCAAAACCTTGCTCCAACACGCTTCCTAGGAAGCGGAGCGATTCAAACCAATGTAAAGCGCGTCGGATCAAACGCCAAGGCGCCTGACGACAGGCGCCCTGACGTCTTGCTGCCGGCGATCAGAACCAGTCCGGGGCGTAGGGACAGGTCACGTTCGGGACCCAGACCAGCCGGCCGCCCCGCAACACCTGTTCCCGGCCGCCATAACAGCCATTTACCGCCTGAAAAGCATCCGGCCGGCCATTCGGCACATTGCGATAATTGCCGGGGTCGCCGCCATAGCTGCGCGGCGCCCGGGCGTAGGTATTGGGGCCATAACCGCCCCCGACCCGCACTGAATGGGGCACAGACGGCCGGTAGATCTGGCTGTGATAGGCCTGATGCCGGTGGCTCTTGCGCTTCGTTTTGGCCTCGGCCGGCAGAGCCAGCGCCACCACCGCGGCCATAGCCGAAGCGATTGCAATCACGCGAAATATCGACATGGGAGCCTCCTCTCGACGAACGCCCGCAGCCGCGATTGTCCTGCACCGTCCGTAAGATAGGAACGCGTGCCGATAACGTCGATATGGGCTCACGAGGTGTGGCAAGCGCGCCACCCACCAAGTGGCGGCGAAAATGCAATTAAGTGTCTGTTTTTTCTAAAAATACTCTAGAGAGGGGCAACAAAGTGCCGGACTATCCTCTTTTTTGGGGCTCGCTCACCATCCGGTGGACCCGCATCAGCTCCGCCAACGTTTCCGGTTTCCGCCGTCCGCATCCGCATTCCGTCGCCACACCGAAGGACACGGCATATTTCCGGGCGGCCGCGATGCGCTTCTGCGTTCCTTCCACGCCGTCGGTCGTGTGTACGAGACCCAGATAGAGTTCCGTGCCTGGCTGCAGCTTCAGGCCGGCCAGCGCCTCGTAATATTTTTCGTCGGCCCGCTCCTTCGGCACAGGCAGATGCAGCCAGTCAAGTGGACGCGTCAGTCCGCGCACGATGCCATTGGCGACAGACACCAGTTTCGATGTGTCTTCCGGTTCCTTGAAATGGCGGCCGCCACTGTCGCCGTAGCAGAGATGAAAACCGAGTTCGACGCCGCTGGGCACATGATTGCCGAGGCGCACCAGCCGCGACACCATATCCGCCTCCGGCTTCTCGAAGGCATGGGGCAGCACACCTTCGAGAATGGCGAATTCGATCGCCGTATCCCATTGGATCGCCAGATCGGCAGCAGGAATGGCGGCGACGATCGCGTCGAGCTCGGCCAGCATCGCCGCCTCATACAGCGGCTCCAGTTTGAGCTGATCTTCCGGAAAAACGAAAATGGTCGTCGGCGCAATCGGCGTCGGCAAACAGACTTGGAATTTCATGCCGGGCGGGATCTCGCCGGCTTTCTTGAGCGCCTTGAACGCGCCATAGGAGGCCTCGGCCGCAGCGGCATAGCCGAGCGGCGGAAATTTCACGTCGCCGACCGTCGCACCGGTTTTCAGCCGAAACTTTGGCCGCTTGATATATCCCGCATCGAAGATTTCCGAGGCCAGGGCCGGAACGGCGCTGAACACGCTCTGTTGCCATTGCGTCCAATTGATCCGCGCGCCGGTTTCGCCGTCAGGCATGCGCTTGAGGTGGCGACCGAGATGTTCGCTGACAAATCGAAACACCGCTTCGGCATCGGCCAGCGGCATGCTGCCAACCAGCAGCGCACCGACAACGTTGTCTTGAACGTTATCTTCGGCGCTGCCCGCCGCTTTCGCTTCCGCCACGGCGACCTCCCCTGTCCGCTCCGCGCTGTCGCAAGTCTCCGCCAAGTCGTAGCGCACAAGCCAGTCCTAAATAGGAATGGAAAGAATTCCATGTTGGAATGCATGGTCATTAGTCTTTTGAGCCGAACAAGCTGCGCAGCGTCGCGCGAAACCAGCGATGCCCGGCGTCCTGCTGCACGCGCTCGTGCCAGAACTGGCAAATTTCGATACGCGGCAACGGCAGCGGCGTTGCAAACGGCATGAGCTTGAGATCGTCAGCCAAATATTGGGCCAAGCGCGCCGGCAGTGTGCCGACCGCGTCGGTCTTGCTCGCCACCATGGCGCTCGTCACGAAACTGGGAACACGCACATGCACGCGATCCGGATCGAGCTTGGTGGCGAAGATGCGCTCCAGCGCTTGATGCACGCCGTGCCCCGTCGGAGATGAAGTGACGACCACATGTCGCTCGCGCAGGAAAGCCTCGGACTTCGTCAATTTTCCCGCGCGCGGATGAGCTTTGCGCACCACGCTCATATAGCTGTCGGTGTAAAGTCTTTGACGGCGCATATTGGCAGAGACGCTGGGAAATACGCCCAACACCACATCCGCTTCTCCCGCTTGCAGGCGCGCTTCGATCGGCCGCGAGTCAAGCGGCATAGCCTTGAGCCGCAGGCCTGGCCCCTGCTTTTCCAGATGGGCAATGATCGGCGGCACCAATTGCGCCAGGCCGACTTCGGTGACGATCATCGCAAACTCGCGCGCCGACGATCTGGGATCGAAGGCCACGCTGGACGATCGCATGACATCCGAAGTGGTCAGCAGATCCTTCAACGGCTGCGCGAGGTCGAGCGCACGCGGCGTCGGATGCATCGCCAAGCCAACGCGCACGAACAGGGGGTCGCCAAAATGCGCGCGCAGCTTCGTCAGCGCCTTGCTGATCGTCGGCTGCGTCGTATCCAGAATTTGCGCGGCGCGCGTCAGGCTGCGCACTTCAAGCAACAGAGCAAGAACGCGCAGATGCCGCAAGCTGATATTGCTTTCATCCATGATCCGCCCCTCCCCGGTTCCGATCAGGAATGAAGACTATTCCAGATCGCCGCTACGCCGTCGAGACGATCCGGGTGACGCTTGCCAGACAGTATGCCTGTCTGGAGGGAGACATGACCGTACTCAAGAAGCATCTGCGCCGTCTGAGCGCCGCCATTCTCATGGCATTGCCGTTCATTTTACCTCACGGCGCAAAAGCGCAGGGCATGACCTACCCGGCGGAAAATATTCATTTCATCTGCGGTTTCGCGGCCGGCAGCGGTGCCGACATCATCGTCCGCTTCTTCGCCAATAAGATGCAGCCGATCCTCGGCAAGACCGTGATCGTCGAAAACAAGCCCGGCGCCATCGGCAATATCGCGACCGAATATGTCGCGCGCGCCAAGCCGGACGGTTACACGATCTATGTCACCAGCGGCGACGCCCTTGCGACCAACATGCATATCTTCAAGAAACCGTCGGTCGATGTGATCAAGCAGTTGCAAATGGTCACCACCATCAACCGCATGCCGATGATGATCGCCGTCAGCGCGTCCTCGCCGCACAAAACCATCGACGAGCTGACCAAAGCTATGAAGGAGAAAGGCGACAGGGGCAGCTATTCCACCACCAATCCGCCGGCTCGCGTCGTCGGCGCCATGTATAAGGAAGCTGCCGGCCTCTCCACCCTCGAGGTTCAGTACAAGACCACTGCCGACACCATCAACGATGTGGCCAGTGGCGTCGTCGACTATGCGATCTACGATCCGGTGTTCGCGACCATTCAGGCCAGGCAAGGCAAAATCCGCATTCTCGCCGTGGCGACGGGCGAGCGCCTGAAGTCCGCGCCCGAATATCCGACCATGACCGAACTTGGCTACAAGATGAACCTCGTCAGCTGGTGGGGCGCCATGGTGCCGATGGGAACGCCCCGGCCGATCGTGGAAAAGCTGCGCGAGGCGTTTGGACAGGTGATTGCCAGCGAGGAAGGCAAAGCCTTTCTGGCCTCGATCGCGAGCGATCCATGGACCATCGGCCCGGACGATGCCCAGCAATACTGGCGCAAGGAAGTGGACGACTGGCGTGATTATGCGCGCCTCGCCAAGATCGAGCCGCAATGACTGGGGGACTGATATTCAGCGGTTCGAGAACTGCTCCGGGTCCCGGTCGGCGCGGATGAGCGGCTTCGAAATACCTCCTTACGAATAGATCGAAAGCCGATCAAAAACCTATCAGAAACAGCATCATAGGCGACATTTTTGTAACAATTCCGCCACATCTGCGGAGAAAAGGCGGTCGCCAGCCGGCGGAAAACCATTCGGCTGTGGCGGCCTGTCACGATTCCGATACGTTCGCCATATCCGTAGAATCACGGGTGTGAAAATACTCGCAATTCGAGGAAGCGGGCGCCGGCGCAAGCTGGAGGCAGACTTGGACAGGTCTGGCGCTTCACGCGGTTCCGGTAGTTTTCGGAGGGTGAACGAATGAAGTTTAGCAAGAATATCCTGCTCGGCTCCGCGGCGACTGTGCTCGCAGCGGCCAGCGCGCAGGCCGCGGATCTGCCGTCGCGCAAGTCCGCCCCTGTTGAATATGTACGGGTCTGCGACGCCTATGGCGCGGGCTTTTACTGGATTCCCGGCACCGACACCTGCTTGAAGGTCGGCGGCCGTATCCGCGTCGACATGTGGTACACGCCGGCCAAGAACGCGGTTTCCGGTCGTTCGACCGGTGGCGGCACCGGCACGTTCATCAGCTCCAACGGTGTCGATCAGAACGGCTGGCTGGCGCGCGGCGTCGTCAATATGGATGCCCGCACCCAATCCGCCTGGGGCACCGTGCAGACCGTCTTCTCGCTGCGTCTGATGGCGGCATCGGGTCTCGCCAATACCCCGCCGGGATATTCGGCCGGCGTCTTCGCGGCGGGCAATGCCAATACCGCGACGATCGAAGCGGCCTATATCCGTTTCGCCGGCTTCACGGTCGGTCAGGCCGCGTCGAACTTCACGTTCTTGCCGCCCTATCAATATCAGTCGCTGTATAATGCGGGCTTCCCGAACGGCGTCCGCCAGTTGGCTTACACGGCGACCTTCGGCAGCGGTTTCTCCGCCACCCTGGCCCTCGAAAACAAGGGCGACCTGATCGTGGCCTCGGCCGTCAACACGCTCGGCGCCAATCCGTTCACCGCCACGGCGGCAACGGCTGGACCGGTCGCGCAGCGTCTGCCGTCGCTCGTCGGCAACCTGCGCGTCGACCAGGCGTGGGGTTCGTTGATGGTGTCCGGGATGGTGATGCAAAACACCGGCACCTTCGCCAATCCGGCGCTTGCCGTGGTTGGCAATGCTGGTCCGCAGATCAATCGCACTGGTTGGGCTGTCGGTGGCGGCGGCCGCATCAACCTGCCGATGATCGCGCCGGGCGACCACTTCCAGTTCTGGGCCAACTATGGTGTCGGCGCGCTCGACTATCTCTATGGCCTGGGCCTGAACGGCAACTTCGCTGTGCAGACCAACTTCCTCGGCGGCTTCCTGCGCGTCGATCGCAACCTGACCCTGTACTGCCTGAACGCGGCCTGCACGGCCGGCGGCGCGGAGCAGACCAAGGCCTTCAGCGCCACCGCGATCTTCACCCACTACTGGACGCCGACGCTGCGTTCGAACCTGATCGGCACTTATGTGCAGATCACGCCGGGCAGCGTCAGCCAGAACACGGCTTGGGCGCAGGGCGGTCTGTCGAAAGCCCATCTGTGGAACGTCGCGGGTGACTTGATCTGGTCGCCGGTGCGCAACTTCGACATCGGTGTCGAACTCTCCTACGCCAAACTGAACCAGAGCCTGCCGCTCTCGGTTCCGGCGGGCCTGGGCGTTCTCGCCAATGTCAATCCGAGCAACTGGACCGGCCGCGTGCGCGTCGAGCGCACCTTCTGATCCGGCAAGCCTTCCGGCCGGGGTTCGCAATCCCCCGACCGGACCAGCCGCACCTCGTGGCACCCGGGCATCCGGTGAGATTGAAATCGGCCTCCGTTTCAATCCGCTCCCTCTGAGCAACAGATCCGGGATAACGGGGATTTTGGGCGGACCTTTCGCCCCGACGTCGAGCAGCGTCGGGGCTTTTTTCTTGAGCATTTTTCCTGGCCATTCCACGCGGTCCTAGCCGCGTTTTCGCCATCCTTCGGCCGCCTCTTTCCGCCATCGTACAAACCATATGTACGATTGGGTCGCGAGGGCATTTATTCCTAGTGAATCAATATTTTAAGGCAGCTTATTGCCCAACAAATGAGCGTATGCCGATCTATTCGTTGCTGCGGTGCCACACCCGCTCAGCAAACAGGCAAGCTCAAGTGTTCGTGAACACTGGTCAGGCTAGATTGCGGTATTTTCCGGTCGAGCTGGATCGCAAGGACATATTTACGGCAAGTTCGTGGGAATTATGCCCGCCCATTGGCGAGATCCAGGCTTTTCCCACGTCGATAAGAGTTCAGAGTTTTTCTGACGGAGCATAATAATGAGGTTCACCAAGAGTCTTCTGCTTGGTTCTTCGGCGGCTTTGCTCGCCATGGCTGGGGCGCAGGCGGCTGATCTGCCGTCGCGCAAGGCGGCACCCGTGGAATATGTCCGCGTATGCGACGCCTATGGCGAAGGTTTTTACTGGATTCCCGGGACGGACACCTGCCTGCGCGTTGGCGGTCGTGTTCGTGTCGATGGCTGGTATACGCCCTCCAAGAATGCAGTTTCCGGTCGTTCGACTGGTGGCGGCACCGGCACGTTCATCTCTTCGAACGCGGTTGATTCCACCGGCTGGTATGCGCGCGGCATCGTCAACATGGACGCCCGCACGCAGTCGGCCTGGGGCACGGTGCAGACCGTGTTCTCGCTGCGCCTGCAAGCGGCGAGCGGCCTCGGCGTCGCCTCGCCCGGTTACACCGGCGGCGTGTTCTCCGGCGGCAACGCCAATACGGCGACGATCGAAGCGGCTTATATCCGCTTCGCCGGCTTCACCGTCGGTCAGGCCACCTCGAACTTCACGTTCCTGCCGAACCTGCCCTACGGCTCGATGCTGAACGCGGCCTTCCCGAGCGGCATCCGCCAGCTCGCTTATACCGCGACCTTCGGCGGCGGCTTCTCGGCCACGCTGGCGATCGAAAACCGCGGCGACCTGCCGATGTCGATGACCGCCAATACGCTGGGTGCCAATCCGTTCACCGCGACCGGCGCGCTCGCCGGTCCGGTGGCGCAGCGCCTGCCCGCCCTCGTCGCCAACCTGCGCATCGATCAGGGCTGGGGCTCGGCGATGGTGTCGGGCGCCGTGCTCGAAAACTCGGCGACCTTCGGTAACGCCAACCTCGCTGTTGTCGGCAATGCCGGCCCGGCAATCCGTCGCACGGGCTGGGCTGTCGCCGGCGGCCTGAAAGTCAACCTGCCAATGCTCGCCCAAGGCGACAACGTGCAGGTGTGGGCGGCTTACGGTGTCGGCGCGCTCGACTACGTGGCCTCGAATGGCGCCAGCGCCAACACGCTGCTCACCAGCAACTACCTCGGCGGCTATCTGCGCGCCGATCGTAACCTCACCTTGTTCTGCGTGAACGCCGCCTGTTCGGCCGGCGGCTCGGAACAGACCAAGGCGTTCAGCGTCACCGGTACTCTGACCCACTACTGGACCCCCTCCCTGCGGTCGAACCTCATCGGTTCTTACCTGCGGATCGATCCGGGCAGCGTGACCCAGAATACCGCCTGGTCGCAGGGCGGTCTGTCGCGGGCCAATGTGTGGACCGCGGTGGGTCAGCTCATCTGGTCGCCGGTGCGTAACTTCGATATCGGCGTCGAACTGTCTTATGCGCGTCTCAATCAGAACCTGCCGCTGTCGGTTCCCGCGGGCCTTGGCGTTCTCGCCAACGTCAACCCGAACAACTGGACCGGCCGCATGCGCGTCGAGCGCCAGTTCTGATTTGACAAACGATTTCGGCCGGGGGGCGCAATACCCCCGGCCGGAACCACCGCACCTCGCGGCACCTGGACATATCGGTGCGATTGAAATCAACCTCCGTTTCAATCCGCTCCCTCTGAGCAACAGATCCAGGGACACGGGGAATTGGGCGGATCTCCAGCCCCGACGTCGAGCAGCGTCGGGGCTTTTTCATACGGCGCATCGGGCGCCGCCGCGGCCAAGACAGCGGAAAACAAGCGTGCGCGACGCGCGGAACGGTTGACAGGAACGGGTGGAACACCGTAGGTACGCGCCATTGTCATAGCCGTTCGATTTGGCGCGCGGTCTCGACAATCGCCAAATCAAGTAGCTGACTTTACTTGGTTTCTTGGTGGGGAATAGTTCAACGGTAGAACGACGGACTCTGACTCCGTTAATCTTGGTTCGAATCCAGGTTCCCCAGCCACATTTTCCGTTTAAATGCTAAAGCATTTGCAGCGAAACTGCGGCCAAGCTCGCCAAACCTTCTGACCGAAGTCTTTGAACCGCACAGCTGGGTGGCTTGCAGCGCCTGACTATAGCCCGATCTCGTTTGGCAGGGGGAGGGTCTTCATTTCGCGCATTGCTTCGAGGAGCTGCATCGTAGCGTCCGCATCAAGGGTGTCACCCTTGTAGCGAACCTCGTAGAGCCCCTGCAAATTGGATGGCAACTTGATTCCATCCCTCACTAGCAAGACAAAACGGCGACCATAGAAGGCCATTGCAGCGCCAATCTCGATCAAGACGTTTGGGTTGATGATGACGATTTCGTTGCCGTCATCATCCTTGAGCACCCGCTCTGCATCGACATGGATGATTGCCGCGCCTGACATCCGCATGTCGTCCATGACCTTGTCGGGTACTGGCTTGGATACCGAGGTACGCTCCACAGAGACAACCGGCTCCAGCTCCCCGTATTCCAGCATGCGTTTGATAGGATCGACGAACGTCTTGTCCTTGCCGTGGGTGACGAATACTTTCCGTCTCCGAGCATCGTCGGCTTTCGCAGCAGCCATAGTTGTATTCTGGACAGCGTCGGATGGCGCGAGAGGCGTAAGTGGAGCTAGCGGTGCGGCGGGCGCCGATGCCGCCGCTTGAGCCTCTGACTTGGCACGCTCTGGGGCGTCTTGCTCTGCTTCCGTGATCACGTCATCAGGCGTCTCGTCCTGGCCGTCTGCCGGCGCCGGCTTGGCAGTCACGCCAAGAAAGACCCATGTTTTACCCTTACTCTCTTGCAGAAAGCCTGCCGACTTCGCGCTTTCTTGAAGGCGGTCCAGCACCTCGCCACACTTCTCGCGTGGTACGCCCAATTCTTCCAACACGTTTGCTGCGATGTCGTGGCGCGGAAAAGAATGCTTGTCATACCGCTCAAGAAATTCTCGGTAAACGCGCGGTTTCAGAACAGCTTCGCGTCGGGCGGCAGCGTCCTGCTCCTCGGTGGTCGGGCGAAGAATACTCTTCGCCAAGGGGGTCAACGAGATCGCCTGCGCCTGCGCTCCACCCTCGATTAAGCCGAAGGCCATGCTAGCACCGGACAACACTCGAAGTTGCGACCCACCGGGATCGACCTTCAATGCCAATGCCACCTGCAGCGGTGCTGTGGCCCGCCCGCCGAAATTCTCGTCAATCGCCTTAGGAATGCGAAGCGCGTCAGCCAGCGATGACATCGGAACATCCGACTGTTTCAGATAAGCCCGCTTAATCGCAGGCTTCGGTGTCTTCGAGGCCTTCTTAACCGGGGTCTTCGCGCGCGGCATGCGATCTCCTTAGCCCACCACCTATGGTGGCATGCAGACAGTAGAACGCAAGTAGAATCGTGCCACATTCAGCTAATAGCTGACGGTTGTTCGACACTCTATGCACTGCTTGCGTTGAGTTAAATGGCACGGCTGAAACTACAGCGACGTTTGGGAAATAGTACGAGAGTTCATGCGTAAGCTGGACGATTGATCCAGCACGCGGCATAAGACGACCAAACAAGACAAATACCGGGAGTGAAACATGGCGCCTGCCTCCATCGTCGAGGACACCGACGTGCTTGTCGTTGGCGCAGGCATGGCGGGCTTGAGTGCCGCCATCGCGGCGCGCGACATCGGCGCCTCGGTCGTCGTTTTGGAGAAAGCGCCGGAAACTGAGCGCGGCGGCAATACGCGCTTTTCCAATGGCGCCATTCGCGCCGTCTATCATGGCGTCGAGGATATCGATGCGCTCGTCGGCGGCCTGAGCGCGGCGGAACGTGAGCGCTGCGAATTCGGCTCCTATTCGCGCGAGCAATATTATGACGATCTGGCCCGCGTCACCCAATATCGCAGCCATCCCGACATGGCCGACATGCTGGTCGAGAACAGCCGCGACACCTTGTTCTGGTTGCAGCGGCAGGGCCTGCGCTTTCTGCCGCTCTACGAATGGCAGTTCAAACTGCCCAACGGCCGCATCCGCTTTTCCGGCGGCTCGGCGCTGGAAGTTTATGGCGCGGGCGAAGGGGCGTCGGAAGCTCTGTTCCGCACCGCCGAGCGGCGCGGCGCGCGCGTGTTCTATCAAACCAAGGCGCTTTCGCTGATCGATGAAGGCGGTCGCATCGCCGGCGTCATCGCGCGGCGCGACGGCGAAGATGTCGCCATCCGCGCGCGGCGCGTGATCCTGGCCTGTGGTGGCTTTGAAGCCAATACGGAATGGCGCACGCGCTATCTCGGCCCCTCGTGGGATCTCGCCAAGGTGCGCGGCTCGCGCTTCAACACGGGCGATGGCCTGCGCATGGCGCTCGAACGGGGCGCCCTGCCCTTCGGCAACTGGTCGGGCTGCCATTCGGCGAGTTGGGATCTCAACGCGCCCGACGTCAACGAACTCGCATATGGCACCGTCTTCAAACGCGACGATTATCTCGAGGGCATCGTCGTCAATGCCGACGGAGAGCGCTTCTTCGACGAAGGCGCCGATATCAGGGCCCTCACCTATGCCAAACTCGGACGCGCCATTCTGGCCCAGCCGGGCCAGGTCGCCTGGCAGATTTTCGACAAGCACGGCGCGGCGCGCCTGCATGGTGAATATCGCGTCAAGCAATCGGCCCGCTTCAAGGCCGAAACACTGGAAGCCCTGATCGCTCAGTTCGACGGCATCAAGCGCGAGGCCTGCCTCACCACCATCAAGAATTTCAACGCCGCCGTGCGCACGGACATTCCCTACGATCCCGGCAAGAAGGATGGCCGCTGCACGGAAGGGCTTGCGATCCCCAAATCCAATTGGGCGCTCGCCATCGCCGAGCCGCCGTTCGAAGCCTATGCGGTGACTTGCGGCATCACCTTTACGTTCGGTGGGCTGCGCGTCGATGGCGACTGCTGCGTGCTTGACGAAGGTGGGCAGCGTGTCACGGGCCTGCATGCGGCGGGCGAAATGGTGGGCGGCCTGTTTTACTTCAACTATCCCGGCGGCTCCGGCCTCATGTCGGCTGCCGTCTTCGGGCGCATCGCCGGCCGCGCGGCGGCACAGGCGGCATTGGGCACTTAACGTTCTCTTTTGCCCACCGTTGAAAGCCACGCCATAACCTGATTTTCTATCGTCAACCGCTGACTTCGCGTTCGACTCGCCTGAGTTCGGACCTGACCACCACAAAAGCGGTATCGAGGGAGGAAATAATGAGAAAGGGCGTATTGGCGCTGGCGGCTCTCGTGGCCTTGGCGGGCACAGCGCAAGCGCAAAGTGATTTCTATCGCGGCAAGCAGATCAGAATCGTCGTCGGCAGCGAGGTCGGCGGCGGCTTCAGCAGCTATGCGCAATTGCTGTCCTCCCATTTCGGTAAATATGTGCCGGGCAATCCGGCTGTCGTCATCGAACATCGGCCGGGTTCGGGGGGCGTGAATGCCATCGACTATGTGGCCAATGCCGGTGCCAAGGATGGAACCGTCATCGCCGTGGCGATGCCGAATTTCTTCGTCACGCCTTTCGTCGAGCCGAAGGCGGCGAAATTCGATCCCGCGAAATTCCATTTCATCGGCCGCATGAGCGATTTCGGACGCGCCCTGGTCGCCTGGCACACGAGCGGTATGAAGACGCTGGACGATCTGAAAACCAGGGAAACCGTTCTGGCGACATCGGCACGCCGTTCCACCACGACGATCCAGCCGGTTCTGATCAACGAAATCTTCGGAACGAAGATGAAAATCGTGACCGGCTTCATGGGCTCAGGCCCCACCGCCGTAGCTCTCGAACAGGGCGAGGTGCAGGTCAGCACCATCGCCTATTCGACCTTGGTCAGCCTGCATCCGGACTGGCTGCGCGACAAGAAGATCAACATCATCGCCGGGCTCGACTTTGCCGACATTCCCGGCGTCACGAAAATCCGCGATCTGATCGACGATCCGCAGAAGAAAGCGATGTGGGATTTCGTCGCCCTGCCGTCCGAATTCGGTACGGCTTATGTGACGGCGCCGGGCGTGCCCGAGGACCGACTGCGCATCCTGCGTCAAGCCTTCGACGAAACCATGAAAAGCGAAGAGATGATCACCGACGCCAAGCGGCGCAATCTCGATCTCAATCCGAAATCGGGTGAAGACCTCGATCAATTGTTCGCCAAAGCCGGCACACCGACGCCCGAGATCATCAAACATGTCGGCGGCATCATGGGCGTCAACTAAGATTCTCTCCGTGTCCTTCCCGACGCACCGCAGGTGCGAGCGGGAATCCAGAGCAAGTGGCCAGCCCATGCGTCATTGCCCTGAATAGCACTCTACAGGTGGCTCAAGATTCCCGCTCGCGCTTCGCGCGTCGGGAATGACACCGAGCGTCTTTTTCACGAACCTGTTGGAGGATCAGCGATCCGTTGCAGCCACGGCTGGCGCATGGCTGCTTCTTTCTCCCAGGCTTCGATCCGCGATCGGTGCCGCATCGTCATGGCGACATCATCAAGGCCTTCGAGCAAAGCGGTACGCTCGCCTGGATCGATCGCGAAGGAAAAGGCCTTGCCGTCGGGACAGACGATCGTGTTGCGGACCAGATCAACCTCGAACGGCAGGCGACCATCGACATCAACGACACACCGCTCAAACGCCGCCCCTGATGGCGGATCGAGCACGATCGGCAACATCCCGTTCTTGATCAGGCTCTCGCGATAGACTTCGGAAAAGCTGCGCGCGACGATGCAGCGCACGCCATGGGCGGCCAGGGCCCATACGGCCACTTCGCGTGCGCTGCCGCAGCCAAAATTGCCGCCGGTGACCAGGATAGGGGCACGATGGAAACGCGGCCGATCGAGCACGAAGGGCGTGTTGGGATCGGCGCGCCAGCGCGCGAAGAGCCCCGCCTGATAATCGGGCTCCAGGGCGCGCATGAATTGCACGGGGGTGATCTGATCGGTATTGATGTTGTCGATCAGCAGGGGAGCGGCCGCGCCGCGAACGCTGGTGAACTTGTCCATGCGGTCAACCTTTCGCCAGCAAGGCGCGTGGATCGCAGATCTGCCCCATGATAGCTGCTGCGGCGGCTGTCGCCGGGCTTGCCAGATGGGTGCGCACGCCGGGGCCCTGGCGGTTCTCGAAATTGCGATTGGTCGTCGAGACGATGCGTTCGCCCGGCGCTACTTTCTCGCCGCCGCCGCCGGCGCACATGGAACAGCCGGGCTCACCCCAGAGGAAACCGGCGCGCTCGAAGAGATCGCGCAAACCCTGCTCTTGCGCCTGTCGCGCCACAGTGCGCGAACCAGGGACCACAACCGCCGTGACGTGATCGGCAATATGGTGGCCGGCCAGAACCTGCGCCGCGCTTTCAAGATCGCTCAAACGGGCGTTGGTGCAGGAGCCGATGAAGACGCGATCGATCTTCGTGCCCGCGAGCGCCGCGCCGGGCGCTAGATCGATATAATTTATCGCACGCTGCCAGCTTGCCTCATCCAGCCCGGCCTCCGCAGCCGTTGGCACATGACCGGAAATCGAGGCGACCTGCGCTGGCGACGTGCCCCAGGTGATCTGTGGCGCTAGCGCCGTGCAGTCGATCGTCAGATCGGCGTCGAACCGCGCATCCGGATCGGATCGCATGCTCAGCCAATCATCCTGTGCCTGGTTCCAGAGATCGCCGTGGGGCGCGAGACGGCGTTGCGCCAGCCAGGCGAGTGTCGTCTTGTCGGGCGACACGAGGCAGGTGCGCGCGCCAAGTTCCACCGCCATGTTACACAGCGTGAAGCGTGCTTCGACCGGCATCGTTGTCACGACACGACCGGCAAATTCCAAAGCGGCACCGCGTGCCGCCTCCAGGCCGAGCCGGCCGATCACATAGAGAATGACATCCTTGGCACAGACGCCGGCGCCCAGCGTCCCTGCCAGATTGATCCGCATCTGGCGCGGCTTGCGCACCCACATGGCCTGCGTGGCGAGCACATGCTCCAGCTCAGAACTGCCGCAGGCCAGGCCCAAGGCGCCGAGACCACCAACGGTCGGCGCATGGCTGTCGACACAGAGATAGGTCGAGCCCGGCAGGACGAAACCCAATTCCGGCGCCGCCACATGGGAAATCCCCTGCTCTGCATCGCCGACATCGAGCAATCGCAAATCATGCTGGCGCGCCGCCGCGCGGGCGGCATCGATGAAAACACTGCTGCCGGCAGCAAGCTTGGGGAAGGACGGGACCGAATGATCCATCACCACCACCGCAAGGTCAGGCCGGCGGATGCTGAGCCCACGGCGATCCAGATTTTTCAAAACCTGCGGCGCACGCACATCGTCAACGACGACACGATCGATATAGAGCAGCGTCTTGCCGCCCTCTTCGGCCAGGCTATGGCGCGCCCAGATCTTGTCGAACAGGCTCTCGCCCATCGCGTCTATCCTCCCGCCGGCCCGATATGATTGTTTTAAGCTCGGCCGTGCGAGGATAGGTTCTACAAGCGATCGAGGGTCTCGCCAATGCCAGCCTCGCATCATGAGGCCGACAGGCTGCGCATCACCGCCAACCCCATGACGATCATCGCGATCGACAGCACCAGGCTGGCGGCGAGATAGAGCGCCAGCGCCCCATATTGCTGGCGCTCCCACAACAGGATCGTGTCGAGCGAAAAAGCCGAGAACGTGGTGAAGCCGCCGAGAATGCCCGTGGTGAGAAACAGCCGCCAATGCTGGGAGGCTTCGCCCTGAAAGGCGAAATAGCCGGCGAACAGACCCATGACGAGCGAGCCGATGACATTGACCAGCAAAGTGCCGAACGGAAAACCGGTGCCGAGAAAGCGCGCAGCAGCGAGATTGACCCCATGCCGCAACGAAGAGCCGATGCCGCCGCCAATGAAAACGATCAGATACGTCATAGGATTGCCCTCAATTCATTTGGGGCAATAAAAAACCCGCCATCGGCGGGTCTTCATCGAGTCCCACCACGGCAGAGCCCTTTACGGCCCAGGTCGCAGTAGGAGTCATCAGCCTTCGCGGCGGGTATCGGGGAACTCCATCCCCATCGGTGTTCAAGATAGGAATGCGGCGGGGACCTGTAAAGACGGCCGCACGCAAAAACCCCGCTGCCTTGCGGGGCAACGGGGCGTAGTCCGTTGGCGATTACATTAGGGACTGCTTTCGCCACTGCTCAAGCTAGGCTGATGACCTGACATGAAACTGACAGCCAAGCTTAAGCAAAAGCCCCGCTGTCTTGGGGAGACAACGGGGCTCGTGTGCAGTGTGCGGCGAACCACAATTGGGGACTGCTTATCGCCAGCAACGAGGCTAGGAAAGCCGGCTGACAGGAAGCTGACTTTCGCGCAAGATTTTCGCCCCTCGGACATCCGCCAAACCCCTGTTTTAGAAGAATTTTAAGCTGGCAGCCCGGTGATCAGTTTATCGAGCGTCACCGGATAGTCGCGCACGCGCACGCCAGTGGCATTGTAGACCGCGTTGGCGATCGCCGCGCTGACGCCGCACAGGCCCAGTTCGCCGACGCCCTTGGCCTTCATCGGCGAGGACATGGGGTCGACCTCGTCGAGGAAGATCACCTCCTGGTTGTGGATGTCGGCATGCACTGGCACTTCATAGCCGGCGAGATCGTGATTGACGAAGAAGCCTTGGCGCTTATCGACGGCCAGTTCCTCCATCAGCGCGCCGCCCACGCCCATGGTCATCGCGCCGATCATCTGGCTGCGTGCCGATTTGGGGTTGAGAATGCGGCCGGCGGCGGCGACCGCCAGCATGCGGCGCATACGCACTTCCGCCGTCGCCGCATCGACGCCCACTTCGACGAAATGCGCGGCGAAGGTCGATTGCTGATAGCGTCGGCTGAGATCGCCGAACTCGATCGTATCTTCCGCCGACAGGCCGGCCTCTCCCGCTGCCTCGCCCAACGAAACACGGCGATTGCCCTGCTGCACATAGCCGTCGCGGAAAGCCGCATCGCTGGAATTGAAGCCCAGCTTCTGCGCCACCGCTTCGCGCAGCTTGACGCAGGCAGCATAGACGCCCGAGGTCGCCATATTGGCACCCCACTGGCCACCGGAGCCGGCGGAGATGGGAAACCTGGAGTCGCCCAGGCGCACCACCACCTTCTCGATGTCGACGCCCATCATCTCGGCGGCCGTCTGCGCGATGATCGTATAGCTGCCGGTGCCGATGTCGGTCATATCGGTTTCCACCGTTACCACGCCACGCCCATCAAGGCGCACGCGCGCGCCTGATGGGGTCACCAGATTATTGCGGAAGCCCGCGGCGACGCCCATGCCGACGAGCCAGCGGCCATCGCGCACCTGCGCTGGTTGCGCCTTGCGCTCGGCCCAGGCGAAACGCTCGGCGCCGAGGCGCAGACATTCGACCAGTTGCCGCTGGCTGAAGCGCCGCTCGGGATGTTCCGGATCGACCTGCGTGTCGTTGAGGATGCGGAACTCGACCGGATCGATATTCAGTTTTTCCGCCATCTCATCCATGGCGATCTCCAGCGCCATGAGGCCCGGCGCTTCGCCCGGCGCGCGCATGGCATTGCCTTCCGGCAGATCGAGCACCGCAAGCCGGACCGCCGTCAATCTGTTGGCGCCGGCATAGAGCAGCCGTGTCTGCTGGATAGCGTTTTCCGGGGAGCCCCCGCGCAGATTGCCGGACCAGCTCTCATGGCCGATCGCCGTGATCTTGCCGTCCGCCGTCGCGCCGATACGGATACGCTGGATGGTGGCCGGACGATGGGTCGTGTTGTTGGCGATCAACGGCCGCGTCAGCGCCACTTTCACCGGGCGCCTGGCGATGCGCGCGCCAAGCGATGCCAGAAGCAAATCGCTGCGCGGGAACAATTTACCGCCGAAGCCGCCCCCAATATAGGGCGAAACCAGGCGCACGTTTTCGCGCGGAACACCCAAAGTGATGGCAAGATCGCGCACGCCCCAGGCGATCATCTGGTTCGATGTCCAGACCGTCAGCTTATCTCCGTCCCAGGCGGCAATCGACGCGTGCGGCTCCATCATCGCATGGGACTGATCGGGCGTCGTATAGGTCGCGTCCTGCTGCACAGGCGCGGCCGCGAAGGCGCCGGGAAAATCGCCAATCGACGCACCGCCGCTCTCGCCTTGCCGTAGCGGTGCCGTGTCACGCGCGGCAGCGAGATCGAAGGCACCGTTTTCCCGCGCATAGGTGACACGCACCAGGCTCGCGGCGGCACGCGCCTGCTCGAACGTCTCAGCAACCACCAAAGCGACCGCCTGATGGTAATGCTGGATCTGCGGGCCACCCAGCAGCATGGCGGTGTTCAAACTGCCCTTGCTGAGCTTGCCGGCATTCTCGGCCGTGACGATCGCCACGACACCTGGCGCTGCTTGAGCGGCAGCCAGGTCCATCGAAACGATGCGCCCCTTGGCAATCGCCGCACCGACGACATAGCCATAGGCCTGATTGGCCACGACATCGTGCTGCTCGTAAGCATAACGCGCCGTGCCGGTGGTCTTGAACGGCCCGTCGATGCGATCGAGCGGGTGGCCGACGACCTTCAGTTGATCGATGGGATTGGTGGTGGAAGGGCTGTCAAAGCGCATGTCACGACCTCGCTTGAGTCAACACCGCCTGGAGCGTGCGCTCGACCAGCGGCAGTTTGAATTCGTTCTCGTGGGTTGGCTTGGCGCCGGCGAGCAATTGCTCGCTCACCGCTTTGGCGCCGCGCGGCAAAGCGCGCTCCGCCACCTCCATGCGCCAGGGCTTATGCGCGACACCGCCCAGCGCCACCCGACCGCTGCCGTCGGGCTGGACGATGGCGCCGACCGAGACCAAAGCGAAGGCATAGGAGACACGATCGCGCACCTTGCGATAAACATGCACGCCGCCGACCGGCTTCGGCAGAACCACGGCGGTGATCAATTCGCCCGGCATCAAAGCGGTTTCGAGATGTGGCGTATTGCCCGGCGTGCGATAGAAATCGGCGATTGGGATGCGCCGCACCGTGCCGTCGGCCCGCACCGTTTCGATCACCGCGTCGAGCGCACGCATGGCCACCGCCATGTCGCTGGGATGGGTGGCGATACAGGCCTCGCTGCCGCCGATCACCGCGTGCTGCCGGCTGAAACCGGCGAGCGCGCCGCAGCCACTGCCGGGCTGGCGTTTATTGCAGGGCTGATTGGTGTCGTAAAAATACGGGCAGCGCGTCCGTTGCAGCAGATTACCCGCCGTCGTCGCCTTGTTGCGCAACTGGCCCGAAGCCCCGGCGAGCAAAGCGCGCGACAGCACGCCATAGTCGCGCCGCACGCGCGCGTCGGCGGCGAGATCGGTGTTGCGCACCAGGGCGCCAATCCGCAGACCGCCCTCCGCCGTCGGCTCGATCTTGTCGAGCGCCAGACCGTTGACATCGATGAGATGAACCGGCGTTTCGATCTCAAGCTTCATCAGATCGAGAAGATTGGTGCCACCGGCGATGAATTTCGCACCCTGAACCCGCTCGACCGCAGCTGCGGCTTCGCGCGGCGATTGCGCGCGCTCATAAGTGAAGGACTTCATGCTTTTCTCCCCGCAACTTCGGTGATGGCGTCGACGATGTTTTGATAGGCGCCGCAACGGCAGATATTGCCGCTCATGCGCTCGCGCAGCTCTTCCGCCGTCAGTTGGGGCACAGCAATCAGATCGGCCGTCACATGGCTGGGAACGCCGGCCTCGATCTCGTTCAGCACGCCGATGGCCGAACAGATCTGACCGGGGGTACAGTAACCGCATTGATAGCCGTCGTGCTTGACGAACGCCGCCTGCATGGCATGCAGATTGTCAGGTTGCCCCAAGCCTTCGATCGTCGTGATCGTATCGGCCTCATGCATGACCGCCAGCGACAGGCAGGCATTGATGCGGCGGCCATCGACCAGCACCGTGCAAGCGCCGCACTGACCATGATCGCAGCCCTTTTTTGTGCCGGTAAAATGCAGATGCTCGCGCAGCGCATCGAGCAAGGTCGTGCGCGTGTCGAGCTCCAGCTCTTCGCGCTTGCCGTTGACGGTGAAAGAGACCTTCGTCAGCGCGGTGCCAGCCACGGCGGCCGCGGCCACGCGACTGGTGCTGGCGCCACCGATCTGGGCGCTCGCCGCGACCGGCGCGGTCGTGGCGACAACCGATGCGGCACCAGCTTGCAAAAGCTGCCGGCGGGTTGCCTCGAAATCGCAAGGAGGATGCATGTCGAACTCCGTTTCAGGACTAATTCGAGATTTCTTCGGGAGTTTTCTTGAAGGTTGTTGGGATAACGTCGTTGACGCGGGAGCTGCCGCTCCGCCGCTCTACACGAATTCGTGAATACCCGACGACGGCCCTAAAATGGGCAACCGTCGTCACAACGCCTGAACAGGCGATGCCAACAATTTCATCGTTGAATTCTCCGCATTGGCCGGCGTGCGGTCAAAAAGTCTGATCCACGGACCCGTGGGGTACGCGGTCGGGGATCACCGGCAGCCAACAGAATGAGAATAATGCGCAGAGGCGCCCTTCATTAGAGGCGCAAACCCGCATGCACTTATGCGCCTCATTCATGAATGGTCGCATGAATGGTCGGAAACCCAATTTTCAGGCGAGATAGGCCGGCAATGGCGAACGGTCCTGCAATTGGATCAGGCGTCGCGCCAATTCCTCGAAAAGTTCGGCCTTGCGCGGCAAAATCGTCGGACTGTTCCAAAGATTGACGATCTCCTGCGGATCGTTCTCAAGATCGTAAAGCTCGCCCCAATCCTCGCCATCGCGCACGCTCATCCGCCATTTTCTCGTCACCAGAGTGCGTACGCGCTGCGGCTTGTCAAAGCCCGTCATCGGCCGTTGGCTATCCTCTTCGATCACCAGAGAGTTCGGCTCCTCATCCTGAAGGAGGTTGCGCCCCTGGATGCCGTTATAGGGTTGGATGCCCGCGCGCCGCAGAATGGTCGGCGCGATATCGATCGACTGGGCCAGATCGGGCCGTACGTCGGCCTTGCAGCCTGGTTCGTTCCAGATGAAAGGCACGCGGATCAAGCCACGATAGTGCAGCAGCAGTTTCAGCATGATGCCGTGGTCGCCCATGAAGTCGCCGTGGTCGGACGTAAAAATGACGATCGTGTCCTGATCCAAGGCCAGCTCGGCGAGCTTGGCGCGCACCCGGGCGATGGCATCGTCGATCATCGAGATCGAACCATAGGTCAGGGCGATGATATCGCGGGTTTCGCTGGCCGTCACCGCGAATGGGCTTTGCCTGTTGCGTGGATCGCTGCCTTTCGCCAAAGCTTCGCGCATCCGCACGATCGGCGGCAAATCGCCATTGTCGAAAGATGCCGGCACAGGAATGTCGGCGGGATCGTACATATCCCAATATTTGCCAGGTGGCGTGAACGGGTGATGTGGATCGGGAAACGACATCTGGATGAAGAAAGGTTTCGACGGCTCGCGCGCACACTGCTCCAAGGCCGCGATTGTGCGTTCCTCGATGAAGCGGGTCGAATAAAGGTCCTCGGGCACGGCGGTGCGCCAGGCCTGCGGCGCGTTGATGCGTTGATCCGGCAGAGCGTTGTCGGGCCCGACCAATTTGTCGAAGTTCGGCTCGCGCGCCAGCGCCCAGAGGCGATAGTCGCCGCAGGCGCGGTCGCCGTGGTCGGCGACGAGTTCGAAATGGTCGAAGCCGTAGAAACTGTCTTCCCTGTGCCGCGATTGCGCGCTGGCCGGCCAATGCATGATGTTTTCATATTCATAGGCCGCACCGGTGCGATGATCCTTGTGCGCATCCCGCAACGCCTCCGGCGGCGTTACCAGACCGGGTTCGGCCTTGAAGCGATTGACGGCCGGCTCGCCGGTGAACGATTGCAGATGCGACTTGCCGATCAATGCGGTGGCATAGCCGCTGTCGCGTAGCAGTTCGACGAAATTGGCATGGTTGCGCGATAAAGCGATGCCGTTGTGGCGCACGCCGGTGAGCGACGGCATGCGACCCGTCATGATCGACGCCCGGTTCGGCATGCAGATCGGATTGGCGACGAAGAAATTGTCAAACCTGAGGCCTTGCTGGCTCAGACCATCAATGGCCGGCGTGCGGACAATGGGATTGCCGTAACAGCCCAGATGATCGGCCCGGTGCTGATCGGTCATGATCAGCAGGAAATTCGGCCGACGCTTCGCTCCCATCATTTTACTCCGATAGCTTGATGCCCGCGCCAGCGATCACCTCGCCCCAGCGCGCTGTTTCATCGCGGATCAGTTGGACAAACTCGCTCGAGGGCAGGAAATGCACACGCAGCCCCTGCGCGGTCAGACTGTCGCCGAAGCCCGGCTGATCGATGACATGCTGGATCGATGTCGCGAGCCTGCGCGCGATCTCGGGCGACATGTTCGCGGGCGCGATGACGCCGGCCCAGAAGTCCATTTCGAGGCCTTTGAAACCGGCTTCCGCCGTCGTCGGCACATCGGGAAGCGCGGGGCTGCGCACCTTATCCATGGTGGCGAGAACGCGCAGGCTGCCTTCCCGATGATAGACCGCCGTCACATTGGGCATTTCAAAGGTGGCGTCGATGCGGCCCGCAAGCAGGTCCACCATCGAGGCCGCGCCGCCGCGATACGGCACGTGGCGCAGCTTGGTGCCTGTCGCCCGTTGAAACAATTCGGCCGCCATATGCGGCAGCGATCCGACACCGACGGAGCCATAGGAAATTTCGTCCGGCCGCGCTTTCGCCAGCGCGACGAATTCGCCTAACGTTTGGGCAGGCACGGATTTATTGACGGTGACCGTCAGCGTGCCCGAGGTCACCAGGCCAATGTGGGTGAAGGACTTAATCGGATCGTAGGGCGCCGTGTGGACGAGCTGCGGCCCGATTGCGAGGGAAGCGACGACACCGAGACCGATCGTGTAACCATCAGGCTCAGCCTTAGCGACCGCCGCCGAGCCGACGCGCCCGCCCGCGCCCGCGATATTTTCGACGACCACCGTTCCGTTCAAATCGCCGCTCATGCCATTGGCAAGCAGACGGCCGAGGACATCGAGGGGGCCGCCGGCGACATAGGGCACGATCAATCGTATCGGCCGCGTGGGATAATCCAGCGCTTGTGCGGCTGACACGGACGCCGTGGCTCCCAAGGACAGAGCGACGGTTAAGACGAAGGCATGAAAGCACGGCCGCATAATACCCCCTGCCAATATGTTCCTCTTCGAACAGCATCTTTACAGACCGACTGGGGGTCGAAAAAATCAGATGATTAGAATCAATCATCAGGAAAAGTGATGATTCTCGATCCGCGCCATCTGGTTCAATTGGCGACCATCGTGGAACTGGGCACGTTCCAGGCGGCGGCCGATGCGCTGGGCGTCACGCAGCCGGCGCTGACGCGCACGATTCAAATCCTGGAGAAGCGGGTTGGCAGCGCTTTGTTCGACCGCACGACCCGCCGGGCCGTTCCCACCACAGTCGGGCTGGAACTGGCGGCGATCGGTCAATCGATCCGCTCCGCCACCTTGCGGGCACGCGACATTTCGCAAAGTTTCAGCCGTGGCCAGGCCGGACGCCTGCGCATCGGCGCGACACCCCTCGTCGCGGGCGTCTTCCTCGCCCCCATCATCCGCGACTTTCTGACAACCCATGAAAGCGTCTCTATCGCACTGTCGATGGGTCTCGTTGGCGAGTTGAACGATACGCTACGCAAAGGCGACATCGATCTGATCGTCGGCCCGATCGGCCTGTTCGAGCGCAGCGACGACCTGATTTACGAAACGCTGTTCGACGATGAAATCGGCTTCTTCTGTCGCGCCGGTCATCCCCTGCTTCGGCGCAAAACGATCGGCGCGGCCGAGCTGAACAAGATGCGCTGGATCATGCCGCCGCGCGGCAATCTCTTCCGCTTTCAGACCGACAGCGCGCTGGAGGAAATGGGCGTGGAACAGGTGCGCGTCGCGCTGGAAACGCTTTCGACGGAAGCCTCCATCGAAATCGCCAGAATGACCGATTTCCTGACTCCCCTCTCCGCTCTGACGATTTCCTCAAACGCCATATCCGGATTGGCGCGCTTGCCCATCCATTCGGATCGCCTGCGACGGCCGCTTGGCGCGATCAGCCGCAAATCGGCGCTGCAACCCTTGGTGCGCGTGTTCATCAACGCGATCGTTGAAGCAAGAGGCAAGAAGAAGCGTTAGATTCGCTGGATGCCCGCTTTGTCGACGATGCCCTTCCAGCGCGTGATTTCCGACGCGATGAAGCTGCGCATGGCCTCCGGCGGCGTGGCTTCCGGCTGAACGCCGAGGAAGCCCAATTGCTCACGAACCTTTGGCACCTGCAGCGCTTTCGCGATCGCGCCATTAAGGCGCGCCATCACATCGGGCGGCGTGCCGGCGGGTGCCGCGATACCGTTCCAGGAACGCACTTCAAATCCGGGTAGCGTCGCGGCGATCGGCGTGACCTGCGTCAATCCCGGCCAGGGCTCGCGGCTGGTGACACCCAATCCACGGATGGTTCCTGAGCGGATGGCTTCGCCCGTGACCGTAATGCTATCCACCATCAGATCGATGCGCCCACCCATCAAATCGGATAGCGGTTCCATGCCGCCGCGATACGGCACATGGGTGAGTTTGATGCCGGCCAATTCGGCGAACAATTCACCCGTGAGGTGCTGCGTCGAGCCGACACCGACCGACGAGAAGGTGAACTTGCCCGGCTCCTTCTTCGCCGCCGCGATCAGATCGCCGATGGATTTGATCGGGCTCTGTAAGTGGGTGGCGATGACGAAAGGAAAGGTCGCGACGAGCGAGACGAAGGCAAAATCGTCAACCGGGTTGAAACGCAGGCTTTTATAGAGCGCGGCCGAGACCGCATGGCCGCCAGTCAACATGATGATGCGATAGCCGTCCGGCTCGGAACGCGCGACATTTTCCGAGGCGATATTGCCGCCAGCGCCGGGTTTGGCTTCGACGACCACCTGCTGGCCGAGCGCGGTAGACAGCTCGCCCGCCATCACGCGGGCGATGGAATCCGCATTGCCACCGGCGCCAAATCCATGCACCAGCACGATCGGCTTGCGCGGCCAGTCTTGCGCCAAAAGCGACTGGCTGCCTGCGGCGGACGCGAGAAGACCCGCGACGACGGAACGGCGCGTAGGCATGGAAAACTCCCTCCAGATTTCCAGATTCAAAGATGCCGGCCGCTGTCGACGACGATCGAACTGCCGGTGGTCAGGCGCAGATGAGTCACGGCCGATATGATCGCCAAAGCGACATCGTCCGGTTCGGCGACGAGTTTGAGCGGCGTCGAAGCCGCCTGCTTCTCGACGCCTTCGCGCCCACGCCCTGGCACGAAATCGGTGGCGACCGCCGCCGGCGAGATCGTGATCACCCGTACTTCCGGCGCCAGAACACGCGCCAAGGACACGCCCATCGTGTCGAGTGCCGCCTTCGAGGCGCAATAGGCGATCGAACTGCCGAGGCCGGTGAAGCCGGATATCGACGAAATGTTGATGACGATGCCGTCGCCACTGGCGCGTAGCAGCGGCGCGAACGCCCGGATGGTGGCGAACGGTCCACGCACATTGGTCATCAGGATGCGATCGAACGTCGCGTCGTCGAGCCCGTCGAGATCGGCATGCGGCACCGCGCGGGTGACACCAGCGGAATTCACCAGCACATGCACCTTGCCGAAAGTCTGCTGCACCATCGCCGCGGCTGCCGCGATGGCAGCGCTGTCCTCCATGGGAATACGAAGCGCGATGTGTTGACCGCCACCAAGGCCGGCGATGATCTCCTCGGCGCGTTCGCGGCCGGAATTATAGCCAACGACGACGGTGGCACCGGCACGAGCCAGACGGCGAACCGTCGCGGCACCAATGCCATTGCTGCCCCCGGTCACCACCGCGATACGGCCGCGAAGATCATATTCTCCCCGCCCCGCTGGACGACTCTCTGTCACTACCAATTCCTTCCACTTGCCCGACGGGCCGTTTTCCGATCCCGCTGCGAAGGCGCGGAAGGTAACAGTATCGGCTCCTTGCCTCTGTCACACGATCTGGTGACAGAGCCTTATGACATGAGGCGCCGCATCAGCTCATTCTGCGAGCTGATCCCCAAGCGGGCATAGGCGCGTTTGCGGTAGGTGAGAACCGTGTTGAGGCCGATGTTGAGACGCAGGCTGATGCCTTCCGACGTCAGGCCAAGGGCGACCAGGGCGCAAACCTGTCGCTCGCGCGCGGTCAAGGCGGGTGCCACGGCCGCCAGCCGTTCGCTGAACTGCCATTCGAGATCATGGACGGGCTTGGGGCGGCTCTCGCAATCGTGCCGCCAGACCAGCGCCAACAGCAATTCGGCCATCTCCGCCAGGCAATCGATGTCCTCATCGCGGAAATCGTGGCCGCACCGACGATAGAAATTCAACCGCATCACATGGTCGTCGCGGACTTCGACGATCGACAGGCGATGATTGAGATTGACGGCGCCATAGCATTCGTTGCGATAGGCGCGATCATCGACATCCGTCGCATTGATGTCGACGATGAGGTTCGCCGACACGGCTCGCCGCTCCGGCGGCGCTTCGGCCAGCAACCGCATCACCGGATCGCTCATCCAATGGGTCCGCACATAGCGCTCGGCCACCGCGCGCGCGACCGGGCGCGGCCCTTTGTTCTCGGCGACCACGGTGCGGATGATCCCCTCCGGCGCGGCGCAGAAGGCCGTCACATGATCAACCGCCAGCAGGTCATGGGACAGGCTGAACAAGGTGCCGCCAAAGTCCGGCTGGCCAATTTGGGCGACCAAGGCGGCCATGGCCCGCAGACCGTGGCGGCCGGCGCCAGATTGTCCAAGGTCATGCACCCGCATCACATTCCTCCCTCGGGTCTTTCCCCACCCAGAAGCCAAACGCCCCCGCCTGTCCAGGCACAGGCGGCCGGTCGACGATCAACTCTACGCCAATTGGGCTCAAGGCTCTATGCCGTGCGGTCCTTATAGGCCCCGGTATCGAACCAGGCCTCGAATATGGGGGCGATGGCCGCTCCCGTGACGAGCCCGGCCTGCCAGTCCCCGGGGGCGGGCCGCACGATCAGCATCCAGCCCTCGCCATAGGCGTCCTGATTGAGGAGTTCTGGCTTTTTCTCCAGACGTTCGTTGTGGGCGACGACGACCCCCGCGAAAGCGGCCCGGGCCGAGCCGACCCATTTGCCGCCCTCGACCACGGCGAAAGACTTGTCTCTCTCGAAATCGCGGCCAATGCGCTTGGGCGTGAACACCAGCACGTCACCCATGAGATTGGCGGCCCAGCGGGTGAAGCCCGTGCGCACGGTGCCGTCGGCCAGCGGCTCATACCAGATCTGGTTTTCGACGTCGTAATGGAGATGTTCGGGAAAATCGCAATCCTGGATGGTGACCATCGCCCGCCTCAGTAGGTGAGAACGCGGCAGGAGCCGTCCATCACATCCTGAATCATGGCAGCCGCCCCCATTAAGCCACTGCATTCAGGAATGAGGTCGCTCTCCTCGATGTCGAAGAGATCGAGATTGGCTGGACAGGCCCAAAGCTTGGCACCGTGGTCGTGCGCCTCCTTGATCCAGTCATAGACGGTCTTGGGATGGCCGGGCTTGATGTGTATCTTCTCGGCGACGCCTTTGATCATCAGCTTGCCTGCGGCCGCCGTGCAGACGATATCGACCTGATAGTCCATCGCTGCCGCGACCGCCGCATGATAGAAAGGCGCGCCCAATTCCTCGGCGTTGCGCGGATCGGTGTTGAGCAAAACGACGAGCAGCCGCGTGCTCATGGCGATGCGTGTCTCTGCGGTTTCATTGCGTCACCTCATCGATGCGCATGCGTCGGCCCCATTTGTCGAAGAAGTGGCCTTCGTTCAGCACCAATCGATCATCATCGACACGCGCTTCGAGTTCGCGCAGCCGGACACGCGCGGTTGGATTGTCCAGCGGGCCGCCTTGGCTGGCGGTGGTGGGAAAGAAAGCCGCGCCATCCCAATCGGCGCCAGAACCGGCGAACATCACGACGATCTCACCCCATGTGATCTCATCACCGATGACGTTGAAATAGGTCGAGCAGAGCGGTGTCACTTTCGCCGTGCCCGTATCGACGAGAATGACCAGCGCGGTGAATTCGCCGGTCGCCGCGAATTCGCGCACGATCCAAGATTCAAAATCGCTGGCGGGGGCATCAGAAGTCGACAACGGGTGTCTCCGGAATGTAGTGCTCGAACAGGATCCAGAAAGCCGAGCCATGCTTGTCATGATACCAGCTTTCGAACCGATCGAGGGCGGCGATCACGTCCGCTTCCGGCTCGCCCGCCGGATCGCGGCAGGCGAAAATGGCTTGCGCGACGGGTGCGAAACTCTCGCAAATCGTCTGTCGAACCTCGCTGTCGCTTGACCAGCCGAGCTTGGTGCGCAGAACGCCGACGGCACGGGCCACGGCGATTTCCTCGCCATCGGCGCTTTGCATGCCCTCGGCCACAGCACGCATGAAGTTGAAACGACGATAGGCGAATTTGCGGTCTTCCTCGATTTTCCTCAAGCGTGCCGACATTTCCTGGCGCAAGGCTGCTTCGGCCTCGTCGCTGCGGTGGGTGGCTTGCTGGAGATGATCGAGAAAGGACGGCGTTGCGATGGTCACAGCGCACTCCTGGATGATGGCGGAAGAGAGAGGGAGTCGAACCCACCAAGGACCGTCTCGCGGCCCCTCCCGGATTTGAAGTCCGGACGCCCCACCGGGAACGCTTCTCTTCCATCTGTTGGCCTGTCGTTCGATGAACGAAACAGGTCGACCCGATGACGGTTCATACGGCGTAGATCGCCACGCCGCAATGTCACGCCATGGCGATCGAAAAATTCGAGAATCTGAATTGCCACCTTGCGGCCGTTATCAAGCCGGTCACGCAATTGCGCGGCGCTGAACTCACCTTTCGGCACCTGGCTCGCCACGTCGGCGGCGATGTCGACCATTTCGGCGACGGTGTCGCGCAGAAAGAAATGATCATGCGCCACTTCATCGACCTGACCCATGCGGCCGAGCAATTTGAACAAGCGGCGGATTTCATTTTCGTGCATGCCCATGACGCCGGCGATGTCGCGGACGCGTGGTGGGCGAAAGCGCTCTGTATCGGCGATCATCGGCCGCACTTTGTTCCACACCTGCTCGTCCACCGAAGTCAGGCGAACCTCATGCCCTGGCAGGCGCACCCAGGCGCCCTGCAGGCCAACCTCGCCACTTTTCGCCAATCCTTGCAGAAAGGACAGAAAAGATGGTGCCGGCAGGCGCGGCAAAAGTTGCAGCCGTAGCCGCTCAAGGCCTATACCCGGCAGATCGGGATTGTCGGCATGAAAGGTTTCGAGCGTCGCCAACAAATCGCGCTTGAGCTTCAGCCAGGTCGCGGGCGACAGGCCAAGTTCGGCTGTCTGCGTGCGAATGCGCAGCACGCCTTGCCGGTCAATCAGCGCCTCCATGGCCGTGGCATTGAGCGCGTGATCGCGGCCGAAGACGGTCAGGTCAATGGAGAAAGGAGCGCGCGCCAACAAAGCCGCCAATACGCCTGCGGGCTCGCCGAGCGCCATAGCCTCGAGTTGTCCCAGGCGCTCCGGCGTGCGGCGCTTGCGCGCCGGAGCACGCAGATCGAGGAACGCGCCGCCGCCGATGGTGCGCTGGCCGGTCGTATCGCGCAGGACGAACCGATCGCCGACAGCCGCGGCGATCGGATGTTCCAGAACCAATTGCACGAAGGCCTCGGCGCCGGGCTGCACCGGCTCGTCGTCGAGCAGAACGATGCGGGCGCCCACTTCGGCGGCGGCATGATGCAGACGCACCGGCATCCACTGCGCCAAAGGCTTGCTTTCACCGGCGAGCAGCCGGACCTTGGCATCAATGCGATCGGTCGGCGCATGCAGATGTGGATCAAGCACCACATCGCCGCGCCGAATGGCGTCCTTGGCTATGCCCTCGCCCGCTAGATTGAGCGCGCACCGCTCGCCGGCGAGCCCGCGCTCGCGCGGCTGGTTCTGCGCGTGAATGGAACGTACGCGCGCTGAAAGGCCGGAAGGGCTGATCGTGACGTGATCGCCGACCGCCACCTGACCGGAGAGAACCGTACCCGTCACCACCGTGCCAGCACCCTGCAACACGAAACAGCGATCGACGGCGAGCCGAAAGCGGCCCTCGTCGGCCCGCCGTTTCAGCCGCTTCTGCCAATCGAACAGGCGCGCGCGCAGCTCGTCGACGCCCTCGCCACTGACTACAGAGACGGGCATGATCTCGGCTTGCACCAAGCCGGTTCCGCTTAAAGCCTGGTGGATTTCGGCGATCACCCGGCCGCGGTCTTCGGGCGCCAGCAGGTCGGCCTTGGTCAGAGCGACGATGCCATGGCGGATGCCCAGCAGATCGACGATCATCAGATGTTCGCGTGTCTGCGGCATCACGCCATCGTCGGCGGCCACGACCAGCAAGGCGAGATCGATGCCGGTGGCGCCGGCCAACATGTTGCGGACGAAGGCCTCATGGCCCGGCACATCGATGAAACCGACGATGGAGCCATCGGGCGCCGGCAGATAGGCGAAGCCCAGATCGATGGAAATGCCGCGTTTCTTTTCTTCCTTCAGGCGGTCGGTGTCGACGCCAGTCAACGCCTGAACCAGCGAAGTCTTGCCGTGATCGATATGACCGGCGGTGCCGACGATCATGCGACGGCCTCCACATCCGGCCTGTTGGCGCGTTGCTCGGCTTCGGCAATCTCGGTGCTGTTCAGAAATTGTCGGGCGGCCGGCAGGAACGGATCGGCGAGCGCGCTGCCATTAGCCTTGGCGCGCAACAGCAAGGCGAGCGCCTGGACCGGATCGCGCGGCACGCCTGCGCCCAGATGATGCGCCGCGCCCAGCATGGCCTGACCGTCGGCATCGCCGGCAGCCGCGGCCTTGCGCCACCAAGCGGCGGCTTCCTCCGGATCACGCTCCACGCCCAGCGCATTGTGATAGATCATGCCTAGCCGTGTCATCGACGCAGCGACACCCTGCTCCGCCGCCGCCAAGGCCCAGCGTCGCGCCTCGACAGGATCGAGCGCGATGGTCTCGCCTTCGAGCAGCATCCAGCTCAGCATGTCCTGCGCCGGCCCATCGCCCGCCTCCGCGGCCAACCGATAGAGTTCGGCGGCACGATCGAAATCGGCTTCGATGCCTTGTCCAAGGGAATCCTGTCCCTTGAAATAGAGCGCCGCCAAATTACGGCGCCCGACCGGATCGCCCGCATCGGCGGAGAGCGTCAGCCATTTCAACGCCAGAGCGTCATCACGCTCGACGCCAAGCCCTTCTGCAAAACAGGCGCCGATATTGTTCTGAGCGCGCGCCACCCCGGCATGGGCCAACGGCCCCCAAAGGTCGAGTGCCCTGGCATAATCGCCCTGGCTCGACGCCTGATAGGCGGCCGCCATGGTGGCGGCGACATCCACATCGTCAGCCTTCGACTTGCCGAACAGGCGCTCAAGCCATTGCATCGGCTCCGCCCTTGAGATCGAGTTTCGATAGATTGGCAATGAAGCCGGCTTCATCGTCGAGGCAGCGCAGATCGAGCACCAGACTTTGGTCGGCGATATGGCCGATCACGGGAACAGGCAGACTGCGCAGAGCCGCCGAGAGCTGGTTCAACGCGCGGCCGCTGCCATCGACCGGGCGCAGGGCGAGACCAGCGCTGGCTATGGCTTCGAGCGGCAAAGCACCGGACCCGATCTGGCTCGCGCAGGCCGCGATTTCGACGGCAAAACCCTGCCCGACGCTTTTGGTCAGAACGGGCACGAGCCGTTTCGCCTGCGCTTCGATATCGGCGCGGGATCGCGCCAGCAGGCGCATGGTCGGCAGACGCTCGGCCAGGCGATCAGGATCGCGATAGAGTTTGAGGGTCGCCTCCAGCATCGCCAGCCGGACCTTGTCGACCCGCAGCGCGCGCTTCATCGGATTGCGGTTCACCTGCGCCAGCAGATCCTTGCGCCCGACGATGAAGCCGGCCTGCGGACCACCAAGCAGTTTATCGCCGGAAAAGGTGACGAGATCGGCACCGTCGGCCACGGCTTCCGCCACCGTCGGCTCGTGTTTCAGGCCGAAACGACGCAAATCGACCAGAGTGCCGGAGCCAAGATCGTGCACGACGGGCACTTTGCGCTCGCGCGCGATCTCGACCAGTTCACGCGCTTCGACTTCGGCGGTGAAACCTTCGATGCGATAGTTGGACGTGTGGACTTTCAGCACCAGACCTGTGTCAGACCCGATGGCGCCGACATAATCCTTGCGATGGGTGCGGTTCGTGGTGCCGATCTCCACGAGGCGCGCACCGGCGCGGGCCATGATATCGGGCATGCGGAAAGCACCACCGATCTCGATCAGCTCGCCGCGCGAGACAATGGCGTCGCGGCCCTGGCCAAGGGTGTTGAGGGCCAGCAGAACGGCGGAAGCATTGTTGTTGACGACCGTCGCATCTTCCGCGCCTGTGAGTTCGCACAACAGCGCGCGTACATGATCGTCCCGCTCGCCGCGCTTGCCGTCATCGATATCGAATTCGAGAGAGACCGCGTTGCGCATCGCCTGCACCGCCGCCTCGATCGCAACGTCGGCGATCAGAGCGCGGCCGAGATTGGTGTGCAGAACAGTGCCCGTGAGATTGAACACGGGGCGCAAACTCGAACGATCCTGTGCTTCCAACCGCTGCGTGGCCATATCCGCAACTTCGGCACTGGTGCCAGGCATCTTGCTTGCGCGCAATGTGGCGAGCGTTTCGCGCACCGCCTCGACCGCAGCCGGACGGCCGAAGCGCGCGATCGCGGCTAAAGCAACCTCGGTTTTCAGGACTTCATCAACCGATGGGAGGCGGCGCGGATTGTGGATTTCAGCCTGCGACATCGCCCCCTCCTCAATAACCAAGCAGATAGGGATTGAAGGCGCCGCGTCGATAACCGGCCTCGCGCACCAAAAGATCGAGCCCAAGAGTCGCGACGTCGTCGGCGACCGGTTCGAGCGAAGGCTCCTTATGCTGGTGCAGAATTTTCACATAGCTGTGGCATTCCTCGCAGGTCTCGGCCTGGACGTTCGACGGTACGCCGTCGATCTCCTTGTAACCGATGCCCTTGGTGGTGCCGCAGACGGTGCAGCGAATGCGGACATAGTGCCACCAAGTTTCGCAGAGCGCGCAGACACAGAAGCGCGTATTGGCCGCGCTCTGCCAGCCGACGACAACGGACGAAACGGGCGGGCCGCCGCAGACCGGGCACAAAGCGTCGCCTACGGGCACCAGCCGCTCCGCATCGAGCCGTGCGGCGACACGGGCGAAATGCACCTGCATGGCGGCCGCGACAAAGACATGGCTCGCCAGGCTCTCCATCGGAATGGCATTGGCCAGAACGGCGCGAACCATATCGTCCCGCGTCGACGGGCTGGCACGCCTGATGGCATCAAGCGCACCGCGCGCCGCCTCTGGCATGTCGATGGCGACGGCCTGATCGAACAACCGATCGAGCGTGGTTTCGAGCGCCGGTTCGGTGACGAAACGGGCGCGATCAAGGGGCGGCATGTCGAACTGCCGTGCGCGTTCGCGCGCGTCCAGCGGCGGCACATCCGGCTCCGGCAGACGGTCCTGAATGCGATGCTGCGCATCGGCGAGGCTCGCCAGAAAAGTCAGGTAAGGCCCGAGCTGATGCGACGGCGCCAGCGCGCGCAAACGTTCGGCGCGGACTGCGAACAGGCTGGTCGGATCGGGTAGTCGGGCGAAGGGCGGCTTGGCAACCGCCCCGATGGGAACAGGATCATGGCGCGGCGCGCCGGCATTACTCATCTCTCAACCTCACGAACCCTCCGGGCCACGTGCAGTGTGGCGCCCCGCCGGCCGGACAGCCGGCGGCGCGTCTACCTCAATGTTTCGCCACCAAATTGCGCAACCATTTGCGATGGTGCCGCCAAGCCCAACCGCCGGTCACCTGGCCGCTGGTCATGGCGCCGATGGTGCCACGCACCCAGATCGCCGCATAGACATGGACGATCCAGACACTGATCGCGACCACCGCCGTGACGGCATGAACCAGCACGGCGACGCGCTTCTGCGTGATCGTGAAATAAGGACCGAAATATTGGTCCCAGATCACGATGCCGCTGGTGATCAGCACCAGGATCAGAAGCGACATCGACCAGAACACCAGTTTTTGGCCGGCGTTATATTTGCCAACCTCCGGCAGTTTTTCTTCATGTCCAGCGACCACGTCACGCACGCGCGCCAGCCACGTACCATCCTCGCGCTTCCACAGATTGAGCTTCCAGAAGCGGAAGAACAGGCCGAGGAAGCTGAAGAACAGAACCACGCCAATCCAAGGATGGATGGTGCGGGTCCATTCGCCACCACCGAAGAAGACCGTCAGGAAAAACAGGCTTGGATGGAAGAGAGCCAGACCGGACAGAGCGAGCAGCACGAGGCTGACCGCCGTGATCCAGTGGTTGATCCGCGCGCCGACCGTATAACGGTCGACGGTGACGGGGTTGCCAGGATGGACTGCGTCGCCGGGGGCGATTTCTGAATTGCTCATTGTCCCCTCTCAGCCAACCGTTTCGCCGCTTCTTCATCTTCGGGAGAGACCCGGTTGGGGCCCGCCACGATATGATGCAGCAAACCGACCGCGGCGACGGCACCCATCACCGCCAGACCCGCGTATTTGGTCATGCCCTTCCAGATTTCGACGATCGGGCTGATCGTCGGATCCTTCGGGAGGTTCGCATAGAGCTGGGGCTGATCGGCGTGATGCAGCACGTACATGACGTGCGTGCCGCCGACACCCGGCGGATCGTAAAGCCCGGCGTTTTTAAAGCCGCGCGATTGCAGATCCTTGATACGCTCCTCGGCGTGTTTCTTCATGTCCTCTTTGGGACCGAAGACGATCGCCTGGGTCGGACAGGCCTTGGCGCAAGCCGGCCCCTGCCCGACGGCCACACGATCGGAGCACAGCGTACATTTATACGCCTTGCCTTCCGTCTTGGAGATGCGCGGAATGTTGAAAGGACAGCCCTTCACGCAATAGCCGCAGCCGATGCAATTTTCCTTCACGAAATCGACGATGCCGTTGGAATATTGCACGATGGCGCCCGGCGACGGACAGGCCTTGAGACATCCGGGGTCGGAGCAATGCATGCACCCGTCCTTGCGGATCAGCCATTCAAGGTTCTGCGTCTCCGGATTCACCCATTCGGTGAAACGCATCAAGGTCCAGGTTGCCGTGGTCAGATCATGCGGATTGTCGTAGGTGCCGGTGTTGAAGCCGACTTCCTCGCGCAGATTGTTCCACTCGAGACACGCCGTCTGACAGGCTTTGCAGCCGATGCATTTCGACGTGTCGATGAGTTTCGCGACCGCCTGGAGAGGTTCGGCCGCCGGCACGCTGGAAGCGGACCGCCGGACCAGATTTTTGTCGCTCAGCTTGGGCGCCGAGGGTGTGGTCTTGGGGTTGGGAAGCGGAGGATACATCTTCGTCTCCCTTATGCCACCGGCCCGGAGATGGGCTCGATATCGACCAGAAACGCCTTGTATTCGGGCGTTTCGATGTTGGCGTCGCCGACATAGGGCGTCAGGCTGTTGGGCCCGAAGCCTTTCCTGGCGACACCGGTGAAGCCCCAGTGCAGCGGCACACCGACGACATGAACGGTCTTGCCGTCACAGGTCAGCGGCGTGATGCGCTTGGTCACCACGGCCTTGGCCTTCACCGAGCCGCGTTTCGACCAGACGCGGACCCAGCCACCGGAGGTGATGCCCTTTTCCTTCGCCAGTTGTTCCGAAATCTCGACAAAGAATTCGGGCTGGACGACGGCATTGGGCCGCACGTGTTTGGTCCAGAAATGGAAGTGCTCAGTCAAACGGTAGGAGGTCGCCGCATAGGGGAACTCCTTCGATTCACCAAACTGTTCCATGTCGCCACGGAAGACGCGCGCCACCGGATTGCCGCGCACCTTCGGCGCTACGACGTTTTGGACCGGTGACTCGAACGGCTCGTAATGGACCGGGAACGGTCCGTCGCGCATCAGTCCACGAGCGAACAGGCGTGCCGTGCCTTCCTGGTTCATGATGAACGGGCCGACTTCGCTCGGCTTGGCGTTCACCGCGATGTCGGGCACGTCATAGCCCGCCCATTTCGTGCCATCCCACTCGATGAGCTTACGCGTCGGATCCCAAGCCTTGCCTTCAAGGTCGGCGGAGGCCCTGTTGTAGAGGATGCGCCGGTTGGCCGGCCAGGAGAACGCCCAGTTGGAATAGGCGCCCGTCTCGTCCGGATCCTTGTTGTCGCGCCGGGCCATATTGTTGCCCGCCTCGGTGAAGGAACCGGAATAGATCCAGTTGCCGCACGCGGTGGTGCCGTCGTCACGCAGGACGCCGAAGGCCGCCACCTGTTTGCCCTTCTCGAGCAGAACCTTGGTCGGGTCGCTCGGGTCGGTCACCGTCTCCACCACATAGCCGTTCATTTCCTTCGCGAGTTCCTCGGGCAGAGGATCGTTCGGGTCCTTGTAGGGCCAGTAGAGATTGGTGATCGGATCAGCGAAAGCGCCGCCCTCCTTCTGGTAGAGCGCTTTCACGCGCAGGAAGATCTGCGCCATGATCCAGGCGTCGGTCTTGGCTTCGCCCGGCGGGGTGCCGCCCGCCCAGTGCCATTGCAGCCAGCGACCTGAATTGACCAGCGCGCCCTCGTCCTCGGCGAAGCAGGTCGAGGGAAGCTGGATCACTTCCGTCTGGATCTTCGACGGATCGACGTCGTTGTGCTCGCCATGGTTCTCCCAGAAGCGCGCCGTCTCCGTCTCAAGCGGATCCATGGTGACCAGGAACTTGAGTTTGGAGAGCGCCGCCGTGATCTTCTTCCGGTTGGGGAAGGAGAGCAACGGATTGAAGCCCTGGCAGAAGTAGCCGTTCATCTTGCCTTGATGCATCAGATCGAA
Source organism: Methylocella sp. CPCC 101449 (assembly GCF_031921685.1). Taxonomy (NCBI): domain Bacteria; kingdom Pseudomonadati; phylum Pseudomonadota; class Alphaproteobacteria; order Hyphomicrobiales; family Beijerinckiaceae; genus Methylocella; species Methylocella sp. CPCC 101449. Next base: position 200,250 of record NZ_JAPDHU010000002.1, on the reverse strand, counting down.
GGCGCGCAGAACGTCATAGGCCGGCACGTCGAGCTTCGGCAGGTAATCATAGGCCCAGTTATTGTCGGCGGTGGCCGCCGGTCCCCACATGGACTTCTGGAAACTGACGAAGAACTTCTTGTAGTTCTGCCAGAAGCTCATCTGGTTGGGCCGCTGCGGTTTGAAGCCGCGCGTCGACATATAGGTGTCGAGCGTCGTCTCCCGCTCCGTCGGTATCGTCAGATAGCCGGGGATGAGGTTCGACATGAGGCCGATGTCGGTCAGACCTTGAATGTTGGAATGACCGCGCAAGGCATTCATGCCGCCGCCGCGCACACCGATATTGCCCAGAATGAGCTGCAACATCGCCATGGTGCGGATGTTCTGCGATCCCTTGGAGTGTTGCGTCCAACCGAGCGCATACATCGACGTCATGGTTTTGTTTTTCGCCGACGTCTCGGCGATCATCTCGCAGACCTTGACGAACTTGTCCTTTGGCGTGCCGCAGATGCGCGAGACCAGGTCTGGCGTGTATTGGGCGACATGCGCCTTCAACATGTTCCAGACGCAACGCGGGTTCTGCAGCGTGTCGTCGACGACCACATAGCCGTCCGGACCGATTTCCAGATCCCAGGTCGAGCGATTGTAGTCGCGCCGTCCCTCGTCATAGCCGGTGAACAGACCGTCCTGATACTGGAAGCCCTCCTTGACCAGATAGGTCGCGTTGGTGAAGGCCTTGACGTAATCCCACTGCACCTTGTCGTTGGCCATGCAGTAGTTGATCACGCCAAGCAGGAAGGCGATGTCGGTGCCCTGCCGGATCGGAGCATAGTAATCCGCCACCGAGGCCGAGCGCGTGAAGCGCGGATCGACGACGACGAGCTTCGCACCGCGATTGGCCTTCGCTTCCGTCACCCATTTGAAACCACACGGGTGCGCCTCAGCGGCATTGCCACCCATGATGACAACCAGATCCGTGTTGCGGATATCCGTCCACGAATTCGTCATCGCACCGCGACCAAACGTTGGGCCCAAACTGGACACCGTGGGGCCGTGTCAGACCCGCGCTTGATTGTCGAATACGAGCATCCCGGCGCTGCGCACCACCTTATAGGTCGCGAAGGCCGTTTCGTTGGTGGTCGCCGAGGCCGCGAGGAAGCCGGTGGTGACCCACCGATTCACAGTCGTGCCATCATTGTTCTTGGCGACGAAATTCTGATCGCGATCGTCCTTCCACAGACGGGCGATGCGATCGAGCGCCTGATCCCAGCTCACCCGCTCGAACTTGTCCGAACCGGGCTTGCGGATCATCGGATATTTCAGGCGCGTGTCCGAATGGACGAAATCGAGCAACGCCGAACCCTTCGGGCAGAGCGTGCCACGATTGGTCGGATGGTCGGCATCGCCTTCGATATGGACGATGTCGGCCTTTTCGCCTTTCTTCAAATCGCCCTTCGAATACATGATGATGCCGCATGCCACCGAGCAATACGGACAGGTGTTTCGCGTCTCTGTCAGGTTGGCGAGCTTGAAGGGACGAATAGCGGCCGCGTAAGCAGCTTCAACATCCCCAAATCCAAATGCGCCGATTGTCGTACCTGCGAGACCCGCACCGGCGCCTTGTAGAAAGCGGCGCCGCGAGAGCTCCATGTTCATCGCGGGGTCCTCCTTCGCGTGTCCGGGGGGACACGACACCAATCCAGCAGCGCGGCCCCTCGGCAGCGACCACTGAATTCGTTCTGATAACGAGCCTATGAGCGAAGCATTTAGCTGTCAAACAGCTTAGAAAGAGAACAAACAAACTTTCGTCCTACTTGCAGCGTTCGAATCGTCTTTCTTACCGTAGACTTACGGTGAGTTTGCAGGCCGCTAAGCGACACCTCGACCATGCCTGCAAGTCCTTGCAGGCATGCGGTCGTCTCGATCCCTTTTTATCGCACTGCACACGACTCAGTTGGCCTCACATTTCCATTGACCGTCGCGCGCATTGCCCGGCACACTGTTGCCGTGGCGCAAGCAACGGCTCCCGAGGTTCGGGGCGCACAAGTTTGGACGCAACGGGCCTTGCCGATCGCTGCGGCAGTGGTGCTAAATGTTCTTGGCGTCAGCGCTTTCGCACAAAGTGAAAGCCCACCTCGCCTCATCGCCGCCCCCCAGGATTTCAAGCCCGCCTTCACGCTGGAAGACAGCGATCGCGTTGCGACGGCCCTGAACGACCTGCATGGCCGCCCCGTGATCGTTCACTTTTTCGCGACATGGTGCGAACCCTGCCGTGTAGAACTGCCCGCGCTGCAGCGGCTGGCCGAACGCGCCGGCACGCTCCGCGTCCTGACGATTTCCGTCGCCGAACCGGAAGCGCGCGTCCGCACCTTCCTCGACAAGATGCCGCTGCACTTCCCGGTCCTGCTCGATCGCGACCGCAGCGTAGCCCGCTTCTGGAACGTTTCGGCTTTACCGACGACCTACATTCTCGACGCCAGGCTGCAACCGCGCTTGTTCGTCGAGAGCGACTATCCATGGGACGAGGTCGATGTCCCAGCACTTGAGACTTCACTGTCGAATGGAGGGGAGCAACATGCAGTACCATCGCCGTGATCTTTTGAAAGCCGGAGGCGCGTTGACGGCCGTCGCCGCCATGCCAGGCTTTGCGCGCGCGCAGAGCTTCGCGCCCAAGCCCGGCACGTGGCGAAAATTCGAGATCGTCACCAAGCTCGAAATCGCCAAACCGGAAGGCAAGGTGCAGGCTTGGATTCCCGTGCCGTCCGTCAACGAGGCCGACTGGTTCAAATCCGGCGACAGCAAATGGACGACCAACGGCACGGCCTCTTTGCAGCACGACGCGAAATACAAGGCAGGTTTCGTTCACGTGACCTGGGACGCTGGCCAATCGCCCGTCATCGAGATCGTCAGCACGGCCACCACGCAGGATCGCGCCATCGATCTGAGCAAGCCCGGCCAGGCGGCTGCCCTCTCCGACAGCGATCGAAAGCTCTATACCGGGCCAACGGCCCTTATTCCGACCGACGGCATCGTCAAGCAGACGTCCGACAAGATCGTCGGCAATGCGGCAAACGACATCGACAAAGCTCGGCGCATTTTCGAATGGGTGGTCGAGAATACCGCGCGCAATGCCTCGACACGCGGCTGCGGCATCGGCGATGTCGCCGCCATGTTGACCAGCGGCAATCTCACCGGCAAATGCGCCGACCTCAATGCACTCTACGTCGGCCTCGCCCGAGCCGCCGGCCTGCCGGCGCGGGATGTCTACGGCATTCGCGCGGCTCCTTCGCAGTTTGGCTACAAGAGCCTTGGCGCCGGCTCCGCCAATATCACCAAGTCTCAGCATTGCCGCGCCGAAGTCTATCTCGAGAGCCTCGGCTGGGTGCCGGTCGATCCCGCCGACGTGCGCAAAGTCGCCCTGGAAGAACCGCCGGCCAATCTGCCGCTCAGCGACCCCAAGGTTGCCGCGGCGCGTGCCACCCTGTTCGGCGCTTGGGAGGGCAATTGGCTCGCCTATAACTTCGGACACGACATCGCTTTGCCTGGCGCCCAGGGGCCGGCGGTGGAATTCCTGATGTATCCGCAGGCGGAAACCGTGGCGGGGCGGCTCGATTGCCTCGATCCCGACACGTTCCGCTATTCGATCACGGCGCGGGAAGTGAGCGTTTGACAAGAGACGGCGGGTATCACCTGATACCCGCCGTGCGGCTTTCGTGATCCAGATGAACGATCAAGGCGACATGGTACTCGATCTGCGCGGCGTGCGTTGCCCGCAGCCGGTGCTGCGCGCCAAGAAAGCCTTGCGCAACGTGCCTGTCGGCGGTGCCCTGGTGCTCGAATGCACCGATCCGCTGACGGTCATCGACATTCCTCATTTCGTCAATCAGACCGGCCATCATCTGTCGGACCAAAGCCAGCACGAACGGCTTTATATTTTCCGCATCGTCAAACAGCGTTGAGAGCATCGGATGAAAGCCGTCTATCTCGACTATAATGCCACCACCCCCGTCGATCCCGACGTGCTGGAAGCGATGCTTCCCTATTTGCGCGGCGACTACGGCAACCCATCTTCATCCTACGCGCTCGGGCAAAGGGCCCGCATCGCTATCGAAACGGCGCGCGCGCATGTTGCAAGCCTGATCGGTGCCGAGCCCGATGAAATCATCTTTACCAGCGGCGGCACGGAAGCGAGCAATATCGCTCTGCGCTCCGGCGCGCGGCATGACCAGACGCGGCATGCGGTGGTCACTACCAATATCGAGCATCCGGCCACCGATGCCTGCTGCACCCTGTTAGCTCAGGACGACTACGACATCCGCCGCGTCGATGCCGAAGCGGATGGCCTGGTCGATCCCCAGCAGTTCGCTTCCATAGTCGATAGCCACACCGCACTGGTGAGCGTCATCCATGCCCAGAACGAAATCGGCACGATCCAACCCATCGCCGAGATCGCTGCTGTCGCCCACGGGCAAGGCGCGCTGATGCATGCCGATGCGGCGCAATCGGTCGGCAAGGTCGTCGTGGATGTGAATGCCATGGACGTCGATCTGCTGTCGATTGCCGGGCATAAACTCTATGCGCCGAAGGGCATCGGTGTTCTCTATGTCCGGCGCGGCATCGATGTGCCCTCGGTCCTCGTTGGCGCCGGGCAGGAACATGGCCGGCGGCCGGGAACGGAGAATGTCGCCTTCATCGTTGCCCTTGGCGAAGCCTGTCGCCTCGCCCGGGCCAAACTCTCGGCGACGACGCTTCACATGACGCAGATGAGAGACCGATTGCTGGCGCAATTGCATGCCGACATTCCCGACCTCCTCCTCGCCGGGCATCCGACGCAACGCCTGCCCAATACGTTGAACGTGCTGTTTCCCGATGTCTCCGGCCGCCTGCTGCTGGAAGCCTGCCCGCAGGTTTTCGCATCCACCGGATCGGCCTGTCATGCGGATCGCGAGGACCCGTCCGCCATCCTGCTCGCCTTGGGCCTTGCGCCCGAACAGGCGCTCGGCGCCGTCAGACTGTCCGTCGGCCGCCTGACCACCCTCAGCGATATAGACGCCGCCGCGGCGCATCTGACCGCGGCCTGGCAGCAGGTGCGCCAAACCGCGCCTGCCCGCCTCACATCCGTTCCATAGGAGAGAATGATGAATGTTCCCCAGGTGCGACTGACCAGCCTGGCCCATGGCGGCGGATGCGGTTGCAAGCTCGCGCCCTCGGTGCTCCAGCAATTGCTGTCGTCGGCGCCCAAGCACAACCCCTATCAGCAGCTCCTCGTCGGCATCGAGACCGGCGACGATGCCGCCGTCTGGCAGGTGGACGACAACACCTGCATCATCGCCACCACGGATTTCTTCATGCCGATGGTCGATGATCCGCATGACTTCGGCCGCATCGCCGCCACCAATGCGATTTCCGACGTCTATGCCATGGGCGGCACGCCGGTGATGGCTTTGGCCATTCTCGGCATGCCCATCGACAAGATCGCACCGGAAACCGTGCGCAAGATTCTCGAAGGCGGCTCGGCGGTGTGCGCTTCGGCGGGCATTCCGGTGGCAGGCGGCCATTCGATCGACTGTCCGGAGCCGGTCTACGGTTTGGCGGTGATCGGCACCTGCCGGCCGGAACATGTGCGTCGCAATGCCGATGCCAAAGCCGGCGATGCCATCATCCTCACCAAACCGCTCGGCGTCGGCATCTATTCGGCGGCGATCAAGAAGGATCGGCTGCCGCCCGGCGGTTATACCGACATGATCGCCACGACCACCCTGCTCAACCGGATCGGCAGCGAACTGGCGCGCCATCAGACGGTCCACGCGATCACCGATGTCACGGGTTTCGGCCTGCTCGGCCATGGGCTGGAAATGGCGCGCGGCTCAAAGCTGAGCCTGACGATCCGCGCCGGCGACCTGCCCTTCCTGGCCGCAGCGCCGGCCCTGGCGCAGGAAGGCTGCATCACCGGCGCGTCTCATCGCAATTGGGCAAGCTATGGTCACGAGGTCAATCTGCCCGTCGGCTATGCCGATTGGCAGCGGCATCTGCTGACGGACCCGCAAACATCAGGCGGTCTCCTGGTCGCCTGCGCACCGGACGTCGCATCGGATGTGCTGCACCAGATCCAGGCAGCCGGCTACCCCTTCGCCAAGATTATCGGTCGAGCAGAAGCAGGAGCACCGTCGATCACCATTGTGGCGTGACCAGCGCCTTCCTTCAAGGCAATCGGTCGCCGTCATTGAGCGCCTTGTTGATGTTTTCGGTAGCGCCGGACGCGTTCATCACGCCAAGGCCTTGGGCTGCCATCCGGCGCACCCAAAGGCCGCAGAGGAACATGAACGCACCCAGGCCGGTCAGCATCAAAGCGACCGAGCTTGGCCCCGGTTCAAGATAGGCGATCGCCGGGTCCTTTGGATCGTAGACTATATCCGCCGTTGAACCGACGGGATGACGCTCCCGCATCTTCGCCGCACCGGCCGAGTTCTGCATGCCGAAATCATGCGGTTCGACGCCACCGGCAACATAATCCTGATCACCGACACGATAGCGGTAGAGAACGTGAAACGTATTCCAGCTCTCTTCCTGCAAACCCCGATCGCGGCGCGTCGAGCGCATGGTCTGCCGCAAAAGGTTGGCATCGGTGATCGTCGCCGTGGCACGCGGCCACCACAAGGTCATCACACCGCGCGCGGTGCCGTAAGCGCCGAGGAGAAAGATCGTCGCCGCCAAAACCATCAGATTGCGCCCGAAAGCCATACCGCCCCGATTGGGCGGCCTTACTTTTTTCGCTCGCGCCACGACCAGCGCCCCTTCCGATCAGCCCCGCTCATCCTATCAGGACGGCAGAGCGATCGAAAAGACGCGGAAGGAAAGTTTCGGAGCTGTCGCGCTAATGCTTATGGCCACAAGCGCCCGTGGCGCAATCATGATCCAGTTTCTCGCGCAGCGCCTTCATATGTTCGAAGTAGGGAATCGGATCGCGGCCGCCCTGGTGGCCGCTGAAATCGTCATAGAGCGTCTGCACATTGACCACGAGCCGCTCAGCATCGCCCCAATGGGCATAGTCGCCAAGGGCGATATCGAAAGCCGCTTCGATCACGCTCATGCCCTTGTCGTAGCGTTTGCGTGTCTCCTCGGTCACGAAAGTCAAATATCCGCGCATGTCGCGCACGGCGCCCTTGTCGGCGATGCCGCCATGGCCTGGAACGACGATATCGACATCGAGTGCCAGAATCTTATCGAGCGCCTTCACCCAATTCGACATCGGGCCCGCCCAGGAAATCGGTGTCCCGCCGTGGAAGAGAATGTCGCCGGTGTAGAGGATTTTCTCCGACGGAACATAGACCAGCGTATCGCCCTTGGTGTGGGCGGGGCCAACTTCGATCAGCCGAACTTTCTTCGAGCCGACCGTCACTTCCATTTCGCCGGAGAAGGTCTCATCCGGCGGCGTCAGCGTGATGCCGGAAAAATCGAAGGGGCGGAAACATTCGAGCACGAATTCGCCGGCTTTTCCGAACTGATGGACATTGTCCATGATCGTCTTGAACGCTGCGGGCGTGACATGGCTGAATTCATCGTTGGTGCCGTTGGACGCAATGATCTTGGCGCCCTTCACCAATTCATTGCCGAAGGTGTGATCGCCATTGGCATGGGTGTTGACCAAAGTGCCGATGTGCTTGGCCTGCGGTACCGCATCGCGCATCGTCTTGAGCATGTCGGCGGTCAGCTTGAGATCGAACAGCGTGTCGACCAGCAGGCTCGCCTCGCCATCGGTGATCAGACCGGCATTGCTCCAGCCCCAGCCACCATCAGGTTGCAGATAGGCGAAACAGCCATGGCCGATGTCGTGAAGTCCCTTGCTGTACTGCCATTTGGCCATCGCTCCCTCCCTGAAATCACGTGCGCGACCGGCGCTTCCATCCTTTGATCAGAGGACGCTAACAGATTTGAACAAGTTGACAAGATTTTTGATATCTAGTTCAATTTCGAGAAATCGCAGGAATGGCCGCCTTCATGAGCCCTCGCGCACGCACCGCCAGAACCAAAGAAGATCAAGGACATGAGACCGCAGGCCCGGCGCCGCGCGCAGCCGACCTGACGCGCGCGAAAATTCTGCACAGCGCCGAAGACCTGTTTGGTGAGCATGGATTTGACGGCATCTCGGTGCGCCAGATCGCGCTCGCCGCCGGGGTGCCTGTCGCGCTCGTGAACTATCATTTCGGCGGCAAGGAAGGGCTTTATCGCGCCATCTTCGAAATGCGCTCGCCTGCGATCGTCGATGATCGCCTCGCCGGCCTGCGGCTGGCGGAGCTTGAGCCCAATCCGGACCGCAAACTGGAATTGATCATTCGGGCGCTGATCGTGCCGATGATCCATCTGCGCAACACGGAAAAGAACTCCAGCTACGCTCGCATTCTGGCGCGCGAGACGTCCAGTCCCAGCCGGCACAGCAAGGAAATCATCGGCGAATTCTTCGACCCGGTGGCGCGCAAAGTGACCGAAGCGATGATGCAGGCTTTGCCTGATCGGCGGCCGGAAGAGATTCACTGGGCCTATCACACGATGATCGGCGCCATGGTTTTCATCATGGCCGATACCGGGCGCATCAACCGCCTGAGCGACGGCACATGCGATCCAGATGACGAAATGTCGACGGCGACCCATCTGGTCGCCCTGCTCCACGCGGCACTGAAACACGGCCGCGTTCCCGAGCCGCCACGGAAAGGCGATCTTTAGCCGAACATCTGCCGATGGGGAGGAACCTATGAAGCTTGTCACCTATGAGAGGAAGGGAAAGCAGCGCGCCGGCGCCTTGATCGAGGGCGATAAGAAAATCATTGATCTTGCCGATGCGCATCACGAAACCTTCGACGATAAATACAAAGCTTTCGCTTCGGTTCTGAGCATGATCGAAGCCGGCGACGATGCACTCGATCGCGCTTACGAGACCTTGAAGAAAGTAAAAAAGAAAGGTGCCATCGATCGCAAATCGGTGAAACTCCTGGCGCCGATCCAGCCGCCGCCGCAGATTCGCGACTGCCTGTGTTTCGAACAGCATCTGAAACAGGCTTTCGCCGCCGCGCGGCAGGTGCGCGCCAATGCCATGCCGGACCCGAAAAAGGCATTGGCCGAATTCGAGCGCAACGGCACTTTGCAAGTGCCCAAGACCTTCTATGAAATGCCGATCTACTACAAAGCCAACCGCTTCTCGGTGATCGGTACCGACCAGGACGTGCTCTGGCCGGCCTATTCCAAACTGATGGATTTCGAACTCGAGTTCGGTTTCTACATCCGCAAGAAAGGTGTCGACATCAGCCGCGACAAGGCACGCGACTATATCTACGGCTATACGATCTTCAACGACTTCTCGGCGCGCGATGCGCAGACCGCCGAGATGGGCGGGCAGCTTGGGCCATCCAAGGGCAAGGACTTCGACAACGGCAATGCCATGGGGCCCTGCCTCGTCACCGCCGACGAACTGAAAGACCCCTATAAACTGACCATGATCTGCCGGGTGAACGGCGAGGAATGGGGTCGCGGCAGCTCATCCACCATGCATTGGAAGTTCGAAGATCTGATCACCCATGTCTCGCGCTCCGAGACGCTCTATCCCGGCGAATTTTTCGGCTCGGGCACGGTCGGCAATGGCTGCGGCCTGGAGCAGATGCGTTTCCTCAAACATGGCGATGTCGTCGAATTGGAGGTCGAAGGCATTGGCATTCTGCGCAACCGAGTGCTTACGCATAAATAGGAGGGAGAGGAAATGATTCAAAAGATCAAACGCTTTGTCACTGGACACGACAAGGATGGCACTGCCATCGTCACCTATGACGATCATGCGCCAAACGCGGTGCCCCTGAAAGGTTGGCCTGGCGCTGGCGTCACCGAGATCTGGGTGACGGGCGAAATGCCGGTCGACAACATGGGCGCAAGCGATCAATCGCTGCGGCCTTTGCAACATGACCCGGTTCCGTCAGGCACGATCTTCCGCGTGGTCGAAATACCGCCGGAAGGCAAGTCCAAGATCGACACGGCCGCCACCTTCTCCCAACTCGGGTCCGGCAATCAACCGACTGAAAAGGACCAGTCGAAACATCCGACGATGCACAAAACCAATTCGGTCGATTACCTCGTGGTTATCTCGGGCGAGATGTGGATGGTGATGGAAAAGGGCGAGGTGCTGCTGAAAGCCGGCGACTGCATCGTCCAGCGCGGCACCAACCATGCCTGGAAGAATGTCAGCGACAAGCCCTGCCTGATCGCCGCCGTTCTCGTCGACGCTCATCCGGCGCCTTAAATCTTTCTATCCCATTTGAACGGCCGCGGGAAAAACCCGCGGCCGTCTTTTGTTAGGCGTTTCCCCAAACTTTATCGGCCGTTGCCATCAGCGACTCGAACTTGCGCCACTGCACGTCTTCCGGCAGTTGGATCAATTCGATATCGCTGCTGAAGCCACATTGCGGGCTGATGGCCATTTGATCTATGGGCAGATATTTCGCGGCTTCGTCGATCCGCCGCCGTAGAAAGTCAGGCTGCTCGACCTCCGTCGACTTGGTCGTCACGAGCCCCAGCACCGCGGTCGTCCCTGAAGACACGTAGCGCAGCGGCGTGAAATCTCCTGCCCGCGGGCTGTCATATTCCAGCAGCAGGCGTTGATGCTTGACGCTGGAGAAGAGCTGTTCGGCGATCGCATCATAGTGGCCTTCGCGATGCCACTGCGCCACCATTTGTCCGCTCTTCGGGTCAATGGAGCGCGTGTTGCCACGGCACAGGTGCAGTCCGAAAGTGACGCCATCGAAGCCGGCGATGACGTCATTCTCCGCCTTGATCGCCCGTTCCAGATTCTTCTGCGGGTCTTCACCGCGCGAGCGCATACGCTCTAACGACACCTGATCCATATAGGCGGTGAAGCCAGGCGCATCCATGTGGATGTAACGACATCCTGCTGCGACAAGTTCTGTAATCATCTGCCGTTCAATGGCGACGACATCGGCGATGAAGTCGTCGAGCCCCCTGTAAACCGCTTGCGATTGCTCCCAGGCAAAGCGCTGCGAAATGCGGTCAGGCCCAAGCAGCGCGACTTTGACCGGCGCTTTGGTCGCCAAGGGCGCCACCTGCTTATACTCGTCGAGAACGACGTTGCGCTTCAGCGCCAGTCGCGCCACGGCCGGCCGGCGCGTACGAATGGCCGGACCCGCCAGCTCAAATTTCTGCTCGGTGCGGCCGTGCGGATTGACGGCTTCGCGCCAGTCGGTCCGCGCCTCAGCATTCTCCGGCACGTCATAGCCTGAAACGGCCGCTGCAAAACTGTCCTGAAAATTGCTGCGCCGAAACTCACCATCGGTAAGAATGGGCAAGCCAATGTCTTCCTGCCGGCGAATGCTCTCGGCCACCGCTTTGTCCTGTACCGCATGCAGTTGCTCGGCACTGATTTCGCCCATGACGAACTTGCGATGCGCCTGCTTCAATGCATCCGGCGGCACCAGGCTTCCGACCTGATCGACCCGCAACTTATCGAGCGTAGTGGCCCGGTTTTCCAAAATGGTATCATTCATGGCTCTATCCTATTGGCTCTCTCTTGAGGCTTCCCACCCTCTGCCCGTGTTTATTGTTTCGTCAGTCCCGCCTGTTTCGATGCCTTCTCGTATTTGTCGATGTCGTTGATGATGAAAGTGCGATAGGCGGCGGCGCCTTGTTCCGGCGCAAACGACATGCCCAGAGAATCCAGGCGCGCGACCATGTCCGGTTCGCGCAGGGCTGTCGCGACCGCTTTCTCGAGCTTGCCGACGACGGCGGGCGGAATGCCAGCCGGCCCAACCAAGCCCATCATGGTGGCGATGTCGAACTGGCCAAGCCCTTCCTCCGCCAAGGTCGGAACATTCGGCAAAGTCGGCTGACGTTCGGCCGTGCTGACGGCCAATGGCTGCAGTTTGCCGAGACGGATCGGCTCCATCACATTGGGAATGCCCGACCATGCTGCCTGGACCTCGCGCCGCAACAACGCGTCGACCATCGGCGTGCCGCCGCGATAGGCGATATGTTCGAGCTGAATTTTCGTCTGCGCCAGAAACACCGCCATGGTGATGTGGTGAACCGAGCCGATCCCCGGCGAACCATAATTGACCTTGTTGGGTGCCTCGCGCATCGCGGCGATGAAGGACTTCAGATCTTTGAAGCCAAGTTCCGGATTGACGACGAGCACGGTCGGCACACTGGCCAAAGCGGTGATCGGCGTGAAATCCTTACGCGGGTCATAAGCAAGACCGACAGTGGTCGACAGCGCGATGGCGAGGCTGCCGGAATCGGCGACGAAGAGCGTATAGCCGTCCGGCGGCGACTTGACGGTGGACTGTGCCGCGACGACGCCGCCCGCGCCTGGCGCATTCTCGACGACGAAAGGCGCGTTGAGCGCGACCGTCAGTTTCTGCGCCAAGGCGCGTGCCATGATGTCAGGGTTGCCGCCGGGCGCCGCCGGCACGAGCATTTTCACAGCTCGCGTCGGATAAGCGACATCCTGGCCGAAGGTGGGCGAGGCGCAGGCGAAAGCCGCGCCGAGCGCCAAAGCCCCTCGTCTTGAAATGTGAAGAACCGGCACCTGTCCCTCCCCCGTTGCCTGTTTCCTCGCCTCGATCTTTCGATTGACGGACCGAGAAGGGAAGCCTCAATATTGCAATTGTCTTTTTCACTTTTTGCAAAAATGAGCTATGGATCGTTTTCTCGCCATGCAGACCTTCGTGCGGGCCGCGCGCAGCCGCAGCTTTACCCGGACGGCCACGCAGCTTGGCATTTCACGTTCGCTGGTGACGCGGCACATCGCGGCGCTGGAGCAAAGCCTCGGCGTCACGCTGTTCAACCGCTCGACGCGCAGCGTATTGCTCACCGAAGATGGCGCTTCCTATCTGCAATCCTGCGAACGCATTCTGCTCGACGTCGAAAGTACCGAGCGTGCCTTGACGCAGGGACGCGGCAAGCCGACAGGCATGCTGAGCATCACCGCGCCGAAATCCTTCGGCACCCTGCACCTCGCCGATGCCATCATCGATTTCGCCAAGGCACAGCCCGACATCCGTGTGTCGCTGACCTTGGGTGATTTCACCTTCCGCGCGCAGGATTTCGTCGCCAGCGGCCATGACGTTGCCATCCGCACGGTCGACATTCGCGACTCCTCCATCATCGCCCGGCGGATCGGCACGTTTCAATTCGTGCTCTGCGCCACGCCGCTCTATATCGCTGAGATGGGGCAGCCAAAGGATCTCGACGATCTCGCCACGCACCGCTGCCTCGTGCACTCCAATTCCGCCGAATACGATCGGCGCTGGAATTTTACCGGACCGCATGGCGCCACCACCGTGAAGATCACCGGGGATTATTTGTCCAATTCGAGCCTCGCCTTGCGCAAGGCCGCCCTTGCCCATCTCGGCATTGGGCTCGTGCCACGCTATTGCGTCGCCGACGATCTGGCATCGGGCGCGCTCGTCGAAGTGCTGCCGGCCTATCGGCCCCAGATCCACCCGATCCTCGTTGCCTATCCACATGGCGTGGCGCCGCCCGCGAAAGTGCGGGTGTTCGTTGCTTTTCTGGCAAAATGGTTCGCGCAACGGCCAGAATGGGCGCAGCCGAAGGTGCGCGTGAGGGACAATCGCCGTAAACGATAGGCTTCCGCCCTCGCTTTGTGGGCTTGTCACGGCTATGGTCGCGGCTCAATTCGTGAATAATCATGGGGATGGAAATGGACGACGCACGGCAGCCGGCAGCACCGGTACAGACGCTTTCCGCCAAACAGGCGGAAGAGCGGCTCGCGCTGTTGCGTCAATATCCCACCGCCTTCGATCTGCGCGAGCGCGCCCGCAAGCGCATGCCGAATTTCGCCTTCGAATATATGGATGGCGGCGCTGGCGAAGATACCAACATCAAGCGCAACTGGGCAGCGCTCGATGCGGTGGAACTGGCGCCGCGCTATGGCCGCGTGATCTCGCCGCCGCCGGCCGATACGAAACTGTTCGGCCGCTCCTACGCGGCGCCGATCGGCATCGCCCCCATCGGTGGCCCCGGCACGGCTTTCCCCGGCGCCGAAGCGCATCTTGCCCGTGCGGCGCAGGCGGCGCGCATTCCCTATACGCTCGGTGTCCTCTCCGGCATTGAAGTGGAAAAGGCGGCCGAACTCGCGCCCGACGTGTTGTGGTATCAGCTCTACCGCTTCTCCAACAACGATCACAAAATCGGCCTCGATCTGGTGCGCCGCGCGCAAGTGGCGGGCGTGCAGGCCTTGGTGCTGACCATCGATACACCCGTGCGCACGATCCGCCCGCGCGAAGTGCGCAGCGGCATCGTCAATCCGTTCAAGCTGACCATGCGATTGCGGCTCGACGCGATGACGTCGCCGTCATGGCTTTACGCGCTGTCGCAGGCCGGCATTCCGCGCTTCGTCTCGCTCAGGCAGTATATGCCCGCCAATATATCGTTGGCTGACGCAGCGGCCTTCATTCGCCGCGAACAGGGTGGCGCCTTCACTTGGGAAGAAATCGCCAAATATCGCGATCACTGGAAAGGCCCGCTGGTGCTCAAGGGCGTGTTGCATCCAGCCGATGCGGAGCGCGCGGTGGCGATGGGCGTCGATGGTCTCTTCGTCACCAATCACGGCGGCCGTCAGATCGAGGCCCTACCGACGAGCATCGATGCCCTGCCCGCCATTCGCGCGGCAGTCGGCAAAAAAGCCACGCTCATCTTCGATAGCGGCATCCGCTCAGGGATCGACGTGGCCCGTGCCATCGCCTGTGGCGCCGATGCGGCTTTCGCCGGCAAGTCTTTCCTGTGGAGCCTTGGCGCGCTTGGCGCCAAGGGACCGGGCCATCTGATCAATGTTTATTCGGATGACCTGCGCGCCACATTGGGACAGCTCGGTTGCGCCAATGTCGATGATCTCGCCCGCATCACCACGCGCCATCCGGGCGCGTGGAAACGCGAGGATTTCGGCGAATAGGACGCCTTACTTATTGGTGTCCTCGCTCGCCACCTTCTCAAGGATGGGGCGCCAAGTTTCCTGTTCTTTCTTGACGAACTCGCCGGCGTCGGCGAGCGCGGTCTTGTTGGTATAAAGACCGAGTTTGGAGAAGCGCGCGAGCAGATCAGGCGATTCAAGCGCCTTGTTCAGATCGGCACTGACCTTCTTCAGGATTTCGTCTGGCGTGCCGACCGGCGCGATCAGGATCGTCCAGCCGCTGGCGTAGAAACCCGGCAGCGTCTCGGCGATCGCTGGCAGATTGGGGAACTCCTTCAGGCGTTCGCTCGAACCGACACCGAGCCCCTTGATGAGATCGCCCTCGATGGCGCCGCCAATGCCCGGATAACCATCGACGATGATGCCGACGCGCCCGGAAGTGACGTCATTCATCGCCGCCGCGGGTCCGCCGGTGTAAGGCACGAAGGTGAGCTTCACGTCGGCACGTGCCTGAAACAATTCCATCGTCAGATGAGTGAAGCGGCCTCGGCCGGTCGCGGCGAAGGCGATCTCGCCCGGCTTCTGTTTCGCCAGCGCGACCAGTTCAGCGACGCTGTTGACGTTGAGCTTCGGCGATACGCCGATCAGCATCGGCTGCACCGAGATGAAGCCGACGGGCAGAAAGTCGCGCGGCATTTCGATGGGCAGATTGGGGGCCACGCCGGGCGCGCCCTTCAACTGCAGGAAGGTGGAATTCGACGGCGTGTAGAACGTGTAACCGTCAGGGGCGGCGCGCGAGGCAGCACGGGCAGAAATGCTGCCGCCACCGCCCGGCTGGTTGAGGACGACCACCTGCTGCTTCCACAAGGTGCTCAATTGCTCGGCGACGATACGTGTGGCCACGTCGCTCGACAGCCCCGGCGGCGCATCGGAGATGAAGGTGACCGGCCGATCCGGATAGGTCTGCGCCTGCGTGGCGCTGGCGGCCAGCGACAGTCCGATGGCGGCAAACAACGGGGCACCGCGCCCTTTCAAAAGCAGTCTCAACGCTATGTCCTTTCCGGAACAATTTCCCTACTAAATCGGTAGCCTATATCGGATTTACTCCGACCGATTCAAGTCCCTGACTTGCTTGCATTTCCCGCGCCAATTGACGCGGGAAATGCACCGGAAATAGTCAAGCTTGAGGTTACTTGCTGTCTTCCCTGGCCACCTTTTCGAGGATCGGACGCCAGACATCCTGTTCGCGCTTCACGAAAGCGCCGACTTCTTCGGACGACATTTTGCGCGGATAGGTGCCGAGCTTCTCGAACTTCTGAATGACCTCGGGATTGTCGAGGATCTTGTTCACGTCCTCGCTGACCTTTTTCACGATATCGGCCGGCGTTCCCAACGGCGCGACGATGATGTTCCAGCCGCCGGCAAAGAAACCTGGAAGGGCTTCGGAGACAGTCGGCAAATTGGGGAATTGTGGCAGGCGTTCGGGCGCTGCAACGCCGATGCTCTTGATCATGTTGCCGTCGATGGCGCCAGCGAGGCTGGAATAGCCATCCAGCACGATACCGACGCGCCCCGTGGCCACATCGTTCATCGCGGCGGCCGGCCCACCCGCATAAGGCACGAAGGTCAGCTTGATGCCCGCCCGCTCCTGAAAGAGCTCCATCGTCAGATGAGTGATGCGGCCCTTGCCGGTCGCCGCGAAAGAAATCTCGCCCGGCTTTTGCTTGGCCAGAGCGATCAACTCAGAAAAGGAGCTGACGTTGAGCTTCGGCGAAACCGCGATGAAGATCGGCTGTAGCGAGACGAAAGCAACCGGGATGAAATCGCGCGGCAGCTCGACCGGCAGATTGGGCGCCGTTCCCGGCGCGCCCTTCAGCGCCAGGAACACGGAAGCGGCGGGCATATAGAAATTATAGCCATCCGGCGTGGCCTGAGAGGCCGTGCGCGCAGAGATGCCGCCGCCGGCCCCCGGATAGTTCATGACGACAACCTGCTGCCGCCACAGATTGCCCAACTGCTCGGCGACGATGCGAACGGACACGTCGTTCGAGCTTCCCGGTGCCGAATCGGAAATCAGATTGACCGGCCGGTTCGGAAAATTGCTCTGCGCCGATACGGTGGTCGCAGCCGCAAACGTAAGCCCCATCGCTGCGGCCAGCGAGAGGCCACGATATCTAAAATCAACTCTCAACATATTCCCCCCTGTTCAATCGAATGCCAGCGTTATCGCAACCGTCGCTCAACACACAAGGTCCAATTGCTGCCGTATTAGGCAGACAAGAAACCTCGAGGCCTCGCATGATCTTCGCCGGCCCGCTGTCGGCGACAGCATCCGCCGATCGTCCTTGAAGCAGACACCGGCGAATTTTCGTATCAGAGGCTGACGTGACCCAATCGATTGCTGCATCCAAAGCCGGCCGGCGTGAATGGCTGGGCCTCGCCGTCCTGGCATTGCCCTGCTTAGTTTACTCCATGGACCTGACGGTCCTCAACCTGGCTTTGCCGCATTTGACCGCCGATCTGCGTCCGTCGCCGACACAGCTTTTGTGGATCGTCGACATCTACGGCTTCCTGTTAGCAGGAGCCCTGATCACCATGGGCACGCTTGGCGACCGCATCGGCCGGCGGCGCCTCCTGCTCATCGGCGCCACAGCCTTCGGCTTTGCTTCATTGCTCGCCGCCTTCTCGACCAGCGCCGAAATGCTGGTCTTCTCGCGCGCGGTGCTGGGCCTGGCGGCGGCGACTCTGGCGCCTTCCACGCTCTCGCTCATTCACAACATGTTTCGCGACTCGCGCGAGCGCACCTTCGCGATCAGCGTCTGGATCGCCAGCTTTTCCGCCGGCGGCGCCATCGGCCCCGTGGTCGGCGGTTTCATGCTGGCCTATTTCTGGTGGGGATCGGTATTTCTGATCGCGCTGCCAGTGATGGCGCTGCTGCTGATCGCTGGCCCCTTCCTGCTGCCGGAGTTTCGCGATCCCCATGCAGGCCGGCTCGATGTTCTCAGCGCCGCGTTGTCGCTGTGCGCCATCCTGCCGGTCATCTATGGCGTCAAGGTGCTGGCCGACAGCGGCATCGCTCTGCTGCCGTTTGTCGCCATCCTCGTGGGGATCGCTTTCGGCGCGCTCTTCTGCCTGCGGCAGTTGAAGCTCGATGAACCGCTCGTCGATCTGTCGCTCTTCGGCAATCGCGCTTTTAGCACGGCGCTGGCGATCAACATCATCGGCTTCTCGACGAGCTTCGCCTCCTTTCTGTTCATCGCGCAATATTTCCAGCTCGTGCTGGGGCTATCGACGGTGGAGGCAGGCATCTGGTCCGCGCCCTCTGGCCTTGGCTTCGTCGTCTCTTCACTCATCACGGCACGACTGACGCGGCTTGCCGGCATTCCTGCGGTGATGGCGCTTGGCCTGTTCGTCGGCGGGCTCAGCTTCCTGCTGCTCGCCTATGCGGGCGCGGAGCGCAGTTTGGTGTTGATGATGATCGCCGGCCTTCTGCTCGCCTTCGGCTATGGACCAGCGGTCACGCTAACCACCGACATCATCGTCGGTTCGGTGCCGCCGGAGCGGGCGGGCATGGCTTCCGGCATGGCCGAGACCAGCACCGAACTCGGCGGCGCTCTTGGCATCGCAACCGTCGGCAGCCTGATCAATTTCCTCTACCGTCGCGCGATGGACGGCAGCACGCTCGCCGACGGCTCGACGATCCCGCTGCTGGCGCGCGAAACGCTGGCCGGTGCGCAAACGATCGCCAACAGCCTCACCAAAGCCGATGGTACTCTGTTACTGGAAACGGCGCGGGCGGCATTTTCCAGCGGCTTTGTCGTCGCGGCCCTGATTTCAGCCGTCGGCGCAGGCTGCGCGGCGCTGGTGGCGTTACGGCTGCCCCGCCCCCGGCCGCAGATGACGCCGACCGCCTCAACGCATTGAATGCAACCATTTGACGGTGTTGATCGTTAATCCCCAGCAACACAGGGGGCAACGATGGCGACGCAGACGGTTGAAGCGATCGGCACGCATGGGGCCAAGACTCTCCCTTCGGTGATCGTCGATAGCTACAATGCCGAAATCAAGGATGCGGACGGCTTTGTCGGCGATCGTGCCAGCCGTCGTGCGTTTCACGAGCTTTTGGACAAATGGCGCAAGCCACTGCGCAAGCTGGACGCCGATCCGTTTGGCGAGGATGCAAGCGACGACATCAGCCGCAAACAGCTCGATGAGATTCTGGCCAGTGGCGATCTCGACGCGAGCGGCGTGGTGCAGAGCGCCGTGGAGGAATTCGCCCAGGAATTCGCGGGCGTGGCGCAGAGATTTCTCAAGCTGAAAGCCTGGAGCGACACGGAGCGTATAGTGATCGGCGGCGGCTTTCGCCAAAGCCGCATCGGCGAGCTGGCGATTGCGCGGGCCGGTCTCATCCTAAAGGCTGAGAAGTTCAACGTCGACCTTGTGCCGATCCGCAACCATCCCGATGAAGCCGCCTTGATCGGCTGCGCGCATCTGGCGCCCGCCTGGATTTTCGAAGGCCATGACGCCATTTTGACCGTCGACATCGGCGGCACGAACATGCGCGCCGGCGTGGTCGAGCCCAACGTCAAAAAGGCCAAGGACCTCTCCAAAGCACGCGTGTGGAAGTCGAAACTCTGGCGGCATGCCGACGACGATCCCAAGCGCGACGAAGCGGTCGGCGAGTTGATCGGCATGCTCCAGGATCTCGCGGCGCGCGCGACCAAGGAAGGCTACAAGCTGGCGCCGTTTATCGGCATCGCCTGCCCGGGAAAGATCGAAGAGGATGGGTCGATCGCCAAGGGCGCGCAAAATCTGCCGGGCAATTGGGAGAGCAGCCGATTCAATCTGCCGCAGGCGGTGGCCGAAGCGATCCCGACGATCGCCGATCACGACACCATGGTGATCATGCACAATGATGCGGTCGTGCAAGGCCTCAGCGAAGTGCCTTTCATGCAGGATGTGGCGCGCTGGGGGGCTTTCACTATTGGCACGGGGCTCGGCAATGCCCATTTCACCAATCGTTCCGCCGGGGAAAAGAACGGCGAATAAAGCGGCACAGCCCGTATAAATACAGGCCTTGATTAAATTGGTCGTACCCCCCATATTCATGGTTCGAGCTTTCGGCCGAACGACTTGGCCTTGCCGCTTCCGCGGACCTGTCTGACGACATTCTTACCTAAATCTCGAATACACCGGTTGCAGCTCTCAAATTTGCGACCATCTGCACTTGTAAACTACGGAATGATACCTATGTCACAGGGAACCGTGAAATGGTTCAACGATCAAAAGGGCTACGGATTTATCCAGCCCGATGATGGCGGCAAGGACGTGTTCGTTCACATCAGCGCCGTCGAACGCGCTGGGTTGCGCGGCCTGAACGAAGGACAGAAGATTTCCTACGAAATCGTCGTCGACAAGCGTTCGGGCAAGTCCTCTGCGGACAACCTGAAGACTGCCTGATCAACAGACTTCTAAAAATCTAACGCCTTGACCACGGATGTACTGGCAAGGTTCGCGATTTTTTGGCCCCGCAGCGGCTCAGCCGCGCGGGGCCTTTTGCGTTTTGATGCCCGATTTGCCACCCAAAAGACGCCAAATTGGGTCGGAACTTTGGTTCCCGCAGTGCGTTAAGCCTTTGGTGTCACGGAACGTTTGACTTTCGGCAAGTGTGTCGCGGCACCCCGGGCGGGGGTCGTCGCATTCTTCCCATGTCCCGGCTGCGTTGCTGCGTTGTCCTTGATCCCGGCAGGCTATGGCGACAGTCTCGTCACCGTCTTCCTCCGCCCTTCCGATCGACCTCAATGAGGAGACCTGACCGATGCATTCTCTCGACCTTGCTGTGATCGGGAACTGTTCGATCGCAACATTGATCGACAAGCGCGCCCGCATGGTCTGGTCGTGCTTTCCCCGGCTCGATGGCGATCCGGTGTTCTGCAATCTGCTGATGGGAAACGATGCCGATCAGCAAGGCGGCATGTTCGAGATCGAACTCGTCGGCGGCGTCTCCTGCACGCAATCCTATATCGAGAACACCGCGGTCCTTGTGACGGTCCTGTCCGACACGGCCGGCAACTCCCTCGAGATCACCGATTACGCACCCCGCTTCATGCAGTTCGACCGCATCTACCGGCCGCCGATGGTGGTGCGCCGCGTGCGCCCCTTGAAGGGGCGGCCACGCATCCGGGTGCGCGCGACGCCGAAATTCAATTGGGGCGCCGATGAACCGGAAGTGACGCGCGGCAACAGCCACATTCGCTTCGTCGGCTCGACCATGAGCCTGCGCCTGACCACCGACGCACCGGTTGCTTATCTGCTCGACACGACGCCCTTTGTCGTCGACCGCCCCCTCGCCTTCTTCTTCGGGGCCGACGAACCGTTGCGCGCCGGCATCGATGTCATGGGCCGCGAATTCCTCGAAAAGACGATCGCCCATTGGCAGGATTGGGTGCGCTCGCTGTCGATCCCCTTCGACTGGCAGGAGGCGGTGATCCGCTCGGCCATCACCCTCAAAATGTGCAATTTCGAAGAGACCGGCGCTATCGTTGCGGCGCTGACCACCTCCATTCCCGAGGCACCTTCCACCGGCCGCAACTGGGATTATCGCTATTGCTGGGTGCGCGATGCTTATTTCGTCATCCAGGCGCTGAACCGACTCGGCACGACGCGCACGATGGAAACCTATATCGGCTATATCACCGACATCGTCGACGACGAGAACTCGCGTGGCGCCAAGGATATCGGCCCGCTGTTCAGCGTCTCGCGCCTTTCGGACCGCGAGGAGCGCATCGCCGAAAAGCTTGCCGGCTATCGCGGCATGGGGCCCGTGCGCACCGGTAACGGCGCTTACACGCAGGTGCAAAACGACGTCTATGGCAGCATCGTACTCGCTTCCATGCACGCCTTCTTCGACCATCGCCTGGTGCGCGACGGCAATGAAATTCTGTTCGAGCGGCTCGAAGGTTTGGGCCATCGTGCTACGGAAGTGTTCGATCAGCCCGATGCCGGTCCGTGGGAATTGCGCACGATCGCTTCGATCCACACATTTTCCAGCGTCATGTGCTGGGCCGCCTGCGATCGGCTGGCGCGCATCGCCAAACGGATCGGTCGTGACGACCGTAGCAAATTCTGGCGCCAACGCGCCGAAACCATTCACGCGGAAATCGACCGTCGCGCGTTCAGCAGCAAGCTGGGAACATTCGTTTCGACCTTCGA
Source organism: Methylocella sp. CPCC 101449 (assembly GCF_031921685.1). Lineage (NCBI taxonomy): Bacteria > Pseudomonadati > Pseudomonadota > Alphaproteobacteria > Hyphomicrobiales > Beijerinckiaceae > Methylocella > Methylocella sp. CPCC 101449. The sequence goes on along the minus strand of NZ_JAPDHU010000002.1, from coordinate 178,136 downwards.
TGGCGAGGATCTCGATGCCACCTTGCTGCTGCTTGCCGAACTCGGCTTCGTCAAAGCCAAGGATCCGCGGTTCATCGCCACGGTCGAGGCTATCGGCAAATCGCTGCGCCGTGGCGACCTCTTGCTGCGTTATGCCTCCCAGGACGACTTCGGCCATATGAGCAATGGCTTTCTCATCTGCGGCTTCTGGTATGTCGATGCCCTAGCGGCCATCGGCCGGCGCGAGGAGGCCGTGGCGCAATTCGAACGGCTGCTCGGCATCCGCAATACTTTCGGCCTGCTCTCGGAAGACGCCGATCATATCACCGGCGAACTCTGGGGGAATTTCCCGCAAACCTATTCGATGGTCGGGCTCATCAATTCAGCCGTTCGGCTCAGTCGGCCTTGGGAGTGAAAAAGGGACAACGCCGGTTGTCCCATTGGTAAGGAGCACAAGGTGTGAATTCGTATTACCGCTACGGAGCGCTCATCATTGGCGTGATCGTCGTCCTCGTGATCGGCTTTCTGCCTCTCACCTCCGTCGTCGTCGACCAATGGTCGCGGCGCGATGTCGAGTTGCGCTCTCGCCTTGTCTTCAATTCCATCCAGGATCAGATTCAATCCGACATCCTTCGTAAAGACGACAGCGCCGTGTCGAAACTGTTCGACCGTCTGGCCGATGACGAACGGCTGGTCGGCATCATGTATTGCGACGACAGCGACAATCTGCTCATCCAAACCAAGAGCCTGGGCAATGATGTCGCCTGCAAGGCCCTGGCGCGCAGTGACCGGCCCAATTTCTCCACCATCAATCACGCGGGCCGCCGGCTCTATATCGCGACCTTCCCCATTTCGGCCGGCGATACCAAGGGCCATGTCGCCATCCTGCACGACCTGAGCTTCATCGAAGCGCGCGCCGCGGAAGTGCGCTTCTATTGGGTGCTCGGCATCGTCGGTGTCGGCCTCGCCATCAGTCTGCTTGCCGCCGCCTTGATGTTCTTCCTGTTGCGGCAATGGCTGGCTTCGGCGCGCCAAACCATTCTCGATGCGCGCAAGGGCGGCACGCTGCGCGACAGCAACGGTACGCCTCCCATTCTCGGCGCCGAGATTCAGAAACTCGTGCGCGATCTGAAATCCGACGCGGCGACAGGTGGCGAGGCGCCGATCCAGGTCGACTGGTCGCCGGAGACCTTACGCAAGCTCATCGAGGAGGAACTGCCCGACGTTCAGGTGATCGCGGTTTCCAATCGCGAACCCTATATCCACAACAAGAACGGTGACACTATCACCGTTCAGACGCCCGCTAGCGGCTTGGTGACGGCGCTGGAGCCTGTCATGCGCGCGTGCGGCGGCACTTGGGTGGCGCATGGCAGCGGCACGGCCGATCGCGAAACGGTCGATCGGCATGATCGCGTGCAGGTGCCGCCCGACGATCCCGCCTATCTCCTGCGCCGCATCTGGCTGTCGGACGATGAACAGGACGGCTACTACTACGGCATGGCCAACGAAGGCCTCTGGCCGCTGTGCCATATCTCCTTCGTGCGCCCGTCCTTCCGCGAGGCCAACTGGGTCACCTATCAGGAGGTCAACGAACGGTTCGCCGATGCGGTCGAGCAGGAAGCACGGGTGCCCGATCCGATCGTCCTGGTGCAGGACTATCATTTCGCCACCCTGCCGGCGATGATCCGCAAGCGCCTGCCGCGCGCCACCATCATCACCTTCTGGCATATCCCCTGGCCGAATTCCGAGACCTTCGGCATTTGCCCGTGGCGCGAGGAGATCATTCGCGGCCTGCTCGGCAGTTCCATTCTCGGCTTCCACACGCGCTTTCACTGCAACAACTTCCTCGAAACCGTGGATCGTTTCATCGAAAGCCGTATCGACCGCGAAAACGCTTCGGTCACGCTGGAAGAGCATGAATGCTTGATCCGGCCCTATCCGATCTCAATCGACTGGCCGCCGGCCGCCATGAAGGCGCAGAAGCCAGTGCCCGAATGCCGGCGCATCGTGCGCGAGCGGCTCGGCATCGATCAAAACGCTCATCTTGCCATCGGCGTCGAGCGTTTCGACTATACCAAGGGTGTCGTCGACCGCATGCATGCGGTGGACGACTTCCTGACGCGCCATCCGGAATGGATCGGCCGCTTCGTCCTCGTTCAGGTGGCGGCACCGACGCGCACCAAACTCGATTCCTACCGCAAACTGCAGGACGAAGCCGTTCTTCTCGCCGAAGCCATCAACGAGAAGCACGGTTCCGACACCTACAAGCCGATCATTCTCGTCATCCGCCATCATGAACCGGCGGAAGTGTTCGAACTGTTCCGCGCGGCCGATGTCTGCGTCGTCTCCAGCCTGCACGACGGCATGAATCTGGTGGCCAAGGAATTCGTCGCCGCACGCGACGACGATCAGGGCGTGCTGATCCTCTCGCAATTCGCCGGCGCGTCGCGCGAATTGCAGGCAGCGCTCCTGATCAATCCCTATGATGCCTATGGCACGGCCGAGGCCTTCCAGCAGGCGCTGACCATGCCGGAAGATCAGCAGCGCGAGCGCATGCAGCTCATGCGCACCCTGGTGCGCGAACGCAATGTCTATCGCTGGGCGGCGCAGATGCTCGTGGAAGCTTCGCGCCTGCGCAATCGCCAGCGCATTCTCGAGCCGATGCAGGAAGGTCGGCCAGGGAGCGGCGCATGACGACGCAGACCTGGTCCCTTTTCCTCGATTTCGACGGCACGCTGGTCGACATCGCCTCGCGGCCGGACAATGTCGTGATCGACAGCACTCTGGTGCCGACCTTGCAGGAATTGCAGCTCATTCTCGAGGGCCGCTTTGCCATCGTCAGCGGCCGCTCGCTGCACGTGCTCGACGGTTTCCTGCGTCCTCTCATGTTCGACGCGGCCGGCCTGCACGGGCTTGAAACGCGCGCCGGTGACATCACCACGCAATGCGACGTCGCCGGCCGGCCGGAACTGACGCTGGCACTGGAGAAAGTGAAACGCGCGATGGACCCCATCCAAGGCGTCATCGTCGAGGACAAGGGCTGTTCGTTCTCCATCCATTGGCGCAAGGCGGTGGAAGCGGAAAAGCTCTGCCGCCATGCTCTCAGCGAAGCTTTGAAGGAGCTGGGCTCGGACTACCGCTTGCAACTCGGCAAATGCGTCGGCGAAATCCTGCCGACGGAAGCCAGTAAGGGCCATGCCATCGCCGACTTCCTCAAACATCCGCACTATCGCAACAGCCGCCCGATTTTCATCGGCGACGACCTGACCGACGAGGATGGTTTTCGCGTCGTCAACGACAATGACGGCGTGTCGATTCACGTCGGCAATCTCGATACGGTCGCCCAACATCGGCTGGCCTCACCCGCGGCGGTGCTCGACACCCTCAAATATTGGGGACAGACGGGCCAGTTCGGTTCGCTGTTCAAGCTGCAAACGAGCTAGTCCGCCATCAAAATAAAGATTCCAGGCAAAATCGCCTTTCTGTTGAAACGCGATTTCGCCTGGGGCATCGTCACTCCCAAGGGAGAGACCAGCTCCAGGAGACGGTGCACAATGGATTTCGGAATAAAGGGGAAAACAGCCCTGGTTTTGGGCGCCAGCAGCGGCCTTGGCCGGGCGATCGCCGTATCGCTCGCCGGTGAAGGCGCCCATGTGGCTGTCGCCGGGCGCCGTGCCGACAAGCTCGATGAGACCGTGGCCCTGATCAACGCGGCCGGCGGCAAGGGTTTCGCCCTCCCCTGGGATTTGGCCGACCTTTCGGTGATTGACGCCAATGTCGCCCGCGTCGAACAGGCTTTGGGGCCGATCGACATTCTGGTCAACAATACCGGCGGACCGCCGCCGACCACCGCCGCCGGCCAAAAGCCGGAGCTGTGGGCGCAGCAGTTTCAAAGTCTCGTCCTCAGCGTCATCGCCATCACCGACCGGGTGCTGCCGGGCATGCGCCAACGCAAATGGGGCCGCATCATCACCAGCGCCACGTCGGGCGTCGTGTCGCCGATTCCCAATCTCGGCATTTCCAACACGCTGCGGGCTTCTCTCGTCACCTTCTCGAAGACGCTGTCGCAGGAAGTGGCGCGCGACGGCGTGACGGTGAACGTGGTGCTGCCCGGCCGCATCATGACCGATCGCATCACCCAGATCGACGGCAATACGGCGCAGAAGCAGGGCCGCAGCATTGAAGAGGTGACGCGCGACAGCGCCAATTCCATCCCCATGGGTCGCCTGGGCGATGCGCGGGAATATGGCGATGCGGTCGCCTTCCTCGCCAGCGCGCGCGCTTCCTATATCACCGGCTCGATCTTGCGCGTCGACGGCGGCGCCATCGCGAGCATTTGACGAGGACCAATGTCCCACACCGACGTCATCATCAGCGAATGCGGCCCACGCGACGGGCTACAAAGCATTTCGCAGGTGATGGCGACGGCCGACAAATTGCGCTGGATCGACGCGCTCTATGCGGCCGGTCTGCGCGAGATCGAGGTCACCTCCTTCGTGCCGGCCAAACTGCTGCCGCAGATGGCCGACGCGGCGGAGGTGGTTCGCCACGCCCGCACCCTGCCCGGCCTGAAAGTGCTGGGCTTGGTGCCCAATCTGCGCGGCGCGGAAGCCGCCATTGCCGCCGGCGTTCACGTTCTCACCATTCCGGTTTCTGCCAGCGAAGCGCATTCGCTCGCCAATGTGCGCAAGACCCCCGCCGAAATGGTCGAGGAGGTGAAACGCATCGTCGCGCTGCGCGATGCGCAGGCGCCGGAGATCGGGATCGAAGCCAATATTTCGACTGCCTTCGGCTGCACCCTGCAAGGCGTGGTACCGGAAGACGACGTGATCCGGCTCGCCAGCCAATTGACGGAAGCCGGCGCCAACGAGACGGGTCTGTCCGATACGGTCGGCTATGCCAATCCGGCACAGGTGACGCGGCTGTTTACCCGCGCCTTCGCCGAGATCGGCAGCAAGACCGGCGCAGCCCATATGCACAACACCCGGGGTCTTGGCATCGCCAATTGCCTGGCCGCCTATGAAGCGGGCGTGCGCACCTTCGACAGTTCGCTGTGCGGCCTCGGCGGCTGCCCCTATGCGCCGGGCGCCTCGGGCAATGTGGTGACGGAGGATCTGGTCTTCATGTTCGAGGCCATGGGGCTTTCCACCGGCATCGATCTCGCCAGACTGATCGCGGCGCGCGAGGCGGTCATCGCCGGCCTGCCCGGCGTCGAAGTCTATGGCATGACGGCGGAAGCCGGTCTGCCGAAAGGGTTTGAACAGGCGCATCATGGCTGAGGCTGAGGCTTCGCGCCCTTTGCCCCTGGCTGGCGTCCGCGTCGTCGAATTCACCCATATGGTCATGGGCCCGACCTGCGGCTTGATCCTTGCCGATCTCGGCGCTGAAGTGATCAAGATCGAACCTGTCACGGGCGATAACACGCGCAAGCTCATCGGCTCCGGTGCAGGATTCTTTCCGACATTCAATCGCAACAAGCAGAGCCTCGCCATCGATACGAAGGACCCCCTTGGGCGCGAGATCGTGTTGAAGCTGGTGGCGGCGGCCGACGTGTTCAGCGAGAATTTCAAGGCCGGCGCCATGGCCCGGCTTGGCTTCGATGCCGAAACCCTGCGCAAGCTCAATCCACGTCTGATCTACGTCTCGCACAAAGGTTTTCTGCCCGGCCCCTACGAACAGCGCACGGCGCTCGACGAAGTGGTGCAGATGATGGGCGGCCTCGCTTATATGACCGGGCCGGAAGGACGGCCATTGCGCGCCGGCACCAGCGTCAACGACATCATGGGCGGCATGTTCGGCGCCATCGGGGCGCTGGCCGCCCTGCTGCAACGTGACCGTGCCGGCACGGGGACCGGCCAAGGCGCCGAGGTGCAAAGCGCGCTTTTTGAGAACAACGTCTTCCTCGTCGCGCAGCACATGATGCAATATGCGGTGACGGGCCAGAAGCCGGCGCCTATGCCAAGCCGCATTTCCGCCTGGGCCGTCTATGACGTCTTCACGGTCGCCGGCGACGAACAGATTTTCCTCGCCGTCGTCTCCGACACGCAATGGGCGCTGTTCTGCAAGGCCTTCGACTACGACGATCTCATCGCCGACGCGCGGCTGAGTAGCAACAATGCGCGGGTGCGTGCTCGCGACTGGATGATGCCGCTGTTGCGCGAACGCTTGGCCCTGCTCGATGCCGGCATCATCGCCCAGACGTTCGAGGCGAACGGCCTGCCCTATGCGCCGATCACCAAACCGCAGGATCTGTTCGACGACGATCATCTGACGGCAACCGGCGGGCTCGCCCCCGTCACCATCTCCGCCGATTGCAGCGGCGCCGAACGGGCTGTGGCGACCCAGACGCCGCTACTGCCGCTCACCTTCGACGGCGACCGGCTGCCGCTGCGCAGCCCGCCGCCGGCACTCGGACAGGATAACGCCCGCATTCTCGGCGAACTTGGCTACAGCGCCACCGAAATCGCCAGCCTGGAAAGCAAGGGAATCATTCGCGGAACCGGCTGACGGCTCGGTTTCGGCCTTGCAATAGCGTTTTGCAGTTTGACCTAGTCAAACGCCACAAAGACGCGTCAAACCAAGACTCTAACCAAAATTGCGTTTCTATCGAAACGCAATTTGCTTTAGGCTCCGCCCGTCTCGTTTCCCATGAGGAGGACGTTATGGCCGGCAAGTTCGTGCTGAAAAAATCTTCCAACGACAAATTTTATTTTGGTCTTTTAGCCGGTAACGGCGAAAACATTCTGAAAAGCGAAATGTACGAAGCTCATGCTTCAGCCATCAAGGGCATCGAATCCGTCAAGGCCAATGCGGCCAAGGACGAACGCTATGAACGCAAGACCGCCAAGAACGGTCAGGAGATGTTCAACCTGAAAGCCGCCAACGGCCAGATCGTCGGCACCAGCGAAACCTATTCCTCGGCCTCGGCGCGCGATAACGGCATCGAGTCGGTGAAGAAGAATGCGCCGGATGCGGCGATCGACGATCAGACCAAATCATAACGACAGACCGCGCCGTTTTCGCATGACAGCGGCGCGGTTTTTTCCATGCAAAGTCATTTCACCGCCGTCGCCCGGTAAGTGGCAACGTTATGCGCCATAGGCGCTAACCATAAATGCCATCGCGACGGCCTTTCGACCTACACGTCATTTTGAGACAGGCCGAAAGGCGCTCTTGACGTGTCCCTTCAAACTATCAAGCTTAAGGATGTACGGCACGTCATTGCGTGACGTGATCAAGTTGAGTTTTCAATTCGACACGGAGAGGATCGTCATGACCAACGGGACTCCGACCATCCGCGCCAACGGCAAGCCCTTTAAAGTCGAGGCCGATACCACAGCCGCCTATTGGCATAACAGCGCCGACAATACCCTGCCGCCGCCCGACATGATGGGCGCCTATATGCGCAACCGGCCCGTTCCCTCCGGAGCGGTTGAAGGGCGCAAGGCCTGGATCATCGGCAGCGGCATCGCTGGCCTTGCCGCTGCCTTCTACCTGATCCGCGATGGCGGTCTGGCGGGCAAGGACATCACCATCCTCGACACGGTGCACATCGAGGGCGGTTCACTCGATGGCGCGGGCAATCCCGAGGATGGTTACATCATCCGCGGCGGCCGTGAGATGAATTGGAACTATGACAATCTGTGGGACATGTTTCAGGACGTGCAGGCGCTCGAAATGCCTGAAGGATTCAGCGTTCTGGACGAATATCGACTGGTCAACGACAACGATTCAAATTTCTCCAAAGCGCGGCTCATGCACAAGCGTGGTCAGATCCGCGATTTCTCGACCCTCGGTCTGTCCAAGCCGCAGCAATGGGAACTCATCCGTCTTTTGCTGAAGCGCAAGGAAGACCTCGACGACATCACCATCGAGCAATATTTCAGCCCAGGCTTCCTCGAAACCAATTTCTGGTATCTGTGGCGTTCGATGTTCGCTTTCGAGAATTGGCAGAGCCTTCTCGAAATGAAGCTCTACATGCACCGTTTCCTCGATGCCCTCGACGGACTGACGGATATGTCGGCGCTGATCTTCCCCAAATATAACCAGTACGACAGTTTCGTCCGTCCCCTCGTAGAGCACCTGCGCCAACAAGGCGTGAAGGTGCAATTTGACACGCGCGCCTATGACCTCGACATGACCGTGGAAGGCGAGACACGTCGTGTAACCGCGATCAAGGCCAAAGTGGGCGGCACCGATACGACGATCGCGGTCGGCCCGAAAGATGTCGTCTTCGCGTTGACTGGCTCCATGACCGAAGGCACCGCTTACGGCGACATGGATCATGCGCCCATCCTCGAACGGGGCAAGAATGATCCAGGCGATGCCAGTGACTGGGCGCTCTGGAAGAACCTTGCCAAGAAGTCGCCTGTCTTCGGCAAGCCGGAAAAATTCTATGGCGATGTCGATCGCTCGATGTGGGAGTCGGTGACCTTAACCTGCAAGCCCTCTCCCTTCGTCGATAAGCTGAAAGAGCTTTCGGTCAACGATCCTTATTCAGGCAAGACGGTGACGGGCGGCATCATCACCTTCACCGATTCCAATTGGGTGATGAGCTTTACATGTAACCGCCAACCCCATTTCCCAACCCAGCCCAAGGACGTTCTGGTAATCTGGGTCTATGCCCTGCTGATGGACAAGGAAGGCAACTACGTCAAAAAGCCGATGCCGGCCTGCACCGGGCGCGAGATCATCGCCGAGCTTTGTTATCATCTGGGCATCGAGAGCAAGCTCGACGAAGTCGTCGCGAACACCAAGGCCCGCCTCGCGCTCATGCCCTACATCACCTCGATGTTCATGCCGCGCGCCGCGGGGGATCGCCCGCATGTGGTGCCTGCGGGCTGCACCAATCTTGGCTTGATGGGTCAGTTCGTCGAAACCTCGAACGACATCATTTTCACGATGGACAGTTCGATCCGCACGGCCCGCGTCGGTGTCTATACGCTTTTGAACCTGAACAAGCAGGTGCCTGACATCAGCCCGACGCAGTATGACATCCGCTCCATCCTTAAAGCCGCGCGAGCCCTGAACAATGGCGAGCCCTTTCCCGGCGAGCGCCTGCTCCATCGACTCTTGGACAAAACCTATTACGCGCACATCCTGCCGCCGTTACCGGAACCGGATTCCTCAAAGCGCGAAGCGATCGAGAGCGAGCTGGCGGGACTTCTCGGAAAGGGCAGCCAGGCCCTTGGCACAGTTTCGAGTTGGCTCGAACAGGTTCGACAAAACCTGACCAGCCGCAAAAATTAAAATTGCAGGAGGGCGCCGGCGAGGCCAAGCAGAACGACGACAATCCACGGTGGCGCTTTCCACACCGTCAGCAAAAGGAAACCGGCCAGCGCCACCGTAAAGTCGCGCGGTGTCAGCACCGCGCTTGTCCATACCGGGCTATAAAGCGCGGCACCCAAAATGCCGACGACGGCGGCATTGGTGCCCCGCATGGCCGCCTGCGCCGTGGGGCGAAGCCGCAACGCATCCCAAAACGGCAAGGTGCCGTAAACGAGCAGAAGCCCCGGCAGGAAGACGGCGACGAGTGCGATGATGGCGCCTGGTAACCCATTTGGTGCCGGCCCGACGGCCGCGCCGAGATAAGCAGCGAAAGTGAAAAGCGGCCCGGGAACCGCCTGCGCCAAACCATAGCCGGCAAGGAAAGTTTCGTTGCCGAGCCAGCCGGGTGTCACCACCTCGGCCTGCAGCAAAGGCAGCACCACATGGCCGCCGCCGAACACGAGCGCGCCGGAGCGGTAAAAGGCATCGAACAGCGCGATGGCCTGCTGGCCAGTCGTGGCGACCATCAGCGGCGGCAACACCAAGAAAGCAGCAAACAGCACGAGCGCAATCGCCCCAGCCGTCTTCGAAACGGGAAAATGCAAATGTCCAGCGGCGATGGGATCGGTGCCGGTGCCACGACACAGCCAGAGGCCGATCAGCGCACCGAACGCGATGGTGATGATCTGCCCAAAGGAGCCGCCGACAAAGGTTACGAGCGCGACCGCGATCAGGGCGATCGCCGCGCGCTCCTTGTCCGGCGTCAGGCTTTTCGCCATTCCCCAGATCGCCTGCGCGACGACGGCGACGGCCACCAGTTTCAATCCGTGCAGAATGCCTTCGGCCACGGGGCCTGTGAAAGACGCGGCACCAAGCGCGAAGGCGAAGAGGAGGATGGCCGACGGCATGGTGAAAGCAAACCAAGCCGCCAGCCCGCCCAGCAGCCCATTGCCGCGCAGGACACCGAGAGAAAAACCAACCTGGCTCGACGCGGGCCCCGGCAGAAACTGGCAAAGCGCGACCAGATCGGCATAGGCGGCCTCATCGATCCAACGGCGGCGCACGACGATCTCGTCTCGGAAATAGCCCAAGTGAGCGATGGGGCCGCCGAACGACGTCAACCCAAGTTTCAGGAACGAAAAAAAAACCTCGCCGACCGAGCCCTGCGCCGCCAACGTCCCCTTCGTTGTCGAATCAACCCGGTCAGCCATCAAAAGAATCTCCGTTCGCCGTGGAGGCTATAAGCCCCGGCGGAACCTTCTGCATGGGGATTTTATTGCCACTGTGACACTTCTCGAAACGTCGGGATACGATTGCCGCACCGCTTCTTCATGATAAACCTTTTGCTTGATTCATTGTCAGAAAGGCGGGTCATTCGCCGCCCGTCCTCCGCCGATATTTGATGTGTTGAAATCAACGACCCGCGAACGCGGGCGACACCGTTGCTCCCGGAGTTTTTGCAGATGACGCAGCCTCAATGGTTATCGGTGGGTCTCATCATCGTAATGATGGGGGCGTTTCTGTGGGGCCGGCTGCGCTATGACGTGGTGGCACTGCTAGCCCTGCTGGCGGGCCTTGCTCTCGGCATTATTCCGCTGAAAGAGGCTTTCACGGGCTTCTCCGACGATATCGTCATCATCGTCGGCAGCGCTTTGATCTTGAGCGGCGCGGTCGCCCGCTCGCGTCTGATCGAGCGGGCCATGTCGGGGCTCTCCCCCGCACAGAGCTCGACGCAGGTGCAGGTCTTCGTGCTGGTGATCAGCGTCGCCGTCCTCTCCGCCTTCATCAAGAATATCGGCGCTCTGGCGATGATGCTGCCGATCGCCTATCAGCTCGCGCGCAAGGGCGGGAAATCCCCGTCTGTCTTCCTGATGCCGATGGCCTTCGGCTCGCTGCTCGGCGGCATCGTCACTTTGGTGGGCACGTCGCCGAACGTGATCGTCTCGCGCGTTCGCGGCGAATTGACAGGCACGCCGTTCAGCATGTTCGACTTCACGCCCGTCGGCATCGTCATCGCCGTTGCCGGCTGTGCCTTCCTGGCCGTGGGCTATCGTCTGCTGCCGCGCGATCGCCGTGGCGCCACCTCCCTAGAAGCAGCCCTCGATATCGAGGATTATGTCACCGAGGCTCGCGTCGCGGATGGCTCCAAACTGAAAGACAAGACCGTCGCCGATCTGCGCAATCTCGGCGGCGGCGAAGTGGAAATCGTCACGATCCTGCGCGCCAAACGCCAGATCGCCGCGCCTCTGCCCGATGCCCGGTTGAAGGTCGACGACATCCTGCTTCTGCGCGGCGAAGGCGACGCGCTCGAAAAGGTCGTCGCCGAAGGCGGGCTCGATCTGGTCGGCCGGGACCACAAGGAACGCGTGCCTGGCAATGGCGAAACGCCTGTTGAGCGGGTCAGCGAGGCGGTGATCGCGCCGGGCTCGCTGCTTATCGATCAGACGGCGGCGGAGCTTAATCTCTACACCCATCATGGCGTCAATCTGCTGGCCATCAGCCGCGCCGGCGAACGCCTGTCGGAACGGCTGCGTGACGTGCGGCTGCGCTCCGGCGACGTGGTGCTGGTCCAGGGCGGCGAAGACGTGCTGCCTGAGCGCATGGTGGAACTTGGACTGTTGCCGCTGGCCGATCGGCCCGTCGCGCTGGGCAGCACGCGCCGCGCCCTTGTGACGGGCGGCGTGCTGGCCCTCACCATCGCGGCGCTGGCGTTCAGCCTGGCGCCGGTGCCGGTCGTATTTTTCGCCGCGGCGGTTCTGCTCGTCGCATTCAAGGCCCTGCCGCTGCGCGAGGCCTATAGCAATGTCGATGCGCCGATCTTGCTGATGCTCGCGGCCCTCATCCCTGTCAGCGACTCCTTGCGCTCGACCGGCGCGACCGAGGTTTTCGCCACATGGCTGGCATCGGTCGGCAGCGGCCTTCCCGGCTGGGCCTCCCTTGGGCTCATCCTCGTTGCCGCCATGGCCGTGACGCCCTTCCTCAACAACGCGGCGACGGTTCTGGTGATGGCGCCGATCGGCGCTGGCTTCGCCACCCAACTGGGCTATAAGCCGGATGCCTTCCTGATGGCGGTGGCGATCGGTGCGGCTTGCGATTTCCTCACGCCCATCGGCCACCAGTGCAACACGCTGGTGATGGGTCCCGGCGGCTATAAATTTACCGACTATGCCCGCCTTGGTGCGCCGCTTTCCCTGCTGGTCATTGCGATCGGCGTGCCGGCAATCCTGATTTTCTGGCCGCTGCGCTGAGGCTTCCGGCCTTTCCGACCGCCCCTCTTGCGGAACACATCGCGAACGATTATCGTTTGTTCATGGTTTGTTTATCGATTCGCCACAGGGTGGTGCGCCCGATGAGGGGCGAATCGGCAGAGCGGCTTTCAAAGCGCCTTGGCTTGCGGCGTGAGCCCAGCGTGCGTGGGCGGAGAGGAACATTATGCTGACGAAGAAGCAGAGCGAACTCCTGCGCTTCATCAACGAACGGCTCAAGGAAGCCGGCGTACCCCCGTCCTTCGACGAGATGAAGGATGCGCTCGACTTGCGTTCGAAGTCGGGCATTCATCGCCTGATCATGGCGCTGGAGGAGCGTGGCTTCATCCGCCGCCTGCCCAATCGCGCCCGTGCGCTCGAAGTGCTGAAACTGCCGGAAGCCTCCGTGCCGGTCGGTCCGCGCGGCGGCCGCTTCTCCCCGGCTGTGATCGAAGGCAACCTCGGCAAGGTCCGGGCGCCCGTCACTCCCGTTTCCGATGATTTCGTGCCGCCGATTTCGATCCCCGTCATGGGCCGCATTGCTGCCGGTACGCCGATCTCGGCGATCCAGTCGCGCAGTCACACCATTTCCGTGCCGCCGGATTTTCTTTCCACGGGCGACCACTTCGCCCTGGAAGTGCGCGGCGACTCGATGATCGAGGCCGGCATTCTCGACACCGACACGGTGATCATCCGCAAGCAGGATACCGCCGATTCCGGCGACATCGTCGTGGCCTTGATCGACGACGAGGAAGCAACGTTGAAGCGGCTGCGCCGGCGCGGCGCCTCGATCGCGCTCGAAGCGGCCAATCCAGCCTATGAAACCCGGATTTTCGGCCCCGACCGGGTCCGTATCCAAGGGAAGCTGGTGAGCCTGATCCGCCGCTACTGAACGGCAGGCTCATTGCGGCTCGTCGGTCTCCTCCTGCGGAGATGAAGCCGCGACGGGCGGATCGTTCTGCGCGAGAATGCGGGGTGCCGGCGACCATGGCCGATCGAGCTGTGGGGCGCGGGCGCTGCGCAAGGATGCCTTACCATCGCCGGAAAAGCGAAATTCGCTGGCGCCATATTTCAACAGATGTTCGCCATCGACGATGAGCGATGGCCCCGTGCAGGTACCGTTGAGCCAAAAGCGTGTGACGACGATATCGGCACGCGGGCAGTCCTCGGCGACATTGCGAGGATCGAGGATGAGGACGATGACGCGACCGTCCCGCAATGTACCCGTGCAACCACCGACATCGCACAGACCATTGCCCTGCAAGGCCGCATCGCGCGCCGGACGCGCATCGGCATCGGCGGTCAGCCATTGCGACACGCCGAAGAAATTGCCGCGCGCATTCAGGACAGCGAGGCGGCCGTCGGCCACGCGATAAGCCAGGGTGCCGCCTTGTCTGTCGATCATCAGGTCTGGGCGCGCGCCTGTCAGCGCCAAAGCCACACCGGCCACGGCAAACGGCACGCCCAGCCAGCGCAGCGGTGTCTGCCATAAGGTGATCCACAACAGACCGAGCGTCATCAGCAGCAGAGCGCCGGCGCCAAAAGCCGGGATCATGCGCGTCGAGCCCGCCAGGCCCGCGACCCATTCGGCGACGACCATCATGCCGCTCACGCCCAGCCCCATGACCCACCAGCAGGGACCGTCGAGCCCAAAAGCCGAGGCGAGCAACCCCAGCGCCCCGAACGGCATGACGACAAATTCAACCAAGGGGATCGCCAAAACGTTGCCGATAAGCCCGTAGCTGGAAATCCTGTGGAAGTGAAAAGTCGCATAAGGATCGGTGGCGAGCGAGGCGATCAAGGTCGTCACGACAGCAGCCCACACCATGAATCCTGCGCGGTTCAACAGTCCCGGCGGTCCATCATGTTTCATGCCGAAGAAGCCGGCGGCGCCGCGCTTTTCAAACGCGGCGATCATTGCCGCCACCGCCGCAAAGGACATCTGGAAAGAGGGACCGAGCACGGTGACCGGCTCGCGCAGCATGACGACCAAAGCGGCGATGGCGAGATTGCGCATCGAGAACGCCGGCCGGCCAAACAGCACGGCACCCAGCATGATCAGCACCATGACCAGCGCCCGCTCCGTCGCCACTTCCGAGCCGGAGAAGACATCGTAGGCGACCGCGCCGATCATGGCGAAGGCCGCCGCCCATCGCTTGATCGGCTGGGTCAGCGCCATCGTCGGCGACAAGGCCAGCAGCGCACGCAAAATCCACAGCATCAGCCCCGCCGCTAGCACCATGTGCAGGCCGGAAATCGAGACGACGTGATAAATGCCCGCCGCCCGCAGCGCCTCGTTGGTGGCCTCCGGGATCAGCCCACGCTTGCCAGTGACGAGTGCTGCGGCAACGGCACCATTAGCGCCGCCGATGGCCGTGGCGATCCGCGCGGTCAGGGCATTGCGGCCACGATCGACCCACGCGTTGAAGCGCGCCACCCAAGGCACATCGAGCGCCGCCACCGTCAGCGGCCGCGACACCCCGTTGCCCACCGCGCCGATCCGCTGGAACCAGGCATCGCGGGCAAAATCATAGCCGCCCGGCTCCGAGGCCCGGGGCGGCGGCAGCAGCCGTGCGGTCAGGCCGATAGAAGCGCCGGAGGTAAAATCAGGCCGGCCACGCAGGATGATGCGCACCCGCTGCGGCCGCGCCGCCTCGGCCAGCCCTTCGGCGCTCGCCAGGCGCAACACCAGCCGTGCCGACCCCTCACGCAAATCCATGGTCTCGACGAAGCCTGTGACCTTGCCGCTCCAGGGCCGTTCGATGACCGGCGCCGCCACCCAGAGCGTGCGCAGCGCCGCGACCGAGAAACCGGCGAAGAGAAAGGCCAGAGCCACGGCGGCGCGATAGGCCGCGAGACGCTCGCGACACAGCGCCCACACCGCCAGGCCGATGCAAACCACGGTGGCGAAAAGCGGCGCCGGCAGCCAAGGTTCCCGCTCGGCAGCGAAATAGAGCACGACGCCGGCTCCGAAAGCCACGGCGGCCCACGGAAACAGCCGCCGCCCAGCCACTTCCTCGGCGAACCAGGCGGAGAGCCGTGTCGACAGCCAAGCTGGGCTCGACGCGATGCGCCCGGCGCGCGCGCCGGCCGTATCCGCAATGGCAATGGTGCCAGCCCTCGGCATCTCGTCTCAGCCCCTGTCCCCAATCCCTTTCCCCTGGACCATTGCACAGTTTAAACGCCCCGCCGTCTACCTCCCGCCGCAAGTTGTGTGATAGATGCCCGCATTTGGCGGCGGACGAGATGTCCCCGCGCCCGATCAGAAGCATACGAGTACAGCCATGTCCGATCCCGTCGTCACCCGGTTCGCCCCCTCCCCGACCGGCTTCCTCCACATCGGCGGAGCGCGCACGGCTTTGTTCAATTGGCTCTTTGCGCGCCATTTCGGCGGCAAGATGCTGCTGCGGATCGAAGATACGGATCGCGAACGTTCGACCGAGGCGGCCATCACGGCCATTATCGACGGCCTGTCCTGGCTTGGTCTTTCTTGGGACGGCGACGTGATCTATCAGTTCGCGCGCGCCAACCGCCACGCCGAGGTGGCGCACCAGCTCCTGCGCGAAGGCAAAGCCTACAAATGCTTCGCCACCCAGCAGGAGCTTGAGGAGATGCGCGAGAAGGCGCGCGCCGAGAAACGCCAGACCCGCTACGATGGGCGCTGGCGCGATCGTGCGGCTGGCGATGTCGCGGCCATGGAAGCGGCCGGCGTCAAGCCGGTGATCCGCCTCAAGGCGCCGACCGATGGCGACACGGTCATCGACGACAAGGTGCAAGGCCGAGTGGTCTTCCCCAACAAGGATCTCGACGATCTGGTGCTGCTGCGCTCCGACGGCACGCCGACCTATATGCTTGCCGTCGTCGTCGATGACCACGATGCGGGCATAACCCATGTGATCCGTGGCGACGATCACCTCACCAATGCGGCCCGGCAGGCACATATCTATCAGGCCATGGGATGGCAGACGCCGATCTTCGCGCACATCCCGCTGATCCACGGGCCGGACGGCGCCAAATTGTCGAAGCGCCATGGCGCGCTTGGCGTCGATGCCTATCGCGCCATGGGTTATCTGCCGGCGGCGCTGCGCAATTATCTCGTACGCCTCGGCTGGAGCCACGGCGACCAGGAGATTTTCTCGACCGACGAGATGATCCAGACATTCGACCTGCCGCAGATCGGTCGTTCGCCGGCGCGTTTCGACTACGCCAAGCTGGAAAATCTCAACGGCCACTATCTGCGCGCCATGCCCGATGCGGAATTGCTCGACACGCTGATCGCCACTCTGCCCTTCCTCAAGGACGGTCCGGCGCTGGCCGCGCGTCTCGACGCACCTTTGCGCGCGCGTCTGCTGGCCGCCATGCCCGGCTTGAAGGAGCGCGCCAAGACGCTCAACGATCTGATCGACGGCGGTGGTTTCCTGTTCGCGCAGCGCCCGCTTGCGACCGACGAGAAAGCGACCGTCGCACTGGAGAATGGCGGACGCGCACATCTCGCCGCGCTCACACCGCGCCTCGCGCAGGTGAGCGAATGGACGGCACAGGCGACGGAAGCGATCGTGCGCGCCTATGCGGAAGAAACCGGCGCCAAGCTCGGTCAGATTGCACAACCGTTGCGCGCAGCGCTCACCGGGCGGCTGACGTCACCTGGCATTTTCGACGTTCTGGTGGTGCTGGGACGCGAGGAAGCCCTCGGCCGCCTCGATGATCAGGCACGCCTGGCGGCGCTCAACTAGAGCAAACTGCGCTTCGACCGAAACGCAATTTTGCCCAGGACCTTGGTTCTGACGCGTCTTTCCAGCGTTTGACCAAAGTCAAATCGCGAAACGCTATATGGCGCGATCGCCTCAAAATAAGGCAACGCTTTGCACCCGCTAAACCGTCCGGTGCAAAGCGGGCCATTCACATTGGCGATAACAGCCATTCGGTGGCCTAGGTCGAGCCGTTTAAAACTGTAACATATCGCTGCTTTTATTGAATTTTCTGACCACGCCGCGCCATCTTTTGGTCAGACTTGAATGCTGCCCGCCGATGCGTTAGCACACGCCCGGTTGTGGAAAACCTTCCCTCACGCTGGCGCCCTATTCCGGGCCTCCGGCACACATCATGAAGGCCGTAAATATGAGCAAGACCGCGACGATCACAATCGGCAATAATACCTATGATATGCCCATGCGCGGCGGCACTGAGGGACCGGAAGTCGTCGACATCGCCAAGCTCTACGGACAGGCTAACGTCTTCACCTACGATCCGGGTTTCATGTCGACCGCGAGCTGCGAGTCGAAGATCACCTATATCGATGGCGACGCCGGCATTCTGCGGTATCGCGGCTATCCGATCGAACAGCTTGCCGAACATGGCGACTTCCTCGAAACCTGCTACCTGCTGCTGTACGGGGAACTGCCGACCGCAGCGCAGAAATCCGATTTCGACTATCGCGTGACCCGTCACACGATGGTGCATGAGCAGATGTCGCGCTTCTTCTCCGGCTTCCGCCGCGACGCGCATCCGATGGCCGTCATGGTCGGCACGGTGGGTGCCATGGCCGCGTTCTATCCGGACTCCGCCGATATCACCGATCCGCATCAGCGCATGATCGCTTCGATGCGTCTGGTCGCCAAGATCCCGACGATCGCGGCGATGGCCTATAAATATTCGATCGGCCAGCCGTTCGTGTTCCCGAAGAACGACCTCGATTACACGTCGAACTTCCTGCACATGTGCTACGCCGTTCCCTGCGAAGACTATAAGGTCAACCCGATCATCGCGCGCGCGCTCGACCGTATCTTCATCCTGCATGCGGACCATGAGCAGAACGCTTCGACTTCGACAGTGCGCCTCGCCGGCTCTTCCGGCGCCAATCCGTTCGCCTGTATCGCCGCCGGCATCGCCTGCCTGTGGGGTCCCGCGCATGGTGGCGCCAACGAAGCGGCGCTCGCCATGCTCGCCGAAATCGGCACGGTCGATAAGATCCCCGAATTCGTCCAGCGCGTGAAAGACAAGAAGGACCACACCCGCCTGATGGGCTTCGGTCATCGCGTCTACAAGAACTACGATCCGCGCGCCAAGATCATGCAGAAGACCTGCCATGAAGTGCTGCGCGAACTCGGCATCAAGGACGATCCGCTGCTCGACGTCGCCATGGAACTTGAGCGCATCGCGCTCAGCGACGAATATTTCATCGAGCGCAAGCTCTATCCGAACGTCGACTTCTATTCGGGCATTACCCTGAAGGCGATGGGCTTCCCGGTGTCGATGTTCACCGTGCTCTTCGCTGTCGCCCGCACCGTGGGCTGGGTCGCCCAGTGGAAGGAAATGATCGAGGATCCGAGCTCCAAGATCGGCCGTCCGCGCCAGCTCTATACCGGCGCCGCCAAGCGCGACTACACGCCGATCGGCAAGCGTTGATCGCTTATCCATCGCAACGGATCAGGGCCGCCCGCAAGGCGGCCCTTTTCTTTTGCGCCTGATACGGCGATGGTGCTGGCAACGAGAGGAAACGTACGAGGACACCATGCCGACGGATGATGCTGGGCATCTGATCGATTTCGCCCTGCACTTCGCCCTGCAACAGGCCAGCGATACCGCGCGCGAGCGTGCCCGTCTGCTCGTCCTCGACACCTGCGGCGCAATGCTTGCGGCCATGCCGCATGCCATCGGCAAGATCGCATACGCCCAAGCGTTGCGCACGCAAGCCCTCAACGAAGCGAGCCTCGCCGGCAGCGATATACGCGTCGGCATGCTGGAAGCCGCTCAGGCCAATGGCATTCTCGCCAATGCGGTGGATTTCGACGAAGGCAGCCATGTGGCAACGGTGGCTTTGCCCGCGGCCCTCGCCATGGCTGAGAAAATGTCGCTCTCCGGCGGAGATTTTCTGGCGGCTTTCATGGTCGCCTTCGAAATCGCATCGCGCTTGCGCGAAGCGATCGCTCCGGCACTTGGTCAGCGCGGCCTCTGGCATATCGGTCATGTCGGGCCGCTGGCCGCAGCACTTTGCGGTGCGCGCCTGCTCAATCTCGACGCAGGCAGAGCCCGCATGGCGCTGAGTATCGCCACCGCGTCGAGCGGCGGCTATCGCCGCCATCTCGGCACGATGACGAAGGCGCTTCATTCCGGCCATGCAGCACGCGCCGGTCTCGAAGCGGCGCTCCTGGCGCGTGACGGCTTTACCGCCGATGCCGATATGTTCGATACCAACGATGGCTGGCTGGCATCGCTCACGACGCCGCAGGAGCCCGCGCGCGCGGCGCTGCGCGATCTTATGAAACGCCCGCTCTTTCTCGACCAACCAACGAAGATCAAAGTCATGCCGGTATGCACACCGATCGCGCCGGCGCTCGATGCTCTCATGACCTGTCTGCGCCGGAATAATATCGCTGTCTCGGACATCGCGCGCCTGTCCGCCGACTTGAAGCGCGGCTCGCTCGTTCGTGATCGACCTGGTGATCTTGACGCAGCGCCTTTCTCGGGCCGCTTTCTGATCGCGCTCGCTGTCACTCGTGGCGTCACGCTACACACGATCAGCGAAGAAGCGCTGGTCGATCCAACGATCACCGATCTCATGGAGCGTATTGATGATGCACCCGGTGCGACATCAGCCCGCCTCACGCTGACAAATGGGCAAGAGCTGGAAGAACCGCTCGACCCGGTCCGCCGCCTCACGACGCGTGACGAAATCACCGCGAAATTCCGCGTCTGCGCCGGCGCTGTCTGGACAGAACCGCGTATCACGGCGTTCATCGACAAAGTGCTGGCGGTGGACACGCTGGCCGACATCAACCAGCTCTTCGCGTCCTAAGCGCGTTTGCTCACGACATCGAGAATGGTCTGTGCCGCTGCTTCGCTCGGCCGCTGACGCCCCGGCAATTGCATGGCCACGGCCAGCCGTTCCAATCCATCCAATTGCCGCTGACGTGACGGACCGTCCTGCATAATGTCGGCCACGTCCATGGCGAGCGCTGACGCGGTCGCCGCGCTTTGGATAAGTTCCGGCATCAGGCGCTCACCGAGAATAATGTTCGGCAGCGCGATATGATCGGTGGTGACGAGCTGGCGCGCGATCACCTCTTCGATCTTCGAGACTTTATAGGCCACGACTGTCGGCACTTGCGCCAGCGCCAGCTCCAAAGTGACAGTGCCGGAGGCCGCCAGCGCCGCGCGCGCGCTGCGGAAGGCCGCGAATTTTTCCGCTTCGTCCATGACGATGCGCGGCACGATCGGCCAGTTCGCCACCCCTACCCGCACCATGGCCTCGACATGGGCCACCGTCGGCAAGACGATCTGCAGATCGGGCTTGTCCTGCACCAGCAGGCCAACGGTCTCGCCAAACAATTTCAGCAGATTGCCGATCTCCGATCTGCGCGATCCCGGCAGAACGACCAGCATGGGGGGTGGCGCGGCCCTGCGGCGCACATCGTCCGCGCTCGGCAACAGATCGTCCAGACGCTCGATCAGCGGATGGCCGACATAAGTACAGGCCGGACCGCCCAGGCGCTCATGCGCCTGCGGCTCAAACGGCAGCAATGCCAGCACGTGATCGACGTAGGCGCGCATGGCCGGAGCGCGGCCTGGCCGCCAGGCCCAGACGGTGGGGCTGACATAATCGATAATAGGCAAATGTGGCAGCGCCTTGCGCACGCGCCGCGCCACGCGATGGGTAAAGTCCGGGCTGTCGATGATGACGAGCACGTCCGGCCGCGCCGCGATGACCGCCTTCGCCGTTTCATCGATACGCCGCAGAAGCGTCGGCAGATGCGCGATCACGGGCAAAAAGCCCATCACCGCAATATCGGCCATCGGGAACAGGCTCGGCAGACCTGCCTTGCTCATGGCAAAGCCGCCGACACCCTGAAAGGTCGTGCCTGGGTTGAGGCGTGCGAGCGCGCGGATAAGCTCGGCGCCGAGCATGTCGCCGGACTGCTCGCCGGCGATCATGAACACATCGAGCGGCCGCGCCGCCAAAACTCTAAGCCTCGCCGTTGGTCGACAGGCGCGGCATGCAGATCGAGCGGTCGCCGCCGTCGCGAATGAAGTCGAGGATTTCGTGCACCTGCGGATGACTGGCGAATTCCGCCGCCACATCCTCAACCCGCTCTTTCAACGTGCCTTCGGCTGCGAACAGCAGGCGATAGGCGCGCCGCAGATCGTGGATTTCCTCGCGCGAGAAACCGCGACGCCGCAGGCCGACCAGATTGAGGCCAGCGAGATAAGCGCGATTGCCCATGGCCAGGCCATAAGGAATGAGATCGTTCTCGACGCCCGACAGACCGCCGACGAAAGCATGCGAGCCGATGCGCGAGAATTGAATGATCGCCGCGCCACCGCCGCAAATCACGAAATCGCCCATGCGCACGTGGCCGGCCAGCATGACGTTGTTCGACAGAACGATCGAATTGCCGAGCCGGCAATCATGGCCGACGTGCGAATTGGCGAGGAACGCGCATTTGTCGCCGATGACCGTTTCCATCCCGCCGCCCTTGGTGCCGGGATTCATCGTCACGCCTTCACGGATCAGGCAATCGCTGCCGATGGTCAGCGTCGATGGCTCGCCTTCATATTTGAGATCCTGCGGCTGATGGCCGATGGAGGCAAAGGGGAACAGGCGCGTGCGCGCGCCAATCTTGGTGCGACCATGCACGACCACATGGGAGACGAGTTCGACACCGTCGCCCAATTCGACATTCGGACCAACATGGCAGAAGGGGCCGACGCGCACGTCCGCGCCAAGCTTTGCGCCATCTTCAACGACAGCGCTCGGATGAATTTTCATTCGTCGTCGTCCTGCCCATCAGCAACCATCATGGCGCCGAGTTCGGCCTCGCAGACGACCTGACCATCGACCTTCGCTTCGCCGCGATACCACCACATATTGCGGCGGCGGTTGAGCTTCTTCATGTGGAATTCGACGCGATCGCCCGGCACGACCGGCTTGCGGAACTTCACTTTGTCGATCGTCATGAAATAGACGATGCGCGGGCGCTTCGACTTCGACGCCTGCACGCACAAGGCGCCCGCCGTCTGCGCCATGCCTTCGACCAGCAACACGCCAGGCATGATCGGCTTGCCGGGGAAATGGCCCTGGAATTGCGGCTCGTTGATCGTGACGTTCTTGATGCCTATGCAGGATTCATCGGCGTTGCAGTCGATGATGCGGTCAACCAGCAGAAATGGATAACGGTGCGGCAGAAAATCCAGCAACTTCTGGATATCAACTGTCGTTAGTTCGGTCATGACCGGCTGATCCATCTTTCCTTGTCCTGGCTGTTCGTTCACGTTGTCCGGACTTCTTTCGAATTTGGCTTTTTGAGTGATCTTCTAGGAGTTGTCTCTTTTAAGAGTTGTCCTGGCCAGCGCCCGCCCGTTCGCGCGACTGGGCCACGAGGCGGTCAAGCTCCAAGCGAGCGCGCCATGTCTCCCTGATCGGTCGTGCCGGCGAACCGCCCCACTTCTGCCCCGCTGGAACGTCGTTGGCAACGCCGGATTGCGCCGCGATCTGCGCGCCCATGCCTATTTTCAGATGGCCCGTGACGCCAGCCTGCCCGCCGAGCGCAACGAAGTCACCAAGCTCGGTGGAGCCGGAGATGCCCACCTGCGAAACGATGATGCAATGGCGGCCGACCACCACGTTATGAGCGATCTGCACCAGATTATCGATCTTGGTGCCCTCGCCGATGATCGTATCGCGGTTCGCCCCCCGATCGATCGTCGTGTTGGCGCCGATCTCGACGTCGTTTTGAACGATCACCCGGCCGATCTGCGGCACTTTCTGGTGGCCCCGCGGCCCCATGGCAAAGCCAAAGCCGTCCTGGCCGATCCGTACGCCGCCGTGCACCAGCACCCGATCTCCGATCAGCGCATAAAGGACGCTGGCGCCGGGGCCGATGGAACAATCCCGGCCGATGCAGACATCCGGCCCGACCACCGCATTGGCGGCGATATGGGTGCCGGCTCCGATCTGACAGCGTGGCCCCACCACGGCGCCAGGATCGACGGTGACGCCATTTTCGAGCCGAGCCTCGGCATGGACGTGGGCGGCCGGCGACACGCCTGTGCCGCCAAAGAGGGCCAATGGCCGGTTCGCGCTCGGATAAAGCTTGGAGACCACCGCGGCAAAGGCGCGATAGGGATCGGCCGTCACCAGGGCCACCGTGCCCGCCGGGACACCGGCGGCATATTTGGCGCCGATCAGGCAGGCGGCGGCGCGGGTGGCGGCGAGCTGGTCGGCATATTTGGGGTTGTCGAGAAAGACGAGCGCGCCAGGGCGGCCCTGGTCCAGCGGGGCCACGCTGGTGATGACGACCGAAAGGTCGCTGCCGTCAGCCGCCCGCGCCCCGGTCCATTCCACGATCTCGCCAAGCGTCGGCGCGGCGGCGCGGGGAAAAAACACTGGATCGCTCATTGAAAAACCCAAAATCCTCGAATCCGGCAGGCTGAGCCGCCAAATTCAAAACAGGCAGCGGCATCGCATGCCACCGCCTGTCCTGCAAGTGCAAGTGGGGGAGAAGACCGAACAGCCAAGCTGTTCGGTCGATAGACCCTTAGAAAGTGCCGCCGCCGGAGAAGCGGAAGTACTGGGTGACGTCGCCACCGCGGTAGACGCCGCCGATGTATTCGCTCTTCACGCGAGCGAACGGAATGGCGTAGTCGAAGCGGATCGGGCCCAGCGGCGATTGCCAGATCAAGCTGGCGCCGACCGACGCACGGATCTTACGATCGTCGCGAACGTTCATGCAGTTCGACTGGGTGTAGGCCACGCCCGTGGTGGTGAACAGCGTCGGCTGGCACGGCGTATTGGCCGGCAGGCCGAGTGCCGTGTTGAACACCGTCTTGCCCTCATAGCCAAACAGCGTACCGGCGTCGGCGAACAAGGCGCCGCGCATGCCCACTTCCTTCGGCAGGCCCCAGATCGGGAACTGCACTTCGGCGGTGGCGCCGAAGTAGGTGGTGCCGCCGAGGCCGGCCGAGCGGTTGTCGATACCCGGCGAGGCGTCACGCGGGCCGATACCACCCGGGGCGAAGCCACGCACCAGGCTCGGGCCGAGGTTGAAGTTGTCGAGCAGGTTGACCTTCTGGCCACCGATGCCCGCGATGTTACCCGCCTGCAACTTCACGAAGCCGACGACGTCGTCGTAGATCGGATAGTAGTAGCGCAGTTCACCGGTGGTGCGCAGGAAGCGCGCGTTGCCGCCAAGGCCCGCGACGTCCTGCTTGAATTCAGCATAGAGGCCGGCGGTCGGGTTCTTGACGTTGTCGAGCGAGTTATAGATCAGCGAATAACCCGGCATCGAGATCAGGCGGCTCTTCAGAGCGGCATCCTTCATCGCCACCGACGCTTCACCATTGGACACGCAGGTCAGGTAGGTGCCAGCCGGCGGAATGTTATTCGTGCCATTGAAACCGGACACACCGTTCCAACCCGGCGTATAGCCTGGGATCGGGAACTGACAGTCGTTGTAAGGACGCTGCAGCGTGTTCGGGATGCTGATGCTGGTGGTGTATAGCGAATAACGCAGACCGACCGAGAACTCGTCGGTGATCGGCAGACCTAGGCGCAGCGCGCCACCGGTCGTGCGGCTCTCATAGACCGAGTAAATCGAGTTCAACGTCTGCTTATGATAGAGGTCGAAGCCCGCCGACATCCGATAGCCCATGAAATAGGGCTCGGTGAAGGAGAAGTCGATGCCGCGGGTACGCTGGCCGAGGGTCAGCGCGACGCGGACGAACTGGCCGCGACCCTGGAAGTTGGATTCCGACACCGACACTTCGCCGATGATACCGTCGGTGGTCGAGTAACCGCCCGAGATACCGAACGAACCGGTGGGCTGATCTTCAACGTCGACGATGACGACCACGCGGTCCGGCGAAGAACCCGGCTCATTGGTGATGCGCACCTTCTTGAAGAAGCCGAGGTTGTTGAGGCGGCGTTCGGCGCGCTCAACGAGCACACGATTATAGGCGTCGCCTTCACCGATATCGAACTCGCGGCGAATCACGTAGTCGCGCGTGCGGGTGTTGCCGCGCACGACGATGCGCTCGATGTAGACGCGCGGGCCTTCCTCGATGACGAAGTTCAGCGCGATGGTCTGAGCGGCCGGGTTGCGATCACCCTGCGGACGCGCCGACGAGAAGGCATAGCCCTTGCGCGAAACTTCGCGCGTCAGATTCTCGACCGACTTCTCGACCAGATCGCCATTGTAGACGTCGCCCGGCGACAGCCGCACCTGACGGCGCAGCGCATCCGGATCGACATCGGCGATGCGCGAGTCAACATTCACGGAGCTGACGCGATATTGCGCGCCTTCGTCGACAGTGACGGTGATGACCCAGCCTTCGCGGGCTTCATCATAGCGGGCGTCGTTGCCGACGATGCGGAAATCGGCATAGCCGTTCTTCAGATAGAAGCGGCGGATGACTTCGAGATCCGACGAAATCTTATCCGGATCATAGACGTCGGTGTTCTTGAAGAACGACAGCCAGTTCATTTCCGTCGTCTGCATCAGGTTGCGCAGACGGTAACCGGAATAGGCTTGGTTGCCGACGAAAACGATGTCGCGAACGCCGGTCTTGCCACCTTCGTTGATGGTGAAGACGACGTCGATGCGGCCGTTCGGCAGGGCGACGGTGCGCGACGTAACCTGGGCGGCGCCACGGCCGGCGCGACGATAGAGGTCCTTGATGCGCTCGATATCGGCCTGAACGGTGGACGGATTATAAGCGCCGCGGGATTTGGTCTGAATTTCGGGGAGGAGCTGCTCGCTCTTGACCTTGCTGTTTCCCTCGAAGGCAACGCGGTTGATGACGTTGTTTTCGACCACGGAAACGACGATGCGGCCACCTTCGTGGCGAACCTTCACGTCGGAGAACAGGCCCGTGGCGTAAAGGTCCTTCACACCCTGATTGATGCGGCCCTGGTCGGTGCCACCAAAATAGGAACGAATGGTCTCGGCATCGACACGCTGGCTGCCTTGAACCACGATCTGCTGGGCTTGGGCCGGAACGCTGACGGAGACAGCAACCGGAACCCCTACCGCGAGAGCAAAGGCCAACCGGTAGAGATAAGCTCTAATGAACCGCATCTTTGAATAGTTCCCCGTCAAAACCCATACGCCTTAAGGCGCTCTGCAATCCGGCTTGCCCCACCGGTATGGTAAACGCCCTGTTAATACGCTTACGCTACAGTATGCCCATCACGGCCATAGGTTCTACAAGGTTTACACTTTCGTGCAAATGCGAAATTCCTGATTTTTGCGGTTTTCAGAGACATAGTGGCACTCACGACACGATTTACGGTAAGCAATCACTTAACCGCCGCCACTGCCCAGCCAACTGGCTAGTTTTGGGCCTACGTGCAGCAGATCGTTCATGGTCGCAAACAACATCAACGCCATGACAAGACCAAGACCGACACGGAATCCCCACTCCTGTTTCTGTTCGCTCATCGGGCGGCCCTTCACCGCTTCGATGGCGTAATAGAGCAGATGACCGCCGTCGAGCATCGGAATCGGCATCAAATTCAGCAAACCGATGGAGATCGATAGAATCGCGGCCAGATTGAGCAGCGCACCGAAGCTGACTTTGGCAACGACTCCAGAGATTTCGGCGATGCGGATCGGACCGGAAATCTGTTCCGCCGATTCGCGCCCGACAAACACGCCGCCGATGAACGAGACCGTGCGTTCGATGATGAAGCCCGTTTCGTGGACCGACATAACCGCGGCTTGCGGCAGGCTGAACCGCTGCTCGCGCCAGTTTTCAGGCTTGGTCACCGGATCGACGCCGATCAACCCCATCCGGTTCTTGCCGAATGGCGTGGAGACATCCCTCAGACGCGGCGTAACAGTCAAGCTGATGTCTTTATTGCCACGCTGAACGACGAAGGCGAGCGGAACGTCCGGGGAAATCTGGACGATTCGCTGCATCTGCCCCCAATTCTCGATCGGCTGACCATTCACAGAGACAATCAGGTCGCCCGACTGGATACCCGCCGCCTCGGCCGCCTGGCCTGGCTGAACGCGGTTGATCTGGGCCAGAAAGTCGCCCCGCCCCTGCAGCCAGAAGCTGCCGGTGAAAATCACCAGGCCGAGCAGAAAGCTGGCGGCCGGTCCGGCAAAGACGATGGCCGCGCGCTTCCACACCGGCTGTGCGAAAAAGCTGATCTTACGTTCCTCCGCGGGCATGCTCGCCTGGAGTTCGCTCGATCCCATGCTGGCGCCATTGGGATCGCCATGGAATTTCACGTAGCCACCCAGGGGAATCCAGGAGAAGCGCCAACGGGTGCCCTTCTTGTCGGTGAAGGCGACGATCTCGCGGCCAAAGCCGATGGAAAAGACATCCGCTTTCACGCCGCACCAGCGACCGACCAGAAAATGGCCAAGCTCATGGAAGAAGACGACGATGGTGAGGACGAACAAGAACGGAACGAGATAACTCGCCATACCCCACAGATATTGCACTAACGCCATGCCGGTTCGCCTCCAGCCGGAACCGCCATGCTTCAGGGGCGCCCGGCCGCGTGGTTAATAAATCCTTACTATGGCGGCACTTTGCCGAACTGCGGTCACGGCGCCAAGAGGATCCGGCATCTTTCTCTGGAAATATGGTCAACGGCGAGGGCTTCGTCGATCGTCGCCGGCTCGCGCGCCTCGCCAGCCGCGACCGCCTGATCGCAAATTTCCGCAACGATTCGAGCAATTTCCTGGAAACCGATACGGCGGCCCAGGAATAGATCCACCGCCACTTCATTGGCGGCATTGAGCACCGTCGGCAGCCCCTGCCCGTGGCGCAAAGCATCGATAGCGACGCCCAAGGCGGGAAATTTTTCGAGATCGGGACGCTCGAACGTCAGACTGCCGATCTCAGCCAGATCGAGCCTGCGGGTCCGCGTCGTCATACGGGCCGGAAAGCCCAGACAATGGGCTATTGGCACAGCCATGTCCGGCTGACCGAGGCCAGCCGTCACCGCACCGTCAGCGAAAGCGACGAGGCCGTGGACGATCGATTGCGGATGAACGAGCACGTCCAGCCGCTCGGCCTCGACACCGAACAGATAATGCGCCTCGATCAGTTCGAGACCCTTGTTCATAAGGCCGGCGGAATCGATCGTCACTTTCGGCCCCATCGCCCAATTGGGATGAGCGAGCGCCTGTTCGGGCGTTGCCGCGGCGATCTGTTCGCGCGACCAATTGCGGAACGGTCCGCCGGAGGCCGTGAGAATCATTTTCTCGATGGTCGCGGGATCGGCACCACCGAGAGCTTGGAAGATCGCATTGTGCTCGCTGTCCATCGGCAGCACGTCGCCGTTGGCGCGTTGGACCGTGCGCATGAACGGCGCGCCGGCACAAACGAGACATTCCTTGTTGGCCAGCGCGATGGTGCGGCCCGCTGAAGCTGCCGCATGGGTGGGACGCACACCGGCTGTGCCAGCGATGCCGGCGACAACCAGATCGGAGGGCAAAGCGGCCGCTTCGCACATCGCGTCGATGCCGGCCGAAACGATGATCCCCGTCCCCGCCAGCGCGTCACGCAAAGCCTCGTAGCGATCGGCGCGCGCAATGACGGCGCGTTGTGCCTTCAGCGCGATCGCCATTTCAGCGAGCGCCACCACGTCTTGGCCACCAACGACGGCTTCGACGAGAAACTGATCCGGCGCTTCCAGGATCACATCGCGCGTCGTGCGGCCGATCGAGCCGGTGGCGCCGAGAATGACGAGCCGCCGCGGCGCCGTTTGCGCCGTTGCCGCGGGAGTTGAGAAAGCGTTCGCTGATCGCATCACAGACCGCTCACCACCAGACCAGCAGGCCGCGCGCCGGCGCATAGAAACCATTGCGGGCAAGACCGATGATCGCCGCCAGGGTGACAGCCACGATGAAACCGTCAAGCCGGTCCATCGCGCCGCCATGTCCTGGAATGAGCTGGCTCGAATCCTTGACGCCGAAATGCCGCTTCATGCCGGATTCAAACAGATCGCCGCCCTGCGCCGCGAGCCCCGCGAGAATGCCGACCAGGAACACCGGCAGCAGATTGATCTCACCCGCCGTGCGCCAATATTGCACGACGCTGACACCGAGGCCCGCGCCACAGACGACGCCGCAGATCAGGCCCGACCATGTCTTGCCCGGCGAAATGCGCGGCCACAGTTTCGGCCCACCAATCAGCCGGCCGCCGAAATAGGCCATCACATCGGTGCCCCACACGACGGCGAAGGCCCACAAGATCGACGTCGGCCCTTCAAAGAAAGAAGAACGCAACACGCACACCGAAATGACCATGGCGCCCGCGTAAACGAGGCCAGGCCCAGCCCACAGGGCTTTCTCGCGTCCGGCCAGAAGGGCAACGATGACGGCACCAACGAGGATGACGAGAACGGCGATATCGGCCTTCAACGTGAGCGAGAGCTGCGCGGCGACCGCCAGCGCCAGCCCACCAACGATAAGCCGATAGCGTTCCTGCGCGCCGCCGACCATACGCTGCCATTCCCAGAAGACGGCGAAACCGGCGATCATCCAGAAGAGCGCGAACACATGTCCGCCAAGCCAGGCGCTGCCGAGCGCCAGAGCGACCATGACGATGGCCGACAAGAAGCGCGGTCCAAGATCGCGCAATGCGCCCGTCTTTTGCGGTTCCGCCGGCGACACGTCTGATTGACCATCCGACACGATTACGCACCACTCAGGGCAATGCGGCCAGCCTCGTCGACCGCGGTCACGCCACCGAAACGCCGCTCGCGGCTGGAATATTCACGCAGCGCCATTTCCAACGCTGCCTTGTCGAAATCTGGCCAATGCAGCGGCAGGAAAACGAATTCCGCATAAGCGGCCTGCCACAGCAGAAAGTTCGACAGACGCTGTTCGCCCGACGTGCGGATAATGAGATCGGGATCGGGAATGCCTGACGTGTCGAGTTCGGCATCGAGCGCATTGGCATCGATGGACGATACATCAATTTCGCCACGCAAGGCGCGCTGGGCCAGACGTTGCGCCGCCGCCGCGATCTCCTGACGGCTGCCATAATTGAAGGCCACCACCAGCGTCATATTGGTGTTGTTCTTGGTCAGCTCTTCGGCTTCGAGCAGCAAAGCTCTGATGTCGCCGGCCAGTTTGTCGCGCGAGCCGATGACACGCACGCGTACGCCGCTGCGATGCAGTTCGGCCAGATCGTTGCGGATGAAGCGCTTCAGAAGTCCCATCAGATCGGAGACTTCTTGCTGCGGCCGCGACCAGTTCTCCGACGAGAAGGAATAGATGGTCACATAGGAAATTCTGAGATCGCCAGCGGCGCGGATCGTGCGGCGCAGTGCTTCGACACCACGACGATGGCCTTCGAAACGCGGCAGACCGCGTGACGCGGCCCAACGTCCGTTGCCATCCATGATGATACCGATGTGGCGCGGAATCCGGAGCGCATCAGCGGGCTTGCCGCCGTCGGTCGCTCCCGCCGTTTCGTTCCGCATCGCCTGCTCCGCGCTCATGGCGCCCCGACCGCCAGGGCTAAACCTGCATGATTTCTTTTTCCTTGGCTGCGAGAACCTGATCGACCTCGGCGACGGCCTTATCGGTCGCCTTCTGCACATCATTGCTGAAGCGCTTCTCGTCGTCCTCGCTGATCGCCTTGTCCTTCAGCATTTTCTTGAGCTGATCGATGCCATCGCGACGGATATGGCGCACCGCAACGCGCGCTTCTTCCGCGTATTTATGCGCGATCTTGGCGAGCTCCTTGCGGCGCTGCTCGTTGAGCTCGGGAATGCGGATGCGCAGCGTCTGCCCTTCGGTCGTCGGATTGAGACCGAGATTGGCATCGCGGACCGCCTTGTCGACAGCACCGACCATGCCCTTGTCCCAGACCTGCACGGCCAGCAAACGCGGCTCCGGCACCGACACCGTCGCCACCTGGTTGAGCGGCATGCTTTGGCCATAGGCCACCACCTGCACCGGGTCGAGCAGAGCGGCCGAGGCGCGGCCGGTGCGCAGACCGGAGTATTCGTGTTTCAGCGACTGGATCGAACTCTGCATCCGCCGCTGAAGATCAGCGATATCATATGCCATGATCTATTTCCGTCATCCCTTCGGGCCATGGGCCCGCCACTACGCCTTTCCGCCGGAGCGGGTCTTACGGCGCCACGAGCGTGAACTTGCCCTCACCGCGCAGGGCTTTACTGATCGCCTCGGGTTCGGCGATCGAGAATACGATTATCGGAATTAGGTTCTCACGGGCAAGGGCAAAGGCCGCCGTGTCCATGATGGCCAGATTCTTTGAAATGGCTTCGTCCTGGCTCAGCTTTTCATAGCGGGTGGCGGTTTTGTCCTTCTTGGGGTCGGCCGAATAGACCCCGTCGACCTGGGTCGCCTTCATGACCGCATCGGCCGACAGTTCCGCCGCGCGCAGCACGGCGCCGGTGTCGGTGGTGAAGAACGGGTTGCCGGTGCCGCCGGCCAAAACCGTCACCCGGCCCTTGCCGAGATGATTCAAAGCCGCCTGGCGCGAATAGGGCTGGCAGACATAGGGCATCGGCACCGCCGACAGGGCGCGGGCCGCGTGACCCGCCTTTTCGATGGCATGCTCAAGGGCCAGCGCGTTCATCACCGTTGCCAGCATGCCAATGGAATCAGCGCGGGCCCGGTCGATCCCCTTGTCAGCGCCCTGAATGCCGCGGAAGAAATTGCCGCCGCCGACGACGACGGCGATCTCAATGCCGGCATCGGCGGATTTGGCGAGGTCGCCGGCGATCCGCTCCAGGGTGGGCTGATCCAAGCCATGGCTGCCCGAGCCCATCAGGGCCTCGCCCGACAATTTCACCACGACACGTTTCAACGACCCCATTTTTACACCTCAACGCCAGCCAAATTTCGGCCAAACACTGTTCGCTAGCGCGATTCGAGGGTTGTATGCCAGTAGCCGGCGCCTATGTTCACTGGGAAATGGTCAAGCAGATGGCCGATATCCGGACAATCGGATTTCGGCGGAATGTCAGAACCCTCGATTTTTCAGAAAGGTTCTAAACTGGCCGGAAAGTTGCATCGGGCCTCTTTGTTTTTTGATTCAGATCAAATTCTGATGACAAAAACCTCGTCATAATACATAAGTGAACGTGCAAATTTTCGGGCCCGCCCAAAATGCTACAAAAGGAACTGGGAAAAGTGGCGTCTGTTAGCTCTCGTCCGACCCCTGGAGGGATTGGTTGTGTTCCGCGCATGGTCAGCGAAAAGCTGCGCAAGGCGGGACTTCGTCCGACTCGGCAACGCCTGGCTCTCGGCTGGCTGTTGTTCGGCAAGGGTGACCGTCACCTGACCGCCGAGCAGCTCTACGAGGAAGCCCGGGGCGCGCGCGTGAACATGTCGCTGGCGACCGTCTACAATACGCTGCGCCAGTTCACCGAAAGCGGCCTGCTGCGCGAAGTGGCTCTGTTCGGTTCCAAGGTTTGGTACGACACCAACACCGGCCCACACTATCATTAC
The DNA here is from genome assembly GCF_031921685.1 of Methylocella sp. CPCC 101449. NCBI lineage: Bacteria > Pseudomonadati > Pseudomonadota > Alphaproteobacteria > Hyphomicrobiales > Beijerinckiaceae > Methylocella > Methylocella sp. CPCC 101449. Next base: position 145,198 of record NZ_JAPDHU010000002.1, on the reverse strand, counting down.
TATGTCGAGGAGCAGGACGAGCTGTTCGACATTCCCGACATGATGGTGCCGCAGCTCGCCGTTCCAGGCGCGCCGGAAGGCATGATCATCGCCGGCGTCGACGTCATCGTCCGCCTGAAGAAGGCCCCGACGGCCACTTCCTGATCGATCCAGATTTCCTGCCAAGTTTCCTGAACGACAAACGGCCCCTTCGGGGCCGTTTTCTTTTTGTGTCCTGGTTGCAGGGGCTTCGGCGCCCCTACCCCGTTATCGGCGCTCGAGGTTCGGCAGGAACCAGGCAACGACCCCGATCAGCGGCAGGAAGGCGCAGATCTGGAACACGAAGTTCAGGCTGGTGACGTCAGCCAGATGCCCCAGTGCCGCCGCGGCGATACCCGACATGCCGAAGGAGAAGCCCAGGAACAGGCCCGACAGCATGCCCGTGCGACCAGGCACCAGTTCCAACGCATAGACGACGATCTGCGACATGGACGAAGCGGTGATGAAACCGATCAGCACCGTCAGCACCGCCGACCAGAAGAGGTTGGCATAAGGCAGCATCAGGGTGAACGGCAACGCGCCCAGGATCGAGAACCAGATGATGTATTTGCGCCCGAAGCGATCGCCCAACGGGCCGCCCAGATAAACGCCCGACGCCGTCGCCGCCATGAACAGGAACAGATAGAGCTGCGAATCCCGCAGACTGATCTGGAACTTGTCCATCAGATAGAAGGTGTAGAACGTATTGAGGCTCGAGCTGTAGAAGGCCTTCGAGAACATCAGCAACAGAAGCAGCGTGATGATGGTGAAAACCTTGCTGCTGGTGAAGCCATGGACCGAACCACCGCCGGAACGGCGCTTGATGCCGCCCTCCCGCTTGATGGCCGCCGCATACCAGCGACCGACCCAGGCCAGAACCGCCATCGCCACGAGGGCCACGGCCGCGAACCAGACGAGACCGCGCTGGCCGAGGGGAACGACGACGAAGGCCGCCAGCAGCGGACCCGCCGCCTGACCAAAATTGCCGCCAACCTGGAACGTCGCCTGAGCCGTGCCCATACGGCCGCCAGCGGCCATGCGCACGACACGCGAGCCTTCCGGATGAAAGATCGACGAACCGATACCGACGGTCGCCGCCGCGATCAGCAATGTCCAATAGGTGCCCGCGAAGGCCAGCATGAGCAGGCCGGTCAGCGTCGCGCCCATGCCCACCGCCAGCCCCCAGGGCGTCGGCCGCTTGTCGGTGTACATGCCGATGAACGGCTGCAGGATCGACGCGGTGATCTGAAACGCCAGGGCGATATAGCCGATCTGGGAGAAGTCGAGGCTGTAGGTGTCCTTCAGCATCGGAAAGACGGCAGACAGAAGCGATTGCAGGAGATCGTTGAGGAAATGCGCGAAGCACATGATCCAAAGGATCGCGTGCACAGGCCCCACCGCATCAAGAGCGCCCGACGGCGCGGCTCCAACCTTGACTTCGGCATTGGCGCTCATGGCGACACAGTCCTTACTGATCTTGTCTGAATGATCCCGAAAAGGAGAAAGGTGGCGTCGGGGAGAACCCGTACGCCACCCTCCAAACGGTGCCGGCAAAATAATCCAAGCGCCGGCTTGCGGCAATCGCGAAGCCTGCGCCCCAGTCATGCACAAGAGGCATGCAAAGGCGCGTTCCAGGCCAGGATTAGATCAGCCTTTGGTCATGCTCGCGACTTCAGCGGCGAAGTCCGGGGCGTCAGCCTTCTCGATGCCCTCGCCCAGCGCATAGCGCACGAAGCCCTTCAGGGCGACGGGCGCGCCGGCGGCCTTGGCGGCTTCGTTGACGATCTGCGAGACCGTCTTGGCGGGATCGTGGATGAAGGCCTGCTCGACCAGCGTCACTTCCTTGTAATAGGTCTTGATGCCGGACTCGACGATCTTCTCGAGCACATTGGCCGGCTTGCCGGCATTCTTCTCGCGCAGCACGTTCTTCTCGCGCTCGACGGTCGCCGGGTCGAGACCATTGGCATCCAGCGCCAGCGGCGAAGCGGCGGCGATGTGCATGGCGATCTTGCGGCCGAGGTCGGCAAGTGCCGCAGCGTTGCCGGTCGATTCGAGGCCGACGATGACGCCGATCTTGCCCTGGCCTTCGGCGACGGCGTTGTGGACGTAATGGCCGACAACACCGTGCGCGACGCTCACCGAAGCGGCGCGACGCAAGGTCATATTCTCACCAATGGTGGCGATGGCATTCGAGATCGCATCGGCAACGGTGCCGCCGCCGGGATAATGCTGATCGCGCAGCTTCTCCACGTCGACGATGCCCTTTTCCAGGGCGACGAGCGCGATCGAACGGGCGAGCGCCTGGAATTCTTCGTTGCGGGCGACGAAGTCGGTTTCGGAGTTCACTTCGACGGCAACGCCCTGGTGGCCGTTGACGGCAACGGTGACGAGACCTTCGGCCGCGACGCGATCGGACTTCTTGGCCGCCTTCGACAGACCCTTCTTACGCAGCCAGTCGATGGCCGCTTCGATGTCGCCATTGGTTTCGTTGAGCGCGGTCTTGCAGTCCATCATACCCGCGCCAGTCTTTTCGCGCAGGTCTTTCACCATCGCAGCGGTAATGTTCGCCATGAGCAATTTCCTTGCTGATTTCCTTCGGATCGGAACGTCTTCGCCTCAGCGTGCGGCTGAGGCGAAGGATTGAGCAACAATCGCGACGATTGAATGTCGCTCTTTGAAGTCAGTGCGAGCTGGCGCTCAGCCGGCGGCCAGCGTGCGGGCCTGCTCGACCCACTTGTCGCGCGCGATGCGGCCGTTCAGCTTGAGATCGGCGTCGACCTTGGCGACATCGGCGTCGGTCATCGCACCGATCTGCCAGTAGTGGAAAATGCCGCCGTCGTTGAGCTTCTTGACGATCTGCGGACCAACGCCCTGCAGCTTGGCGAGATCGTCCGGCGCGCCGCGCGGAGCAGCGAGCAGTTCGAAGGCCTCGGTCGGCACGTCATCGGCTTCGACGGGCGCGGCCGGAATCTCATGATCGACCGGCGCTTCCGAAGCACCCAGATCAACGCCAGACGAACCCTGGCTGCGCGAAATGCCGTCGATGGCGGCACGGGCGATCAGATCGCAATAGAGCGCGATGGCGCGGCCCGCATCGTCATTGCCCGGCACCGGGAAGGCGATGCCATCGGGATCGCAATTGGTGTCGAGGATGGCGGCCACCGGGATGCCCAGGCGGTTGGCTTCCTTGATCGCCAGTTGTTCCTTGTTGGTGTCGATGACGAAGATCAGGTCGGGCGTGCCGCCCATGTCCTTGATGCCGCCCAGAGCCTTCTCGAGCTTGTCGCGCTCGCGCGACAGCATCAGGCGTTCCTTCTTGGTCAAGCCTTGGGCGCCGGAGTTCAGCTCCTCATCGACCTTGCGCAGGCGCTGGATCGAGCCGGAAATGGTCTTCCAGTTGGTCAACATGCCGCCGAGCCAGCGGGAGTTGACGTAATACTGGGCCGAACGCTTGGCGGCGTCGGAGATGGCATCGGACGCCTGGCGCTTGGTGCCGACGAGGAGAACGCGGCCACCCTTGGCGACGGTGTCGGACACGGCCTTCAGAGCCTGGTGCAGCAGCGGCACGGTCTGGGCGAGATCGATGATGTGGATGTTATTGCGCGCGCCGAAAATATAGGGACCCATTTTCGGGTTCCAGCGGTGCGATTGATGGCCGAAGTGGGCGCCGGCTTCGAGGAGCTGACGCATGGAAAAATCGGGCAATGACATAACTGTACTTCTCCGGTTGAACCTCAGCGGACAGCGGGCCGGAACTTCCGACCACCGGAGCGGCCCTTGGATCAGGGTCGCGATAGATCCGCCTGTGGAATGGCGCGCTGTTACCCGACCAGCGGCAAAAACGCAAGCTGAAAGCGCCCTCCCCGTGAAATGTTCCTGTCATCAAGGGGATAGGATTGTCAGGTAACTCAATACCTATCAATTGATCAAACGCAGGCTGCCGCTGCCGATCCCCGCCGAAATCTGCTGGAAGGCACTGACCAGGCCGGTCGAGGAATTGGTGAAGAAGGCGCGTCGGGAATCGCCCGCGCAATCGGTCAGCAATTGCTTGCCGGCATCGTCGATCGGATCCGATTTGCCGGAGAAACCGACCGTATAGATCGTGACCCCTTGGGCTCGGGCATTGGCGCAGGCTTCGCGCGTCAACTGATCCATGGCCGCACGCGCGTCGGTTTCCGAGCCAACGTTCTGATTAGTCGCCGACAGCCGCGTATTGGCGTTCTTATAGTAGCCATAGGCCGAATAGCTCGACTTATCGACCACGTTGGATGCCGAATTCCAGGTGTTCTCGCCGTCCGTCATCAGTACGATCACCTTCATATTGTTGGAGGCGCCATAGGCTTTGCCATCGGTGAACGGCGCATTCGGCGAGATCGTATGCCAGCCCCACATGAAACCCTGATGGATATTGGTCTGGCCATTGGCGGCGAGCGCCGAGATCTTGGTCTGCAAGGTCGTCTTGCCCGTCTGCATGCGCACCAGTGATGCGGAATTGCAATAACGGTTCGGCCCTTTGGTCGAAGAGTTGGAAACACTCGATGAGCCATTTGAATATTTGCACAGGCGCGATTGCTTCGTCGTTTCATCGGCGAGCGTCTCACCGCTTGGGCTCGAAGTACATGTGCCGCCGTTGTCGTTAAGATAGCTGTTGTCGTAGCTGTTCGAATTATTGACCGTGCCGGTCGTCGTCGTCGTAACGTAACGCCCCTTCGACCAGTCGTAATAGGTCTGCGTGATGGTGCCGGTGTATTGGGCATCCGGTTCATCGGGCGCCAGCAAAGGCACGAAATAGCTGTCGGGCGTTCCCACGACCGGCGCAGCGTCCGTGACATTATAGGGATATGTCCGCGCTTCGACGCAGCCCGTCCAGTCCCAGGACGAACGGATCGCTTTCAATTTGGTGAACAGACCGAAACGGCTGGAAGCGACAGACGAGTCGCGCGCAAAAGCAGGACTGCGGAAAGATTCATCCGAGGCCCCCGTCAGATCGAACCACGCGGAACCAGCATAATCCGTCCCAATATTGACCGTGGGCGCGAAAGGCACCACCGACATCTTCATGCCGGTCTTGAGCGGGCTCGTGTCGAACATATAGTCGACGAAGGAATTGGCGGCCGTTTGCATGGCGGAAAGCTTGGTCACGCCATCGCTGGTCTTGTTGGTCATCGACCCCGTCGTGTCGAGCACGAGCGCAACTTCCACGGTGCCAACACCATTGACGGTGCTGCAAGCGGAGGCGCGGATCGTCACCGTATCGACATTCGCGATGCGCATCAGCGTCGTCGGCAAAGCCTTGCTTGCCTTGACGCAGATGGCATTGCCGGCCGCGTTGAGCGAGGGATATCCAGTGTCGAGCGAGATCGAAGCATCATGGGTGAGTGCCGTCAAATAGGTGGCTGCACTCGTCGTCAGCGCGGGATCACGCACGCCATTGGAATAATCTTGCATGGCTTTCAAGGCGACGGCATCGACGGCGGTTTGCAGCGACGTGTTCGACGTGACCGCGCGACCATAGTCGACCGCCGCTGCCACGGTGAGCATGGCGACGGACGCACTCAGAGCGAAGGTCATCGAGACCGAACCGCGCCGATGCGCCAGAAAGCGCATCGCGCGACGAGCCATAGACCGCTTCAGCCAAGCGGAGGAAAGGAAGTCCATACGGGTGAGCCCCAGCACAATCCCGAACGCAATACGTCGTTTCAGGTGGTCGGATTCATGGCTGATCAACCATCAAGCGAACCTGAAAATCGCCGTTCAAGTTTGAATGAAAAGGCCGCATATCCTTGAAAAAAGTCGAGGTTCAGCCATCGGTTCCATCCGCCTACGATATAATTGCCGGCCTCCGCGTGGCGAAAAATCGCGACTTCGGCCCATTTTCGGAGGGGATTGGCGCGCTTACAGGATCAGCACGGCGATTTTAATGATGAATCCGAATTCGTGGGAAGTTTCCACGCTTTACAGGGGAAAAGCCAAAAATAGGCTGAAGAAATTCTCTTAGCGTCCATGATCCCTTAAGATGTCGGCGTGAACGACAACAAGGGGGGAACGTCATGAGAAGCACGCGCTGGCGCGCGGCTGCAGCCGCCATTATTGCATGCGCCGCGATCGCAACCACAGCCCAGGCCCAGGACTATCCGACGCGCCCCATCAAGGCCGTCGTGTCCTATACGGCCGGTAGTGGCGCCGACATTCTCGCGCGTTATTTCACCGAGGAATTGGCGAGGCTGATCGGCCAGCCACTGGTCGTCGAAAACCGGCCAGGCGCGGGCGGCAATATCGGCGGCAATGTCGTCGCCAAGGCGCCACCCGATGGCTACACCCTGTTCGTCACGCCCTCGGCTCCAGTCACCGGCAATTTCGTGCTCTATAAGGAAATGCCGTACCGGTTCGAGGATTTCGCGCCGGTCACCACCCTGGTCAACGTGCCCTTCACCATCGTCGTCAAAGGCGACAGCCCGGTGAAGACCATGGCCGATCTGACCGCCTTGATCCGCGCGAAACACGGCAAGGCCACCTACGGCGCGCCGACCACCTCGTCGATCGCCATCACCGGCATGTATCTCGACGAGATCCAGGCAACGGCCACGCAAGTGCCCTACAAAGCCGCGCAGGAGGCGCTGCGCGATATCGAAACCGGCAATGTCGATTTCCTGATCCTCGACCTCACCGGCGCGCTCGGCGCTTTGAACCGCGGCAGCGTGCGCGCGATCGCCATGCTCGGCGACGAGCGTTTCCCAAGCTTCCCGGACGTGCCGACCGCGCGCGAACAGGGATCGAAAAACGTGCACTGGATCGCCGAATTCTATGCGCTGATGCCAGCCGGGACGCCGCCAGCTTATGTGGCGAAGGTCGAAGGCCTGCTCAACGAGATCCTCAAGCGCGACGAAACGCGGGCCTTTCTCTTAAAGGCCGGCGGCATGCCCTACCCCGGCACGAGCCAGCTTCTGCACGAGCGCATGCTGGCGACGATCGAGAAATGGAAACGCGCGGCGACGATCGGAAAAATCCCGCAGCTCTAGTTTCATCGGCACCACCGTATTTCCACGGTGCCCATCGCGGTTTCGGCGCTCCCCGCAAATGTGGCGAGAGTTTTGCTTTAGCAATGCAACCTTATCGAAGGAGACAGGCCTGATGCTCAACCGCCGTTCATTCGCCAAATTGCTTGGCGCAACCTCTCTTGCCGGCTGCGCCTGTACGCTGCCCAGCGGCTTCGTCGCCGAGGCCGTGGCGCAGACGCCAGCAGCGCCTGTTGGCCGAGGCGCCTATCTCATCAAGAATGGCGCGGTGATCACCGTCGATCCGAAACTCGGCGTGCTGCCGCGTGCCGACGTGCTCGTCCGCAACGGCGTTATTGAAGCGGTCGGCGAGAATCTGAACGGCGCCGGTGTCGAGACCATCGATGCCGAAGACATGATCGTCATGCCAGGCTTCATCGATACCCACTATCACATGTGGAGCGCGCTCGGCCGCAATTACCTCGCCGACGGCGGCTTCGAATATTTTCCGGCGAAGAACGCCACGTCGGCACTCTATACGCCGGACGATTTCTACAACAGCATCATGCTGGCGATGGCCGAACTCGCCAACAACGGCGTCACCACCGTCCACAATTGGGCGCATAACGTGCGCTCCCCCGCCCATGCCGATGCGGAACTGCGCGCCCATAAGGACTCATTGCTGCGCGCCCGCTATGCCTATGGCCATATCGACATGCTGGCGCGCGACAAGCCGCTCGACTTCACCGACATCGAGCGCGTCCGCAAAGACTATTTCTCCTCCGGAACCGCCTTCGACGGGCTGGTGCATTTCGGCGTCAATCTGCGCGGCATTGGCCAGGCGACGGAAGCCGTGTTCCACGAGGACGTTGGCCAGGCGCTGGCCCGTAAACTGCCCATCGCCGTTCATGCGGGCCAGGCGCCGCCGAATAACTTCAATGCGGTCGACTACGAGAAGCGCGGCTATCTCGGGCCGAACTTCCTCGTCTGCCATTACCTGCCAGGCTCGGATGAAGATTATGCCGCGATGGTGCGGGCCGGATCGCCGCTGAGCTTCGCCACCCATTCCGAACACCGTTTGGGGCTCGCGGGCGATGCCCGAGAAGCCTTCATGCGCATGCGCAAGGCCGGCCTGTCGATCTCACTGTCCTGCGACGCCAGCTCGATCACGCCGCCGAACATGCTCGAGATCATGCGCTTTACATGGAACATGGCGATCCCCTGGCGCGGCACGAAATCGGACAAGGACCCGTTCCTCGGCTTCAAGGAAGTGATCGAGATGGGCACGATCAACGGTGCCAAGGCGCTCGGCCTTGGCGATGTCACCGGCTCGCTGACGCCGGGCAAGCGCGCCGACATCATCCTGATCAACGCCAATGACGTGAACACCGCGCCCTTGGCCAATATCGAGGCAACCGTGGTGATGTCGGCGACACCGGCCAATGTCGACACGGTCCTCATCGACGGTAAGATCGTCAAGCGCGGCGGCAAGCTCGTCGCCTACGACGTGCCGCGCATCGTGCGGTCGGCGAAGGAATCCTCGCTGCGCATCCGCAAGAGCGCCGGCGGCCGGCTGACGCCTCCGGCCTGCTGCGGCGGTTAGTCATCACAGCAGGCGTTTTACAGACGCCTGCTTTTTTGCTTTGCTCGACGGAGCCGAGGATCATCGGAGATCCCGCATGGTCAGCACCGTTGTCTTGCGAAGATATTATGCCAATCTGGTCGCCGGAGGCCTTGACGAACGTTTGACCGAAGCCTTTGCGAAGGTCGCGCGCGAACGTTTCGTCGGCCCTGGACCATGGCACGTGTCCACGGGCACGGGTTATGTCGAGACGCCATCCGACGATCTGTGCTTTCTTTACACCAATGCGGTGGTTGCGCTGCGCGCCGATCGCGCCATCAACAATGGCGAGCCGCGCCTGCATGCCCGCTGCCTGGCGGCTTTGGAAATTGCCTCCGGAGAACGCATCGCGCATATCGGAGCTGGAACGGGCTATTATACCGCCATTCTCGCCGAGCTGACTGGACCGACGGGGTCGGTCGCAGCCTTCGAAATCGATCCGAAGCTCGCAAGCCGCGCGGCCATCAATCTCGCCGGTTCTTCCCAGGTCACGATCTATGCCCAATCGGGCACCGAGCCTTTGGGCGCCAAATTCGACGTCATCTATGTCAATGCCGGCGCGACGCGGCCGTTGGATGCGTGGCTCGACGCATTGGACATCGGCGGACGGCTGCTTTTTCCGCTCACGCCGGATCGATCGATCACCGGCATGATGCTGCGCGTCATGCGCCGCGCCGACGAAACTTTCGATGCGCGCTTCGCGGTGGGGCCTGTCGCTTTCATCGGCTGCGAAGGAGCGCGCACGGAGGAGGAAGCCGAGCGCCTGCATCAGGCCTTCACGCGCGGCGATGGACATCGCGTCCGCTCGCTCCACCGTTACAGCACGCCCGACGATACGAGTTGGTGCGCCGGCGACGGCTGGTGGCTCTCCACCCGCCCCAATGTTTAAATATGCTCCACCGCGACGATGCCGGGGATCGCCTTGATGGCGCCGGCGATTTGCGGCGAAACATGGAAGCGGCCCGGCAGGCGGATTTCCACCTCGCTGCGTTCGCGCTCCAGCATCAGCACGAAGGACACTTCGCCCTCGCCCTTGGTGCCGAGGCGTTGCGCCACGGAAGCCAGCGGCTCGCCGTCGCGCATGAAGATGCGCAGACCTTTCTGCACCTTGCTCGCGGCCCGATCGAGCGGTTCCACCGTGGCGATGCGGGCGCGCACGTCTTCGCCCTCGAGCGAAGCCTGCACCGCCACCATCACGACCGAACCCTTTTCGAGAAAGTCGCGATATTGATTGAGACCTTCCTGGAACAGGATCGCCTCATATTGTCCGGAGGGATCGGACAGCGTGACGATGCCCATTTTCGAACCGGACTTGGTGCGCCGTTCCTGGCGATCGAGCACGGTGGCCGCGAGGCGGCCGGCGGACGCGCCGCGCTTCACCGCGCGGGCGAAATCGGCCCAGCGTTGCACCTGCAGGCGGCCCAGCACCTGCTGATAATCGTCGAGCGGATGGCCTGAGAGGAAAAAGCCGATGGCGTCGAACTCACGCCGCAACCGCTCCGACGGCGGCCAGGGCTGCGCTTTCGGGATGATGAAGGAAGCGGCGCTATCGCCAAAGAGCGCCGACTGGCCGGCAAGAGCTTCGGCCTGGGTGCGGTTGGCTTGCGCCAGCACGGTATCGATCGCAGCGATGGCGCGGGCGCGTTCTTTCTCGAAGACATCGAAAGCACCGGCGGCGCCAAGATTTTCCAGAACCTTGCGGTTGATGGCACGCGGATCGATGCGGTTGGCGAAGTCACCGAAATCGCGGAACGGCGTCTCGCCGCGCGCATCGACAATCGCCTGGGCCTGGCCTTCGCCGACACCCTTCACCGCCGAAAGCGCGTAACGGATGTAAAGTTCGCCATTGCCATCGCGGCGCACGGCGAAATCGGATTCCGATTCATTGATCGACGGTGGTTCGACCTTGATGCCGAGGCGCTGCGCCTCGTTGCGGAATTCAGCCAGTTTGTCCGTGTTGGCTTTATCCAGCGTCATCGACGCGGCCAGGAATTCGACCGGATAATTCGCTTTGAACCAGCCGGTTTGATAGGCGATCAAAGCATAGGCGGCAGCGTGGCTCTTGTTGAAGCCGTAGTCGGCGAATTTGGCCAGAAGATCGAAAATCTCATTGGCCTTCGGCTTAGGAATCTCGCGCTCAACCGCGCCGCGCACGAAACGATCGCGCTGCGCGTCCATCTCCGCCTTGATCTTCTTACCCATGGCGCGGCGCAGCATATCGGCTTCGCCGAGCGAATAGCCCGACAGAATCTGCGCGATCTGCATCACCTGCTCTTGGTAGATGATGACGCCGAACGTCTCCTTCAGGATCGGCTCGATCTTCGGATGGATGTAATCGGCTTCCTGTTCGCCGAGCTTCACGGCGCAATAGGTCGGGATATTCGCCATCGGGCCTGGGCGATACAGCGCCACGAGCGCGATGATGTCTTCCAGCCGGTCGGCGTGCATTTCCGTCAACGCTTTGCGCATGCCGGCGCTTTCCACCTGGAACACGCCGACCGTTTCGCCGCGCCCCAGCATTTCGTAGGTCTTCTTGTCGTCGAGCGGCAATTTGGCGATGTCGACCTCGACGCCGCGTTTGCGCAGCAATTCGACGGTGATCGCCAAGGTCGTCAGCGTCTTGAGGCCGAGGAAGTCGAATTTGACCAGGCCCGCCGGCTCGACCCATTTCATGTTGAACTGGGTCGCTGGCATATCCGATTTCGGATCGCGATAAAGCGGCACGAGTTCGACCAACGGCCGGTCGCCAATGACGATACCGGCGGCGTGGGTCGAGGCGTTGGAATAGAGCCCTTCGAGCTTCTGCGCGATGTCGAGCATGGTGGCGACGCGCTCGTCCTGCTCCATGGCTTCGAGCAGGCGCGGCTCGGACTCGATCGCCTGTTTCAGGCTGACGGGCGCGGCGGGGTTCTGCGGCACCAGTTTGGCGAGCTTATCCACCTGCCCCAGTGGCATTTCGAGAACGCGGCCGACGTTGCGCATCACGCCGCGCGCCAGGAACGAACCGAAGGTGATGATCTGCGCCACGCGATCGACGCCATAGCGCTCGCGCACATAGCGGATCACTTCGTCGCGGCGGTACTGGCAGAAGTCGATGTCGAAGTCGGGCATCGACACGCGTTCGGGATTGAGGAAGCGCTCGAACAGCAGGCCGAACCGCATCGGATCGAGATCGGTGATGGTCAGCGACCAGGCGACCAGGGAGCCGGCGCCCGAACCACGGCCCGGGCCGACCGGAATGTCATGCGCCTTAGCCCATTTGATGAAGTCGGCGACGATAAGAAAGTAGCCGGGGAACTTCATCTTGATGATGACGCTGAGCTCGAATTCGAGCCGTTCCTGATAGTCGCTTTCGCCGAAGCCGTCGGCCATGCCGTGAACGGCGAGCCGGGCTGCCAGACCTTCGCGCGCCTGGCGCTGCAATTCCTCGACCTCGTCGCGCTGTTCGCCCGTCTCGGTAGTGAAGCGCGGCAAGATCGGCCCGCGCGTCGTCGGGCGATAATTGCAGCGCAGCGCTATCTCGACGGAATGATTGAGCGATTCCGGCAGATCGGCGAACAGGCCGCGCATTTCAGCGCGCGTCTTGAAGCGATGATCGGCAGTGAGTTGGCGCCGGCCGGCCTGGCTGGTGGTCGAGCCATCGGCGATGCACAGCAGCGCATCGTGCGCCTCGTGATCGGACAGGGCGGCGAAATAAGGTTCGTTGGTGGCGACGAGCGGCAGCGAGCGGCGAAAAGCGAAATCGAGCAGGACCGGCTCGACGCGCTTTTCCATCGGCGTGCCGTGGCGCTGCAATTCAACATAGAAGCGGCCGTCGAAAATCCGTTCGAGTTCGGCGATGCGCAGACCGGCATGTTCGGCGCGGCCATCACCGATGAGGCCGTCGATGGCACCCGTCGGGCCACCGCTCAAAGCGATGAGCCCTTGCGCCTGCGCCGTCAGCTTTTCCAGCTGCACATGCGGCAGATCGCCGGCGGAGGGATCGATCCACGCCGCCGAGACGATGCGCATCAAATTGGCATAGCCCTCGGCATCGCGCGCCAGCACGACGATGGAGCCGCGCCCAGCACGCGGATCGTCGGCACGCCCACCAAGATTGCGGGCATCGCCGAAATCGACGGTGAGGTGGCAGCCGATGATCGGCTGGATGCCTTCCTTGTAAAGCTTCTCGGAAAATTCGAGCGCGCCGAAGAGATTGTTCGTGTCGGTGATCGCCAGCGCCGGCATGGCATCGGCCTTGGCGAAGTCGATTAGTTTGGGGATCGTCAACGCGCCTTCGCGCAGGGAGAAGGAGGTGTGCACATGCAAGTGCACGAAACCCACTTTCTCGATGATCTTCTGCATGTTCTCGGGCTGCATATGCGACGACGATCCAGATGCTTGGCGACTCACTTGGGCCCCGCAGGGAGGCGCCGCGCATGATCGGGGAAGGCCGCGGCCACGTCGAGCAGGAAGGCCATATCCCTCCCGCCATCAACAGCGGCATTTGCCCTCATACCTGCGCCGCCGCGCGGGTCAGCAGCAGGATGAGAGCGACAAAGGTACCAAGGGCTGCGAGTTCGAAAGTGTCGGCCAGAAATGTACGCATGACCATGTCCTTTCTTGTTTCGATCACTGTAAGTTCATTATTTGTTCTCATCCTCGTAAATGCAACCCGCGAAATTCCCAGAGGGCGATTCAGCGAAACTTATGGTTAATCAATGTTTAAGGACGTGTGCCCGGCTCAGTCGAGTTCGACCAGCAAGCCGTCACGCAAGGTGACGCGGCGATCCATGCGGCGGGCCAGTTCCATGTTGTGGGTGGCGACCAGAGCCGCGAGGCCGGAGGCGCGGACGATTTCCGACAGTGCGCCGAACACCAGATCGGCGGTGCGCGGATCGAGATTGCCTGTCGGCTCATCGGCCAGCAGAACGCGCGGCGTGTTGGCGACGGCACGCGCGATGGCGACGCGCTGCTGCTCGCCGCCCGACAAAGCGCCCGGCCGATGGTCGAGACGCTTGCCGAGCCCCAGGAACGTCAGCAGTTCGGCGGAGCGGCTGCGCGCTTCGGCGCTATCGAGGCCACGGATCATCTGCGGCAGCATGACGTTCTCGACCGCCGAGAATTCCGGCAGCAGATGGTGGAACTGATAGACGAAGCCGATCTCGACGCGGCGCAGCGCCGTGCGCTCAGCATCGTCCATATGCGCCGTCGGCAGATTGCCGACATAGATTTCGCCGGCGTCCGGATGCTCCAGAAGGCCGGCAAGATGCAGCAGGGTCGATTTACCAGCGCCCGAGGGCGCGATCAGCGCCACCGACTGGCCGGGCCATAGACCGAGATCGGCACCGCGCAAAATGTCCAGCGTCGCCTCGCCTTGGGCGTAGCGACGTTCGACCTTGTGCAGTTGCATGGCAGGCGTGGTGGTCACGGCGTCACTCGTAGCGCAAAGCTTCAACAGGGTCCGTCTTGGCAGCGCTCCAGGACGGCAGGATGGTCGCCAGCAAAGACAGGCTGAGCGACAGTGTGACGATGGTGATCACGTCCGACGGCACTACGACGGAGGGCAGCCGGCTCAGGAAATAATAGGTCGGATCGAAGATGTTGAGATTGAACATGGTGTTCAATCCGGTGCGGATCGCCTCGAGATTATGCGCGACCAGGAGACCGAGCAGGAAGCCGGCCAAAGTGCCGACGATACCGATCGCCGAACCGGTGATGAGGAATATCCTGAGAATGGCGCCGCGCGTCGCGCCCATGGTGCGCAGAATGGCGATGGCCCTGCCCTTGTCCTTCACCAGCATGGTGAGGCCCGAGATGATATTGAGGGCAGCAACGATCACGATGAGCGTGAGAATGAAGAACATCACCGTGCGCTCGACCTTCAGTGCCTCGAAGAAAGAGCGGTTGCGCTGGCGCCAATCGGTCATGATCATCGGGCGCCCGACTGCGGCGTCGAGCTTCTTGCGCATATTGTCCATGTCGTCGGGATTGTCGACGAAGGCCTCGATGACCGTCGCCTCATCCTCGCGATTGAAAAACTCCTGCGCCTCGGCGAGCGGCATGTAGACGAAAATGCCGTCGAATTCCGACACGCCGATCTGGAAAATCGCGACGACCGGATAGGATTTGATGCGCGGCGCGACGCCGAACGGCGTCTGCGCGCCACGGGCGGTGAGAATGGAGACCTTGTCACCGACGCGGACGCTGAGGTTTTCGGCGAGCTTTTGGCCGATGGCGACACCCTCGCTGGTGTCGAAATTGTCCAATGTACCGAGCTTCACATTGCCGGCGATACCCGGCAGTTGCTTGATGTCCTTCTCGCGGATGCCGCGCACCAGTGCGCCCGATTGCTGATAGGGCGAGGAAACGCCGGCGGCGCTTTCCACCATCGGCAGCGCGACCTTGACGCCTGGCACTTTCGAGACCCGCTCGATCACCTCGTCATAATCGGTGAGCGGCGTGTCGGCGCCCTGCATGAAGACATGGCCGTTGATGCCAATGATCTTGCTCATCAGCTCGATATGGAAGCCGTTCATCACCGACATGACGACGATGAGGGTGGCGACACCGAGCATGATGCCGAGAAAGGAAAAGCCGGCAATGACCGAAACGAAACCGTTGGCCCGGCGCGAGCGTAGATAACGAAGCGCCAGCATCCATTCGAACGCGGCGAAGGCCCGCGTTCCGGATTCCGGCACCTGATTGCTATCGGCCTGAGCTACAACGGGTGCGTTCATGCAGAAAACCGTGCGGTGAGCTTGTTGAAGGCTTCGTCGGGCGACAGGGTCTCGCGCGCGCCGCTGCGCCGATCCTTCAGCTCCACCTTGCCCTCGGCCAGGCCCTTGGGGCCGACGATGAGCTGCTGCGGCAGACCGATCAGATCGAAGGTGGCGAATTTCGCACCGGGACGTTCGTCGCGGTCATCATAGAGCGTGTCGACACCGGCCTTGGTGAGGCGCTCGTAGAGGTCGGCACAAGCCGCATCGACGGCCTTGTCTCCGACCTTCAGATTGGCGAGGCCGACGTGGAACGGCGCCACCGTGTCGGGCCAGATCATGCCCGCATCATCGTGATTGGCCTCGATGATGGCGGCGGCGAGGCGCGATGGACCGATGCCATAGGAACCACCGTGCACGGCCACTTCCTTGCCATCGGGGCCGTTCACCACGGCGCGCATGGGCTGCGAATATTTGGTGCCGAAATAGAAGATATGGCCGACTTCGATACCGCGTGCCGACACTTTCGCGGCCTCGGGCAACGCGTCGAAAGCGGCGGCGTCATGCATCTCGGAGGTCGCCGCATAGAGCGAGCGCCATTTGTCGACCATCGCCTGGATGCTGGCCCTGTCGTCGAAATCGATATCGACCGGCGGCGGATCGAACGACAGATAGTCCTTATGGCAGAACACTTCGCTCTCGCCGGTCGAGGCCAGAATGATGAATTCGTGGCTGAGGTCGCCGCCGATAGGGCCGGTGTCGGCGACCATCGGAATGGCGGTCAGGCCCATGCGCGCGAAGGTGCGCAGATAGGCGACAAACATCTTGTTGTAGGAGTGCCGGGCGCTCTCGACGTCGATGTCAAAGGAATAGGCATCCTTCATCAGGAACTCACGCGAACGCATGACGCCGAAGCGTGGCCGCACCTCGTCGCGGAACTTCCACTGGATGTGATAGAGGTTGAGCGGCAGATCCTTGTAGGAGCGGACATAGCCGCGGAAGATCTCGGTGATCATTTCCTCGTTGGTCGGCCCAAACAGCATGTCGCGCTCGTGCCGGTCCTTGATGCGCAGCATCTCCTTGCCGTAGTCGTCATAGCGGCCGGACTCGCGCCACAGTTCCGCCGGCTGGATCGTCGGCATCAACAGCTCGACTGCTCCGGCGCGGTTCTGCTCCTCACGGATGATGGCGGTGATCTTGTTGAGAACGCGCAGGCCAATCGGGAGCCAGGCATAGATGCCTGCCTGTTCCTGCCGGATCATGCCGGCACGCAGCATCAGGCGATGCGAAACGATTTCCGCTTCCTTGGGTGTTTCGCGCAGGATCGGCAGAAAATATCGGGACAGGCGCATTCGGCATTCCAGTTGTGGCGTTTCGAGGCCCTGAAGCGCAGCGACGAATCGAGCGGAAATCCGCTGTCAGTTCAGGTTTTGCTACCAATCGCACTGCGGAAAAAATTACAAGCACGGCAGCTCTTTTCCAGGCAATCCAACGGGCAGCGACAGGAGGCGCACACGGTATCGGCAGCAGAGCGATGCGACACGGGCGAATTGTTGGCGCATTCCCAAAAAATTTTCTCGATTTAATGTTGGGCGACGTTCCACGCCAGGACAGACCAAAAGCCAGATGCTATTTATATCAAAGACTTACGAATATTTTTCGAACTGTTGGGCATCTCGAAAAAATCGATAGGTAACTACTGAATTCACGTGACACGTGGTCGCAGTTTGGTTAGCTTCGCGGCGCCAATCCAAAAGGAGGCCGCTGCCGGAAAAACCGGTAGTCGCAATTACCGAGTCTCGGGAGGGAGCCTGCTGCAAAGCCCGCGCTGGTAAAACGCGCTGCGACCTCCTCCGGGGCCGCATGATGGATACGGCAGGTCCAAAAAGGAACTGAACAGCAAGGTTTCGCGGGCTGGCCCCTGTGAACCTTGCTTTTGTTTTTAGGGAACCCGGTAACGTTACCCCTCGGCGTTTTACTCAACCGCCTCCGTGCCCCGCGCCCATCCCTCGCGAACGCCATCGCAATAATCGGCCAGATCGCCGGTAGCGATCGCCGCGCGCATGCCCGCCATCAATTGCTGGTAATAGGCGAGGTTGTTCCAGGTCAGCAGCATCATGGCGAGGATTTCCTCGGATTTCACCAGATGGTGCAGATAGGCGCGCGTGTAATCGCGCCCGGCGGAGCTGGGCGAATTTTCATCGAGCGGCCGCTGGTCGGTCGCATATTTGGCGTTGCGCAGATTGAGCTTGCCGAAGCTCGTGAACGCCTGACCATGGCGGCCGGCTCTTGTCGGCATGACGCAATCGAACATATCGACGCCGCGCGCCACGCTCTTCATCAGATCGTCAGGCGTGCCAACGCCCATCAGATAGCGCGGCTTGGCGCTCGGTAGATGCGGCTCGACCGTTTCGATCATGTCCAGCATGACATCCTGCGGCTCGCCGACCGCCAGACCGCCGATGGCCAGGCCATGGAAATCCATGTCCGCCAGTGCCCGCGCGCTTTCGATGCGCAACGCCTTGTTGGCACCGCCCTGCACGATACCGAAGGCGGCATGGCCCACGCCGCCGCGAAAGGCTTTCCGGGAGCGTTCAGCCCAGCGCAGCGACAGACGCATGGCGCGCTCGGTCTCTTCATCGGAAGCCGGCAGTTTGACGCATTCGTCGAATTGCATCTGGATGTTGGAGCCCAGCAGATGCTGGATTTCCATCGACCGTTCCGGCGTCAGCAAATGCCGCGAGCCATCGATATGCGACTGGAAGGTGACGCCGTTCTCGTCGAGCTTGCGCAGCTTGGCGAGCGACATCACCTGGAAGCCGCCGGAATCGGTGAGGATCGGATAAGGCCAATTCATGAAGCGATGCAGGCCGCCGAATTCGGCGACGCGCTCGGCACCCGGCCGCAACATCAGGTGATAGACATTGCCGAGCACGATGTCGGCGCCCAGTTCGCGCACCTGCTGCGGATACATCGCCTTGACGGTGGCGGCCGTGCCGACCGGCATGAAGGCCGGCGTGCGGATTTCGCCGCGCGGCATGATGATCCGGCCGGTGCGGGCCGCGCCTTGCGTCTTGGCGATGACGAAAGAAAAACCGTTGCTCATGAGAGCATGGTCTTGGTCGGATCGGCCGCGCGCGTCAACAGGCAGCAGTCGCCATAGCTGTAGAAGCGATAGCCCGTCGCGATGGCATGGGCATAAGCGGCCTTCATCGCCGCCAGGCCGCCGAAAGCGGAGACCAGCATGAACAGGGTCGAGCGCGGCAAGTGGAAATTGGTCAGCAGCATGTCGATGGCGCGGAAGCGATAGCCTGGCGTGATGAAGATCGACGTATCCTTGCCGATCGGGTGGATGATGCCCTGCTCGTCCACCGCCGTTTCGAGAATGCGCAGGCTGGTCGTGCCGATCGCCAGCAGGCGGCCACCGGCACGGCGGGCCTTGTTGAGGGCCTCAGCCACTTCAGCGGTGATGACGCCATATTCGGCATGCATCCGGTGTTCGCTGGTGTCATCGGCCTTCACGGGCAGGAAGGTCCCTGCCCCCACGTGCAAGGTCACCTTGTGGATCGTCACGCCGCGTGCTTCGAGCGCCGCGACAAGCGCAGGCGTAAAATGCAACCCTGCCGTAGGCGCCGCCACGGCACCGCTCTCACGCGCAAACAAAGTTTGATAGTCGCCGGCATCATGCGCGTCTTCGCCACGTTTGGAGGCGATATAAGGCGGCAGCGGCATGGTGCCGAGATTGACGATCGCATCGTCGAGCGCCGCGCCCGTCAGCGCGAATTCCAACAGCGCCTCGCCACCCTCGCCTTTCTCGATCACTTCGGCATCGAGACTGGCAAGCAGGCAGGCCATGCTTTCGGAACCGTCGCCGAAACGGATGCGTTCGCCGACATTGAGTTTCTTGGCCGGACGAACGAAGGCGCGCCAGCGGTTGTCGCCTTCGCGTTTGTGCAAGGTCGCCTCTATCCGCGCGACCGCCTCGCCGCGCACACGGATGCCACTCAGGCGCGCCGGAATAACCTTCGTATCGTTCACGACCACGACGTCGCCGGGTCGCAGAAAGGTCGGCAGATCACGGACGATATAATCGCTCAGCGGCGCATCCGGTTCGACGACGAGCATCCGCGCACTATCGCGCGGCTCGGCCGGCCGCAGAGCGATGCGATCTTCGGGAAGATCGAAGTCGAACAGATCGACACGCAAGAGACGCTTCCTTAAACGGATCACGGCCGGATGCGGACATCCGGCCGATCAGACTAATCCAAAAGTTCGGACTAAATTCAGCTCATCTTGGCCGAGATGATCTTGTCGGGATCGCGCACAGGCTCGCCGCGCTTGATCTTATCGACATTCTCCATACCGGAGGTGACCTCGCCCCACACCGTGTATTGACGGTCGAGGAAGCGGGCATCGTCGAACACGATGAAGAACTGCGAATTGGCCGAATCCGGATTCTGCGCACGCGCCATCGAGCAGATGCCGCGCACGTGCGGCTCGCTGTTGAACTCGGCTTTCAGGTTCGGATATTTCGAACCGCCGGTGCCGGTGCCGTGCGGGCAGCCGGTCTGCGCCATGAAGCCATCGATGACGCGATGGAAAACGATGCCGTCATAGAAGCCTTCGCCGACGAGCTTCTTGATGTGCTCGACATGGTTGGGCGCGAGATCAGGACGCATGCGGATGACGACCGGGCCTTTGGTCGTTTCAAGCGTCAGGGTATTTCCTTCGTCAGACATACTGTCTCCTCGGTGGGCTTAAATGGAATTCACAGGCTTCTTGGCGGCCGGCGCAATGAAGCGAATGGCGAAACTGCGCCCCGCAATAGCCTTTCCAAAGGCGGGGGTAAACCTCAGCGGTGTGCAAGCGCGCACCGCCGTCAGGATCGAGGAGCGCACGGCATCGCGCAGCACCTCGTCCCTGCCCGCCTTCACATAGGTAATGCGGGGTTCGCCAATAATCGAGCCGCTGCGCGAAAAGCTCATGCGGACAGTCACTTCCAGGTCGCTGAGCGGGTTGGCGGGCGGCGTCCAGCAAGACAGAATACGGTCGGGAATTTCACGCGCCGTATGCAGTCCATCCTGGTCGTCCGGCGCGGCCGGCATCCCCTGCTGCGGCTTTTGCGCCTGCATGACGAAACCGCCGCCGACAGGCGGGATGACGGTCGAAACCGGCGGGGTGAGATAGCCCTGCGGTCCGCGCAGCTTGCCGAGCCATTTCTGGTTCGGACGGATTTCGCCCAGATGTTTGCTCGGCGAAGGAATCTGACCGTAGTGACGCTGATAATAATATTGGGCCGACAGCTCTTGCGTCGGCATCATGGCGAGCGCCGCGATAGCTCCCGTAAAGGCCATGCGACGCCACACCATGACACTCTCCTACGCGGACGACTTACCCTATTCGGACTATTTGGCGTCCGAAGCCATGCGCATGCGCACAATCTTGTCCGGGCTCGTCACTTGACCGTTTTGCGACGAAGATCCCTTCTTGATCTTGTCGACGAATTCCATGCCGGACACCACTTCGCCGAACACAGTATATTGGTTGTTCAAGAACGAGGCGTCGCCGAAGCAGATGAAGAACTGCGAATTGGCCGAATCCGGCAATTGCGACCGGGCCATGCCAAGTGTGCCACGCTTGAACGGCGTCGCGGTGAATTCGGCGGGGATGTTGGGCAGGCTGGACTTGCCGGTGCCTGTGCCTGTCGGATCGCCGGTCTGCGCCATGAAGCCGTCGATGACGCGATGGAAAACGATACCGTCGTAGAAGCCTTGCTTCACCAGGGTCTTGATCTGCGCCACGTGTTTGGGCGCGAGATCGGGACGCAGACGAATGACGACGCGCCCGTCCTTCAAATCCAGGAACACCGTATTGTCAGGATCGCTCGCTTGGGCCGAAGCTGCTTGCGCAAAGGCCGAGGAAGCCGTGGCCGTGGCCAGCGTGGCGAGCGTAAATTGACGACGATCGATCTTCATGAATGTTCCCTTGTGAACGAAACGGAGCGGCCGGGCGATCAGCGCGCGGCGAATTTGGCCTTCAGCGCTTTGGCGACCGCGGGCGGCGTGAAGCTTGAGATATCACCGCCCATGGAAGCGATCTGACGCACCAATGTCGCGGTAATATGGCGGACTGCGGGCGAAGCCGGCAGGAATACGGTCTGAACGTCAGGGGCCATTTGGGCATTCATGCCCGCCATCTGCATTTCATAGTCCAGATCGGTGCCGTCACGCAGGCCGCGCAGCAGAATGGTGGCGCCCTTGTCCCGCGCCGCCGTCACGGCCAGGCCGGTGAACGTGGCGGTTTCAATCTGGCACCCGGTTTTGGCAGCGATATCACGGGTCGTCTCGATAATCAGCGCGGCCTTTTCCTCGACCGAGAAAAGCGGCGTTTTGCCGGGATTGATGCCGATGGCGACAATGATCTTGTCGCAGCAGACGGCGCCGGCGCGCAGCACGTCGAGATGGCCATTCGTGATAGGATCGAAGGATCCGGTGTAGAGCGCTATGCGAGTCATGGCCGGCAGACTACCTTGCTGCCCAGAGGGCGCAAGGGTGGATGCGACGCTTTACGGGGCGATTTTCGGGGGGATTCATGCGGATTTGGCTGATCATCGTCGCTAGCCTGCTCGGCGGGGCGGCCCAGGCCCAGATCCCGCCCAGTGAGCAGGAATTACTTGGCTATCGCGGGCTCATGGCTGCCGCCGCCCAGGGCGATACCAGCGCCATCAGCCAACTGGCCGGCAATCCGGAGCAACGGGAGCTGCGCGACAGTAACGGCCGCACGGCGCTGATTGTCGCGACGTTCCGCAAACAGCACGCCGCCATCAAAGCCTTGCTGGCGGCGGGGGCCAACACCGCCGCATTGGACCAACAGAAATATGATGCCGTGACCGTCGCGGCCGTCGCCGACGATCCGCAGACCTTGAAAATCCTGCTCGACAGCGGCGCCTCGGCAAAACTGATCACCAGCGTCTATGACGGCACGGCATTGATCGCCGCCGCTCATCTCGGCCACGAAGAGGTGGTGCGCCTGCTGATCGCCGCCGGCGCGCCGCTCGACCACGTTAACAATCTCGGCTGGACCGCCTTGATGGAATCGATCGTGCTCGGCAACGGCGGCCCGCGCCATCAAGCGACGCTGCGCGCGCTCATGCAGGCGGGCGCCAACCCCGATATCGCCGATCGACAGGGCGTCACCCCGCTCGCTCATGCGCGGCGGCGCGGCTATACAGCCATGGTCGATATTCTGACGAAAGCCGGCGCGCGCTAGAGCAAATCACGTTTCGGTAGAAACGTGATTTTGCCTAAATCCCCTTATTTGGACGCGTCTTCACGACGCTCGATTCAGTCGAGCTGTGAAACGCTATGGAAGATCAATTGAGCCCGGCTGCGATCTTGTCGATTCCGGTTTGGGCGCAGACCTCATCCTTGTCGCCCCCCGGCGCCCCGGAAACACCGATGGAGCCGACGATATCGGCGCCGGCCTTGATCGGCAGCGCGCCTTGGGCCGAGGTCACTTTGTCTAATAGCAACGGGCTTGTCGCCGTCGGATTGGCCGCGATGCGCTTGCCCATATCGCCAGATGGGATGCGGAAAGTCAGCGACGTGTAGGCTTTGCGCAGGCTGTTCTCCAAAGTATGCGGGCTGACATTGTCATCGTGCAGAACGACGCGCGTGCGGCCGCCGCGATCGAGCACGGTGACCGTGACGCGAAAGCCATTCTTGCGGCAGGTTTCGAGAGCCGTCGTCGCAGCTTGCAGCGCGGCATCGAAGGACAAATTGCGTTGGCTGATCAGCACCGAAGTCTGCGCCTGGGCGCTGCCTGCCAACGCACAGAGTGAAATGGCAGCCGACGTTGCCGCGATTTTGAAGTCCATGATAGCCCCTCCGTCGCCCTCCCCAGGACGAATGAAACAAGCCTATCGTCCCTCGCGGGGCCAACAAGCGCCGCGCGGTGCTCACACGTGAATGTGATGATCAGGCCAGGAGAGACCTGAGGGCGCCAGCATTCGCTGCGATGCGGCGGGCGCCGGCTTGTTCCAGCGAGGCCTTGATAGAGGGCGAGGAGTGCCCACCGCCCATGAAGCCGATCACCTCCATGCCGGCCCGCCGGCCGGCGCTGACACCAGCAACGGAATCCTCGACCACGATGCAGCGCGAGGGATCGGCACCCATCTGTGAGGCGGCATAAAGAAACACGTCCGGCGCCGGCTTGCCGCGCTTCACTTGCGTGACCGAGAAAACACCGGGCGCGAAGAAATCGATCAGGCCCGTCTTGGTCAGGTTCTTTTGCAACAGCGGCAAACGGGTCGACGAAGCAACGCAGCGCGGATGCGGACTCTCGCGCAAGACGTCCGCCATGCCGTCGATCGCCGCCAGCTCGATATCGAAGCGGCGGCGGATTTCCGTGTCGACCCTATCGCGAAAACCTTCCGGCAGCGGCCTGCCGCTATCGGCTTCGACACGGCGCCAGGCTTCCGCCACCGGCATGCCAGCATACCGGCTGGCATAATCGTAGGGCGTCATGATTAGGCCGAGTTCGGCTACCGCCTCGGCGCAGACATGACTGGCGATCTCTTCCGAATTGATCAGCACGCCATCGCAGTCGAAGATGACGAGATCGAATCCAGCATCCGCGACAGCCATTATTCCGAACCGGCGTCCGCGTCGGCAGCGCCCGTTTCGCCCTCGTCCTCGCCGTCTTCGCCGATACGCTCGACCGAGACGACTTTCTCGCTCTCGTCGGTGCGGAAGACGATGACGCCCTGTGTGGCGCGACCGGCGATGCGAATGCCTTCGACCGGACAACGAATGAGCTGACCGCCGTCGGTGACGAGCATGATCTGATCGCTTTCGGCGACGGTGAGCGAGGCAACGAGATCGCCGTTACGGGCATTGACCGCCATGGCAGCGATGCCCTTACCGCCGCGTCCCGCCGTACGATATTCATAGGACGAGGTGCGCTTGCCGTAACCGCGCGACGAAACGGTCAGGATGACCTCTTCGAGCGCTGACAGTTCCACGTAGCGTTCTTGCGACAGAGTGAGCGCGCCGGTGGTTTCTTCGGCCTCGCCGTTCTCCGCCGGTTCGGCCGCTTCCGCAGCCTCCTCGGTTTCGCCGGCAACGGCGCGGCGCATGCGCAGAAAAGCCGCGCGTTCGTCGGCGCTGACATCGACGTGGCGCAGGATTTCCAGCGAGATGACGACATCGCCATCGGCCAGATTGATGCCCCGCACGCCCATGGAGTCACGGCCCTTGAACACGCGCACGTCGCCCACCTGGAAGCGAATGCACTGGCCCTTGGCGGTGGTCAGCAGAACGTCGTCGTCCTCCGAACAGATCTTCACGTCGACGATGGCCTCGCCCTCGTCGATCTTCATGGCGATCTTGCCGGCGCGATTGACCTGGGCGAAGTCGCTGAGCTTGTTGCGACGCACGGTCCCACGGGTGGTGGCGAACATGACGTCGTACTTGTCCCAGCTGTCCTCATCCTCAGGGAGCGGCATGATGGTGGTGATGCGTTCGCCCTGATCAAGCGGCAGGATGTTGACCAGAGCCTTGCCGCGCGCCTGCGGCGCCGACAGCGGCAGACGCCACACCTTTTCCTTGTAGGCCTGACCGAGCGAGGAGAAGAACAGCACCGGCTGATGGGTCGAGGAGACAAACATGCGATGCACGAAATCTTCTTCGCGCGTCTGCATGCCGGACCGGCCCTTGCCGCCGCGCCGCTGTGCCCGATAGGCCGACAGCGGCACGCGCTTGACATAACCGGCGTGGGAAACGGTGACGACCATCTCCTCGCGCTGGATCAGGTCTTCATCCTCCATATCCGCATCGGTTTCGAGGATGTTGGTGCGGCGCGGTGTGGCAAAGTTCTTGCGGACTTCCTCAAGCTCCTCGCGGATGATGGTCATCACGCGGCCGCGCGAACGCAGGATATCGAGATAATCGGCGATTTCCACCGCCAACTTGTTCAAGGCCTCGGCGATCTCGTCACGGCCAAGCGCAGTCAAGCGTTGCAGGCGCAATTCGAGAATGGCGCGCGCTTGCGTTTCCGACAGGCGATAAGTGCCGTCGGCATTCATCGCATGGTTCGGATCAGCAATCAGTTCGATCAACGGCGCCATGTCACGCGCCGGCCAGTCGCGGCCCATCAAGGCTTCGCGCGCCGTCGCCGCATCGGGCGAGGTCCGAATGAGGCGGATGACCTCGTCGATATTGGCGACCGCGATCGCGAGACCGACCTGCACATGGGCGCTGTCGCGCGCCTTGCCGAGCAGGAACTTCGTGCGGCGGGTGACGACCTCCTCGCGGAAGTCGAGGAAGGCGCGCAGGAAGTCGGAGAGGTTCAGCGTCTCCGGACGACCGCCATTCAAAGCGATCATGTTGGCGCCGAAGGTCGACTGCAATTGCGTGTAGCGCCAGAGTTGGTTCAGCACCACCTCGGCCACCGCATCGCGCTTGATCTCGATGACAACGCGCATGCCGTCGCGGTCGGATTCGTCGCGCAGATCGGAAATACCTTCGATGCGCTTCTCGCGCACCAGTTCGGCGATCTTCTCGATCAGCGCCGCCTTGTTCACCTGATAGGGAATCTCGGTGAAGATGATGGCTTCGCGTTCGCGGCGCAGTTCCTCGACGTGATATTTGCCGCGCACCAGGATCGAACCGCGACCGAGGTGATAGGCCGAGCGGATGCCGCCACGCCCGAGGATCGAACCGCCGGTCGGGAAATCGGGACCGGGAATGATTTCGATCAGCTCGTCGATGGTGATCTGCGGCTTTTCCATCATCGCCAGCACGCCGTCGATGACTTCGCCAAGATTGTGCGGCGGAATGTTCGTCGCCATGCCGACGGCGATACCGCCGGCACCGTTGACGAGCAGATTGGGATATTTGGCCGGCAGAACCACCGGCTCTTCGAATTCGCCCGAATAGTTCAGGGTGAAGTCGACCGTGTCCTTGTCGAGATCGTCGAGCAGCGGCAGCGCCGACTTGTCGAGGCGCGCCTCGGTGTAACGTTCGGCTGCCGCCTTGTCGCCGTCGACCGAGCCGAAATTGCCCTGGCCGTCGATGAGAGGCAGACGCATCGAGAACGGCTGCGCCAGGCGCACCAAGGCATCGTAGATCGCGAGGTTGCCGTGCGGATGGTATTTACCCATCGTGTCGCCGGTGACGCGCGCCGATTTCTTGTGCGGCTTGTCGGGCGTAAAGCCGTTCTCATACATCGTGTAGAGAATGCGGCGATGCACGGGCTTCAAGCCGTCGCGCACGTCGGGCAGCGCGCGACTGACGATCACGCTCATGGCGTAATCGAGATAGCTGCGTTGCATCTCGTCGACGATGGAAACGGGACGAATGTCGGAACCGGGCTGGTCGGCGCCGGTCGGATCTTGCGGGTCGTTAGGATCGGCCAAAGCGGGGTTGGTCCAAGGACTGAGAATCGAATAGCGCAATCTATCCGAAACAGCCGCGAAAAGCCAATTTCAAGCCTCGCTTTCGGCTCGATTTATATTAAATAATTCAATGTGTTACAGCCGACAAAAATGAAGGCGAAAAAGCCGCGCCCGGAAGCCTCTAACGGGCGAGGAATTCCGCGATTTGAGGGCCCAATTTGCCCAGCCCCAGAACGCCGTTCAGATGCCCGAAATCGCCCTCGATCTGAGCCGTTTCGACGGACGTGCCGTTGGCGGCGATGGTCTTGGCCGTGCGCTCGACCCACTCGGCGGAGAAGACCTGATCGCTGGGCGCATAGAGCACCAAGGCGCGGGCCTTGATGCGCTTGAGGCCTTCTGCGGCGCTCGTGGCGCCCGCACCACGGCCCGGAATGAAGCTCTGGTTGGCCTTGACCAGATAGAGGAAGTGATTGGCGTCGGAAACGGCGGCACGGCCGGCAGCGGCCTCCTCCAGCACCTCTTCGATGCGATAGCGATTGTCGAGGGCGGCCAGGGGATCGCGCGCCTCCTGCGCCCAGCGTGGGCCGATGTATTTCTCCGCCCAGTGCCAGTGATTGGCATGCAGGGTGACGATCTTCAGCGCCTGGGTGAGGCCCTGAAGCGGCGGCTGGCGGCCATAATAGTCGCCGCCGTTCCAGTTCGGGTCGACACGGATGGGCGAGGCCCAGACATCGAGCCAGGCGGTCAACCAGGGGCCGGAATCGGCGGCCGCGATCACCGGGATGATGCGGTCCATGATGTCCGGGAAGCTCGCCGCCCATTCATAGGTCTGCAAACCGCCCATGGACGGCCCCATCACCGCATGCAGATGGGCGATGCCGAGATGGTCGAGCAGCGCTTTCTGCACCCGAACGAAGTCGGCAATGGTGACGAAGGGAAACGACAGGCCATAGGGCTTGCCGGTGGCCGGATCGGTGCTTGCCGGCCCTGTCGTCGTCACCGCCGGATCGTAGGCGCTGAGATTGACCAAGGTGTCGCTGGAAACGACGAAATAGCGATCGGTGTCGATCGCCTTGCCGGGACCG
The DNA here is from genome assembly GCF_031921685.1 of Methylocella sp. CPCC 101449. Lineage (NCBI taxonomy): Bacteria > Pseudomonadati > Pseudomonadota > Alphaproteobacteria > Hyphomicrobiales > Beijerinckiaceae > Methylocella > Methylocella sp. CPCC 101449. Next base: position 117,386 of record NZ_JAPDHU010000002.1, on the reverse strand, counting down.
ATCAGATAGTCCCAATAGCCGGGCAGAACATCGCTTTCGCGGTAGCGCCCGGCGGCATGGCTGGTGCCGGAGAAATAATGGCAGACGAGGATCGCATTGGAACGATCGGCGTTCAGCGTGCCATAGGTCTCATAGCCGACCCGCACATCGCGGATCGTGGCGCCACCGACCGTCTCGAGGCGCGGCAGTTCAAAGACGCGTTTCTCGACGATCATGGGGGCGCGGCGCCGCGATCGAACGGGCGACTAGAACGGAATGTCGTCGTCGATCGGCGCCGGAGCGCGGCTGCCGCCACCACCGCCACCGCCGCCCGAGGAGACGCGGCGCTGTTCCATCGGCGAGGAACGGCCGAAATCGCCGCCGCTGCCGCCGCCATAAGAACCGCCGCCTTCGCTGTCGCGACGGCTGTCGAGCAAGGTCAACTCACCGCGGAAACGTTGCAGCACGACTTCCGTCGACTTGCGCTGATTGCCGTCCTTGTCGGTGTATTCGCGGGTCTGCAATTGGCCCTCGAGATAAACCTTCGTGCCCTTCTTGCAATATTGCTCGGCGATCTTGCCCAGGGCCTCATTGAAAATGACGATGTTGTGCCATTCGGTCCGGTCCTTGCGCTCGCCGGTGGCTTTGTCGCGCCAGGATTCCGTCGTGGCGATGGAAAAATTGACGACCGGATCTCCATTGCCGGTGCGCCGCACTTCCGGATCACGGCCAAGATTGCCGATCAGAATGACCTTGTTGACGCTGCCCGCCATAACGCTCTCCATTGCCTAGGTCACGACGATGTGGATCTCGGGCGATCCAAAGTCATGAAACTCATCTGCTCGTATCATCGGAACGGGGCATCAATCGGCTCAAGCCTTCGCATCCCGCTCCCGGCGGCGCCGTTCAACGGCCCGCCATAAACCCCTGTCGTAAACTGTCCGGGGGCCGGCCGTGAGCGCCGCCTGGATGCCGAAGCCCGTTGTCCACAGCGCTCGACAGTTCCGGATCAATGTTCTATATTTGTTCTAGTCTATTCGTATCCGCGTTGCAAGCACTGACAGAAACGAGCACCTATATAGGGAAGCTTGTGAATATCTGGGCCGCGACTTTGGATGCGACATGGCATTGCCCAAGCTGCAGCCTACATTCACGGAACCCTATCCGCCGGACCGCCCCATGAAAGACGCTAAGCCGCGCGCCAAAACCGCGCGCAGCCCGAAATCCCAATCGGCTGCCCCTGCTGCCAAAACACCGTCCCTGCCCGGCCTCGGCCGAACAGTGGCCGCTCCCGTTGACATGCGCTCGATCACCGTGCGCGGCGCGCGCGAGCACAATCTCAAGAACGTCGACCTGACCATTCCGCGCGACAAGCTGGTGGTGTTCACCGGTCTGTCGGGCTCGGGCAAGTCGTCGCTCGCCTTCGACACGATCTATGCCGAGGGCCAACGGCGTTATGTGGAATCGTTGTCGGCCTATGCCCGGCAATTCCTGGAGATGATGCAGAAGCCGGACGTCGACCAGATCGACGGCCTGTCGCCCGCTATTTCCATCGAACAGAAGACCACGTCGAAGAATCCGCGCTCCACCGTCGGCACGGTGACCGAGATTCACGATTATATGCGTCTGCTGTGGGCGCGCGTCGGCATTCCCTATTCGCCGGCGACGGGCCTGCCGATCGAAAGCCAGACGGTGAGCCAGATGGTCGACCGGGTGCTGGCGCTGCCGGAAAAATCGCGGCTCTATCTGCTGGCGCCGGTGGTACGGGGACGCAAGGGCGAATTCCGCAAGGAGATCGCCGAATATATGAAGCGCGGCTTCCAGCGCCTCAAAGTCAACGGCACCTATTACGAGATCGCCGACGCGCCGACGCTCGACAAGAAGTTCAAGCACGAGATCGACGTGGTGGTGGACCGCATCGTCGTGCGGCCGGACATTGCCGCGCGCCTGGCCGAATCCATCGAAACGGCGCTGGAACTCGCCGACGGTATCGCCGTGGTCGAATTCGCCGACGAGAAGGACGCCAAGGGCGAGCCGAAGCGCATCCTGTTCTCGTCGAAATTCGCCTGTCCGGTCTCCGGCTTCACCATCCCCGAGATCGAACCGCGGCTGTTCTCGTTCAACAATCCCTTTGGTGCCTGCCCGGTCTGTTCCGGCCTCGGCTTCGAACAGAAGATCGATTCCGATCTGGTGGTGCCGGACGGCAAGGTGACGTTGCGCAAGGGTGCCATCGCGCCCTGGGCCAAGTCGTCATCGCCTTATTATCTCCAGACCCTGGAAGCGCTGAGCAAGCACTACAAGTTCCGCCTCGACGAGCCGTGGGACAATCTGTCGAAGAAGGCGCGCGACGTCATCCTGTTCGGCTCAGGCGAAGACGAGGTCAAATTCGCCTATGACGACGGGCTGCGTTCCTATCAGGTGAAGAAGCCGTTCGAAGGCGTGGTGCGCAATCTGGAGCGCCGCTATCTCGAAACCGAAAGCGAATGGGCGCGCGAGGAAATCGGCCGCTACATGGCCGACACGCCGTGCGCGGCCTGCGAAGGCCATCGCCTAAAACCGGAAGCGCTCGCCGTGAAGATCGACGGCAAGCATATCGGCGAGATCGCCCAGCTCTCCGTGCGCCATGCGGCGCAATGGGCCATGGACCTGCCGCAGCATCTCGACAAAAAGCGCAACGAGATCGCCGGGCGCATCCTCAAGGAAATCCGCGAACGGCTGATCTTCCTGGTCGACGTCGGTCTCGACTATCTGACTTTGGCGCGCAACGCGGGCTCGCTGTCGGGCGGCGAGAGCCAGCGCATTCGCCTGGCCTCGCAGATCGGCTCAGGCCTGACGGGCGTGCTCTATGTGCTCGACGAACCGTCGATCGGCCTGCATCAGCGCGACAATGCACGACTGCTCGACACGTTGCGCCGACTGCGCGACCTCGGCAATACGGTCATCGTCGTCGAACATGACGAGGACGCCATTCTGACGGCCGACTATGTGGTCGATGTCGGCCCAGGCGCTGGCATCCATGGCGGCCGCATCGTCTCGGAAGGCACGCCCGAGCACATCCTCAACGATCCAAAATCGCTGACCGGCGATTATCTCACCGGCCGCAAATCGGTGATGGTGCCCCGCGCAAGGCGTAAGCCGCAGCCGGGGCGCAAGCTGAAAGTGGTCGGCGCGCGCGGCAACAATCTGAAGAATGTCGATGCGGAAATCCCGCTCGGCACGTTCACCTGCATCACCGGCGTGTCTGGCGGCGGCAAGTCGACTTTGATCATCGACACGCTGTACAAAGCCGTGGCGCGCAAGCTCAACGGCGCGCTGGAACATCCGGCGCCGCATGACAAAATCGAGGGCATCGAACATCTCGACAAGGTGATCGACATCGACCAGTCGCCGATCGGGCGCACGCCGCGTTCCAATCCGGCAACCTATACGGGCGCCTTCACGCCGATCCGCGAATGGTTCGCCGGCCTGCCGGAAGCCAAGGCGCGCGGCTATCAGCCGGGCCGCTTCTCCTTCAACGTCAAGGGCGGGCGCTGCGAAGCCTGCCAGGGCGACGGCGTCATCAAGATCGAAATGCACTTCCTGCCCGACGTCTATGTCACCTGCGACGTGTGCAAGGGCAAGCGCTACGATCGCGAGACCCTGGAAGTGAAATATCGCGAGCGCAGCATCGCCGACGTGCTCGACATGACCGTCGAGGAAGCCCGCCAGGTGTTCAAGGCGGTGCCGACGATCCGCGAGAAGATGGAGACCTTGGCACGCGTCGGCCTCGATTATATTAAGGTCGGCCAGCAGGCGACGACGCTCTCGGGCGGCGAAGCGCAACGCGTCAAACTATCGAAGGAATTGTCGCGCCGCTCGACCGGACGCACGCTCTATATCCTCGACGAGCCGACCACCGGCCTGCATTTCCACGACGTCAAGAAACTTCTGGAAGTGCTGCACGAGCTGGTCGATCAGGGCAATACGGTCGTTGTCATCGAGCACAATCTCGAAGTGATCAAGACGGCCGACTGGGTGATCGACCTTGGTCCCGAGGGCGGCGACGGCGGCGGCGAAATCGTCGCCACCGGCCCGCCCGAGGATATCGTCAAGAATCCGCGTTCGCACACCGGCCGGTTCCTCAAGGAGGTGCTGGCGCGCCGGCCCATCGCGGCCGCTGAGAAGAACGAGAAGGTGAGCAAGCAGGCGGCGGAGTAAGCGCCGCCTGCCCTTCGCGTGGGCCACGCCCAACATTGAAATGCCGCGTGAAACAGCGCAGGTTCCGACTCAAAAAGACGCGTCTTCGGTCGCGCCACGAAGAGTTGGGAGGACAGCATGTTTGCCGGCACGTTCAAATCTGGCCTGATCGGCCTCGTCGCAACCTTTGCCGCGCCCTTGGGTGCCAGTGTCGCGTTGGCAAAGAGCCATCCGGTCTATTATCCCCTCGGCCCGGCCAAGGGCGTCTACTACAAGCCCGATCAGGGCACCGCGCGCGTCGGCGTGCTGGTGATGCATCGAACGGTCAATTTCCTTTCGCACCCCGCCTGCACCGAACTCCCCAAGCGCGGCTTTGCCGTGCTGTGCATGAACTCGCGGTTCGACAACAATGAAGTGCGTGTCGTCTGGGAACAGACGGCGCTCGATGTCAAAGCCGGCGTTGAATTCCTCAAGCGACAGCCGGGCATAGAGAAGGTGCTCTTGTTTGGCCACAGCGGCGGCGCGCCGACAATGGCGTTCTATCAGGCGGTCGCCGAGAACGGCGTCGGTTTCTGCAAGGACCCGCAGCGGCTGACGAAATGTGGTGACGAACTTACAAACCTGCCGCCAGCCGATGGCCTCGTCTTCGCCGATGCCCACCCCGGCTATCCGATGACGACCTTGCGCGGCTTCAACGGATCGGTCATCAACGAGGAGACCGGCGAGATCGACCCTTCGCTCGATCCCTTCGATCCCAAGAACGGCTACAATCCCAACGGCCGCTCGATCTATTCGGAAGATTTCCAGAAGCGCTATTTCATTGCCCAATCAACGCGCATGAACAAGCTCATCGACAAGGCGCTGGCGATCAAGGCGCGCATGGCGGAGGGCAAATATCTCACCCGCGACAACGATATTTTCGTCGTGCCCATGGCCGGCAATCCGGTGGGCGGACCAGGCGGCACTGGCTCGCTGCATGTGCTCGACCCGCAGATCGCCAGCATCATGAGCACGGTGCGGCCGGAGAAATTGCTGCGCAACGACGGGACGATCGAAACCAGGATCATCGCCTCGGTGGCCGCACCCGATCCGCGTTCGCGCGAAACCAACCGTGCCTTCGATACCGGCACGAAGGTCTACAGCATCAATTCGTTCCTCAGCGCCAATGCCATCCGCTCGACCAATTCGCTCGATGGCATCGACCAGTGTTCAAGCAACAATTCGACGGTCTGCGCTGTTCGCGTGATCAGCGTTCCGCAGATGTATGCGGCCATGGGCGGCGCCAATTTCGTGCGCGACAACGAAATGACCTTCGACGAGGCCAAGACCAAGGACAAGGATTATGTGGTCATCGAGGGCGCGACGCACGGGTTCACGCCCTGCACGGCCTGTGAGACCACCAAGGGCCAGTATTCGAATACGATGAGAAACCTGTTCGACTATGTGGCGAAGTGGATCAATGCGCGTTTCTAGCGGGCGTAGTCGGGATCGCCGGGCTGCGCATAGGCGCTCGAACCGAAAAAAGCGACCGGCCCGTAGTGGGCATGCGCCGGCTTCGGCCGCGACGGACGTGGCGTATCGCGGATCACGATATATTGGCCTTGCACACCCTGGCCCTGGGCCGTCGCACGGGGGGTGGCATGCATGGCAAAAGCGGTCGACATGCCGACCAGGCACAGGACCGCTGCCGTGACGAGAGCATTCATGTCAGATGCCTTCAAACATTTGGAACAACCGGCGGCTAAGCTGTCGCTTGAATGTCAAAAACCTGACATGCAATCGTAGCTAAAAGATGGAAGCCAGCCCCCAACCGGCGGAATCTGCTATCGCAGCCCCGCGTTGATCTTGTCCAGTGCCGCGCTGCCCGGCACCAGATCGGCATCGTTCAGGCGGTTCAACGGCTTCAATACCGTGTTGAGATTGGCGTGCAGATCATCCGGCTCGTCGTCGAGGAAGATGAGACCAGTGGCGATCTCGCCGCGCGACTGCACCCGGTGCAGCGCGTTGATGGCAGCGCCCCGGTCGCGCACGTCGTGGTCCGCGGCAAGCTTGTGCAGCTTGATCGTCGAGCCGTCGTGCAGTTTCACCTCTTCCACCGTGCCCGGCGCATAATCGGCAGTGATCGGCGCCTGGCCGGTGATGAAATCGAGCGTGTTGAGCGCCGCATTATGAGCGCGCACATAGTCGAAACTCTTGGTCGAGCCGTCGTGATTGTTGAAGGCAACACAGGGCGAGATGCAATCGATGAAGGCCGCGCCCTTATGTTCGATGGCCGCCTTGATCAGCGGTACGAGCTGGCCCTTGTCACCGGAGAAAGAGCGCGCCACGAAAGTCGCACCTAGCTGCAGCGCCATCGCGACGAGATCGATCGGCGAATCCGTATTGGCGACACCCTTTTTGCTCTTCGAACCCTTGTCGGAGGTCGCCGAGAACTGGCCTTTGGTGAGGCCGTAAACGCCATTGTTCTCGACGATATAGACCATGTTGACGCCGCGCCTGATGGCGTGGGCGAACTGGCCGAAGCCGATGGAGGCGCTGTCACCGTCGCCCGACACGCCAAGATAAAGCAATTCACGATTCGCCATATTGGCGCCGGTGAGCACCGAGGGCATGCGCCCGTGCACGGTGTTGAAGCCATGCGACTGGCCAAGAAAATAGGTCGGCGTCTTCGACGAACAGCCGATGCCTGAGAGCTTGGCAACCCGGTGCGGCTCGATGGCGAGTTCGAAACAGGCCTTGATGATCGCACCAGAGATCGAGTCATGGCCGCAACCAGCGCAGAGTGTCGAAATCGGCCCTTCATAATCGCGATGGGTGAAGCCCAGCGAATTGGTCTCGATATCGGGATGATGAAATTTCGGCTTGGGCAGATAGGTCACGGGATCGCCCTCTCCTTGATCTGATTGACGGCTTCGCCGATCGCCTTGTCGATGAAGCGGGCGGTGATCGGATTGCCGTCGTAATGCACGATGGGCATGAGCTGCGCCGGATCGATGCCGCATTCGACCAGGAGCAAGGTGCGCAATTGCCCATCCTTGTTCTGCTCGACCACGAAGACGCGTTCATGGGCGGCGATAAAGTCGGTCACCTCGCGCGAGAACGGGAAACCGCGCACGCGCAGAAGATCGAGATGGATGCCGCGCGCCGCCAGCATGGCGGCCGCCTCATTCATCGCTGGCGCTGTGGAGCCATAATAAATGACGCCGAGATCCGTCTTGCGGCTGGCCGGCCGCGCTACGGGCGCCGGCACGAGCCCTTTCGCCGTGTCGAACTTTTTGGCCAGTCGCTCCATATTGTCGATATAATCTGGTCCCTCTTCCGAATAGCGCGCATAGCGATCCTTGGTGGTGCCGCGCGTGAAGTAGGCGCCGCGCTTGGGATGGGTGCCGGGCAAGGTGCGATAAGGAATGCCGTCGCCATCGACATCGAGATAACGGCCGAATTCCTTGCCGGCTTCCAGCTCCTGCGCGGTCATCACCTTGCCGCGATCGAGCTGGCGTTTGTCGTCCCATTTGAACGGCGCGCACAAGCGATGGTTGGAGCCGATATCGAGATCGAGCATGACGAAGATCGGCGTCTGCAATCGATCGGAGAGATCGAAGGCAAGAGCGCCGAATTCGAAGGCCTCATAGGGGTCTTCGGGGAACAGCAACACGTGCTTGGTGTCGCCATGGGAGGCATAGGCGCAGGATAAGACGTCCGATTGCTGCGTGCGCGTCGGAATGCCTGTCGAAGGCCCGCCACGCTGCACGTCGAACAGGACGACAGGGATTTCGGCGAAATAGGCCAACCCCAAAAATTCCTGCATCAGCGAAATGCCGGGACCGGACGTAGCGGTAAAGGCGCGCGCGCCGTTCCAGCCCGCGCCCACCACCATGCCGATGGAGGCAAGCTCATCCTCGGCCTGGACGATGGCGAATTTGTTCTGGCCGGTATCCTTATCGACGCGCAGCCGCTTGCAATAGCCCATGAAGAACTCGGCCAAAGAGGTCGAGGGCGTGATGGGATACCAGGCGCACACACTGGCGCCGCCATAGACCGCGCCAAGCGCCGCCGCCTGATTGCCTTCCACGAAAATGCGATCGCCTACATTGTCCGCCCGGCGCACCCGCAAGCCGATCGGGCATTCGAAATGCGCCAGCGCGTAATCTCGGCCCAGATGCAGGGCCTCATGATTGGGCGCGATCAGCTTTTCCTTGCCCTTGAACTGTTCGTCGATCAGCTTCTCGACCTCGGCGAAATCGATATCGAGCAAAGCCGCCAGTGCGCCGACATAAACGATGTTCTTGAATAATTGGCGCTGGCGCGCGTCCGTGTAGCGCTTGTTGCAGATTTCCGTGAGGGGCACACCGATGATGGTGAGGTCGTCGCGGAATTGCGACTTCGGGATCGGCCGCGAGGAATCATAGAAAATATAGCCGCCCGGTTCGATGCCGGCGATATCGTCGGCCCAGGTCTGCGGGTTCATCGCGACGAGCAGATCGGTGCCGCCGCGTGCGCCGAGATTACCGGCTTCGCTGACCCGAACCTCATACCAGGTCGGCAGCCCCTGGATGTTGGAAGGGAAGATGTTGCGCGGCGTGACCGGCACACCCATGCGGATGATGGAACGGGCAAAGAGCTGGTTGGCGCTTGCCGATCCCGAACCGTTGACGTTGGCAAAACGGACGACGAAATCGTTTACGCTCTGGATCGGCATGATGGCCCTGCGTGTGTCATTTCAAGATAGAATTTCTGCATATCCCACGCGCCGGTGGGGCAGCGCTCGGCGCATAGGCCACAATGCAGACAGACGTCTTCGTCCTTCACCATCACACGATGGGTCTTAAGCGAACCGGAGACGTAGAGATCCTGCGACGTATTGGGCGCCGGCGCGTTGAGCCAGTGGCGAAGCTCGCCTTCCTCACCATTGGTGGTGAAGGTGATGCAGTCCATCGGACAAATATCGACGCAGGCATCGCACTCAATGCAGAGCTTGTCGGTGAACACCGTCTGCGCGTCGCAATTGAGGCAGCGCTGAGCTTCGGCAAAGCCAAGTTTCACATCGAAGCCAAGTTCGACCTCGGTGCGAATGTCCTTCAGCGCAATCTCGGCATCCTTCAGCGGCACTTTGTAGCGCAGGTCGTTAGCGACCGCGTTGTCATAGCTCCACTCATGGATGCCCATTTTCTGACTGACGAGATTGGTCAGCGGCGACGGCCGCTGCTCGATGTCCTCGTCATGGAGCATCTTGTCGATCGACACCGCCGCCTCATGGCCATGGGCGACGGCGGTGATGATGTTCTTCGGGCCGAACGCCGCATCACCACCGAAGAACAGGCCTTTCACCGTCGATTGATAGGTGACGGGATCGACCACTGGCATGCCCCAGTGATCGAAAGCAATGCCGATGTCCTTTTCGATCCAGGGGAAGGCATTCTCCTGCCCCACAGCCATCAGTACGTCATCGCACTCGATCACCATGTCCGGCTCGCCGGTCGCCACCAGATCGCGCCGGCCCTTGGCATCGCGCACCGCCTTCACCTTTTCAAAGACGACGCCGGTGAGCCGGCCGCCCGCATGGTTGAAGGCTTTCGGCACCAGATAGTTCATGATGGGGATGCCTTCATGCATGGCATCCTCCTTCTCCCAGGGCGAGGCTTTCATCTCCTCGAAGCCCGAGCGCACGACGACCTTCACATCCTCGCCGCCGAGACGACGGGACGAGCGGCAGCAGTCCATGGCCGTGTTGCCGCCACCGAGCACGATGACCCGCTTGCCGATCTTGTCGATATGGCCAAAGGAAACACTCGACAGCCAGTCGATGCCGATATGGATATTGGCGGCAGCCTCCTGGCGGCCCGGCACGTCGAGATCGCGCCCGCGCGGCGCGCCGGTGCCGACGAAAACGGCGTCATAGCCCTCGTCCAGGATCGCCTTAAGGCTGTCGATCCGCTTGTGGCGGAAGGTGACGCCGAGATCGAGCACATAGCCGACCTCCTCGTCGATCACCGTTTCCGGCAGACGGAATTTCGGGATCTGCGTGCGCATGAAACCGCCGGCCTTCGGATCCTGATCGAAGACCGTCACGTCATAGCCGAGCGGCGCGAGATCGCGCGCCACCGTCAGCGATGCTGGGCCGGCGCCGATGCAGGCGATGCGCTTGCCATTCTTCTTCGCTGGCTGGGGCATCAGCCCGCGCACGTCGCTTTTATAGTCGGCGGCGACGCGCTTGAGCCGGCAGATGGCGACCGGCTCTTCCTCGACACGGCCGCGGCGGCAGGCCGGCTCGCAGGGCCGGTCGCAGGTGCGTCCCAAAATGCCGGGGAAGACGTTCGACTTCCAGTTGATCATATAGGCGTCGGAGTAACGGCCTGCGGCAATCAACCGAATATATTCGGGGACTGGCGTGTGGGCTGGACAGGCCCATTGGCAATCGACGACCTTGTGAAAGTAGGCGGGATCCGTGATTTCGGTAGGCTTCACGCTTCACCTTTTATCGCCGTCCCCAGCCGCTTTTGTTAGTTGTTTAAATTGTCATCAAAACGGTCACGGCGCAGTTTTTGTTTGAGAATCTTTCCCGCCGAACAGGTGCGCGACGGGTTGTCGCAGGGTGTTCCAAGCCCTGGGCACAGTCAAGGCAAGGGGTTGGGCAAGGCCCATCCAGGGCGCCCCTCCACGATCACATTTGCTTCAAGAGTCTCGATTGTTCGTGATGTTGCGATGCGGGATGAAGCGCGATTGACGGGTGCCCTGCCCCGGTAGCGTTTCACAAGACGCATCCAAATAAGAGGATCTAAGCAAAATCACGTTTCTACCGAAACGTGATTTGCTCTAGTAATCATCGTCGCAGGTGGAAGAACCACCGCATCATAACGAGGGAGGAAACATGTCATCCGCGCGCCTGACGAAACGCGTCTTTGCCTTCGCCGCCAGCCTGGTCGGCTTTGCCGCCATGGGCTTCCTGCCGGCGGCTGCCCAACCAGCCGCCTGGCCGCAGCGCGCGGTCAAATTCATCGTTCCCTTCGGCGGCGGCGCTGGCGCTGACATCAGCGCCCGATTGGTGGCAGAGCGACTGCAACAGCGCTGGGGCAAGCCGGTCATCATCGAGAACCGGCCCGGCGGCGATGGCCTGGTGGCGATCAGCGCTTTCATGAGCGCCAATGACGATCACGTGCTGATGTACGCGTCCACCGGTTCGTTCACGGTGCATCCGTTCCAGTACGACAAGCTGCCCTACGATTTCAAAGCCGACATGCTGCCCATCGCGCAGGTCACCAATACGATCCTGGCCATCGGCGTGCCGGCGGAGTCGAAGATCACCAGCCTGAAAGAGATGGTCGCCCAGATGAAGGCCGCGCCCGGCAAGTTCAACGTGGCACTGGTCCCGGGCATCACCGAGCTGGTCTTCGACGGCTTCGTCAAGAAGGAAGACGTGTCGGTGACGAAAGTGCCGTATCGCAACATCGTCGAAGGGGTCAACGATCTGTCCGTCGGCCGCCTGCAGATGATGATGGCCGCCTATGCCATCCTGCAACCGGGCATCGAGGGCAAGACCGTGCGTCCGCTGGCGGTTGCCGGCCGCGATCGCTTCTCCGGCGCGCCGGATCTGCCGACGGCGCGCGAAGCCGGCGTGCCCTCGCTGGAGATGGAAGGTCTGGTCGGTCTCTTGGGTCCGAAGATGATGCCGCTCGAACTGCGCGAGCGGATCGGCAATGAAGTGGTGGATGTGATCAAGGATCCGGCCATCGCAGCGAAACTGGTGGCGACCGGCCAGGCCGTCAATCCAGGCGGCGCCCGGGCCTTCGCGGCCTCCATCCAGCAGCAGATCGATCAGGTGACCGAGATCGCGAATCTGGTCGGCATGAAGCGCAGATAATCGCGTTTACTCGGCATCGTCCTCGCCGGCCGCGTCGGTCTTCCGCCGCCGCGGTTTCGGCTTGGACGGCTCCGCCGGCTGTTCGGATAGGACGGTCAGAGCCTTGATGAACCCGGCTCTGAGGTCAGCCGGCAGAAGCTGCATGACCCGGCGATGCACGTTGTAGGCGCCGGGAAGCGCCCGGCGGACGGTGGCCGTACCTTTCGGCGTAATGAACAAGGCATCGACACGCTGGTCATGATGCGCGCGCTCGCGGGTGAGCATGCCGCGCTTGACCAGACGATCGACCATGGCGCTCAAGGTGCTGCGGTCGATCCCGACCTTCTGCACGAAATCGATCTGCGCGCAGCCAGGTTCCTGCAAAATCGCCAGCAGAAGCGAGAACTGCGGCGAGGACATTTCGCGGCCGATCTCTTCCACATAGATCGCCGCCGTCCGCTGCTGGGCGCGACGCAGCAGATGGCCGACATTGTAGGACAGGTCGATCTCCTCGTCCTCGATGGACGTTTCACTGGCCCGTCGTTTCATGCGCCGCTCAACCTCATCTGTCTGGCGCCCCCTCTGCCCTGTCGATACTCGCGCCGCGCCGGAGCCAAGGCAAGAATGCCCTTGTTGCGGGCACTTCCTATGAAACGTTGCAAACGCGCCGCCTGATCAATCCCAGATGCTGGTATCGCCTGCGGCGATGAAATCACCATTGGCGAATTTGGCGTCGCGCTTGCCATAGAGAAAGACTGCACCGTCGGGTTCGCGCACGTCACCACCGGCGGCGCGTAGGATCGCATGTCCCGCCGCCGTATCCCATTCCATGGTGCGCCCGGCGCGGACATAGACATCAGCCAAGCCTTCGGCGATCTCGCAGAATTTAAGCGAGGAACCGACCGGCCGGCGCTCGGCGATCGGCAGAGCACTCAACAGCCGTTCCGTCTCCGCGTTCATATGCGACCGGCTGGCCATGGCCACCAGCCCTTTAGCCGGTCGTTGGCGCGCCTTGATGTCACGACGGTGGCGCGCTTGCGCCAGCTTGGCTCCGGCCAGTACATCGGCCGTAACCGCCTTATCGGCGCCCAGCCAAATCTTCCCGAGCGCTGGCGCGAAGATCACGCCCAGAACCGGCATGCGTGCTTCGATGAGCGCGATATTGACGGTGAACTGGCCGTTGCGGGCAATGAAATCCTTGGTGCCGTCAAGCGGATCGACCAGGAGAAACGCCCCATCCACCCGCGGCAGACGACCGGCGGAACAAGCCTCCTCGGCGGCGATCGGGACACCCGGCAGCAAGGTCGCCAGCGCTTTCTCGATCAGCGCTTCCGCCTCGACATCAGCTTGCGTTACCGGGCTGCCGTCGTCCTTGTGCGCGGTGTCAGGCTTTTCGTAGTGGGCGAGGATACAAATCCCGGCCTGCAAGGCGATGTCGGCCATCGCCTCCACCAGCGCCCAATCCCCCGCTCTTCCCCCAACGCTTGCCACCGTCTTGACCCTGTCTTCGGCGCCTCGATTCGCCGATTATGACAGAACATCAGAGCGGCAACACCGGCTCATTGGTCGCAATCAATGACAATTGTTCGGCATCGAAACGGACGATCTTGCCGCACAACCCCGCCGTCAGGCAGCCGAACCAGACCGCTTCGTTGAGGCCGGTATCGCTGCGGCGAATGTCGAGCGCGCCATCGAATTCGACAAAGCGATAGCTACCGCGCACCGGATGCACGGTGACGTTGGGCGCACGGCCCGCCGCTGCGACGAGCGGCGCGAACTCGGGCACGTCAAGAACAAAGAAGCCGGTCATGCCGGATGCAACTCCTGATGAGCGATGACGTGCTCGGCCTTGGCGCGCCAGAGCTGTTCGATATTGCTCCAGCGGCCGGTGTCCTCAAGCTGCATGGCCGTTTCAATCGTCAGACCGGCATCGACGGCATCGGGCGTTTCGACGTCGCGCAGAGTGCGCGCGATTTCCAGCGGGTAGAAATTCGGATCGCGGAAATATATCGACTCGATGACCTCGTGGGTCACCGACTGGCTGACGCGCACGCCATGATCTTCCAACCGCTTCTGCCACGCCAGCAATTCCGTTTCGCTTTCGACACGCCAGGCCGTGTGATTGGCCATGGCCATATAGCCGCGCGGCACCACCAGTTCCGGCGGCTGCTGCGTGCCGATGTAGTAGAAGAAGGCGATCGTGCTTTCGTTGCCGCTGTCGAAGAAGAAATGCAGGAAGTCGGCATGTTCTTCCTTCTCGCGGCCCCAGCCCTTGGCGGTGATGGCATGCACCAGCGGCAGGCCCAGGATGTCGCGATAGAAATGCACGGTCTCGCGCAATTTCCATGTCGGACGGGCGGTGTGATCGACACCATGCAGGCGCGGCGCCGATTGCAGGGACAGGGACATGCGGACCTCCTTGAATGGTGGCTTTACATCCTTCTTTACATCATCGAAGATTATTTTACAATAGCGTCAAATCGCTCCCCTGGACCAACACAGGATGACCGCCGTGCCCCGCAACGCCCAGCCTGCCGCTCCCGCCTCGGTTCCTGCCAGCAAAGCCTTGCTGCGGCAGGCCATTCTGACCGCCGCCTCGCGGCTGTTCGCGGCCAACGGTTTTGCCGGCACGAGCCTGCAGAACATCGCCGACGAGATCGGCGTCACCCGGCCGGCGCTTTATTATTACTTCCGCAGCAAGGACGAGATTCTGGCCTCGCTGGTCGAGGATATCACCATCGGCGCCTTGAAGCGCTCGGCGCAGATCGAGGCACGATCCAGCAATTCGCCGACGGCCAGCTTGCGGCAAATGGTGATGGCGCAAGCGCGCTGGATCATGCAGCATCCGCTCGAATTCCGTGTGCTGCTGCGAACGGAAAACTATCTCTCCGACAAGGCCAAAGCGGTTCAGGATACGGCCAAGCGCGGCATTCTCACCGCTTTCGCCCGCATCATCGAAGCCGGGGTCGCCAAAGGCGAATTCCGCCCGGTCGATCCCCATATGGCAGCGCTGGCCCTGCTCGGCATGTGCAACTGGTCGGCCTTCTGGTTTTCGAGCGATGGCCGCAAGAGCGCCGATGAGATCGCCGAGACCATGGCGGAGATGGCGGTGAACTCCATCCGCCCCGCGCGCGAGAACGGCAAGGATGCAGGCAATCTCTCCGCCCTCCTCGCGCAATGGCGTGAAGACATCGACATTTTCGAGAAGGTTGCGGCCAAGCCGTAAGAAAGAAGTAGAGGGACTCTCATGTCAGAACAAGAAACCGCAGGCTTTCGCAACGCCGGCTGGACGATGCCGCATCTGCCGCCCGGAGCTAGCGTCAGCGTCCATCCGCTCGCCACCGCCGATGGCGCTGCCATCAATGGCTTTCTGTTCCGCGCCGGTCAGTCGGACGTGGTGTTGTGCATCATGCACCCGCGCGAATTCCTGGCGACCCATTATCTGGTGCCGGAACTGCTGGAAGGCGGCTACAACGTTTGGACGCAGACGTCGCGTTCGGTCGGCAACGATCTGCGGCTCGAACATGAGGTCGCTCTCATCGACGTCGCCGCCGGCTTGAATTTCCTGCGCGAGAGCGGCTTCAAGAAAATCATCTTGATCGGTAATTCCGGCGGCTCGAGCCTCTATGCCTTCTACAATCAACAATCGCTGCTGGCGCCGGACCAACGCCTGGCGAAGACCCCCGGCGGACGGCCGGTCAAGCTCGCCAATCTATCCATGCCCGTGGCCGATGGCGTTATCCTGGTGTCGCCTCACCCGGGCCAGGGCATGTTGCTGATGAACGCCATCGACCCGGCCGTCGTCGACGAACGCGATCCCTTGCGCAGTGATCCGACGCTGGATTTCCTCAATCCGGAGAACGGCTATCGCGACGGCCCGAAGGGCTCGCATTATGCGCCGGAATTCGTGACCCGTTACCGCGCCGCCCAGCGTGCGCGCGTGCAGCGACTGGATGAAACGGCGAAAGGCCTGATCGAAGAGCGGCTCGCGGCGCGCAAGCGCGCCAAGGACGGCGGCACGATGGCCGACCGTGTGCGCGGCGCTCATTCCGAGGTGATGACCATTTGGCGCACCGACGCAGAGCTGCGCTGCTGGGATATTTCGCTCGATCCATCTGAACGCGTCGTCGGATCGCTCTGGGGCAAGGACCCGTTCGCGTCCAATTACGGCGCGATGGGCTTTGCCCGCTTCTGCACGCCCGAGGCCTGGCTCTCAACCTGGTCGGGCCTATCATCGCGCGCCAATGTCTATGAGACGGCGAAATCCATCGAGCAGCCCTGCCTGCAGATCGAATATACCGCCGACAATGCGCTGTTTCCGGCCGACGGCGACGCCATCTTCAAAGCCATCCCGTCAAGCACCAAGGAGAAGCTGCGTTTCCACGGCGATCATCACGGCCGCGCGCTCAAGGACGGCGAAACGCCCGGCCGAAAGCTAGCCGGGCGCACCATTCGCCATTGGACGGCCGATCATTTCGGCCGATAGACGGCGAAAAACTCTAGGCGTTATACCAAGCGGCAAAACCCAGGCCGATGCCGGTGCCCGCCGGCGTCCGCCGGGCCGGCACATATTCCGACCATTGGTGCTTGAGGCCCCGGAAGGCACCGCCAGCGGCGATCCAGCAGCGGATTTCCGATGAACCGCTCTTAAGCGCATTGACGGGGATGTTGCGCAGCACGTCCTCGTCGTGATTTTCCAGCGCAGTTAGGATCTGCCGGTCGAGTTCTTCCTCGACGATGAAATGCGACAGGCCGCCCGAGCCGATGACTGCGACGCGCAGATCCATCGGAATGGCTTCCAAGCTCTCCTTCAGCGCCATGCCGAAGTTATAGCAGCGGCGCGGCGTCGGTGCGTTGGGCGGGAAATATGTGTTGAGCATGACCGGCACGATCGGCACTTCCCGTCCGCGGAAGATGCGCTCGGCGACAAAACCATAGGCATGACCGAACCCTAGGGTCTTGGGATCGTCGACGCGCGCCGACGAACCAATGTCGAAATCACGCTCTATCAATTGCTCGATCAGCTTTTCACCCAGCTCCGGATGCGCCGGATAGGAATGCACTTCATCCATCGCATACATAGCGGCGACCGTGTTGCGCCAATGGCCTTCGTCATGCTTGTCGGCTTCATGGGTGAGGATTTCCTTGCCATGGTAGATGGCGATCGCCGGCATGTTGGCTGGTGAGAACAGTTCATAGTGATCATCACCGACGACAATCGCCACATCTGGTTTGATGCGGGCGAAATCATCGGCCAGCCGATCGAGCGCATCCTGCGCTTCCTTGTCCTGACGAACAAAGGTTTCGGTGACCGCGACGTCAGCATAGCGATCCTTCACCGTGGCATTGACGGTATTGTAGTCAACGAAACGGCCATCGATCGTGTTGAGGCCTTTGTTGGCGCGATCGTCGTTGCCGCGCTCGACCCAGCGTTCGCCCGGCAGAGCCAGCAGCGGGCTGTGCGACATGCCGATTCCCAGAACAACTCTTGCCATCGTGACGTCTCCCTAGATTGTCCGCCGTGCGGACCTATCCTTGACCGCAAGACTAACTTTGGCGCTGCCCTGGTTCAAGCTGCGCGTTGCGCTTTGGAATCCTTCAAATCGCGGGCAAATCATCGGGCGTCGGGATCGAAATCATCGCGCGTTACGATTGAAAGGCGGCCAGGGCCTCGCTCACCGTGGCGATTTGGGCCACCGGCCGCAAGGCCTCAATCGACACCTCGTGCACCTGCGGTGAGAATGCCGCGCAGCCATCGGCCAGCACGGTGACGGGAATGTCGCGGACATGGGCATCACGCACGGTCGAGGCGACGCCACCATTGGTGACGATGCCGCCGACGATGAGATGTTCGATACCGATCTTACGCAGCACCCATTCGAGCCGCGTCATGTAAAAGGCCGAATAGGCGACCTTCTCGATCAAGACATCGATGGGCTGCAGTTCGTCAACGACTGCCTGCCCCCAGCTGCCGGGCTGAAAATCGCCCTTGGCGAGGAAAGGACGGATCGCCTTGAGATGCGGCGAGATGATTGGGTCGCCACCGCGCCCGGGCACCAAGGTAAACTGGGTGGCGGCAATGACGCCGCCTTTCGCCCGCAGCGCGGTAGTGAGCGGCGCGAGGCGGGCCGGCAAGGCGGCAATTTCCGGCGACGACTGCCCGCCACGGCCATAGGCTCCCTTTGGATGCAGAAAATCGTTTTGCAAATCGACGATCAAAAGAGCCGTGTTGGCCGGGTCCGCGAATGCTGTTGCCATGGAATGTCCGCCTCGGAGTAACTACATAGAAATTTCGAGTCGTTGACAGCTTAGCGCGAAGCTCGTTTCCGCGTCCTCCATGTCGTGCTAAGGGAGCCCCATGAAAAGCCGCGCGCCCCGCACCATTATCGACAAAATCTGGGATGCCCACACCATCGTCCAGCGCGACGACGGCGATTGCCTGCTTTGGGTGGATCGTCATTTCGTCCACGAAGGCTCCCATCACGGTTTCGGCTATACGAATGCGCGCGGCGCGCAGGTCGCCCGGCCGGACCTGACATTCGCCATGGCCGATCATTATGTGCCGACGCGCTCAGGCGCCGTGCAGCCTGACGATACGCGCCGGATGATCCGGCAGTTGCAGGAGAATGCAGCGCAACATGGCATCACCTGTTTCGGCGAGGGCCATGCCCGGCAAGGCATCGCCCATGTGGTGGCACCAGAACTCGGCATCACCCTGCCCGGCCTGCTGATCGTCTGCGGCGACAGCCACACCTCGACCCACGGCGCGCTAGGTGCCTATGCCTTCGGCATCGGCGCGTCCGAAGTGGCGCATGTGCTGATGACCCAGACTATCTGGCAATCGCGCCCGAAACGCATGCGGCTGCGGATCGACGGCGCGCTGGCCTCCGGTCTTTCGGCGAAGGATATGGCGCTGTCGATCATCTCTCGCATTGGCACCGGCTATGCGCAGGGCTGCGCCATCGAATATGCCGGCAGCGCCGTGCGCGGCTTGTCGGTCGAGGGGCGGCTAACCCTGTGCAACATGTCGATCGAATCCGGCTCACGCCTGGGTCTGATCGCGCCTGATGAGACCACCTTTGCCTGGCTGCGCGGCCGGCCCTATGCGCCGCAAGGGGAGGCTTTTGACGCGGCTGTCGCCGATTGGCGTCAGCTTGCCAGCGACGATGAAGCGGTCTTCGATCGCGAGATCGTGCTCGATGCGCAAGAGATCGCACCGACAGCGACCTGGGGCACGAGCCCGGAACATGCGGCTGCCATCACGGCACGCATTCCCGATCCGGCTTCGGAAGCCGATCCGACCAAAGCGGAAGCGCTGCGTGACGCGCTCGCCTATATGGATCTGAAACCCGGCATGGCGCTCACCGAAATTCCGATCGATCGGGTTTTCATCGGCTCCTGCACCAACAGCCGGATAGAGGATTTGCGCGCCGCTGCCGCCATTCTCGCCGGCCGTCATGCCATTGTGCCTGGCCTCGTCTCGCCGGGCTCGGGCACGGTCAAACGGCAGGCGGAGGAAGAAGGGCTCGATCGCATCTTCACTGCGGCCGGCCTCGAATGGGGCGGCCCCGGCTGTTCCATGTGCGTCGGCATGAATGGCGACGTGGTGCCGGCGGGCGAACGCTGCGCCTCCACCACCAACCGTAATTTCAAAGGTCGCCAGGGCAAAGGCAGCCGCACCCATCTGATGTCGCCCGCCATGGTGGCGGCCGCTGCCGTGACTGGCCACCTGACCGATCCAAGGCTGTTGACGGAGGGGCGCCAGCCATGAAGCCGTTCACCACGCTTGATGCCACGGCCTGCCCGCTCGGTCTCACCAATGTCGATACCGATCAGTTGATCCCGGCGCGCTTCATGCAGACGCCGCGTTCAAAGGGTTATGGCCAGTTTCTGTTTCACGATCTGCGCCGCGACGGCGACGGCAAACTGCGGGACGACTTCCCGCTTAATGACCCGCGCTACGCCACCTGCGGCATTGTCGTCGCGCGCAAGAATTTCGGCTGTGGCTCCTCGCGCGAGGCTGGCGTTTATGTGCTGGTGGATCAAGGCATCACCTGCGTCATCGCGCCAAGCTTCGGCGACATCTTCGCCGCCAATTCGATCAAGAACGGCCTGCTGCCGGCAGTGCTGAGCGAAGCCGACATCGAACTTCTGTTGAGCGAACCAAGCGTGGTCGAAGGACGTGGCATCCGCGTCGATCTCGAACGCCAGCAAATCGTCGCCGGCAACCGCGTCTTCGATTTTGCCATTCGCGCCGACTGGAAGAAGCAATTGCTCAACGGCTGGGACGATGTCGACATGACCCGGTCCTATGCGGCGCAGATCAAGGCGTTCAACGCCGCCGACAGCCAAACGCGCCCTTGGGCGCAGCCGGCGAAACAGGGTTAGAGCGTTTTGCAGTTTGGCGGAATCGCCAAACACCACAAAGACGCGTCAAAACAAAGGTTCTAGGCAAAATTGCGTTTCTGTCGAAACGCAATTTGCTCTAGATCGCCGGCGCGTTCATTCGCTCGCGCCACCATATGCCGTTAAGCCATTTCAGCAAATCGTCGCCCGACGGCTTGCGGCCATCGAGCGCCACCATGTTCGCCCAGATCAATGCGAACATGCAGGACAGCACCGGCGTGCGACCGAGAAACGGCGTGCGTGCAATGGGGCCCAGCGTCGGCATGCCCGTGCCGAGCATGACGATGGCGTCGAGAGAGTCATCCGCGATCGCATCGAGCGCCTGTTGTGCCGCGCCCGAAGGCAGACTGTAGATGGGATGGAAGTTCTCGCCCGCCGCCGCCTGGGACGCCTTGGTTTTAGCCGCCACCGTATAGCCGCGCGACTCCCAATAAGGCGTCGACGCCGCATCGAGATTGCCGTCATAAGGCGAGATCAAGCCGATGCGCTTGGCGCCCAAGGCATCGAGCGCCATGCAGACGGAGGTCGCGGCGGTCATCACCGGAATGCCGAGCTTCGCCGACATGTCGCCGAGCTTTTTATCTTCCGCTTCCTTGCCGACCAGATAGGACATGCCCGTCGTGGCGACAGCGAGAGCGCCGATCGGCGCATTGGCGAACTGGTTCGTATAATTCTGCACAGTAGCAAAGTAATCGACCAGCCGGTCTTCGATCGTCTTTTGCGGGCTGAGCAGACGGGCGTTGAGAAAGGCATAGCCCGGCGGAGTCAGGATCGCATATTCCGGCTCAACGGTGGTGTTGGCTTGCGGCGTCAACACACCGACGACGCCCTTGGGACCATATTCCACGCTCATAGGCCTACTCCGCATACTTTCAGTTGATGGCCGCTGACTGGCGCAAGCTGTCGATCATCGACGACTTAAGAAGATAATCGAGGAGCTGCTCGCGATCGGCGACGATCTTCTGCAGACCGTGCAGCATTTCGAGGCGCCGATCCTGATCCTTCTCGCGCATGCGAGCACGGTTGCGATCGGCCTGAGCCAAAATCTGATCGCGCGCGATCGGCCGGCGCCGACGATCATAGAGATCGAGACGCTCGAGCGGCGCACCCTTGTGCAGCATCTCTTTCAAGGCCTGCACCAGTTCGAAGGCATCGTGCAGGCCGCCATTCAAACCCATACCGCCGGACGGCGAATTGAGATGGGCCGCATCGCCAGCGAGCGCCAACCGGCCGCCGAAATAACGCGGCACGATGCGCTGATGAACGCGATAGTCCCGCTTCTCCCCCAACTCCCAAGCATCGCCACGCGGCAGAATGTCGTCCATGCTTTGGCGCAGGAGCTCGTCGCCGAGCTGTTCCTCAATCGGCAGATCCTCGCGCGGATAGATGGAAACGCGCCAACGGCCGGGCACTTTGAGCAGACTGAAATTCCCGTCCTTCTTCCAGCAGTAGCTGACGTTCGACAGGCCTTCGAGATGATCCTCGAACGGAAACTGCGTCGTCACCAGCAAGGTGATCTCGGGATAGGTTTCACCCTCGAAACTCAAACCCAATGTCCGACGGACGAGACTGCGCGAACCATCGGCGCCAACGGCGAAACGGGCGCGGAAGCTCTCGCTGCCTTTGTCCGTGATCACCTGCACGTCGACATGATCGCCGTTATCAACGACATTTTCGACGCGAGCGCCGAATTCGATTTTCGCCTTCGGCTCGGCCAATAGCTTTGCCAGCAGCACCTGCGACAGCTTCCATTGCTCAACTTGCAGGCGATAAGGATGGCCCGTGTAAGGTGCAAGGACCGACAGATCGAAGACCGCTCGTTCTCCTGTCGGATGCAGGCGGATCTGCCAATCGGGACAAATCAAGCCCTGCGCCAGAAGCTCTTTCGTAACGTCGAGCTGTTCAAGCATGTCCAACGTCGGCGGATGAAACGTCGACGCGCGCAGATCCTGATTGATCTGCGCTTCTGCCTCAAAAACCCGCACGGTGATGCCGGAACGGGCAAGCAGCAGAGCCGTGCACAATCCGACCGGTCCGCCCCCCACGACAATGACTTCGCAATCAACTTCCACGATTTAAACCGGCTCCAGGCGATTGACCTTGTCCTATGATTAGGACAACTTGCCATAGGACGTCAAAGCGCCATTGCCGGCGAATTCACACCGGAGATCAGATGACCAATCGTCGCCAATTGATCCAGGCTTCCGCAGCGCTCGCGGCCACCGCCGTGACCAGCTTTCCGGCCATTGTGCGCGCTCAAGCACGTGAATCTCTCACCATCATGACGCCGTTCGGTTTCATTCCCGATTTCATCGAGCTGATGAATGGGGTTTCGGGCGGTCACTTCGCCGCACAAGGGCTCGACGCCAAACTGCTCGGCGGCCAGGGCACGGCGCAGCCGATCCAACAGCTCATCACCCGGCAGGTCGATTTCATTCGCGCTTCCGGCATCGATATCATGCGCGCCATCGCGACGACGAAAGTGCCGCTGGTCTCGATCGCCACCATGTATCAGGGCTCGACCTTTCACATGATCAGCCTCAAATCGAAGCCGATCGAAAAGGCCGAGGATTTGAAGGGCAAGACCGTCGGCATCGTCTCCGTCTCAGGCACGACCGATGTGTTTCTCGATCTCATCCTCGCGAAAGCCGGCTTGAAGAAGGACGACGTGAAGCGTGAAGTCTCGGGCAACAGCCCTGGCGCCCTGCAGCTTATCAAACAAGGTCGTATCGACTGTTTCATTGCCTCGATCCAGGTGGTCGTGGCGCTGGAGCGGATGAAGGAAGACGTGCTCGCCTGGTCGACCGACCGCTACGCGCCGATGCCGGGCCAGTGCTACATCAGCACCCGCCAGATCGTTGAAGCCCGGCCCGACGTCCTCAAGCGGGCAATGACCGCCATGCGCGCCTCGGTGGACGAGATCATGACCCAGCCGCTGCGGCCGATCTTCGAACGGGCGGCCAAGGATTTCGAAATCCCCGGTATCCGCGACGTCGAAGCCCTGGTCGCCGTGGAAAAGGTGACGGCGGACCGGCTCTGGCTCTCGGAGGGCCGGGAGAACCTGCTGCGCAACGTGCCGAAGCTTTGGAAGAGCGGCGTCGATGCTCTTCGGGCCAATAATATTGGCGATCCGGGCGAGCCGGAGACGCTCTACACGAACCAGTTCGTTTCCTAATTATATCGCTCAACGATATAGTTAGCGCCACTGAGTCGGCCCGCGAAAGGCCGTGAACCGTCGAGGTTCACGGATCCCAACCGGATTATAGAAAAGTTGAGACGCATCGGCCGGACGCGTTTTCGTGCCCTGCGACCGGCAGCGCGAACGTATGATCATAGCAGCCCGCCGCCCGAAAGGAGCGTCATTGTTCTTGAGTAATTTATTATTTATCAATATGATAAGCTGATAGTCCGATCATATCGATTGGCTTGGACGAGCAGCCGCTCCTGAGGCTCATCCTGGCCTTTGGCGCGACATCCGCGGAAGCGCGCCCCGAGACGATTTCAACCGTAGGAGTTGTCCGGTAGACGACATATGGGAGTTACGTTTAAGTCGATCAGTGTTTTGAGAATTAGCCGCATTTCGGTTCGCTTTCGTATCTATGCGTGCTGATCCTGCCTCGAACTAGAGACCCCTATATGGATTCGGTAAGTTCCGACCTGGAAGAATATGCCCGCCGTCGCATGAAACTGGCCGGATTTTCGGTCATCGGATACGACCATCCCTATTTCGCCCCATTGGACCGTCTGCGGTCCGACTTTCGCGCGCGTGGCGACGAGCTGACCACGTTCGCCAATTATGACTATCTTGGCCTGTCCGAGGACGAACGCATCCGCAAGGCGGCGATCCAGTCGATCAACGAATTTGGGGTCGGCGTCGGCGGCTCCCGCCTGGTCGGTGGTGAGCGCACCTGCCACCGGGCTCTCGAATACGATCTGGCCGCCTTCATCGGCGTCGACGACACGATCGCCATGGTCAGCGGCTACGGCACCAATATCTCGCTCGTCGGCCATCTGCTGACCAAGGGTGATCTGATCCTGGTCGACGACCTGGCCCATAACAGCCTGGTCATGGGCACCCGCCTGTCGCGTGCCACCATCGTCGAATTCCCGCACAACGACATGGAACGCCTCGAGGAGATCCTCAAAGAGAAGCGCAGCCATTTCCGCCGTGTGCTCATTCTCATCGAGGGGCTCTACAGCATGGACGGCGACGTGCCGGACCTGCCGAAATTCCTCGAACTGCGCAATCGCTACAACACTTGGTTGATGATTGACGAGGCGCACTCGATCGGCGTGCTCGGCAAGACCGGCCGGGGCATCACCGAACATTTCGGCCTCGACATGAGCGATGTCGATATCGTCGTCGGCACCATGTCCAAGGCCTTCGTAAGCTGCGGTGGTTTCATCGGCGGCAAGCAGATCGTCATCGACTGGCTGCGCTTCACCCTGCCCGGCTTCGTCTACAGCGTCGGCCTGACACCGTCGGTCACCGCAGCCGTGCGCGAGGCCCTCGACATCATTTCGCGCGAACCCTGGCGCATCGATAAGCTGCGCGAGAACAGCCGCTATTTCGCTGAGCGCGCCCGTTCGCTGGGCCTCAACATTGGCGATGCCATCGCCGAGGGTGTCATCCCGATCATCTTCGACACGTCGGAAAAGACGATGATCGCCGGGCGAGCCCTGCTGCGTGCTGGTTATTACGTGCCGCCGATCGTTCAGATCGGCGTACCGAAGAACAAGCCACGGCTGCGTTTCTTCCTCAATGCCTCGCATACCAAGGCGCAGATCGACGGTGTTCTGGAGGCCCTGGTGGCCGCCATGGATCCGTCCCGCCAGCGGGCTCAGTTCTCGTCCAAGCACGGCGGCCCGGCCACGACGCCGAAGAATGTGGTGCGTCTGGTCGATACGGACGCGGACACAAGCACGGGCACGGCCCGCGCCCGTTGATCGGGATTTCTTACATCCTCAAAGCCCTCGCCTAACGGCGAGGGCTTTTTTATTGAGCGATCTCTTCCAACCGCCGCCCGCGTGTTTCGATCATACCGAGTGCGGCGACAGCACCAATGGCCGCAACGATCGCAAACATCGCGAAGACCCAGCGCACGCCACCTTGCGCCATGATCATGCCGACCAAGGTCGGCGCCACGGCGGAGGCGATGCGAAGCCATGAGGTCGCAAGCCCCGTACCGATCGCGCGCAAGCGTGTCGGATAGATTTCGGGCGTGTAGAGATAGAGCACCGCATTGTTGGAAGCGACGGCGCCATAGGCCAAAGTCGCCATGACGATCACCACCGCGACGCTCGTCGCGCCACTGAAGGCCAAAGCAACCAACAGAACGGTGCTGAGGATAAAGAAACCCGTCGTCCAATTGCGCCGGCCGATCCGATCAATACAGAAGGCGCACACCAGCAGCACCGCGACCTGCGCGACATTTGTGAGGGAGGCCGCACGCAGCGCGTCCTTCAGCGGCAAATTGTAGACCGTGTGGTAGAGCGTCGGCATCCAGTTGTTGAGGCCGTTGGCGACGAAAAAAGCCGATGCCCAAAGCAACCAGGCAATGAGCGTGCGCGTGCGATAGACCGGCGACAGCAGTTCGCGCCAGCGCGTTTCGCCCACTGCCCCGCTGGGCGCCAAGGCGGCTGCTGGAATCGCATCGCCCTTCAAAGGCTCGAAACTGGGGAAGCGGCGCGCGGCGCTGGCTTCCGCCTGTTCGATGATTGTCCGCGCCTCGTCGAGACGACCACGGTTGATCAGCCAGCGGGGTGATTCCGGCAGGCGCCACAGCGCCGCCGTCACGATCAATCCGGGTATGGCCCCGACCAGGAAAAGTGTCTCCCAACCGAAAGCCGGCACCAGCAGGGTCGCGATCTGTCCGGTGGCCATCAATCCCAGCGGAAACAGCAATTCGTAGAGGATGAAAAAGCGGCCGCGGCCGCGCGCCCGCGAAAGTTCGCTGATATAGGCGGCAGCGACTGGCATCTCGCCGCCGACACCGATGCCCTGTACCAGACGACAGACGAACAGCCACTGCAAGCTGCCGGCAAAGACGCACACGATGCCCATGACCGACATGATCGCGGTGGCAATGCCGGCGCTTGGAATGCGGCCGCGACTTTCCGCCAACCGGCTGAAGAAGAGCGCGCCGACGAGCTGGCCGATGTAGCTCGCGCCGATCAGCCAGCCGACGTTGACGGGCGTGAGATGCCAAAGCCCGACCAAGATCGGCATGGCGAAGGCCAGCGACAGCGCGTCGAAAGCATCGAGGAAGGTCGCCGAGCCCATGACGATGCGCGCGCGCCGATGCCATGCGGAAAATGGAATATGCTCAAACCGCGCGATCAGCCGCGCCGCTTCCGGCGATCGATCGAGGCTCACGGCCTGGTCGCCATCGATTGTCGCCGCTGCGCTATCCGACGCCATGGCTTGAGCCGGCATTGTTTCACTCCCGTCTGATGAGATCGAGAGAGGCGCTTCCACACGGATTCTCACGTTCCGCCTGCTGAAAGCGCCTCCCGCCCTGCGGGCGTTCCTCACATCGATATAGCGCCCCTACACGCTGGCATTGCGTCGACGGCGCTCAGTTCGCCATCGTCAATTGATCGGCGGGCACCAACGGCACCGTCCAGGCGTCATAGCCATAGAGCCAGGACGTGTCGTCGTTGCCGGCAGACATCCAGGTGTTGGCGCTGGAAATCGCCTGAATGCGCGAGGTGCGCGGCTTGCGATTGGCCTCATAAAGACGGAACGCGCCTTCAATGTCGTCATTGTTGGTTTCAGCGAAACAGCGCGCGAGAACGGCTGCGTCTTCGATCGATGTCGCTGCTCCTTGCGCCATATAGGGCGTCATCGGGTGGCAGGCATCGCCCATCAAAGCGATGCGGCCGATACTCCAATGAGGCAAAGGCTCGCGTTCGAGGATCGCCCATTTATGGCAATCCGGGCAAGCTTCCAGCACCATGCGGACTTCCGGATGAAAGCCTTCGTAAGCGGCCCGCAATTCATGCACGTCGCCTTTGGTCGACCAGCTTTCCTGGGTCATCCACTCGGTCGATTCCGGCACGCTGGTGACGAAGTAAAGTTGGCTGCGATCGGCGGCCGTATAATAGATCACGATATGACGATCCGGCCCCCACCATTTGGTACGTGACGGCGCGATCTGTCCGCCGTTCATCAAGCTGCTGTCGAAGACGGCGCGATAAGCGATGCGGCCCTTATGAAGAGGCGCATCCGGCCCGACGATCAGACTACGAACCAGGGAGTGGACGCCGTCGGCGCCGATCACTGCATCGGCCTGTGCTTTGGTGCCATCGGCAAAGGACAGCGTCACGCCCTTGTCCGACTGATCGAGGCCGACCAGCTTCTTGTTGAGATGGATGATGTCCGGCGGCAGAACGGAAACCAAGGCCTCGTGCAGATCGGCGCGATGCATGCAGAGAAACGGCGCGCCATAAAGGCTTTCCGGCATCGGCAGTTCGCGCTTGATTTCGCCCGTGTCCCACACCCGGTTGAGATGCGAATAGGGTTCGAAGGCGATCTTGCGCAGGCCCTTTTCGATACCAATGCCGCGCAACACCCGCGAAGCGTTCGGCAACATCTGAATGCCCGCGCCGACGCGCAGGAATTGATGGGCCTGTTCGTAAACCTGAACCTCTATGCCGACCTGGCGCAGCGTTGCCGCCGCAGCGAGGCCGCCCATGCCGGCACCGACGATGGCGATGGTGGGACGGCTGCGTGCCATTGGGGAGCTCCTCTCTAGACTTGATGTCGGTGAGGATGCTCTGGCCTTCCATAAATGTAAAATATATATATTATTCCACTCTGAAACTTAAAACATATCATAGGGCGGATCATGGATCTTCGTCATTTGCGCTATTTTGTGGCTGTCGCCGAGGAAGGCAGCATGACGCGCGCGGCCGAGCGGCTCGGTATTCAGCAACCCCCACTCGGCCAGCAAATCCGCAATCTCGAGGACGAGCTTGGCGTCCAACTGTTCGAGCGGCGGCCACGGCAAATCGCGCTGAGCCCGACCGGTACGTTTTTCGTCGAGGAAGCGCGCGCCGTACTGCGCCATGCGGCGGAGGCGGCGCAACGGGTGCGCCGTTTCGAGCGCGGCGAAATCGGCCATCTCAATATCGGACTGACCAGCTCGGCTTCCCTGCATCCATTGACGCCAAAAATCCTGCGCGGCTTTCACGACACCTATCCGCTTGCCGAAGTCTCGGTGCGTGAAAGCGAGACCTATGAGCTGATCCTCGCCCTGCGCGAAGGACGGATCGATGCCGCCTTCCTGCACATCTCGACCGATCGCTATCCAGACCTGCAAAGCCACGTACTCACTCGCGAGAAGATGATGGCCGTCGTGCCGATCGATCATCCGCTGACGCGAACCAAAAAACCGCTCGACTGGCCGCGCCTGCTCCAAGAGGATTTCGTGATCTATCGGCGCACCGATGGTCCCGGCATTTTCGATGGCATTCTGGACGCCGTCGCGGCGTTCGGCGGGCGCATGAAGATCGTCGGAGAAGTGAGCCGGTTGATCGGCGCCATCAATCTCGTCGCGGCCGGACGCGGCATTTCCATCGTGCCCGCGACCATGCGCGCGTTACACCCGGAAACAGTGGCCTATCTACCACTCGCGGCCGGCGCGCTCCAGCCGCTGCCCTTCTATATGGCTCACAAGAAACAGCTCGACCTGGCGATCGTCGCCAATTTCGTGGCGCAGACGCAAGCGATCTCGGCGCAAGCCGGCTGATCGGTCTACGCGAGTGCCATGCCGTAGATGCGATAGGTCTTGGCGGGCTTGCCGGCCGCGAGTTCGGCCAAGGCTTTCATCGGTCTGTTGACGTCGAGCACCCAGGAAAACTCCACCCAATCCATCGGATGCTCGCGCTCTTCCTGGAGGAAGTCCGATGTCATCAGCGCCAGCATGCTTGAGGCCAGCGGCGTGCCCTGCACTTCGCGCCGCAGGCCCATCAGGGGAATGCGCGCCGTGCGGCCCTTTTCTCGCCACAGCCACCAGATCAGTTTCGCCCAGTTGAACGGCAACAAGCGACCGTTAAAGGAGGCGGCGACTTCATTGATGTTAGGCAATGCGATGATCACGCCGACCGGCTTGTCGTGGTACATGACCATGCGGCCGTATTTGGAGCGAAAGAACAACTTCATTTCACCGATCATCGCATCGATCTCGGCATCGCTGAACGGCACGAAACCCCAATTGTCGTGCCAGGCATCGTTGAAAATATCGATCAAGGTCAACACTTCCTGGCGGAAGTTCTTGGTGTCGATGGGACGCACGGTGACTTCAGGGGACTTCTTCGCCATCGCCGCCAGACGCAACAGCCGATCCGGCATTTTTGCTGGCTCAAAACGATAGGCATGTGTGTCCATAACCTTGGTCATGCCGGCCTTTTCCAGCAAGCCCGGCATCCAGGCGGTGGCATGGGTCATCATGATGGCGGGCGGCGAGTCGAAGCCCGCGATCAGCAGTCCGCACTCCTGATTGATGGAGAAGTTGAAAGGACCTTCCATGCGCTGCATCCCGCGCGCCTTGAGCCATTCGGCGGCCGTCGCAACGAGCGCATCCGCCGCTTCCTGATCGTCGAGGCAATCGAAAAAGCCGAAGTGGCCGGTGCTATTGGGATGGCTTTCGAGATAGCGGCGGTTCACCTGGGCGGTGATGCGACCCACGGGCTTGGCGCCGCGATAGGCCACGAAAAGCTGCACGTCGGCGAAACCGAAGAAAGGATTGGTCTTGGGCGTGATGCGTTGCTTCTCGATGAAGTGAATCGGCGCCACCCAGGCCGGATCGTCGCGGTAGATCGTGTGCGGCAACATCAGCCAATCATTGCGTTGCGCGGACGTGGTAACCGGAACCACTCGCACCGGATCGGCTGTCGTCATGATCAAAGTCCTTTGGAATACGCGTTCCTGAAGCTGCTCTACCAAACATCCTTGGCGCGGAAACGCATAAGGATGAGGTCCACCATCCGCGTCGGCAGGATCCGGGCCAAACGAATGGCGAACCGGAATTGCCAGGGAAAAATCAACTCGCCGCGCCCCTTGGCGATGGCCGCCTGAATGACGCGCGCGGCCTTTTCGGCACTCCACAGAAACGGCCGATGGAACGGCAAGGATGCGCTCATGGCCGTTTCGACATAGCCGGGGCTGACCACCGTCACGTTGATGCCGCGCGGCTTCAACAATCGCCGCAGCGCCTCACCATAGGTGGTCGTCGCCGCCTTCGAGGCTGAATAGGAGGGTGAGTCTGGGAGGCCGAGAAAACCAGCGACCGAACTGATGATGGCGATCGACCCAGTCTTGCGCGCGATGAAACGCGGCAGCAGCGGCGTCAGTGTGTTGACGACACCGATCGTATTGACCTCGATCACCTGCCGCGCCACGGCGCCCGGCTCCGCCTGATCCTTGGTCAGCGTGCCGGCACCGCCGATGCCGGCGTTGGCGATCAGCAGATCCACAGGGCGTTCGTCGTCGATCGTTTCCAACCAGCGCTGCAGCACGTCGGCTTCCGTCACATCACAGATGCCGATCGCAACCTCGTCGGCGCCGGCCGCCCGGCAGGCCTCAGCTATAATGTCCAATCGGGCCGAATTACGGCCGCATAGGCTGAGACGCACGCCGGACTGGGCATAGGCGTGAGCCAATGCCGCCCCGATGCCGCTCCCGGCTCCGGTGATGACCACATGGCGGAAGGACATCAGCGATCAGGCCTCAGCCTTGCGCACGGGCAAAGGCGAGGGAGACATTGAGGCCGCCGAAAGCAAAAGAATTGGACAAGGCCATTTCGATTTCGCGTTGGCGAGGCTCGTTGGGGGTCGCATCGACGTCGCATTCCGGGTCGGCCGAGGTGAAATTGACCGTCGGCGGGATCATGCCGGTCTGCAATGCGGCGATCGTCGCCATGGCTTCCAGCGCACCTGAGGCGCCCATGGCATGGCCGATGATCGATTTGGTGGCGGACACCGAAATGCGCTCGCGATTGCCGCCAAAAATCTCGTTGATGGCGCTCGACTCGGACCGATCGTTGGCGACCGTGCCAGTGCCGTGGGCGTTGACATAGCCAATCTGATCGGGCGCGACGCCGGCATCGGCCACGGCGGCGCGCATGGCCATCGCCATGCCGCTGCTATCAGGCGCGATCAGGTCGCCGGCATCGCTCGACATACCGCCGCCGGCGAGATGAGCCACCGGCTTCACGCCGCGCGCCGCCGCCTGCCCGGCCCGCTCCAGTACCAGAACGCCAGCCCCTTCGCCGATGATCAGGCCTTTGCGGCCCGTCGAGAACGGCCGGCAGGTTTCCGGCGAAACGGCGCGCAGAACGTCCCAAACCTTGAAATAGGAGGCATAGCCGCAAGAATCCGTGCCGCCGACGATGGCCACATCGACCAGGCCGGAGCGGATCATCATCAGCCCCATCATGACCGCGTGATTGGTCGAGGCGCAGGCGCTCGACACACCAAAAACCGGGCCCCGCGCACCAATTTCCTTGGCGATACGGCTCGCCGGCGCGTTCGACATCGACATGGGGATGGTCAGCGGGCGCGGCTTGCGCTGCTCTTCGTAAATCCGCTGATATCCCTCTTCGAGAATATCGCCGCCGCCGTTCGCCGTGCCGATGATCACTGCGATACGGGCTGGATCGATGATGGCATCGGCCAGCTTCGCTTCGGCCACCGCCTGCCGGCCAGCGACGGCGGCAAACTGCGAGAAGCGATCCAAATTGCCGAGCGTGCGCTCGTCGAAATGGGCATTGGCGTCGAAATTGCGGATCACCGCCCCATTGGTGAAACGTACGTCATTGCAGATGTCGGTGATGTCACCGATCATCGTGCGTCCCGACATGATGGTCGAAGTAAAATCGGCGATCGAAAAACCGGCGCTGCTAATCACGCCTCGGCCGGTCACATCGACCCAATGAGGGTTCATGCGTCGACCTTCTTGTCGGCTGGAATGAAATCAATCAAAGCATTCACAAATTCACCAACGGTCGCAAATTTAGAATCCGGCGCCATGTCCACGGTTGCGCCATATTCTTCCTCGACCTTGAAAATGACGTGGATCACGTCGATCGAGTCGATCTTGACCCCTTCGAGCGGCGTATCCATCGAGAATTCTATGGACTTGTCCTGCATTTCGGAGCGCATGAAGCCCATAATGCGCTCTGCTATTTCTGCACGAGTTTCGGGCAAGTCTAACCTCCTGATTCCGCCGCTGCAGGCCAGCTTGGGTGCGTCCGACGGACGCATCCCGCCTGTTCTATAACCCTTATCAAATCAAATCTCCAAGGGCTCAACCCCACAGCCGCCTGGGCCACAAGAGATAGCGAATTTTCAACGGAATCTCCTCCTAAAATACGGAAATGGATCGCATTCCAGGCCTCCGAACAGGCTGGACGGGATACCTTCAGGATGGGAACCTTGCGTTGGACCTGCGGGGAATCGGAGCCCGCCACCGCCATCGGGAACGAGGTCGGATACAGCCGGCTTGAGGCGCCTACGAAATTGCGACGTTTTCCGATAGCTTGACCGAGGCCGCAGGCATATATCTCGTATAACGAAAAACATATACCGCGCGCCGGCACCGCCACCCGCCTGTGCAACTGCACAAAATTCACACGATGGCTGCGCTGAATTTGCGAGGATTGGCCACGGAAGATGCGGCCTGTTTGCCCTCGCCGGGTCAGCCGTTTGTTTCTGCTCAACCTTTGCTGTTGGCACGCGACATGCTCCCGCATCGCGGCGGCACACACGCCGCATGACAAGCGAGGTGTGGATTGAGCCAGCCGAAGCTCACGATCGATAACGTCTCCATGGTGTTCAACACCAATGGCCAAGAATTCGTGGCCCTCGCGCCGGTCAACCTTGAAGTACCGGCCGGTCGTTTCATCTCTCTCATCGGCCCTTCGGGCTGCGGCAAGAGCACGCTCTTCAACGTCATCGCTGGCTTGCAGGCGCCGACCGAAGGGCGTGTGCTGATCGACGGTCAGGATGCGACCGGTCTCATCGGCCAGGTCGGCTACATGCTGCAAAAGGATTTGCTGCTGCCGTGGCGGACGGTTCTCGACAACGTCATCCTCGGCATGGAAATCCGGGGCGTGCCGACTAAGGAAGCGCGCGATCGCGCCATGCCGATGCTACAACGCTACGGCCTGGCCGGCTTCGAACATGCCTTTCCGTCCTCGCTTTCGGGCGGCATGCGCCAGCGCGCCGCCCTGTTGCGCACCCTGCTGATCGACATGGATGTCATTCTGCTCGACGAACCTTTCGGCGCGCTCGATGCGCAGACGAAAGCCAAGATGCAGGAATGGTTGCTCACACTGTTCAACGATTTCGGACGCACGGTAATCTTCGTCACCCATGACGTCGAGGAAGCGATCTTCTTGTCGGACGACGTCTATGTGATGGCGAGCCGGCCCGGACGGATCATCGACAAAATGCCCGTCGATCTGCCGCGCCCGCGTGATCGCGCCATCGTCAGCACCCCCCGTTTCGTCGCCATGAAAAAATATTGCCTGGACCTTCTACACGGCGCCGCCGTGCCGGAAGCCGCCTGATACGAACAGAAAGGGATCTCGATGACGACGAGAACGACGACGCTTCCCGGCCTGAACGTCGGGCAGGCCGCCACCGGCTCGACGAAGCCGATGCGCCGCGTCAAACGACGACTGCCCGTGCAACGGCTCTGGCCCACTTGGGCCATCGTCGCCACGCAATTCGGCATTCTCGCGGTTTTCGTCGCACTGTGGGAACTGGGCGCAGACGTCGGGATCGTCGACCCATTCTTCTGGTCGCGCCCCAGCCTGATCTGGACGACGATGCTTGAGTTCTTCTCGCAGGGGAACGCTTTCGTCGATATCGCCTACACGTTCCGCTCGACAATCCTCGGCTTCATTATCGGCACCAGCGCCGGCGCTCTGCTCGGCCTGTCGTTCTGGTGGTCGCGCAATTACGCGCTGATCATGCAGCCCTATATCATCTGCCTGGAGTCGATCCCCAAACTGGCTCTGGCGCCGCTCATCATTCTCGTCTTCGGCATGGGCCTCGCCTCAAAGGTCGCCATCGCGACAGCACTGACCTTGATCGTCTCGACGCTCACCGCCTATTCGGGCGTGCAATCAGTCGATAAGGACCAGGAGAAACTGTTCTATTCGCTGGGCGCCAGCCGCTGGCAGATCTTCGCCAAACTGGTCGTCCCCTCCTGCATACCCTGGATCATCTCGATCCTGCGGGTGAACATCGGCCTGGCGCTCACCGGCTCGATCGTCGGCGAATTCGTCGCCTCGCAGCACGGTCTCGGCCGCACCATCCTCTATGCCGGCTCGACTTATGAAATCTCGCTGGTCTGGGTGGCTGTCCTCGTGCTCTCGGCTCTGTCTGTCGTCATGTACGCCGGCGTGACCTGGCTCGAAAGAATCCTGCGCAAGGGCGTTGTGCGCTGAGCGCCGCCGTCATCGATATGACCAATAACAAGGAGAATAAGATGTCGTTCGCGTTCAGAACTTTCCTTCTGGCTTCGGTCGTCGCGCTGGGTGCGAGCGGCGCGATAGCGCAGGAGAAGAAAACCCTCATCGTCGCCGAGCCGCTGCACAGCACCGGCTATCTGCCACTCTATGTCGCCATTCAGAAAGGTTTTCTGGCGGAAGAGAATCTCGACGTCAAAATCCTCACGGTGGAGAGCGGTGCCGGCCATACCAACGCGACGCTGAGCGGCCAGGCCTTCGCCTTCATCGGCGGACCGGAACACAATGCCTTCGCCAAGATCAAGGGCGGCGAGTTGCGTGGCATCGTCAACGTGGTCAACCGCGGCAACGTCTATTACGTCGCCAAGAAAGGCATGGAGCCGAAGCCGGGCGAAGATCTGGCGAGCTATTTCAAAGGCAAGTCCGTCGCGCTCAACTTTTATGGCGGCACGCCCTATTCGATCACGCTCTACATGCTGAACAAATGGAAGCTCAATCCAAAGAGCGACGTGACCTTGAAGGAGATGGCGACGGGCGCGATCATCGCCACGGTGAAGGCTGGTGCCGCTCAAATCGCCGTCACCACCGAGCCCGTGCTGACGCGCGGTGTCAACGAAGGTATTTGGAGCGAACCGATCCTCAATGTACCACAGGATCTTGGCCCCTATGCCTATTCGACGCTGAATGTACGTCTCGCCTCGATCAAGGAAGACCCGAAGACGGTGGCGGCGTTCGTGCGCGGCATCATCAAGGGCCTCAAATTCACCGATACACACCACGAAGAAACCCTGGCCATCGCCAAGAAGGAATTTCCGACGATGTCGCTTGAAGACCTCAAAGCGACGATCGACCGTTCCTTCGCCGACTCCATCTGGAGCAAGGATGGCATGATTTCTCCGGAATCCTGGAAGACCGGCGAAGCCGTCGTGCTCGAAGCCGGCATTTTGAAAAAGCCCGTCGCTTATGACGAAATCATCGACATGCAGTTCGTCAAATCGACCCAGGCTTCGATCGCTCAATAACTCGCACAAGGAGAAAACTCATGTCCGACGAACCGATTTGGAATCAGTTTCTGACCGAACGCGACAAGGCGGTGTTCGCTGCCTCCGGCTATGGCGCGCGCGGCGGCTTCGGCAAGCGACCGGCTCTGCTGGTGATCGACGTGAACTATGCTTTCTGCGGCGACAAACCTGAGCCGATCCTGGAATCGATCAAGCGCTGGCGTAACTCTTGCGGCGAGGAAAGCTGGCCGGCAGTCGCCGCCATCAAATCTCTCTGCGACAAGGCGCATGAGAAAGGCGTTCCGGTCATTTACACCACCGGTATTCGCCGTGCCGACAATTGGGATAGCGGCTCGTGGAGCTGGAAGAACAGCCGCGGTGGTGAGCACCCGGTGGTGCCGGTGAGCAATATCGATGGCAATGAAATTGTCGAGGAGATCGCGCCCGCGTCGCAAGACATCGTCATCTACAAGCAAAAGCCGTCAGGCTTTTTTGGCACCAATATGGCGAGCTATCTGACCTTGCTCGGCTGCGACAGCGTGATCGTCACGGGTACGACGACTTCGGGCTGCGTGCGCGCTACAGTGCTCGATGCCTTCAGCCTCAATTATCGCGTCGCTCTGGCCGAGGAAGGCTGTTTCGATCGCTCGCAGGCGAGCCATGCCATCAATCTCTGCGACATGAACGCCAAATATGCCGACGTGGTGAAGACCGCCGAAGTTCTCTCCTTCTTCGACACCCTACCCGCCGGTCTCTTCGACCTGCCTAAGGGCGAAGCGCCCAAGATGGCGAAGGCCGCCAACTTTTAGGAGGTCGGCATGAACGACGGTAAAACGACGGAAAGGATTTGGGACAAATTCCTCACCGATCGCGACAAGGCAGTGTTCAAGGCCTCCGGCTTCGGCGCCAAGGGCGGCTACGGTAAACGCCCTGCTCTGCTCGTCATCGATGTGAGCTGGGCTTTCGCCGGCGACAAGCCGGAACCCATTCTCGACTCGATCAAGCGCTGGAGCACATCCTGCGGTGCGGAGAGCTGGGATGCGATCGCCAAGATCAAAGTTCTGGCCGAGACGTTCCGCGCCCGCAAACTGCCGGTGATCTACACCACCGGCGTGGCGCGCGACGATGGCTGGGACATGGGAAGCTGGAGCTGGAAGAACCCACGCATGAACGAGGCGTTCGACCGGCCGCAGGTGCTCGACGGCAATGAGATCGTCAGCGAGATCGCGCCGCAACCGCAAGACCTCATGGTCCTGAAGCAGAAGCCATCCGGCTTCTTCGGCACCAATCTCTCCGCTTATCTGACGTTGCTCGGCGCCGACAGCGTCATCGTCACCGGTACGACGACATCAGGCTGCGTGCGCGCGACAGTGATCGATGCCTTCAGCCTCAACTATCGCGTCGCGGTGGCCGAGGACGCCTGCTTCGATCGCGCCCAGGCAAGCCATGCGATCAATCTCTGCGACATGCACGCGAAATATGCCGACGTGCTGCCGACGGCCGACATCATCGCCCATATTAAAACACTGCCGGACGGTCTGTTTCCGAATTTGCCGAAAGGGGTTCCTGCGCATGCCCCTGTGTCCGGTACGCCAGACCTCCGACTGGTGTCTTCGGCGTAGTCGTCCGGTTACGGGCGATCAATCCCTCAGGCAAATCCTCGGCGCGCACTCACGTGCGCGCCGTGTGTTTATCGGGCCAGGCGCAATTGCTGGTCGAGCAGAGCCCCGCCGTTGAGATCGTCGAGCAGATTGAAATGATGCCTGCCTTCAACGACGAGGGAAGGACCGGCGTTCCACAATTCAGCGATTTCGGCTGACTGGCGCTTGAACTCGTTGCTTTCGCCGCCACCCACCGCCACAGCGATGCGCGTGCCCGGGCGCGGTTTGCGCCGGTTGGGCGACAGCCGTTCGGCGATCTCGCGGCTGGTGATGCCGAGCACAGGCCCCATCGGGATCGGCCGCAGCGATTCCAAGTCGAAAATGCCGGAAAGCAGATGGGC
Organism: Methylocella sp. CPCC 101449; assembly: GCF_031921685.1. Classification (NCBI taxonomy): domain Bacteria; kingdom Pseudomonadati; phylum Pseudomonadota; class Alphaproteobacteria; order Hyphomicrobiales; family Beijerinckiaceae; genus Methylocella; species Methylocella sp. CPCC 101449. The sequence continues at coordinate 79,505 of NZ_JAPDHU010000002.1, read as the reverse complement.
GCTGCGGATCGGCGGCATGCCTTCGTCACACGCGCACATCGCCGACAGATAGCCGCCGGCCGAATGCCCCGCCACATGGATATTGCCGGCATCGATGTCGAGACGATCGGCTTCGCGCACCAGGAAATGCAGCGCTTCGCGAATCTGCCCGATGATGGCTTCGAGCGGCGTTTCCGGCGCCAGGCCATATTCGATATTGGCGCCGGCAAAACCCGCCCTCAGCATGCCGTCGAAAAATTGCGCGTGCTGATCCTTGGTCGAGGCCTGCCAATAACCGCCATGAATGAACACGAAGACGGGCGGACGCACCGCTCCGGCAGGCCGATAGAGGTCGAGCCGCTGATCGGGGTGAGCGCCATAAGCGAGATCGAGCGCCGTGTGTTTGGCACGCGCCGCCGTCCCGTCCCTGGTCCACATGCGAAACATCGCGCCCATGTCGGGCACTTGGTTGCGCGGACTCATCTCCCGGGCGAGATCGATGACACCATAGTCCCGGAAAACGGGCGTCGCCGGCGGCGGCGATGTCGGGATGCGTGCGGTGGCGCGCACATGGATCTGGCCATCGGTCGAGCGCGTAATGGTCGGCTGCGGCCGGAAGCCGGCGAAGACCATGCGCCACTGCTGGTCGATGACCCGACGGGACGGATGGATCGCGGCGGGATCGGGCGCCGACCAATGCATGGCGGTGAGATGCGGCGGGCCGCCACCTGCCTTCACCAGAGCGGCGAGTGCCGCTTCGAGCGCCTGCGTCAGACCGGTTTCGGGCGAAGTCGCCGGTGCCGCACCTTCGACTTCGACAATGCGGGGTTCAGAGTCCGACATAAGTGTGCACCTTTTCCAGATCGCGATCGAGCGCGGCGCCGTCGCCGGACCAGACCGTGCGGCCCTTTTCAATGACCACATGACGATCCGCGAGACGGCGCAGCACCGAGACATTCTTATCGACGACGAGAATCGACTGGCCTTCCGCCTTCAAGGTTTCCAGGCACTTCCAGATTTCGGCGCGGATGACCGGCGCCAGACCTTCGGTCGCCTCGTCGAGGATCATGAGGCGCGGATTGGTCAGCAGCGCGCGGCCGATGGCAAGCATCTGCTGCTCGCCGCCCGACAGCGTGCGCGCCCATTGCTGCTGACGCTCATGCAGGCGCGGAAACAGGTCGAACACCCGCTGCAAGGTCCAGGGCTTGGCACTGTTGCGGCGATCGGCACTGGTGGCGACGAGATTTTCGCGCACCGTCAAGGTCGAGAAGATCTGCCGTCCTTCCGGCACGAGGCCAATGCCCCGGCGGGCAATGGCTTCCGGCGCCAGACCCGTGATGGGCTGGCCCAGAAAGGCGATACCGCCCGCCTTGGCTTCAAGCAGGCCCATGATGGTGCGGATGGTGGTCGTCTTGCCCATGCCGTTGCGGCCCATGAGCGACACGCATTCGCCCTCGCCGACCTGCAGCGAGATATCGAACAACACCTGGCTGGCGCCATAAGCGGCCTGAAGGCCTTGAACATCGAGCATCATGCGTCGCCCTCGCCAAGATAAGCGGCACGCACCTGCGGATCGGCCTGGATCTCTTGCGCCGTGCCGGTGGCGATCACCTTGCCGTAAACGAGCACCGAAATGCGATCGGCCAATGCGAAAACGGCATCCATATCGTGTTCGACCAGAAGAATGGCGATACGTCCCTTCAAAGTCTTCAGCGCGTCGATCATCTGCCGGCTTTCGGACACGCCAAGGCCCGCCATCGGTTCATCGAGCAACAGCAGGCGCGGCTCGCTAGCCAGCGCCATGGCCAGTTCGAGCTGCTTGTGTTCGCCGTGAGACATATCGCGCACCTGAACATTGCGGCGCGCCGCCAGTCCGGCATCGGCGAGCAGCCGCCGCGCCGGTTCGTTCAGGCTCGGATCGGTGGCGGCATTCTTCCAGAAGCGAAAGGAATGGCCCTGATGAGCTTGGATGGTGAGGGCGACATTGGCCTGCGCCGTCTCCTCATCCAGCGTCTGCGTGATCTGGAAGGTACGCGCGATGCCAAGGCGCACACGTGCCGCGGTGTCGAGCCCTTCGAGCGGCTGGCCGGCAAAGCGCACCGAACCCGCATCGGGCGTGAGTTCGCCCATGAGCTGCGTGATGAACGTGGTCTTGCCGGCACCATTGGGGCCAATCAGCGCGTGGACCTCGCCCGCGCGTACGTCGAGCGTGAGATTGTCTGTCGCGGCGACGCCGCCGAAGCGTTTGCGCAGGCCCTCAACCTGGAGCAGCACGTCAGTCATCGCGCCCTCCCCGCACCATACGCACGAGGCCGGACAGGCCGCCGCGGGTGAAGAGGATCGCCAGCACCAGGATCGGACCGAGGATCACCTGCCAATGTTCGGTCCACGCGGCCAAAACGGTTTCAAGACCAATCAGCACCGCCGCGCCGAAGGCTGGGCCGAGCAGCGTACCGGCACCGCCGAGAATGACCATGAACATGAATTCGCCGGACTGGGTCCAATGCAGCATGTCAGGGCTGACGAAGCGCATGTGATTGGCCATCAGCGCGCCGGCCAGGCCACCGCCCATGCCGGCAATGACGAAGGCGACGAGTTTATAGGGATAGGTGCGCACGCCCATGGCGGCCATGCGCCGCTCGCTCTGACGCACGCCGACGAGAATGCGGCCGAAACGCGAAGCGACGATACGCGACAGCAAAGCATACCAGAGGATCGCCACCCCGAGACAGATCCAGTACCAGACCATGGCATCGCGGGTATCGAGCCCCGGCAAGGCATTGCGGCGGCGGATGATCAGGCCGTCGTCGCCGCCATAAGCTTTCAAGGCGACGAAGAAGAAGAAGATCATCTGCGCGAAAGCCAAGGTGATCATGATGAACTGCACGCCGGACGTGCGCAGCGACAGGGAGCCGAAAATCGCCGCAAAGAGACCGGCGATCAGGATCGCCGCCGGCACGGTGATCAGCATCTGATCGCTACCGATCGGCAGACCGAACAGCGGATCGCCGGTCACCGAATGGCGATAGAGAATACCCACCACATAACCGCCGAGCCCATACCAAGCGGCATGGCCAAAGCTGGCCAGGCCCGCATAGCCCATGATCAGATTGAGGCTGGCCGCGGCGATGGCAAGGATGATGATGCGGGTCGCCAACGAGACCAGAGCCGGCTGGCCGAACAGATTGGCGAGATAGGGCAGAACGGCCAGGAGCACGATGAGCTGCGCGATCAGCAAACGCGAGCGCACATTCTTCGGTTTGGCCGGAGAGGTGTCTTGAATGTCAGCCATGGGCAGGCAACAGACCCTTGGGCTTGATGAGGAGAACGATAGCCATCAGCAGATAAACGCCCATGGCGGAGATACCACCGGCCAGCGCGTCGGCTTCCGAGCCGCTGGTCATCAGATGGCGCATCAAGGCCGGCAGGAAGGCGCGCATCATGGTGTCGACGACACCGACGATGAGCGCGCCAGCGAAAGCGCCCTTGATGGAGCCGACACCGCCAATGATGATGACGACGAAGGTGAGGATCAAAACGTGCTCGCCCATACCGACCTGAACGGCGCTGATCGGCCCGGTCATGATGCCGGCGAGACCGGCCAGCATGGCGCCGAGGCCGAAGACGATCGTGTAGAGCAGTTTGATGTCGACGCCGAGCGCCCGCACCATATCGCGATTGGTGGCGCCAGCGCGGATGAGCATGCCAATGCGCGTACGCGCGATCAGGAAATAGAGACCGACCGCCGTCAGCAGCCCCACCAGGATGATGACGAAGCGGTAGAGCGGATACTGCACGCCCGCGACGATGGGGATCGAGCCTTCGAGCCAGGATGGGATTTCAACGAACAGCGGCTGCCGCCCGAAGAGAATGATGGTCATCTGGTTGAAGAACAGGATCAGGCCGAAGGTGGCGAGCACTTGGTCGAGATGATCGCGGGCATAGAGACGGCGCACGACCAGGAATTCGATCACCATGCCGGCGATGGCAGCGCAGATGAGCCCGACCGGAAAAGCGATCAGGAACGAACCTGTCTTGGCCGCGGTCAAGGCCGCCGCATAGGCACCGATCATGAAGAGAGAGCCATGGGCGAGATTGATCACGCCCATGATGCCGAAGATGAGGGTGAGGCCCGCGGCCAGAAGGAACAGCGTGAAGCCAAGCTGCACGCCATTCAAGGCCTGTTCGATTAGAAGCGCCATGACACTCGCCAAGACGCTTCTGCGTCGTTTCGGGAGTTACAAACAAAACGCGGACGCGACATCTGCGGATCAATTCGTCCGTTCAGCCGCGCCCGCACGAAACCTGCCTCAGAGCTTGCAGTCTTTGGCATAGAAGTCGGCATGATTGGTCAGCACCTTGCCCTTGGTGACGAGCACGACGTTGCCGCCAGCGTCCTTCTCGACCTTCAGAGCATACCAATCCTGGATCGGATGCTGGTTGTTGTTGAACTTGAAGGCACCGCGAACGGACGCGAAATCGGCCTTCAGCATCGCCGTGCGGAACGCCTTGAGATCGTCGACCTTACCGCCGGCATTCTTCAGAGCAGCGCCGATGGCGAGCGCCGCGTCATAGGCCTGGGCGCCGTAAGCCGACGGCAGGCGATTATACTTCTTCTGGAAGGCGGCGACGAATTCCTTGTTCGCCGCATTGTCGAGGTCCGAGTTCCAGTGCGACGACACGTTGACGCCGACTGCCGCCTCACCCAGCGCCTTCATGATGCCGAGATCCATCGACGGCGCGGCAACGACCATCGGGATGGTGCTGAGCAGACCAGCCTGTTGATACTGACGGGCGAAGGCAATGCCGAGACCACCGGGGTGGAACTGGAACACCGCGTCCGGCTTGGCAGCGCGGATCTGCGCCATTTCGGCAGCGAAGTCGGTCTGGTCGAGACGGGTGTAGATTTCGCCGGCGATTTCACCCTTGAAATAACGCTTGAAGCCGGCGATCGCATCCTTGCCCGCCTGGTAGTTCGGCGCCAGCACGAAAACCTTCTTGAAGCCGAGATTGGTGGCATATTGGCCGGCGCTCTCGTGCAGGGTGTCGTTCTGCCAGGACAGAACGAAATAGTTGGGATGACATTCCTTGCCAGCGAAGTTCGACGGCGCGGCATTGGAGCTGACATAGACGCCGTCATTGTCGAGCACTTCCGGCGTGACGGCGGCCAGCACGTTGGAGAAGATGACGCCGGTGAACAGCTTCACCTTTTCGTTCTTCATCAGGCGTTCGACGATTTCCTTGCCCTGGCCGGGCTTCAGCGCGTCGTCTTCGACCATCACCTGGACCGGTACGCCGCCGAGCTTGCCACCGCCCATTTCAACGGCGAGCTGGAAGGCGTCGCGGGTGTCCTCACCCAGATAGCCGCCGGGACCGGACAAAGTGGTGATCAGGCCGATCTTGACCGGCGCTTGCGCCAGCGCCGGAACAGCAAGACAGGTGGCGACAAGCGCCGCCGCAAACGACTTCACCAAACGCATATGGGACCCCTCCAGAAAGGTTTTTATGGGTATTGCAGTATCATAGGCGTAGATGCACGCAAAATGGAACTTAGATTTTTACCCAACCCTCCGGCGGCGTGCGGCCGGGATGAAGGGTGCCGCATTTCGGGCAGGTGCGCACTTTTTCATCGGCCCAGAATGCTTCGAAAAGCGGCGGCAGATCGCGCACGATACTGGTGAGCAAAACCTCGACCCGATGCACCTTCTCACCGCAATTGAAGCAGAACCATTCAAAGGCGTCTTTCTCACCGGTCGGCCGCTTGTTCTCGACGACGAGACCGACCGAGCCTTCCTGCGGACGTTGCGGCGAATGGCGCACGTGCGGCGGCAACATGAAGATTTCGCCCTGACGGATCGGCACGTCGTAAAATTTGCCTTCGTCGAACACCTTCAAAACCATGTCGCCCTTGAGCTGGTAGAAGAACTCTTCCACCGGATCGTCATGATAGTCCGTGCGCCGGTTCGGGCCGCCGACGACAGTGACCATCATGTCGGCATCTTCCCAGATCTGCCGGTTGCCAACCGGCGGCTTCAGCAGATGCTGATGTTCGTCGATCCATTTCTGGAAATTGAAAGCGCGCAGGCGACCCTCGGACATCACCCTCTCCTCTTTATTCGGCTGCGGATTTGGACGCGGAGAGTTGCAAGCCACAGGAGGCGAAGGCTTCGCGCATGGCCTGCTTTTCGGCGTCGGTCAATTCAAGCATCGGCCGGCGGACACGTCCCTCGCCGCCCTGCTGACCCAGAAGCTGCTGCCAATATTTGCCATGCGCCGGCGGCTTCTCTTTCGGCTGGGTGCCGCGCAGCGCCTTACGCACCGGGTCGAGGCTATTGCGCACCGCGCGCGCCTTCTCGACTTCGCCGGCAAAGGCGAGATCGGTATATTCGCGCATGCGGCGGTCATATTTCGTCTGCAGCAGATAGGGCGGCGACGAGCAGAGATAGAGCCGCCAACCGAGCTCGACGATGTTGTCGAACCATTCCTCCTCGGACGACGTCGACACGATCAGCTTGTCGCCGACCATATGCGTCAGCTTGACGTACATCTCGCGCGGCACGCTGTATTTGATGGCGACGATGTTCGGCAGTTCGGCGATGCGCGCGCACAGCTCCGGGCTCATCAGATAGCCGGAATCAGGATGGCTCCACATCGCGATGCCGATGTTCACCTGCTCGCTGATGTATTTGTAATATTCGTAGAGCGTCTCGTCCTGCGCCTTGAGGAAGCTCAGTACCGGAGCGTGAACGACGATGCTGGTGGCGCCGATGCTCTCGGCATATTTCGCCAGTTCGATCACCGTGTCGATGTTCTGGTCCGAGCAGGACATGATCGTGCCGGCCTTCTTGCCGGCCTCTTCGACCGAGATCGCCATGAGGCGCTTGCGCTCTTCCAGCGAGAGGGACCAGAACTCGCCCTGCTTGCCAGCCATGAACACGCCGTCGATGCCCAGATCATCGAACCAATGGCGCAGATTGGCACGCAGTGCCTTCTCATCAATCGACAGATCGGGAGCAAAAGGGGTGAGCGCCGCCGCCCAGATGCCGCGCATGTTTTCGCGGGCGAAAGCCTTGGCGTCCTTGCGAGAATAAGCCATCGTCAATCTCCATCAGATGACGGCATTGCTGCGCCCGATTTCCCGCTCCGTCAATGGCCTAGACCAATGACGCCGGGCCACGAAGATGCCTCCGCGCGGCAGAGAGGTGCATGCGAGCGCGCCGCGGTGCGCCGCGCAGAAATCCTTGGGATGCAAGGATAATTAACATGACCATGGTGTTTCCGCCGTCCGTTTGACGCCCGCGCTCAGTGCCGCAAACGGCGCGAACCGGCCCTCGGACGGAACCCGTTATAAATCTATAAGGAATGCGGCTATTGACCGCGCGGGGTCAGGTCAACGACCTTGGCACCTTGCCGGCGCTCCAACCCGTCACGGCCACCGATCGAGGGCGCCGCATGGGCTTCGAGACCCGCCCGGCGGCTGGCGATGAGGCGATTGAACAGGGTGATCCACGGTGTCGGATCAGGTGTATCCGCTCCCGGGCCCGACCGCTTGCTGGTGTCCATCAGGGTGCTAACGACAAGAGCGTCGAAATCCCGCTGCACCTCGTCCACGTCCTCAAGCGAATTCGCCGCCGCCAGCTTTTCGGTCAATTGCGGCAACAGCGCCTGAAACGACACTTCCTCCTCGCGGCGACGGCCGGAGGCCCAGCCCATGAAGCCCGTGACCGAAGACCCGAGCAAACTAAGCCCGAAGAGCGACAGCCAAATGGCATCGCTATATTTCTCCAGGAAGGTTTCCGCATCGTCATTGACCAGCGCCGCTGTGCCGTCGTGAGGCAGGAAGCGACGCGGCTCGTCCACCGGTGGCGTTTCGATGCTGAATGACATTTCCTGATCGCGGCGCAGGCGTGTGCGCAGATCGAGCAGGCTCTTGGTCAACGCCGTCGCCGTCGTTTCGGACATGCGCTCCGTCGAGATCAGTTCGTAGCTGATCGCCACCGTATTGATCGCGGCCTCCGGACGGGGTGGCGTGCCACCGAAAATACCGGCAGGAATTTCCGTGGTGATCAAATCGCGAAAACGAAAGGCCAAGGCCTCGGACGCCGGCATGCCCATGAAGGTAAGCGGGATTTTCAGCTTCTCGGTGATCTCGGCCAAGACCCGGCGTGGCATACGAGCGTTGGGATCGATCACCAGAATGAAAGCGTCGAGCATGCCGTCAGCCATGGCATTCGCCACGTCAGCCGGCCGCATTTCCTTAAGCTTCACCTCGTCGGGCTCGATCTCGTAATGGGCGAAAATGCGTTCGATAAGCGACAGGTTGGAATCGGATTCTCCGAGAAGCGCGACGTTGCGTCCGCGCAAATCCGTCACGCCATCGATGCCGCTCTCCTTTCGGGCAACGACGATGATCGACCGCTTTTGCAAAACGGCAACGGAGCGCCCCTCGTTCGAGGTCGGATCGTCACTGCGCGCCACGGCAAGATCGACGGTTTTCTTGTCGAGGAGCTTGCTGGCTTCGGCGGAATTCATGACGGGGCGGATATCGAGGCGGAATGGTTGGCGTGTGTCGATCATCGCACGCTGCACGGCGTGGACGAAGCGCGCCTGCTCAGTGCCCTCCGGCCCGACGGCGATGCGCAAGGTGGTCGGCATCGACAGGTAAAGACCGATCGCAATGCCCAGAGCCAGAACCGTGAAGACCGCGGCCAGCAATCGCAGGAGGACTCGCTTCTCCATCACCTCTTCCAGGCCGCAGTCCGTCTTGTCCCTGAATCGAAGCGGCACGGTCGATTCGGGACATCCTCGCCATCCTACAGACGGTCAGGGCCTTGCAATTCGGATTCCATCAGACCCGGTACCCGGCTTTGCTCTGTCGCCATTCCTTACGCGACCGGAATCCGCTTGGTTCAAAAGCTCCAACAGGCTGCCAAGCGATTCAAGTTAAAAAAAGGCAATACGGTGCCCTCTCGCTCGATTGTGAGCGACTGTTTGGAACCGCGAAAATCGGTCGGACCCCAATGCTAGGCGAGTGCGCGCCGAAGCGTTTTGCCTTCGGGATCGGCCAAAGCCGCAGCAATGGCCTGGCGCAATTTCGGCGCCACGGCGTCCAACTGCCCGTTGGACAAGGCTGGCATCACGATGCCGTCCCAAATCGCTGCGTAATTGGCGCGGCCACGCAGATGGGTGTCGCCATAACCCTTGAGCAAGCGTGGCAGTTCCGCCAGCGCCCCGGCAAAAGTGGGCGAGCCCTGAAGGGCCTGGCGCATGGCGGCGAGCCAGCGCTCGATCGCCGCCGTTTCCTCGGCGAAGCGCAAGGACGAGCGACGGATCCGGCCGAAGCCCGCCAGCGCCCGCATCGTCCAATAGCCGGTGACGCCGGTGGTCGAGATGTTGACGCCGCGACCGAATGGCCAAGTTTCCTTACCTGAGGCCGCCCGGCGCATCAGCACATTGCCGAGCTTGGGCGGCAGCATGGCCGCGATCTCCTCGATCCCCGGCTTAAGATATTCGACGACATGCAGGATCTGGTCGTCGCGCATTTCGGCATCGCGACGAATGCGGGTGAAACGCTCCTTGCGGGTTTTCAGATCGGCCACGCGTGGGATGTCCTCATAGGCCATCCATAGCGCCAGGCGGCGCACGCCCTCTTCCAGCGCGTGAGCCTGACGTGGATCGTCTGTCGATCCCGCCGCCTCGCGCAGAAGGCGCACGCGATCGAGGAACAATTCGGCATAGGCCTCGTCCTGATACTCGGCACAACGCCCCTGCCCGAGCGCCACGACCTTTTTCAAGGCATCGGATGGCGGCGCGGGCTCCTGCGTCTTTGCCGGCTCGGCCATCGGCTGATCGAGCGCCGCGCGGGTGGCGGTGAAAGCGGCGGCAAAGCCTTTCAGGCTCGCCTCGGCGCCACGCCCGCCCGAGCGGATCGCCGCCTCACAGGTCTCGCGCGAAAATGGAAACGCGCCAGCCGCTGCCAAAGCGCCAAACATCGGCGCGCTGACCACCGTGCCATTGTCCAGCGCCAGGCGTTCCAGATCGAGCGCGATATAGGCGCGCGATAGATCGTGGCACAGCCGATCGAGACGTTCAGGATCAAAACGGCCGTCGCCCATCTGCATCTTCTCGGCAGTGGTATAGACGCGGCTGGTCGAGGAAATCAGTATCGTTCGCTCGGGCGAAGCAAAGCCACGTTCGAGCAGACGGGCGGTTTCGAGATGCTCGCTCGAGATCATGTAATCAATGCGGCCCGGTACGGGCACGAGGGCGAGAACGGGCGTGAGCCCCTCTGGTGCCGGCTCGTCCATCATCTCGATGTAGTAGCTGGTGGCGCCGGTGCGCTGAGCGACACCCGGCACCGACGTCGCCTGCACCGGCAGTTTCGCCTGCAGCGCCGCCGACACGATCCATTCGGCGAGAACGCCGCCGCCTTCGCCACCGAGCGCGGCAATGAGCAAAGTCCGCGGACGCAGGCTCATCACGCGGCTCCCGCCGTCAGCGCCCGGCGAAGGCCCGCCTTGGCGCGATCGATCCAATTGGGATTGGAGACGATTTCGGCGCGGAAGAAAGACGGGCACAGCGTCGCCGCATGGGCATTGGCACCGCACAGACCGCAACCGACGCAGCCATTGGTGACATGGGCGACAGGATCGGTCTTCAGCGGATCGCTCGACGGCTTCACCGTCAAGGTCGGACAGCCGGACAGACGGATGCAGGAGTGGTCGCCCGTGCAGGTGTCTTCATCGACGCCGAAACGCTCGCGCACGACGCGCTTGCCTTCGCCCAGCAGTTTCGCCCGGATCGGCCGCAAGCGGCGCTGCCGCTCGAGCTGACACTCGCCTTCCGCAATGATGACCTTGAGGCCGTCGAAAGGCGTGCGCATCGCCTCGACGATGGTCTTGCGCATATCGCCGACGCGATAGTTGTTGACCGTGCGCAGCCATTTCACACCCATGCCCTTGAGGGTGTTTTCGATGGTCAGATCGCTGTCGACTGTCGAAGCACCGGCCGCCTTCTCGCGCGCGTCCGCCTGTGGCGTCGAGATCACATCCTGCGTACCCGTAGCCGACGTATAGCCGTTCTTCATGATGACCAGGATCTGGTCGCCATGATTGAGCAGGGACGAGGTGACGCCGGAGAGCAGGCCGTTATGCCAGAAGCCCCCATCGCCCATGATGGCGATCGGCCGCTTTTGCGAAAAGCCTTGCACGCCGGCGCTCGACGCGAGGCTCATGCCATAGCCGAGAATGGAATTGCCGAAAGAGAATGGCTCGAAGGTCGCCAGCGCATGGCAACCGATATCGGCCGACACATGCACCTTGCCGACTTCGCGCTCGGCGAGCTTCAAGGCCGCGAACACCGGGCGTTCGGGACAGCCGATGCAAAAGCCCGGCGGGCGTGCGGGTAGAGGACCAGCCAGGATCGCCTGCGCCTTGCCACGCAGCACCGACAATTCGCGCGCGAACCCAGCGCCATTAGACGTGTCGATGGAAGGCAGATGCTGAGCCAGGAGTTTGACGAGGCCGCTGACCAGCACTTCCGTGGTGTATTCGCCGGCTTGCAGGAACATATCCTTGCCGTGCAGAACCGTATTGAGATCGGCCCGGCGCAAGATCGCGCCGATTTCATGTTCTATATATTCGGGCTGGCCTTCCTCGATCACCGCGATGGCTTTGCGGCCGGCGGCAAAGGCCGTGATCTCTTCCGGTACCAGCGGATAGACGACATTGAGCGCCAGGATGGGAATGTCGGTACGGCCATAGGCATCGGCGAGACCGATCTCCTGCAAGGCGCGGATGAGACCGTTGTAGAGCCCCCCCTGCACTATCAAGCCGACATCCTTGTGACCGCCGTCAAAGATTTCGTTGAGCTTGTGATCGCGGATGAATTGACGCGCCGCCGGCATGCGCACGTCGAATTTCAGTTTCTCGTGCTTGTAGGTGACGGGCGGATGGGCGAGCCGGTCGTACAAAAACTCCGCCGGCATCTTCTGCAACTCGCGGGCGGAAATTTTCGGCGCGATATTGTCGCTTGCCGTGAAGGAACCGCGCACATGGCAGGCGCGAATGCGCAGTTCCATGATCACCGGGGCATTGGAGGCTTCCGAAAGCTCAAAGCTTTTTTCGACCATGCGCACGATAGTCGGCAGATTGGGCCTAGGATCCATGAGCCACATGGTCGACTTCATGGCGAAGGCATGGGTGCGCTCCTGAATGACGCTGGCGCCCTCGCCATAATCTTCGCCGACGACGATCAGTGCGCCGCCCATGACGCCGGGTGACGACAGGTTCGACAGCGCATCGGCCGCCACATTGGTGCCGACGATGGATTTCCATGTCACGGCGCCACGCACCGGATACATGATCGAGGCACCCAGCATGGCGGCCGCGGATGCCTCATTGGTGCAGGCCTGGACGTGGACGCCAAGCTCGCCCATCAAATCCTTGGCTTCGACCATGACATCGAGCAGATGCGAGACGGGCGCGCCCTGATAGCCGCCGACATAAGTAACGCCCGATTGCAGCAGGGCCTTCGTGACAGCGAGGATACCCTCGCCATGAAAGGTCTCACCCTGCCCCAGTTTCAGCAGCTTGATTTCCTTGCTGAATGAAACCTCGGCCATGGCACCCCTCTTTACTGTCGCCCCTCGCGACCTGAGCATTTCACGGCAGTTGAGAATTATTTCAAGCGGCATGGCCGTTTCGCACAGCTTGGCCCGCACGCGTCCCATCTCCATAACTATCTGATAAACATGATTTTTATAGAAACTCTGGCGCTATGTCTTTCCGTGGCTCCCTTGCTAATTGGACAACTTCAAACCGATCGCCAGCCCCCCTCTGACACCCATGCCAGCCCGTAAGAGTTTGAAGGGATTTCACGATTGGCCGTGGGGCGTCAGACAAGCTCCAGCTCGAAACGCTACGGCACCGTCAAATTACAAAACTAGACAATTATTAGCTATTTAGGCTAGAACCCGCGCCAATCCGTTCCGTGCTGGGGTGCATGAGCGGGCTCAAACAATTTTGTCAGTATTTTACGGGAGGTTCCCCATGTCGAAGGCCGTTGCCACCGCATTTGCGTGCGTGGCGTTTCTGGCATCGCCGGCCTTGGCGCAGAAAGCGCAGGATACGTTGCGGGTCGCCTATAAGGCGCCAATTGCCACCACGGACATCTATATCGACCCACAGCCGGAAACGACACTGACCTCCGTGGCGGTCTACGACACGTTGATCGTCTTCGACGCCCAAAGCAAAACTTTCCGCCCGTCGCTGGCTGAAAGCTGGAAGCAGGTCTCGCCGACCCAGTTGGACATGAAGCTGCGCGAAGGCATCAAGTTCCACGACGGCTCGCCCTTCACCGCCGACGACGTGGTCTACACGCTGATGTATATCTCGGATCCGAAGTCGGGCCTGCGCTTCAGCGCCAATTGGGGCTTCATCGACAAGGTCGAGAAGGTCGACGACTACAACATCCGCATCATCACCAAGAGCCCGACGCCCTATGCGTTGGCGCGTCTGGCCACCACCACGCCGATCTATCCGAAGGCCGTCCATTCCAAGCTGGAAACCAAGGCTGATTTCGGTCGTCGCTCGCCGGTCGGCACGGGCCCCTACAAAGTGATCTCCATCGACGCCTCGAACGGCATCAAGCTGGTGCGCAACGAGGACTACAAGCCCGCCGGCCCGTGGAACTCAAAGGCAAAAATCAAGAACGTGCAGTTGATGCCGATCCCCGATCCGCAGACGCAGATCGCGCAACTGTTGACCGGCGGCCTCGACATCATCCTCGAGTCGCCGAAGGACCAATCCGAACAGCTCACCTCGATGCCGAACATCACGTCGACGGCGATCGAGAACACGGTCTACACCTATCTGAACTTCGACGCAGCCGGCCGTTCCGGCCTTGAACCCCTGACTAAGCCCGACGTGCGCCGCGCCCTCTCCATGGCGATCGATCGCGCCACCCTCGCCAAGGCCATCATGGCCGGTGGCGATATGGTGAAAGTGATCGACGCGCCATGCAATGCGGCCACGCAGGTCGGCTGCGTCGTCGACCCGATGAACCTCAAATACGATCCGAAAGCGGCACGCGACCTGCTCGCCAAGGCCGGTTATCCCAACGGTTTCGACGTCGAGATCACGACGATTCCGGGCGTCGAGAAAATGGGCGAGGCCATCGCTGGCCAACTCCGTGCCATCGGCGTGCGTGCAAAGCTCGAGAATACGACCTTCGTCGCTTTCCGCACAAAGCAGACGTCCGGCAAACTGCAATTGCTGGTCGCGCACTACAGCTCGGGCGGCCTGTCCGACGTCAATTCGGCGGTCGAATATTATGTCGGTTCCGAACCGCGCGACTATTGGCGCGAAAAGGACATCACGCAGATGGCCAATGCGGCGTCGGCAGAAATGGACCCGGCCAAGCGCAACGAATTGCTGCGCAAGGTTTTCAATGCAGTCAACGACAAGTCGCTGCTGCTCTCGCTGACCACTTTTCCGGCTGTCGTCGTGCACACGACCGACCTCGTGCTGCCCAAGGTCTCGACGATCTTCACGGCGCCGGAGCTCAATAATATCGGCTGGAAATAATCCGGCTGAATTGCGGACGCTGTTTCGCAGCGTGGCCAGGCGCTACGGGATAGCATTCGAACTCGTAAGGGGACATTCGTTATGAATGTCCCCTTTTTCATTTACAGAATTCGCCTCGTTACTGCGGCGAGCTCGCACCGTCCGATGAATCTGGTTCCGAACTTTGCGGCTTGCGACTGTGTTTCGCGGGTGCCTTTTTATGTTTCACGAGCTTGGCGTGCTGTTGGCGTTTTGGGCGGTGGACGGCAGTTCCACTTGCATCGGCTGGTGCCTGCGCTCCGGAACTTGTCGCTGCATCCGATGGCTGCATGCCGCCTGACGCCGGAGCCTGAGCCAAAACTGGCAGACTCATCATGGCCACACATGCGGCAGTCATCATCATTTTCTTGATCATTGCGATCTCTCCTTGCAAACCCCGGGGGATCAATCCGCTTTGCCGATGATCGTTCCGCTGCCGGCACCGCACGCTTTCGGTTCTCACGAAAAAGTGCGACCTGTGGCGATACGGCGACTTCTGGCTGCGACTTTTTGCGGGTTGGGCATCGACCAATAAAATGGCAACATCCGACACATCTTGATCGTGAAGCGACTCTTGGTGAAGCGATGAAAGGACGACCAGCGCCGACGCGCGCCATGACCATCGATGGTCGACTCATTCCCGATGCGCTCGACGAGGCGATGATCCACGCCGTCGTGCATGGTTTCTATGACAAGATCCGTTCAGACGATCTGCTGGGGCCGATCTTCAATGGCGCCATCGCGCCGGACGCCTGGTCGCATCATCTTGCAAAAATGTGCGACTTCTGGTCGTCGACGCTCTTGCGCACGGGCCGCTACGAAGGACATCCGCTACGCCCGCATCTTGTTCTGCCCGGCCTCGGCGAAGAGCATTTCCGGCGCTGGCTGACCTTGTTCCGCGCGACCGTGCAAAATCTATGTCCGCCTGATGTCGCCGCCCTCTTTCTCGACCGAGCTCTGCGCATCGGCCATTCCTTCCGTCTGGCCATCGCCTTCCACCGCGGCGAGAATGCGACGCAGCTACAACCTATCCTTGAAGAGAGCCTGTAGCGGCGCCTGAACCAATCAAATCGCCGCGTCGCCGTTAGGCTTTCATTGACCTCGTTCCCACGCCCTCCAACCATCGAGGGAACGCGCCCTTAACTTCCCCATTGACGATATCATATGGGATTCCGTGCGGAGGTCCGGGCTATGGCTGTCGATCTTCCTGCCGACGAGCGCCTGCTCCAGGCTGCCATCATGGCGGCCGCCCTTGTCGCGGACCCGACGACGGCTGCCAATATCGCTAAACTTATAGAGATCGAGCATCTCTCGGCTCATCCGGACTGGGAGATCGTTCCCGATGATGGTTCGGGAACGCAGAACGAAGCCTCCCCTGCCCCGCAATCGGAGCCGTCCCCAACGGCTTCAGTGGAGCCCGCTGATCAAACCCTGCATGGCCCAGGCGTGGAGACCCCGCTGCCGTCCCTTAGCGACACGGGCGTCAACCACGATCTATCGTTTACCACTCAACCCGATGTCATAGCCGAAACATCGGCGCCCCCGGATCAGAACGCAGTCAATGACTCTGCTTCCGCCAGCCTCGCGACCAACGGCGGCGGCATAGCTATTACGCCGGCCATCGTCTCGACGCATGAGCCCGAGACACCGCAGACATCCAACGCGGAACAGCCGGCATCAGATATCATCCCGCATGACGATCTGGTGCGTTTGCCGCACACCGATGATCTCATTCCCCAACCAGCCGATCATTCAGGCACGTTGATCTCCGATCTAACGGACAGTTTGAATCTGAAACTGGTGGATCACGTCCTGGATGTTGCGACCGGCCTTGTGGGAAATATCGTTCACGACGTGGCCATCGACACTCAGCATCTGGTCGGCTCGGCATTGCAAGCGGTTGGCGACATTGTTGACCTCTTGCCATTGCCAATCCTGCATAATGACGGCTCCATTGAGGTCCCCTCTTTGCAGGGCGCATTGCACGATACTTTGGACGGGCTCGCCGCCGCTGTCGGAGGCTCGCCAATACCCGATCTGATTTCCGACATTCTGCCTCCGGCGAACCATGACCACGATCCAGGCCTCGTGCCGCTGATCGTCGATCATGTTCTCGATAGTTTGACATACCATCTGCATCTTCTTTGACGACTCCATTCATCCTGATGATTGAACGGGAGACATATGAAGGGCTGGGCTAAACTCTCCTCGCAATGGGAGTCCGACGAACTCCTCGGTGTCGTGAAGAAATTCCGGCGCCCGCTCATCGGCGTGGCCGGCATCAGTGCGTTGATCAACCTTCTGATGCTGGCCGCGCCGATCTTCATGCTTCAAGTTTATGATCGGGTACTGCCGAGCCGCAGCGTGCCGACATTGATCAGCCTGTTTTTGCTGGTCGTGGCCTTGTTTGTCTTTCAAGGCTATTTCGATCGTCAGCGCAGCCGGATCATGTTGCATCTTGGCCGTCGTATCGAAGATGAGATCGGCCCCAGGGCCTTCGATATCCTATTGCGTTCGCATGAACGCGGTACCGATGGTCAGGATGGCCTGCAAGCCCAGCGCGATGTCGACACTCTGCGCGAGTTCATCGCCAGCCCCGCCCTCGTGGCGCTTTTCGATCTGCCCTGGATGATCCTGTACATCGGCATCTGTTTCGCAATGCACCCCCTTATTGGCGCAACGGTTCTGGTCGCGGTGATCGTCTTTGTGGGACTGACGGCGACTGGCGAAATTTTGCTTCGCCGCAAAACGCAGGAAGCGACACTCGCTCATGCAGACCGGCGTCGGTTCTCCGAGGTCATGCGGCGCAACGCCGGCATCGTTCAAGCCCTCGGCCTGCAATCGGCCATGACACGCCGTTGGAACGAGGAAAACGATCGGGCCCTTGACCGCCAGGAAATCGGTGTCGAGATCACTAGCAATTTCGCCGCCTTGCAGAGAGCCCTGCGGACGACGCTGCAATCGGGCCTTTTGGCGCTGGGCGCATGGCTCGTGATCCATCAAGAGGCCACGGCCGGTGTGATGCTGGCATCGACTATTCTTGCCGCGCGCGCCTTGGCTCCCGTCGACATGCTGATCGCCCATTGGAAATCGTTCATCGCGGCGCGGCAAAGCTGGATGCGGCTTTCGCGCATTTTCAACGATACCCCCATCCGCCAGGAGCGCACCGCCCTTGGCGCGCCAAAGCAGAACTTGCGCGTCACGGGCCTCGGCCTCGCGACACCCGCCACCGGCCGGGCGGTTCTCCATGACGTGAGTTTCCAGGTCGAAGCCGGCAGCGCATTGGCCATCATCGGGCCCAGCGGTTCGGGCAAGTCATCTCTCGCACGCGCCGTCGTCGGCATCTGGAAGGCCCGACATGGCGCGATCCGTCTCGACGGCGCGCGTATCGATGACTGGCCGCAAGATATCTTGAGTGCCCATATCGGCTACATGCCGCAGGATGTGGAGCTGTTTCCCGGCACCGTGGCGCAGAACATCGCGCGATTTCAAACGCGCGTCGATCACGAAGCGCTGATGTCAGCCGCCAAGGCAGCCGGAGTCCACGATCTCATTCTTCGCCTGCCCCTCGCCTATGAAACCCCCGTCGGGGAAGGCGGCGAACAATTGTCCGGCGGTCAGCGCCAACGCATTGGCCTTGCCCGAGCGCTTTACGGCAATCCGTTTCTAGTCGTTCTCGACGAGCCGAACTCCAATCTCGATTCCCACGGCGAGGCGGCGCTGACCGCAGCCATTCGGGAAGTGCGTCAACGGCAAGGCATCGCCATCGTCATCGCCCATCGCTCCAGCGCGCTTGCGTCAGTCGATAAAGTCCTCGTCCTCAATGAAGGGCGCAAACAGGCTTTCGGCGATCGCGACAAACTTTTCCCGCAACTGGTGCAGGCCGCACCTGCCGGGCGCGCAAATGCGCCGGCTTCTCGTGCGAAAGCCAAGCCACCCAAGGAGGGCGCGGCATGAGCAAGCGACCATCCCAAATTTCGTTGGAACGCCATTTGCGCAACAGTTCCATCGCTGCGATCTTCCTCGTCGGCGGCATGGGCTATGTCGGTGCGACGAGTGAATTGTCGGGCGCCGTCGTCGCTATCGGTTCGCTCGTCGTCGAAACCAATATCAAGAAAATTCAACATCCCACTGGCGGCATCGTCGCGGAGTTATATGTGCGCGAAGGCGATCGGGTCGAAGCCAATCAGATCTTGATCAAGCTCGATGAAACCGTTGCTCGCGCCAGTCTGGCCACGGTTGAGAAAGATCTGCGCGAGCTGCGGGCAAGGCAGGCGCGCCTGGAAACCGAGCGAGACCAGCGTCCGGACATTCTTTTTCCCCCCGATATGGATACGTCACCAGAGTCGGAAACCGGCCGAATTATCGAAGGCGAGATCAAACTGTTCAATTTTCGTCGCGATGCATCGGACGGACAGAAGCGGCAGTTGCGCGAGCGCATCACCCAGTTGAACGAGAAGATCACCGGCCTAAAAGTTCAATACGATGCCAAGCTGGCGGAATCACGACTCATCCGCAAGGAACTGGAGGGCGTGCAAGACCTTTGGGACAAGAAGCTCGTTCCCCTCACCCGTCTCGTCGCGCTCGAGCGCAATCAGGCGCGACTGGATGGTGAGAGCGGGCAGTTGACCGCTTCGATCGCGGAGTCCCGCGGCCGTATCGCCGAAACCGAACTGCAGATCATCCAGGTCGATCAGGACATGCGCAGCGACGTAGCTCGTCAGCTCGCCGACATCCGCGCCAAAATCGCGGAACTCAACGAGCGTTACGTCACAGCACAGGACCAATTGAAGCGGATCGACATCCGCTCACCGCAATCGGGCATCGTCCATCAGCTTACCGTCCACACTCAAGGTGGCGTCATCGCCGCCGGCGAGCCAATCATGCTGATTGTTCCCGATGCCGACAATCTCGCCGTTGAGGTGAAGGTGCCGCCCTCCAATGTCGATCAGGTTCATGTCGGTCAGGATGCGGTCTTGCGCTTTTCCAGCTTCAATCAGCGCTCGACACCGGAGATCGGCGGCAAGGTGACCCTGGTATCGGCAAGCACCAGCAAGGACGACAAGGCCGAAACGAGTTTCTATACGGTTCGCATCGCCATGGACGCCAAATCCATTCCGGCTTTGGGCGATGTGCGGTTGATCCCCGGCATGCCTGTCGATGCCTATTTGCGCACCAGCGAACGCACCATTCTCTCGTATCTGGTCAAACCGCTGAGCGACCAAATGTACCGAGCCTTCCGAGAGCGATAAAAAAGCTGCCGCTGAAAACAGCGGCAGCTCTTGCTTCTGGCTCCCAGCCTATGACAGCAGGAAATGGCCGTTGTTATGATCGAGAATATCGGGCAGCAATTGCGTGATGCCGCCGATGTCCGGCAAAGCGCCGCCGCCGACATCACCGATGTCGAGCACCTGCGCCAACGGTCCGTTCTGCACCAGACCGCTGAGCGCATCCGCATGTAGCCCATCGACCAAAGGTACTTGGATCGATCCGCCGTCGAGCACATTCAGCTCGCCCAGTGAAAGCCCCGTGCCAAGATCGCCGACATTCACATCCAGGAGATGGTTGTGGCCATCATCGCCACCATGGGCATTGGTGTTGATGATGTTTTCCAGCAATCCGCCTTCGCCGGGGCCGACGACGCCATCCAATAGACCGTTGACGAGACCGGCGACGCCGAGAATGCCGTTTGGCGACGAAAGGTCATCGCCAACGCCGTTCACCAGGTTTCCCGTGGCTTCGACAGTATTGCCGACGTCGTGGACCAGATCGGTAAGCAAGGTTCCCGTGTTGCCGCTTAGAATGGCGGACGGCGCATCGAGAACATCTGTCAGCAGATTATCGCCGCCGAGATCACCCAAACCGATGGTCTCGCCCAGATGCGTGATCCCATGAACCGTTCCGCCGAGCCCCAAATCATGGCTCGCGGTTTCGATCGATGCATGGAAATTATCGATGACGCCGTTGAGGAGATTGGCAAGGCCGCCCGAAAGCAAACCTCCACCCGTGCCTCCATCGCCGCCGCCATTCCCTCCGCCATTCGCCGGCGGTGTGTTCGGATCACCGCCCGCATTGTTCGGCGGCGGTTGGTGAGGATTGCCTGCTCCGCCGCCATCCTGAGGTGGGGCCGTTCCCAGTGGCGGAGGCGTCGATCCCTGGCCTGCATCTTGTCCAGGCGCAGGACCCGTGGACTGCGGCGGCCACGTCATCGTGGTCGCACCGTTATCGGAAGTTCCGTAATAGTATTGAACCATCGCGAATCTCCTTCTTCTCGCCTTAAGCGAACGAAGAGAACGGATTAGTGGTTCAGTGGATCCGGAACCTTCCGGCATTCATGGTGGAGAATTGGTGCCCGTTTCGAGACGCATTTTTCTCAATTGCGCTCGATCCACTCGGGTTGGCGCATGAAAAATATAACGCCGGGCAGAAGCATCGTGATGCTTCATACCCGGCGCCTGTTTTTGCTTCCTCCCTAAGCTCTTGCTTTAGCCCTTGAAGGCCAAGGCCGCTTTTTCGACGATCTCCGGCGGCGTCTTGACGATCGCATCCGAATAGCTCTGCACCACCGTACCGGGTGTGGGTTCAAGTTCGAGGCCACGCTTCGCCGCCATCTCCTTCATCGCGGGATCGGCGACCATTTTGTCGAAGAGCGCGCGCAGATAGGCGATCCGCTCTTCGGGAATGCGCGGTGGCGCCACGAGCGCTCGACCGATCATGGCGCCCGCCGAAGCGAATTCCATGACCTTCTTGGCGGTGGGATCGTCGACCAGCTCCTGCATCAGCGGCACGTCGGGCAGTTCGTGATTGCGCTTCAGGCCCGTCTGGATCACGGCGACGAGGTCGCCTTCCTTGAGCTGCTTGGCGTGGGTGACGCGCCAGGAATTCCAAGCCGAGGAGACAAGATCGATTTCGCCCCGTTCAAGCGCGATGGAATATTCGCCCGCGCCCGGATAACCGCAGATCATCTTGAACTTGAAGCCGCCGAGCACTTTCAGCAAAGCCGGATATTGAAAGGACTGCGCCGTGGTGCCCGTGCAACCGACGATCGTCTCCTGCTTTTTCATATCCTCGGGCGTCTTCGACGGTGAATTCTTGCGGCGCACGAAAGCCGTGTTCACCGGTGAGAAGGAGCCGATGTAGTTCATCTCCTGAACCTTCCACTTGCCGATCTCGGGCTCAAGCACCTGGGTGTTGCCTATTGTCTCGGGCAGAACGGCCAGCACGGTGCCGTCACGCGGCGCCTGATTGTAGAGATAGCTCGTCGCGATCAGCCCGCCGCCACCGGGCTTGTTCTCGACGATTACGGCAGCCGCCTGCGGCAGGTTGGCCTTCAGCATGTCGGCGGCGAGGCGCGCGTAGAAATCGTAGGAGCCACCCGGCGGATGGCCGACCATGACCCGCACGGTCTGGCCCTTCAGAAAGTCGCCTGAAGGTTGCGCCTGCGCGGCACAAACCGCACTGAAGAAAAAGAGAGGAGAGATCGTCCGTAGCCAATTGGCAGTCCCAGAAAACATGGCGGTTTCTCCAAAGGGCTGACGAGCTGACGCCAGCCGGGTTGAACACAAGTCAAGCAAGGTCGTCGAGAACGGTACGGCTTTCGGCAAATAATTCATCGACAGTGAAGCGGCGCGGAATAATCTGCTGCTCATAAGCGAGCTGGATCGCCAATTCGAGCGACGGCGTCACCTTGTCATAGCCGATCGGCCGCATATCGATCGCTCCCGGTGCTACGGGGGCTGCTTCCTTCGCCTGTTTGAACGTCTGATAGATGTTGCGCACCAGATCCGGCCGGAAGCGCAACAGATCGCGCTTGACGACCAGCATATGGTTGATGGGGATCAGCCCCGTCTTATCGTGCCAGGCGCGGCCGGCATTGGCCGCATCGGGAATAACCGCCTTGATCTTCGGATCGTTCGGCAGATCATTGCCGAGGATGCCAGCATCGATTTCACCGGCCATCAACATGGGCAGGAGCTTGACGCCTGGCGCAGCCCGTTTGACGAAAGACGGCTCCGTATATTCGGCGAGATGGGAGCCCTCGAAAATGATCCATTCGACGGATTCGAAATCGAGCGCGTGCTCCTGAGACAGAATGTTGCGCACCCAGGCACCGGTGGTCTGAGTATAGGCACGCACGCCGATCTTCTTGCCGGGCAACATCTCCGGCGTCAGTTCCTTGTTGTAGTCGGTATTGTAGACGATGCAGCCATGTTGGAAACGGGACGCCAACACCACGGGTAGAAGCACGATCGGCTTGTTGTAGGCATAGGCTTGCAGAAAGGTGAAGATCGCCAGTTCCGACACGTCATAACGTTGTTCCCGCGCCATCGGCTTGAACACGTCATGAATGGGCTCGACTTCGTGGAAGTCGAAATTGAAAGCCGGCGATGTCAGCTTGCCGGAGAGCAGCGCTTCCGTCGTCGGATAGCGTTTCAGCGCGGTCGCGAGCGTAGGGATTGAGTTCGTCATCGGCATTCTCACTGCAGAACCGGGTAAAGACGCTGGGCTGTGCCGGCCAAAATATTGGCGCGATCGGTCTCAGAAACAGACGCCAGAACATGCAGCGTCTCCTTGACGATGTTCGGCAGCGTATCGTCGTGAGCGGGAAAATTGGATCCCCATAACAGACGCTCCGAGCCAAAAGTCGAAACGAGTTTCGGCATGAAGGTTTCAGGCGTCGCTTTGCCGGCCTGACAATGTTCGACCGTGCGGCTGGTGATTTTCAGATAGATGTTCTTGTAGTCCGCCAGCCCCCACAGGCTCTCGGCGGCAGCATAGGGCGGACCATCGTTGATGACGGGACGCGCCAGGTGATCGAGCAGGAAATTCGTGTTCGGGAATGCCTTGACGATCTTGAGCAGCAGCGGAATGCCCTGCGCCGTCATCTGCATGGCGACCGGCAGATTAAGTTCGCCCGCCTTTTGCCACACTGGATAAGCACGCTCGTCGTCAAGCCAAGTCTGCTGGCCAGGCATGGTCGAACCGGTGGTGAAGACCCGCATGCCGGTCATGCCCTGACCGTGCCAATGATCGATCTGTTCGGGCGCCTGCGGATCCAGGGGATCGATGGAAAAGACGCCGGTGAAGCGCGCCGGAAAACGTTTGATCGAATCCGCAAGATAGGACGAGTCATGTCCGTAAGCGGTCGAGGCCTGCACCACAGCCGCCTGAGCGACGCCTGCGGTATCCATCGCGGCGATGAGCTGTTCGGGCGTGGTCGGACGTTCCGACGACCAGTCCGACTGTTTGCCGCCGAGCGGCGCCAAGGGATATTTCGCGCGATCCGGCGAAACCACGTGGCAATGCACGTCAATGATCATCTGGCTGTTTGTGGCCGCCATGGGTCCTCCGTCTTGGCCTTTTCTTGAAACGCGGTTCGTCAGAGCGCCGCGTCCTTGATGTTTTGGCCTTATAGGCGGCCGCATTGCCGCACCCCCTATTCAATCGGCCCCGAGGGGTCTAAATTTTTCCTAATTTCGATTTTCGAGGATGCATGCGCGATCGCAATACCGTTCCGAGCCTGCGGCGCCTGCGCGCCTTTGATGCGGCGGCGCAGACGAACTCCCTGTCGCGCGCGGCACAGATGCTGCGTTTGACCCAACCGGCCTTGACGCATTCCATTGCCCAGCTTGAGGCGGAACTTGGCACGCGGCTGTTTGCGCGTGGACCGGAAGGCGCCTTCCTGAGTGAAGCTGGGCAGATTTTTCAACGCCGTTCGCTGCGCTTCTTCGAACAGATTCGCAAGGCGCTGAAAGGCGTGGCCAACCGCAAGACCGATGGCGCTATCGTCGAACAGCAGGTGTCGAAACTTGCCAGCGCGCAGGTGCGCAGCCTGCTGGCGATCTGGCGCACCGGTTCGTTTCGGGCCGCGGCGCGCGATCTCGGTATCGCCGAGCCGAGCCTACAGCGCCCGGCGCGCGATCTCGAACAGATCGTCGGCGCATCGCTTTATCGGCGCTCGGCGACGGGCCTGACGGTGAACGAAACAGGCGCCGAACTCGCCCGACGGCTGGCACTGGCGATCGGCGAAATCCGCTCCGGCGCCGAGGAAATCGGCACGGCGTCGGATGCGCGCGCCAGCCTGCGCATCGGCGTGCTGGCGCTCGCACCACGTCTGCTGCTGGCCAAGGCATCCACCGCCGTGCTTGCCGAGGACGAGAGCCATCGTATCGAAGTGATCGAAGCGCCTTATATTCAGATTTCCCGAGAACTGAACGATGGCGCGCTTGATCTCGTGTTCGGCGCCTTGCGCGCGCCGCCCCCCTTCGCCGATCTCATCGAGGAGCCCTTTTTCGAGGATCCCTATGCCATTGTCTGCCGGCGCGGCCATCCCCTCGCGGGCGTAAAGAAGGTGACGCCCGCGGCGCTTGCCCGGTTCGATTGGCTGCATCCGACACCCGGCCTGCCCCGCCGCGATGTGCTCGATCAGCTCGCGGCCGATTGGCACCTGCCGATGAAAGTGCAGTTCGAGACCAATTGCCTGACGACCATCACCTCTTTGCTCGCCTCAAGCGACCGTCTGTCGATCCTGTCGCGTTGGCACATCGAGCTCGACGACCGGCTGGTCTCCATCGATCATCCGCCGATCCCCCATGCGCCGCGCCAAGTGGGCCTCACTCTGCGGCGCAACTGGTTACCGACACCGTTCCAGGCGCGGTTTCTGGAGTGCTTGCGACATGAGGCGAAGGCGCGAGCGTTGCCGCGTTCGGGCCGAAGCGCGTCAGGAGCTCGCCCAACAAAGCGGCCGGGCGCGCTGGGCTGAACAGGAAGCCCTGCACTTCGGTGCAGCCCTCCATCCGCAACCGATCAAGCTGTTCGGTGGTCTCGACGCCCTCGGCCGTCGTCGCGATACTGAGGCTCTGCGCCATGCCTGAGATGGCGCGCACGATGGCTACGCAGTCCGCCCGGTCCGGCAAATCGCGAATGAACGACCGGTCGATCTTGATCTTGTCGAACGGAAAACTGCGCAGATAACTCAAGCTCGAATAACCGGTTCCGAAATCGTCCATGGAGATGCGCACGCCCAGGCCACGGAGCTGATGCAACGTCTGTAAATTGGCATCGGTCTCCGCCAGCAGCACGGATTCGGTAATCTCGATCTCCAGCCGATCGGCCGACAGGCCTGAATGGCCCAAAGCCGTCATTACGGCAGGCACCAGATTGCGGCTCTTGAATTGTGCCGGCGACAGATTGACTGCCACCTTGATGTCGGCCGGCCAGGTCGCGGCATCGCTACAAGCCGTACGTAACACCCACTCGCCGATCGGCACGATCAGGCCGATGTCTTCCGCGACCGGAATGAATTCTTCGGGCGACACCATGCCCCGCTCCGGATGATGCCAGCGCAACAGAGCTTCGAACGATGTAATGCGGCCCGCCGCCAGATTGACCAGCGGCTGATAGTGCAGCTCGAACTCGCCGCAAATCATCGCACGCCGCAGATCCGCCTCGAGTGCACGACGCGCCTGAGCCTGCCGATCCATCTCCATCTCGAAGAAGCGATGCGCTCCACCGCCATCCGCCTTCGCCCGGTACAGCGCCATGTCGGCATTGCGCAGCAGGGCCTCGGAAGTATCGCCATCAAGCGGTGCGATGGCGATACCGACACTCGCGCCGATCGTCAGTTCGCGGCCATCGATATCGTAAGGGACACTCAAGGCACTGATCAGCCGCGCGGCCCGATCACCAGCTTCCGCCGGCCCCGTGACCGGATCGAGGACCAGCGCGAATTCGTCGCCACCGAAACGGGCGGCCAGATCGTTGATGCCGAGCGAGGCCCTGAGCCGCTGCGCCACCTGCTGCAGCAGCCGGTCTCCGACCGGATGGCCGAAGGAATCGTTGACGTTCTTAAACATGTCGAGATCGACGCATAGCACCGCCGCTTTGCGGTCGAGCCGGGCGCATTGATCGAGCGTCTGTTGCAAGCGTTGCTGGAGCATGACGCGGTTCGGCAGGTCCGTCAGCGCATCATGGTGCGCCATGTAGGAAATCTTCGCCTCCGCCTTACGGCGTTCGGTGACATCTATGATGGAGACCAAGCAGGCGCTGCGCTCGCCGAAGCCCACCGAACGACCGAAGGTCAAAACCTCGATATCGCTCCCGTCGGCTCTGATATGCCGCCAGCTCCGCCGCGATTGATAGCTCTGCACGTCCTGCAAGGCCTTTAAATAGCCGTCACGCTCGTCATTCGGCCAGATATCGCCGATCTTCATGCTCAGAAATTGTTCGCGGCTGTAACCATAATGCGCGATCGCCGCATCGTTGATGTTGAGGAATTCGAACGTCTTCTCGTCGAACACCCACATCGGCATGGGATTGTTTTCAAACAACAGCCGGAACGATTGCTCACGCCGCTTCAGATCGGTGACGTCAGTCAAAGTCGCCGACAGCAGATCGCCGATCGGGGCGACGCTGATGCGAATGTGGGTGCCATTCGAAGCCACCACTTCGAACCGATCCGGCGCACCGCTTTCGATCACCGCGCTGAAGCGCTTCAGCACGTCCGGCGAGGCCAGGTCATGGCTCCCCTCGCTCAGTTTGCGCCAGCACAACGCCTGCGTCGAACAACGCAAAAGATGCGACGCGCCCTGGTTCAAATCGACGATCTGAAAGTCGACGGTGGCATGATTGGCGTCACGACAGGCGGCAAGTGCCAGAAAGCCATCTTCCGTGGCGCGAAAGATGCTGTCCACCAGGCTATAGCCTTCGCCGCGTCGGTTGACATAAGCGGAGACCAGCGGGGCGCCCCAGCGACAGGCGATCGGCATGGCATAGATATCGAAGGTACGGACGATGCCGTTCACCACGTGATAGGTCGACGTGGAATAAGGCCGACCGCTGGCCAGCGCATTGGCGGCAATCTCCGACAGAATACCTGCATATTCAGGTGCGAGCTGGCTGACTCGGGTATCCCATGCATCCTGACCGAGCCATTGCCGCAGCGCCCGCCCGGTGCGCAGGATCGTCAACGTCTCGCCGCTGCCTTGTAGGAGCACCATGTGATTGGCGAGCCTGCCCATACTGCCGAGCACGACCTCCTCATAGGCTGGAAGCTGCTCGCCGGGCCGCAGCGCGGCAAACCATTTACGTCGCAGAGTGGAAACGTCGCCCAATGTGTCGGGGAAGATTTCTTCCTCGACCGTCTTTCCGATAGCGCCCACGGCTTCTCCTTGAACTCTGCGCGCGAAACAGATGGGCGATAATGCAGACGTGATTGACGAACGGTAAAAACTCTTTGTCTTCAAGCTATTATGACGCTTTTAAGACAAACAATGGTTAGCGTGTAGAAATCGTTGCACAGATTGTATGGGCCGCGACCTGAGACGGTCACGCCGTCCGACCGTCGCACCGACTATCGTAATCTGGTCTGCCGATCGGCGTAGACGATCAATCCCGCAAGCGTCACGAACACCGCCACTGCGCCAAACAGATAGAACTGCTCGATCAGCGTCCAAGCCATTGTCTTTCTCCATTCTTGATGACGGAGATTTTCAATGGCCCGTGGTCGACGGCATTGATGTGGATCAAGCGGATCTGCGCCAGCGATCTCATGGCGCTTGCGAACCCGCTCCATAAATGGTGTTTTTAACGAATTATCAGCCCTATACTGGCAGATGTTCCGCCGACCGGCGATTGCTGGTTATGATGACGTCCATCGTCCTGCCGCCCCCCTGTCTCGGCCAATGCTCCTCGATCAATATTCCATTCTCGTTGCTATCGGCTTCTCGGGAGCCTCCCTAGGGCTTACCCTTTTTATGATGTGGGCGGTCGCCCGATCCCATGCTCATCTGCTCATCTGGTCCATTGGCCTCGTTTTTATTGTTGCGGGCGTCATCTTTTTTGGCTGGATCATCGAACGTTACAGCGACGCTTATCTGTTCTGGTCCTTCATATTCCTGACGATCGGCTTTGGACTGCTCTATTCAGGTTCGTCGAAATTCTGCTCGGGCCGAACGAATTCGACTTTGGTTCTCCTGATTTGCGCGACGGGGTCCATCGCTCTGTCGGTCAGTTTCGGCTTTGGCTATTCCGGTATCGGGACGATCATCGGCAACATGATCATCGGCGTGTTGCTCGCGCTGACAGGCTATCAATATTGGGGAGCCCGAACCGAATCTCCGATCCTGATGAGCGTGAATGCTGCGCTCTTCCTCCTGGCCGCAGTGTCGTTCTTTGCCTGCGCTTATGTTCTGCTCGCGCAAGGCCAGTACGTCCTGCATGCACGCCCTTCAAACTGGGCGGAGGATCTCAACTCCATCGTCGTCATCATGGGGCTTACCGGCATCGGCACCCTATCCCTCACGTTGCATCAGGCCCGTATCGCGAACCGGCACAAAGTCAATGCGATGACGGATGCCCTGACCGGCCTGATGAATCGGCGCGTGCTCTTCGAAGTCTGGCCCGATGTCGTGCCGCCGAGCACCGCCGTCGTGCTCCTCGACCTGGATCATTTCAAGACGATCAACGATCGCTTTGGCCACGATGCCGGCGATCAAGTGTTGCGGCGCTTCAGTCAGCTCATTCTCGACAACGTCCGCTCGACGGATATCGTCGTACGCCTGGGCGGAGAGGAATTCTGCATCGTCCTCTCGAATGCATCTCTGGAATTGGCGACGACTGTCGCCAACCGCATCCGCCTGCAGATGGAAACGACAGTGATGCGCATCGGATCAAGAAGCGTTCACGCGACCGTCAGCGTCGGGCTTGCCTTTTCCGAAGAATCCGAGGTCGTTCAAACACTCATGAGCCGCGCCGATGCCGCGCTCTATGAGGCGAAAAGCTCAGGACGAAACCGTGTCAAAATCGACCACCTGAGTTTCGTCGCCTAGGCAATAGGCTATTGGGCCAATGCCACACGCCGACCGTCATCCGTCAACGAATAAATAACCTGCCCATCCGCCGGTTGCCCTGCCCGAATGAAATGCGATTTCTCCAAGTCGACGACGAACTCGGCGGGCACTTCGATCTGGCGCGCGAAAAGTCCAACCGAAGTCGATCGTCCGCTGGCCTCTTCTCGTGCCAGTGAGAAAACGTCCTGCTGCAGATCACCACAAGGTTGAGACAGATGTCGCCGGATCACGACATCGTTCTTGGCCATAAGCTGCAGAAGTTGCGTGGTGGAGATGTTGCTGCCGAGATGCATGACATTCCCTCGAATCAAAGCCGCGTTGGGAAAATTTAAAGCATTCAATGTGGCGGAAGATTGGGACGACTGAATTTTAAGAGTGAGCTTGGGTTTCAAGCTTCAAGAAGCAGAACGCATCGCCATGGCCGCGTCACAGCCGGAGTGAGCCGGCTGTGACGATATCAATTAGGAGGCAGTCATGCCGCCTTCTTGTCGGTGTCGAAGGGAATTTCGATATCCACGGCCAACGTCGAGACCTTCGCGCCGCGCTCCATGCGAACGCTGACCTTGTCGTCGTCGATCTGCATGTGTTTCGAGATGGCGCGCAGAATCTCGTCACGCAGCTTCGTGACGAGATCGGAATCGCCGACAGCGGCGCGTTCGTGGGCCAGCAGAACCTGCAGCCTTTCGCGTGCTGCCGGAGCTGACTGTGAGCGGGAGAAAAGACGGAGCAGGTTCATGCCACTTTCCTTCCGAAGAACTTGCCGAAGAAGCCACGCTTCTCGCCAGGAATGGCAATGGGCAGGGTCTCACCTCTGAGCCGACGGGCAGCATCGAAGTAAGCGACCGCGGGCGCGCTGCGTTCGTCCGCCAAAGTAACGGGCGACCCGACATTGGAGGCGCGCAGCACGTCCATGCTTTCAGGAACGATGCCGAGCAGCGGAATCGACAAGATCTCAAGAACGTCGTCGACCTTCAGCATGTCACCACGCTGCGCCCGGACGGGATCGTATCGGGTGAGGAGCAGATGCTTTTCCATCCGATCGCCAGCTTCGGCTTTGAGCGTCTTGGAATCGAGCAGGCCGATGATGCGATCGGAATCGCGCACCGAGGAAACTTCCGGATTGGTGACAACGATGGCAATGTCCGCATGGCGCATCGCCAAGGTGGCACCACGCTCGATGCCGGCGGGGCTGTCGCAAATGACCCAATCGAATGCCTGTTTCAACGCGCCGATGACCGTCTCCACGCCTTCAGCGGTCAGGTTGTCCTTGTCGCGCGTCTGTGAGGCCGGCAGCAGATAAAGCGTCTCGAGCCGCTTGTCGCGGATCAACGCCTGCGTTAGTTTGGCCTCGCCCTGGATGACATTGACGAGATCGTAAACCACGCGCCGTTCGGCGCCCATGACGAGATCGAGATTGCGCAAGCCGACATCGAAATCGACGACCACGACCTTCTCACCGTCGCGCGCAAGGGCCGCGCCCAATGCCGCCGAGGAGGTCGTCTTGCCGACGCCGCCTTTGCCCGATGTGACCACGATGACCTTGCCCATTGAACTCTCCTGTTTGTGTGGACGCGCCGTCGAGTCAGGCGAGTGATCCAACTTTGAATGTGTCGCCTTCCAGCCAGAACTGGACGGCCTTTCCGCGCAGCTCAGGTTTGATGTCCTCGGCTGTCTGGTAGTAGCCGTCGATGGCGATCAGTTCGGCTTCGAGCTTGCGGCAAAAGATGCGTGCCGACGCATGGCCCATCGTGCCGGCCATCACTCGCCCTCGCAGCGCGCCATAGACGTGGACAGAGCCGCCAGCGATGATCTCCGCGCCCGAAGCGACCGAACCAACGACCGTGACATCGCCTTCCGGGAAGATCAGCGACTGGCCTGAGCGGACCGGCTGCGTCACGAGCATGGACGGCGAGGCTTTGGATGGCAGCGGCACAGCGGGAATGGCTGCTTCCGGCGGCTTCGCTTCGACGCCATGATCGTCGCTCGGCACTTCGATGTCGGATGCGGGACGGCCATCCGCCATCGCCGGCGGAAGATCTGCGCCGAGCATGGACGGTCGCGCGCCCTCGATGCCCATGATCCGCACATTGCGCTCGCCGAGCTTGTCGATCAGTTCGCGCAGCTGCGACCGGTCGATGTCGAGCCCGTTGATATCGAGAACCACCGGGCGACGCCGGAAGAAACCGGTGGACCGCGAGGCCAGATGGTCAAGCCGCGTCAGCCAATCCTCGAAAGGCTGTTCGGGCGTGAGGGCGAGAGCAAGAAAACTGCGCCCCTTGAGGCGGATAGGCCGAGCTTGGGTTAACACGTTGGTCATCTTGGTAAATATTCGGTTGCTTCGGTCTACCTAGCGAATGGTTAATCGTTGGTAAATTTCGACCGGGAACCCACGTTCATCTGCGCGCTGCGGATGAAACGTCGATGTGAAGCCCGCGCTGAGGGCTCTCGAGGCCTGAAAGCGACGGCTATACGCAACTGGTGGTTGGATACGCAGGTGCGACCGGCATCATGGCGCGCAAGAAATTTGCGCGCGCATCAGCTTCCGCGGCGCTCTGTGAAAAGAATCAGGGCTCGCTCGATGACAGCGATTCGGCCAGAACGTTTTATGCCGCGCTTCTTGCAGGTGTCATGGCATCGACACTGTCATGAAAAGATCCGACGATCTCCGCGAATATCTCCGGCTGTTCTCGAAAAGCGAAACTGCCGGCGCGATTGATGATGTGAAAATAGGTTGCATATTGCTTCTCCGCCAAAATGCGGAAGAGCATATTGCCGCCATCGCGCGCCGCCAGCGGATCGTTGTCGCTCCAAACCAGTTGGGTCGGCACACCAATGCCTTTGTCCCGCAGAATGGCCCACATCTTTCCTTTCACGGCCGGAATGCCAAAATTCCGCATCCCCATCGCCTCCTCGCGCAGGGCGGCGACAGCGGCGCGATGGGAGGCGCCGGTGGCGGCAGCAACGCAAGCATCGAGCAGCCCGTCGTCGATATGAGCATGGGAATGAGACAGCCGATCGAACGCCCAGAATTGCGATTCGCGGCTCCAGAGCGGCGTCGGCACCGATTGGTAAACGATATCGTCCAGCCCATCGCCCATGGGCGGCGCCATGGCGCTGGCGACGATGGAAAGGGACGCAATCTTTCGAGGCGACGACAATGCAAGCCATAAGCCAGCCAGGCCGCCAATATCATGACCGACCAGATGAACCTTTTCGAATCCGAGCGCCACGATCACCTGATCGAGATGTTCGCGCAAACCATCGATCGTGAGTTGGTTCGGCGAAGCAAGATCGCTCCCGCCGGCCCCCGGCAGATCGAGCGCCACGACGGAGCGATCAGTCCCGAGAAGCGACAGAGCCTTGCCCCAGAGATGGCTGCCATAAGCAATCGGAGACTGGCCTGCCCGGCCGCCGTGGAGAAGCAGAGCGGGCGTTGCGCCGGTAGGCCCGGCTTGCAGCATGGACACTTGTGCGCCGTTGACAGTGATCGATCGGGTTGTCGGTTTCATCGTCGGCCTCAAGCGCTGGCGTTACGGACGAAATGGGCAAGCAAGGCGTTGAACCGCTCCGGCTGCTCGCGATATGAAAAATGTCCGGCGTGATTGAACAGGCTGAACGATGTGCGTCGATTGTGCGCGGCGATCATATCAAAGACCTCGAAACCGCCCTCGACTTGCACGGTCGGATCATTCTGTCCCCAGATGACCTGGGTTGGCCGCTGCAAGCGCCCCTCGCGTAGCCAATTCAATGTCTCGCGCTTCTGCTTCGCCAGTTCCGGTAGGAAATAGCGCGCGCCCGCTCCCTCTTCGACCATTTTCTGGACGCTAACTTTATATTTCGGCTGTTCAAACACTTCCATCACCGCATCGATCCATTCATCGGTGACTTTCTTTGGATCGTAGGAATAACCTTCGTAGATCCAACGGGCGCTTTCGCGGCTGTAGGGCGCATAGGGCGAATTCGACAGGATGACTTCGTTCGGGCTGACGCGGGGACTGAGCGTGCCGCTGCTGACGATGGTGACCGAACGAACAAGATGCGGATATTCAAGGGCGATGCGCGTAACGCCGAAACCGCCCCGGGAATGACCGACCAGATGAACCGGAGGCAGTTTCAGCGCTTCGATGAACGCCGCCGCATGACGGATCACCGAGGCCATCGTATAATCCTCATTGCGGACCGGATTGTCGGTAAAGCCTTGCCCAATCTTGTCGAAGGCGATGACTTTGAAGCCGTCGGAGAGCGGCAGGAAATTGAGGCTCCACACAGGCGCGCTGGAAGCTGAATCCGACGAGCCGAAATTGCCGCCGTACATGAAGACGATCGGTTCGCCCTGGCCGGCCTCATAGTAGCGGGTCTTCAGACCTTGCACATCGATCTGTTTCGGCGCCGGGAGCTTCCTGCCCTCGATCGGAGCAAAATTCATCTGGGACACGGCATTTTCCTCTCTTCAATTTTCTCTGCCTGCGCTGGCCCCTAGCCGCGCCCGACGGTCGGCGTGACCAGTATTTCCGGGCTTTGATGCCCCTTTTTGGCGCGCTTCGATTCCATTTTTGGCTGGAACAACTGCGTCAACGGACGCAGGATCAACGCATCACCGATCGCGACGAAGAAGACGATAGCAAGGCAGATGGCGATGATGCTGTCGACGCTGCCGAAGTCGCGCGCCCATTGCATCATGTAGCCAAGACCGGAACGGCCGCCGAAGAGTTCGGCGATCAGGCTGATCTTCCAGCAGACGCCGTAGGAAATACGCGCTCCGGAAACAATGAAGGGGGCAAGCAAGGGCAATTCGATGCGCCAAAAGATCGACCATGGGCGGCGACCGAAACTGCGCCCCATTTCGATTTCTTCGCGACCAATCTCTTTGCCGCCTTCCGTGACGTTCACCAGGCAGAAGGGAAAGATGATCAGCACCTGGACGATGAGAATCGCAGTGCCCGTGAGGCCGAACCAGACCGTGCCGAGAATGGCCCAGACGATCGCCGGGAATGACGTGAAGAACGGCACCAGCACGTCATCGACGATGCCGCCAATCCATGGAAAATAGCGTGGCAGGATGCCCAGTGCGCTGCCGAAAACCGTCGCCAGAATGACGGCCAGGACGACGCGGAGGCCGGTGGCTGCCGCATGGCCCCAGAACTCGGCATCGGTGCTGAGGCGCACGAGCTCCCAGAAGACCTGAATGGGACTGGGGAAGACATTCGGCGGAAACTGCGCCGAGGACAGCCACCAAACAGCGATGGCCGCGACCACGAAGGTTTCGGCGACGAGGCGTTGCCCGATCCCGTTAGGAGAGCTCATAACGCCTCCGCAAACGTTGCTGGATCGCAGCGAAGATGACGCGGTCGGTGAGATAAACCACCAGCAAGATCAGCGCAGCTACCGCAAAGACCATATCGGTCCAATAGCGTTGGCGCGCCAGGTTGATAAGCATGCCGAGCCCGGATGAGCCGCACAGCAGTTCAGCGGTCAGCACCACCTGCCAGCCAATGCCGAAACACAAACGAATGGTGGCAAAGAGATAGGGAAACATCATCGGCAGAATGATCCAGAATGTCTGCCTGAACGCGCCGCGCCCGAAACTGCGGCCCATCTCCACCACTTCGCGATCAAGCTCTCCCAAGCCGGTGCCGGCATTGATGATGGCAAACGGCAGCAGCACGATGGTGGTGGCAAAAATTACCGAACCTTCGTTGACGCCGAACCAGATCATCGCCAGGAAAGCCCAGCCGATGCTGGAGAAGGAATTCAGAAACGGCGTCAGCCTGCTGTAGATCGCCAGGTCAAGAACGTTGAAATAATAGCCCAGCAACGCGATGGCGACGCCGAGAACGAAGGCAAGCACCACCGACACTGTCACGTGTATCAGCGAGGAAATCGCATAAGCGAGGTTTCTCGGATCGGTCCATAATTCGACGAACCGATCCCATACCCGCGCCGGGCTCGGAATGAGCACCGGCGGCATGTGGGCTGAATACAATTGCCAGGCGACGAACACCAGGAGCACGAAAGCAATCGTGATCAACCGCCGCGGCGTGAGAAACGCCGTCGGCAATCGTCGATCAGGGGGCAGCGATGGACTCGATATCGACATCAGATGCAATTCGTCGCGATTTATGGAGGTATGAAAAGATGATCGCTATTGCGCGATCGCTTTCGGCCAGATCAGCTCATCGGCGCTTGCGGGAACCTTTTTCAGCATCCCCATTTTCGCGCCAGACTGCCAGGCCTTCATCATCACCTGTTTATCGGTTGGCCCAAGCGACAGCGGCATCTGGGCATAGGTCAGGAACCAGGTCTGCAGGTCATCCTTGGAAATCTTGTATTTGGGCGCGACAGCCGCAAACACTTCATCAGGATTCTTGAGGACATATTCGGCCGATGCCTTGAGGAGCTTACCCGCCGCCACATAGGCATCCGGGCGTTTGTTCATGTCGCCCTCGTAGCCGAAGAGAAAGAGCGACGGCATTGGGCCGCCATACATCTTCTCCAGTTCCTTGGAACCATGCAGAACCGAACGGTACTTGCCGTCTTTCGTCGCCGCATAGGATGGCACATTGCTGAACGATACGGCGTCGACACGGCCTGCCTGAAGAGCGGCTTCGAACTGCGCCTGCGGCATCTCCACCCAGCGGAAATCACCGCCCACGAGATCGGCATTCATGCCGAAATACTCGCTGATGACCCAGCGCACGGAGATCACATTCTGGGCCTCGCCGGAAACCACGGCAATGGTCTTGCCTTTCAGGTCCTGAATGGTCTTGTAAGGCGAGTTCGGCATCACCCAGACATCGGCACTATGGCCTTCGGGATGATAGCGCAGCAGAGTGCTGAGCACTTTGATCGGCAGGCCGCTCTCGCGCATCTGCGGCAGGGACAGAACGCCGTTCGGCATCAGGTTGAATTGCTGGGTCATTGCCGCCTGCATCAAGGCGGGAATCGATGACACCCGCTCTACCTTGATGGTGACATTCGGATCGCTGACCTTACCATTCTCAATTGCCCAGACCACCGCATCGTAGCCGGGGTCCGGCAAGGAGCCATAAGTGATGGTTTCCGCAGCGAGTGCTGCGTTCAATCCGAAAGCGAAAGCCAAGCCGGTTATAGCGCTTTTGATGATCGGCATGTTCATAGCAAAGCCCTTCCTGTCCTGTTTCTCTTTTTCCGTATGAACCAATGCATTGACCGCCTACTGCATGATCGCTTTTGACCACATCAGCTCGTCGGCGCTATCGGGCACTTTCTTCAACATTCCCATCTTCAGGCCGACCTGCCAGGCCTTCATCATGACACTCTTGTCGGTCGGCCCAACGGACATCGGCATTTGCGCATAGGTCACGAACCAGGTCTGCAGATCGTCCTTGGACATTTTGTATTTCGGCGCCACGGCGGCGAAGACTTCGTCCGGATTTTTAAGTACATAATCGGCCGAGGCTTTCAGCAGTTTCCCCGCCGCCACATAGGCATCGGGCCGCTTGTTCATGTCGTCTTCATAGCCAAAAAGGAAATTCGACGGCATCGGCCCGCCGAACATTCTGTCGAGCTCTTTCGATCCCTGGAGCACGGAACGATATTTGCCATCCTTGGTTGCGGAATAGGACGGCACGAGATTGAACTGAGCCGCGTCGACGCGGCCAGATTGCAACGCCGCCTCGAACTGCGCCTGCGGCATCTCCACCCAGCGGAAATCGCCGCCAACCAGATCGGCATTCATACCAAATCGCTCACTGATCGCCCAGCGGACGGAGATAACGACTTGCGATTCACCCGAAACGACCGCGATCGTCTTGCCTTTAAGATCCTGGATCGTCTTGTACGGCGAGTTGGGCATGACCCAGATATCGGCACTGTGGCCTTCCGGATGATAACGGAGCAGCGTGCTCAGAACTTTGACCTTCAATCCGCTCTCACGCATTTGCGGCAGCGACAGCACGCCATTCGGCATCAGGTTGAACTGCTGCGTCATCGCCGCCTGCATCAACGCGGGAATGGAGGAAACGCGCTCGATTTTCAGCGTAACATTTGGGTCGCTGACTTTGCCATTCTCAATGGCCCAGACCACGGCGTCATAGCCAGGATCGGGCAGAGAACCATATGTAATGGTCTCCGCCGCCGTGGCAGCATTCAGACCGCACATGAACGCGAAAGCCGTCACTAGTCTTCGTATGATCGGCATCTTCATAACTCGTCCCTTCCTGTCGCGGTTTCCGCTGTTTTTATTCTTCCGCCTGTTCTGGAACACCGAGCAGGCGCGTAAGGCGCATGCGCGCGGCGTTCATTTCCGGCGACGCGAGATTGCGCGGGCGCGGCATCGACAGGCTTACCGTCTCCAGAACGCGCGTCGGCTTGACCGACAGGACGACAACCCGATCCGCCAGCTCAAGAGCTTCATCGACCTCATGCGTGACGAAGACAATCGTCTTGCCGGTCTTCTTCCAGATTTCAATGATCTCCGAGCGCATGCGCCGGCGTGTCGTCACGTCAAGCGCCGAGAACGGCTCGTCCATGAGCACGATGCGTGGGTCGACGGCAAGCGCACGCGCGATCGACACGCGTTGACGTTCGCCACCCGACATCATGGCCGGATATTTGTGGGTGTCGCGGCCAAGGCCCACGAGGTCAAGGAGCGCGCGCGCCTTCTGACGCATCTCGTCGGCGCCACGTTCGCGGCCAAAGCGCAGTTGTTGGCCGAGGATGACATTGGCTTCCGCATCGCGCCAGGGCAGCAGCCGCGGCGATTGGAAGACGTAAGCAATCTCCTGCCAGGCCTGCGCGGCTGGAAAGCCGGCAACTGTTACACTGCCCGTATCCACACCAAGCAAATCGCCGATCACCCGCAGCAGAGTGGATTTCCCGCAGCCGCTGGGCCCAAGAATGCACAGGAATTCGCCGTCGTTCACCGAGAACGACAATTGGTCGTAGATCACCTCTTTCTGGAAGGCGATGCTGACACGATCAAGCTCGATGATTGCCGTCATCGCGTCCCTCGTCTTTTTGGCCTCAAACCTGCTCATACGCGCCATGGTTGCGGTTCCGAACGAAAATTCTTCATCAAGTCGATCATGCGGTGTGTTCGGCAACAACAGAAAAGAAGTCGGCACAGCCTCAACCAGCCGTTAAACGCCCTGCCTCTTTTTCACGCTGCAATGCCCACTCGGCGATATCGCGACTGCGCGTATAGTAGACACCGTCGTGCTGGCGCACGTAATCGAGACAGCGCCGAATGGTGTTCGCCATAGTGGGCCGGCCGGCCATATGGCTGTGCAACGTGATGCTCAGCCATTTGGGAGCGCCCTCCTGCCCCTCTCGATAGAGCTGATTGAAGGTTTCTTTGAAGTTTTCCAAGAACACCGACGTGGGGTTACTCGGGAAAATCCACGCAGCAATGTCATTGGTGAAAATATTGGTGCGCGGCAGCGTAACAAAGGGGCCGGACTTAGTCTGTTGCACGAACGGCAAGTCATCGCTGGCATCGTCGCCGACCCAGATATAGCCCTGCTCCGCCAAAAGCTCATTGGTCACATCCGACCCGCTGGAGCCCGGACTGGTCCAACCGACCGGGCGAATGCCCCCGGTGGTTTCGGTGAGAATGGCCGTGCAGCGGGCAATCTCCGCCCGCTCCTGATCAGGCGTCGCATCCTTGGCATAGACGTCATTCGCCCAACCATGCCCCAGCACTTCGTGGCCATCCTGCGCGAAAGTGCGAATGATATCGGGATGCCGTTCAGCCGCCAGACCATTGGCCGAGATCGACGACTTCAGGCCGAATTCGTCGAGAATGTTCATGAGGCGCCAGATACCGGCCTTCCAGCCGTAATCGCCATAAGACAGGGAGAATCGATCGAGCTGACCACGGCTGGCGACGAAATTGACCTGACTTTGCTTCTCGAAGGCTTCGAACGGAACGCCGATGGAGAAGGCGATCTTCTCCTGACCGGGCCAGCTCCATTCGCGCGGAAATCGGGGACGCTTTGCCATGAATGCTCCTGGAATTAGAACGTCGGTGGCGTGCAGGCGCTGATCACCTCGCACGGTTCGGCGCCAACGCAGCGAAACCGATGCGGTCGCCGGCTTTCGAAAGAATAGGCATCGCCGGGGCCGAGCACGCAGCGCTCGCCATCGACGGTCACTTC
Source organism: Methylocella sp. CPCC 101449 (assembly GCF_031921685.1). Classification (NCBI taxonomy): domain Bacteria; kingdom Pseudomonadati; phylum Pseudomonadota; class Alphaproteobacteria; order Hyphomicrobiales; family Beijerinckiaceae; genus Methylocella; species Methylocella sp. CPCC 101449. Next base: position 39,938 of record NZ_JAPDHU010000002.1, on the reverse strand, counting down.
GAGTTGCCCGCGAATGACAACCCCGCCCTCTTCGCCATCATGCTGCAAGGGCACCGATCCAGTATCGGCACCCGGCTGATAGGTCTCCTTCAGGATCTGCAGCATGTTGCCGTTCGAATAGGAGCCGACCTGACGGTAGGAGATATCGCCTTTGCCGATTTCGACCAGTTCACTGGCACGATAGAATGCCTGGTGCTCGTCGGCGGGAGCCGTCACGGAAAAAAACTCGGCAAGCCCCATGGGAATGCCGTCGAGCACCCGCTTAAGCGCGCCCACCGAGGGGTTGACCTCATTGGATTCAATCATCGCAATGGTTGAGCTCGTCACTCCCGCGCGCTTCGCCAGAAGGCGTTGCGACATTTTCTTTTGGGTGCGGACGAACCGAAGGCGTTCGCCGACATCGACTGTCATTGTTTCGCTCCCTGCGCCCTCAGCCTTCCCGCTTCAGCGTCCATTCCGCGATGTCGCGCTTGCGGGCAAACCAGACATTTTCATGCTGCTTGGCATAGGCGATGCATTTACGGATGGTCGGGATCAGGGTTGGTCGCCCGGCCATATGAGCGTGCAATACGATCTCGATCCATTTCGGATGACCGCGCTGGCCTTCCGCATAAAGCTCGTCGAACGTGTCCTTGAACTGCTCCCAGATCACCGACGGCGGGTTCTTGCCGGCAATCCAGATGCTGAGATCATTGGTCGGCGTATTGACGCGCGGCAGCAGCACCATCGGGCCGCCGGTGGTGGTCTTTACATAAGGCAGATCGTCGTCGGCCTCATCGCCATTCCACAGATAGCCCTCGGCCGCGAGGAAATTGAGTGTATTGCTGGAGCCGGCACTGCCCGGGCTTGTCCACCCGACAGGGCGCACGCCAGCGGCATCGGTGATCGCCTTCGTTACGCGACGGATTTCTTCCAGCTCCTGTTCCGGATCGCTGTCATTGGTGAGCATGTCGTTTTCCCAGCCATGACCGACGGGTTCGTGGCCGGCGTCGGCGACAGCGCGGATCTGATCGGGGTAAAGCTCGGCGGCCTTGCCGTTGATCGACATGCTCGCCTTCAGACCCGTCTCATCCAGAAGATCGAGAATGCGATAGACGCCTGCCTTGGCGCCGTAGCGGGCGTAGGAGAGAGAAAAGTGATCGACCTGTCCCGGTCGGCCTTCCTGCGTATATTGGCTTTTGAAACGAAAGGCCTCAAGCGCGAGGTTGATGCTCATCGCAATCCTTGCCTGGTTCGGCCATTCCCACTTTCTGGGATAACGCATGGGATTGGACGACATCGATATTCCTCTCACGTTTATAGAGTGAAGACAGGCTCCTGCCTGAGGTAATGAGCTTCCATCTCCGGACGAAATTTCTCCATCAGGGCGCGGTTGAGATCAGCCGGCGCGCGCTGTCCGGACGGAAGCAGCGGCGCATAGACTGTGTCGCCAATCTCCTGCTTGAAACTGCGCTTGGTCTGGGCCACGAGATCGCGGTCTTGCAGATAGTCGATGACCGCGCCCGACAGGGCTTTCGCGCCGGCAAGTCCGCCCTTATGGGCGATGGAGGTGGCCAGAGCGGCACCAGCACTCCAATGATGAAACGGCAAATGCGGCACATTGCCCGGAAACCAGATGCGTCCCATCGGCACTTTCCAGGAGACGTCGCCGCAATCGTTGGATGCCGCGATCTGGACCGCCGGTCCTTTGAACGGCGTCACCGCGGGGCGCAGGCCCATTACCGCGACTTTCGCCTGACGCTGCAAGGCTCGGGCAAAATCCTGCTCAGTCTCGGTCCAGACCGGCATACCGACCGCTTCGACATTGCGCTGGATCACCTCGGCAATCGTCTGATTGAGCCGAACCGGCCAGACAGCGGCGCGAACATCGACGCTGAGTTCGCAATTGGCCATGAGCGCCGCGCCCTGCGCGATCTGCTGAGCGCGCTCGAAGAGAAGCCGTGCGCCCTCCGCCGTCGGATCGCGAAAATACCACCAGCAGGCGGCAATTGCAGGAATGACATTGGGCTGTTCGCCGCCCTTGGTGATGACGCGATGGGCCGTCATCGTCGGCTTCATATGTTCGCGGTGTTGTGCCAGCCCCATATCCATCAGAACGACTGCATCCAGCGCGTCGCGTCCCTTCCAGGGCGCAACCGCGGCATGGGCGGCCTCGCCACGAAAGGTGAATTCAGCCGAGACGGCGGCACTCTGCATCATGCCGTAGTCGGTACCGAACTCATCGAGGATATGATCGTGAAAGGCCAGATCGACATCGTCAAAAAGACCGTCGCGCACGAAATAGGGCCGGCTCAGCAATTGTTCTTCGGCTGATGCTCCGAAGATTTTCAAAGTACCCGGCAGGCCGAATTTTTCCATGGCGTAGCGGATCGCCAAAGCGGAGGCGATCATGACGGCAGCGTTGGTATTGTGCCCTTCGCAATGTCCAGGTGCGCCCGCGACGATCTCCGCCCGTTCCGTCACGCCGGACTTCTGGCTGTTCGACGGATTGGCGTCATATTCCGTGTGGATGGCGATGACCGGCTCACCCTTGCCATAGGTGGCCAGAAACGAGGTCGCGAAACCGGATATGCCCTTCTGGACGTGAAAACCGTGCTGTTCGAGTAGCGACGTCATCAGCCCGGCGGTGCGCGTTTCCTGCACACCAAGCTCACCGAAATAAAAGATGGAATCATTCAGGGTGATGAAGGCACGCTCGTTGCGAGCCACGAAATCGATTGCGAACTCTTTTGCCGATCCGGATGTCGCAACAGGCACCACGCCGCCCTCTTGAACCATTGCCTTGGTTCAATCACGGCACCTCCAGCGCAACAATGGAAAAGAAGTTTCGAGCGGCCTAACCAAATGTCATGCAAGGCCGCTCAGGGACCTGAAAGTGTCAGGCAGATTCACTGAGCGCGGTCTTGCGCTGACGACCACGACGAGTGGCGGCCGGCGCGGCATGAGCCTGCTGGCGAACGCCCTGCACGGCCTCGAAACGCCAGGCCTCACCGCGCAATGGCTTCAGCAAGCCTTCTTCCTCCTCCTGGCGCTGCAATTCGTCGGCCTGAAGCAGTTCCAAAGCCATATCGCGGAAGCGCCGCGCGGCAGGCGGCATGGCGGTGTTCGCCCGCCACATCAAACAGACGGAATCAGGCGCGCCGATTGGTGGCGTGTTGAGAACCCGGGCGATGCCGCGAATTTCAAGCTGCGCCGCCACGCCTTCCGGCAGGATCGTCAGGAAATCGCCCGACTGAAACAGGCTCATCGTCAGCAACAGACATTGCGTCTCGATCAGATTGGTTGGGAAGGGAAGCTGATGACGCGACAGTTCAGCCGCCAGATGCTCGCGACCGTAGCGGCCAACAAACCCTTCAGGAATCAGCACCCAGGCCTGTTTCGCCAGCTCGGCCCATGAGGGCTTGCGTTCATTGGCCAAGGGATGATTGGGGCTGGCGACAATCAGCATGCGATCGCTCAACACTTGATGTGCTTCAAAACCCGCGCCCGCCGCCGTCGCATCGAAACGCCCATAAAGCAGCGAGATCGTGCCTTTCGACAAACGCTCCATCAAGGTCTCGAGATCGGTGTCGACCAGTTGCACGGTCACGTTGGGATGCGCTTTCTTGAAAGCGGCGGTGACGCGCGACAGAAACGGCTGACCGGAAATGGTGCGCGTGCCGAGGGTCAACACGCCGCCCATGCCGGACTTCATCAGCGCGAATTCCTCGCTGAGGCATTCGAGTTCCGCCACGATGCGGCGGGCCGACTGCAGCACGCATTGGCCGACTTCGGTCACTTCCAGGCGGTGGCCGTGCCATTCGAACAATGGCGTGCCAATGCCCTTCTCGATTTCACTGCGGGTCTTGGAAACAGCCGCCTGGCTGATGCACAGGCGATCGGCCGTGCGGGTAATGCTGCGCTCCTCGTCCAGCGCCAGGATCAGCCGCAAATGACGCAGGCTGACGCGCTGACGCAGGAACTTCATCGCCATCGGGGGGACTTCGGCCATCTGGACCACCTTCTTATGACGGGGGAAATGTTAACCCGTTGTAGGTTCCAGTCCAGCCCGATTTTACTTTTGGTCATGCCCGGATTTGATGCATCTGCCCGCGAAGCAGCCAAGTCCGAGCTGACCTGCCCCCGGACTAGCGGCCGCCATCGACCAGAATGACTTGGCCGGTCAGCCAGGAGGCGTGATCGGACGCCAGGAAAAGGGTCGTGCTGGCGATGTCATCGGGCCGGCCGATGCGCCGCATGAACGTGTTCTCGACATGGGCTTTTTGCGCTTCGGGGCTGTAGCGCTCCCAATCGGCTTTGGTGAAAGCGTTGGAGAGAACGAAGCCCGGCGCGACGCTGTTGACCGTGATGCCGAATGGCCCAAGCTCCATAGCCATCTGGCGCGTCAGGCCGACGATGGCATGTTTGGCGGCCGTATAAGGATGCAGCTTGGTGCGGGACGCCGCCACCCCGGCACCCGAACTCATATTGACGATACGGCCGGAACCGGCCCGCTTCATCGCGGGAACCACGGCTCGACTGACGGCAAAGGCGATGCGCGGATTGCGAGCCATCACCGCATCCCATTCGCTGTCGGTCACCTCCTCCAGCGGACGCGGCACGGCGTGGGCGAAGCCGCCGGCATTGTTGATCAAAATATCGATGGCGCGGCCAGTTTCCTGCTCGATGTCGCCGATCCAGGCCCGCAGCGCCTTATCGTCGGTCAGATCTACGGTCCGCACGTGGGCGCCTTTCGCGGCAATGCTTTCCAATCCATCGGGATCGATGTCGCAGCAATAGAGATTGGCGCCACTCTCGATGAACCGTTCGGAGATGCAGCGCCCGAGCCCGTCGCGCGCGCCCGTCACGACCACCGTCCTGTTATCGAACCGAATCTCCATTGGCATTCCTTCAAACCCATCTGCGGTAGCCTTCACTATGCACACCGCCGCGTCGAAGTGATTTGAATTTTGGTCGCGAGGGCCGCAACCAAAGATCAAATCACTTTCCGGCGCATCTCCGGCATAAGGGCGACAGCATGAATGATTGGAGACCGCCGATGCGCGTGATGCCGAACGATCTTGACGCCTACTGGATGCCGTTCACGGCCAACCGTCAGTTCAAACAAGCGCCGCGCATGCTCGTCTCGGCCAAGGGCATGTACTACCGCTCGGATGATGACCGGCCAATTCTCGACGGTACATCGGGGTTGTGGTGCGTCAACGCCGGCCATGGCCGGCTTGAGATCGCCGAGGCCGTGAAGGCGCAATTGGCGCGTCTTGACTATGCGCCATCGTTTCAGATGGGTCATCCGATTGCGTTCGAGGCCGCCGCAAAGCTACGGCAAATTCTGCCGGAAGGACTGAGCCACGTTTTCTTCGCCAATTCCGGATCCGAGTCCGTCGACAGCGCGTTGAAGATCGCGCTCGCCTATCATCAGCTCCGCGGCGAGGGCCGCCGCACCCGCCTGATCGGCCGCGAACGCGGCTATCATGGCGTTGGCTTCGGCGGCATTTCGGTGGGCGGCCTTGCTGGCAATCGCCGGCAGTTCGCACTTCTGCCGAATGTCGATCACCTGCCCCACACGCATGATCTGGAGAAGAATGCCTTCAGCCGCGGCCTGCCCGCATGGGGTGCGCATCTGGCCGACGATCTTGAGCGGCTGGTTGCTCTGCATGATCCCTCGACCATTGCCGCCGTGATCGTCGAACCCATGGCCGGATCGGCCGGCGTTCTCCTGCCGCCCAAGGGCTATCTGGAACGGTTGCGCGCGATCTGCTCGAAATACGGCATTCTTCTCATCTTCGATGAAGTGATCACCGGCTTCGGCCGCTTGGGCGGTCCTGCGTTTGCCGCCGAAAAATTCGGCGTCAAACCCGATATGATCACCATGGCCAAGGGCCTGACCAATGGCACGATCCCCATGGGCGCTGTCGCCACGAGCGATGACATCTACCGCACGTTCATGGATCAGAAAGACAATCCCGCTGCCATCGAATTGGCGCACGGTTATACCTATTCCGGCCATCCGGTCGCCTGTGCCGCGGCCATCGCGACGATCGATACTTATCAACGAGAGAAGCTTTTCGAGCGGGCGGAAACTATGGCACCGGCTTTCGAGAAGGCGGCCCATGGCTTGCGCGATGCGCCGCATGTCATCGACATCCGCAATATGGGTCTTGTCACTGGCATCGAACTGGCTCCACGTTCTGGTCAGCCTGGCGCACGCGCTTACGAAACCTTCGTGCACAGCTTCGAAAACGGCACGCTGATCCGCGTGACCGGCGATATCATCGCCTTGTCGCCGCCATTGATCATTTCAGAAAGCCAGATCGACGATCTTTTCGGGGCCGTCCGCGCAGCGCTGAACACCGTGGCGTGAAGTGGGCCACCTTTGGTTAAACGAGCATAACTAACGGCAAATAGGCGGGCGCAGTCGTCTCTTGTAGCTTTCCTTTCTCAGCAAATGAGGGTGAGACTGGTATGGAGTGGACCGCGCGATCTGCCACGGCAGGACAACGGAAACAGCGCCGCCGCGACGGCACGCTGAGAATCGGCGCCTTCTGGCCCTATTCCAGAACGCTTCTACCTTCGCTGGAAATCGCGCGACAGAATCCAGACGTCTTGGAGCTGGACAGCCATATCCTTTTTGCGCAAACCATCGAGAATATCGGCCTGGATTTCGCTTTGATCGCTGACGGTTATGCACCGGCATCGGAAGCCGTCTCGCGGACCGGCTTTCAGGATCCGTCGACCAATGCGACGATCCTCTCCGTGCCGTTGTTTCTCGCTACTCAGCATCTCGGCATCATTTCGACGATGCACACGACTTTCCTGCATCCCGTGGTGATCGCCCGGCTCGGCTCTCACCTGGATTGGATCAGCGGCGGCCGCTGGGGCTGGAACATCGTCAACGGCTTCCGCGATCACGAAGCTCGCCTCTTCGGCTTCGACAAGAAGGTAGACGGCTATGCTCTGGCGCAAGAGGCCGTCGATATCGCCGGCGCCTTGTGGCAGCGCACGCCCGAGGCCGTCTCCTATGAAGGCAAATATTTCAAGGTTGACGGCAAGATGCGCCGGCCTGTCCCGCAGATGCTGCCGTTGCTCGTCAGCGCCGCGGCCTCCACTCAAGGGCTCGCCTTCGCGGCCGCGAATTGCGACTATCTGTTTACATCGTCCTTGACTAAGCCCGTCGTCCAGGAGACAGCGGGCACCCTGCGCAAGAATGCGGAACAAACCGGCAGAGAGCCACCGCGCATACTTATTCTCTGCGACTTGCTTATTCGCGATACGCCGGGCACCGCACAGCAGACCTTCGCCGATCTACTCGGCTCGACCGATCCGGAAGCGCAGAAGACCTGGGCCTCGCATCTCTCGAAGATCGGCGATACACGCCCCAACGCAGCCGAGATCATGTCGCTCGTTGGAACGCCCGACGAAATCGCCGAACAAATCATCGAGCTGCATCGCGACTGCGATCTGATGGGCGGATTCGCGTTCCGCATGCTGTTGTGGGGACCGGAGGAGGCGAAACGCCTCGCACCGGTACTCTCGCAATTGCAGAAGGCCGGCATCTGGACGCCGCCCGCCAGCCGCGATCATTCATGGTAGCGGCGTAAAGCAGCTAATTTGCGCGGATGTTGAGTGGTTTCACCAAGGCGCCCCAGCGCTCATATTCGGACCGATAATATCGCGCGAAGTCATCACCGAACTTGTCGCCGACGATGAGCGCCAACGGGTCATAACGTTTCTTCACGTTCGGGCTTTGGATCGCCACTTTGAGGTCGCTGGCCAGCCTCTTGACGATTGGCCCTGGCGTATTGGAGCGGACGAAGAAACCATACCAGAGCGAGACCTCGATATTATAGCCCGCTTCCTTGAAGGTCGGGACATTCGGCAGCATGTCGAGCCGCTTCGCCGTCGTGACCGCCAGAGCGCGCAGTTTGCCACTTTCGATCTGTGACCGCACGAGGCCGACGTCGGGCACCATGACCGTCAGCTCCCCCGCCTGCACATCGCTCACGGCTGGCGCAGTTCCTTTATAGGGAACGTGGGTGAACTGCACGCCGGCTTCCTTGCCGAGGAGAAACATCGTGATCGCGTAAGAAGAGCCGATGCCGGCCGAGCCAAATGTCACCTTGCCTGGATGGCTCTTCGCGTAGGTAATCAATTCCGCCAGATCCTTGACGGGTGTCTTTTCGGGATTGACCACTAGAACGAGCGGCATCGACCCCGCCTCGGCGATCGGCGTCCAGGCTTTCAGGGAATCAAACGGCATGTCGTCCATGACGAACGGATTGATCGTCGTCGTGCCCATCGTCCCGAACCACAAAGTATGACCATCCGCCGGTTGGCCCAGCGCCGAATTGGCCGAGACCAATCCGCTACCGCCCGACCGGTTCTCAACCACCACGGGCTTTCCAAGGCGCGGCGTAAGTTCATCGGCGATGACACGCGGCATCAGATCGGACGTGCTCCCCGGCGTGCCCGGAGTGATGATCGTTACCTGCTTGGTTGGATAGTCTTGTGCCTGTCCTTGCGCTTGTCCGTAGGCCGCCGCGATCAAAGCGAAGAGCCCTACATAAATACATGTCTTCATCGTCTCTTCCTCCCCAGGACAACGATGCCGCTAAGACCTCCGCACCTCGGGCATCACCCGTGGAGAAGGCGTAACGCATCGAGATGCTGCTGACGGATCGCCGGCAATTGCGAGGGATTGAGGCGACCGAATCCGCAATAAGCGGCGACGCCGAAATCAGGCACCAATTTCCTCACGATCGCGAGGCGGGCCGGATAGCTCTCCATGCTGTGCACCATGCCAAGGAAAACACGTGCGCCATTCGGTTGGAGCTCGCGCAAGGGCGCGTAGAAGGCCTCGTCCGTGCGTGCCAGGAGTGGGATATGTATCCAGCCGACCGGACGAGCGGCCGCGCGAATGAAAGCATTCGCCATCATAACGGCGCCCGAAATGTCCTCCGGCTCGAAACGCGGCCAGCCTCCAAGGGTACCGAAGCACATATGGAAGCCCACCATGACCTCATGCGGGATCCAGGATAGCAAGGCTTGGATCTGCGGCGTGTTGCGATCGATGGCGGTTGCCGCCGGCTGCCCGGCGATAGCGCCATAGGCATCCTGCACTTCGCTCGCGCAATCGAGCTGAATGGCCAGATCATGCGCTGGAATGTGGCGGACGATGGTCTCCAATTCGGCTTTCAAGGCTTCGACATAGCCGCGCCGCACTTTCTCGACGTCATCCTGATCGGGAAATATTCGGTAAGGCACCGCGCTGTTGACCGAAGGCACCGACACCTGAAAGCGCATACCGGCGGGATATAGCCCTTCCGCGCGCAGAGCCTTGAAGATGAAATAGGAGTTGATCGCATCGCGGGCATAACCCAGACGCCATCCCTTGTCGCCGAACGCGACTGTCTCGATCCCATCGCGCACCTTGAATTGCCAGCTGTCGCCAGCATCGCGGGGATGAAGACGTTCAACGCCGCCTTCCTTCGCAGGCTGTCGCACGGTTTCGAGATCGGGATGGTTGGCAAACACCGCATAATGAACGCGGCTGATCCAATGGCTGCGCGGACCGACTTCACCGTCCGGCATCGCCACCAGAGACGAGGCCAGCGCCGGGCCGAATTCCCTGAACACCTTTTCGTTCGTGTCATAGGGAATGCTTCCGACCAGCAATATCTCCGCAGCCATGAACGTCCTCCACTTGAATAGGTTTTTTACCTATAGTAAAATTGATTTATCTAAAGGTGAAATAAAACAGATAGGATGTCAAACCATATGGCGAACGACGAGGCGCGAGGGATCGGGTCACTGGAGAACGGTCTCGCCATCCTGCGTCTGCTGCGGGATGAGCCCGGCCCGATTGCACTGGGTGATCTGTCCGACAAATGCGGGATGGCGCCTAGCAAATTGCATCGCTATTGCATCAGCCTGGTGCGCGCGGGCTTTGCTGTACAAGAAGGCCGCGGTTCCTATCGCTACGCGGACGGATCGAGCGCACAGGTCTCGGCCAAAGCGATCGCGCTTGAAGTCATTCGAGAACGTCTCCCGCAGTTCGTGAAAGAGGTCGGCCACACGACCTTCGTTTCCGAATGGCAAGAAGCCGGGCCGAAGATTCTGCATGTGGAAGAATCGGATGAGCCGATCTCCGTCCGGCCGAAGCAGGCCGGGCATCTCGCCGCTTTCACTTCGTCGACAGGCAAGCTGTTCCTATCGCGCCTGCCGGAAGAGAAAATGCTGGCTTTCATCGCGAAGGAGCAGAAGCGCTTGCGCGCCTTGGGCCATACGCCCCGCGCGCTTTCAGCCATGCGAATAAATTTTCTCAATCGGCTCGATAGTCTTCAGCGTTCGCCGCTCGCCTTCACCGATGGCGACCACATCAAGGGCATCAGTTCGATGACGGGAATGGTGGACAGCGGCGGTCTGGCGCCGCTTCTTGCGGTGACCGTGTTCGGGATATCGGAAACCTTCACGACGCAGCCCGAGAGCAAGGGCGCAAAAACCCTGCTTCGCTTTGTTCATGACAATGCTCAGAGGATTCGAGCCAGGATAAAATAAGGTCCCTATCCAAGGCCGCTGATCTGAAACTAGCACTTTAAGTGGTGAGAGCGCTGGGCCTCGAACCCAAAGCCTTTCTCAGGTCCGAAGGTGCTCGAAGAGCGTTTTCGCTCGGAAAGCGATAGATCTTCTTGTCCGCGCAACCGGTTGCGCTTTTCAATTGGACGCAGGATAGCGTGAACCGGCTGAAATTATTCCCCGGAGCGCTGCGCCGCGGCGCGATAGTGGTGCGTTTATAGGGCAGCGTTCCACTTGCGAGGACGGTCGGCATGAGCGGACCCAATTTGAAGCGGCCCCCCGTTCTGTTGGGATCGGCATCCTCGGGGGGAACGATCGCGGCCATGCGCCACCTCGCCCGTTTCGGCGTTGGCGTCAACGTGATCGTCGACCACCCTTTTTGCGCGGCTGGTTGGTCGCGCTACGCCGGGCGCCGTTACGCCGGGCCGGTCGAAAGCGACAATATACGCTATCTCGATGGGCTGCTTGCGATCGGAAAGCGCGATCCCGGCCAGGTGCTGCTGCCGACTTCAGATGAATTGGTCTGGCTTTACACCTTCAACGCACCGCTCCTCGATCGCTATTTCCGCCTGTATCAGCCTCCGGTCGAGACAATCAAACGCATCCTCGACAAGGCGCTGCTTGAAAAGGCTGCAACAATCGCCGGCGTCGCGGTCCTGCCGAGCTGGGATCCGCAGAATACCGACGAACTCGCCGAATTGGCGCCGCATCTGCCGTATCCGGTGTTGATCAAGCCCCGCACCCATGTCCATCGCCTGCGAAACGACAAGGGCATGGTCGTGCATTCTCCGGACGAGCTCGCTGCGGAATATCCACGCTTCCTGGCTCGCGAGCGGCACGGCTTCGACGACACGGCGCGCGCGCCCGGCGCGGTGCGTCCGGTGATTCAGAAATTCGTCGATGTCGGGCGCGAAGGCGTGGTTTCCATCTCCGGCTTCATCGGACGGAGCGCCGATGTGTTCGTGACGCGACGTTCGACCAAAATCCTTCAGCGGTCGCGACCGGTGGGGGTGGGCGTCTGCTACGAGGCGTGCGCGGCCGATCCCGCACTGTCGCAGGCCGTCTGCCGCCTGTGTCGAGAACTCGGCTATTTTGGATTGTTCGAGGTCGAGTTCATCCTGCATGACGGCGCCTGGACGGTCATCGATTTCAATCCGCGCCTGTTCAACCAGATCGGCCTCGACCTGCGCCGTGGGCTGCCACTGCCGATGCTGGCGTATCTGGACGCCCTCGGCGAGACCGACGCGGTGCAAGCGCTTGCGGCCGAGGCGCAGCACGAGGACCCAACCGAAAAAACCGCTTTCTGTGACAATTTCACCCTTCATGCGATCCTGCTCGCGCAGACGCTCTGCATGCGGACACGTCTCGAGGATCTGGCGCACTGGCGACGCTGGGCGCGGCAAAACCGCGCGCACATGGTCCATTTTGCTTCCAATCGCCAAGATCCGATGCCGGGCATCGTCCATATCCTCTCCGAACTCTATCTCGGATTTAGGGCAGCGCCGCGCTTCGTGCGGACCATGCTCCCGTCCGCTCCCCCGATCGCGCGTGGGCTGTGACCATGAGCAGGCCATGCGTCGCGATCATAGGCTGCGGCCCTTACGGGCTGTCGCTCGCGAGCCATCTCGCAGCTCGCAATGTCGCGCACCGGATTTTCGGCCGGCCCATGGCCTTCTGGAGTCAGATCGCCCGTGCTGGGTCGCGACGCTATCTCAAGTCCTACTGCTTCGGCACGAACATCTCGTCGCCGCACCCGGGTTCGACATTCGCCGACTACAACGGACCGCGTGGCCTGGAGACATTCGAGCCGTGTTCCATCGAAAATTTTGCCTCATACGGCCTTTGGTTTCAGGAGCACAACGTCGATTGGACCGAGCCCGTGGACGTCGCGAACGTGTCCTGGCGTCGTCAGGGCTTCGTCCTGACGCTCGACAATGGTGAGGAGGTCGAGGCGTCGGATGTCATCGTCGCCACGGGACTCGCAAACTTCGCGAGGATGCCGCAGGCCTTGCAGGCGCTGCCTGGAACAGCCGCCATGCACAGCGCCTGGATCGAGAGTTTCGCTGCCTTCCAAGGCCTCGAAGTTGCAGTCATCGGTTCCGGCCAGTCCGCGCTCGAAGCGGCTGCCTTGCTCCGTGAAGCCGGTGCTGCGCCGCGATTGCTGATCCGCAAACCGTCGACCCTATGGATGATCCAGGGCAGCCGCACGCGGACGCCCTGGCAGCGGATCCGTTGGCCAATTTCCGCGCTGGGCGGCAGTCCGAAGGCATGGGCGTTGTCGCAGTTGCCCGGTGCGTTCCACCGGCTGCCACCCTGCTTGCGCGCGCGCTTCATTGAAAACCTGCTGCCACCAGAAGGGGCATGGTGGCTTCGTGAGCGGGTCGAGACACTCGTACCGGTCGAGCATGACACAACCGTCGTCGAGGCCCGGGAGAACGGCCATCGCGTATCGCTGCGCTTGCGGCAGGGCGGAAACAAAAGCGATCGCGAGTTGCTCGTGGATCGTGTGATCGCCGGCACGGGCTACGAGGTGAACGTCGCACGCATCCCGTTTCTGGAGCCCGATCTGCGTCGTGCCATTGCCCGGCAAGGCACCGCGCCACGGCTCGATGCGTCCTTCCAGTCCTCCGTCCCGGGCCTGCGCTTCGTCGGCCCCGCCTCGTCGATGAGCTTCGGCCCGGTGTTCCGGTTCGTCGCCGGCGCCGAGTACACCGCTCGCACGATCACCACGGCGTTGTCCCGCACCAGCGCGGCCTACACATGAACGCCGTGCGCCCGCCGATCATCGTCCTGCCGGGCGCGAGCGGCCATGCGCCAGATGGTGCATTGTTCTCTGCCGACGCGGCGGACCGGGATCGTGTCGTCGCGCTTCGTTATCCACCTTGGCAGAACCATGTCGACGCCGGACTCTCCGGAGAAGCACTGGTCGAAACTCTCACGGCGGAGATCCTGCGCCGTGCTCCTCAGATGCCGGTCGTACTCGTCGGTGTTTCGATCGGCGGCCATTTCGCCCATGCGACCGCTCTCCGTCTCGAAAGCCTAGGCCACGGTGTCGCGGGCTTGTGCATCATCGACGCCGGAACCATCACGGCAGCGCGATCAGCACAGTGGAAGGCGCGGCTGACCTCCCACGCGCTAGACCTCCTGCGGCGCGGACGTCCCGGCGCACTTGCACTCCACGCCCGGCATCTCGCCTGGCGCGGTTTGTTTCGCCTTGCCGGAGATGGATTGCCCGCGCTGGCGCGCGGTCACGCCGCGCCGCTTCATCGGATTGGCATGATCGATCCGACCTTTGCGGAAGAGTTGAGCATGCGGCTGCGAATCCGCATGGCGGCCACGTGGATGGGAAGCCTCGATGATCACCCCGCCGTTCTGCGAGCACCGACCGTTCTGTTGCGCACGCGCGTGACAACGTCGGCCGACAGCCTTTGGCGTAGACGCTGCCCCGACCTTCGCATCATCGATATTCCGGGCAATCACGAGACGCTGTTCGAGCCCAAGAATGCCGCTGCGTTGCGCACGGCCTTTCTTGCGGCAAGCGTGAATTGGACGAGGTGACGAACGGCGGGAATCCGCAGCGCGATCCGGCCTCCATGCGCCCGAAGCATCTAGTCGATTTCTATAATGAAACTAGCACCACGGAGGTGGTGAGCGCGCTGGGACTCGAACCCAGGACCTCCTGATTAAAGGAATCAATTCGGCCATTCCTTGGGTTTCTCCCAACATCTCCCAATTTCATTAAGTATTTGATTTTAATATTTTTTCTCCCTGGCGCCGTCCCTCGCTTCCCGTTAAACTCTCTCCCAGTTGGTCACCATTTGGTCACCACGGAGGTACGGAACAGGGAAATGCGCTCAACTGTTAAGCTTACGAAACGTATCGTCGAAACGGCCTCGACGACCGGCCGCCGATCTCTTCTCTGGGATAACGAATTACGCGGGGCGTGCGGATCGCAAATAGCGGCACGAAGACCTATTTCGTTCGATATCGAAGCAAAGCACCAGGCGCGGCTTCCGCCAGGCGGTTCGTGGTGATCGGCCGACATGGCGTCGTAACAACCGAAGAGGCTCGCAACAAAGCCCGAGCCCTCCTTAGCCAGGCGGCTCTAGGTGAAGATCCAGTCATCGAGCGCGAGAAGCAGAAAGCTGTAGCAACTGTCCGCGCTTTGGTTGATCTTTTTCTGACCCAACACGTGGAGGCAAAGAGAAAGCCGGGTACGTACCGTGGCTATCGATCGCTGCTCGAAAAGCACGTCGTCCCGGCACTCGGATCGCTAAGCGCCGAACACGTCACGCCGCAAAAAATATCCGAACTCCATCTCAAGATGCGCGGCACACCTCACCAAGCCAACCGGGTCCTTATGGTCCTGAAAAGCATGTACACATTTGCCGGCAAGCGTGGGCTCATCCCTCGACTTTGCAATCCAGGCCGCGATATCGAAAAATATCGTGAACAGGCACGCGAACGATTTCTCAATACCGAAGAACTTGGAAGGATCGGCGAGGCACTCCGTTTAGCTGAAACCACTGGTATCCCGTGGAAGCCGCCCGTAGGCACGCCGAGCAAGCATCGCGCAAAGCCTGAGAACCAACGGACGCTCCTGCCTGCCCCTGCCATACTGGCAATTCGCCTTCTGATCTTTACAGGCGCCCGCAAGAATGAGATCCTGACTTTGGAGTGGTCCCATGTTGATCTGGGCTGCGGCCTCTTGCTGCTGCCTGACAGCAAGACCGGCCGCAAGACGATTGTCTTGAACTCAGCGGCTCTCGATCTCCTTCGCAACGCACCACGTGATAGTCGTTTCGTTGTCCCCGGTGATATCGACGGTGCCAAGCGGACCGACCTCAAGAAGCCTTGGGCCACGATCTTATGATACGCGGAACTGGACGGCGTCAGGATTCATGATCTGCGCCACACATTCGCATCCTTCGGCGCGGGATCTAACCTCGGTTTACCGATTGTTGGGAAGCTCCTTGGCCATAAATCCACCGTTACAACCGCGCGCTACGCTCATCTCGATGTTGATCCGCTTAGACGCGGAACGGAAACGATTGGCAACGAACTGCAGTTCGCTCTTTCGGGACATCGTGCACAGGGGGGAACTGACACTCCCTCGTAGCCACCTCGAAGCAACGAGGCACGAAATCTACGCTTCCGCTCCCAATCAAAGCGCCTCCGTGAGAAACAATTAGTCCTATACCACTCGGCCCATCCACAACGGTTATTCAAGAGAAAATACTCCGATCATATCAAAGGCTACGGGGCGTCGGCGATCCAGCGCCAGGCCTTCTTCCAATTCGAATAATATGGGCGCGCATCCTCGATGCGCCCGGCCTCGCAATGGCCGATGAGATTATCGTGATGATCGTGCCAGCCGGCAAGCCCTGCCTGATTTTCGAACAGATTGACGATAAGGCTTGTGTGCGCCACCAGCAGTCGCACCTGTTCGGCAATGATGCGGTTACCCGACAGATCGGCCATGAGCACGTGGAAACCGCCGGAAAGATGGATCTCCTCGCGCACCCGGCCGGTCTCGCGCAAAGCCAATTCCTGATTGATGTTATCGCGCAATTTAGCCAAGGCCTTCGGCTCGCGCTGGCTGGCTGGCTGGCTGGCTGGCTGGCTGGCTGGCTGGCGGGCGCTTCCGTCGTGCCGGCTTCAATGGCAAGAGGCAATCGCTAGTCCGATTTCGTCGAAGAGTTTCGCCAACGTAGCATGTTCACCGCGCAATGCTATATGACGGGTGTCTGGCATTTCCTCGGCATTTGAGATGCCTGAGCGGTCGACGAGCAGCTCATATAATCCCGCGACGAACTGCTTCGATGGCGGCTTCTGCCCGCGATGAAATGTTGAGCTTACGATAGACGTTCTTGACGTAGCTTGCCACTGTATGTGGCGTTAGTCCGAGTGTTCGGGCTACCTCCGGTATGCGTAAACCTTTTCCGATCAGGGCTAGTACTTCTTGCTCCCGCGGTGTTAGCGCCTCTTGCTCTGCGATTGGGCCTAGTGACGTGCGCGCGAAATGAGACATGATTCGTCGCGCTACCGAGGGCGACAATGGTGGCTCGCCGGAATCGATGCGGTGCAGGTAGCGCAACATAGTGTCTTCGTGTTGGTCCTTCAAAAGGTAGCCTTGAGCGCCGGCAGCGATGGCTTCGAATAGATGCTGATCATCGTCGTAGATCGTAGTTACGATCGGGCTTAGTCCAGGATGATGGATAGAAATTTCTCGAACCAGATCGATTCCCGATCCGTCCGGCAGACCAAGGTCGATGAGCGCAATATCAAGGGGTCCCCCCTCCGTAAGGCGTTTCATTTGGCCGCGCAGGTGAGAGCGAGCTACCGAAAGCGAGGGAGCCTCGCGCACCACAATTCCACGGAATGCGGCTTTCAGCGTACCTACAAGCCAGCGCCGGGTATCGGGCCTGTCTTCGACGACAAGGCCCATTCGATCAGCCGGAGGATGCGAAAGTGAATGGTCATGGGTTGAGGAAGTAAGAACACGAGCTTTACACGATAGGCCGCTGTGGGTTGGGTCGCCACCCCGTGATCGAGGAAATATTCCCACCGTCTCAGCCTCGCTGTCCCGCGCGCGCGGGAGCCCGTAGCGGCAGCAGAACAGCGATGCTTGTACCTCGGTTGGTCGGCTCAAAATGAATCGTCCCGCCCAACTCGGCAATACGCCTGCGCATGCCGGCAAGTCCGTTGCCCGTATCGGCCTCCTCGTCAAGCGAGGTTATACCGATCCCATCGTCGCTGACACGCATGGTTAAAGCCCTTTCCGAAAGCGATAGATGAACCTGAGCTGTGTCCGCCTGTGCATGGCGGATAATGTTCGTGATCATTTCGCGGTGGAGGGAAATGAGGCTGCGATAGACAGGATAGTCGAGCAAAGTCTCCGTTTCTCTTTCGTTTTCGAAATGCCAGGACGATATCGGCCATATCGAGCCGGTCCCCGGTCTCGTGACGAAGCGCCGCCACGATTTGCGACAGCGGCAGGCATTCGGCTGATAACCCGCCGACGATGGAACGAATGTCGGCCAGGGCATCGCGCAAGACACGCTGTACGTCTTCGACTTTGCGCTTGTGCAGCCCCGAGAGGAGGCGGGCGCCGACGTCGTCATGCAGATCGCGGGCGATGCGCAGGCGCTCTTCCATACGTCCTCGCTCATATCCGTTGCGGCTCGCTTCTGAGTAGCGCATCATGCGTATGAGCTGGTCGGCGAGCTTGCCGTCGCGAGAACCGAACAGTCGCCGCCCACCCCAACCGTAACGCAACAGGAGCGCTGGTGTGTCGGCGACCGGCGGTAATGCGAGGTCGAGGCCATCGCGCAGAATTTCCGTGCCGACTCGTGTCTCTTCGGCGACTGCCAACTCAACAGGCTCGAACAATCGTGCCAGGAGCGATCGCCACAACCGCGATCGTTCATCCGGCTCTGGATTGAAGGAAATATCGACCACGGCTTCGAACAATTCGTGCCGCTCTACATTGCGACGCTCAACCAGGCGCTCCCAGAGCCACATCCGCAACGGTAGATAGGCAAAGCCGACAAACAACAGAGAAAGACCGAGCGAAGTTGCGGCTTGCAGTTGAAGCAGAACAATCAGCAGTGCGTCCGCCGCCACGAGCAAGATAAGTCCGCCTGCGTAAAATAAAATGCGGAAGGCCCATTCGTCGAGATCGAATAGCCGATAGCGTGACACGCCAAGCGCCAGTCCTGCATAAATCAGTAAGAAGAAACCAAAGGCATGACCTTGCTGTAGAGCAGGTGCGACGTCGAAGAGAACCGGGCTGATGATCAGAAGAATAAAGGGTAGTGAACCGATAACGACGGATAGACCTAGCCAACGCAACACGGTGCGCGCTCGAGCATCTTGCCGCACAGCGAAACGCTGCGCGATAGCGAGCGCAATAATGGCAAGCATTTCAAGCGCTGTTGGCAGTTGGGCACCCATCTGTGGGCTCGGCAAAGCATGAATTAGATTCAGGAAACTCCATGTCGCCACGATGCCGCAAACCAGCCACAACACCCAGTAAGGCGCGAGCCGTCGCGGATAGATCAGAAATAGGCAGATCATTGAGGCGCCAAAGCCGACCGCTCCGATATGATTGAGAGCGCTGAGAACGCGAAATAGCTAGCCGTCGATAGCCAGTTCCCGCGATGAATAAATCGCGGCCGGAAACGCCGATAGCATGATCATGGCGCCCGACAGGGCAAAAAATCGCGTAGGAACGTCTTGGGGGCGCATCGCCACCACCCAGGCGCCGATTAACAAGGAACCAAGTCCGGTCGTCAGTTGTACCCAAAAGGCCGACGGTAGGCTCGTCACCGGACGTGGCATCGGAACGAGCGTGACAACCGCAGGTTCGGCGGCCTCGCGAGCAAGATACAGCACCACCGCACCGGATTTAAGGAGGTCCGCCAGTTGCGTTTGTTTGGCGAAGAACGCCCGGACCGCACCATAACTGTCGATCACGTCGGGCTCTTCGATGATGTCGCCCGCGCGAAGCGCGATCGAGGCATCAGTTGAGGCTGCCGATGCGATGGCCACGAGACGGTCCCCCGGCTTCGCCTTCTTGCCTACCGGTCCCGTGGAATAAACTTCGTTGATCTGAACGGTATCGCCGGCAGAATCGTCCGACAGCGTCAACCCTATCCATGGCTCACGCAGGACGATCATCAGCACGACAAAAGTTGCCGCCAGACAAATGACAATGGCCGCTTGTAATATGCGGCTTGGAACCCAGAAACTCATCATTGCGCGTTAGTCGTCACTCAGGAGCCCATCGCCGAGTGACAATCCCCCTTCAGCCGAACGCAATATTGTAACGATTTCTGACCTTGTCGAGTGGATATTTGCTGTGATCGCGTGGTGCCTGGGTTTGCACGTGCCAATGTTAGTGCTCGCTCAGGACGATACACAGATCTAGGCACGAACCCGGCTTTACGCGCGCTCCGTCGCGCCAGCAAGCCGCAGAATGCTGTTCATACGAGCGGTTACGATGTCGCTATGGGTGATAGCGAGGATAGCGGCGCCAACATGAAGACTCAAAAGCGCATCGAATACGCGCTGCGAGGTTGAAAAAGGCGTTGCCAGCACTATACTAAGGCGCTGCTTCTGTTCAGCCGACAGCTCGACGCCGCGTTGCCCGAACAATCTCTCGAAGCCATCCGGCAGATCCGCGATGTGGTCGGCCAGACCTGCCAGCGCTGCCGCTGGGACGACCTCCGTCGGACTGGCGTTGGCCCGCGAGAACACTATTCTGGCGATGCTGGCGTTAAATACATCGATTTCGCGTGGAAGCACGACGATACGTTGGTGCGATTCGCCGAGCGGCATGTCGGCGGCAGGGTGTGCGCCAAACAGGATGTCGCTTTCATGAAGTCGGGCGCGCTAGTAGATTTACCAATGTATTTTTACCAGGACGTAGAGATAGCTATTTCTCGCGAGCACAAAAAGCGTGAAGGTCAGGTTTCCCTGAAGGTGGCCCCGCCTAGGCTCATTTCACCACGACTGTTTCTTTAGCGCGCGTCGCCCGTCTCTTACTGGTGATCGCGGCCGTGCCTTGGCTCACGATGACGCTTGCTCTGATTGTTGATCTGATCAAACGCTCAGACCATGAAATGAAAAATCCCCGCCCCCGGCGAGCCGGAGACGGGGCAAAATGATCGTTCTATTTCTAATGGTACATAGCCGCTCGATTGAGCTTAGCGACGGCCCGTCTGCTGGTTGTAATGCTGCTGCGATTTCTGCGCAGCCTGAGAGTTGTTGTAGGCCTTCTGGTTCCACGACTGCGCCATGGCACCGGCTGGGACCGCGAAAAGCAACGCCATGGTAGTTGCAAAGGCAAGAGCGTACTTCATATAACCTCACAGTTGTTATGGACATTTTTTTATAAAATGGAAGCAGAGCAGAGGAACCCCCCGAAATTGGGGGTAGCTTCTACAGCAAGTTATGCACGCTGCGGCATGACGAAGATCGCGCAAGTGCTTCGAGTGCTCATGGCGACGCGCCGTCCATTCCCGTTGCCGTTAGATTGCTGGAAGCTGCCAGCGCGGGTTAGCTTCTGATCAGCCGTGTGTGTCTCAGCCCCAGCTTGCAGCTCGGCCAAGCCCCATGTCGCACCACGAAATGGCGGCTCGCTCAATTTGTTGAACTTTCGTCGGAATCAGAATCAGGTGACGTCTTTCCAACTAGCGAACGCGTCGGCGCAGCAAGTGGCCAGGGCCGCTGCCCGGAGAATGATCCGCCAGTTTGTTGGCCAGCCAGAGCCCATACCCGATCGAAGGGTAAAGCGGCGCGCTAGCGAGCTACGCATAAAGTTTCGCACCGAATAGCATCAATCGGTGCAACTGCGGCGACTGCGCCAAACCACGGGCTTCGCGACACCGGCTTGATGGTATCCGGATCATCGTCGCCTCGTTAACGCGCTTCGGAATAATTCATTCTTGTATGACGCGCGGCGGCTTCAGCAAAACTCCTTCCCATCGTCGCCACTCAACCAAGCGTCGAAATCTTCTTGGTGAAGCATCGCCGCCATGCGATCATCATATTCACAGTCTACTCGTCGGCCTCGCGGACAATGATCCTGCAGGAAATGACTTCGGCGCCATTCGCTTTTTCTAGCGATCCCATAAGCCAGCGAAAGCGAGGATATGACCATCCTCTGCGGTGCAATAATGTGGGGTCCTATCAGACTTCGGTCCGGTCCAGGCATAGAAACCACTAGCCGGGATAATGCATCTCTGCTTCTTGAAAGCATCTCTGAAAGCCGGCCTCGTCTCCACATCTTCGAGTGGAGGATTGAAGCGCGACGATGCTATTTTCTTCAGCAAGCTTTGAGACGAGTTAGAGCTGAACCGCCTCTGCCACTCTCTTGGAATGAGCCCCCAGCGCGCGAGTATCAGCTCGCGCCCGCCGGCCGGGCTGGGACGGATGATCTGGACATCTGTATTTGGCGCGATGTTATAGCGCGGCAGGCTAACGATCGCTGCCGAGCGCCTATCCGTCAGGCCCAGACTAAACGCTTGCGCCGCTTCCCAGGTGTACGATTGAGAAAAACGCCCGCACAAGTCAGCGCATCCGGCGACCAGATTGTTGACCGGATGAATTTACTGTGGGGCCACGCGGAGGCGTTGCAGCATTCCCCGGGATATAGGGGTTTTGATAACTAGGAGAGCGGGGCTTGGCGGGCGTCCAGCGCCCGGATCGTTTCGGTGATCCTGATAATGTGGGTCGCGATGGTCCTGATAGTGCGGACTACTCGAATGTGACCAACCATGAAAGCCGCCAGCTTGCCGCGCTTCCGCGATACCGACCAGCGATAAGCCTGCCGAGATCGCGGTTCCCAAAACTAGGCGCAGACAGAGCAGATCGATGCCAACCATGGTCAACTCCTCTCGATAAATCCGCATTCGCGATCGTGCGGCCGCGCTAGATGCGCGTCGGTAAGACGCCAATTAATTATGGCTCCACGCGCAACGGCGGGAATCGTGCACCGATACACCTTGTCGTACCAGCGATGAAAGACGTGCCCGGCGATGATCCGCGCATGGGCGCGATGGGCAAGTCAAATACGGCATGCGTGCGCCCTGAATTCCTGATGTGCGCAATCCCGGCCACGACGTCGAACGGCTGGCCCGCGAAAGCCGCAGTTTCAACCGTCAGATTTGGCGGTGACAAGGAACAAGCGCTTTATGAACTGCGCGAAGCTATAGAAAGTCGAGACGATAGCCTGGCTTTTTGTTGCTCGCTGGTCGTCGACCTTGTCGACTGGGAATTTCTTGCAAATCCTCGAGGGAGGGCTGCGCAATGAGCAATGTCATGACGTTCAACTGCCGCAGCGTCGACTTTACATGTTGTGCTTACGCGAAATGAGAGTAAGGTCACTGCCCAAGTCAATTGGAAGGTAGTTTGCTCGCGTCCACCTAATTCCCGCCTCACGATGCTGAGGGAATCTACGACGCCAGAGAAAGGCACTCTACCGCCTTGCAACATCAGATGTCAGAGATAGCTGCTATCTGGATTTCTATCCGTCTACGCAAAAGATCTACCGAAGCCATTTTTTGGCTTCGCGTTGTTCGCACGCCCGGTAAGAAGAACTACAAATGGGAAATTATGAGACTTTCTTCTATTGGACCATTTCCATCTTGGCAGCTCTGTTTCTAGCAGTCGTCATTTACGCTCGCCTGTCGCTAGATGTAATGCCGCCTTAAAAGGTACTGTTTCGAGCAAGCCATTATTCCGGTTCAATAGCGCTTTGGCTTCCATAAAGCGCTTGCGTACAGACGAGGTATCGACGTGAGGCTCTACATTTTCCGTTCCGAGGTAAAATCCAACCTGCGAGCTTTTGCCGATGATACGCTAGGTGTGCGATTGCCAAAGAAATTTGGACCTTGGGCGCTTACCGGGGCGGTGCATGCCGAATCTGCCCCGCCTCACGGTCTTTCTCGAACAAGCATCGAAGCATCGATTAGAAAAAGCGGATTCCAGCTCTGGCGATTTATTCGAACCTGAAATGAATAATCCACGCGAGGTCAGCGGCGCGACTAATCACTAGAAACATTAGTCCGGGTGAGTTTCATGCGCAGCAAAGAGACGCCATCGGTTGCCCCTTATTCTCCAGTGCTACCTACTGAGAAATCTGACGACGACCATCGTTTTTTTCGGCACCCAAACCTCACGCCGCCTCAGGCTCCCCCAGCACCGATTGATGATGAGGTTGCCGTTTTGAATCCTCAAAATCCAAGAAAAGAGGCTCAGTGATCCCGATCGCAAACCCCAGAGACATTTTTATGCATATTCCAGCAATGGTTATGTCAGCTACATTTGGCTTAATCGGAGGAGTGGTATTGGCTGGTATCATTGGTTTTAATTGGCTGGGCTGGGTTACCAATGACACCGTTGAGCGAACTGCTCGGCTCCGTGCCGAAGCGGCTGTTATCTCTGCCTTGTCGCCAATATGCGTGCAAAAATTTCGCGAAGAGGCTGGCGTGGATGAACGCCTGATCAAATTGAAGAGAGACAGCGCTTGGCAGCAGACCAACTTTATCTCAAGAGGTGGCTGGGCCACGCTGCCAGGCCGCAGCAAACCGGACCTTGATGTGGCCAGAGCGTGCGCAGCGGCGTTAGTTGGAGCCAAAACATAGGCATTTGTCCTTTCGTACCGCGCATCAAAAGAACACCTGATATGTCCGAGCGATCGGTCAGAGGCACTGAAGCAAAAACCGCGCCCAAGGTACAGTCCGCGATCACGAGGACCTTTAACGCCTTTGAAAAGCTTCTATTAGCGCCCAGTCTAAGGCAATGAGAATAGATCTGGGGAGCTCACCAATGACTGGTTTATTTGGCGACTACCGCATGGTTCGCAAATTCAGCGTATTCTGCCCATTTCTAAAAAGGTATGAGGTCGCGGGCTTCGCAACACCCGAAAAGCTCAAACGAATGGGACGTGGAGCGGTGCCAAACAAAAATGATTGTACGTACGCAGAAATAAGTACTCTTGTTAACGGGGCTATTTGGACAAAACCATACTTAGCTTCATTTACAGATAATCTCGACGATTGAGCGTATCGCCTGACGGCGAGAGTCAGAACTTATTCTGCAGCTCTGGTATGAAATCGATCTTCTCACAGACGCCACCCCAGGTATTCCACTTTTCCTGTTTGCGGATTTTCGGATCCTTAAATGGCTTCCCTTGATTCCAGTAAACGCCCGTCTTTCTGTTTATAAAATGATCGCTATCTAAGATGAAGAAGTTGTCATTGATCTCTTTGGTCCGCCCTCGACTATCATTTATATGAAAATAATAATCACCCTTCACGCTGTCTATGTTAATCGTGAAGGATATTCGCCCTTCGCCGATACAAGCATCGGCATTGCAACCGTTCACCTGGACATTGCATCGGAGCGTAAGCGGCATCGGCGCGGCAATTTCAGCTATTGCATGAGTCGTGGTGAGCGCCAAGACAATGACGCTGAACCATCGTCCTACACCTTGCGCATAGAAAAAACTAACTACATGCATCTCTTTTGCCTGCTCTATCGAAAATCAGCTGCTCTCAGAACGTAAAAAGGACGCGGGCCTCTCGAATATGCCAGGCTTGCGGCTTTTTGAACCGAAGGGCGCAAAGCATCAAAGATCTTGAGGCATTCAGCTTCAGATGCGGTGCCCTGATTGTTTGCGGTTAGAACATCGGCCTCCACATAAAACAGTATCTCGAAGACGCCATCGTGACCGGCAAAACGAATTGCCTTTCGTGTCTGATCAAAGGTCCGGCTCGGGTTTGGAAATATTAAGGTCACGAAGTGACCGTTGTAGCACCTGAACCTCGCGACGCGGCTCTCGCCCTTCGCCGTTCAGTATTGTGCTGATTAAGAGATATCATGCGCTTTGTCGCCATCGATCGGCGGAGGCCAATCAGTCTCTGACCATCTATGTTTGCCGGAATTCCGCTAAAGACATGATAGACGGTCCAAGAACGATCCACTTCAATTCGACGACCGTATTGATCATCCATTGAATCCTGCCCAGCATATCCGCCTTCGAGTGTCCTCGTCTCTATCGCTTTGATCTTTAACTTCGCATCGATTTCGTATTCGCGAATAAGCATACTCTCAAATACTTTTCTTAGGCAGCTTGCGCGGAGAGGAGGCCGCTATTCTATATTTTCTCTCGCGATCAATATCGCTACGGTTGTTCTCAGGGCTGTTATCAGACGTCCCATTTATGAATACATCTTCGTCCAACGAGCGTAGCTTTGCCGCCACCTCAAGACCTTCTTCATTCACCACACGCTCATACGTCTCATCATCGCTTTTAATACGATACTGAAGCAAACTGCCGTCCGATGGCAATTGGCGGGTAATGCGATAGACTTCTGTAGGCTTTGAAAGAGGCCCATGAAACGCGGGTTTTATTCGCACTATCTGCCCCACATTAAACAGGTGAACCGACGCGTGCCCTCGAATTGGAGGAGATTTGCGGATTTGAGCGGTTATAGTGGGCATGGTTGCTGTTCGAAACCTCATTGAGCGAAACACTAACCGGCATCAATTGCGACAAGCTTCCATCGGTCCGTCACCCACCGTTGTCGCGCGTCGATCATTTCCTATCATCATAGTGATGCCCTTCGTTGATCACGCGGTAGATCTTTGCTGTTGCCAGCAAAGAAATGGATCGAATTGAAGGATATCGCGGGACAGTTCGCTATGTTGATAAGTCAACAGGCAAGATCGGCTTGTTTTAAACCGCGCCTGTCCTCGAACGAGCTTTTCAATGACGCGGTATTGTTTTCCTGCACATCAGGAAGTGTCACCATAATGTGGTTTTCCAAGATGTCGAGGACAACATCGTCAACGCCAATATCAAATTTTCTCGCGAACAGATTTTCACTGGCAATCAACTGCTCTGCGTCGTCTGCCGTTAAGGTGCGGGGCCTAAGCTTAATATCGCCGTCTGGCACCCAATCGATTGTTCTCAAGTCGTCATTGATAATCTGGCCGTGGGCTGAGGTATTCATCATGACAGTTTGGAAGAATCCTTCATCGGAGATGAATGTATTTCGATAGAACTGCTTATATCTATCAACTTCAGGCGAGTGGCATACGAATTCGCAGAAGGCACGAGATACGATCATCCACTGATTGCTGATGTATGGTGTTACGCCTGACAAAAAGCTACGCTGCACGGCCGTTCGGTAAATGCCACCGTTTAACTCGACGACATATTCTTTTATTCGCTGGACGGTTTCAGGTCGCATTTCCCTCTGATCAAGAACTTTTATGAACTCGTGACCCTCATGGCGAGCGAGATAGGAAGCGATATAGGATTGGCTCTTTATGGGAAAGTCTTGTCCGCTGAGATTGATAAAGTGGCTCCAGTTCGGACTCATCTTCAACAGATGTGCCATTCCTCTGAGTTCGGTGTTGACTAAGCTATAGCCGCCCCAAGTTGCCTGTTCCGCTGGTAAGATTTCAGCACTTGGATAAGATGATAAGAACCTTGCTATATCATCTTCAAGTTCTAAGCCCGATTTTAGATCGACATGAACCACGTAGATATTCTCAGGATCATAGATTGCCCTAAACATGCGTTTGA
This sequence comes from Methylocella sp. CPCC 101449, assembly GCF_031921685.1. Classification (NCBI taxonomy): domain Bacteria; kingdom Pseudomonadati; phylum Pseudomonadota; class Alphaproteobacteria; order Hyphomicrobiales; family Beijerinckiaceae; genus Methylocella; species Methylocella sp. CPCC 101449. The sequence continues at coordinate 13,264 of NZ_JAPDHU010000002.1, read as the reverse complement.
ATTGTTCTGGAAATCGATGAACCAAAATAAGGTAAGCAATCATGTGTTCGCCCCTTTTTGAGTTGCGGCTTAGGAAATTCAGAAAAGGCAAGTAAGTTCTGGAACGCAACAAGCGATGTCGCGCGCGATTGCGCGGCAAGTTTGTCAAATTAGAACCTTGGAGATCGGTGCGCTTAACCGCACGAACAGCGGTATTTTTAGCGGAACGAAATTGCTGAATCGAACTAGACGCTACTTTAGCTAGATTCACAACATATATGTTTAGCGACCGCCTTCGACGACGGCCGACGCGAATATCCGACCGATAATTGGGAAACGTGCTGTTGTGACGGCTGAGTTCTAAAACTCAATTAGGAAAGTTTCTTCCATGCAAATTCTAACGGCGGCGATGCCTTTGTTCTCGACCTTGATTTGACCATGATGTTCGCATACAAGTGCTCATCGGCTTTTGGTTGATTGTTTGTCTCCCGCCTCGGCGCGCTACTACCTCTCCCCCGAAAAATTCGATGTTTGCTGCTGGCGAGTTCTCTCGCCAGCAAACGATAACTTGCGCCTAGACGCCAACATGAGGACTACAAATGGCAACCGGAACAGTGAAGTGGTTTAACGACCAAAAGGGATACGGATTTATCCAACCCGATGATGGCGGTAAGGACGTTTTCGTCCATGTGTCCGCCGTTGAACAAGCGGGCATGCGCGGCCTGAATGAAGGTCAAAAGCTGGCCTACGAAATTGTTACAGACGGCAGGAGCGGCAAAGCTTCGGCAGGCCGCCTTCAAGCTGCTTGATCAAAGATGCGGTAATCTCTTGGATGCGAGCCACGGATGTACTGGTGGCATTCCAGCGGTTGTCTCAAGAGCTCCGGAGAAATCCGGAGCTTTTTTTATAATCAGAACGGTTCGTATGGAGCCGCCAGTGCACAGATGTGCTGCCCATAGTGTCACCGGGTCTCGCTCGCTTATGCCCTTAGGCGTTTGGTTAAATGCGCCACTGCCATATATTGATAAACAAGAAGCCAGCAGTTCTCCTCTCAAGTCCTGATATTCAATATTTAATCGAACTTAACGGGAAAAAGAGCCAGAACGGCATCGATAAGCATGGATGGCCCAGCAAGGCCAGCGTCGCAATCGATCATTCGTCCATCACGCCAATTGATTTGATCACTGAGACAGTTGGCTCGGTTGTGCCAGACAACCAGTCGACAAGTACGACGGTGCCATGACCTCATGGCAGGCCGCTTGACAGGCTTTCAAACTGCATCTTGGATAAGTCGCACGTTGATTATATCGTAGGCCGGTTGTCTAATGTCTAATTCACTTAATCGTTGTTGGATCTATTGGCGGCGGGGGATTCCATGGGAGACGAAAAGCCGAATGCGTTGGTCGGTCTGCTGCACCAACTGCTCAGCGGCAGCGACTTCGATTTTGATCCTGAAGAATTGCAGTTTTTCTCTCGTCTTATTGAGAAACGCGGCGAGCAAACTTCATTCAATGCAATACTGACAGGCCTGATTGCTGGTATCGTCACCAGCCGTGCCATCGGTCGCAGTGATACTGCGATTGCTATCCTTGCAGAAATCGCCCGGAACGCTACGCAGACGTCGCCATCCGCGACGGCCTCCTTCGTACCAGATGCCTTTCATCCCTGGGCACAGCAATCCGACGCCGCCCCTGTAGCGCGGGCCGCTACGCCCGTTAGGCCTGACCTAGTTCGCGACGGCCCTCGTCCATGGGTACCGCACGTGGAACCTCAAGGTGGCGTACCGCATAACCCTGGTCCCTGGAACCCAGAAGGACCGCAAGGCCCGCCTCTCGTCGCCGGGCCACATAATCCTGGTGATCCTTGGGACCCGGAGGGAGGAGGCCCCCATCGTCCGTCTGGTCCATTAGGGCCATGGGACCCTGGCTCTCCACAAGGCCCGCCTCTCGTCGCCGGCCCACATAATCCTGGTGATCCTTGGGACCCGGAGGGGGGAGGTCCACATCGTCCGTCCGGTCCATTGGGGCCTTGGGACCCTGGCTCTCCGCAAGGCCCGCCTCTCGTTGCCGGGCCACATAACCCTGGTGATCCTTGGGACCCGGAGGGGGGCGGTCCACATCGTCCGTCCGGTCCATTGGGGCCTTGGGACCCTGGCTCTCCACAAGGCCCGCCTCTCGTCGCCGGGCCTGGTAACCCCTGGGATCCGCACGCAGGCCCGAAAGATCCAGAAGGCCCCGGCAGACCGGAGCCTATCCCTCCAGGGCCACCAAGTGATCCGAAAGGCCCCCAACCGATCCCGCCGGGACCACCAAGCGATCCCAAAGGTCCGCAACCGATCCCGCCGGGACCGCCAAGCGACCCCAAGGGCCCACAACCGGTTCCGCCTGGACCGCCAAGTGACCCGAAAGGTCCGCAACCGATCCCGCCTGGGCCACCAAGCGATCCAAAAGGACCTCAACCGATTCCGCCTGGACCGCCTAGCGATCCCAAGGGCCCCCAGCCGCTTCCGCCGGGCCCCCCGAGTGATCCGAAAGGGCCGCAACCGATCCCACCGGGACCACCTCGCGATCCACACGGCCCGCAGTACAATCCCCAAGCGCCCACCGGTGTGGGTATTCCCTTTCCCGGCGATATCTTTCAGTTCGTGACATTTGAGGAATTTCTGGCGCCAGCTCAGCTCCAAATGGTCACTGAATTCGTGCGCAAAAATGAGAGCCGGTTCAAACCATCCAGCGTGGTGCAGCGCGGCAACAACAACGGAGTGGTTGATCAGAACCAGCGTCGTTCGGTGATCATGGATCACCCCGACGAGGTTGAGACATTGTTCCAGGACAACATTCGCCGTCTTTTACCTGAGGTAGCACGTCGTTTCAGCCTGCCAAATCTTGCATTTGACACCATCGATGTTCAGATCACCGCAACCAACGATGGGGAGTTTTTTGTCGCCCATCAGGATAACGGCGGAAGTCATTTCAAATCCCGCTTGCTGAGCTATGTGTATTTCTTTCATCGCGAGCCGAAGCCATTTTCAGGCGGCGAGTTGCGCCTCTACGAACCACCAGAAAATGCGGCGAGGCTCAAGGCAGCACCCCGACAAAGCACAATCACGCCTCATCGTAACGGGATCGTCTTTTTCCCGAGCGGCCTCCTACATGAAATACGCCCTGTCAAAGCGCCATCGAAGAAATTCGATGACAGTCGCTTCACGGTCAATGGTTGGATTCATGTCAAAGGTTGATTGAGATGGATGACCTTGCACAGACAACGGAGGAGACCTTAGAATCTCCTCTTGGCGCTTCAACAGTATTTCGTTGCGAACTTGAAGCTCAGCCAGATCATCTTGTGCCCCAGTGGCAACTGAATGCTTTGCCGGCACTCCCGATAGCTGCCGAATTGGCAATTTCACCGGCCGTCCGCTTCGGAGATCGCGTCGATCTTCCTGCCGCGATAAATCATGCTGTTTATCAGGATGCTTGGACGGCCTGGACAACAGATAGCGGCACGGGAATCAGCGTGCCTTTCGTTCTTGGCGCCAAGTCCATCGGCGAACTGCGGAACTTCATGTCGGGTGGCGGGCTATCGCCCGCTATCGCATCGCTACTGTGGCATGCTGGCATCCTCACCGATAAAGGCACTTTACAAAGACGAGCCATGGCTTGGTCGCTTCGGACTGCAGAAGCGCGACGCATGTACGCGCTCGGTTTTGCGACCTTGCGCGACTTTATCCATCCCTTTCAGCTATCGGCCCTGCGTCGCTACTATCGCCACCAAATTCGCACCGGCGCATTCCAGCTTGGCGATATCCAAAGTGGGTTGCGATACGTTGTGCACAACGATCCAGTTGCCCGCTTCTTCCATCAGCAATTGGCTGGCCCCGTCAGCGAGGTAGTCGGATATCGCCTGAAGCCATCGTATGTCTATCTCGGCGCTTATCAACCTGGTGCACGCTTGCCTCGCCATACCGATCGACGACAATGTGAGATCACAATGGCCGTTTGCATCGATTTCTCGCCGGAGCCGGACAAGGAAACCTGTTGGCCACTACAGCTAGATATGAGTAGTAGCCGCATCGGCGTCTATCAGGCTCTCGGCGACGGGCTAATCTATCCTGGAACCGTCATCCACCATTTGCGCGACGTGTTGCCGGACGCGTGCAGCTCCACATCGCTGTTCTTCCATTTCGTTTCTATGGATTACGATGGTCCTCTGGATTGAACTGGTCCTGACGTCACCAATTACACAAGAGTGCTGAGAAGACATCGATACTGAGCTGCCCGCGAGCAGATCTGCTGCCGTGGTTTAACAGTCGAATGAGCCATAGAGCAGAACGAACAGATTCTTGCTCATACGCACCGTTAGCTCATCTGCTAAAATATAGCGTTCAATCAATTAAATTGATGGAGCCCCGTAATCTCTCCACGATGCCTGATGCTCTCCCCTCCAAGGTCAGCCAATATCGGCAACCTTAACCTCCGGGAACTCTAACTTTGCCGCCAGTGGACACATCTGATGCGGCAGGCCTTAGATTGTAGCGAAATCACGGGCACATATGCTGCCGCTAATCGATCCATCGTAGGAAGCTGACGATGATGATTTGGACCATTCGCTTTGCTGGACTTGGCTTTGGCTTGATCGGGGTGCTCTTTGGTTGGCGCCGACACCAAATAGGGATTGGCGAGGACGCGCCGTTTTGGTGGACGATTGAAGCATTCATGGCCTGCGAGAATAAGGATCCTCAAAAGTGGTATAGATGCTTAAGGCGACGAACTCACATCTGGCTGATCGATGGCCCGGCAGTGACCTATTTCGCGAGTTTTTGGACGGGGTCACTCGTGATTTCCGATAGACAGTGATCTTATCCGAACGGCGACTTGAATACAGAATACGCTCCAGCTGCGATCAGCAAAAAGCCGATGCCATAACTCAGCGTGAATCTCTCACCTAGATAGAGGGTCGAGAACGCCGCGAATACAATGAGTGTAATCACCTCCTGAATCGTTTTGAGTTGTGCCGTGGAATATGCGGCGCTTCCGATTCGATTAGCCGGAACAGCCAACCAATATTCGAAGAACGCTATACCCCAGCTCGTGAGCACTGCGATCCATAGTGCTGTGCTCTTGTGTTTAAGATGACCATACCATGCGAACGTCATAAATACGTTGGACGCAACCAGCATTGTGATCGACAGGAATCTATCAGCCATATAGTCCTCTCACTTCAATCGTTTTGTGCTTAAGCTGCCTCGGGTGCTGTTTGAGGACCGCTGTCGGATTCCTCCGAGTATGTTTCGGGCATGGCCAGCCAGAAAAGTGCAAGCGCTATGGTTGCTATGACTGCAAGAAATAGGAACGCAGAATTGTATCCCGCCCTTACAACGATAAAACCCGCGAAGCTGGTACTCAGTGCCGCGCCAATACCTATGGCGGTCGAGATTGCGCCTTGGCTTACGTTGAAATGTCCAGTCCCGCGTGTCAGGTCTGACACGACGATAGGGAAAAGAGCACCAAAGATGCCCGCGCCGATGCCATCGAGGGCTTGTACCGCGATAAGCCACATGGCGTCGTCCGACAGCGTATAGAGAAAGCCTCGCAAAGGCAGAATTAGAAACCCAGCTAGGAAAATTGGCTTTCGACCCCACCGGTCTGCCTTGGCACCGACCAAAATCGCCATCGGGATCATGACGAGTTGAGCGGCTACAATACAACCGGACATATAGGTTGTGCCGAGCTCTCCATTTTGGAGTGACAGTTTCTGACCAACGAGTGGGAGCATGGCAGCATTGGCGAAGTGAAATAGAGTGACAGAGATAGCGAAGACAAGCAGGGGCTTGTCGGTCAGCAAGATCGACCAAGCGGATGGGCGATGCTTCGATTCGTTGGCATCTATCAACCCGCGTGCGACGTCATGGTTGATGCTGCTAGCCGGAATCATCATTACCGAAATGAGGCTCGCCACCGCAAAGATCGACATCACATAAAAGACAACGATAGGCCCAAGAAAGTATGCTGTCGCTCCTGCTAGGATGGCTGCCGTAGCGTTGCCGGCATGGTTGAAAGCCTCATTGCGACCCGTGCGCTTCGTGAAAGCTTGAGGGCCGACGATGCCCAACGTGATGGCGGCAATTGCAGGCTGAAAAATCGATCCGGCGGCTCCGCTAACTGCTTGCAGACCGGCGACCATGGAGAAAGATGGAAACAGGGGCAGAACGAGAGTGCTTATCATCACCAAGATGGCACCCGTTACGACAAGTCCGCGCTTGAATTGGCTGGAATCGATTAAAGCGCCAGCGGGAGTCTGTGCCAAAATTGCAGCAATCCCCGCGATCGACATGACTATGCCGATGCTGGCCTCATCCCACTTCTGTACAGTCAGAAGATATACTGCGAGATAGGGCCCCAGTCCGTCGCGCACGTCGGCTAGAAAGAAATTCAACGCATCGAGAGGTCGCCGCATTTTAACCGATCTAGGAGCCACTAAAGTCGTTCCTTGATGATGCGAAGCCATGTCACGATCCGTCGTTTCAAAAGTGGGCGCAGCTGAGCCGCGCCCACGCTGAAGTTATAACTTAGTGCACATGCACACCGTCGTGATGGATGTGAATGTCATAGGTCCGGCCACTTTTGGTGGCTGTCGCCTCAAAATGTTTTCTCTTGGCGCGCAAATCGCCGACGATTCGATAGCCTTCAGCCTCGGCCATTTTCGTAGCAGCGGTGGCTGTGAAATCTGGATGATGATGCTTGTCGGGATGATGAGCTAGCTGGAAGTCTCCGTCGCCTATGGCGATGCGCTCGACCTTGATCTCGCTCGGTTTGCGCTCTCCTTCGAGCCGAACTTTTAAGCCCGTTTTTAGAACAATTTGTTCTGCCGCTTTCGGACCGATATCGGCGAGGAAACGACCATCACGTGTCTCGATCACGAAGCGATGAGCGAACACGTCGGTAATGGTGCCGGTGAATTTGGAATGAATCATATGAACTCCTATATTTTGGTCGCTAATAAGTGGATCAGTCTCTTGGGCCGACTCCGGGACCTCTGGGCATTGGCCGATCAACGTCAGTCATGCCTCCTGAGTTGGAACCGAAGCTGGTGACGTCGACGACTTTGCCAAATGGTGTTTGCGTCGCGACGCCGGATAGAGTGAGAAAGTTACCCTTGCCGAGAAGGTCAGCGCGTTGCTCGGCTACGTGGGGCGGTAAACGAATAATCGTACCGTCCTCGAGTAAAGCGCCGTTGATCTCGCCACGCTTTCCATAAAGAGGTTGCGCCACGCGTCCGCCGATCGTCATGATCCGGGCATCTGACCTAACAGGCGGGCCACTGTCGATGATCGTTGCTCCGCTCGCTTCATTGCGAATTTCCATGGCGTCGATCATCGGAACCGAACGCGCTTTCAAGCCGCGCACAGCAATTGTGTCGTTGGGCTTAATCGCGAATACGACCTGCACGCCGAGATGCGGAGGAAATTGCACCTGCGTACCGTCCTGAAGGATGAGGCCATCAACGTCGCCACGCGGCGTTAGGGAATATTGTTTCACAGTGCCCCTCGTTTCCGGAAGTTGCGAAGGATCGTAGCCAGGTCGTGGTGGCGCTTGAGCAATGGCAGTTCCTGCCAGGCCGATAACGAGAAGCGACGCGGGAATTGCTTTTGTGCTTAGAAAGCGATCGATAAACCGGGGCATGGCTTTCTCCTTGCCAAATGACACAAGCGTGTCGATACAGCTAGTGAGCAAGCGGTGCGCCAACTCTGAATATACGCCTCAACAATGGGTTAGATGACGTTCTAGATGATTATCTGTCATCATCGGCGACGTCGGGCGTCAGTTTATCTGACGCCGTCATCAGCCCGTAGCGCTGCATTTTTGTATAAAGCAGTTGGCGGTTGATACCGAGCCGCCTCGCCGCTTCGGTCCGATTGCCGTGTGTGTCGGCGAGCGTTCTTTCGATCATCTTGCGCTCGAGCTCAGCAACAGCCTGCGATAGATCATTGCCATCGCTGTCTTTAGCTGAACTCGCTAATGAGGTCGGCAATTCAAGATCACTGGGCTCGATGATTGGACCACGAACCAGCGCGGATGCTCTCTCAATGACGTTGCGAAGCTGACGGATGTTACCTGGCCAACTATAAGTTTCGAGCTTGGCAAAGGCATCTGACGAAAGCCGCTTTGGCAGATTCGATTTAAGCGCCAGAAAGTGTTGCGCTAAAAGCGCTATATCGGCCCGACGCTCGCGCAGGGGTGGGAGTGTTATGGGGACGACGTTGAGGCGATAGTATAGATCTTCGCGAAAACGCTTATTCGCGACGAGTTGCCCAAGATCGTGATGCGTCGCTGCGATCACGCGCACGTCGACTGGTGTTGGTTTGCCTCCGACCGGCGTGATCACGCGCTCTTCGAGAGCACGGAGCATCTTAGCCTGCATGGCGAGAGGCATATCGCCGATCTCATCCAGGAACAACGTGCCTTTATCCGCTTCCCGGAAGGCGCCTCGACGATCAGATATCGCCCCTGTGAACGAACCTTTGGTGTGGCCAAAGAGCTCGCTCTCAAGCAAATCTGCTGGAATGGCAGCGCAGTTCACGGGTATGAATGCGGCAGCGGCGCGTCGACCATGGGCGTGAAGCGCGGTTGCGACCAGCTCTTTACCTGTGCCTGTTTCACCTAGAATAAGGACGGTGGTATCCTTATCTGCGAGCATTCCGATCGATTTTTGTACGGCCCGCATGCCGCCACTCGTGCCGATCAGGGTATCAGTCTGAGTCCCTATTTCTGTCGACGAAAGCCTTCTATCGGCCAGCATCCGATTCACGACGTCGGCCAGTTCTTGGCGACCGATCGGCTTCATCAAGTGATCGTAGGCGCCGAGCCGCATGGCTTCTATTGTGTTCGCTGCCGTGGCAAAGGCAGTCAGCACCACGACGGGCAAGGCGGGAGAGCGCTCGCGGATTTTAGTCAGGACCTCAATGCCGTCCATTTTGGGCATTCGGAGGTCAAGAAGAATAGCATCGACCTGAAATCGATCCATAATGGCGAGCGCTTCAGGACCGGACGCTGCAGCTAGCACATTGACGTATCCCAGATCCGTCAAGGTTTCTGTCAAGCTTTCGCGCATGCCGTCATCATCATCAACGATCAGGATGCGTGGCATGGGACCTCAATCTCAAAATTGCAGCCTCGAGATGATGCTACTAGCCGAGCTTCTCCGCCGTGGGCACGAGCGATTTCCCGCACAATCGCTAGCCCGAGGCCTGTTCCGTCGTTGCGCCCGGTGACAAAAGGTTCGAATAAGCGGGTAATTATAGCTGGATCGACGCCCGGCCCGCTATCTTTGACGCTATAGACGGCTGTTCTACCGTCCGATCGTACTGAAAGCTCGATCTTTCCACCCGTTCCGACAGCGCTAAGCGCGTTGACGAGAAGATTGTCAAGAGCTCGCCGCAGCTGTTCGCGATCACCCGACAGGCGAAGGGAGCCAGAAGCGGCCGTAGCCGTGAGATGGACGCCCTTGCGAATGGCGGCGTCGCGGTGTGTGTCCAAGATGTCGTCCATAAGTGCGGCTGGATCGATTTTTTCATGTTTTATGGGCTTCTGATGGGTGGTCGCCAGTAGATCACTCAGCAATTTGTCCAGACGAGTCACTTGTTGCAGCACGGCCTGCAGAGCAGCGTTGGCGCGCATGGGATCAGAAGAAGCCAGCGCATTCTCTGCCTTAAGTCGCATAGCGGCCAAGGGATTACGAACCTCATGAGCCAAGCTTGCCGACAGGCGCCCGACGGCGGCAAGTCGTTCGACGCTTTCCGCGTGTTGGCGGGCCTCTCCGAGCCGCTGGCCTGCCTCGTTCAGCGCTACAACGAGACGATCCATATCGGGATCGCCTGTTTCTTTGAGCTGCGGTAGATCGATCGTATTATGCTGGCTCAGGATTGAGGCAATGTGTGTCGCTCGTCGCGCAGAGCTGATGATTACCGCTGCCAGCCATAGCGCAGCGCCAAGAACGGTTGTCGCCAATAAACCCATTCCGGCGAATAGTCGATTATAAGCTGGTCCCGACCAATTATAGACGCGTGACATCGTCCAAGCGGTCAATTGAGGAATAGGGCCGGATAACGGACAAGCGTGCAGTATGATCGTCTGAGCCTGTCCGCGAAAACTGGTCTGCGCCGGGCCATCAGCGCTCAAAGCACGCCGATTAATCTCGGCGATAGTGGTAAGCTCAGCGCTGGGTAGATCCGTCTTTGGCCCCGATCCTTCATAGGTCGGATAGGCATAGGCCAGAGAGCCGCTTGGTCCATACCAAATTCCGCCTTCTACACCAGATATGTGGGCAAGCGCGACAGAGACCACACTGGTCAGTCCATCCCGGAACTCTTTGTCGTTAATGCCTGATGCATTGGATGCCCAACCGGTGGTGAAGTAGAGATAGCGATCGCCAATGGTACGACAGGCGCGATCGGCCACCTCTTTCGCTTCGGATACTTGGCGGGCTGTGGTCTGTGAATAGAACTGTGCGAACAAATAGGCGGTGATTGATGCCGAGACGGCCAGCAGAAGCCATAGCCCGATGAGTTGCCAACGTACCGAAAGACGTAGCTTCGCGGCGGCGAGCTTCACTGCTTTGATCCCATGAAAACGCGATGCAGTTCTGATAACTCAACAGCAACGGATGTGCCACCGGGCGGCTAGCTGCTAACTTACTGTTTTTTCTAGAAGCTCAAGTCCTATGTGTCCCGAATGCTGACAGCGCGTCAGAAATGCGGACTCAACATGAGTGAAGACGATAGCCGCAGACAGGGCAGAAATAAATCGTGCATCGATATAGTTGTGAGAGGTGTCGCAGGATTGGCGAGTGAAGAGGCAACTACGGGGTTTCTCGCGAACACAAAAAGCGAGAAGGCAAAATTCACTTAAAAGCTACCACCTGAGTTCGGCTCATGACGACCGTTTAAGGTGTGTCGCCCGCATGCTGCTGGTGATTGCCGTCATTCCTTGCTGACGCTCTGGTTCCGCCGGCAGCTGGCAAATGTCTGAATGCCGGATCGGCGCGCATGCGGCACGGCAACTGCCCTGCGGCGCCCCGAAGACGCCGAGAACATCCCGGCGGTTATCGGCCTGTGGCAGGGCTGTTTGGAAGCACGGCGGCGGTTGGCGCGCGGGGTGGCTCACGGGAGACAGCAGGCTGCCTTGCGGGGGGTGTGTCTGGCGCTTTCGGCCCGCTGGCAGACAGGTTGACCGAAAGGCCGAATATGCGCCATTCGCGATTGACCGGTTCGTAGAGCAGCTCGAAATTGACCTGCATCGGCGTGGACGGAAAGAAGCCGGCCAGGCGCATTTTTCCGTCGGTCTCGATCTGCGGTAGAAGGGTGAGTTGGGGATCGAGGACGACGAGGCCGGCGAGATCCAGCCTTTGCTGCCGCTGCGAGGCGAATATCTCCGCCAGCCTGGCCGGATTGTTCACCTGGAAATTGGGCGAACCGAGATCGCGCAGGACCGAATAGTTTCCGGTCTTGTTGGCCTGGTCGAGCGCCAGCAACGCCGATTTGACGAGGATCAGGACACCGTTGCGATCGACGTCGGCGCGCCGCGGCTGGGGCGCTTCCGGCGCGGGGACCGCGCGCGAAGGCTTCGGCGGGGAAGCGGGTTCGCGCTGGCCCTGGGCGAGCGCGGCGTTCGAGGACATCGTCGTCAGAATGCCTATTGCCAGCGCGATGACGAACCATGTGGCGGCCTTGCGGCCGCAGGTCGAATGTCTCTGCAACGTATGTCGTCTCTTCCTGAAGGATCGACTCCGGGCGTCTGCATTACCCTGCATCGGCGAAGGCGGCCGGGCGCCCGGTCGCAGCGTTCAAGAGGCCCCCGGGGGGAAAGCCGCTCGACATGGCGGATCAGAACTCGCCCTGCAGGCCGACACGAGCGCCGAAATTGCCGCCGCCGCTGTAGGCGGCTCCGGCCGTGACGGCGAGGGGTACGTCCAGGTTGAGGCGATGAGCAAACGAGAAACCACCCGCATATTCTCCCCTGAATGTCGCGACATTGGTGGCCCAGGTCGTCCGCCCCGGCACCGAAGGCATGGGCGCGCTCGTCATCGCCATGGCCGCCGCGATGCCCTGACGCGCTTCGCGCCGCGTCTCCATGGTGAAGCGGCTGAGATTGCCGATGGCGGTCTCCAGGCCGCTCACCCGCCCGTCCAGAGCTGCGATCGAGGCCGGCCCGTAGTTGGACACGGCGAGATTGCCGCGGCTGTCGGTCGTCACGAAACCGGTCGGGCCGACCTGGGCAGCGGCGCTGGCCGCCGACGTGATGCCGGAAAGCGTATAGGTATTGCGTGAATTGCCGATCGCGACCTGATTGGCACGGGTTGTCGCAACGCCCTGCCCAATCGCCGTGGAATTGTCATGCGCAGCGCTCGAACCCTGACCGATAGCGGTCGCATTAACGCCGGTTGCGCTGGCGCCTTGCCCGAAGGCCGCGGAAGAAGCACCGGCAGCCGTCGCTCCGGTTCCGATTGCCGTTGCATTGTTCGCTGACGCAACCGAGCCGGCGCCGTAAGCCGAAGCGGCACCGCCATTGGCGGCGCTATCGACGCCCGTGGCAGTGCTGTAGCCGCCACTCGCCTGACTCCGCGCGCCCGTTGCAATGCTGTTGAGCCCGTCGGCAGTGCTTCCCATCCCCGTTGCCGTGCTGTTCTGCCCGCTTGCCGTACTGCCGACGCCCGTTGCGGTGCTGTTCGTTCCGCTCGCGGTGCTGCTCATGCCAGTCGCGGTGCTGTAGTCTCCGCTCGCGCTGCTCCGTGCGCCCGTCGCGGTGCTGCTCGACCCGCTGGCCGTGCTCTGTGCGCCTGTCGCCGTCCCGTTCGTTCCGCTGGCAGTGCTTTCCGCTCCCGTAGCCGTGCCATTGGCGCCGCTCGCAGTGCTCGCTGCTCCGGCTGCGGTGCTGTAGCCGCCGCTCGCCTGGCTCCGCACGCCCGTGGCAGTGCTGTTGAGCCCGTCGGCAGTGCTTCCCATCCCCGTTGCCGTGCTGTCCTGCCCACTTGCCGTACTGCCGACGCCCGTTGCGGTGCTGTTCGTTCCGCTCGCGGTGCTGCTCATGCCAGTCGCGGTGCTGTAGTCTCCGCTCGCGCTGCTCCGTGCGCCCGTCGCGGTGCTGGAGGCCCCGCTCGCTGTGCTTTCCACGCCCGACGCGGTGCTGCTCGACCCGCTGGCCGTGCTCTGTGCGCCTGTCGCCGTGCTGTTCGTTCCGCTGGCAGTGCTTTCCGCTCCCGTAGCCGTGCCATTGGCGCCGCTCGCAGTGCT